>CP102272.1:4800000-6353279 GCA_025149125.1 [Clostridium] asparagiforme DSM 15981 | reverse complement strand
TTGGCTCCGCTTATGGTCACATCGCCCACCAGCGGATTCCCGCCTTTGATCACATATTGTTCCATCGATACACCTCTATACTCAATTATCCAATCCGGCCCAAAGTCCCGCACCATCTGTCCGGGTCACGCCAAATCATCCGGCAACAGTTCAGATAACCGATATGAACCGTTCCATCATCTAAAGAAATTCTTCAAAAAATATTCATATTTTATTTACATCTCCTTATGATTATACCATAAGAATCCCATTTGTAAAGCAAAAGGCTTGTTTTTAACCGCCCCATGGGCCGCCAAACCTCGTTTTCAGGCCGTTTTTGTCGATTATTGGACAATCTTTCCACAGATGAAATCATTCTGCAGGGACTCAAAATATGCGGTGGCATCGTTCATTCCCATCTTCCAGCTCTCCTGGGTTTCCGGATCGTAGAGCGTTACATTGTACTGGTCGTAACCGGACAGCAATATATAGGTGTCAGTCCCCGTGTAAGCGATCACCGGCGTCCCCTTGTCAATAAAATACAGGATCTGGCTCAGGCTGCACTCCCTGGCGTCCACCATCAAAAGCCCGCCCTCAAACTCCTGGCTGACCGTAAAATCATTCAAATAGCGCAGCAGCTTTCCGGCCTTTGCCATGGGATCCTTGATATTCACAATCGGCTGCCGGTTCACGCGGTCCCAGACAAGATTCTGGTCCTGATCCGTCACCACTCCCATGTGCTCATAAGCCATATCCACCGCCTCCTTGAAATTCCGTGAGGAGCCGATATAATGTCCCAGTGCATATGCGTTAAACGTCATCTGCGTGTCCGCCTGACTCATCTTCACCGGCTCCAGAGCGCCAGTATTTTCATAGGAAAATGTTTTCGGCGCGCGGGCCTGAACCTTGGTTTCCTGCAGCTCCTGGTCCGCCTGGACAAAATAAAGCTTTCCCTTATCCTGGGATGCGAACCATCCGATTCCGTTTAAGGGGTCCGCACCGAATTTCTCATTGCACACAATGGTATCGTTGTTCTGGAACACATAGTCCCGATCCGACACCTTTGCCAGCTGCCGCATGTGAATCCGGCCGTCCTCCACATTTACGCCGGAAATATAAATTCCGTCCTTTTCATACTGGCTCACTACCTGCATGTCGGAGCCCACAATATACATGGCGTACATCGGCAGGTCCCGGATTCTCCCGTTCACAGTCCAGAGATCCTCCGTCTTTCCCAGCCCGTAGATCAGATCATTACCCACAAATCCCAGCACGCGGACATAATCGTCCACTGCGCCCGCGATCTCCTGCTTCTGGGACGTATTTAAATCCATCAGGTGCAGTCTGGGCGACCGGTAGATATCGCTGCCCTCCTGCCAGGCCAGGCGGCTGCCGTCCTCGCTGACCCCATAGCTGCCCTCGATCAACCCCTGAGCCACCACCATGGACTCGTTGCTGCGCAGGTCGATGCCGTAAACCGTGCCGTCCAGCAGAAGATACATCATACCGCTGTCGCTGAGATAGGACAGTTTCTCCACATCCGCCTTGACCTGCTCATAGGAGCGGACCGCGGGTATAAAAAATTTCTCATGAATCGTGTCCCCGGCCGCGTCAAAGGTGTAGAGCGCCACCCCAACATGGCCCTCATGAGCGCCCCGGTTCATATAGCCGTAGACCAAAAACGTCACATTTCCGGTATCCGCAGCTGAGAGAATGCGGATGTCGTGGCTGTCGTACCGGCTTCTGACCCCGTCGTCCCGCTCGCTCTCAAAGCTGAAAACCTTCACGATCTGGCGCTCGTTCTGGTCGTAGCACCATAGTTCCTGACCGGACTTAAACGCAATATAGCGGGCATTGGGGCTTTTTTTTGTGTGCACGCTGTCGTCATTGGTGATGCCAAGCAGAATCCGCTTACCGCTCAGGCTTCTGCTGCTCACGGAAAATCGCTGGTTGGCGGTGCGTTCATAGTCCATCATGTAAATGCGCTGTTCGTTCCAGCGCATGCAGTAATTATCCTCCACGTCCAGGATATCGCTGTGTCCGTCCTCATCGGTCACCGTGACCTGGTAATTCACCCGCACCTGCCCCATAATGCCGTCCAGCTCCTTCATGGTGACCTGCGGCTCGCCAAGCATCTCCACATCCAGGCCGTCCCAGGTCAGATGGTTAAAGCTGGCCCGGATCGTCACATGGCCCAGAGAGCTGTTGTCCTCCTTATCGTTTGTCTCGAGGTAGGAGGTCAGATCCCGGGCCTGGTTGTAATCCAGGGATTTGCGCGAAAAATCCTCCGCCAGCTGAAGCATGTCCGCCGCGTACCGGTTGTCCGTCCACACGATGCGGGTATAATACCGGATATTCTTCTCCCCTGTGCTCACAAAAAGCGTCAGGAGATAGGGCTGGTTTTTAGCCAGCAGATTCTGAATGGGCAGCGTGACCGACACGCTGTCCTCCCCATTGTCCCAGGACTCCAGCTTGGTCTGTTCCACAAGGCGGTCCATGGAAAGGCTGCGGACCTCGTAGCTGATCCCGGAAATGGTGTTCCCGTAAGTGCTGATGCGAAGCTTCAGGGCACGGTCCTCAGGCAGCACCGTGATGGACTCACGGGCCGCCTGATTCTCCATATCCTGCAAATAGCCGTGCATGGCGTTGATCTCTTTCCCGTTCACTTCCGGATAAATCACGGGCAGCGTGGGTTCGTTCATTGCTGTGTATACAGTATTCTCTTTTTCCATGGTATTCTGAGCGGCAATAAAATAGATGACAGCCGCAATGAGAAATACAACTGTCAGGATGCCGATTTTTTTCAACGTTCGTTTCATAGTTTGTGCACGGTCCTTTTTTATGTGTGACATGGGGTTTTCAGCGAAAACCCCATGATTTCTAATTCTACCATATTTTTACAAATACCCCGGAGGGCTATTTCTATTTTATATAATAACCGCAAAAACTACAACTTAATCTTTTCGAAATTTTATTTAATTTCTGTATTTTGCCCAATTTCCCCGCCTTTCATCGCTGCTGGCCACAAAACGGCCTCTTCCCGCTATACCAGACAGTTCCTGGTATTACACCTGCGATGAAAAAATTCATTTAAAAGCAGCACCTTGATCATATCCCGAAGCCACGACGGCCGATCCGGCTGAGGGTGCGGAGGACGCGGCGGCTGGGGATATGGGGGCCGCGGCGGACGTGGCGGCTGCGGCGGCTGCGGCGGGCGCGGCGGCTGCGGCGGGCGTGGCGGCTGCGGCGGACGCGGCGGCTGCGGCGGACGCGGCGGCTGCGGCGGACGCGGCGGCTGCGGCGGCCGCGGCGGCTGGGGATATGGGGGCTGCGGCGGACGCGGCGGCTGCGGTGGGCGGGGCGGCTGCGGCGGACGCGGCGGCTGCGGCGGACGCGGCGGCTGCGGGCGGGGCGGCTGCGGCGGACGTGGTGGCTGCGGGGGGCGGGGCGGCTGCGGCGGCCTTACCGGCCCGGGCCCCATCGGCGGCTCCGGTCTGCCGGGCTGCGGCGGCCTCACCGGGCCGGGTCCCATCGGCGGTTCCGGTCTGCCGGGCTGCGGCGGTCTTACCGGGCCGGGCCCCATCGGCGGTTCCGGTCTGCCGGGCTGCGGCGGCCTCACCGGCCCGGGCCCCATCGGCGGCTCCGGTCTGCCGGGCTGCGGCGGCCTCACCGGCCCGGGCCCCATATTAACTCGCATACGCTCAGAATTCCCCCTATAATTCGCATCCATTCGTTCCATTGCGCTCAACTCTACCCCGGCAACTGTCGGCGTCCGCAGTGCAGCGTTTGAATCCAAATCGGAAATATCCTCCTCCCGAACCTGCTCCACCGCAACGCGGTCACGATTTCTTCCAAAACCTTCTTCCGCGCCACTACTATTTCCATTATCTGGAACCCGACTCAAACGGTCTCTCTCATCCATCGTCGAACCGCTCACGCTGTTTTCCACCAATTCCATCTTTTTGTCAATTTCACTTACAGGTTTTTCCTGTCCTATGGAAGACTGCAACAACAGCTCAGGTCCCAAGCCAATATTGGAATTCATCGGCATCCTTCCCATATTTCCACCATTATAAATCTGCCCTAAGTTCTGGGATACCGTTGGATTAGGCGAATATACCTTATTTTCCTGACCCATTTGCGGTTGGAACGGCATCGCGGAATTTTGTCCGTTCCCAATGCCCGCCAATCCCTGAGGAAATGCGCCGGAATTTGCCGGATTCATATTCCCCTGAAACATCACCCCTGGGTACTGTTCCATTCCCTGCGGCATCTGTGCCGGAATTCCTTGATTCGGATTACTACCCATTCCCATCGGCCCCTGAACCGGCCACGGTGAATTTATTCTATTAGTTGAATTATTTAAATTATTCGGATTACTTGGAGTTTGCTGCACCGGCCCCGTACTCCACTCCGGGCCAGAGCTGCTTCCAGGCCTTGCCTGCATTGGCTGCGGCATCCCCGCATTCCATCCGGCATTCATTCCTGCCGCTGGCCCGTCCGGTATACGCTGCGCCGATCCTGAATCCCAGACTTTCTTGGCATTCCCGTCGTTGTTTGCAGGCTGAGTCATTGTCTGATACTGCCTTCCCATGTTCATCTCAGGCGGCATCCCCGGCATGGTTCCCCCAGGCCCAACAGGCATCCCCTGTGCAGGCTGCATCATCCCCATCGTTTGCCCCATGGTTCCGCCCGCCGCGGCTCGGACGAAATTTCCATCCGTAGCGTTTACAGCCCCAATATTAGCCGGATTTTGTTGCATCTGCCACGGAGTTCCTGACATAGGTTGATCCCAACACAGTTCCTGCGTTTGAAACTGCTCCTCGTCCTCCCCGCCCGGCCTCCTCTCAGCTGCCATTAATTCCTCACTGTTTTCGCCCGTTTTTTCAATATAATCCGTATCCGCTTTTGCGGACTGCGAATTTTTCGCATCATCTGTGTAATGTTCGGGCAATGTACTGATTGCTTCCAGGCGGCTCATCTCTTGTTTCAGCTCCAGCCCTTCCACATCGGACCGGTCCTTCTCAGCCATGGACCAAAAGCTCTGAATCTGAGCCAGCCCTTCCTCCGAGATGACGGTATCACAGATTGAGTCACACATCTGATTGACCACTATATGATCCGGAAATTCATCGTACATGGGGCTATTCTTGTATTCCATCCGGTCACATGCTTCCGACACATATCGTTGAAGTTTTTTTACGCCGGACGGATACATGCTCATCAGATATTCTATATCCTGCATTCCGTTGCTCCTTTTTTATGCTCTCATTACATCATATGCCCGCCTTCCCGCTTTCGCCCCTGTTTTTTTATATTTCTGCCCTATTTTCCACCTTTTCACGTGAAACACAGTATAAACTCATCTCGCTTCTCCAATTTAAAAACGGCCAACCTTCCCGGTCAGCCGTTTCCAAATTCAATCTTTTCCTATCCTCTTTTAATGTATCCCATGGCCTGTTCAAGGGCCTCCTGTTCCTCATTTCCAAGCACAATTTCAGTTTGTCCCATGTCCACAACCTTCACATAGATGTAACATCCCTCGCGGCTGTGTACACAGTTCAAAATAAAACCGCTGTTGGTGTAATCCAGCAGCGCAACCACACTGCTGAGATTTCCACCCATCCCTTTAAACGCATTATACTTCACAATTCCTACTTTTTGAAGGGACGCACGCGAATTCCGGTTCAAGGTTCGCATCGAGTCTTTGTTAGCGCGGTCTTCGGCCTTCAGGCTGCGGATTTCATCAATCAGGTCTAAAATCACATCCTCCAGCGTTTCCGCGTCTTTTCCCTGCATAAAATAGTCATACTTGCGGTTTAATTTTCCGATTTTTGCAAGAGCAACTATTACCAAAATCAGCAGTACGACTACCAAAACCAAAAGGGCAATGATAATATATGCCGGATCAATCGGAAATAGGTTCAAAATGCTGTTTTCCATTGTACGCAAATCTCCTTTATGTCTTTTGTCTCATTTCCCATCCCCATATATTGTATACAAATGACTATCCAGCCGCTCCCCTGCCCGCTTCCTGTCATCAGACCCAGCACCTGCACGGAATCACTGAACAGCTGCGTTATTTACCGGATTGACTCGATCATCTCCACAATCCGTTCCAACTCCGCCTCTGAGTAATACTCAATCTCAACTCTCCCTTTGTTCTTGTCCTTGTTGTGGATTGTAACCTTAGTCCCCATTATGGTTTTCATTCTCTCTTCCAGGTTCTGGTAGATCAGATTGAGACTGTTCTCTTCCTTCTTGGGCTTTTCTTCTTCCCCAGCTTCCCGCGCCATTCTCTTGACCAGGCGCTCTGTTTCCCGGACGCTTAGGCCGCCGTCCACGATCATCTTGGCCGCCTTCAGCTGCAGTTCCTTGTCATCCAACCCCAACAACGCTCTGGCGTGACCGCTGGAAATCATATTATTGATCACCAAATCCTGAATCGCCTCGTCCAGCTTTAAAAGCCGCATGGCATTGGTTACCGTGGTCCGGTTCTTGGCCACCCGCTCTGCGATCTCCTCCTGCTTCAGCCCGAATTCCTGAATCAACTGCTGGTAAGCCCTTCCTTCCTCGATGGGATTCAAATCTGCCCGCTGTACGTTCTCGATCAGCGCGATCTCCATACTCTCCTGACGGCTGTACTCTCCCACCACTACGGGAACTTCCTTCAATCCGGCCATCTTGGCAGCTCTCCAGCGCCTTTCTCCGGCGATAATCTCGTAGAAAGCGCCTTTTTTCTGAACCAATAAAGGCTGAAGAACACCTCGCTTTTTGATCGATTCTGCCAGTTCCGCCATCTGTTCCTCGTTAAAATCCACGCGGGGCTGCTCCTTGTTTGGCTCGATCAGCGCAACCTTCACCATCAATCTGCCGGTAGGATTCTCCTCCACTGTTTCGACGGCTCCTTCCTCCGCAGCAGCAGCCTTCTTTCTTCTGACTGCGGCCTTAACCGCTTCATTTTCACTTTCCTTAATAATATCTTCACCAAAAATGGCGCCAAGACCTTTCCCTAAACCCTTTTTTGCCATCACAAATCTTCTCCTCTACTCATAACTTCCGCCGCCAACATCCGGTAGCTCTCCGCCCCAGTAGACCGTGTATCATACTGATTGATCGACATTCCATGGCTGGGCGCTTCGGCCAGACGGACATTTCGCGGGATAATTGTCTTGTAAATTGTCCTGTTCAGATTGCTCTTAACATTCTCAACAACCTCCAGTGAAAGGTTTGTCCGCGCATCATACATGGTAAACACAACCCCCTCCAACTCCAGGCCGGGGTTCAGTTTGCGCTTTACCAGATCCACTGTCTTTAAAACCTGTCCAAGCCCTTCCAGCGCATAATACTCACACTGGATGGGAACCAACACCGTATCGGCCGCCGTCAGCGCGTTGATGGTCAGAATATTCAGGGACGGCGGACAATCAATCAGGATAAAGTCGTAATCATCCTTGATCTTCTCCAAATAACTGCGCAACAGTTTTTCCTTGTCCTCGATCTCCTGAAATTCAATCTCAGCTCCCGCCAAATTCATATCCGAGGGAAGAATGTCCAGATTTTTCTGAATTTCCGCGATGCGGCACTCCTCAAACGTGACCTCTTCCGTTAACAGATCATACACTGTATTTTCAATGTCTTCACGCTCCAGCCCCAGCCCGCTGCTGGCATTTCCCTGGGGATCAAAATCCACCAAAAGAACATGCTGTCCGGCTTCCGCAAGACAGGCCGAAAGATTAATAGCCGTGGTCGTTTTACCAACCCCGCCCTTCTGATTCGTAATTGCAATAATTCTTGCCATTTGTGATTTCCTTTCTGAAAGGACTATATAGAATATGTATCGCCGATTGATCAGATTATACACGCGGACAGAGTAACCGCGAACTGCTCTATATTTTCCGCTAACAGTGATTATAACACACCGTACCATATTTTCCTATTGGAAAATAGCAGAATGTTGGATTTTTTAAAAGATGTTTCACGTGAAACATTAAGAATAAATTAATTTACTACCCCGTTGTATAAAATAACCGCTTGTATTATAATAAGAAAGAACACTTATTCACTGTATTTCGTAATAAACAGTCAGGAGCGTCGATACATGAAAACCAGAAATAAATTGCTTACATTACTCATACTCTCCGCAGGTGCTGCCACCGCCACCGCTCTGATCAATAAAGCGATCAAAATCAGTGCAACATCTAAAAATGTACTCAGTGACACAGAATCTCTTTGCTACAAATGGAGATTGGGAAATATTCATTATACAAAAGCGGGAACTGGAAAACCTCTCTTGCTGGTTCATGACCTGACCCCTTCCAGCAGCGGCTACGAGTGGACGGCTATTGCCGGACGGCTGGCGGAAACATATACGGTGTACACCATCGATCTGCTGGGTTGCGGCCGCTCGGAGAAACCGAACCTGACTTATACCAACTACCTCTATGTACAGCTGATCTCCGATTTTATTAAATCAGAAATCGGCCACCGCACCGATGTGATCGCAACCGGCGCTTCTGCGGCTCTGGCTGTCATGGCCTGCGGCAATAGTCCCGAACTCTTTGACCGGCTGATGTTTATTAATCCCGACAGCCTTCTGGCCTGCAGTCAGGTCTCCGGCAGACACGCCAAGCTCTACAAGTTTATGCTGGACTTGCCCATCGCTGGTACGCTGCTCTATCACATCGCCACCAGCCGCAAGTCTTTGACCGAAGAATTAAAAGCAACATGTTTCTACAATCCCTACATGGTCAGGACCTCTATGTTAGACGCATACCATGAAGCGGCTCACTTAGGTGAGTCTCCCAAGTCTGTGTATGCCAGCGTCCGTTGCCACTACACAAAATGTAACATTGTCAACGCGCTGAAAAAAATTGACAACAGCATTTATCTCTTGGGCGGTGACGGAGAAGAATCGATTCAGGAACGCTTTGACGAGTATAAAGAAATGAATCCAATTATCGAGTATTCCCTGATCGCCAACACCAAGCACTTACCTCAGCTTGAAAAACCGGGCGAGGTACTAAAGGCAATTCAAACTTATTTTTCCTGACAAAATGTTTCACGTGAAACATCCAATGGTTCGGCTGACCAATCTCTCACCCGAACCATTTTTCAACTGTAAACCACCCAAAAGAAAGACGAGGAACCGAATCTATGCTGAGAATTGGCTGCCACCTGTCATCCTCCAAAGGTTACGAGGCCATGGCCAAGGATGCGATGAAAATAAAGGCTAACACATTTCAATTTTTCACCCGAAACCCGCGGGGCGGCAACGCAAAAGCCATCGATCCCCAAGACGTGGCCCGATTCCAGGCCACCGCAAACGCCCAGGACATCACCCCAATCCTGGCCCACGCCCCCTACACGCTAAACGCCTGCTCCGCAGACGAAAATATCCGAGATTTTGCGAAGCGCACCATGACGGATGATTTAGCCCGTATGGAGTACACTCCGGGAAATATGTATAACTTTCATCCGGGAAGCCACGTAAAACAGGGAGTGGAAGTGGGAATTACCTATATTTCGCAGATGCTAAATGAGATTCTCACCCCCGATCAGTCCACCACCGTTCTGCTGGAAACAATGGCGGGGAAAGGCAGCGAGGTGGGCGGACGTTTCGAGGAACTCCGTGAAATACTGGACCGTGTAGAGCTCAACCAGAAAATGGGGGTCTGTCTGGATACCTGCCATGTCTGGGACGGTGGATATGATATTGCCAACCACCTGGATGAGGTGCTGGATGAATTTGACCGAACCATCGGCCTTTCCCGATTAAAGGCAATTCACCTGAACAATACCCAGAATCCACTGGGCGCTCACAAGGACCGGCACGCCACCCTCACCACCGGTCATATTCCTTTAGAAGCCCTGATTCGTATCATCAACCACCCTGCTCTGCGCAACCTGCCTTACTATTTAGAAACCCCAAATGATCTGGATGGCTACGCGGCAGAAATTGCCCTGATGCGAGACTCCTATATCGAATAAAACAACAAACATACGCTGGCCCCATGGCGAGTGTTTCCATTACAGATTTGAGTCATTCGATTCTCCCTCCCAAGATACATCGAAAAACATCAGCCCATTTTGAATCCTCAAATCATAAAAAACACTCCCCGGCGGGCCAGCCAACGCATGCGCGCAAAGCACGTCCTTCTTTCCACCACTCTCCTCTCCCACCCATTCAAACGCAAAAAAATAGAGAAAGCCCGTCGGATTTCTCTATCATTCCCACATTCTATTCTATCATTAAATTCCCAGCAAACTCACTCCGGTAATTGCTCCCCAGCAACAAATTCCCATAAAAATCGGCTTTCCCCCGGTTGTCACCAGTTTTACCAAATCTGTATTTACGCCGATGGCAGCCATCGCCATTATGATTAAAAACTTGCTGGCATCTTTTAGTCCCCCAACCAGCCAAACCGGAAGCCCGCAAACCGTGGTAATCACAGATGCGATTACAAAGTATAACACAAACATCGGGAATACCTTACTCAGCTTTACACTCTCCGCGCTCTCCTCTTTCTTTGCCCTCACAAAAGCCAACACAACGGTGATGGGGATAATCGCCAGGGTTCTGGTCATCTTAACGATCGCAGCGGTATCCAACGTATTGCTTCCATGAATACCATCCCAGGCCGCAGCGGCCGCTGTCACAGAGGAAGTATCGTTGATCGCCGTTCCGGCAAACATGCCAAACTGTGCGTCATTCAACCCCAGCGCGCTTCCAAATGCCGGAAATACCAGGGCCGCAATCACATTAAACAAAAAAATAACGGATATTGCCTGGGCGATCTCTTCGTCGTCCGCACCGATCACCGGCGCAGTCGCCGCAATCGCCGATCCGCCGCAGATGGATGATCCCACACCCACCAGCGTTGCGATCTTAGGCGATACTTTCAAAAACTTCTGAAGAACATATGCCACAATCAGAGAGATGGATATCGTACTCACAATAATCGGCAGCGATCCCTTTCCGGTCTCCAGCACGCTTCCCAGATTCATGCCAAATCCCAGCAATACCACCGCAGCCTGCAAAATCACTTTCGAGGTAAACTTAATTCCGCTCTGTTCCCGCTCCAGCCGGTTGCCCCTGCTCCGCAGCATAGTCCCCAGTCCCATTGCACCTAAAATTGCAAATACCGGTCCTCCAATAATCGGCACAACTTTGCCAAAAAAATAACAGGGCACTGCAATGCAAAAACACAGCAGCACCCCTCGCCAACGCTCTCTCACTCGTTCCATTTCCTTGTCCTCCATTTTTTTACCATAATTTGCCTGTTTCAGCTGGTGACAAGTATATCATGAAGTGTAGATAACGTAAAGTTATTATTCTTTATTTATCTATAATATTTTATTATCAATATAACGGTTCCTTTGTGGGAAGCCCCGCTTTGCGCGGATACTTACCGGAAATCCCCTTTATTTTTCGGATGCGAATCAAAGAGCGGCTCGCATCCGCGCCCGGAAGCGTAAATTTCTCCACTCCTTCTACCTCACCGCCTAGAATCTTCACCGCCCGTTTTCCCGCTTCCAGCTCCTCTTCGATCTCGCCGGACTTGTAGGGCACAAAATAACCCCCAACCTTCACAAACGGCATACAATATTCAGACAGTGAAGCCAGATTCGCCACCGCGCGGGATACGCACAGATCAAATTGCTCCCGATATTGTAAATTTCTTCCAAAATCTTCCGCTCTGCCGTGAACTGCGGTGATATCCTTCAGCCCTAGCTCTTCGCACACGTCCATCAGAAACCGAACCCGCTTGTTCAGGGAGTCCAGCAGCGTCACATTCAACTCCGGAAACGCGATTTTTAACGGAATCCCCGGAAAACCGGCCCCGGTTCCCACATCCATCAGCGTTTTACCCGCAAACGCCTCCGCCCCCATCAGCTTCACCAGGGAAAGGCTGTCTGTAAAATGCTTTGTCACCACATCCTGCTCCTCTGTGATCGCGGTCAGGTTCATCACCTTGTTCCGCTCCACAAGAAGCTCGTAATAACGGAAAAACTGTTCCAGCTGCCCACCGTTCAAGGCAATCCCCAGCTCTCCCGCCTCCCGCTTCATCTGATCTGCAAAACGATCCGTCATTCTTCCTTACCTGATTCCTTTCCCTTCATCTGCTCCAAATGGACCAGAAGCACTGAGATATCCGCCGGTGAAACCCCGGAAATACGGGACGCCTGTCCCACTGTGGCGGGCTGCACCTGATTCAGCTTCTGAACCGCCTCCCGGCGCAGGCTCTTCACCTGCCCATATTCAAAGGCCTCCGGCAGCTTCCGGCCCTCCAGCTTCTTAAACTGGGCCACCTGCTGCATCTGGCGCTTGATATAACCCTCATACTTAATCTCAATATTCACCTGTTCCTGAACATCCTCCGGAAGCTCCGGCCGGTCCGGGTCCAGACACGCTAACACCCCATAGTTCAGCTCCGGCCGCTTTACCAGCTCAGCCAGGGTGATTCCGGACTTTAACAGCGTGCTGTTGTGTTCCTCAAGGAAGTTCTGAACCAAATCCCCTGCCCCGATATTCACCTTCCCCAGCCGCCGGATCTCCTCCTCGATCTGCCGCCTCTTTGCGAGCATCCGTTCATACTCCTCATCGCTCACCAGGCCGATCTCATGCCCGATCCCGCGCAGCCGCAGATCCGCGTTATCCTGACGCAGCAGCAGACGGTATTCCGCCCGTGAGGTCATCATCCGGTAAGGCTCATGGTTCTCCTTTGTGACCAGATCGTCGATCAGAACCCCGATATACGCCTGGGAACGGTCTAAAACGATCTGCTCCTTTCCCATAATCTTCATTGCCGCGTTCACACCGGCCATAAATCCCTGAACCGCGGCCTCCTCATAGCCGGAGCTGCCGTTAAACTGCCCCCCTGAGAACAGACCTCCAATCTTCTTAAACTCCAGTGTAGCCTTGAGCTGCAGGGAATTGATACAATCGTACTCAATGGCGTAAGCATTGCGCACGATCTTCACCTTCTCAAGCCCCGCAACCGTGCGGTACATAGCGTACTGCACATCCTCCGGCAGAGAACTGCTCATGCCGCCCAGATACATCTCATTGGTGTAAAGCCCCTCCGGCTCCACAAACACCTGATGTCTCCCCTTGTCGGGAAATTTGACCACTTTGTCCTCAATGGACGGACAGTACCTGGGGCCCGTCCCCTCGATGGCCCCGGAAAACAACGGGGAACGATCCAGATTCTCCCGGATAATCCGATGGGTTTCCTCATTGGTGTAGGTCAGCCAGCAGGACACCTGATCCTTCTGCACGCTCTCCGGGTCCGTGGAAAATGAAAACGGCACCACCCGCTGATCCCCGAACTGCTCTTCCATCCTGGAGAAATCGATGCTCCGCTTGTCCACCCTGGCCGGAGTTCCGGTCTTAAACCGGAACATCTCAATGCCGTTGGCTCTCAGCGACTCGGTCAGGTGATTGGCCGCCTGAAGCCCGTTTGGTCCGGTGGGATTGCTCACATCCCCGTAAATGCATCGGGCGCGCAGGTAAGTGCCGGTACACAGCACCACCGCTTTGGCACGGTACACCGCCCCGGAGAACGTTTTCACCCCTTTGATCACTCCGTCCTCCACCACAAGCTCGGACACCTCCGCCTGCCGGACCGTCAGATGCTCCGTATTTTCAAGAGTTCTTCGCATCTGGCGGCTGTACTCCTGTTTGTCCGCCTGGGCGCGCAGGGAGTGAACCGCAGGCCCCTTGGACTCGTTGAGCATCTTTGACTGGATAAATGTCTTGTCGATGTTCTTCCCCATCTCGCCGCCCAGGGCGTCCAGCTCGCGCACCAGATGGCCCTTGGAACTGCCGCCCACGTTGGGATTGCAGGGCATCAGCGCGATGCTGTCCACGCTGACTGTGAACATGATGGTCTCCATTCCAAGTCTGGCACAGGCCAAAGCCGCCTCGCATCCGGCGTGGCCCGCTCCTACCACTACAATATCATATGTCTCTTCCAAATATGGCATAACCTGTCCTTCTTTCACTCTCGATCCAAAAATCCCGCGCCCGTCTGCCCAACGCAGCCCGCCGGATTTATTTTCCCATACAGAATTTGGCAAATATCTCATTCACCACATCGTCATCCACCGCTTCCCCGATGATCAACCCCAGCTGTTCATAGGCATCCATAAGATCAATGGAATAAAAATCCTCAGGCAATCCCTGCTCCACGCTGCATTTCACCATTTCCAGACTTTCCCTGGCTCTGCCCAGCGCTTCCTTGTGGCGGACGCTGGTAATATACACCTCGTCGTTAAAAGACAGGGTTCCGTGGTAAAACATCTGCTTGATCTCCTGCTCCAGAGCCTCAATCCCCTGCTCTTCCTTTGCGGAAATGGGGATCACCACGCATCCGGTCTCCCGCTCCAGCACGCCCGCGTCCACGCAGGTCTCAAGGTCCGTCTTATTTAACAGCACAATGGCTTTTTTCCCGCCTTCCCCGCTGTTACTCCGGATAAAGTCCATGATCTCCCGGTCATTTTCATCCAGCGGAGTGGAACCGTCCACCACATAAATCAGCAGATCCGCCTCCCTGGCCGCCTTCATGGCCCGGTCCACGCCGATCTTTTCCACCACGTCCTCGGTGTCCCGTATCCCGGCGGTATCCACCACGTTCAGGCTGATTCCCTGAAGGTAGATGTGTTCCTCCAGCGTATCCCTGGTGGTTCCGGCGATCTCCGTCACAATGGCCCGGTCCTCCCCGATGAGCACGTTCATCAAAGAAGATTTTCCGGCGTTTGGCTTACCCAGAATCACGGTTCTCACACCCTCAGTCATCACCCTGCCGTCGTCTGCGGAGCGGATCAGCTTCTCCACCTGCTCCGTCATCTCCTCAATCTCCGCGCGCAGGCTCTGCGCAAATCCATCCAGGGAAATGTGCTCCGGATCGTCCAGCGCGGACTCGATAAACGCGATCTGGTAGAGAATCCCTGCCCTCAGCTCCTTTATCTTTTTGGATACCGAACCGCCCAGCTGGCCCACGGAATTTCTCAAGGCATAATCATTTTTCGCATTGATCACATCCGCCACCGCTTCCGCCTGGGACAGATCGATGCGGCCGTTCAAAAACGCCCGTTTCGTAAATTCCCCCGGCTCCGCTGTCCTGGCTCCATAGCGGATCACGGTTTCCAGAATCTTTTTTACCATCAGCACGCCGCCGTGGCAGTCAATCTCCACGGTATCCTCGGCCGTAAAACTCCTGGGTCCCCTCATCAGAATGACCAACGCCTCGTCCACCCGCTCGTCCCCATCGTATATGAACCCGTAATGCACGGTATGGGACCGCTCTTGGCTGAGCTTCACCGGCTTTCCGGCCTTATTCCGAAAGATGCGGTCTATGACCGCAAATGCCTCCCCGCCGCTGATCCGCACAATCCCGATCCCGGAATTACTCATGCCCGTGGCGATGGCCGCTATGGTATCCGTTCTCATAATCTTCTCTCCCACTATAAAATAGACGCCCGTTTATCCCAAAAGAGGCCGTCGCTTCTGCAACAGCCTCTTCCATCAACTAATCCTTACTCTTCCTCAGACGAAATCTCAGGTTCCTCAGAGGAAACCTCAGCCGCCTTCACAGCCGTGTTCTCAGACCTGCCATAGCGCTCGGAGCGATCATAGCGGTGTTCCCGCTCGGAACGATATCCGCCGCCGCTCTTGCCGTAACGGCTTGTCCGGCTCTTGTCATAGCGCTCGCGCTTCACCGGAACCTCCTTCTTCAGCGCGATCACCACATGGCGGAAGGGCTCCTCGCCCTCGCTTCTGGTCAGAACGTACTTGTCGTTCTGCAGAGCCGCGTGGATGATTCTGCGCTCGTAGGGATTCATCGGCTCCAGGGACACCGGACGTTTGGTCCGCTTTACCTTGTACGCGATATTCTTCGCCAGAGTTTCCAGCGTTTTTTTGCGCTTCTCGCGGTAATTCTCAGTATCCAGCTTCACTCTCAGGTAACCGTCGCTGTTCTTGTTCACAATCAGGCTGACCAGATACTGTAAGGAATCCAGGGTCTGTCCTCTCTTGCCGATCAGAATCCCCATGTCGTCGCCCTCCAGGGTGATGGACAGTTCCTTCTCCTCCTCGTTGAACGCTGCGGCGATGGTCACCTGCATGTTCATCGCATCGAAGATTTGCGCGAGAAAATCGACGGCGTTGTCCTGAATGGACTCTTTCTTCCTGGCTCTGATAATCGCGGGCTTGGCGCCAATGCCTAAAAATCCGGCGCTTCCCTTCTCAATTACCTCATATTCCAGTTTATCACTGGTGGTTCCAAGATCAATCAATGCTTTCGTGACCGCTTCGTCTACAGTCTTAGCCGAAAATGTTAACATATCCATATTCAGAACCCCCTCTTATTTTTTGCCGCCCTTTTCATGCTTCTCATTGTACTTCGCTACCATATTTGCCTTGGAAGCCAGGCTGCCTGCTTTCGCATCCGCGTTATAGTAGTTCTTGTTCTCCTCCACCAGCGCTTTGGTTTTGGCAATTTTTTCCATTCTCTTGCTCTCTTCGCGGCTCTCTTTTTCCTGCATCTTCTGCATCATCTCATCCACGTTGCCCACGCGGGTGGGAGGCAGTCCGCGCTTGGCGCGCTTTTTGTTGGTCTTCTCAACGTTCTTCTGAACCAGATCGTCGATGTCAACCTTCTTTAAGTAAGAGTTGATTCCAACCTGCTGGATAATGGTGAACACACTCTGTGCCACCCAGTAAAGTCCGATACCGGTTGCAAAGGTAAAGCAGAAAAATACGGACATCAACGGCATCATCACGTTCATGGACTTCATCATGTTGGCGCCGGGGTTCTCGTCGCCCTGCGGACTCTGGGTGGTCGCCATCATCAGCTTGGAGCTGTACCACTGGCTGGCGCCGGCCAGCAGCGGGATCGCCAGAGCCGCAATCAGTGCAAACACGGTGGTTCCGTCCACATGGCTGAAGAAATTGCCGATTACCTGCATGGGCGTATATGCGATGTTCAGGCCAAAGAAGGTCTGCATCCGCTCAATGGCGCTTACCACGCTGTCCCCGGACTCCGTAACAGCCTGTCCCACCTGCGGGAAAGCGTTTACCAGTACATCCCACTGTTTTCCGGTAAACGTATATAATAAATCAATTACCTTGTTCAAATCCGTAAAATCAGCTCCGGACAGCATTTTACTGCTGCTGGCCAGTTCCATAAAGGTCTGGTTGCTCTGGAAACCTGCCGGAAGGTTGGCGATCACCATCTCATAATAGCCCCGCACGGAATGCACGTACGCGGGAATATTGTAGATCACGCGGTACAGCGCGAAGATGATCGGCAGCTGGATCAGCATCGGAAGGCAGCCGCCCGTCATGGAAGTACCGTACTTCTCATAAACGGCCTTGGTCTCCGTCTGCATCATCATCATGGCCTTCTGGTCGCCCTCTTTGCCCTTATACTTCTTCTGGATCGCCGTCAGCTCCGGCTGCATAACCGCCATCAGCTTGGACGACTTCTGCTGTTTGATGGTGAGCGGAATCATCAGAAGCTTCGTCACCAACGTAAATAAAATAATACACAGACCGATATTCACAATCCCAAACATACTGGTGAACCGGAACAGCAAATCCATAATCCACCCCAGTATGTCACCAATCGGTCCCAAAACCCCACCTGTTTTTGTCAACAATACTGCGCCAACTAAACTATTCAATGAGCTACCTCCTTACGAGCGCGCCTGTTTGCGGCTCCCTTTTTCTACGGAACTGGATCATAACCGCCTTCTGCAAAGGGATGACAGCGCAGTATCCGTTTGCAGGCCAACCATGTACCCTTTAACGCACCGTACTTTTGTAATGCCTCAACGGCGTATTGAGAGCATGTCGGTGTGTAAATACAGTGAGTTCTTATTTTCAGAGGCGAGAGGTACTTCTGGTACACCCGCACAAGAAAAATCAGCAGCTTTGCTACCATAATAAGTTCACTTCGATTCTTTTTTAATGTTATGCAGTCCGCACAGGTGCAGATACGCACTCTCCAAATGTTTGTAATCCGAATCCCTGGCAGCCACTCTGGCCACCACAACGATGTTTAACCCAGTCTGAATCCTGTCTTCATTCAAACGAAATATCTCCCGCAACAGTCTTGTGATATGATGGCGGACAACGCTGTTGCCCACTTTCTTGCTCACCGAGATGCCAATCCGGTTCGATTCTTCCCCATTCTTCATCACATACATGACCAGTAAACGGTTTGCATGCGAAGTTCCTCCCCTGTAAATTTTCTGGAACTCGCCGTTCTTTTTCACGGACGGAAATCGTTTCATATGAAACTCCTCGCATCTGAATGTTAAAACTTTGCCCGTAACGCGCAATGGCCCGCCAGCGGGCCATTTCCATTACATTCAATAAAAGGCCACAAGATTCTGTGGCCTATGTCTCAATGCTTTCAATTATGCGCTCAGTCTGGCTCTGCCTTTTGCTCTTCTGGCAGCTAACACTTTTCTGCCGCCTGCGCTGCTCATTCTCGCTCTGAAACCGTGAACTTTAGCTCTCTGTCTTTTCTTAGGCTGAAATGTCATCTTCATGAGTCCCATGCACCTCCTATCAATCAACTTATCTGGCAATGTGAAAACACACATTTAGACTAGTATAATTAAACATCTTCTCAATTATATAGAAGAAACCGCGCTACGTCAAGCGATTTTTACGATATTTATCAGCACTTTTCCGATTATTGCCACCAGAATTGCCGCCACAATCGCCTCCGGAATCCCGGATGCGGTCACGGTCGCCATAATGAGGCCCCAAACCGCGTCAATAGCAACTTCCTTCACCTGCGCGTACTCATTGATAAACAGCTTGTAGATACTCCCCATCACAAATGCCGTATTGGTCAGAGCTCCCACAAATCCAGTAATTGGCAGCGCGATAACCGGATTCAGCTTCACCTTTTTGAGCAGAATCCAGAGCCATCCGGCCACCAAACCGATCATAATCCGGCAGCCCACGGATACCCACACCGCTTTCAGCGCCCCGGGGATTCCGGTCATGCTCAAAAACGGAGAAAAGGCGAAGGATAACAAGGTCGGCGCCATGGTGTTGCTGATTAACGAGCAAACGCCAAAGGTCGCCCCCAGGATACAGCCTGCCAACGGCCCCAGCAGTATGGCACCTAAAATGACAGGGATGTGCACGGTTGTCGCCTTGATTACCGGCAGCTGGATCATTCCCAGGGGCGTATTCGCCAACAGGATGACCACCGCCATCATAAGTGCGACACTTGCAAGCCAGCGGGTGTCTTTTTTTCTCTTATTCAATTTTTTTTCCTCCTTGCTACTGTTCTTAATTAATAAGATACAATGCAATATCACGCCCTGATTATAAAGGTAATCCACCGCTCAGTCAATGGATTTTTGTTAATTTACATAATATTATCCACAATTTGTGGATAACATGTGGATAACTGTGGATTGCATCTGAATATTTCCACATCGCGCATCTGAAATCCCAGATTTTCCAAAGTTTTCCCCGCTGTGTAAAACTCCTGTTTATCCAATTCGCATCTTTGTGGACAAACCTTCCGTCCACAGCCTGCCAACAAAAATTCCCCAACCGATTCACAGAGTTATCCACAGAAATGCACCTATTTATTTCCAAATACTCCGACTTATCCACAGCATTTGTATTTTTTCATTGAAAATATTCTTTCTTTAGTATACAATAGTTTTAGATTGGGCTATTTTGCAATAGAGGTTTAGGAGACTGAAAATGATCGATATAATTGAGAAAAATTGGGAGCAGATCCTATTAAATCTGAAAGAAGAACATGAGATAAGCGATATCTCCTTTAAGACGTGGCTGTTACCCTTAAAGCCGTACTCATTTAAGAACAATACCGTGACCATCATTGTCCCGGAACAGACCTTTTTAGCCTATGTAAAGCGCAGATACAGCCTGCTCATGAAGGTCGCAATCTCCGAATTCCTCGGAGTGGAGTGTGAAATTGAATTCAAGCTGGAGGATCAGCTGGCCGAGGCCAACCTTTCCACAGAGCCGCAGCTGATCGAGAAAAACAATACCTCCGTCAGCCCGGACGTGATTCAGAGCGCCAACTTGAATCCCAAGTACACCTTCGACACCTTTGTGGTGGGCTCCAACAACAACCTGGCCCACGCCGCTGCCCTGGCCGTGGCTGAGTCGCCAGGTGAGATTTACAATCCCCTGTTTATCTACGGAGGCGTGGGATTGGGGAAAACCCACCTGATGCACGCAATCGCCCACTTCATATTAAAGAACACTCCGACCTCCAAGATCCTCTATGTCAGCTCGGAGACCTTTACCAATGAACTGATCGATGCGATTCGGAACAAAAATAACATCACCACCACGGAGTTCCGCGAGAAATACCGCAACAACGACGTGCTGCTCATCGATGATATCCAGTTTATCATCGGCAAGGAAAGTACCCAGGAAGAATTCTTCCACACCTTCAACACCCTGTACGAGTCGAAAAAACAGATCATTATCAGCTCCGATAAACCGCCCAAGGAGATCGAGACGCTGGAAGAACGTCTGCGCTCCCGCTTTGAGTGGGGCCTGACCGTGGACATCCAGTCCCCGGACTACGAGACGCGGATGGCGATTCTGCAGAAAAAAGAAGAGCTGGAAGGTTATAATATCGACAATGAAGTGATCAAGTACATTGCCACCAATATCAAGTCCAATATCCGGGAACTGGAAGGCGCTCTCACCAAGATTGTGGCCCTTTCCCGGCTGAACAAGTGCGACATCACCCTGGAACTGGCCGAGGAGGCCCTAAAGGACATTATCTCCCCCGGAGCCCAGCGGGAAGTGACACCGGACCTGATCATCCAGGTGGTCTCCGACCACTTCGGACTGGCCCCCCTGGACATTTCCTCCCAGAAGCGCAACAAGGAAATCGTCTATCCCCGGCAGATCGTTATGTATCTCTGCCGCAATATGACGGCCACTCCCCTTCAGACCATTGGCCGGTTTCTTGGCGGGCGCGACCACACCACCGTCATACACGGAGCCGATAAAATCACAGCGGACCTCTTGAAAGACGAGACGCTGAAGAATACGATCGAGATCCTAAAGAAGAAAATCAATCCACAATAACCTGTGAAAACCATGTGGACGAGCTGTGGATGCGAGATGCGAGCATTTTAACCCTAAAAACCATTTTGAAGGCCTTGTGGATAAACCTCAAGTTATCCTTCCAAAAAAACCGAGATTTCCACAGCCCGGTTCACACCTGCTTGTCCATATATTTTAAGGGGTTCAGGTACTTTTACACAAACCCACAACCCCTACTACGGTTTCGACGAAAAATTACTCTTTATTTTATATCGTAAAGGCAACCAAGATTCACACCAAGTCAGAAAGGAAGTTATCAACAATTATGAAGCTGAGATTTCAAAAAGATGCGCTTGTCAACGGAATTAATATTGTACTGAAGGCAGTTCCCTCAAAAACCACCATGTCTATATTGGAATGTATCCTCATCGATGCCAGCGGGAGCGAAATTAAACTCACCGGCAACGACATGGAACTGGGAATCGAGACTACGGTAGCCGGGGAAATCCTGGAACACGGCAAAATCGCTCTGGATGCGAAGCTCTTCTCCGAGATCACCAGAAGGGTTTCCAGCGAAAGCTCCGCCGTTGTCTCCATTGAGAGCGACGAGCGGTTCAACACCACCATCCGATGCGAGAACTCCGTATTCAACATCCAGGGCCGTGACGGCGAGGAATTTGCCTACCTTCCCTATATTGAGCGCGATAAATACATTTGTCTGTCCCAGTTCACCTTAAAAGAGGTGATCCAGCAGACCATTTTCTCCATCTCGCCCAACGACAGCAACAAGATGATGTCGGGTGAGCTCTTCGAGGTCAATGAGAACCAGCTCCAGGTGGTTTCCCTGGACGGACACCGTATCTCCATCCGCAAGGTCCGCTTAAAAGACCATTACGACGATATCAAGGTGATCGTGCCCGGCAAGACTCTGGGCGAGGTCAGCAAAATTTTAAATGGCGACAACGAAAAGGAGGTGCTGATCTACTTCAGCGCCAACCATATTCTGTTTGAGTTTGACAGTACCATCGTGGTCTCCCGTCTGATCGAGGGCGAGTATTTTCGCATCAGCCAGATGCTCTCCAGCGATTACGAGACAAAGGTTTCCGTCAACAAAAAGGAGTTTTTGGACTGCATCGAGCGCGCCACGATCCTGATCCGGGAGAACGACAAAAAGCCGCTGATCATCAACATCACCGACAATTCCATGCAGCTGAAACTGAATTCCAGCTTCGGTTCCATGAATGCGGACCTGCTGATCCACAAGAACGGCAAGGATATTATGATCGGCTTTAACCCCAAATTCCTCATCGACGCCTTGCGCGCCATTGACGACGAGGAAATCAACCTTTACATGATGAATCCCAAGTCCCCCTGCTTCATCAAGGATGACGAGGAAAACTACATCTATCTGATTCTGCCGGTGAATTTCAACGCTGCGTCGGTTTAAGCGGAGGACCTTATGGAAACAATCAAACTGAGAGACGAGTATATCAAACTGGGCCAGGCGTTAAAAGCCGCCGGCCTGGTCGAGTCCGGAGTGGAGGCAAAATACGCCGTTGAGGACGGAAACGTCAAAGTCAACGGCGAGGTAGCCACCCAGCGGGGCAAAAAGCTGGTGGACGGCGACGTGGTCGCCTACAAAGGCGAGACCATCAAAATTGTGAAGTAGAAAAAGGAATGTTCCATGATCATTGAATCCATAGAGCTGAAAAATTATCGGAACTACGAAGAATTACATATGGAATTAAATGAGGGAACGAACATTCTGTACGGCGACAACGCCCAGGGAAAGACCAATATCCTGGAAGCGGTATACGTCTGCTGCACCTCAAAATCCCATAAAAACGCAAAAGACCGGGATATTATCCGGTTCGACCAGGATGAGTCCCACATCAAGATGCAGATCCGAAAGAACGATGTTCCCTATCGCATCGACATGCATCTGAAGAAAAACAAGCCCAAGGGGATCGCGATCAATGGGATGCCAATTCGCAGGGCCAGCGAACTTTTCGGTATCGCCAATGTGGTGTGTTTCTCGCCGGAAGATCTGAACATCATCAAAAACGGCCCCTCCGAACGCAGAAGATTTATCGATATGGAACTGTGCCAGTTGAATAAACTGTACGTCCACTCCCTTGTCCAGTACAACAAAGTGCTGGTCCAGCGCAACAAGCTGTTAAAGGAGCTGGCTTTCCGGCCGGACTACGGGGAGACGTTGGATGTATGGGATATGCAACTGGTAAATTATGGAAAAGAAGTGATGGAGTACCGCGGGGACTTTGTCTGCCGGCTGAATGAGATGATTCACGGGATCCACGCCAGGTTATCCGGCCAGAAGGAAGATTTAAAGATCTGTTACGAGCCGGACACCGACGCCGCCCAGTTTGAGGAGGCGTTAAAGCGGAGCAGACCCCAGGATATGAAGCAGAAGACGACGCTGTGCGGCCCGCACCGGGACGACATCAGTTTTTTTGTCAACGGCATCGATATCCGCAAATTCGGTTCCCAGGGACAGCAGCGCACGGCGGCTCTGTCCTTAAAGCTGTCTGAGCTGGAGCTGGTCAAGCAGTTGATCCACGACCGGCCGATTCTGCTGCTGGACGACGTGCTGTCCGAGCTGGACGCCGGCAGGCAGAACCATCTGTTAAACGCGATCAACGACATTCAGACCATCATCACCTGCACGGGATTGGACGATTTTGTAAACAATCGGTTTAAAATAGACAAGATATTTAAAGTCATCGACGGCGCTGTGGTCAGTGAAAACTGATCCCGCCAAGAACAAGAAAGGAAGATAGAAGCATGGGAGAGCAATACGGAGCAGATCAGATTCAGATTTTGGAGGGGCTTGAGGCCGTCAGAAAGCGGCCGGGCATGTACATCGGCAGTACAAGCGCCAGAGGTCTTCATCATCTGGTATATGAGATTGTAGATAATGCGGTGGACGAGGCATTGGCGGGATATTGTGATTCCATTGAAGTGACCATCAATGAGGACAATTCCATTACCGTAATCGACGACGGCCGCGGAATCCCGGTTGGCATACAGAAAAAAGCGGGTCTGCCCGCGGTTGAGGTGGTGTTTACCATCCTTCACGCTGGTGGAAAGTTCGGCAACGGCGGCTACAAGGTGTCCGGCGGCCTCCACGGCGTTGGCGCATCCGTTGTAAACGCTCTCTCCGAGTGGCTGGAGGTTCAGGTCTATCTGGACGGAAATATTTACCAGCAGCGCTATGAGCGGGGGAAGGTGATGTATCCCCTGAAGATCGTAGGCAAATGCGAACCCCACGAGCACGGCACCCATGTTAGATTTCTTCCCGACAAGGAAATTTTCGAGGAGACGGAGTTCGACTATGATACCTTGAAGATCCGTCTGCGCGAGACCGCCTTCCTGACCAAGAATTTAAAAATCACTCTGAGGGACGACCGCGAGGAGGAAGTGAAAGAGAAAACCTTCCATTACGAGGGCGGTATCCGCGAGTTTGTGGCTTATCTCAACAAGGGAAAAACCCCCTTATACGAGCAGGTGATCTACTGCGAGGGAACACGGGAGGGCGTGTACGTGGAGGTTTCCTTGCAGCACAACGACTCCTACACCGAGGGGATTTACACCTTTGTAAACAATATCAATACCCCCGAGGGCGGCACCCATCTGACCGGATTTAAGAACGCCCTGACCAAGACCTTCAACGATTACGCCCGCAAGAACAAGCTTCTCAAGGAAAATGAGGACAGTCTGTCCGGCGAGGATATCCGGGAGGGGTTAACCGCTATCATCAGCGTAAAGATCGAGGATCCCCAGTTTGAGGGGCAGACCAAGCAGAAGCTGGGCAACAGCGAAGCCAGAACCGCGGTGGACAACGTAGTCAGCGAGCAGCTGACCTATTTCCTGGAGCAGAATCCTTCGGTGGCCAAGAGCATCTGTGAGAAATCCATTCTGGCCCAGCGCGCCCGCGCGGCTGCCCGCAAGGCCAGGGATTTGACGCGCCGTAAATCCGCTCTGGACGGAGTGGCCCTGCCCGGAAAGCTGGCGGACTGTTCCGACAAGAATCCGGTAAACTGCGAGATTTACATCGTAGAGGGAGATTCCGCCGGCGGCTCCGCAAAGACCGCCAGATCCCGCGCAACCCAGGCTATCCTGCCCCTGCGCGGAAAGATTTTAAACGTGGAAAAGGCCAGAATGGACCGCATCTACGGCAACGCCGAGATCAAGGCCATGATCACCGCCTTCGGAACCGGAATCCATGAAGATTTCGATATCACAAAGCTGCGCTACCACAAGATCATTATCATGACCGATGCCGATGTGGACGGAGCCCACATCAGCACCCTGCTTCTGACCTTCCTTTACCGGTTTATGCCGGAGCTGATCAAACAGGGATACGTGTACCTGGCCCAGCCGCCGTTATACAAGGTTGAGAAAAACAAACGCATCTGGTACGCCTACAGCGACGAGGAGTTAAACTCTATCCTGACGGATGTCGGCCGCGACGGCAATAACAAGATCCAGCGTTACAAAGGTCTGGGAGAGATGGACGCGGAGCAGCTCTGGGAGACCACCATGGATCCCGAGCGCAGAATCCTTCTGCGGGTGACCATGGACGACGAGACCCAGTCCGAGCTGGATTTGACCTTCACCACCCTCATGGGCGACCAGGTTGAGCCGAGAAGAGAATTTATCGAGTCCAACGCCAAGCGCGTACAGAATCTGGACATTTAATAAACTCGCATCAGCTGTTACATTGCAAATATAAAGGAGATTGAATATGGAACCAAATGTATTTGACAAGGTTCACGAGGTAGACCTTAAAAAGACTATGGAGCAGTCGTACATCGACTACGCCATGAGTGTAATCAGCGCCAGGGCGCTGCCCGATGTAAGAGACGGCCTTAAGCCGGTTCAGAGACGCGTCCTGTTCTCCATGATCGAGCTGAACAACGGTCCGGATAAACCCCACCGTAAATGCGCCCGTATCGTCGGCGATACCATGGGTAAATATCACCCCCACGGCGACAGCTCTATTTACGGCGCTCTGGTCAACATGGCCCAGGAGTGGTCTACCCGTTACCCGCTGGTGGACGGACACGGCAACTTCGGTTCCGTGGACGGCGACGGTGCTGCGGCTATGCGATACACGGAAGCCCGTCTGAGCAAGATTTCCATGGAAATGCTGGCGGACATCAATAAAGACACCGTCAACTTTGTGCCCAACTTCGACGAAACCGAGCGGGAGCCGGTTGTGCTTCCCTCCCGGTACCCCAACCTGCTGGTCAACGGCGCATCCGGTATCGCCGTGGGTATGGCCACCAATATTCCGCCCCACAACCTGCGCGAGGTGGTGGGCGCTGTGGTGAAAATGATCGACAACCGGGTCCAGGAAGACCGGGAGACTACCATGGAAGAGCTCATGGAGATCGTCAAGGGTCCCGACTTCCCCACCGGAGCCACTATTTTGGGCCGCAGGGCCATCGAGCAGGCCTACCGCACCGGCCGTTCCAAGATCAAAGTGCGGGCCGTGACCAACATTGAGACCATGGCCAACGGCAAATCCAGAATTATTGTCTCCGAGCTGCCCTATATGGTCAACAAGGCCCGGCTCATCGAGAAGATCGCCGACCTGGTGAAGGAGAAAAAGATCGACGGGATCACCTACATCGGCGACGAGTCCAACCGTGAAGGCATGCGCATCAACATAGAGCTGCGCCGGGATGTGAACGCCAACGTGATTTTAAACCAGCTGTTAAAACACACCCAGCTGCAGGACACTTTCGGCGTGATTATGCTGGCACTGGTGGACAGCCAGCCCAAGGTGCTGAATCTGCATCAGATGCTGGATTACTACTTAAAGCACCAGGAGGACGTGGTCCGCAGAAGGACCCAGTACGACTTAAATAAGGCGGAGGAGCGCGCCCATATTTTGGAAGGTCTGCTCATCGCCCTGGATCACATCGACGAGGTGATCAGCATTATCCGCGGTTCCGCCAACGTGTCGGAGGCCAAGCGGCTTTTGACGGAGCGATTCGGGCTCTCCGATGCTCAGGCCCAGGCCATCGTGGATATGCGTCTGCGCGCTCTGACCGGTTTGGAGCGTGAGAAGATTGAAAATGAGTACAAGGAGCTCCAGGCGAGAATCAGCGAGTTGAAGGCGATTCTTGCGGACGAGAAAAAGCTTTTAACTGTGATCAAAGATGAGATTACCGTAATTGCCGACAAATACGGCGACGACCGACGCACGGCCATCGGTTATGACGACGACATGTCCATGGAAGACCTGATTCCCGATGAGGACACGGTGATCGCCATGACTCATTTAGGTTACATCAAGCGCATGGACGTTGACAATTTCCGGTCCCAGAACCGCGGTGGAAAGGGCATCAAGGGGATGCAGACCATCGAGGAGGACTACATTGAGGACCTTCTGATGACCACCAACCACCATTATGTGATGTGCTTTACCAACACGGGCCGGGTTTACCGCCTGAAGGCATACGAGATTCCCGAGGCAGGCCGTACCGCAAGGGGCACCGCCATTGTGAACCTGCTCCAGCTTCAGCCGGAGGAGAAGATCACGGCGATTATTCCCATGCGGGAGTACAATGAGGACAAATACCTGTTTATGGCCACGAAGGGCGGCATGGTGAAGAAAACGCCCATGTGCGAGTACGAGAACGTGCGCAAGAACGGCTTGCAGGCCATTGTGCTGCGGGAGAACGACGAGCTGATCGAGGTCAAGGCAACGGACAATCAGGAGGACATTTTCCTGATCACCAAGAACGGCATGTGTATCCGGTTCCATGAGACCGACGTCCGGGTGACCGGCCGCGTTTCCATGGGTGTGATCGGTATGCGATTTGAGGATGGGGACGAGGTGATCGGCATGCAGATGGCCAGCCAGGGCGACTCCCTGCTTGTGGTGTCCGAGAACGGTATGGGCAAACGCACGGTGATCAACGAGTTCAGCGCTCAGAACCGCGGCGGCAAGGGCGTGATCTGCTACAAGATCACGGAGAAGACCGGCTGCCTCATTGGAGCCAAGCTGGTGGACGACGGCCGTGAGATCATGATGATCACCACCGAGGGGATTGTGATCCGCATGGTGGTGGATGATATTTCCGTGATTGGGCGAAATACCTCGGGCGTGAAGCTGATGGCGATTGACCATGATTCCGATATCAAGGTTGCAAGCATCGCAAAAGTGCGCGAGAGCGTGACCAAGGACAGCAATGTCTACAACGAAGAGTATATAGAGGACGAGAACAGCGATTCGGAGGAGGAATCCGAGGAGACTGAAGGGGACGAATCCGGCAGCGAAGCGTAATACGGAACAAGAATGAGTAAAGGGCTTCCCGCAGCAACGGGAGGCCCTTTGTGAAATTATGGAGCCGGAAATTTAACATAAGGGGTAGGCAGTTATGTGGCGGATCATCTATATGGTACTTATGAACCTGTTTCATGCTCCCATATGGCTTTATAAAATCGGCCGTATGGGGCGGCCTGAGGACAGGCACACCAAAGAAGAACGATATGAATATATTGCAAAGATGGACAAACGGATCATCCGCAGGGGGCGTGTGGATCTGGTGTGCACCGGTGCGGACCTGATTCCAAAGCGGGACGGGTTTATTATGTTTCCCAACCATCAGGGGCTGTTTGACGTGCTGGCGCTGTTTGCCACCTGTCCGCGGCCGTTTTCGGTTGTGATTAAGAAGGAAGCGGCTGAGCTGGTGCTGGTAAAACAGGTCCTGGGAGCGATGCGAAGCCTGTCCATGGACCGGGACGACATCAAAGATCAGGTGCGAGTGATCGGCGAGGTGACCAGGCGGGTGAAGCAGGGAGATAATTTTGTGATATTCCCCGAGGGCCACCGCAGCCGCAATGGAAATGAAATTCTGGAATTCAAGAGCGGCACCTTTAAAAGCGCCGTAAAGGCGGGATGTCCCATCGTGCCCGTAGCGCTGATTAACAGCTACCGGCCCTTTGACATCCGCTCTCTCCGGCGCGAGCGGGTGGAGATCCATTATTTGGAGCCCATTTATCCGGATCAGTATGCGGGGATGAAGACGGTGGAGATCGCGCAGATCGTCCATGACCGGATTCAGGAGGAAATTAATCGGAATATCCGGTAGCTTTCATCTGCATTTTACAAACATACATTATGTCGTCGGCCAGCTTCTCAAGGTCCGCAAAGCTTTGTCCGGGTTTGCGCAGGGCGGTTCCAACCGCAATCCCGCACGGAGGAATTCCGTATGCGCGGTTGCTCTCCCGGATTATTTCCAGGATCTGGTCTGCTGCCAGATCCGGATAATCAGGGGAACAGTTTCGTTCCACCCATCGGTATCGCACCAGCAGATAGTTTTCCGTACCTTCAAGGACCAGTTCCCAGTTTAAGGAGCCGGACATTTCCTGCACAAACAGGTTCAGAAGGGGGGAGCCCTTCAGCGCTTCTTGGAATGGCAGCTCCATGATTTCCGGCCCGCAAAGACTGATTAAGCCGGAATTCCCACAGATCACCCGGCGGTCTGCCTCATCTACTATATAATAGCACTCGATGGTCCTAAGCAGTTATTCATCACAATATCCTTTTCCGCCATGAGGCATAGAATCTGTTTTTTTGGTTACGATATGATAATAGGATCGATAAATCATAATTGAAATGGACTCAATTTTCAATGATATCCTGATGTTTGGCCCTCGCATCCGGCCCCTAAAAGGCGATATCGCAAATAGTCGCAAAATGTCGTCAAAAATGGGTTGACAAGGACGAGTTGATCTAGTATAATGATCAATGCGTCTGAGGACAGAAATGTCGCAGGACCAATCATATGGAAATTGTGAATTCGGAGAAATACTCAAGAGGCCGAAGAGGCGCCCCTGCTAAGGGTGTAGGTCGGGAAACCGGCGCGAGGGTTCAAATCCCTCTTTCTCCGCTCTTTTTTCCAAATGATTATTTTTTTACACTTCCGTAGAAAAATAAAAATTAATCATAAAAAGCGGTTGACAAGATTCGACAAGCGTGATATGATTAATACCCGCTGGGGGTAAAAACCTGGCGGACACATTGGACGTTCAAGCCAACCGGCTGAAAAGAAAATGAAAAAAGTTGTTGACAAACGAAAGCCACTGTGGTAACATAGTAAAGCTGCTGTTGAGAGATCAACAACAAAACAAAAAAGTTTTTAAAAAAGTTGTTGACAAACGCTGGCAAGTGTGCTAAGATATAAAAGTTGCTGCTAACGAAGAACAACAACAGAGAACCTTGAAAATCAAAGATTGAACAGTATGTAAAACCCTGAAAATTCTAAAAAATAAAGGTCTGGTTTAGACCTTTGGATTTGAGAAAATTCAGAACAAAACCAAGTAATGAAGGTTAAAGATAACTAGCCAAGCTAAGTAGTCTGAAACCTGGAATCAACTTTTAATTTGAGAGTTTGATCCTGGCTCAGGATGAACGCTGGCGGCGTGCCTAACACATGCAAGTCGAACGAAGCATTTTAGATGAAGTTTTCGGATGGATTCTGAGATGACTGAGTGGCGGACGGGTGAGTAACACGTGGATAACCTGCCTCACACTGGGGGACAACAGTTAGAAATGACTGCTAATACCGCATAAGCGCACAGTACCGCATGGTACGGTGTGAAAAACTCCGGTGGTGTGAGATGGATCCGCGTCTGATTAGCCAGTTGGCGGGGTAACGGCCCACCAAAGCGACGATCAGTAGCCGACCTGAGAGGGTGACCGGCCACATTGGGACTGAGACACGGCCCAAACTCCTACGGGAGGCAGCAGTGGGGAATATTGCACAATGGGCGAAAGCCTGATGCAGCGACGCCGCGTGAGTGAAGAAGTATTTCGGTATGTAAAGCTCTATCAGCAGGGAAGATAATGACGGTACCTGACTAAGAAGCCCCGGCTAACTACGTGCCAGCAGCCGCGGTAATACGTAGGGGGCAAGCGTTATCCGGATTTACTGGGTGTAAAGGGAGCGTAGACGGCATGGCAAGTCTGAAGTGAAAACCCAGGGCTCAACCCTGGGACTGCTTTGGAAACTGTCAAGCTAGAGTGCAGGAGAGGTAAGTGGAATTCCTAGTGTAGCGGTGAAATGCGTAGATATTAGGAGGAACACCAGTGGCGAAGGCGGCTTACTGGACTGTAACTGACGTTGAGGCTCGAAAGCGTGGGGAGCAAACAGGATTAGATACCCTGGTAGTCCACGCCGTAAACGATGAGTGCTAGGTGTTGGGGGGCAAAGCCCTTCGGTGCCGTCGCAAACGCAATAAGCACTCCACCTGGGGAGTACGTTCGCAAGAATGAAACTCAAAGGAATTGACGGGGACCCGCACAAGCGGTGGAGCATGTGGTTTAATTCGAAGCAACGCGAAGAACCTTACCAAGTCTTGACATCCCCCTGACCGGCGTGTAACGGCGCCTTTCCTTCGGGACAGGGGAGACAGGTGGTGCATGGTTGTCGTCAGCTCGTGTCGTGAGATGTTGGGTTAAGTCCCGCAACGAGCGCAACCCTTATCCTTAGTAGCCAGCATTAAGATGGGCACTCTAGGGAGACTGCCAGGGACAACCTGGAGGAAGGTGGGGATGACGTCAAATCATCATGCCCCTTATGATTTGGGCTACACACGTGCTACAATGGCGTAAACAAAGGGAAGCGACCCTGCGAAGGTGAGCAAATCTCAAAAATAACGTCCCAGTTCGGACTGTAGTCTGCAACCCGACTACACGAAGCTGGAATCGCTAGTAATCGCGAATCAGAATGTCGCGGTGAATACGTTCCCGGGTCTTGTACACACCGCCCGTCACACCATGGGAGTCAGCAACGCCCGAAGTCAGTGACCCAACCGAAAGGAGGGAGCTGCCGAAGGCGGGGCAGGTAACTGGGGTGAAGTCGTAACAAGGTAGCCGTATCGGAAGGTGCGGCTGGATCACCTCCTTTCTAAGGAAGAAGAAGTAAGGGTTTTATATACTGTTGAATCTTGGATTTGCCAAGGTTAAGAAATTTCCGGTGGCGATGCGCTTGGGGGAAACACCCGTTCCCATCCCGAACACGATGGTTAAGACTCAAGCGGCCGATGGTACTATGCTGGTGACGGCATGGGAGAGCAGGTGGCTGCCGGATTCCTTTAAAAAACTCACTCTTAAAGAGTGTTTTATATAGAACAGACACGTTCCAATGGGTGGAGGTAAAAGCGAAGCCTGTGTTAAAGAATGTGTTAACCTACGTCAGCAGGGAAGTGCTGTTCCTTATAACTGGTTTTTACCAGTGATTAGTGAATTCAAGTTGATTGAGTTCGCTAATGACTGATAAACTTCAGTCTCTATGTACCTTGAAAACCGCATATTGAATGAAAATGAATTGAATATTCTATAGAATAATCAAGACATCCGAGGGATACATCGAAAGATGTATCAAATGTAACAAACCTAAGACCAAACGATCCAACGCTATGGATTGTCGATGAGTCGGAGCAACCCGCACCGACGAGTCATTTTGGTTAAGCTATAAAGAGCGCAGGGTGGATGCCTTGGCACTAAGAGCCGATGAAAGACGTGATAAGCTGCGAAAAGCTTCGGGGAGGAGCAAATATCCTTTGATCCGGAGATATCTGAATGGGGAAACCTGGCTGAGTAACCCTCAGTTGACGTATGGTGAATACATAGCCATACGCTGGGAACCCGGTGAACTGAAACATCTAAGTAGCCGGAGGAAGAGAAAGAAAAATCGATTCCCAAAGTAGCGGCGAGCGAAATGGGAAGAGCCCAAACCAGCGTGCGTGCACGCTGGGGTTATGGACTGCATAAGCGAGCTGATTCGTTAGTGGAACTGTCTGGGAAGTCAGACCAAAGAGAGTGAAAGTCTCGTACACGAAAGCGATAGGCAGCGGCAGGATCCAGAGTACCACGAGACACGTGAAACCTTGTGGGAAGTCGGAGGGACCACCCTCCAAGGCTAAATACTCCTTAGTGACCGATAGCGCATAGTACTGTGAAGGAAAGGTGAAAAGGACCCCGGGAGGGGAGTGAAAAAGAACCTGAAACCCTGTGTTTACAAGCTGTGGAAGCACGTTAAGGTGCGACCGCGTACTTTTTGTAGAACGGTCCGGCGAGTTGCCGGTACTGGCAAGGTTAAGTGGTTAAGCCACGGAGCCGAAGGGAAACCAAGTCTCAAATGGGCGTAAAGTCAGTACAGGCAGACCCGAAACCGGGTGACCTATCCATGTCCAGGTTGAAGCGGAAGTAAAATTCCGTGGAGGACCGGATCCACATCCGTTGAAAAGGGTGGGAATGAGGTGTGGATAGGGGAGAAATTCCAATCGAACCCGGAGATAGCTGGTTCTCCTCGAAATAGCTTTAGGGCTAGCCTCATATTAGTTTAGCGGAGGTAGAGCACTGAATTCCTAAGGGGGCGTCAAAGCTTACCAAGGGATATCAAACTCCGAATGCCGTATAAATGATGTATGGGAGTCAGACTGCACGAGATAAGTTGGGTAGTCAAAAGGGAAAGAGCCCAGACCTACAGCTAAGGTCCCAAAGTGTGTGTTAAGTGGAAAAGGATGTGGGATTTCAGAGACAACTAGGATGTTGGCTTAGAAGCAGCCACACATTCAAAGAGTGCGTAATAGCTCACTAGTCGAGAGGTCCTGCGCCGAAAATGTCCGGGGCTAAAACACAACACCGAAGCTTAGGAATCACTTTAAGTGATTGGTAGAGGAGCATTCTTAAAGGAACGAAGCAGTACCGACAAGGAGCTGTGGACTTTTAAGAAGAGAGAATGCCGGAATGAGTAGCGAGATGGAGGTGAGAATCCTCCAGGCCGAATATCCAAGGTTTCCAGAGTAAAGCTGATCTGCTCTGGGTAAGTCGGGGCCTAAGGCGAGGCTGAAAAGCGTAGTCGATGGACAACAGGTTGAAATTCCTGTACCGCGTATTATCAGAACTGTGGGGACGCAGAAGGACAACACAACCCGGGAATGGGAAGACCGGGGCAAGCGAGGTAGGAGTATGGTTGGCAAATCCGCCGTACAATCCGAAGACGTGACGCGTAGCGAACTATAAGTAGCGAAGTGTGTGATTCCGGCTGCCAAGAAAAGCCGCTATTGTGTAATACGTGCCCGTACCGTAAACCGACACAGGTAGATGAGGAGAGAATCCTAAGGCCGGCGGGAGAAGCATTGTTAAGGAACTCGGCAAAATGACCCTGTAACTTCGGGATAAAGGGTGCCAGAGAGATCTGGCCGCAGAGAATAGGCTCAAGCAACTGTTTAGCAAAAACACAGGTCTATGCAAAACCGAAAGGTGAGGTATATGGGCTGACGCCTGCCCGGTGCTGGAAGGTTAAGAGGAGAGGTTAGCGCAAGCGAAGCTTTGAATTTAAGCCCCAGTAAACGGCGGCCGTAACTATAACGGTCCTAAGGTAGCGAAATTCCTTGTCGGGTAAGTTCCGACCCGCACGAAAGGCGTAATGATTTGAGCGCTGTCTCAACAATGCACCCGGTGAAATTGAAATACCAGTGAAGATGCTGGTTACCTGCGCCAGGACGGAAAGACCCCATGGAGCTTTACTCCAGCTTGATACTGGGATTCGGTATTGCATGTACAGGATAGGTGGGAGGCTAAGAAGCATGGACGCCAGTCTATGTGGAGCCAATGTTGGGATACCACCCTTGCGATATTGGGTTTCTAACCTGCAGCCGTGACCCGGCTGGGGGACAATGTCAGGTGGGGAGTTTGACTGGGGCGGTCGCCTCCGAAAGGGTATCGGAGGCGCTCAAAGGTTCCCTCAGAATGGTTGGAAACCATTCGCAGAGTGCAAAGGCATAAGGGAGCTTGACTGCGAGACCGACGGGTCGAGCAGGTACGAAAGTAGGACTTAGTGATCCGGTGGTAGAAAGTGGGATTGCCATCGCTCAACGGATAAAAGCTACCCTGGGGATAACAGGCTTATCACTCCCAAGAGTTCACATCGACGGAGTGGTTTGGCACCTCGATGTCGGCTCATCGCATCCTGGGGCTGTAGCAGGTCCCAAGGGTTGGGCTGTTCGCCCATTAAAGCGGTACGCGAGCTGGGTTCAGAACGTCGTGAGACAGTTCGGTCCCTATCCGGCGCGGGCGTAGGATATTTGAGAGGAGCTGTCCTTAGTACGAGAGGACCGGGATGGACGGACCGCTGGTGTATCTGTTGGGTACCAAGCCCATGGCAGAGTAGCCAAGTCTGGACGGGATAAACGCTGAAGGCATCTAAGCGTGAAGCCCCCCTCAAGATGAGATATCCCATAGCGAAAGCTAGTAAGACCCCTTGAAGACGACGAGGTAGATAGGTTAGAGGTGGAAGTGCAGTAATGTATGGAGCTGACTAATACTAATCGGTCGAGGGCTTAACCAAAACGGTATAGGTTTTAAAACATCATTCAATATGTGGTTTTGAAGGTATATAGTTTCAGTACTATGTACTTGAAATGGCCCGGTGGCTCAGCTGGTTAGAGCGCCGCCCTGTCACGGCGGAGGTCGACGGTTCGAACCCGTTCCGGGTCGTTTTTCTTTTGTATTTTTGTTGGTAGACATACCATTTGGGGTCTTAGCTCAGCTGGGAGAGCATCTGCCTTACAAGCAGAGGGTCACAGGTTCGAGCCCTGTAGGCCCCACTCATCGTATGATTTGCCGGAAAGTGCATACAATAAGAATATGGATGGATTCCCGAGTGGCCAAAGGGGACAGACTGTAAATCTGCTGCAAATTGCTTCGGTGGTTCGAATCCACCTCCATCCATTTCAATGTTTTGTTGACAAAGCGTTGAAAATGTTTTATAATATCATATTAGCGCGGGGTGGAGCAGTCTGGAAGCTCGTCGGGCTCATAACCCGAAGGTCGTAGGTTCAAATCCTGCCCCCGCAATTTTTTTTGTCTAAGGACAAAACCTAAATGGGCGTGTAGCTCAGGTGGTAGAGCACTTGACTTTTAATCAAGTTGTCCGGGGTTCGAGCCCCCGCACGCTCATTTAGCCCAGATAGCTCAGTTGGTAGAGCAGAGGACTGAAAATCCTCGTGTCGCTGGTTCGATTCCGGCTCTGGGCACGAAAGCACTTATCAGAGATGATAGGTGCTTTTTTGTTGTATCTGTGCTGGCTTTTACGCTTTAAAAGAGGTATAATAAGAAATAACAATGGGGTGCGCGGCGACTGACGGGGGGACAAGTATGTATCATTGCAGGTTGCGTATTGCGGTATTTGATGAAAAACCGGATCTGGCGGAGATGGTACGGCAGATTGAACCGCTGGAGCGCTTTGAACATGCGGTAGAGCGGCGTTCGGCGAAGGAGCTGACAGCCGTGGAAAATTTTGGACTTTTAATATGGAATCTGGGGGACGGGATGTCGCCCGGAGCGCTGCGGGAAATCTGCGGGCCGGACACGGTTCTGGTATACTGCGCGGACCGTCACTGGCTGGACTGCGGCGGCGGGGACGAGATTGGGGAGGCGGATGAGATATGGGAGCTGCCTCTGAATTTTAGATGCGCGCGGCAGCGCCTGGAACGCCTTCTTAAGCAGATCAAGCTGGAACGGGACCTGCATTTGTACCGCTCTTATCTGGATACGGCCATCGACAGTATTCCGGACATGGTGTGGTTCAAGGCGTTGGACGGGACCCATGTGAAGGTAAATAAGGCGTTCTGCAGCACCGTGGGAAAGTCGCGGGAGGACGTTACCGGGCGGGATCACTGTTATATCTGGGATGTGTCGAGGGAGGATTTCGAGCGGGGAGAGGGCGTCTGCAAGGAGACTGAGGACGCGGTGATTAAGGAGCGTAAAACCCTTCAGTTTACGGAGATGGTCAAGAGCCACGGCTCTTTGAGACAGTTTCGCACTTACAAATCGCCGCTGTTTGATTCGGATGGCGTCACAATTTTGGGAACCGTGGGAATTGGGCATGATGTGACGGATCTGGTCAATCTGAACACGGAGGTTGAGATTCTGCTCAGCAGTATGCCTTACGCGATCCTGCTCAGGGACAACGAAGGGCGTATTCTGAATGTGAATAAACCGTTTGAGCAATATTTTGAAGTCCGGAGGGAGGAGGTTCTGGGGAAAGAGTACGAGGGATGGATATCCCGGGCTTTTTTTGAGGAACACTCCATCAATTCCGAGGGATTTGTGGAGTCCAAGGTGTGCTTAAACGGCGAGGCCGGGCGGACTCTTGAGATCCATGAGAACAATATCTACGATATCTTCGAGAATGTGGTCGGGAAACTCAGCATTTTCCGGGACGTCACCATGGAGCGGCAGCTGGAAGAGCAGATTCTGCGCAACTCCAATACGGATTTTTTGACCGGCCTGTACAACCGCAGAAGCCTGTACCAGTACCTGCATAATAACCGGAACGGCCGCCTGCTCAACCTGCTCTATGTGGATTTGGATTATTTCAAGCATGTGAACGATACCTATGGACATAAGGTCGGGGATGATGCGCTGATTTTGACGGCAAAGGTCCTGCGGGAATGCTTTAAAAATGAATTTATCGCCAGAATCGGCGGAGATGAGTTCCTGATTGTGCAGCTGGGCGAGGCGCAGCGGGAGGCGTTGGAGTCCAAGGCGCAGCAGCTTCTGGACCAGCTTTCGGATGTCTTTGGCAGCACGGAGAATATGGACAGCCTGTCGGCCAGCATCGGCATTGTCCAGAACGGCGCTCCGGATAGGGATATCGACCTGTTGATTCAACAGAGCGACGCGGCGCTCTACCAGGCAAAGGAGAGCGGCAGGGGGAAATACTGTATTTACGGCATTTCGTAAAAAATCGTAAAAATTTGCAAAATGTATATTGACAAAATGTGGATTGTCCGGTATAATTATTTTCGTTGTGCAGGAGAAATTCGGCGCAGCAAATGCAGAAGTGGCGGAATTGGCAGACGCGCACGGTTCAGGTCCGTGTGGTAGTAATACCTTGTGGGTTCGACTCCCATCTTCTGCAGGCAGAAGAAAAGCTCTTTGATCGCAGGCGGTCAGAGAGCTTTTTTAGTCGTGCGGTGCATTTTTGCGGGATTAGCCGATCTTTGTCTGGCGTTGGGGGAATTCCTGGGGAATTTCCGGGGAGGCGTTGTCCGATGAGGGCAGATCGATCTCCGGAATATCACCGTCCCCGTAAGTGCTGTTTTTTCCGGGGGTTTCTAAGGGTTCCTGTCTGGTTGGGGATTGGTACATGGCGTAGCTCCTTTCGCGGATAGATTTACATTTTGGCGATGCTCTCCACATAGTTGCGCATCTCATCCCGGCTGTTCACCGTTCGGGCGCCGTTTACGATCTGTTCCTGGCGCGCTTTGTCCATATGGGCGAATTTGTTCAGGATGTCGCTGTGCAGGGCCAGCTCCATGGTGAAGCCGATGGGGAGTTCGTCGTTGTCAATATAGTTGATCATATTGGACCTCCGTTCTGAGTTCTTTGGTATTAGGATGCGCGCTGCCGCAAAAGATATGCGCGATGCAAATGCCATGTTTTGTAAGATTTCTTTCGTTGTAAATGAGGTGAAATTTTGGTAGGATTATTTAAGTACATAAATTCACATAAAAAAGGACAAGTATATGGCAAGCAGAAAGAGACGGAAAAAGGAATCGCCGGTTAAGGCGGTGTTTTTGGCGTTGATCGCTGTTGTTATCATGGTGTGCGCCGTATCGGTGGTGATGTCGGTTTATCGGAAGATCAGCAAGGATTATGAAAATCTGGAACAATCCATTTCCTCCTCCGAGACCCCGGGCGAGACCATCGCCATTGAGAACGGCGTGGTGACCGGATGGCAGCTGACAGACGACGGTTATCGGTATGTCAATGAGGACGAGACCTATGCGACGGACACCTGGAAGTTGATCGACGGCCTTTTGTATCATTTTGATGAGAACGGCATCATGTCCACCGGGGAATTATCCCAGGAGGGGCAGAAATTTACATTTTCGGACAAGGGATATTTAAAGGATATCCAGGCTGACCTTTCCTGGCAGCCGGAGAGCACGGGGGAGAATCTGGACAGCCTGGTGAAGGCCAATGCGTTCTTCTGCTACCTTGGGGAGGCGGACGGGCCGTTTAAGCCCATTATGTACCGCAAAGCCACAGAGACCAAGGTGATGACCCTGGGAGGCGAGAGCGCGCCGGAGCGCACCACCAGAAATTCCATGAGAGCTTACGGGGATTACGTGTATTATCTTCCAAAGGTGAAGAGCGGTCAGGCGGCCGGCCTTACGGACGAGGAGCTGAGGCTGTGCGACAGCCTGTTCCGCATGATTCCGGGAAGCGGGGAGAAGGAGCTGATCGCGGAGCACGTAGGCGGCTATCTGCTTCTGGACAATGTGATCTATTATTCCCAGGGCGGCACGGTCAAATCCGCCTCTTCCGGGACGAAAATCGCAGTGGGTGAGAAGCAGTACCGCGTGATTGTGAAGGACGGCAGCTGTTTTATGGTGGATGGTATGAACCAGCCGGTCCGGCCGGACAGCAGCGGCGTTCTGGAGATCGGGGATCGGATTTACCGGATTGAGAACGACCAGGGTAAGATCAAGTATGTGAAACGCGCGCAGGAGCAGATCGGCGGCGCTTCCTACTATACGGATACGGTTTCCGGACAGTATCAGGGAATTTTCCGCAAGGACAGCGGAGGCGCATCGGTGATTGTGCAGGAGCCGTACGGCGTACAGAGCTACTGTATTGCAGGCCAGAAGATTTACTACAGCGCCTATGTGGAGAAGGACGGCAGCGGCGTCTGGTACAGCCAGTTGTTTAAGACCGCACTGGACGGAAGCGGGAAAGAGGAGGTCAGCGGGCGTTTCCCGGGAATGATCGGGACGATGTATTACTATGAGAATGCCGGGGAGATTTACGGGGAATACCACCCGGAGATTTGGAACCGGGCCTATGGCAGGATTGTGTCCATCGGACTTGACGGGACGATCTACACCATCAACGACGAGGCTGCCAGAACGGGACAGAGCGTGTCAGACAACGATATGCTGGAGCTGGTGATGGTGGATGGGGATACGGTTACCTGTCTGTGGCACGATGTGGTTTGGAACCGTTCTACGGGGATTACCAGCACGCTGTGGGACAAGGCCGTTCAGATAAAGAAATCGGACCGGACGCTTTTGGAGACCGGCCAGAGCCTGCCCCCTGAGGAGGAGACCGAGGCGCAGACGGATGAGCAGGACGGTGTGGTGATCCGCCCCATCGGGGGAGAGCCCACGGCTGCCCCGGATGCGGATAAGCCTACGGCCGCCAACCCCGGCGCAGCTCCCAATCCCGGAGTTGACCCCAACGCGGATAAACCGACCATGCCGGCGGCATCGCCGGATGCGGACAAGCCCACGACTCCAGCAGTACCGCCCGCCACGACGGCGCCGGCACAGGACGAGGTTATTATTAAGCCGGTGGATTGAGTTCACCGGCTGTCGTTTATTTCTAAGGAATTTTGTGCGAGGAAGCGTTGATAATCAACTCGCTTTTAATGCCGTTCAGCTCGATCACGTTGTCACAGTGTCCGGCGTCCTCGCCCCGGAGGGAGAAATCTTTTGCCGTTTCCCCGTCTTGCTGGTAGTGGATGCTGTTTAATATGCCGCGGGTGACTGTGCAGAACGGGAGGCCCTGGGGCAGAGTCAACCGGGAGGTGGCGGAAACCTGGTTGACGTCCAGCGGGCCGTTTAAGTCGTGGCAGGTAATTTCCATGTCCGTGTTGCTGTTCAGCTCCAGGCGGCCGGAAAAGCCGTTTAACAGGGTGCGGGAGACTTTGCCCGAGAATTCTGCATTTTCCGCGCGGACGTTCTGAAGCTCCAGGTTCTGCGTGTTCCCGGACAGCTCGATTTTCCCCACGTACTGCTGGGGAAGACGGATGAGAATATGAAGGCTTTCCTTGGCGTTGGACTCGGTCATTCCGGCAAAGCGGCGCACATCCACGTCAATTCTTTTTTTAATATCGTCGATTTTCACTTTAAATGCGCTGTCCAGGTTTGCGATCCGGTCGGAGCCCAGCAGCACCTGAAGCTTTTCGCCCTCATAACCGGTCATTACCACGCCGTTGGCGCCGGAGAAGGTGATGTCAAAGTCCTTTATGCTGTCGATGTCGTATTCTGTTACGCTGTGAAACCGGAATTCCTGTTCCGGGGGGATGGGAGAGCGGTTTTCCAGCAGGTCGTCCAGGGAAATCTGGAAGAGCGCTGAGATGGCCCGGAGGTTTTCGACGTCCGGGGTCCCGGCGGCTGTCTCCCATTTGGTGACGGCCTGGCGCGATACGTTCAGCCGCCCGGCTAACTGCTCCTGGGACATCCCGGCCTGCTTGCGCAGTGTTTTGATTGTTTCTGAAAGCATTGATTGTTCCTCCTGTTTTTGATGTCCTGAGTATAGCAACCGGGGGATTACAAAACAAGCAACCCGCGTTTGCAGCGGCGCTGTTTTCTGCTACGCTTCGTGGCAAATGCCGGAAATAAGCGAAGATTGGCCGGTTTGGGCGCGGGCTGTGCCGGCAGGGAGCCGCATGGGGACCACAAAAGAGAAAAACCGCTGTCCGCGGTTTTTCTGCAAGTCTTAATCCTCGTCGAATTCCACCACAACGTAGAAGCCCCGGGAATTTTCGCGGATGTCTTTTATGACGCCGTATTCATTTTTGATGCGGTCTCTGGCGGCGAAGCAGCCGGACATGGCCACCGCGGGGTCGATGATATAGCTGTAGCTGCTGGTGCCCTCGCGCTCGATGACCTTTACCCGGTCGCCCACGTTCACCAGGCCCTGACGCTCCATCTTGAATTCTACTGTTCGCATCGGGATCTCACTTCCTTTCCCACTTCCTCGCAGACCATGTTGATATAGTCGGACAGGGTGTTGTTCTGGCAGCCAACGATGTAATGATTGCAGCGGTTGACCGGAATCAGGATCTTGTAAGCCTTGCTGGAGCCGATGGCCGTGGCCATGGCGGGGGTGATCTCGCCCAGCAGGGAGTTGGCCATGACGATGCCGATGGGGCCGATGATGATGTCCGCATCCTGTGAGTTGACGATGGCCGGGTTTTCGCCGGTGGCCGCGTGGCTCGCCCCCGCTTTGATCATGGCGGAGGTGGCGATGCTGTTGGTGCCAATGGCGTACAGCTCCAGGTCCGGGTAGGATTTTTTTAACTGCTCGATGACGGAACGGCCCATTCTGCCGCCCTGGCCGTCGATGATTACGATTTTCATTGTTTGCGTTCCCCCTGTCGTGTCTTTACCGTGAATGCCCTTGAGGCGGTAATCTGTATTAGATATTGTACTTTGTCACCAGCCGCCAGGCTGATGATAAGCATTATGTTTCCTTGATTGTAGCAGATGGCGCGGGGAATGTAAATAAGGGGTTGTTTTTGCGAACCGGGGGAAAACACAGTGGGGATTGTGGAAAAAGCGGTTGACCGGTCCGATAAATGTGGATATAATAAAACTGACCACCGGCAGAAGCCGGAATCAGGGCGGGCAGAAGGCCCGGAGTCAGTGAGAAGCGCGTTATATACTGTGCGGCGATGTTTTACAGGGCCGCTTACAGAGTGTGATCAATCTTACCAGAAGGCGGACGGGTTCAGAAGAACCGGCGCTTTCTGGTTTTTTATGTTTGGGGAAACGCGCGGCGGGGTGACGGTAATCGGAGAATACAGGAGGTAGTAAAAAAATGGAAAAAAATCGTTTTAAATCGCATCGGCTGGTGCTGGCGGCGCTGTTTTTGGCTCTGGGTATGATTCTGCCCTTTTTCACGGCGCAGATTCCGGAGATCGGGAGCATGCTTCTGCCCATGCACATACCGGTGCTGGTCTGCGGGTTTGTCTGCGGCTGGAAATACGGGCTGATCGTGGGGCTTCTCACGCCCCTGCTGCGCAGCGTGACCTTTACGATGCCGCCGCTGTTTCCCTCGGCCACGGCCATGGCGTTTGAGATGGCCGCTTACGGGGTGATCTGCGGCCTGATGTACGAGAGGCTGCCCAGGGGAACGAAGTCCGTGTATGTGAGCCTGCTGACGGCTATGGTTGGGGGGCGCATCGTCTGGGGAATCGTACAGATTCCCATTCTGGGCATCTCCGGTAAGGGCTTTGGCTGGCAGGCGTTTGTGGCCGGTGCATTTTTGAACGCGGTGCCGGGTATCATTTTGCAGATTGTGATGATTCCGCTGATTGTGATTGCGCTCGAACGAGCCAATGTGATGGAGATACAGGGGAAATGAGAGAGATATTGATCAGGCACTGGGAACATTATCCCAGGATGGAAGCGCAGGATCTGGTAAAACTGATTTATCAGTCGGAGTTTGGCGGCGGGCATCTGATCCGGGATCCGGGAGAGAGCCTGAGGCGGCTGCAGGCGGAATATGAGGCCCGGGAATGGGGAGCGGCAGGGGCGCAGAACGGAGCGTTGGCGGCGTCCGGTCCGGATGGATGGAAGTATGTGGAACCGGCTGGGGGCGGGATGTGCCGCATCAAGCTGGCGGCTCTGGATCTGGGGCTTGAGGCGGAAACGCTGAACCGCATGTTTGTCCGCTCGGCGGCGGAGGTAAAGGGCAGCGTCAGCGGGCTGAAGGCAGGGCTTGGGGAGCTTCTCGGCCTGTGCGGAGCGGAGATTTCACTGGACCGGGAAGCGGCGCGGGCTTATATCCGCGCGTATGAGGGCGAGGGATACCCGGCGGTGAGCCACAGTCCGGCGTACCGGGAAGCCTATCATCCGTCGTACCGGATTGTGAACGCCATGTACGGGCGGTTTCTTCCGCTGTTTGTGCGCATCGACCGCCTGCTTGGCGAGGCCGGCGGCCGTACTGTGAACATCGCGGTGGACGGCATGAGCGGCAGCGGAAAGAGCACGCTTGCAAAGCTTTTAACGGGCCTTTACGGCTGTAATGTGTTTCATATGGACGACTTCTTCCTTCAGCCCTTTCAGCGGGATCCTGAGCGTTTTCGTGAGCCTGGGGGCAATGTGGATTACGAGCGCTTTAAAACCCAGGTCATCGATTGTCTGGACAGCCCGCAGGGAGTGGAATACCAGGTCTATGACTGCGGCGCGCAGCGGCTTTCAAAAACGGTGCGCGCTCCCCGGCGGGCCTTCAATGTGATCGAGGGTTCCTACAGTCAGCACCCTTATTTTGGAAATTGTTATGATCTGCGGGTGTTTCTGGAGGTGGGGGAGGACGAGCAGAGGGAACGCATCCGCAGGCGCAACGGGGAATTTATGCTGAGACGCTTTGAGGAGGAATGGATTCCCATGGAAAACGCCTATTTTACGGCTTGTAATATCCGGGAAAACAGCCAAATGGTCTTGACAAACCGGGATCAAATGCTATAATCGAACCAGACAAAGGCTTTGAAGGAACCAGTAATCAGCGGGATGTATCCAGAGAGCGGGCGCAGTCGGTGGAAGGCCCGTATGCAGAAGGCTGATGAAAACCAGTCCTGAGCCGTGCCAGGGAGACCGCAGACAGATTCCGGTTGAAATGGCGCCGTGCCCCCGCGTTAAGGGATAATGAGTGAAAGATCAAGGTGGAACCGTGTGCATGCACCCTTGGATACAGGAATGTGTCCAGGGGTTTTTTTGTTGAATGAAGCGGACCGCCGGGAACACATTTTGCGCGAAGGCCCAGGCCGCGAAAGCGGCTTGATTCCGGCGGGCCTGCCGCGTTTTGAACAACGCTGAGATGCGGCCGGAGGCATTTCACGGACAAGAATCCAAACGGATGAAAGGAGATTTGTACAATGAAGATTATTTTACCGGACGGAAGCGTTCAGGAAGCGGAGGACGAGCTGCGGGCGATCCGCCACACCGCCTCCCATGTGCTGGCTCAGGCTGTGAAGCGCCTGTACCCGGAGACCAAGCTGGCCATCGGACCGGCCATTGACGACGGATTTTACTATGATTTCGACCGCGAGGGCGGATTTACCCCTGAGGATCTGGAGAAGCTGGAAGGGGAGATGATGAAGATTGTCAAGGAAAATCTTCCGGTGAAGCCCTTTGTGCTGCCCAGGGACGAGGCCATTAAGTTTATGGAGGAAAAGGGCGAGCCTTACAAGGTGGAGCTGATCGAGGATCTTCCGGATGAGGAGACCATCAGCTTTTATACCCAGGGCGAGTTCACGGACCTGTGCGCAGGCCCCCATATCATGTACACCAAGGGCGTGAAGGCCTTTAAGCTGACCAGCATCGCGGGGGCTTACTGGAGAGGCAGCGAGAAGAACAAGATGCTGACCAGAATTTACGGAACGGCATTCGCCAATAAAGCGGATCTGGAGCAGTACCTGACCATGATGGAGGAGGCCAAGAAGCGCGACCACCGCAAGCTGGGCAAGGAGCTGGGCTTGTTTATGTTTGCGGACGAGGGGCCGGGATTCCCGTTTTTCCTGCCCAAGGGCATGACTCTGAAAAACACGCTGATCGACTACTGGAGGGAAATCCATCTGAGAGAGGGGTATCAGGAGGTTTCCACGCCCATTATCCTGAGCCGCAAGCTGTGGGAGAATTCCGGTCATTGGGATCACTACAAGGACAATATGTATACCACGGTGATCGACGAGGAGGATTTTGCGGTTAAGCCCATGAACTGCCCCGGCGGCATGCTGGTATACAAGAATACGCCCCACTCCTACCGGGAGCTGCCCCTGCGGGTGGGCGAGCTGGGACTGGTACACCGCCATGAGAAGAGCGGACAGCTCCACGGCCTGATGCGGGTGCGCTGCTTTACCCAGGACGACGCGCACATTTTCATGCGGGACGACCAGATCGAGGACGAGATCAAGGGCGTTACCCGGCTGATCAATGAGGTTTACAGCCAGTTCGGCTTTGAGTATTTTGTGGAGCTGTCTACCCGGCCGGAGGATTCCATGGGGTCCGACGAGGACTGGGAGATGGCCACAAACGGCCTGAGAAAGGCTTTGGAGGACATGGGCCTGGATTATATCGTCAACGAGGGCGACGGCGCGTTCTACGGCCCCAAGATCGATTTCCACCTGCGGGATTCTCTGGGAAGAACCTGGCAGTGCGGCACCATTCAGCTGGATTTCCAGATGCCGCAGCGGTTTGATCTGGAGTACACGGCGGAGGACGGCAATAAAAAGCGTCCCATCATGATTCACAGGGTATGCTTTGGGTCCATTGAGCGCTTTATCGGCATCCTGATCGAGCATTTCGCGGGCAAGTTCCCGGTATGGCTGGCTCCGGTGCAGGTGAAGGTGATTCCGGTGTCCGAGAAGTCCATGGATTACGCCACGGGCGTTTACGAGAAGCTGAAGGCGGCGGGCATCCGTACCGAGCTGGATCACAAGGACGAGAAGGTGGGCTACAAGATCCGCCAGGCTCAGCTGGAGAAGGTTCCCTTTATGCTGGTTCTGGGCGAGAAGGAAGCGGCAGAGGGCGCGATCACAGTCCGCAGCCGGGACAAAGGCGACTTGGGCGCGGCGCAGCTTGAGGCGTTTATTGGCGATGTGAAGCGGATGATTGAGACGAAAGAGATGTAAATAGATGAATGAAAGCCCCCGGGGTGCGGCAGAGGAACGTCTGCTGCGGCCCGGGGGCTTTTATCTGCGGCCGATGGTTTTATTTTATTGGATCAGCTGGTCGATCTGATCCCAGATGTTCTGAATCTGTTCCATATAGTTCAGGGCTTCTTTTTTCTGGTCAAGGGCCTGGTCCAGCTTGGCGAGGGCTTCGTCGTAGCGTCCCTCGGCGGCGTCCGCTCTGGCCTGGGCCTTTAAGAGCCTGACCTGTCCGGACGCATCCGTGTAGGATACCTGGATTCCGGTGATGTCGTTTTTCAGCTCTTTTACCTGTTTCCAGGCGTCCTTGTTCTCCTTCAACTGTCCGGCTTCCTTCTGGGCTTTGCGGATTTCCCGGCACTGGGTGGAGGCGGTCTTGTTCTCGTCTTTGATGCGCGAGATTTCGTTCCCCGTGGTCTCCAGCTCCTGGCGGGTCTGGGCGGACTCGTCCCGGTACTCGGCTTTCGTCTGGGCTGCAAATGCGGGGAAACTCATGGTGCAGGCCAGGGCGGCCGTGCAGAGCAGCGTAGCTGTCTTTTTCAGTTTCATCTGTGATTCCTCCTGGGCAATTTAGAATGGTATCTGTTCTACAATGATATAATAGCATAGTACATGGCGGCTATAACAGTTTCAAGCTGTGGCAAAATTGTGGCAGCGGTTTACGAATTCCTGACTGGATGGTAAGATAGCCATAAATACGAATTTGTGGAGGGAAATATGGCGAAATCCATTTACGTGGCGGACGATGAACTGCATATACGCAACCTGATCCAGACGTTTCTGGCCAACGAGGGGTATGAGGTGAGGACGTTTGCGGATGGGGACAGCCTGTTTCAGGCGTTTAGTGAGCGCTGTCCTGATCTGATCATACTGGATATCATGATGCCGGGCACGGACGGCCTGAGCCTGTGCGCCAGAATCCGCGGGGAGAGCCGGGTGCCGATCATGATTGTATCCGCCAAGGACAGTCCGCTGGACCGGGTGACGGGAATTACCCTGGGAAGCGACGATTATATGGTGAAGCCGTTTTTGCCGCTGGAGCTGGTGGCCAGGGTCAAGGCCCTGTTCAGGCGGGCGGAGTACAGCCAGACGGAGGCTCCCGCGGCGTTTAAATGCGGGAATCTTCTGCTGGAGCAGGGGGCGCGGACCATTACGGTGGGCGGGGAAGCGTTTTCGGTCACGCCAACGGAGTTCGATTTTCTTTCCTATCTGTTGGAGCGCGCCGGTCAGGCTGTGTCCAAGCAGGAGCTGATGCGGGAGATCTGGAAGCTGCCGGATTATGAGCTGGACACGCGGGTGGCGGACGATCTGGTGAAACGGCTGCGCCGAAAGCTGAAGGAGGCGGGCTGCAGCGCATCGGTTAAGACGGTTTGGGGGTTCGGGTTCCGCCTGGAGGGCGGGAAGGAGGGTGAAACATGATTTCCCGCATACGCATGCGCATTTTCATTCCAATGCTGTTTCTGATTTTATTGTTTCCCCTGCTGTCCTGGGGGATTTTTTCGTCCGCTTCGGACTGGTATATGAACCGGCTTTCCAGACAGAGTCTGGAGGCGATGATGGGCCAGATACGGAGTATGGGGGACCGGCTTTACAGCGGGGATGAGGAGCTGTCAATGGATGAGGAGAAGGAGCTGTCCAAGGAATTTTTGAGCCAGATCAGGGCGTTTATCCGCAAGGATAGGCCCAGGGCCCAGCTTCTGGCCGTCAATTCGCGGTTGAAGCTGACTTACCCCAAGACAGGGGACTACCAGCCGGATACCCAGGCCATCTATGAGGTCTGCCGGGAAATGATCCTGAGCCGTGAACAGGGGAAGGAGGGTTGGGAGGACATACAGGAAGCCAGAGTAGGGGATGGGCGTTATCTGATCAGCCTGTATGAGACGGAGAGCCATACCAATATCCGGGGGAAGTATCTGTTCTGTTATGTGGCGGTTCCGGATACGAAGGCGCTGCTCTCTTACACCGGCGCGCTTTTGCTGCTGATCGCCGGCGCGCTGGTCCTTTTGGCGCTGGCCGCGGCCTGGGTGGTCGCCGGGAGCATCGCAAAGCCGCTTCAGGCGTTGTGCTGCCACACGCGGAGTATTGGAAAGGGGCGGTTTACACGGATGGAACGGCCGTGTTCCATCCGGGAGATTGAGGAGCTGAGAAGGGATTTTAACCGGATGGCCGGGGAGCTGGAACAGCTAAACCGGCAGCAGACGGCATTTTTCCAGAACGCGTCCCATGAGCTGCGCACGCCGCTTATGTCCATTTGCGGTTACGCCCAGGGGATACAGTGCGGTGTATTCCCGGATCATCAGGAGGCCGCAGGGATTATTCTGGAGGAGGCCATGCGGATGAAGGAGCTGGTGGACGGAATTCTTACGATGTCAAAGCTGGACGGGGGAAGGGTGGAGTTAGATTGCCGGGAAATGGACCTGGCCGGGTTTATCCGGGATGAGCTGACTTCCCTGAAGGGGATGGAGGTTGCGGAGCAGATTCAGTTTCAGATGCAGGAGGGATTGGAACCGGTAATGGCGTTGGCCGACCGGGAGCTGCTGGAACGGGCGTTCCGCAACGTGATCTCCAACTGTGTGCGCTATGCGGCTGGCCTGGTGGAGGTGAAGGCTGAGGTGCGGGACGGTTGGGCCGCGGTCACAATCGGGGACGACGGGCCCGGTTTCCCGGAGCAAGATTTACCCCATGTTTTTGAGCGGTTTTATAAAGGGCAGGGAGGCAATTTCGGCATCGGGCTGTCCATCGCGCGCACGGCGATGGAATATCAGGGGGGAAGGGTGGAAGCGTACAACCGGACGGCTCCGGGGCATGGGGCGGTGTTTGTTTTGTGGCTGCCGCTGAAGAGAAAATAATGGGCGGAGGCATCCGCCGAAAAGGGGGAATTAAAACGGAAGCCGCAGAGCGTGAGTCTACAGCTTCCGGATGGGAAAGAGCATATAATTGATTCCGGTCTGCGGGCAGGTGAAGTCCTGGACAGCGCCTGCCAGCGTCAGATTGTGTTCGTGTAAATATTGAATCGTATCGGAAAAGGTGTGTTCGGTCTCACACGCCGCGGATATATATTCGTAGCCGGGAACGATCCATTTTGTCCATCCGTCGGGGGCTTCGGCGTCAAGTTCGCATTCGACTCCCGCGAGATAAAGTCCCCGGCTGAAATCCTCCCAGGGATTGAACGTACGGGAAAAATCAGACATTGCGCCCCATATGCCGGCGATCGTTCCGTCTCTGCCCTTCTTGGCCAGGTGTTGAATTTCTTCGAAATGGGAATTGGCATCCTCCCATAACCGCTGAATAAATCCAGTTCCGTCTGTGGTGGATCCTTCTTTTCCGATTACGGCGAAGGATCCTTTTTCATACCGTTCTATTTTCATACGCATGTTTCTCCGATTACGGCTTTGCAGCTCTCCCGCGCCACGATGTGGTGGGGGACGATGGTTTTGGTGGCCATCAGATCCGGGGTCTCGATATGGCTGATCATCTGGGCGGCCGCCTCGATGCCCAGCTGGAAGGAGTTGATGTCCACGCTTGTAAGGGGCGGGTAGGTCAGGCGGGCGAAGAGGGAGTTGTTGAAGGAGATGATGGATAGGTCTCCCGGGATGGAGATTCCCAGTTCGGCACAGGTCTTTTCCAGGGCCATGGCCAGAATGTCGTCGCTGACCAGAACCGCGGTGGGGCGGTCTTTGGCGGTCAGAAGGGTTTCCAGGGCCAGGTTTCGTTCCTCGGGTACTTCGGGCGCCTCAATGCACAGATCGGGGCGGAAGGGGACCTGGTGCTCCGCCAGTGACAGTAGGTAGCCGGACTTCCGGTCGTTGTTGAAGAGCAGGGAGTGGTCTCCGGACAGGTAGGCGATCCGGCGGTGGCCCAGCCCAAACAGGTAGTCCGCGGCTTCCCTGCCAGCCAGTACGTTGTCGTTGTCCACATAGATGGTCTGGTTGACGTTCCGGTAGGCTTTTCCGATGAGCACGTATAAAAGGCCCTCGTCATAGAGATAATCGATTACCGGGTCCTGTTCTTTTGAGTAGAGCACGATGTGGCCCTCGGCCTGGCCTTTTTTGGCCATAATCTTGACGGCATCCAGGATTTCCTCCTCGTTCTGTCCGGTAATCACGGTGTTGATGTACTGCTTTTGGTTGCAGTGCTGGCTGATTCCACGGATTACTTCCAGATAGAAGGAGTTCTCGTAGGCTTCCTTCTGGGACGGGGGGAGAATGATGCCGATGGTGCGGGAGTTCTGGGTGGCCAGGCTGCTGGCCTGGAAATTCGGCTCGTATCCCAGCTGCTCCATGGCCAGGCGTACTTTTTCCTTGGTCTGGCGGCTGATGGACGGGTGATCCTTGCAGGTGCGGGATACGGTTGAGGGGGATACGCCGGCAAGGGCGGCGACATCTTTTATGGTTACGGGCATAGGCGGCCTCCTGATTGGACTTTTGATTTAGTTCTATTTTATCGGGTTATGCAAAATTTGTCAAATGGATTTGCATTGTTTGCATAAGTTGTAGCGTTGGTTTGCGTTATAAAAATGCACAAAAAGAGAGCGGTGTTTTTGGATAAAAGGTAGAAAAGCGAAAATGTTGGAAAAAATAGTTGAATTTATTGGGCGGCTATTCTATATTTAATGCAAGCGGTTGCACAAAGTTGCGCAAATGAATTTCAGGAGGATGGATATGAAACAGAGAATGGATGGCTGCGAGGGAATCCGCATTGTCTCGCCGGTGACGGGAAACGCAGTGCCGGTGGATCAGGTGCCGGATCCGGTGTTTTCCCAGAAGATTATCGGGGACGGGGTCGCCGTGGCGCCGGAGGACGGCCGGATTGTAAGCCCGGTGGACGGCGAGGTGGTGTCTGTGGCGGAGACGCTGCACGCGTATGGGTTTCGCAGCCGGGAAGGCGTTGAGGTGTTGGTGCATTTCGGGTTGGAGACGGTGGCGCTCAAAGGGGAGTTTTTTAAATGCCATGTGAAGGTCGGGGACCAGGTGAAGGCTGGGGATCTGGTCGCAGAGGCGGATCTGGAAGGGCTGAAGGAGAGACAGGTGGAGACCATTACGCCGGTGCTGATTTGCGGTGGTATGGAAGGGCGTGCCATGAATGCAGAGTTGGGCGCGGTGAAGGCTGGAGAGACGACCATTATTACGGTGCTGGATGAGTGCGGCGGTGAGGAGAGAGTGGGGACGGGAGCTGAGACGGCCGGTGGAGGAAGCGCAGCGGGAGACGGTCGTGACGGAAAGGCCGGGAACCAGATAGAGAAGAAAAAGAAAAAATCCATAATCAATTTCGATTTCTTACAAAAACTGGGTAAGGTGCTGATGACGGTAATCGCCGTTATGCCAGCGGCCGGGCTGATGATCAGCGTGGGTAAGCTGGTGCAGATGGCCGGGGCGGATATGGGCGTGGTCATGACCGTTGGAAGCACAATGGAGACCATTGGCTGGGCGGTGATCAATAATCTGCACATTTTATTCGCGGTAGCCATCGGCGGCTCCTGGGCGAAGGAGAAGGCGGGCGGCGCGTTTGCGGCTGTGATTGCATTTATCCTGATCAACGTGGTCACGGGAGCGATCTTTGGGGTCAGCAGCGCGGATCTGGCTGATCCGGCGGCGGTGACCCACACGCTGTTTGGAAAGGAAATACTGGTGAACGGGTATTTCACCTCGGTGCTGGGAGCGCCGGCTCTGAATATGGGCGTGTTTGTGGGAATTATTTCCGGATTTGTGGGCGGTACCATTTATAATAAGTATTATAATTACCGCAGGCTGCCGGACGCGCTGGCGTTTTTTAACGGCAAGCGTTTTGTGCCCATGGTGGTGATTCTGTGGTCCGTGATCATTTCCGTGGTGCTGGCCGTGGTGTGGCCGGTGGTGCAGTCCGGGATCAACAGCTTCGGCGTGTGGATTGCCAATTCCTCGGATACCTCACCAGTGCTGGCTCCGTTTATCTACGGGACTTTAGAGCGGATGCTGCTTCCTTTTGGTCTGCACCATATGTTGACTATTCCGATGAATTATACGTCCTTCGGCGGAACTTATACGATGCTTACCGGGGCAAACGCGGGGGCGCAGGTGTTTGGTCAGGACCCGCTGTGGCTGGCATGGGCAACGGATTTGATTAATTTGAAGGGCGCAGGGGATATGGCCGGTTATCAGCAGCTTTTGACTACTGTGACGCCCGCGCGGTTTAAGGTGGGACAGATGATCGGGGCTACGGGCCTGTTATTGGGAATCGCTCTGGCTATGTACCGGAGAGTGGACGCCGACAAGCGCCAGAAGTACCGTTCCATGTTTGTTTCCACTGTGCTGGCGGTGTTTTTGACCGGCGTTACGGAGCCGCTGGAGTTTATGTTTATGTTCTGCGCGCTGCCGCTGTATGTGGTCTACGCGGTGCTTCAGGGATGCGCGTTTGCCATGGCGGGACTGATTCACCTGCGGCTGCATTCCTTTGGAAATCTGGAGTTTCTGACCAGAATTCCCATGTCTGTGAAGGCGGGGCTTACGGGCGATCTGATCAATTTTGTGATCTGTGTGGCGGTGTTCTTTGCCGTGGGATACGCGGTGGCGTATTTTATGATTGGAAAGTTCCATTTTGCGACGCCTGGGCGTTTGGGCAATTACACGGATGACGGCGCTGGGGATGAGAGTCCGGCGGCGGGAAATGGGAATGGCAGCGCGGTTGGGAAGGACAGCCAGGCGGAGCGGATCATCGGCCTCTTGGGCGGCCGGGAGAATATCTCCTTTGTGGACGCCTGTATGACCCGGCTGCGGGTTACGGTGAAGGATGTGTCCAAGGTGGCGGAGCTTACCGCCTGGAAGGCAGAGGGAGCCATGGGGCTGATTAAGAAGGACGAGGGGATTCAGGCGGTATACGGTCCCAAGGCCGACGTGCTGAAATCCGATATCAACGATCTATTGTAAGGAGCTGCTATGAAGCTGATTACGTTGAACACACACAGTCTGGTGGAACCGGATTATGAGAATAAGCTGAAATTGTTTGCGGAGGCGGTACTCCGGGAACGGCCGGATGTGGTCGCGCTGCAGGAGGTCAACCAGAGTATGGGAGAACCGGCGGTGGGGCAGGAGCGGCTGGGGGCGCTGGGGTTTGTGGAGTGCCGGGAGCGCGGAAATGAGTCGAAGGTTGAAGCCGGGGCGCGGGGCGCGGTAATTCCTGTCCGGGCGGACAATCACGCTTACCGGCTGGCCGGGCTGCTGGCGGAGGGCGGAGCGCCTTATTTCTGGACCTGGGTTCCGGCCAAGATCGGCTATGGCAGATATGACGAGGGGACGGCGCTGTTTTCGCGCCTTCCCGTAGCGCAGACGGGATGGATTTATTTGACGGGAAGCCGGGATTACAAAAATTGGAAAACCCGTAAGGCTCTGGAAATGATTCTGGATTTTCATGGAAAACGCTGCCGCTTTTTCAGCCTTCATATGGGCTGGTGGAAGGACGGGGATGAGCCTTTTGCCGGTCAGTGGGAGCGGCTTTCCGGCTATCTGAAAAACGCGTCCGGGGATTTGTGCTTTTTGATGGGAGATTTTAACTCACCGGCCGGAATGCAGGGCGAGGGATGGCAGCTGGTGAGCGGTTCCGGCTGGCTGGACACTTACGGACTGGCCGCGGCGAAGGACAACGGGGTCACGGTTGGCGGCGTCATCGATGGCTGGAGGGACAGTCCGCAAAACGCTGACGGTCCGGCGCCGGGCGCGGAGGGCGCGCATGAAAATGGAATGCGCATCGACTATATCTGGGTCAACCGGGAGATACCGGTTCTGAGGTCTCAGGTGATTTGTAATGGAATAAACGGCCCGGTGGTTTCAGACCACTACGGTGTGATGATTGAGTGCGAGCCGGAAAAATGTCCGGGCAGAGGGAGATTGTGATATGAGACGAGAGAGCGGGATTTTGCTGTCGGTTGCCAGCCTGCCGTCGCGGTACGGGATCGGCTGTTTTTCAAAAGAGGCCTACGAGTTCGTGGACCAGCTAAAGGCGGCGGGACAGTCCTACTGGCAGATTCTGCCTCTGGGGCCTACCAGTTACGGGGATTCACCCTACCAGTCCTTTTCCACATTTGCGGGAAATCCATACTATATCAGCCTGGAGGCATTGGTGGACGAGGGGCTTCTGGCTAGGGAGGAGTGCGAGGCGGCGGATCTGGGAGCGGATGCCGGGCTGGTGGATTATGAGAAGCTGTATGAGAACCGTTTCCCGTTGCTGCGCAAAGCCTATGAGCGCAGCAAAGCGGGAAATGACCCGGAGTTTTTGCGGTTTAAGGCGGAAAATGCCTGGTGGCTGGACGACTACGCCCTGTACATGGCGGTGAAGGCGCGGTTTGATCAGACGGCCTGGACGCAGTGGGCGGAGGACATCCGGCTGCGGTGGCAGAACGCGTTGGATTATTACCGGCGTGAGTTGTATTTTGACATTGAGTTTCATCAGTACCTGCAATATTTGTTTATGAGCCAGTGGAACAGGCTGAAGGCGTACGCCAACAGCAGGGGAATCCGCATTGTGGGGGATATTCCCATTTACGTGGCCCTGGACAGCGCGGACGCCTGGGCAAGTCCCGAGCTGTTCCAGCTGGATGAAAATAATGTGCCCAAGGCCGTGGCTGGCTGTCCGTCGGATGGATTTTCCGCGACGGGGCAGCTCTGGGGAAATCCTCTTTACCGATGGGATTACCACCGGCAAACGGGGTATGAGTGGTGGATTAAACGGCTGTCTTACTGCTACCGGCTGTACGATGTGGTGCGCATCGACCATTTCCGGGGATTTGACCAGTATTTCAGCATCCCGGCCGGGGCGGAAAATGCGGTGGGCGGACACTGGGAGCAGGGGCCGGGCATCGATTTGTTCCGCAGGGTGAAGGAAGCGCTGGGGGAAAAGGAGATTATCGCGGAGGATCTGGGGTATGTGACGGACTCGGTGCGCCGCCTGGTGGCGGAGACGGGATATCCGGGTATGAAGGTGCTGGAGTTCGCATTTGATTCCCGGGATTCCGGGTGCGCCAGCGATTATCTGCCCCACAATTATCCGGAAAATTGCGTGGCTTATACGGGAACACATGATAATGAGACCATTGCCGGATGGTTTGAATCGATTAAGCCGGAGGAGCAGAAATTGGCCAGGGATTATCTCTGCGACCATTATACGCCGGTGGAGGAGCTGCACCTGCCGTTTATCAGCTTGGTTATGCGAAGCCAGGCCAGGATGTGTATAATTCCGCTGCAGGATTATCTGGGGCTGGGAAATGACTGCCGGATCAACACGCCTTCCACGGTGGGGGAGAACTGGAGATGGAGGTTGGTTCCGGGACAGGTGTCGGAGGCTGTGATAGAGGAGATTGGGATGGTGACGAGGAGGTATGGGAGGTGGAACTGGGAGTAACAAATGTAAGAATATAAGAATACTGCGGGATACAACGCCTGATATGGCGGAGTATCCCGCTTTTTGAATGCAATGGGCCGCCGGCGCAGTTTGCGGGCGATTGTTAGAATGGACACCAGGGCAGGACCTCATTTTTCAGAGTGCGGATCAGATCCTGTATCAGCTTTTGTTTGATATTGCCGCTCTGGTAGATGGCCGTGCATTTTCGGGTTTCCGGCATGTTTTCCAGTAGAAACAAATCGAGCTGGTTAACGCCGGGTTCGTGGCTGAAGTACACGACAGAGCCGGAGAGCAGCTGTACGCCCAGGCCCTTTACGTTTAGCAGCAGGCCCGTGCTGAGATTGTTGATGGAGATTGTGCGGGATGGATGAATCTGGTTATTTTGAAGAATCGTTTCGTAGGTGTCGTAGAGTCCGTTGGATACCTGAGGGATGATGAAGGGCAGGCCGTTCAACTGGTCCGGCTGCACGATATAGGGATTTTTCATATCATGTTTACCGCGCAGGTGGTCGGGTATCAGACCGAATTTGCGGTGGGCGGCGAAAAACAGCGTTTCTTCCATGATCTCCACCATCTCAATGTCCGTGGAAGCGGGAAATACTCCGATGCCCACGTCGAGTTTTTGCTTTTGAAGATCTTCATACATCTGCTGCTCTGTTTCCTGGACGATCTGGACGTTGATATCCGGATGGATGGAGCAGAAGGTTGGCAGAAACAGTGGGAGCCAGTGGTGGCCGCGTACCTGGCCGATTCCCACCAGCAGCGTCTGGGTGGGGTTGGCGATAAAGTGGATCTGGCTGCGCAGCGCTTGTTCCGAGGCATAGATTTTCTTCATTTTTTCAAGATAGTACGCGCCAGCGTCGGTCAGCGTGACGGGGGATTTGCTGCGGTCGAACAGTTTTACGCCCAGTTCATTTTCCAGACGGTTTAAGTAAAGGGTCAGCGTGGGCTGTGAGATATACAGGCGTTTTGCGGCCTGAGTCAGGTTCCGCTCCTCCGCGATGGCAATAATGTAGTTTAATTTTTCATATAACATGCAAATCTACCTTTCACATTTCCTCGTCAATCTGTACAGGTTTCAGTTCCCATTATAAGTACCTTTACACGAAAAGTAAATGACCTTCCCCAGTTCCCATAAAAAAAATTTATGGCATTAAAAACCTTAATATTCTGATGAGGAATCAATATTGGACGGTGCCGGAACCACGTGTTAGCATGGGATTAACAAATTGATAAAGATGGAGGGAACGCATGAAAATAACGGACGTGCGCGTGGAGCGTTACCGGTGGCCTAAGGAAAAGCCCATTGCCAACGGAAAGCATGTATATACGCACAATGAGCTCAATTTATTAATTATCGACACGGATGCGGGCGTGAGCGGGTATGGCTGCAGCTGGGCCATTGAATTTGCGGAGAGCATGGGGAAGGCGATTATCGGCGAAGATCCGTTGAACCATGAGCGGCTTTGGCAGAAGATTTATGTTCCCAAATTTATCGGACGGCGGGGGACCAGCTGTAAGACGGTTTCAGCTATCGATATTGCACTTTGGGACATCAAGGCAAAGGTGGCGGGAATGCCGCTGTACCGGCTGTTAGGCGGATTCCGGGAACGGATTCCCTGCTATGTGGCCGGTGGGTATTATGCCGAGAATAAGGGGATTACACAGCTGCAAAAGGAGATGGAGGAGTATGTAAGCTGGGGCATCCGGGCGGTTAAGATGAAGGTGGGGGCGCTGTCCCTGAAAGAGGACGCCAGACGGGTTCAGGCTGTGCGGCAGGTCCTGGGAGACGATGTGAAGCTGATGCTTGACGCTAACTGCGCATACCGGTTTTTTGAAGCGATCGAGTTCTCGCGGATGGTGGAGGAATACCGCCCTTACTGGCTGGAGGAGCCGGTGGATGCCGACGACTACGATGGATACCGGAAGGTGGCGGCCAAGAGCAATATTCCCATTGCTGCGGGGGAAAACGAGGTGACCCGTTTCGGATTCAGGGATCTGATCAACACACAGGCCGTCAGCATTTTAAACCCCGATGCGGCAAGCCTGGGCGGGGTAACGGAGTTTATGAAGATCGCGGGTTACGCGGACGCCAACGGGCTGGTGATGAGCCCCCACGGACAACAGCAGCTGCATGTGCATTTGGACTGTGCGGCTCCGAATGTCAACCTGGCGGAATTTTATCCTCCCCAGTATGACGCCAAGGTGTATGAGGCATTTGTCAACCCCGTGGTTTTCAATAAAGACGGGACAGTCAGCCCCAGCCAGGCTCCCGGAGCGGGTCTGGATATCAACCGGGAACTGTTGGCTCCGTATCGCATCCAGTAAAGGGAAGGGGGGAATATCTATGAAAATAACAGATGTTCGGGTGATATGCGCAAACCGCAGTGTGTTCTGCCGGATTGAAACGGACGAAGGAATTTCAGGTTTGGGCGAGAGCGGGACCTGGGGATTTCTGGAAGCCTCCGCACGGGCGATTTTGGTAATGAAGGAATATCTGGTGGGGCGGGATCCCCTGGATATCGAGCACCATTGGCAGTATCTTTACCGGTTTTCGCATTTCCGCGGAGCGGCTGTCATGGGAGCGCTGTCCGCTATTGATATCGCGCTCTGGGATCTGGCGGGAAAATACTACCATGTGCCGGTATACCGCCTTCTGGGCGGAAAATGCCGGGAACAGGTCCGTGTTTACAACCACACGGCCGGCCGGACTGAGGAGGAGCTGATTGAGAACGCGAAAAAGGGAGTGGAGGAGGGGTATACGGCCCTGGGCCATTTAAATCCCTATCTGGACGAACCGCGGACTCAGCCCTATGGGGATGGAAACACGGCGATGCTCTACAAGGCGGAGCGCAGAATTGCCAGAATCAGGGAGGCGGTGGGAGAGGAAATCGATCTTTGCCTGGAACTTCACCGGCGTCTGGAGCCTGGACTGGCCGTGCAGCTTAGCGCCCGGCTGGAACCATATAACCCCATGTTTCTGGAGGATCCCATACGGCCGGATAATTTCGACGCTATGGGGGAGGTTGCGCGCAAATGCCGGATTCCCATTGCCACAGGGGAACGCATTCACACGTCCCACGAGTTCGAGATGCTGTTAGCGCGGGAAGCGTGCAGTTATGTGCGCGTTTCCATGGGAGTCTGCGGCGGATTTACCGGCGCCAAAAAGATTGCGGCGGTTGCGGAATCCCACCATGTAAGCCTGGTACCCCATAATCCGTTGAGCCCGGTGATGACCAACGCGGTGCTGAATTTTGCAGCTGCCACCGACAATGTGGCGATCTGCGAGTATCCGAATCCTTACGCGGCATCCACCGCGGACCACCTGACCGTCAGCGGCGTAAAGCTGCGTCAGTGCGATATGGTGGACCATATTCCTGAAATGAAGAATGGGTATCTGCCTGTGCCGGAGGAAAATGGAATCGGCATTGAATTGGTCCCGGATCTGGAAGAGCGTTTTCCCTTCCGCCCCCATAAAATCCTGACACGGCTGAACCTGGACGGTTCCATCTGTGATCAGTAGAGTTTGTCAATCAGAGGAGGTATACATATGAGTCCCTTAACAATTTGTCTGATTATATTTGCGTTGATGGTCATTGGCTTTTGCAGCGGCAAATACAGTCTGGCTACGATTTCGCTGGTTTCCATGATGGCACTGGTCCTGACCGGATGTATGGACGCCAAGGATGCGCTGACCTATTTTTCCAACAATAATGTGATTATGATTGCCGGTATGTGCGTTGTGGCGGCTGGATTTAACCGCACGCAATTTTGTACCAATGTAGCCAACGGCATTTCCAGGGTTTCAAAGGGCAGTCTGAACAAAATGATGTTTGGATATGTTTTGATCGGTATGCTGCTGAGCCAGTTTATCCAAAGCCCGATTGTGGCCATGGGAATTGTGACACCAATGCTGCTGGCATCGGCTGAGAGCATGGGGCTTAAATCCAGCAAGGTAGTATTTCCGCTGGGAGTGGCCACGGTGGTGACCTGCTGTACCCTTCCGGTGGGAGCGGGAGCTACGGTTGCCGCTGAGTTAAACGGCTATCTGGAGAGTTACGGTTATCTGGATCATATGGTAGGAATTCTGGACCCCATGGTCGGGCGTCTGCCGTTGTTGGTGATCTGTGTGATCTACTGTTCGTTCTTTGCTACGAAATTCGCGCCGGACGAGCCCATTGTGAAATCCATCACGGAAGTGAAACAGGGCGCCGGGCGGGTAGCCTTGAAGCCGTTTCAGGAGTATGCGGGTATTTTCATCTTTTTTGCCGATGCAGTGGCTCTGATGTGCGCCAAACAGATCGGTATGCAGAACTGGGAAATCACAGTGATCGGCGCGCTGGCAATGGTTTTGTGCGGCGTTCTAAAGCCGAGGGAGGCCACGGCGTCTCTGCCCGTGAGTATGCTGCTGCTGATTGTGGGAGCGTTGGCCATGTCGGGGGCGTTAAGCTCTACCGGCGCAGGAGATTTGATTGGCGGACACATTGCGGGGATTGTGGATTCCGTAAATGGAAATTCCTATATCATAGGTTTTATCTTCTTTATCATTCCGTTTGTAATGACGCAGGTGATGCAGAATCGTGGAACGATGTTGATTTTCCATCCTATAGCCATTGCGACCTGCGCGTCTATTGGGGCGAATCCGGTGGGACTAATGATCCTGATCCAGGCGGCGTGTCTGTCCGCGTTCATGACTCCGATGGCCACGGCTGCGATTCCGTATATGATGGAGTGCGGAGGTTATGACCAGAGATCCATGTTTAAACAGTCCTGGTTGTTTGCAATTATCTGTTGCGTTGTCTCGGTGGGATGGATTATGACGGTGTTCCCACTGGGGTAATGTGGTTTGTGGAGAGGAAAAGGGTATGATGACAGAGGAACAGCGCGCTGCGTTCAGGGAAATGATTGGCCGGGGGAAGATGGGGGAGGTGACGGAGCTGGAATTGGATCGTTACCCGGCAAAAGAGGCGGAAATCAGGATTGAAACATCTCTGGGAAGTACGGCGGTTTATGTTTATGAAAACTGTGATTCTTCGACGGAGCGTCCGTTGGTTATCAATTTTCACGGAGGCGGATTTATTAAGGGGAGAAACCGCCGGGACGAGCTGTTTTGCCGGAAAATGGCGAATCTGCTGGGAGCGGTTGTGGTGGACCTTGACTACCATCTGGCCCCGGAGTATCCGTACCCGGCTGCTGTGAAAGAATCCTGGGAAGTGGTTCGTTGGAGTTGGGAACAGAGGGAAAGGCTGGGATTTGATCAGGGAAAAATTGTGTTGATCGGACATAGCGCGGGAGGGAATCTAGCGGCGGGAGTCAGTATGCGGCTGGGAGAATCGGGGTTGTTTCGCCCTGCCTGCCTGGTTTTGGATTATCCACCGCTGGATCTGGCCAAGGACCCGGCAGAAAAGGAGCGAACCAGCTGTGACATGCCTGCGGAGCGGGCACGGGAGTATAACCGGCAGTATATTTGTCCGGAGTGCAGCAGAGAACCCTACGCCAGTCCAGTGTACGCGCCGGAGCGTATGCTCGCAGGGCTTCCGGATACGCTGGTAATTTCTGCCGGTGAGGACAGTTTGTGTGCGGAGGATGAGGAGTTTGCCTTGAGGCTGGCCCGCAGCGGCGTCACGGTGACGCTCAGGCGATTTACCGACAGCCTTCACGGGTTTGTCATTAACCGCAGGTGTGAGTGGGAGGCGGCGGAGGAGCTGATTGTAAGGTTTATAAAACAGCATGTGAGTTAGAGGCGAGAGAGCGCCGTTCCGGGAGGGACGGCGCTTTTGGTAGTGCGCCCGGCGGCGCACGTTTCTAACCGGTGCAAGTCCGGAATCCGCCCGGTAGTGGGAAGGATATAGCCGAAGGCAAGGGTGTCCATCGTGAGGTGGAATCTGAAGGAAGCTGGATATGGGGAACATACTAACCCATGGGCAAATCTCTGGTCTGACGAACAGAAATCACATCAGGCTATGCATGAGGGTAAGGCTGCTATACAAGTCGAAGCCCAATAACTACACGGAATCATGTATGGTAAATGTGGCAGATAGATGGAGAGAAAGAAACGTGTGGTACCCGGGGAGGTCTGTACGGAATGTCCTGAAAGGGATAACCATTATCGTGAGGTAATGCTGAACGTACAGAAGTCAGCCGAGGTCATAGTAGCCGAGAGGCGAAGGACCGAATCAATAGGAGTCTTAAGTACAACCGGGAAAGGAGGAAAGAACTTTGGGTACAGAAAACAATGACAGCTGCTCGCAAAGAGATAGCGCGGAACGTGAAGGGTACGTGAGAGCGCACCGTTCTTTCCGCCGGATATGGAAGGAAAGGGACAGTGCACAGCCGGAACTCTTGGAGGAGATACTGGAGAAGGGCAACCTCAACAGAGCTTTTAAGAGAGTAAAGGCAAACAAGGGAGCGCCAGGAATCGACGGGATTACCGTGGAGGAAATAGGCGCATACCTGAGGGAAAACCAGAAAGAACTTATCGAGAGAATCAGAAGGGGAAAGTACACCCCCGACCCGGTAAAACGAGTGGAGATTCCCAAGCCAGACGGTGGAATACGAAAGCTGGGTATTCCAACCGTAAAAGACCGCATTTTCCAACAAGCCATAACACAGCACCTTACACCGGTCTACGAGCCGTTGTTCTCGGAGAACAGTTACGGTTATCGCCCGGGAAGAAGCGCGAAAGATGCCATTCAGAAGGTGAAAGAGTATGCAGAGCAGGGATATATCCATGCGGCAGCATTGGACTTGTCGAAATACTTTGATACCCTGAACCATGAGATACTCCTGAATATCCTGCGCAGAAATGTGAGGGACGAAAGGGTAATCCAGTGGATAAAGAGGTACTTAAAGAGTGGCGTGATGGAAAACGGAGTAGTCATGGAAACAGAAGAAGGTTCGCCGCAAGGAGGAAATCTTTCTCCCCTGCTGGCAAACATCTATCTGAATGAGTTTGACCAGGAGTATCAGAAGCGTGGAGTTGTATTTGTCCGTTACGCGGACGACATCGTGCTGCTGGCGAAAAGCGAGAGAGCTGCCAAGAGACTGCTGGAAACGAGCACGAAATATCTGGAAGGGCCGCTGAAATTGAAAGTGAACCAAGAGAAAAGCCGTGTAGTCAGCGTGTTTGCAATCCGAACTTTTAAATTCCTTGGCTTTACATTGGGAAAGAACGGAAAGGGCATATATGTCCGGGTTCATGGAAAGTCATGGAAGAAAATGAAGTCAAAGCTGAAAGAACTTAGTTCCCGAAGGTCTGTTCAGAGCATACGCCCAGCATTAGCAAAGATAAAAGTGTATATGTGTGGCTGGCTGAATTATTACGGGATTGCGGAAATGAAGAACCGAATAGAAGAACTCAATAAGTGGCTATACCACAGAATCCGAATGTGTATATGGAAACAATGGAAGAAACCAAGAACCAAGGTGAAGAACCTGCGGAAAATGGGAGTGCCGGAAGATTTGGCATGGCAGGCAGGAAACAGCCGGAGAGGATATTGGTTTACCACGCAAACGGTAGCGGTAAATATGGCAATGACAAAAGAAAGACTGATAAGCAGTGGCTTTTATGATTTAGCCACAGCTTATCAGTCAGTGCACGTCAACTGTTGAAACCGCCGTGTACCGAACGGTACGCACGGTGGTGTGAGAGGACGGCGGTTAATCACCGCCTCCTACTCGATTAATGGATGCTTTTCGAGAGGGAATTGATCTCTGGTTGTTGTACGCAAATTTATTGCTGAACTTATTGTAACATAACGAGGAACAAATGAAAACTCGGGAATCTTGGTTACAAAACGGGATTTTCATTTACAAAACGGGACTCTCGGTTACAAAACAGGATTCTTGAGTTACAAACGGGACTCTCGCCTTGCTATTTACCCTACTATTTACACTACTTTTTGAATATTTTATTAAGATTTATCATATAACAATATTAATTTATTGATTTTCGATAAATAGATATTGAAAAAAGATAATACCTGTGTTATATTCCAGATAAAGGAACCGCTGGAATAACAAGGCGGATGATTGAGGGAAAGGCGGAGTGAAGGATGAATATGCGGTTGGTTCGCTTTACGAAATGGCTGCTGGATGTGATGTTTGTGGTGGGAATTGGGATCACGGTGGGGATCCCCGTGATTTTTTATGTGATTGGAGGGTATATTGAGGCGTTCCGGAAGTATTATCTGATCCAGTGCGCGCTCTATATGCTTTCGGGTGTGCTGGCGCTGCTGATTGTGGCGGAGCTGCGAAAAATGTTCGCCACGGTGTTAAAGGATCGGGCCTTTGTATGGGAAAATGCGGCTTCACTGAAACGAATGGGAAAGTGCAGCTTTTTAATCGCGGCGCTCTCGGTGGCGCGCCTGCCGCTGGCGCCGACGCCGGCCACAGCGGTGGTGATCATTGTGTTCTCCATTGCCGGGTTGTTCTGCTTTGTACTTTGTCAGGTGTTCGAAAAGGCAATCCAGTACAAGGAAGAAAATGATCTGACCATATAGAGAGGACGGAAGATATGGGAATAATTGTAAATCTTGATGTGATGATGGCAAAGCGTAAGAAGGGCCTCACCGAGCTTTCGCAGGAAGTGGACATCACCATGGCAAACCTGTCCATTTTGAAAAATAATAAGGCAAAGGCCGTGCGTTTTTCCACGCTGGAGGCGATCTGTGAAGCTTTGGACTGCCAGCCGGGGGATATTCTGTGCTATGTTAAGGACGACGGGAAAGGAGACGGGGCGGAATGAGTGATCTGTATAGTGGTGTGGAAGCTACGGGGACTCCGGGGATGGCAGGAGAGCTGGGGACGGCAGGAGAACGGATGACGGCGTTGGCAGAGGGAGCGCCGGAGATATCGGGTGTGCCGGGAGAATCAGGTGTGTCCCCGAACGTCACACAAAACCCCGTCTGGAAAGCCACCAGCGAGGAGATGCAGCGAGAGGCGCGCCAGAGAAAGCGTCTGGAGACCGTGGAAGCGGACTTTGGTTTTATCGGGCTGCTCTGCCTGGCATTTGGTGTGATCGGGACATTTTTTCTGCATAAAAATCCCAGCGGCATCACATTTCCGCTGTTTGTGGCTATGGTCTATGGGTTCAGCTGGCTGATTCTGCGCAGAAGGGGAATCCAGATCAAGGGAGGTTCCTGGTTTTTAATTGGAATGTCGCTCCTGATCGGCATTTCCACCTGCATGACCGCAGATACCACGATCCACGGCTTCAACAAGCTGGCGCTGTTTCTGCTGTTCTGTGTGTTTGTCCTGCATCAGCGCTACCGGGACGGCCGGTGGAATATCGGGAAATACATGGGGGCCATCTTCATGTTTCTCTGCCGCGCCCTAGGATTTCTGGGCTGCCCCTTCAGCCATGGAATCCGGTTTCTCAAATCCATCCGCAATAAGAAATACAAAAATGTGGTATGGGTCCTGGCCGGAATCTGCGTGGCTGCACCGGTTGCGATCATTCTGTCCATTCTGCTGGCCACTGCGGATCGGGTCTTTGAATCCGTATTGGATACGGTAATCATGGAATTTTTGAATCCTTTTACCGTGATCCCCGTTGTATTCAAGATTATCTTTGGGATCATTGCCATGTACTGTCTCATCTGCTCCGCCTGCGCCGGGGAGATCACTGAGGAGGTGAAGGACAGGAGAACGGCGGAGCCGTTAATCGCCATTGCCTTTATGGCGTTGATCGGGGCGGTTTACCTGCTGTTTTGCGGGATTCAGGTGGTGTATCTCTTTATGGGCAGGGGGCAGCTGCCCTACGGGCTGACCTATGCGGAGTACGCCAGGCAGGGATTTTTCCAGCTGCTGTTTGTGGCGGTTCTGAACCTGGTGATGGTGCTGCTGTGCCTGAAATATTTCCGGCGCAGCGTGGTTTTAAATATGGTTCTGCTGGTGATCAGCCTGTGTACCTACGTGATGATCGCCTCGGCGTTTTACCGAATGATTCTTTATGTGGGGCAGTACCACCTGACCTATCTGCGCTTGCTGGTGCTGTGGTTCCTGCCTGTGCTTGCGGTGCTAATGGCCGGGGTGGTGGCGCTGATCTTTTGGAACCGTTTCCCGCTGTTCTGGCATTGTTTGGGGGTGATCTCGGTGTGTTATCTGGCCCTGGCCTGGATGAAGCCGGATTATCAGATTGCCTGGTACAACCTGACGGCGGCGGGCGGGGACGCGGTGATCACGGATGTGTACCGGGATGAATACTACAGCCGGGACGGCGTGGATTATCTGAGCAGGCTGTCTGCGGACACGGCTCCGGCGGTTGCGGAGTTGATGGCGGAGTCAGACGGGAAACAGAGACTGCTGGAAAAATATGTGTTTGATTATGAGAAAAACTGCGGCTGGGGAGTTGAAATTCGGAAATATAATTTTTCTTTTGCGAAGGCTCTTGAGATTTTAAATAAAAATGGACAGTAAAAATGTGAAGTGCGGACCCCTTTTGGAATCCGCACTTTTTCCGGTTTGCAGCCCGAGGCGTATATTTGATTATTCTTTCTGAGCCAGGAGTTCCCGCAAGCGCTTAATTTCTTCCTGCTGTCTGCGATTTTCCTCCTTGTGTCTGAGATTTTCCTCCTGCAGCGCCTCAATCTGCGCCTGCTGTACTTCAATCATATACTGCGTCGTGTTTGCGTCCAGGATTCTCAATGCCTCTGAAAACATACTTACCAACTCCTTCTTGTGATAGCGGAAATGAAATACCTCGCGGTACAGTTCTGTAAACTCCGGGTATGCCTCGATCAGCTGGCGGATGTCCCGGGGCTGATCGGAAGCGATAAACATGAGCCACGCATCTAACTTGTTACTTATATTGTGGTGGTTTTTTCGGAAAATGTCAAGCGGGATCAATAAGTAGTCCGGTTCCCGGCGAAATGTCAGGTTGACTTTACTTCTGCCATGATTTATACTGATTGTAAAGTCAACCTTACAAAGAAGGAGAAAAACAGATCATGAAGAACCGCATCAAAGAGCTGCGGGAGCGGCGGGGCATGACCCAGGAACAGCTGGGAGAGATGGTGGGCACGTCCAGACAGGCGATCAATGCCATTGAGACAGAGAAGTTTGAGCCGTCCATTTGGCTGGCCTACGACATTTCCAGGGTGTTTGGCTGTGCTATCGAGGAGGTATTTCTGTTTGGGGAGAGCACGCGAAAATCCAGATCTGAGAGCAGCAGGAGGGAAAACCATGGCGGTCAGAACAATACGGACTGAGGGAGACGAGGCGCTGAGGAAGCGCTGTAAGGAAGTAAAAAATGTGGATGAGCGCGTCCGGGCTCTGCTGGACGATATGATGGACACGCTGCACGCTACGGAGGGGGCTGCGGCCCTGGCTGCCAACCAGGTGGGGATTCTGAAACGGCTGGTGGTGATCGATTACTGCGGGTGTGTGCTGAAGCTTGTGAATCCGGTGATCGTGGGACGGGACGGCGTCCAGGAGTGCCTGGAAGGGTGCCTGAGCTTTCCCGGGCGCATCGCCACAACCATCCGTCCCCAGAGCGTGACCGTGCAGGCGCTGGATGAGAACGGGAAGGAGGTCCTGCTCACCGGCGAGGGAGAGATGGCCAAATGTTACTGCCACGAGCTGGAACATCTGGACGGGGAGGTGTTTTTGGATAGGGCGGTGGAGGTGCATAATCTTGACAAACCCTTATAATTCATGTAATCTTAACAGGAATACCAGATACAGGGGTGAAGAGCAGAGATGACGGCTGAAGAAAGATTTTCATTATTTTGTGAACTGATCGATTCGTTTGACCGGGGGTGTAAGTATGTGAACGACTATAACTCCCTGTTGCACGATTACAATGGAGTGGTAATGTACCAGGCGGAATCTCAGTTTATCCATAAGATTGGGCAGGAACCGGGGATCACCATTACGGAGTTGGCGGTCTATTTTGACAAGACCCGCAGCGCCTGCTCGCAGCTGATGCGGCGGATGAAGGACAAGGGCTGGTTGATCCAGACCAGAAACAGCGACAACAACCGGGAGTACAATCTGCACCTCACCGAGGAGGGGCAGAAGATTTACAATTACCACCTGAAATTCGAGGAGGCCTGCTACAGGCGCTCGGCCCGGATGCTGGACGAGTTCTCGGAGGAGGAGCTGGAGACCTATATCCGGATTCAGAAAAAGCTCAACGAGTCCTTCAAGCTGGATGTGGAGGAGAGTAAGATGCTTCAGGTCAACAGCAACAAGTGATTGACCGGACAATTTGATCAGGGATCAGGCGGCAGGGCCGTCCCACTGCAAGGGCAGCGGGGCGGCTTGAATTTTATCCTGCTTATAGTTTGCGCCTCTGAAAAAGAGGGAAGGCTCCGGCTGGATCCTGGGAATTGAGCTGGGACGCCCCCTTTCCAGTAAACTGTTCTGAAGAGGTCCCTACATAGGGCGTGCAATGCAATAAAAAGTAAATATTACCACATAAAATATTTAACAAACCAATATAATGGTTAATAATGTTAAGTAATTGCAAAAATTTAAAAGATATATTGACAGATTAAACAATGAGTGATATTCTATTTACATCAGTTAAGCAGCTTAAACATTAAGCTTATTATCAATTAAGCAGATTTCTTAACAGGAGGTACAAACATGGATGTAAAGAAATTGTACGACGACTATGAGGCTTACATCATTGAGATGAGAAGATGGTTTCACAGGCACCCGGAACTCTCTCTGAAGGAACAGAACACTTCCCGCAAGATTCAGGAGGAGCTTCGGGGCATGGGAATTCCCTTTGAGGTGCTGGCGCCCAACTGCGGGGTGGCCGCCACCATCAAGGGCGGAAAGGAAGGAAAAACCATCGCGCTCCGCGCCGACATCGATGCGCTTCCTGTGAAAGAAGAGACGGGGCTGGAGTTTGCCTCTGAGAACGAGGGCGCGATGCACGCCTGCGGCCACGACGCCCACATTGCCATGATGCTGGGTGCGGCCAAGGTGCTGAACGAGGTGAAGGAGGAGCTTGCGGGCACCGTGATCTGCGTGTTCCAGGTGGCGGAGGAGACGGGCTTCGGCTACAAGGAAGTGCTGGACTATTTCGACTCCATCGGCGGCGTGGACAGCGTGATCGGACTTCATATCTGGAGCACGCTTCCGGAGGGAGAGATCCTGCTGATTCCCAATTCCGTATTCGCGGGCGGCGTGGGATACGACCTGACGGTGAAGGGCGAGGGCGGCCACGGCGGAAGGCCGGACCTGGTGAAGGATCCCATCAAGGCGGCCTGCGAGATGGTTTTAAAGTTCGCGTCCATTCCCAGCAATTTCTACGATGTTTTGGATCACTCCGTGGTCAACGTAGGGCGCATCGAGGCCGGTACCATCGGCAATGTGTTCCCCTCGGAGGCGAAGCTCTACGGTGGCTACCGCTGGTATAAACCCGGCGGGGATAAGGTGATTCTGGAGAAGATGCACCAGATTGCCAGGGGCGTCAGCGCCATGTACGGGGTGGATTACGAGCTGGTGATCAACGGAGGCGTTCCGCCGGTGAGCAACAACGCGGAGCTGATCAATCGGGCGAAGGGACTGGTGAAGGATGTGGACGGCCTTGAACTGGCAAAGCAGACGGATCCCATCTGCGCCGGCGATAATTTCGGTTATATCCTGGAGAAGTATAAGGGCTTTTATGGGGTGCTTGGCGCTGAAAGGGCGGGGGAAACGGTGTATCCCCAGCACCACTGCAAGTTCGATCTGGATGAGAAGGCGTTCCGCAAGGGTTCCGAGTTCATGGCGAGATTTGCGATTGATTTCTTAAATAATGAATAAGGGGGAAATACTATGAGTACAGGGGAAAAGGCAAAGAAAGGTTTTAAGATGCCCCATCTGTTTTGGATTATGATGGGATTGCTGCTGTTTGCATGTCTGCTGACCTACATAATCCCGGCCGGAGAGTTCGCCGTGGATGAGAACGGAAAGATTCTGGGCGACCAGTTTTCCTACCTGGGGCATCAGAATCCGGTGGCTCCGTGGCGGATGTTCATGTTGATTCTTCAGGGCCTGGGCGATTCCGGCCTGGTGATCTGGACGGTTCTCACTTCCGGCGCGATGACGGCGGTGGTCATGGCCACGGGCGCCATCGACGAGCTGCTCAACTGGGCCATTTACAAGTTGAAGGATAAGAGCGAAAATATCCTGATTACGATTATGTTCGTGCTGATGGTTTATCTGGGCGGCTTCGGCGGTACGGACGCCCTGATCGCGGTAGTGCCCATCGGCGTGATCTTTACAAAGAAACTGAAGCTGGATCCGATCTGCGCCATCGGCGTTTCCAGTTACGCCACGCTGCTGGGATTCGGAACCGGACCTACCAAGCAGTTCATCACCCAGCTGATGATGGGCGTGCCGGTGTACGGCGCCTTCTTCACCATGTTTATAAGCATGAACTTCTTTATGCTTTTGGGACTGTTCCTGCTGCTGCGCTATGTGAAAAAGATCCGTAAGGATCCCACCAAGTCCCTGATGTGGAGCGAGGGCTGGAACCCCGCCAACATGAAGGTGACCGCCGAGGATGAGGCGAAGCTGAGCCAGGGAACCAAACTCTCCGGCAGAACCATCGCCATCCTGGTTCTGTTCCTGGGCCAGTACGGAATTTTGGTGGCTTACCCGCTTTTGGGCGGAGACGGAAATTATCTCCAGCATTTGATGACGGCGCTGGCGCTGTTTGTAGCCATTGTCTGCGGCTTTATCGGCGGATTCTCCTTTGACAAGGTGGGAGACGAGTTCGTGAAGGGCCTGCAGGGGCTGGTATTCGTAGGTTTTGTAATCGGTCTTGCCAAGGTGATGTCCCTGGTGCTGACCGAGGGTATGGTCATTCACACCATGGTTTATGTGCTGACGAGGCCGCTCATGGATTTAAGCCGCGCGGTATCCAGTATCGGAATGACCGCCATCATCTGTGTGGTCAACCTGCTGATCCCCTCCGCTACCTCCAAGGCCGCGATCCTGGTGCCGATCTTAAAGCCCATCGCAGAGACCTTAAACATGGATTTAAACGTTGCGGTGCAGGCGTTCCAGTACGGCGACGGCTTCACCAACATGGTTTCCCCGTTCCTGGGCTGGACCGTTGGCTCCTGCGTGATGGCGGGCGTGCCGTTCCCGAAGTGGTTTAAATGGGTTTTCCCGAAAGTAATTGCGTTTATCCTGATATCTTTTGTTATAATGTATGTGTTGACAGAGAGCGGTTGGACCGCATTCTAAAATATGGAGATTTTGAGAAAAGAGGTTGAATGATTATGAAGTACAATTTTGACGAGGTTGTGGACCGGAAGGGCACTTACTCCTGCAAGCTGGACCAGATGCCCGAGGGCGCGCCGTCGGATGCGCTGTCCGTATGGGTTGCGGATATGGATTTTGCCTGCGCTGAGCCCATTATCAGGGCGCTGCACGAGCGTATTGACCGGAAGATTTTCGGCTATACCATCTACGACAACGAGGACCTGAAACATGCCGTGACCGGCTGGTTTAAGCGCAGATACGACTGGGAAGTGGCGAAAGAGGACGTATTTTTCAGCCCCGGCGTGGTGCCGGCCCTGGCCTTCCTGCTTCAGGCCCTGACAAACGAGGGGGACGGGATCATTATCCAGAGACCGGTGTATTATCCCTTTACCAATAAAATAAATGGAAATAACAGGAAAATCTTCAACAGCTCCCTGATCTATGAGAACGGCGACTACCGCATGGATTATGAGGACCTGGAGAAAAAGTTCGCCGATGAAGCGGTCAAGGGTATGATTCTCTGCAGCCCCCACAACCCGGTTGGACGGGTGTGGACCGTGGAGGAACTGGGACGGCTGGTGGAGATTGCGAAGAAGTATGGAAAGTGGATTATCTCCGATGAGATCCACATGGATCTGACCCGCAAGGGCGTGGTCCACACGCCGCTGTTAAAAGTGGCTCCCGAGTACGCCGATCACATCGTGGTCTGCACGGCTCCCTCCAAGACCTTCAATCTGGCGGGTATGCAGCTGTCCAACATTGTGATCCCCAACAAGGAGTGGCAGAAGAAGTGGCTGGGAGTGATCGACGACGCGTTCTCCGTCAGCATGGCCAATCCCTTCGGCATCGCCGCTACCATCGCGGCCTACAACGAGGGCGAGGAGTGGCTGGACCAGCTGCGGGATTACCTGGATGAGAACATCCGCTTTGTCAAGGAGTTTGTGAAGGAGCAGCTGCCCAAGGCCAGCGTGACCGCGGTGGAGGGCACCTACCTGATCTGGCTGGATTTGAACGGATATGAGAGCGATCCTAAGAAGCTGGAGAAGCTGATGCAGGAGACCGCCAGAATCGCCTTTGACGAGGGATACATTTTCGGCGAGGAAGGAAACGGATTTGAGCGGATCAACGCAGCTATGCCCAAGCGCAATGTGGAGGACTGCATGAACCGGATCAAGAAGGCGCTGGATACGCTGAATTAGTTGACACAACGATGTTTTGTGGTACATAATGGTAGGGGGCTGTCAACCGGCGGCCCCCTTAACGCATCGGGAAGGAGAAAAGGATGGGAGCGGGGGAGAACATGAAAAGCAGGAAAAAAGCCGCGGCCGCGGCCATTGCGGGAAATGTTATATTCGGGTTGAGTTTTATGTTTTCCAGGGTGGTGCTTTTGACAGTGGACACGTTTGTCATGCTGGCGCTGCGGTTTTCCATCGCGTTTCTGGCAATGAATGTGCTGGTAGTTGCCCGGGTGGTGAAGGTGGACTTGAAAAAGGATTTGAGGCCCCTTCTGGCCCTGGGGCTTTTCCAGCCGGTATTGTATTTTACCTTTGAAAGCCTGGGGATCAAGCTGACCAACTCTGTGATTTCCGGCTCTATGATCGCCACGGTGCCGGTGGCGGGGATGCTGCTGGGCGCGGTGTTCCTGAAGGAGCGTTTTACAGTCAGACAGCTCCTGTTCGGGCTGATGTCACTGGCGGGAGCGGTGTTGATCGCCATGTCCGGGGAAGGAGGAGGCGCCAGTTTGGCTGGCATTCTGGTGCTGATCTGCGCGGTCATCACCGGCTCGGGGTTCAGCCTGCTCAGCAGGCGCTGCGCGGACCGCTACACGGCGTTTGAGCGGACCTATGTGATGTTTGGCCTGGGAATGGCGGTGTTCGTGACCGCGGCTCTGGTCACGGAGGGCGGGAATCTGGCCGCCCAGGCGGGCAAGGCGCTGGGAGATATCAGGATTCTGGGCGCGCTGCTGTATCTGGGGATCATCTCTTCCGTGGCGGCGTTCTGTATGTTAAATTACTCGGTCAACGATCTGACCGTAGCCCAGGCCACGTCCTACACGAATTTGGCGACTGTGGTGTCCATGGTGGCCGGAGCTATTTTCCTGGCCGAGCCGGTGGGGCCGGCGCACCTGGCCGGGTGCGCGTTGATCCTGGTGGGCGTGTACTGCTCCAACCGGGAGGGGATCAGGGTCAGCCTGCATCAAAAACAATCGGTGAAGTGAAATGAAGGCGGGATGGGCCGCTCCGGGGAGATTCGGGGCGGCTTTTTACTGTTTTTTTACAAACAAATTACAGGACTGTGATTTTATCAAAAACGAACCAGTGCTAAGCTGAAACAAACGAAGAGAGAGAGGAACGTAATTAATGAAAAAAATCTTGGCACTGGGACTTTGCATCTGTATGACGGCGGCGGTAAGCGCCTGTGGGAGCGGCCAGGGAAAGACGGCCGCAGGAACAGTACCGGCGCAAGCTGTGGTGGAAAAAACCGCGGAGGGCAGCGGCGGGGAGACCGGGACCCCGGATGGAAACGCGGAGGGAGCAGGAGCCGCAGGGGAAACCGGCGCGGGGGATGGTCGCTCCGCGGAAATGGATGCGCCGGTCCAGACGGAGCCGTTGCTGGTATATCTGAATGATTTCGACGGCGTGATCGGGGATTTGTTCAAAGAGGCAACTGGGTACGATGTGGAGGTGGTGGCCGGAAACGGCGCGGAGACCATGTCCAGAATTGAGGCGGAGAAGAGCAATCCCCAGTGGGATGTGGTGTGGATTGATTCTATGTATGACGTGTACAATTTGTCCGGGGATGGAAGCCTGCTGACCGGCTGGGAGCCGGAGAATGCGGCAAACCTGACGGAGTTTTCCAAAGGACTGGTGCCGGACAATAAGTGCTGCTGGCCCACGGACATCCACGCGGCGGGCGTGCTGGTGTACCGGACGGACAAGTACGACCAGTCCTCCGCTCCCAGAACCTTCGCAGACCTGACGGATGAGGCCTATGCAGGGCAGGTGGGCATGGCCGATCCCGGAGTGGCAGCTCCGGCCTATCCTCTGGCTGCCTATTTCTTCAACCGCCTGGGAATGGACGGGGGTAAAGCGTATTTTAACCAACTGTTCAGCCAGGGACTGAAGGTGTATCCCAAAAATCCCCAGGTAGTCCAGGCCCTTGCCAGCGGCGAGGTGTCCATTGCGCTGCTGCAGGAGACCAACGCCTACGATATGGTGGCCGGAGGGGAGCCGATCCAGATATTATGGCCGGAGGAGGGCGCGCCCGGCTCCACCAGAGTTGCCGCTATAAACGCCGGTTCCGACCAGATGGAGATTGCCAAGCTGTTTGTGAATTTCCTGCTGGATCCGGCGACTCAGCAGAAGCTGGTGGACACCGGGGACGAGGGATATTTTGAGCCCTCCGTGAACGGCGTAAACCGGAAGGCAGAGCGGGATGAGAACGCCAAAATGGCGGTGGCGGACATCGAGTGGGGCGCAAAGAACGAGGCGGAGATTAAGGCTTGGTTCGCCGATATGTCCGCACAGTAGATACCGGAGTGCAGAGATGAAATTAAAAGAAAATATTGCGGGTTTCGGCGTCCTGGGAATCCTGACCGTGCTGGTGCTGCTGCCGTTGGCGGCGGTGCTGGCTCAGGTCGTATGTCCGGGGCTGTCTCTTGATAAATTCGACGCCGGAAACCTTCGTCTGGTTCTGGATGTGTTTGTCCGTCCGCTGTGGAAAAAGGCATTTTTCAATTCCGCCGGACTCAGCCTGGCGACCACGGTGTTCGGTCTCCTTTTGGCCGGGGCTCTGGCTCATGTGAGAGTGCGCTACGAGTTCCCGCTTGCCAGGCTGCTGGATATCGTCAGCTGGATTCTGATGATTATGCCCTCCTTTATTCTGGCCCAGGGGTGGGTCTTTTTTGCCTCCGGAAACGGCATCGCCAGCTCCTGGCTGCACATTCCGGGGATGAGCTCTTTTCTGTTCAGCTTCCCCGGCCTGGTCTGTGTGATGGTGCTGTGTAAATATCCCATGGCTTACGTGGCCATCAAGGCAGCTCTGGAGTGGTATCCGGCCCGCCTGGTTCATGCGGCCAGAATGAACGGGGCTTCTCCGCTGCGGGTTTGGCGTACCGTGCAGATGCCGCTGTGTTTGCCTGCGTATTTTTCCGCGGCTATGCTGATTTTCATGGATACGGTGGGGGATTACGGCATGTCGTCCACCATTACGGCGGTGTATGCGTTTCCTACGCTGCCTTACACCATTTACAGCGCCATCTGCTCGTCTCCGGTGCGCTTCGACATGGCGGGGGTGCTCTCAATGTACCTGGTAGTGATGATTGTCGTTGCCATGGCGCTCCAGTTTTGCGCCATGGGCAGAAAGCGGTTCGATTTTCTGAGCTGTGGGACCGAACGGGTGACGCCCCGCAAGCCGGGGCCAGTGAAAGGGGCGGTTATCACGGCCGCGTCCGGCGGGTTCTGTCTGGCTGCCCTGGGAATACCGGTGGGCTCCAACTTTATCATGTCCTTTTCGGATTCCTTTAGTATACAGAAATTCCGCTTTACCCTGGATAATTACCGGGGAGTGCTGCAGCTGGACGGCGCGCTAATACGGGGCGTCCAAAATTCGCTGAGTCTGGCGGCGGTGGCCGCAGTGATCGGATTGCTTGTGGGATTTGCGGCCGCCTATCTCCTGACCTACTCACGGTTTAAACTGAAGCGGCTGATCGACCTGCTGACGCTGACAGCCATGGCCGTTCCGGGAGTGGTGCTGGGTATCGGGTATATTTTTGTGTGGAACCAGAAATGGCTTGCTTCCGTGGGATTAAACCTGTACGGCAAACCGGAAATTCTGGTTCTGGCCAGCGTGGCCTCCGCGGTTCCGCTGATTAACCGGGTGCTGGTGGGCGGTATGTCCAAGGTTCCGGAGCAGCTTTTGACCGCATCCCAGATACAGGGCGCGGGCCTGGCGCGGCGGATTCGGACGGTCCTTTTGCCGTTACTCCATTCCAGCACGGTTTCTGCGGTTTTAGCCGCGTTTGGAGGAAGCGTATTCAATCTGGCCATCACCACGATCCTGTATCCACCCAATTTCAGCACACTGCCGGTGTACATAAGCGATGCCTACAACGACCTGAAGTTCGGCTACGCGGCGGCGGCTACCATTGTGGGCGGAACGTTTATCATCGGGATCATGCTGATTTTGGAATTCGGTTTAAACATTGGAAAGAGGAAACAGAATGCAGACAATACTTGAGCTACAAAACGTGGTAAAGAACTACGGCAGAACGCCTGTGCTGGGCGGCGTCAGCATGGAGGTAAAGGAAGGGGAAATTATCAGCGTGCTGGGGCCTTCAGGCTGTGGCAAATCCACGCTTTTGCGCATCATTGCCGGTATACTGCCCCTGGATCAGGGACTGGTGCGGATCCGAGGCCGGGAGGTTTCGGACAAGCGCCGTACGCTTCCCCCGGAAAAACGGGGGATCAACATGGTATTTCAGGACTTTGCGCTCTGGCCCCACATGAAGGTGGAGGACAATATTACTTATGGTCTGAAGGTGGGCAAGGTGGATCCGGCGGAGTGCAGGAAACGGGTGGAGGAGATTGCAGGTCTGCTGCATCTGGACGGATTGATGTCGCGGTATCCGGCGGAGCTCTCCGGCGGCCAGCAGCAACGGGTGGCCATCGCGCGGGCGCTGGTGACCAAGCCGTCCATTCTTCTGTTGGATGAGCCGCTTTGCAACCTGGACGTACAGCTGCGCATCGAGATGCGCACGGAGATGGCCTATCTGTTTCACAAGCTAAAAACCACGGTGTTTCATGTGACCCACGACCCGTCGGAAGCCTTTGCCATGGCGGACCGGATCATTATCATGAACAGGGGCAGGATCGATCAGGCGGATAAGCCGCGCACCTGTTATCTCAGGCCGGGGACCGCGCTGGTGGCCGGGCTTCTGGGCGCGGGAAACAGGCTGAAACGGGCGGTTTTGGAGAGTGGGGCGGCAGGGGATACCTGCCGCGTGCGAATTGGCCAGGACATTGTGGAAGGAATGTATTTCCCGGGAGAGGGCCGCGGGGAATTATCCTGCCAGGTGCGTTTTAGGCCCGAGGACTGCAGGTGGAGCAGCGTCAGGGGAGAGAACTGTTTTGCGGTTACGGTGTTGATGTCCACCTTCGAGGGCGGTTTCTACCGCATCAAAACCCGGACAATGGACGGAGACGAGCTGTGTTTTCTGCACAGCGGACCGATTGAGGAGCATAAGTCCGGTTATATCGAAGTGGAGAGGGAGAAGCTGTATGTATATGGATCGGCTGATTGTTAAAGGCGGGTATGGGGAACACGGGCGGAGCTGTTTTTTGATCCCCTTCGCTCAGGGCCGGTATTATATGCTGGACTGCGGAATCATGGACACGGACGAAAACCCCTGGCCGGAGGTGGAGGCGGAGCTTTTGGAGAGAACGGAATATCTGTTTCTGAGCCATTGTCATAAGGATCACAGCGGAGCGTTTTCAAGGCTGGTTTCCCGGGGCTTCCGGGGGTGGCTGGTGGCAGCTGGGGCTACTGTGGAGTTGGCCAGGATCCGTTACAACAAGGTGATCCAGGCGGACCCGTTGTCCGCCTGGCCCATGGGGCTGGGGCGGGATCTGCATTTTTCCTGCGGAAGGAGCGGACACTGCGTTGGCGGCCTTTGGTTTCATATATGGGATTCGGGAAAAAGTTGTTTTTATTCCGGGGATTATCAGCCCGGACCACTGGCATTTGCCGTGGACCAGGTGAAGGGGAGGAGGGCGGATCTGGCAATCGTGGACTGCGCCCACCCGGACACGCAGGAGGATGCGCGGGCTCTCCGGAGCCGGATTTTGGAATGGATCGGCCCTTGTATTGCTGACGGCCGCCGGGTGGTTCTGCCGCTGCCCAGGTATGGCCGTGGACTCGAACTGATTGCGTTGATAAAGGAGAATTTTCCGCAGGCGGAGATCGCCGCGGATCAGGGGTTTACCGCGGCTGTGGAGCAGGTGTGCGGGTACGGTGAGTGGCTGCGTGCAGGGAGAGAGGAGCAGATTCGTGCGTTCCTGGAGGAACAACCGGAGAAACGGTTGGAACGGGACGTATATGACATTCTGCTGCTGGGGGACACCCACTTGGAGCAGGAGCGCTGCAGGAGTCTGGCGGAGCGGGAGCTGGCGCGGGGAGGTCTTGTGATCATTACGGGCAGAGTAAAGCCGGGCGGTTTCGTACAGACGCTTTTGGACGGAAAAAAGGCGGTCCGGGCGCATTTTCCCCACCACCAGAGTATGGGAGATTTTATGGCGCTTCTGGAGCAAAATAATTTTCAGACCGTGGTGCCCTTTCATAATGGACGCAGGGAGCTTTATTTTCAGGCTGCCGGAACCGGGTCGAAGAGGGGATTGGGATGACGGTCAGGACAAAGCGGCGATTGCGGTAGGGGAAATCTGGAATGTTGCGGTATGCGGGGAGAAAATAATCCCCGCTTTTTGCATGCATAATTTGTGGAGGGAGACGGCTGCGAAAATAATTTAAATTTTTTGGTAAGTATAGTATAATAAGGAAACGTAGCTCTTATCATCGACCTGGCGGTCAATGACAAGGTATAATAAGGAAACGTAGCGAGCACACAAAACCATTCAGAGGAGGAGGGCGGCATGAAAATTGCAGTGATCGGGTATTCGGCGTCGGGGAAATCTACGTTGGCGGCGAGATTGGGGGAGATGACGGGGTGTCCGGTGCTGTTTCTGGACAAGGTTCAGTTTCTGCCGGGCTGGCAGGAGCGGGACCGGGCGGAGGCCCGGGGAATGGTGGAGGACTTTCTGAACGAGAACCGGGAACGGGGCTGGGTGATTGATGGAAATTACGCGAATTTCCACCAGGAGCGCAGAATGGCTGAGGCGGATTTGATTTTCTTTATGGATTTTCCACGCCGGATCTGCCTGCCTCAGGCGCTGTACCGGAACTGGAAATATAAAGGCCGCGCCCGGGAGAGCATCGCCGAGGGCTGCGACGAGAAAATGGATCTGGAATTTCTGCTGTGGATTCTGCGGGACGGGCGGAGCCGGGAGCGCAGGCAGCAGTTCCGGGATTTGATGGAGCGGTACCCGCGCAAGGTGGTGGTTTTAAAACGCCGCCGGGATGTCCGGCATTGCCTGGAGCTGCTGGTCCGGTTAGCGGCGGAGAATCAAAACAGGGATCGCACAGGGAAAATAACAGGAAACGAGGAATTGCGATGAGGCGGGAGGAACGGCTGATCAGCCGCCTGAAGGCGTACAATGAGACGGATATGTACCCATTTCATATGCCCGGGCACAAGCGCCTGGCCGGGGCGGGGGATGGGGAGATGGGAGAGCTGGAATTTCCCAATCCGTTTACCGTGGATATCACGGAGATCGAAGGGTTTGACAACCTGCACCATCCGGAGGGAATTCTGCGGGAATCCATGGAGTGGGCGGCCGGCGTTTACGGGGCGGACCGGACGTACTATCTGGTGAACGGCAGCAGCGGCGGGATTTTGGCGGCCATCAGCGCGGCGGCGGGATTTGAGAGCCGGATTCTGACGGCGCGCAACTGTCACAAGTCGGTGTATCACGCGGTGTATCTGAACCGTTTAAAGCCGGTGTATCTGTATCCACAGACCGTGCCCGGATTGGGGATACAGGGCGGGATTTTGCCGGAGGATGTGGAAAAGTCGCTCAGGCAGTACCCGGATACCCGGGCGGTGATGGTGGTATCCCCAACTTACGACGGAATTGTGTCCGATATCCACAAAATTGCGGAGATTGTCCACCGGGCGGGGCTGCCGCTGATTGTGGATGAAGCCCATGGGGCGCATTTCCGGTATGGGCGGGAGTTTCCGCAATCGGCGCTGGAGCTGGGGGCGGACCTGGTGATTCAGAGTATCCACAAGACGCTGCCCAGCCTGACCCAGACCGCGCTGCTGCATGTGAATTTGAACCGGGACAAGGGCGGACCCTATGTGGATATTGGCCGCCTGGAACGATTTTTGCAGATTTACCAGAGCAGCAGCCCGTCTTATGTGTTGATGGCGTCCATTGAGAACGCCGTCTGGCTCATGGAGCGGCTGCGCCTGGACCGGGGCGCGCCCGGAAATGCCATCGACCGCTATATGGAGCGGATGGGGCGGCTGCGGGATAATCTGAGTAAAATGCGGTGTCTGCGTCTGGCCGGGGAATGGCTTAAAGGCAGCTGTGGCGTGTGGGACACGGATATGTCCAAGGTGGTGATATCCACCGCCGGAACGGGAATGACCGGGACTGAGCTGGATGGAATTCTGCGGGAGTTGTACCATCTGGAGATGGAAATGTGCGGGCCGGAGTACGCCACCGCGATCACGTCGGTGATGGACAGCGGGGAAGGACTGGACCGGCTGGAAGCTGCGGTGATGAAGATTGACCGGGAGCTGGCACAAAAATTGGAAAAAACAGGCAATCCAAATCAGGGTGGATGGGCCGGTACAGGCGGGGCGGACGCAGCTGCAAACAGCCCGGCGCTGCCCCTCGCTTCACAGACCTGCGCCCCCTTCCCCCGCCTCCGCAGCCTGATGCCCATCGCTTCGGCCATGGACAAAGACCTGGAGCGGGTGGCGCTGCGGGAGAGCGGCGGGCGCATTTCCGGCGAGTATATTTACATTTACCCGCCAGGGATTCCCATTGTGGCGCCGGGTGAGGAGATAAGCGGGGAAGCCCTGGATCTGGTGCTCCGCTTTATGGAACAGGGACTTCCGGTGCAGGGGCCCCAGGACCGCGCGCTGGAATGGCTGCTCGTGGTGAGACAGAATATTGACAGATAGGAAAACAGTGAAAATGGGAAAGATTTTTTATGTGATGGGAAAGAGCGCTTCGGGCAAGGATACCATATTCAAACGCTTGTGCAGCCGCCTGAGCGGCTACAGAACCGTGAAAATGTACACCACCCGGCCCATCCGGGACGGGGAACACAATGGCGTGGAGTATTTTTTTGTGGATCAGACGTTTTTGGAGGAGACCCGCAAAAACGGCACCCTGATCGAGTGCAGGACCTATCAGACGGTCTACGGTCCCTGGAGCTATTTCACGGTGGACGACGGGCAGATCGATCTGGCGCAGGGCAATTACCTGATGATGGGCACGCTGGAATCCTATGAGGAGCTTCAGGCGTATTACGGGCCGTCCGCCCTGGTGCCGGTGTACATCTGCGTGGAGGACGGATTGAGACTGGAGCGGGCCATCGCCCGGGAGCGGGAGCAGGCGGTGCCCAAATACAAAGAGCTTTGCAGGCGTTTTCTGGCCGACGAGGAGGATTTTAAGGAAGAAAATCTCCTGCGGTGCGGCATCACAAAGCAGTACGAGAACCTGGAACTGGAAACGTGTATTGAGCAGATTGTGCGGGATATCCTGGCAAAGAGCGGGGAACCCGGCAGCGGGAAGGAGCGTTGAATCATGCGATGGGGTATACTGGCGACGGGATCGATTGCCAACAAATTTGCACTGACGGTGTGCAGCATGGACAGCCGGGAGGCGTCCCTTGCGGCGGTGGGGTCCAGGAAAATGGATTCCGCCCGGGAGTTTGCTAAAAAGTACCATATTCCGGCCTTTTACGATTCCTACGAGGCGATGGCGGCGGACCCGCAGGTGGAGGCCGTCTACATTTCCACACCCAACAATATGCACTATGAGAATTGTAAAATGTGCCTGAACGCGGGCAAGCACGTGCTCTGCGAGAAGCCCTTCACCACCAGCGTGGCCCAGGCGGAGGAGCTTTACCGGCTGGCGGAGGAGAAGGGACTTTTCATCATGGAAGCGTTCTGGATCCGCTTCCTGCCCCAGCTTCAGCACATGATGGGGCTGATCGCCCAGGGCGTGATCGGGGAGGTGCGCCATGCGCGCTGTGAGTACGGTTTTATTGCCAAGGGGGCCAGAAAAGACCGGAAATTCAACTCTGATCTGGGCGGCGGAGCGTTGCTGGACATCGGTATCTACAATCTGGGCTTTCTGCACATGGTGATGGGAGCGGCCCCGCTTTCCTTTGAGTCCAATGTTCACATCAGCGAGTACGGCACCGACGATTTCAGCGCTGTTTCCCTGACATACCCGGGTGGAAGGAGCGCCCACGCCGTACAGGCCATCGGCATGGACCTGGGGCGCGCCGCGGCTGTGTTCGGAACCAGGGGAGCGATCTGGCTGCCGGACTTCCAGATGGCCCGGACCATGACTGTAACTCCCTACGGAGGCCAGTCCTACGAGGTGTCGCTTCCCTGGGAGATCAACGGGTTTGAGTATCAGATCCGGGAGGTGGACCGGTGCGTGCGCGCGGGAATGAGCACCAGCGATATTTTAAAGCCCGCAGACAGCCTGACGGTGCTGCGGCTTATGGATGAGATACGGGAGTCCTGGGGGATGAAATTCAGCTACGAAACGTGAGGCGACAAGCAAAAGCGGCGATAAGAACTTGATAAGATGGCAAGGTGTCACTTGAAATATTGGACGATTGCGCATATAATGGTGATTATTATGGACGGAGTAAATGGGAGTTTACCCCGTCCTTGGTGTAGAAGAACGGCAGGGAGGAGGGTGCTATGCAATTACGGGATATCCACTATGTGCTGGCGGCTGCGGACGAGGGGAGCTTTTCAAAGGCGGCGGTCAAGGTTCATGTGAGCCAGCCCGCGCTGAGCCAGCTGATTCAGCGCCTGGAGGATGAATTGGGGGTAAAGTTATTTGTCAGGAAGAGCAACCGGGTGACTCTGACACCGGCGGGGAAGATTTTTTATGAGGATGGAAAGGTGATTCTGGCGCTGAGCGATCAGCTGATTCACAAGATGAATGATTTCCAGAGCCTGAAAAAGGGCGAGCTGACCATTTCCGTATCCCCGTTTTATCAGAAATGTTACCTGTTGGGAGTGCTTTCGGAGTTTCAGAAGCGGCATTTTGGTATCAAAGTGCGGATTGTGGACGCGTTTTCCAGCGATTCGGAGACGCTTCTGGTGCAGGGGCAGGTGGATCTGGCCTTTGTGATGCTGCCCTATCAGAACAAATCCATCAAGTACGAGCGCGTGTTTGAGGAACGGATTTTTCTGGCGGTTCCCAGGCAGTTTGCGATCAACCGGAAGCTGCCGGATCCGGAAGAGCGGCCTTGTACCATCGAGGATTTGAAGGTGCTGAAGGACGAGCCCTTTGTGATGTACGAGCACGGCAGGAGAATGTGGGGAAGTTCCATCGCGCTGTGCCGCAGCGCGGGGTTCGAGCCCCGGGTGGCCTTTGAGTCCAACGTCTGCGAGAGCCTGAACGCCATGGTTGCGGGCGGGATGGGCGTGGGCTTTGTGCCGTCGGCCATCGACCGGGTCAAGGCCAGGTATGACAGCGTGATTTATTATCCAATCGACGATGAGAATGCGGTCAGAACGCTGACCATCGGCTATATGGAGAAGAATATGACCAGCGCGGCCCGGGAGTTTGTACGCGTGGTCAAGGGAAAATAATCGAATACGTGTGAGACGGGAAAATGCCTTCCAGCGCCCAGACAGGGCGGATGGAGGGTATTTTTTTGCCCCGGAACAGGGCGGGGGAGGACGTTTCCGGCGCCGGAACCGTTCTGTTAGCCATAAGTTTATATTATAGGCGAATTATTTATAAATATTTCCAATGCCAATGTTTTTATGATACGCTGAGGGAAATGGTGATAATGAATAATTTACCGGAGAAGGAGCGTTAAAAATGAAAAAATATGCACAAAATCTCACGGAAAAAATCATTTCCGAGCACCTGGTCCGGGGGCGGATGGAGACGGGAACGGAGATATTTCTCAAGGTAGACAGCACCTTGGTCCACGACATGTCGGGAACCCTGGCCTACATCGGATTCGAGGCCATGGGCATCGATAAAATCCAGGTGCCGGCCGCGGTCACGTTCCAGGACCACAACCTGGTGGCCATGGACCACAGGAGCCTGGACGACCACAGGTTTGTGGCTTCCGCGGCCAGGCGTTACGGTTCCATACTGTCCAAGGCTGGAAACGGCATCTGCCACAGCGTGTATTACAGCCGCATCGGCCGCCCAGGCACCGTGCTGGCCGGGGCGGACAGCCACAGCGCCACGGCCGGAGCGCTGGGGATGCTGGGGGTGGGCCTGGGCGGCCTGGACGTCAGCGCCATCATGGGCGGGGAGCCCATGGAGCTTAAGATGCCTGCGGTTATCGGCGTGGAGGTGAAAGGAAGGCTTAAGCCCGGCGTGTCCGCCAAGGATGCGGCACTCTGGCTGCTCAAACAGCTCTCCGTGAAGGGCGGCGTGGGCAAGGTTCTGGAATATTTTGGGGAAGGAGTGGAAAACCTCTCGGTTCCCCAGCGGGCCACCATCGCCAACATGGGGGCGGAGATGGGGGCGACCTCCTCCGTGTTCCCGGCGGACGAGGCGGTGCGGCGGTTCCTGAAGGCACAGGGCCGGGAGGAGGACTATCTGGAGCTGGCGGCGGATCCCGGGGCCGTATACAGGTTGCGCCTGACGCTGGATTTGAGCCGCATCGTGCCCTCCGTGGCCGTTCCGCCTATGCCCGACCAGGTGAAAAGCGTCCGGGAAGCAGGCCCGGTGAAGGTGGATCAGGTCTACATCGGCAGCTGTACCAACGGCTCTTACTATGACCTGGCCCGGGCCGCTCGGGTGCTGGAAGGACGCAGGGTGCACCCGGATGTGAACCTGCTGGTGTCTCCGAGCAACCGTCAGGTTTACCAGATGCTTCTGGAGGACGGCTCCATCGGCCAATTTATCAGGGCCGGGGCGCGGATTATGGAGTGCGGCTGCGGCCCCTGCATCGGGCTGGGGCAGGCTCCGCCCACCGGCGGGGTGTCGGTGCGCACCTCCAACCGCAATTACCGGGGACGCTGCGGCACTGCGGACGCATCCGTGTACCTCACGGGCCCGGAGACCGCTGCGGCCACCGCTGTTCTGGGGTATTTAGCGGAGCCGGGGGACGTGATGGAGGATTTGACGGAGCTGGAGCGGGTGGCGGAGCCGGAAAAATATCCCGTGGACGACAGCCTGCTGTTTTGTTACGGCCAAAAGACAGAGCAGACCGAACTGATCAAGGGGCCCAATATCCGGGAAATGCCGGTGAAGGGACCGCTGGACGCCAATATCGGCGCACGGGTCGTGCTCAAAGCCGGGGATAACATCACAACCGACGACATTATCCCTCCGGGGCCGGAGGTGCTGACCCTGCGCCCCAATATCCCCGCCTTGTCCCGCTACCTGTTCCAGAAGATCGACCCCGGTTTTGCGGACCGGGCGGAGGAATACGGCTGCAGCGTGATCGTGGCCGGAGAAAACTACGGCCAGGGCTCCAGCCGGGAGCATGCGGCCATCGGACCCATGTATCTGGGAGTGAAAGCGGTGCTGGCCAAGTCCATTTCCCGGATTCACCGGAGCAATCTGATCAATTACGGAATTGTTCCCGTGCTGTTCGCCCACCCGGCGGACTATGAGGCTATATCGGCGGGGGATGAGCTGATGATGGAGGACGCGCCCGGCCAGCTTTTGGGCGGAGACGGGACGGTCCGCCTGCGCAATCTGACCACGGGCCGGGATATCCCCGGAACCGTCTCCTTCACGGACAAGGAGCTGGAACTGCTGCTCGCGGGGGGACTGCTCCCCTACATTCACAATCGGCACAACGGAGGGGTAAAACCATGAATTTGACTGAGAAAATCATTTCCGCCCATCTGATTCAGGGGGAGGCGAAGGAGGGAAATGAGATCGCCCTGGCCATCGACCAGACCCTGACCCAGGACGCTCTGGGGATGCTGGCCTACATTGCCTTTGAATCCTTCGGCATTTCGCAGGTCAAAACCCAGTGCTCCGTCAGTTATCTGGACCACAACATGGTCTATCTGGACCACAGGAATCCCGACGATCACGCCTATCTGATCTCGATGGGCAAAAAGTACGGAATCCGCGTATCCCGGCCCGGAAACGGCATCTGCCACCTGGTTCACTGCGGGCGGTTCGCCCTGCCCGGAAGAACGCTTTTGGGCACGGACAGCCACACGCCCACCAGCGGCGCTCTGGGGATGCTGGCTCTGGGAGCGGGCGGAATCGATGTTGCGGCGGCCATGGCCGGGGAGCCTTTTTACCTGAAAATGCCCCGGGTGGTAGGCGTGCGCCTGACCGGGAGTTTTAAACCCGGCGTTGGGGCCAAGGACCTGGCTCTGGCCATTGCCGGGCACTTCACGGTAAAGGGCGGGACTGGCTGTGTGCTGGAGTACACCGGCCCGGCCCTCGGACATCTGACGGTTCCCCAGCGCATGACCCTGGCCAACATGGGGGCGGAGACCGGTGCGACCAGCTCCATATTCCCCTCGGATGAACAGACCAGAATCTACTTAAAGGCCCAGGGGCGGGAGGCAGACTTTCTGCCCTTGGCTGCGGACCCGGGGACGGAGTATGACCAGATGGTGGAGTTCGACCTGGGGGAGGTGGATTTCATGGCGGCAAAACCCAGCCAGCCCGACCGCGTGACGCCGGTCCGGGAGCTGAGAGGAATCCCGGTGAACCAGGTCTACATCGGCAGCTGCACCAACAGCTCCTACAGCGACTTAAAAACAGCCGCCCGGATTCTGAGGGGGCGCACGGTGCCGGATCACGTAAGCCTGGTGGTGTCCCCGGGGTCCCGGCAGAACTATCAGATGATGTTGGAGGAGGGAGTCCTCTCCGATTTCGTGCTGGCGGGGGCCAGGATTCTGGAATGCGGCTGCGGCCCCTGCGTGGGAATGGGCCAGGCGGTCCAGAGCGGCGGGGTGTCGGTGCGCACCTCCAACCGCAATTTTAAAGGGCGCTGCGGCACAACGGACGCCTCCGTGTACCTGGCGGGCCCTGCGGTGGCCGCTGCAGCTGCGGTGACGGGATATCTCTGCCCGCCGGACGAGGTCATTTCCTTGGAGGAACTGGCCGGGATTGGGGAGCCGGAGGCGTATTTTGTGGACGATGCCATGATCGCGCAGCCCGTCGGACCGGAGGGGCGGGATCAGGTCAAGGTGGTGAGGGGGCCCAGCATCCGGCCCATTCCAGTGGGAACGCCTCAGCTCGGGGAGATTCGGGCCAGGGTGGTGAAAAAGCTGGGGGACAATGTGTCCACGGACGAGATCGCGCCCACCGGCCCGGAGTACGGCGCTCTGCGCTCCAACGTACCGGAGGCGGCAAAGACGGCCTTTATCCGCAGCGATCCCGGATTTTACGGCCGCGCCCTGGAGTACGGGAGCAGTGTGATTGTGGCCGGGGAGAACTACGGGCAGGGCTCAAGCAGAGAGCACGCGGCCCTGCTTCCGGCCTATCTGGGCGTGAGGGCGGTGATCGCCAGGTCCTTTGCCAGAATCCACCGGACCAACCTGATCAACTTCGGGGTGCTGCCTCTGGTTTTCGCAGAGGGGAGCGGGCCGGAGCTGGCGGAGGAGGGACAGGAACTGGTGATCCGAAAAAAAATTGGTATCGGAGAGACTTCGGACGCCTGGTATACCATAACGATCTGCTCCACCGGGAAGACCTTTGAGGCCACGGCTTCCCTGACGGAACGGGAGGGGGAAATCTACGCGGCAGGGGGACTTTTGAGCTTTATTAAAGGAAAATCCTGAGGATGTTCAGGAAGAATCCGGGCCGGCCGTCTTATAAAAGTGATAAGTTTTTGTTATACCCCCAATTATATATAAATATTTCCTATTTTTTGCCCGCTGTGATACCATTGCCTTAGTTAAAGTATATAAAAAATATATTCTTAGCAACTCTAAAACATCTAAAATGGCCAACTAGGGGTGGCTGTTTAGGCAAAGAAAGAGAGGAAAAGATTATGAGAAAACGTAACATGAAGGCAATGGCAATGGTTGCAGCCGCAGCGCTTGTACTGGCGGGTTGTTCAGGCGGAGGCGGTTCCGCCACCACAGCGGCAAAGGAGGAAGCGACCACCCAGGCGGCGGCCTCTGAGGAGAAAGCCACCGAGGCAGCTGCCGACACCACAGCGGCGGCAGCGGAGAAAACCACCGATTATCCCAACAAACCCATCGACCTGGTAGTTCCCTTCGCAGCAGGCGGAAACGTGGACCTGTCCTGCCGTATTCTGGCGCAGGAGCTGGAGAAAGAGCTGGGACAGCCGGTCAATGTGCTGAATAAAGAGGGCGGCGGCGCTGTCGTGGGACAGACCTACGCTGTAACCCAGAAGCCGGACGGCTACACCATGCTGGCGTTGACCTCCTCCTATGTAACCAACGTGTTAAGCGGAGCGACCACCTACGACATGGATTCCATCACTCCCATCGCAGAGTATTGCTTCGACCCGGAGCTGATCGTGGCTTCCGAGGCCTCCGGGATTGAGACCATCGAGCAGTTTATGGAAGTGGGCAAGGAAAAAGTTCTGTTGAACTCCACTCCGGGATTCTCCACCTCCCACCACATCGCCAGCCTGATCTTCACCCAGAAGACCGGCATCGAATTCGAGTACATGCACACCAACGGCTCCGCGGAGCAGACCGTGCAGCTGGCAGGCGGACATGCGGAAGTGGGTATGACCACTTACGCAGGCGCGGCTTCCCTGATCGAGCAGGGTAAGATTAAGGTGCTGGCAATCTGTGCGGACGAGCGCAGCGATATCCTTCCGGACGTTCCCACCTTGAAGGAATCCGGCGTTGACTTCGTATACGGCGCTTACAGAGGGCTGGCCGTTCCGGCCGGAACTCCCGACGAGGTGGTTCAGATTCTCTCCGACGCCATGGCAAAGGTGATGGCTTCCGAGGAAGTAAAGACCCAGTTTGACAACAGCGGCTTCCCGATTACCTACACCGACGCCGCAACCTTCAAAGAGTTCCTGGCAAACGACTACGTCAGCATGGAGGCAATTCAGGATCTGATTCAGGAGTAAAATCAAATCACAGAAAGAGGTGACAGGATTGGAGAAGAAAGATCTCGGTCTGGGAATCGGCGCCACATTGCTGGGAATTGCCACAATGATTTATTTTTTCAATATTCCCCCAAAATCGGCGTTTTTCCCGAAAATGATCAGCGGCGCGATTATTATTCTGGGAATCGTTATCACATTCAATGCTGTCAGGGCGATGAAGGCTGCTCCGGAAAAACCGGAGCAGCCCGTTCCCAAAAAGGAGATCGCCTATGACAGAGTCGGTTTAATCGCGGCATATCTGTTTATTTATTATTTTGCGTTTCAGTATATCGGATATACAATCCCCACATTCCTGCTGATTATGGCGACCTCCGTCACCCTGGGATACAGAAAATGGAAAGTTTTAATCCCGGCGGCGGTATTTGTCAGCATCGGCCTGTACCTGGCGTTCACGCAGGTGTTTAACATTCGCTTCATGGGGATGTTCTTTTGAGAAAGGAGGGTAATTGAGTGTCTAATATACTGTTAGGTTTTCAAACGGTGGCTACGCCCAGCGTGTTGCTGTTTCTGGTTATAGGCTGTGTGGTGGGCCTGGTGATCGGAGCCCTTCCGGGTCTGACCGGAAACATGGCCATTGCGCTGATGGTACCCATGACTTTTGGAATGGATCCCAGCGTAGGCCTGGCGTTTCTGGCGGCCATCTACTGCTCGTCGATTTTTGGAGGTTCCATTTCCGCGATTCTTCTTGGAATCCCGGGCACGATCTCAAGCTTTGCAACCACACTTGACGGCTACCCGCTGGCAAAGAAGGGCAAGGCCGGACTGGCCCTTGGAACATCCACCATGGCCAGCGTGTTCGGCGGTCTGTTCAGCGCCGTCGTGCTGCTGTTTCTGACTCCCGTGCTGGCTGAGGTGGCCCTGAAATTCGGCCCCGGCGAGTATTTTGCGATCTCCCTTCTGGGCATCGCCTGTATCACCAGCATCAGCGGCGACAATATCCCCAAGGGGCTGCTTTCCGGTATGATCGGCCTGCTGATCGCAATCATCGGAATGGACCCACAGAACGGGTATCCCCGCCTGACCTTCGGAAATATCAATCTGCTCAGCGGCATCGGCCTGGTGGCCTCCCTGATCGGTCTCTTCGGCGTGGTGTCCGTGTTTAAGACGGCGGAGGCGTGTAAGCGTGCCAAGACCAACGCTGCCATGCCGGAGGTGGACAGCGTGTGGATCGGCTGGAAGGAATGCCTCCATCAGCTTCCCACCTGGATCCGCGGCTCCATTATCGGAACCGTAGTCGGGATCATCCCCGGCGCGGGAACCAACGTGGCTACGTTTATGGCCTACGATATGGAGAAAAAGCTGTCTAAGGATCCCGAGTCTTTCGGACAGGGCAATGCCATCGGCGTTGCGGCCCCCGAGTCCGCCAACAACGCGGTTACCGGCGGTTCCCTGGTGCCCCTGCTGGCCCTGGGCGTTCCCGGCAACTCCACATCCGCCCTGTTTCTGGGCGCGATCATGATTCACGGCATGAGGACCGGCCCTGTGTTCTTCACAGAGCATCCGGACATTATTTACGGCCTGTTTATTTCGATTATCATTGCAAACATTATCATGGCGCCTCTGGGAATCTTTGTCCTGCGCTATATGAAGACCATTCTCTCCGTTCCGGAAGAACTGCTGGGCGGAATCATTCTGGCCTTCTGCGTGACCGGCGTGTTTGCCATTGCAACCAACCCCTTTGACGTGCTGGTGCTGATCATTTTCGGCCTGATCGGATACTTCTGTTACAAGTTCAAGATCCCTACGGCGCCCATGATCGTGGCCATGGTTCTGGGCTCCATGACGGAGAACAACCTGCGCCAGGCGTTGGTTGCCAGCAAGGGATCCTGGGACTTCCTGTACAAGCAGCCCATCACCCTGACCGTGCTGATCATTGCCATTGGAAGCTTCTTCTTCCCCTTTATTGCAGCCAAGGTTAAGAAGATGAAAGCAGCCAAGGTCAAATAAGAAAGATTAACTATGAATATAACCAGAGATTTATGCGATTACCTGGCGGGCCTGACGGCGGACCGGCTGGATCAGGACCTGCTGGAGGATATCCGGTACAAGACCCTGGACTGGCTGGGCTGCGTGACCGGCGCGCTGGACAAGAAAAGCTCCCGGGCGGTTCTGGAAATGGCCCGGGAGAGCGGGGGGAATCCCCAGTGCAGCGCCTTCGGCCTGCCGGAAAAGACATCCATGTTTACGGCGGCATTTTCCAACGGGGTGCTGGGGCACACGCTGGAGTACGACGATGTGAACAAAATCGCCATCACCCACCCAGGCGCCATCGCGGTGCCGGCGGCCCTGGCGGCCGCGGAATACTGCGGCGCGGATTTTGAGCGGTACGCCCTGGGCGTGACGGCGGGTTACGAGGTGATGATCCGCCTGGGCGCGGCCTTAAACCCCTCCCACTACGATTACTGGCACACCACGGGGACCTGCGGAGCCTTTGCAGCGGCCGCGGCCGCCGGAACGGTGATGGGATTTGACGGGGAGAAGCTGTCCCGGGCCCTGGGGATCGCAGGTACCATGGCTTCCGGCCTGGTGTGTGTGTTCGGCACGGACGCCAAGCTGGTCAACGTGGGAAACGCGGTTTCAAACGGGCTGAAGGCGGCGGTTTTGGCGGGAAAGGGTTTTACGGTGCCCGACGATGTGATCGAGCGGGAGGGCGGTTATGCCCAGGCTGTCAGCCAGACGCGGAATTTTAAGTATTTATGTCCGCAGGATGGGGATGAGCTGAGAATAAGGGACTCCTATTACAAGATTCACGCGGCCTGCGGCCATACGCACTCGGCTCTGGATGCGCTCCAGAAAATCAGAAAGGCTCAGGATTTCTCATGGGATCAGGTGGAATCCGTGTCCGTACACGCCTACAAAAAAGCGGTGGAGCTGACCGGCGCATTCCGCTGCGAAACAGAATTGAAAGCAAAATTCTCCATGCCCTACTGCATCGCGGCCATGCTCGTTTACGGGGAGGCCGGGCTTATGCAGTTCACGGAGGAAGTGCGCAGTGATCCCAGAATACACGGATTAAAACATCGGATTAAGGTTGAAGAGGATATCTCATATACGGAGGAATACCCCATACTCAGAATTGAGCGGCTGTCCGTGGCCTTAAAGGACGGCAGGAAATGGGAGGAGGAAGTAGAGCTTCCCGAGGGGAAACCGCCCAGGGAATATATCAGGGCCAAGTTCCTTTCCCTGGCGGGACTGACAATCGACAGAGACCGCGCCGCGCGGATCATGGAGCAGGTGCTGTCCTTAACAATGGAGTCTCCCATGAACCGGCTGGGAGACGGTTTGCGAGGTGAATTAAATGGCGGCTAATATGCTGGATTCCATGTTGTACCGCAACGCCTACAGCACGGAGGAAATGCGGACGATATTTGACGACAGAACCATCATCCAGAACTTTCTGGATATCGAAAAAGCCCTGGCTCAGGTGCAGGGAGAAATGGGGATTATTCCCAAAGAAGCGGCGGATGAAATCTGTAAAAAGGGATTTGTTGAGAATCTGGACATCGGCGAGATCGAGGCGGGCATCGTAAAGGTGGGCCACTCCCTGGTGCCCATTCTGCGCAATTTCCAGAAAAAATGCGACAGCGGGTACGGCGAGTACATCCATCTGGGCGCGACCACCCAGGACATTTTGGACACCGGCTTCATGATGTCCGTGAAACGCGGCTTTGAGGCGGTCTACCGGGACGCCCTGGAGGCCGAGGAGGCGGTTTTAGACCTGGTGGACCGGTACGCGGACACGGTGATGGCCGGGCGCACCCACGGCCAACAGGCTATTCCCATCACCTTTGGCTACAAGGCCGCGGTGTGGGCCAGCGAGCTGCGCCGGGATATCGAGCGCATGGAGGATTGCAGGAAGCGCTGTTTTGTTGGGCAGTTATCGGGAGCCGTGGGCTCCATGGCCGGATTCGGGGAAAATGGACGGGAGATCAGCCGCAGAGTGATCGAGGCGCTGGGTCTGGACGTGCCGGACATTTCCTGGCATGTGAGCCGGGACCGGCTGGCGGAGATCGTCAGCGTGCTGGCCACCCTGGGCTGCACCTTCGGCAAGATCGGCCAGGAGATCGTATATTTACAGGGAACCGAGACCGGCGAGGCGGCGGAGGGGTTCGTCCACGGAGCCGTGGGCAGCAGCACCATGCCCCATAAGCGCAATCCGGTGGCCCCGGAGGCGCTTCAGACCCTGTCCCGGCTGGCCAAAGCGGGCATGGGGGCCACGTTTGACTCCATGTACCAGTTCCATGAGCGGGACGGCGCGTCCTGGAAGATCGAGTGGATGAGCGTAAATGAGACGGTGATGCTGGTGGGCGGCGTGGCCGCAAAGGGCAAGAAGCTGCTTAAGAACCTGGACGTGTTCCCGGAGCGCATGAAGGCGAATCTGGACCTGCTGAAGGGCCTGATGATGTCCGAGCCGGTGATGCTGGAGCTGGGCAAAAAGATCGGCAAGCAGACGGCCCACGAGGTGGTCTACGAGGTGTCCATGGCGGCGTTTGAGGAGCAGGCGGACTTTAAGGCGAAGCTTCTGGAAAATGAGGTGGTGGCCGCCAATATGACCGAGGCAGAGCTGGACGCTCTCCTGGACCCGGAGCGGTATACCGGGGACTGCGCGGCTATCGCGCGGGAGGTCAGCGCCTCCATAAGGAAAAAGAGAAAAGGATAAAGGAGAGCATTCATAATGAAGATAACGAAAGTTGACGTTTATATGCTGGATGCGGGGGAGCAGAGATGGCAGAGAAAGCCCATCATCTGCCGCATCCACACGGATGAAGGAATCTACGGGGACGGCGAGGCGGGAATCGCCCTGGGAATCGGCTCCACCGGCGCATTCGGAATGGTGAAGGACCTGGCAGGTCTGATCATCGGCATGGATCCCATGAATGTGGAAGTGATCTGGAACAAGATGTTCAAGTCCAGCTTCTGGGGCATGGGCGGAGGCGCAATCGTGTTCGCCGGAATCAGCGCCATCGACATTGCGCTGTGGGATATCAAGGGTAAGGTTCTGGGCGTGCCCTGCTATCAGCTTCTGGGCGGTAAGTTCCGCAGCAAGATGCGTTCCTACGCCTCCCAGCTTCAGTTTGGCTGGTGCGACCGCATCGGACCTTACGGTAAGCCGGAAGAGTACGCCGAGATCACCCAGTACGCCCTGGATCAGGGGTATGACGCGGTGAAGATCGACTTCACCCAGATCGGTCCCGACGCCACCCACCTGCCCAAGAGCGAGTGCGAGGGCATTCCCACCCGCAAGTTTATCGACATGGTGGAGGCCCGCATGAAGGCGGTCCGCGACAACTGCGGCTGGGATTTCGACATCATCGTGGAGAACCACTGCCGGACCGACGCCATCAGCGCGGTGATCATTGGCGAGCTGTGCGACAAGTACAAGGCAATGGCGTTAGAGGAGCCAACCATCCCCATGAACCCCATGATGCACAAGGCGGTTCACGACAAGATCAAGACGCCCATCGCCAGCGGCGAGCGCATTTTCGGGCGTTGGCATTATATGAATAACTTTATGGAGAACAACGTGCAGCTCCTTCAGCCGGATGTGTGCAACTGCGGCGGTCTGACCGAGGCCAAGAAGATCTGCGACATGGGTCAGGTGTTCGACGTGACCGTGCAGGCTCATTGCGCAGGCTCGCCCATCTCCACCGCGGCGGCCCTGCACCTGGAGGCGGCGATTCCCAACTTCTGCATCCATGAGCACCATTTCCGCAGCACCCAGCCGTCGCTGACCGTACTCTGCAAGTACGACTATCAGCCGGAGCGCGGCGTTTACACCGTGCCGGAGCTGCCGGGCCTGGGCCAGGAAATGTCCCAGTTCGGAATGGATACCGCGCTGATGCACGTGGTTGTGGACCGGGACGAGAGAGGTCTGTAATGTTTGCCGGTGTCCGCAGGGAGATGGCCGCGAGGCTGTCCCTGCGGGCGCTGTTTTGTTATGTGCAATGGCGCTGGCGCAGCCTGCGGGCGGTCCCGCCTCCGGGAAAAACGTTTGGTACAGACTGCGAGGAGGAACTATATGAGAATTGACCTTCCCTACGACACAAAAACGGTGCCGCTTACAATCGGGGAACAAAATCTGGAAAAAATTGTAATATCACACATCAGCGAGGCTTCCGGGGAGGGAACCCAGGAGGAGATGGTGCGCCGGGCATTGGAGCAGCCGGTGGGCACGCCGCGCCTGCGGGAACTGGCCCGGGGAAAGAAACGGGTGGTTCTGGTGACCAGCGACCACACCCGGGCGGTGCCCAGCAAAATTACGCTTCCGATCCTGCTGGGGGAGATCCGGGCGGGCAATCCCGGTGCAGAGATCACGATCCTGATCGCCACCGGCCTTCACCGGGAGACAACCAGGGAGGAGCAGATCTGCATGTTCGGTGCGGAGATCGTGGAGCGCGAGCGGATCGTGGTAAACAGGGCGTTTGAGAAGGACGAGTTTGTCTCAATGGGGGAGCTGCCGTCGGGGGCCGGATTTTATGTGAACCGGCTGGCCGTGGACTGCGACCTGCTGGTGACGGAGGGATTTATCGAGCCTCATTTCTTTGCCGGATTTTCCGGCGGGAGAAAGAGCATTCTTCCGGGAATCTGCTCCGCAGAGACGGTGAATGAGAACCATTCCTATAAGGCCATCGCCAGCCCATTTGCCGCAGCCGGGGTATTGGAGGGCAATCCCATCCATGAGGACATGATCTGCGCGGCCAGGCGGGTCAACGTGCAGTTTATCCTGAACGTAGCCCTCAACGCCCGCAAGGAGATCATCGCGGCCTTTGCCGGGGATGTGGAAGCCGCCCATCTGGAGGGCTGCCGGTATATCCGCAGTATCTCCGAGGAACCGGCGGTGACCGGGGACATCGTGGTTACCTCCAACGGGGGTTATCCATTGGATCAGAACCTGTACCAGTCGCCAAAGGCGGTAGCCACGGCGGAGGCCTGCGCCGGGGAGGACGGGGTGATCATCATGGTCTGCGCGTGCCGGGAAGGCATCGGCGGTTCCCATTTTGAGGAACTGATTATGGGCGGAAATCCGCAGGAGATCGACCGCAAGCTGTCCGCGGTACCGCCCCGGGAGACGATCCCGGAGCAGTGGTGCGCCCAGATTTACGCCAGAATTCTGCAAGCGCATCCGGTGATTCTGGTGACCACGTATCTGGACCCGGAGGTGGTCCGGCGGGCCAACATGATTCCGGCATCTACGCCGGATGAGGCGCTGGCAATGGCATTTGAGATGAGAGGAAAGGACGCCAGGGTGGTGGTGATCCCGGACGGCGTGTCCGTGATGATCACAAAACCGGTATCCTGAGAGAATAAGGAGGTAAGGTTATGTATCTGGCTTTGAAGGTGAGCGACCTGGATAATGTGGCGACCGTGTTCGCGGAGGGAATCCAGGCGGGAGCGGAGATTGAAGTGAGGGACAAGAAGGGGGAGTCCGTGGTGATACGCGCCCTGGACCCAATTCCCTATGGCCACAAGGTGGCGGTGCGGGGGATTGAGACCGGGGAACAGATCATGAAGTACGGCGAGGAGATCGGAGTTGCCAGCCGGGCCATCGCGGCGGGAAACCATGTCCATGTGCACAATCTGGACAGTATGCGTGGCAGAGGGGACCTGTAGCGGCGGTGACGGGCGGCCGCGGAGGGCCGGGGCAGTGAAGTCCGGTATGGGATTCATAGAACCGGTGGCGGGTGCATTTTACAATATTTGACAGGACGAGGAGGGGCAATATGATATTTCAAGGATATGTGAGACCGGACGGAACGGTGGGCAGCCGTAACCTGGTTGCGGTGATTCCCAGCGTGGTGTGCGCCAACGACGTGGCTCAGGCCATTGTGGCCCAGGTGCAGGGCACGGTGGGGCTGTATCACCACCAGGGCTGCTGCCAGCTGCCGCCGGATCTGGACCGGGTGACGGAGACATTGATCGGCCTGGGCTGCGGGCCCAACGTGGGAGCGGCCCTGGTGGTCAGTCTGGGCTGCGAGGGCACGGACCACGAGCGGCTGGTGGAGGAGATCGCCCGGACGGGCAAGCCGGTGGAGATCATCCGCATCCAGCAGCTGGGCGGGGTCAGCAAGGCCATTGCCGCGGGCATCGACGCCGCATCCAGGCTGGTGCGGGCCATCGCGCCCCAGCAGCGGCGGGAGGCGGATATCTCCAAGGTGGTGCTGGCCATCAAGTGCGGGGCGTCGGACACCACCTCCGGCATGGCTTCCAACTGTGCGCTGGGTTATGTGGCGGATAAGCTGGTGGACCTGGGCGGAACCGTGGTGTTCGGCGAGACTACGGAATTCCTGGGAGCGGAGCACATTTTGAAGCGCCGGGCGGTAAACGCACAGGTGGCGGACAAGATCGATGAGATCGTGGCCCGCATGGAGAGCCGGGCCAAGTCCCTGGGCTGCGACATGCGCAAGGGCCAGCCCACGCCGGGCAACATCGAGGGCGGCTTATCCTCCATCGAGGAGAAATCCCTGGGCGCCATCGTCAAGTCCGGCACCAGGCCCATACAGGGCGTGATGGAGTATACCGACCGGGTGGGGGACCGCAAGGGTCTCTGGATCAAGGACACGCCTGGCCGGGAGCCGGAGATTCTCACCGGAATGGCCTGCACGGGCGCGCAGCTGATGATGTTCTCCACCGGCCGGGGCGCTCCCCAGGGATTCCCCACCATGCCGGTGGTGAAGGTCTGCGGAAACCCCATTACCTACCGGAACATGGAAAACGATATGGATATCAACGCCGGATTGATCATTGAGGGAAAGAAGTCCATCGAGCAGGTGGGTGAGGAGGTCTTTGAGAAGATCGTGGAGGTGTTGAACGGTGGGATGAGTAAGAATGAGAGTTTACATTATTATAGTTCCATTGATATATATACGTTGGGGCCGGTGATTTAAGGTTCGGGTTTTGACGGAGTGCGGCGGCAGACTTTGGTCTGCCGCCGTTATTTTAGGTCTAAAAAGGTATGAAAAGGTATATAATTATGATATAATATAAAAAATAGTGAAAAAAGGGGTGATAAAGTGGATAGAAGGTATGCGAAGATATTTAAACCCGGGGCTTATCCCGATCTGACCTATGTGACCAGGATGTCCGGGGAGACAAAGTACACATATGAGGATAGACTGAAGCAAAGCCTCAGCATTGACGGCTATTTAACCTATATCGTAGGCCCGTCTAAGACCGGAAAGACGGTCCTCTGTGAAAATGTCATTGGCAAGGAAAAGATGGTACCTATGTCAGGCAATGACTTTGCCAAAGAGAACGATTTTTGGACAGCAGTGGGAAAAAAAGTGGGCCTCTCAATGAATGCCGAGGTCAGCAGGCGCAATGCTAATTTTTCAGAGAGCGAGGAGCGTTCCACTGAGGTGAGAAAAAACTATTTGGGCAATAAAGACATAGTGATCGACCATTTTACGGAATCGGGTAAGGTTCTTGTATTGGATGATTTCCATTACGCCTCTGATAAGATTCAGTATGATATCGCGTGTCAGCTGAAAGAAGTGATTCGACTGGGATTTAAAGCCATCGTCATATCACTTCCTTATCGCTCGGATGATGCGATCCGTTTGAATCCCGATTTGACCGGCCGGATTTCCATAATTGAAATTGAGCCGTGGAAGCAGCGTGAGCTGGAAGAAATTGCAAGAAAAGGTTTTTACGAATTGGGAATAGAGCTTGAAGCACGGTTAATTGAACGGATGGCTCTGGAAAGCATCAATTCGCCTCAGCTTATGCAGTCTATTTGCCTGAATATTGGGCTGCTTCCCTTCGATGTGGAAAAGATAACAGATGAGGTTATCATGGAAAGCTGCCGCTTTACCTGTAATAATTTTCCATATTCAGATGTGGTCCGCGTTTTAAAATCCGGTCCGCCGACCAGAGGCCAAAAACGCCTGACCTACGAACTGCAGGACGGAAGCCGCCGCGATATCTACAGCATTATTCTAAAAGCCATTGCGGACAACCCACCCAGAGTTGAAATCAGTTTTGAGCACATTTCCAAACGGGTCCAGAAGAATGTGAAGAATGAGAAAATTACTGCGAAAAAGATTCGCGATACCTTAAAGAATCTGCAAAAAATAATGGACGAGCAGATTCCGTTGTATCAGGTGTTTGAGTGGAAAGATGATATGATTCATATTTTGGATTCGCTGTTTTTGTTTTATATACGCTGGATGCCGTTTTAGGAGGATGTGCGATGGGAATTGAAGCGATATGCCGCTGGGGAGAGGAGATTTTGGCGTGCAGGGACTATCTGTCGGCTAAAGAACAGTTTGGGGATTGGCAGAGGGAAGTTAAGTCTGCGCTGGACGGAAGTGGTCTGCCGGAAAGTCGAAAACGGGAGATTGGCGTGAAACTGCACTTTGTAGAAAATGAGTTCTCTGTGGAGGACAGCAAACGTGAGCTGGATCGGACGATTCGCGGAACGGTTGAGGCATTAGGCGGTCTGGCACAAAGACCGGAGGAGTCATTCCCCGGGCCGATGGCGGAGTTGATTATACAAAAGATTCTGAGGAATTTTTATTTGTATGTCAGGACCATGTATCAGGCAGAGGTCCACAAAAAGGCATCGATTGGAAAAGAACTGCTGGAACAGATTCAGATAGGCAATGAGTATGACGTTCAGAGAATGCTGTTGGCCATTATACGCCCGGTTTTTCCGGCAGCCAGGGCGGAGGTGGTCAGCGATAACGGTTATAGCGGCATGCGCTGTGATCTTTATATTGACGAGTATGACCTGGCAATCGAGGTGAAGTGTACCAGAAAAAATATGACGGAAAAGATGCTGACGGAGCAGCTGGGAGCCGACGGCTTCCTATACGATTACCATACAATCTATATGTTGATCTATGACAAAGAGGGAATTGTAGAAAACCCGGCGGCATTTGAAAACATGTTAAAACGCGAGTACGACCGCGACGGCAGGCAGGTCAGAGCATTTGTGATAGAGCCCGCCACATTATAATGAATCTACCCATAAAAAGAGAGCGGCCCGAGTCATATCGCCGCTCTCTTTTTGCCAGGGAGATTTCCTCTATTTACCTTCCCATCTCCTCCAACTGCCTCTTCAAATAACGAAGCTGCCCGCCGCAGGAGATCACCTCCAACTCACTGTCGGACAGTTCCAGCTGCGCCTTGAAGTTGAACCCCTTTGTCACGTCGGTGATCTCCACTTCCCGGGTCTGCATCTGATCCAACAGGTTATGAATCTCCAGAGTATCCTCCAGCTCCACCCGGTCATAGTCCGCCGGATCGGCAAAGATCATGGGGATAATGCCGTGGTTGAGCAGATTTCCCTTGTGGATTCTGGCGATGCTCTTGGCGATCACCGCTTTTACGCCCAGATACATGGGGTTGATAGCCGCGTGTTCGCGGGAAGAGCCCTGGCCGTAGTTCTCGCCGCCGATGATGATGCTCTGCCCCATCTGGCGGGCCCGCTCCGCAAAGGTGGGATCGTAGCGGTGGTAGCAATACTGGCTCATCAGCGGAATGTTGGAGCGCATGCTGGAGAACTCGGCGCTGGCCGGCGTGATATCGTCGGTGGTAATGTTATCCACGGTCTTTAAGCTGATCTGAACCTTCAAATGCTGCTCAGGCGCATCCGGTACGGGCAGGGGCTTGATGTTGGGGCCGCGCACGACCTCCACCTCCCGGGCCTCCTCCGGGGGCAGGGGGCGCACGATCATGGAATCATCCACCGGATACTCATCCGGCTCCTGAATGTCCGCCAGTTTCACAATCTCCTCGCCCAAAATCTCCTCCGCGGTGGTGAAGGTTCCCATAATGGCCGTGGCCGCCGCACTCTCGGGGTTAACCAGATAAATCTCCGCCGTGGGGTTGCCCGCCCGGCCCTTGAAGTTCCGGTTGGAGGTGCGCACCGCCACGCCCTTGGTGGCCGGGGACTGGCCGATGGCGCAGCAGGGGCCGCAAGCCAGCTCCAGCAGGCGCACGCCGGCGTTCATCAGCATTTCCAGATAGCCGTCCTTCATCAGCTGCAGGTAAATCTGTTTGGAGGAAATGCCGCAGGTGCAGCTCACGTCCTCATGGACATGCCTGCCCTGGAACACCAGAGCCGCTTTGGCGATATCGGAATAGCTGGCGTTGGTGCAGCTTCCGATGAATACCTGCTGAACCTTCTTTTTCTCCACATCCTTAAGCGGGATCACGTTGTCCGGCTGGTGCGGACATGCGCAGAGGGGAACCAGTTCGCTCAGATTCAGTTCCATTTCCCCGTCGTAGGAGCAGCCCTCGTCCGCGGTCAGCTCCACAAAGTCCGTCTCCCGCTTCTGGGCCTTCAGGAATTTTCTGACCTGCTCATCCGCCGGGAAAATGGAGGTGGTGGCGCCCATCTCAGCGCCCATGTTGGAAATGGTCGCGCGCTCGTTTACCGTCAGGGTGGCGGCTCCCGGGCCTACATACTCGAAGACCTTGCCCAGTCCGCCCTTTATGCCCACCCGACGCAGCATCTCCAGAATCACTTCCTTGGCGTTGCAGCCGGGTTTCAGGTGGCCGGTCAGGTTTACTTTAATAACCTGTGGCATTTTAAGGCGCATGGGAACACCGGTCATGGCCGTGGCCACGTCCATGCCGCCCACGCCGATGCACAGCATGCCGATGGCGCCGCCGTGTGGCGTGTGGCTGTCGCCGCCCATGCTCAACTTGCCGGGCGCACCGAAGCGGGCCACCTGGACGGCGTGGCAGATGCCGTTGCCGGGCCGGGACACATAAACCCCGTAGCGCTTGGCCACGGATTGCAGGTAAATGTGGTCGTCCGGCGTCTTGTTGTCCAGATAGAGCAGGTTGTGGTCCAGGTAGCTGACGCTGGTCTCCACCTGGGTGCGGTCCAGGCCGATGGCCTCGAAGGCCAGGTAGGTCATTACCGCGTTGATGTCATGGGTCAGGGTCTGATCCACTTTCAGGAAGATCTCCTCCCCTGGGACCATGTCCGACGGTTTTGCCAGATGGGCCGCCAGAATTTTTTTCGTCAAATTCATGTTCATGTAAGTTCCTCCGGGTTTCTTAAATTCGGCTGAGCCGGTGAAGGGAGCGTTCGGGCACAAAAAAGCCTCCCCCACAATGGTTGTTAAGACCATTATAAGGCAGGCTGAGCCTATAAGTAAAATTGGATTTTGCTAATAAGGGTCATAGCTTTTTCTTATGGATTTTCAGATTGTGCTCCGCGATCTCAAAAAGTGCCTGCTCCACCTGGCCGATATAGCAGCCTTCCCGGTGCAGGGCGAACACTTCCCAGGTGAGCGGATTCTCCGACAGGTGGTACACGTCCAGTTCTCCGCCTTCCTTCACCAGCTCCAGGGTGATCTCCGGAACCACCGCTACCCCCATCCCCTTTGCGGCCAGACGGCAGGAGAGCATGTTGCTGTGGGATTCCAGGAAAATATCCGGCTGGACGCCCGCATTTTTTGCCAGCACGTCCACGCTGGCCCTCAGGGCGTGCCCCTTCTCCAGGGTGATAAAGGGCAGGCGCGCGGCTTTGCGCCAATTCACGATGTGCTTTTCCCGGTCCAGGATGCATTCATCCGGCAGGTAGCCCCTGGCGCAGACCAGAACCAGCTCCTCATCGGTCATCTTCACCTGGGCGATATCCTTGTCCTTTGACCACTGAGGCAGAAAGACAAAGTCCGTGTCGCCGTTGCGCAGCCCCTCGATCAGCCGGTTGCCCGGCCCGCTGGTCACCTCCACGTCGATGCCGGGGAAACGCTCTTTGAAGGGCGGCAGGATCAGCGGCAGCATGTAGATCAGCCGCTCGCCCGGAAAACCCAGGCGCAGCCGTCCCTGGCAGTTGGTGGCGATGTCCCGGAATTCCCGGTCCATGTCGTCCAGCTGCATCAGGATGGCCCGGGCCCGTTTCAGATACTGTTCTCCCGCATAGGTGCAGACCAGAGGCGTGGCCGACCGGTCGAACAGTTTCACCCCCAGCTCCTCCTCCAGTTTGTTGATGTAGCTGCTCAGCGCCGGCTGGCTGATGAACAGTTTTCTGGCCGCTTTGGTGACGCTCCCGCATTGTGCGACCATGTTGACATACTTAAATTGACGCAGCTCCATATCCTGACTCCTCCCACCGTTGACCGGCGTTTACCGCGCATACGAGGTATATTAGGGGATTTATTTTACTTTGTCGTCAACCGAAGGTTGACGATAAGTATTATATCATCGCCGGCGGGCGAAGGCAAGGGCGCAAGCCTGCTAAGCGTCAAGGTGCACAAAACCGCCGCGCGAAACTTGGTAAAAAAAACAATGGTATAGACGAAACCTATCAGCAGATAAAATATCCGTATTTCTAAAGGAATTCCGAAAATGTTAAGATTATATCAAACAAAATACCCCCGTCATATCGCGGGGGATCATATTTTCAGGAGGTATTTTATGGTTTGGGCAGGAGCACTGATTGTTTTGATTACCTTTGCGGCGATCCTAAAGAATCTGGAGGCCAGAATGGTCCTGATTCTCTCGGGAGCCGCCATGGCCCTGATTGCCGGGATCGCAGGCGTGGAGGGCTGCTTTGACGGAGCCATGCAGGCGTTTATCTCCCAGCTCATCAATGAATCGCTGGTTCCCACCATCTGCGCCTGCATGGGCTTCAGTGCGGTGATGGAGTACACGAAATGTTCTTCCAATCTGGTATATCTTTTGACCAGACCTTTGCAGAAGGTACGTTTCGCGGTGGTGCCGGGCGCGATCTTAATCACCTGGCTGATCAACATCGTGGTCATGAGCGCGGCTGGCTGCGCGGCCACGGTGGGCACCCTGCTGGTTCCCATGATGCTGGGGCTGGGCGTGCACCCGGCCACCGCGGCCGCTTGCATCCTCATCGGCACCTGGGGAAATGTGATGAACCCCGGACAGAGCTTCAACGTTCAGGTTGGTGAGCTGGCCTCCATGACTGGGCTGGAGGTGGTATCCAGCTTTACCGTGGTGGCGGTAATCGCTCTGGCCGCGTCCATTGTCCTGTTGACTGTCATCGACATAACGATGGTAAAAAAAGGAAATAAACAGGGCGCGGCGTATGCAGCGGAGCCGGAATGCGCGGACCGGGAGGCTGTGAAAAGCGCACCGGTCAAAATCAATTATTTCAAGGCGCTGATCCCCGCCACCCCCATTATCTTTCTTCTTCTGGGAAACGCGGGCGTTCTTCCCAATTTTGACATCACTGTGTGGATGCTGTCCTGCTCCGTGCTGGGCCTTCTTCTGGATGTCCGCCATGTACAGGATGGCGTGAAGCAGTTCTTTAACGGAGTGGGAAATTCCTACCGCGACATCATCACGCTGATGGCCGCGGCCTCGGTGTTCACCTTCGGCATGAACGCGGTGGGACTGACGGGAGCCCTGGTGGACGTGATGAAAAATTCCACCGCCATCGCCCGGCTGGGAGCGGGCTTCGGGCCCTTCATTATCGCGGCCCTGTCCGGTTCCGGAAACGCCGCGGCGATCGCCTTCAACACCTCGATTACGCCTCATGCGGCCGATCTGGGCTACGCGGTGGAGGCCATGGGTTCAGTGGCGCAGATCGCGGCGGCCATCGGCCGCTCGGCTTCCCCGGTGGCGGGCGTGACCATTATCTGCGCCAAGATGGCGGGCGTGAGTCCCATGGACGTGGTCAAGCGCTCCATTCTGCCCATGCTGGCGGCGGTGTTGATTTTCATGTTTATGCTGATGTGAGGAGGAAACGAGGATGGGATTTTCAGGAGCTGGAATGGAAGAGGAATATTATGGAAGCCGGGACGTGCAGGAAGACGTTTTCGGCGGTGCGAACACCATCCAGAAGATGATGGATGTGGAGGCGGCTCTGGCCTGGGCGGAGTGCGAGGTGGGGCTGGTGCCGGAGCAATACGCCGGGGAGATTCAGAAAAAATGCAGCGTGGAGCTGCTGGACGAGGCGGTGTACGCCGAGGCCAGAAGGACAACCGGACACCCGCTTATGGGGATGCTGCGGGCGTACAAGGCTATTTGCAGCAAAGAAGCGGGGGAGTACATACACTACGGGGCCACCACCCAGGACATATCCGACACGGCCCTGATCCTGCAGCTGCGGGAGGCCTGGGACATTGTGGAGGATAAGACCCGCCGCCTGCGGAAAATTTTGGCCGGGAAGGCCCGTGAATACCGGAGCCTGGTTATGATTGGCCGGACCAACGACCAGCAGGCCATGCCCATTACCCTGGGCTTTAAGATTTCCACCTGGATCGACGAGCTGGACCGCTGTCTGGAGCGCATGGCGCAGGGGCGGGAACGGATCTTTGTGGGGCAGTTCGCCGGGGCTGTGGGCACCATGGCCTCTCTGGAGCAGAATGGGCCGCGGGTGCAGAAGCTCCTGTTTGAGCGCCTGAACCTGGCCGCCCCCAAAATCAGCTGGTTTGCCACCCGGGACCGGCTGGCGGAGTTCACGTTTGACCTGGCGATGATCTGCGGCGCGGTGGGGCGCATGGGAAACGAGGTGTACAACGAGCAGCGCAGCGAGGTCAACGAGCTGGCGGAGGGGTACGCCCAGGGAAAGGTGGGCAGCAGCACCATGCCCCACAAGCGCAATCCCTTCCTGCCCGGGCGGCTGGCCGGACGGGGAAGAATCGCCGGGACGCTGGTCATGCGGGCCATGCAGTGTCTGGAGAACACCAACGAGCGGGACTGCCGGACGCTGTGCATCGAACCGTACCATTTAAAGGAAATCTGCTGTCTGGCCGACGGCACCCTGGATATCGCGTTGGAGCTGTTCGGGCAGATGGAGGTCCATGAGGATCAGATCGGGCACAACCTGGAGATTCTTCAGGGACTGATCTATAGCGAGGCCCTGATGATGCGGCTGGCGGAGGTCTACGGCCGTATGGAGGCTCATGAGTTGGTCTATGAGCTGGCCATGGCCGCCATCGGTCAGAAGCGGCAGTTAAAGGAGCTGGCGCTGGCGGACAGCCGCGTCACGGCCCATCTGACGGAGGAGGAGCTGGAAAATCTCATGCGCCCGGAGCATTACACTGGGCTGGCAGAGCATTTTGTGGACCAGGTGGCCGGGACGGCGTAAAGACGGAGCGAAAGAACGGTGAAAAAGAGTTAAGAAAGCAGGGCGGCGGCATGGTATGGTGTGGTATAATTTAAGGAAGGGGAGCGGGTGTCGCCCGCCAACCCCAACCAAAGCAGGAGGGAAAAAATGGATTTTCGACAGCTGGAATATTTTACGGCAGTGGCCAGGCTGCACAGCTTCACGCGGGCGGCGGAGGCGCTTCACGTCTCCCAGCCTACCATTACCACGTGCATCAAAAACATGGAGGAGGAGTTGGGGATTCCGCTTCTGGTGCGGGATAAGCGGCGGGTGATGCTGACCTATGAGGGAGAGACCTTTCTGGTGAAGGCCCAGTCCGTGCTGGAGCAGTTCGAGCAGATGATTCAGGAGACCCAGGAGCTGGCATGCAGCTATGACCAGGTGTTAAACATGGGGATCACGCCGGTGACGGGCTCTTTTTTAAATGTCATCCTGTACAATGGCTTTTTCCGGGAGAATCCGGATATCCGGCATCAGGTGCTGGAGCTGGGCAGTCTGGGAATCATGGAGGCCATCGACTCCGACGAGATCGACCTGGGATTTCTGGTGATCCAGGAGGGGATGGAGGAGCGCTACGACATCTGCCGGATCCAGCGGGGGCAGTTAAAGGCGCTGATCCACCGGGAGAATCCGCTGTCCTCCATGGAGCGTATTTCCTTAAAGCATCTGGCGGGCGAGCGCCTGATCTACCTGCCGCCCCACTCCTATATCCGCAGCAAGCTGGACGAGGAGTTCAAACGGCTGGATATCACGCCCAATGTGCTGGCCTACCCCCAGCAGATGATCACAGCCTTCAATCTGGTGGAGAACAACGCGGGCGTCAGCTTCGTGCTGGGGGACGGGTACCGGCCCCTGGTGCACATCGAGGACACGACGGCCATTCCCCTGGACCCTCCGATTCTCTATGAGACGGGATTCGTGTGGAAAAAGGGCAAGCGGATCAGCAGGGCGGCAAGACGGTGCATCACGTATGTGCAGCGGCAGATCAAAGAAATAGAAAATTCCTGACAATTCCCCAATTTCGCGGTCACAAAGTTCCAATTATCGCAAAAAACCAGCATTCAAAGTAAATAAAAATGACAATGGCTGTTGTTACGAAAATCGTCGCCGGGTGGTATACCACTCGGCGACAAAAAACATAAAAAAATATCAAAAAATACTATCATTTTGTGTAATATCATGGTATTATAAGAGAAAAAGTTGGGATACCAACAAACCGGGATACCAGTTTGTGGTATACAAGAAAAGGAGGTAAGCCCAATATAAGGTTGGGTATGACGGTATGGTTTATAGTTATTATCCGGGTTGTACTTTAAAAACCAAAGCAAAAGAATTGGACTTCTACGCGAGAAAGTCCGCGGAGGCACTCGGCTTTACCCTGGAAGAGATCGAGGACTGGCAGTGCTGCGGCGCAGTTTACCCTCTGGCTTCCGATGAGATTGCAACCAAGCTGTCTTCCGTGAGGGCTTTGAACGCGGCGAAGGAGAAGGGCCAGGATCTGGTGACTCTGTGCTCCGCCTGCCACCACGTAATCAAACGGGTGAACGACGACATGGCGAACGTCGACGATATTCGTCAGAAAGTTAACAACTACCTGGACCTGGAAGAAGCCTATTGCGGCGAGACTCGCGTATATCACTATCTGGAAGTGCTTCGGGACAAGGTGGGTTTTGACAAGATCCGCGAGATGGTGAAGAATCCGCTGACCGGCCGGAAGATCGGGGCCTACTACGGCTGCATGCTTCTGCGCCCCAGCAGCATTTTACAGTTCGACGACCCTGAAAATCCCACCATTCTGGAAGATTTCATCCGGGCCTTAGGCGCGGAGCCGGTGGTATATCCGTACCGGAACGAGTGTTGCGGCGGGTACATTTCTTTAAAGGAAAAGGAGCTTTCCGGCAGCATGGTAGACCAGATCATGGAGTCGGCAGAGTACAAGGGTGCCCAGGAGCTTGTGACCGCGTGTCCCCTGTGTCTGTACAATTTAAACCATGGCGGGCATTCGCATACCCCTATTGTTAAATATTTCACAGAGATATTGGCGGAGGCCCTTGGTATAAAAGAGGAACAGGGAGGTGTAGAGGGTGCTTAAAACGGACAAAGAAAAGGCTGAGCTGCTGAAGGAGATCAGCGGCGTGGACACCAAAAAATGTATGAAGTGCGGCAGATGCTCCGCATCCTGCCCGTCCTACGATGCGATGGATATCAGACCCCACCAGTTCGTGTCCTACGTGCAGAACGGGGACGTGGAACCGCTGCTGCATTCGAAATCCATCTGGAAATGCCTGTCCTGCTTCGCCTGCGTGGAGCGCTGTCCCAGGGACGTGAAGCCCGCCAAGCTGATCGAGGCCGTGCGTCTCATGGTGATCCGCCAGCAGGGGCAGAACTACCTGTCGCCGGACGAGATTCCGGAGCTTTTGGATCCGGATCTGCCCCAGCAGCTGCTGGCAAGCGCGTTCCGCAAATACAGTAAGTAAGAGAAAGGTCGGAGGTGAATTCATTGCAAAGAATAGGAGTTTTTGTCTGTCACTGCGGCACCAACATCGCGGGCACCGTGGATGTGGAAAAAGTGGTGGAGATGGTGAAATCAGAGCCTGGCGTGGTTCATGCGGAAGAATACCAGTATATGTGTTCCGAGGCCGGCCAGTCGAAAATAAAGGATGCGATCCGGGACAAACAGCTGACGGGAGTGGTTGTGTGTTCCTGTTCTCCTCGTATGCACGAGAACACGTTCCGCAAGGCCGCGGAGCGCGCGGGGCTGAACCCCTACATGGTGGAGATCGCCAACATCCGGGAGCATTGTTCCTGGATTCACAAGAATAAAGAGGAAGCAACCGAGAAGGCGGTGATTCTGGCCAGAGCGGCCATCGCCAAGGTGAACTTAAACGCCCCTTTACAGCCCGGCGAGAGCCGCGTGGTGAAGAGAGCCCTGGTCATCGGCGGAGGCATCGCCGGTATCCAGACCGCCCTGGACATCGCGGACGCGGGCTACGAGGTGGACATTGTGGAGAAGACCCCCAGCATCGGCGGCAAGATGTCCCAGCTGGACAAGACCTTCCCCACCCTGGACTGCTCCGCCTGTATCTTAACCCCCAAGATGGTGGAAGCGGCGGCCCACGACAAGATCAACATTTATACATACAGCGAGGTGGAGAAGGTGTCCGGCTTTGTGGGTGATTTCTCCGTGGATATCCGCAAGAAGGCCAGAAGCGTGGATATGACCAAATGTACGGGCTGCGGAGTCTGCTCCGAGAAATGTCCGTCCAAAAAGACCCCCAGCGAGTTCAACCGGGGATTATCCACCAGAAGCGCCATCTACACCCCCTTCGCCCAGGCCATCCCCAATGTGCCGGTGATCGACCGCGAGCACTGCATCAAGTTTAAGACCGGAAAATGCGGCGTCTGTGAGAAGGTGTGCGCGGCGGGCGCGATCGACTACAAGCAGCAGGACGAGATTATTACCAGAGAGTACGGCGCCATTGTGGTAGCGACCGGCTTTGACACCATTAAGCTGGACAAGTTCGACGAGTATTCCTACAACCAGAGCCCGGATGTGATCACCTCCCTGGAGTTCGAGCGCCTGACCAATGCGGCCGGCCCCACCAAGGGCCATTTGGAGCGCCTCTCCAACCACGAGGCTCCCAAGTCCGTGACCTTCATCCAGTGCGTGGGCTCCCGCGATCTGACCTGCAAGGGCAAGACCTACTGTTCCAAAATCTGCTGTATGTACACGGCAAAGCACGCCATGCTGATCCGGGACAAGTACCCGGATGTGGAGGTCAACGTATTCTACATCGACGTGCGAACCCCGGGAAAGAACTTCGACGAGTTCTACCGCAGAGCGGTCGAGGAGTACGGCGTCAACTACATCAAGGGCCAGGTGGGCAAGGTGGCGGAGGTGGGCGGCCATCTGAGAGTCCAGGCCGTGGATTTAATCGACAACAAGCGGATCATCCTGGAGACCGATCTGGTGGTGCTGGCGACGGCCATCGAGCCCGATCCGTCGGTCCGGGGCCTGGCGACCATGCTGACCGCCAGCATCGATACCAACAACTTCCTGACCGAGGCCCATCCCAAGCTTCGTCCGGTGGAGAGCCCCACGGCGGGCGTGTTCCTCTCCGGCGTGTGCCAGGGACCCAAGGATATTCCGGAGACCGTTTCCCAGGCAGGGGCCGCGGCCGCCAAGGTGATCGGCCTTTTGGCCAAGGACAAGCTGGTGACCAACCCCTGTACGGCCAAGTCCGACGAGCGGTACTGCAACGGCTGTTCCGCCTGCGAGAAGGTTTGCCCCTACGGCGCGATCTCCTATGAGAATAAGGAAGTATTCGACCACGGAATCCGTGAGACCAGAAGAGTGGCTGTGGTGAACACCGCTCTGTGCCAGGGCTGCGGCGCCTGTACCGTCGCCTGTCCTTCTGGCGCAATGGACCTGCAGGGATTCTCCAACAGACAATTAATCGCGGAGGTGGACGCAATATGCAAATAGAACATGAGAATACGGAGTTTAAGCCGCTCATCGTCGCATTCTGCTGCAACTGGTGCAGCTATGCGGGAGCGGACCTGGCCGGGACCAGCCGCCTGGGCTACCCCGCCGAGGTGAAGATCATCCGGGTGCCCTGTTCCTGCCGTGTGAACCCGCTGTTTATCCTGCGGGCCTTCCAGAAGGGCGCGGACGGCGTGATCATCTGCGGCTGCCACCCGGGCGACTGCCACTACAGCACGGGCAATTATTATGCCAGGAGAAGAATGACCCTGCTGTTCTCCCTGTTGGACTACATCGGGGTGGAGAAGGGCAGAACCAGAGTGGAATGGGTTTCCGCCGCAGAGGGCGTGAAATTTGCCGCCACCATGAACGATTTCATTGAAAAAATCCACAAACTGGGCAAGAATGTGAGATTGGAGGATTTGCGATGCAGGAAATGATTAAGAGAGCCAAAGAATTGCTGGCCGACGGCACGGTGGTCCGCGTGCTGGGCTGGAAGCGCTGCGACCTGCCCTACAATCCCGAGCCCGCGTTTTTCGGCACTGAAAAAGAGCTGGACGCGCTGGTCTACGACGGGTTCTGCGGAGCAAATTTGAGCAAATACATGATCGAGGCCAGCAAGAAGGAGGGCAGAACCCTGGTGTTCTTAAAGCCCTGCGACACTTACAGCTTCAACCAGCTGGTAAAGGAGCACCGGGTGGACCGGGAGAAGGCTTATATCATCGGCGTGGGCTGCAGGGGAAAGCTGGATATCGAGGCCATTAAGGGACTTGGGATCAAGGGAATTGAGACCGTGGAAGAGGACGGCGATACCTTAAAGATCGGCACCATCTACGGGGAAAAGACCTGCGCTTACGGGGATGCGGTTCTGGAGCGCTGTAAGGTCTGCAAGGGCACGGAGCACATGGTGTACGACGAGCTGATCGGCGCGGACGCGGAGCTTGCGGTGAAGCCCGAGGACCGTTTCGCCAAGGTGAAGGAGCTGGAGGCCATGAGCCCGGAGGAGCGTTTTGCCTTCTGGCAGGGCGAGCTCTCCAAGTGCATCCGCTGCAACGCCTGCCGGAACGTGTGCCCGGCCTGCAGCTGCAACAAGTGCGTGTTCGACAGCGACCGCTTCGACACCGCCCAGAAGGCCAACGCGGACACCTTTGAGGAGCAGATGTTCCACCTGATCCGCGCTTTCCACGTGGCCGGAAGATGTACGGACTGCGGCGAGTGCAGCCGGGTATGTCCCCAGGGAATCCCGCTTCATCTGCTGAACCGGAAGTTAATCAAGGATATCAATGGATTCTACGGAACGTACCAGGCAGGCGAGGACGATAAGGCGCTCGCACCGCTGACCGCGTTCAAGATGGACGACGTTGAGCCAAGCATTGTTGGGGAAAGGGGATAACGTATGTATAAGATCGCAAACGAACAGTTACCGTCCTTATTCGCCGCCATTGCCGGCCGGATGGATTTATATATGCCCCTGCGCAAAAACGGCCAGGTCAACTACGGAATCTGGTCCCGGGAGGAGGAAACCGCCCTGGACGCGTTAAACACCGTGAAATCCCCCAAGGATTTCTTCTTCCCCCAGAGCGAGAACCTCTACACCTGCTACCGGGAAGGCAAGAAAATCTCCATCACTCCCGAGGAGCTGGCGGACGCGCCCTTTGCCATTTTCGGCATTCGGGGCTGCGACGTGAAGGGAATCGAGGTGCTGGACAAGGTATTTCTGGCGGACCCGGTGGACAAGTTTTACGAAGCCCGCAGAAATCACGGCGTGCTGATCTCCATGGCCTGCCATGAGCCGGAAGAGACCTGCTTCTGTAAGGTGTTCGGCGTGGAGGCCCAGAACCCGGCGGGAGACGTGACCACCTGGATGGTGGACGGGACGCTTTACTGGAGAGCAAATACCGAGAAGGGCGGGAAGCTGACGGAAGAACTGGCTGCGGATGGCCTGCTGGCCGGGGCGGATCAGACCGGAGAGGCCGCCGTGGAAGCGGAGCAGTCCAGCGTGGCCGCCATCGTGGAAAAGCTGCCCTACAGCAACATTTCCCTGGAGACCTTTAAAAACACGGAGATGCTGGAGCTGTTCAACTCCCCCAAGTGGGAGGAGCTGTATAAGGCCTGTCTGGCCTGCGGCACCTGCACCTTTATCTGCCCCACCTGCCAGTGCTACGACATCCGGGACTACAACACCGGAAATGGCATCCAAAGGTTCCGCTGCTGGGACTCCTGCATGTACTCCGATTTCACGCTGATGGCCCACGGCAATATCCGCAACAGCCAGAAGGAGCGGTTCCGCCAGCGTTTCATGCACAAGCTGGTGTATTTCCCGGAAAACAACGACGGGATGTTCTCCTGCGTGGGCTGCGGCCGCTGCGTGAGCAAATGTCCTTCCTCGTTAAACATTGTGAAAGTTATCAAGAGTCTGGGGGTGTCTGAAGATGTGTAGCTGCGGATGCGGCGGAAGCCATAAACACGACGAGTTAGTCCCCATGGTGGGCGTGATCACGGATATCAAGGATCAGACCCCGGATGTCAAGACCTTCCGGGTGGTAAGCCCCCAGGGCGGAAAATTATTTGAACATATGCCGGGCCAGTGCGCCATGCTGGCGGTGCCCGGAGTGGGGGAGGCCATGTTCTCCATCACCTCCTCCCCGACCAATCAGGAATACCAGGAATTCAGCATCAAGCGCTGCGGTTCCCTGACCGATTACCTGCACACCATGGAGGTGGGCGACGAGATTACGGTCCGCGGCCCCTACGGCAATTCCTTCCCGGTGGAAACCGCGCTTAAGGGCCAGAACCTGCTGTTCATCGCAGGCGGAATCGGCCTGGCGCCCCTGCGCTCCGTGATCAACTACGTGCTGGACAAGCGGGAAAATTACGGCAGCGTGGAGATTCTCTACGGCTCCCGCTCCATGCAGGATCTGGTGGGACTGGACGAGATTCAGAACGACTGGTCCAAACGGGACGGCGTGGACGTGTACCTGACCATTGACCGGGAGCAGCCGGAGTGGGACGGCCATGTGGGCTTTGTTCCCTCCTACTTAAAAGAGCTGGAATTCTCCACAGACAAGACCGTGCTGGTCTGCGGCCCGCCGATCATGATCAAATTCGTGCTGGCGGCTTTGCAGGAGATGGGTTTTGAAAAGACACAGGTGTTTACCACCCTGGAGCTGAAGATGAAATGCGGAATCGGAAAATGCGGACGCTGCAACATCGGTTCCAAGTATGTTTGCAAGGACGGTCCCGTGTTCCGCTGTGATGAGATCGACGAATTGCCAGACGAATATTAAGAGGAAGGATTGGTAGAGAAAATGCAGGAAATGGTAAATGTTTATTTCTTTGGTAAAAAATACTCGGTGCCGGCTGACTTAACCATCATGACGGCCATGGAATACGCCGGATACAAGCTTGTGAGAGGCTGCGGCTGCCGCCACGGCTTCTGCGGAGCCTGCGCCACGATTTACCGCATCAAGGGCAAGAACGAGTTAAAGACCTGTCTGGCCTGCCAGACCCAGGTCCAGGAAGGCATGTATGTGGCCAGCATCCCCTTCTTCCCCACGGACAAGCGGACTTACAACCTGGAGGAGATCAAACCCAAAGAGCAGATCATGATGGAGCTTTATCCGGAGATTTACAGCTGCATCGGCTGCAACGCCTGCACCAAGGCGTGTCCCCAGAAGTTAAACGTCATGCAGTATATCGCGTACGCCCAGAGAGGCGAGTTTGAGAAATGCGCCCACGAGTCCTTTGACTGCGTAGGCTGCGGAATCTGCTCCACCAGATGTCCGGCGGGCATCTCCCATCCCATGGTGGGACTGCTGGCCAGAAGACTGACCGGCAAATACTTAGCTCCCAAGACCGAGCACCTGGAAAAGCGCGTTGAGGAGATCCGCCACGGCGAGTACGACGAGCTGATCGAGCAGATCATGGAGAAGCCCATCGCCGAGCTGAAGGAACTGTACAACAACCGCGATATTGAGAAATAAGGAGGGATGACACATGTTGACACAAGAAATGCTTGATTCCATTAAAAAAGTGGAGGCCACCAGGCCCTCCAGAATCGGTGCCGATCTCAGAAGAATGGATGCGGACGAGAAGCACAACCTGTTAAAGCAGTATCATCCTGACTACAAGGAGAGCGGCTTTTCCACCCTGGTAATGGGCCCCAACAAGGGCGAGAAGGTGCCGGTTGAGCTGGGCGAGCTGCTCCAGGCCAACAGCCGCCTGCTGGGCGTGGATCTGGATTTAAACCAGATTGACTACGACGTGGACGTGCTGGTCATTGGCGGCGGCGGCGCGGGCGCTTCCGCGGCCATTGAGGCTCACAAGGGCGGCGCAAACGTGATGATCGCCACCAAGCTGCGCATCGGCGACGCCAACACCATGATGGCGGAGGGCGGCATCCAGGCGGCCGACAAGGAGAACGACTCCCCCCAGAGGCATTTCCTGGACGCCTTCGGCGGCGGACACTATGCGGCAAAGCCGGAGCTGCTGAAAAAGCTGGTAATGGAAGCCCCTGAGGCCATCCAGTGGTTAAACGATTTAGGCGTTATGTTCGATAAAAACCCAGACGGCACCATGGTGACCACCCACGGCGGCGGCACCTCCAGAAAGCGTATGCACGCCTGCGCGGACTACTCCGGCGCTGAGATCATGCGCGTGCTGCGGGACGAGGTGATCAACCGCGGCATCACAGTGGTGGACTTTACCTCCGCCGTCGAGCTGATCCTGGACGACAAGGGCCAGGTTGCGGGCGCTGTGCTCCAGAACATGGAGACCGGCGAGTACCTGGTGGCCAGGGCCAAGGTGGTGATCATCGCCACCGGCGGCGCGGGACGGCTTCACTACCAGGGCTTCCCCACCTCCAACCACTACGGCGCCACCGCCGACGGCCTGGTGCTTGGCTACCGCGTGGGCGCGCCCCTGCTGTACCAGGATACCATCCAGTACCACCCCACCGGCGTGGCCTATCCGGCGCAGCTCTTCGGCGCTCTGGTGACCGAGAAGGTGCGTTCCGTTGGCGCTATGCTGGTGAACTGCGACGGCGAGGCGTTTATGCACCCGTTAGAGACCCGCGACGTGGCGGCGGCTTCCATTATCCGGGAGTGCTCCGACCGTGGCAAGGGCGTTCCCACCCCGGGCGGCGGCTTCGGCGTGTGGCTGGACACCCCCATGATCGAGATGATCCATGGAAAGGGAACCATCGAGAAGCGCATCCCGGCCATGCTGCGCATGTACTTAAACTATGACATCGATATGAGAGAAGTGCCGATCCTGGTCTACCCGACCCTGCACTATCAGAACGGCGGACTGGAGATCAATGCGGACTGCGCCACCAAGACCATCCACAACCTGATGGTGGCAGGCGAGGCCGTGGGCGGAATCCATGGGCGCAACCGCCTGATGGGCAACTCCCTGCTGGACATCATCGTGTTCGGACGCGACGCCGGAAAGGCCGCTGCCGCCCGCTGCAACGAGGTGGAACTGGGAACCATGACGCTGGAGCACGTGGAGAAGTTTGCAAAAGAGCTGGAGGAAGCAGGGGTTCACACGGACAAGGTATCCCCGCTGCTGCTGCCCCCCTATGCCCACGAAGGGCGTCACTAATCGGCTGTTCATTTTTGAAAGGGGAAGATGATCGAGATGGATGTATGGGGATGGATTCAGACCAACTTGCTGGACAGCACGCTGCTTATGGTGTTCCTCATCGCGGTATTGGGTTACTTAGTTGGAAGTATTAAGATATGCGGGCTGGATCTGGGCACCGCGGGTATTCTTCTGGTGGCGCTGGTATTCGGCCATCTGGGGGTGTCCGTGCCCGGTCTGGTCCGGGACATGGGTCTGGTCTGCTTTGTGACGGCGGTGGGCTTTATCGCCGGACCGAAATTTTTCCGGAACTTTAAGAAGAACGCGAAATCCTATATTTTGCTGGGCGTGATTATCATAGCCGCGGGAGCGCTGTCCTGCGTGGCCATCGTGAAGCTGATCGGCGTGCCCGCCGATCTGGCGGTGGGTATGCTCTCCGGGGCGCTCACCAGCACGCCCGGCCTGGCCGCGGCCATCGAGGCCACCGGCTCCGACGCGGCGGCGGTGGGATACGGCATCGCCTACCCCTTCGGCGTGATCAGCGTGGTGCTGTTTGTGCAGCTGGTGCCCAGAATCCTGCACACGGACATGGACAAGGAGCGGGCCCAGTACGAGGCGGCCGCCGACGTGGAGGTCCGCCACAAGCACAAGGACCTGTTCTACTGCGACAGTATGGGCTTTTTCTCCTTTGCCTGCGCCATCGTGGGGGGCATGATCCTGGCGAAAATCAAGATTCCGCTTCCGGGCGGGGCTTCCTTCTCCCTTGGGACCTCCGGAGGCCCGCTGATTGCGGGGCTTTTGCTGGGGCACATGAACTCCATCGGGCGTCTGAGCGTTTCCGTGCCCAAGAACGTGCTGGAGACCATGCGCGAGTTCGGTCTGGCGCTGTTTCTTCTGGGGGCGGGCACTCAGGCCGGAGCGGGCTTTGTGGAGATTTTGCAGGAGCAGGGAATCCTGCTGTTTATTTACGGCGCGATCATGGCGCTGGTGCCCATGTTTGTGGGCTTTATCGTGGCGTTCAGGATTCTGAAGCTGAGCACCTTCAACTCCCTGGGCTCTATCTGCGGCGGCATGACCAGCACGCCCGCCCTGGGAACATTGATCCGCGTGACGGAGACCGACGACGTGGCCTCCGCTTATGCGGCGACGTATCCCATCGCGCTTGTGATGGTAGTGTTGGTGTCGCAGTTTATGGGGATTTATCTGTAGCGGGATGAAGGAGGCAGCGGATGTATACATGTGCGAAATGCGGCGTGCGGGCATGCCGGAAGGCGGAGGACAGGACTCTGCCGAAAAACTGTCCGATCCGGGAAGAGGAGCTTTCCGGGCAGGCGTTTCAGGAGTACCGTTCGGAGGATAATTTCAAGTTTTATGTGACGGCCTCAGAGATCGAGGGCCTTGGACAGTTCCAGTGGCCCCGTGTGAAGGAGACCATCGAGCTGTGCCGGAGGATGGGTTACCATCGGATCGGCCTGGCCTTTTGCAGCGGTCTGAGTGGAGAGGCCAAGGTCATGTGCGATCTGCTGGAGCGCAACGGCTTTGAGGTGGTGTCCGTCATGTGCAAGGTCGGCGGACGGGATAAGTGCGCGGCCGGAGTGCCGGATGAGCACAAGCTTCATCCCGGGCAGTACGAAGCCATGTGCAACCCCATTTTCCAGGCCAGGCTTTTAAACCGGCAGAAGACGGAGTTCAACATAGCCCTCGGGCTGTGCGTGGGCCACGATTCCCTGTTTTACAAGTATTCCGACGCCCTGGTGACCACCCTGATCGCCAAGGACCGCGTGCTGGCCCACAATCCGGCCGGAGCGCTGTACTGCGCCGGGGGATACTACAAAAACAAGCTGGATGCGCAGCCTTAAGGCGTGCATCGGGCCTTTGTGCAAAATTGACAAAAATTGACGAGCAGAACACGAAAAAGGAATTGCCAAACGTTGAAAATACGATGGCGATTCCTTTTTTGATTTCAAAAATAGACAAGAATTAATTTTTTTAGCTGCGGTTTATGTCGCATTATTGCATTTTTAACGGCATTTTAATTTGACGATGCCGCCCTAATGGTTTAGAATCTAAACATAGTCAATGATATGCGAACCTTCAATCGATACAAGACTCTGCGGTAAAGGGGAGATGGGGAAAAACAGACAGGGGTAATGTGTTACATTGGATTAGCAGCACTTATAGTAAAAGGCTGCTGATCTGGAAAGATGAACAGGAAACCGGCGGCGGTCCGGGCGGCCCGACCCGCAAACAGAACGAAACGGTGGCGGGAGACTGGAAGAGGCCGGTAAAGGCGCTTGTTGGATGTTATAGGCCGCTGGCGCAGCCTGAGGGACATTGGTTAGGAGGTATGAGGTTGAATAACAAACAGTTAATGATTGAACTGGCGATGCCGGTTGCGTTTATGCTGATGGCGGCCTACGTGATCGTGAAGGCCCTGTCCATGGGAAGCGAGGGCGTTTTCCCAATCATGTGCGCAGGAGTGCTTTTGATCTGTGCGGTGTATCTGCTGGTCCAGACGCTGATGAAGCGCGAGGTGGTGGTAAAGCTGGAGGGAGTCAATCTGCCGCGGGTGGGTCTGACCCTGTTGACTTTGCTGGTTTACGTGTTCCTGTTAAAAAAGATCGGCTATGCGATCGACACATTTCTGCTGTGCGCCCTGGTGATCCGCTCCCTTGGGTACAAGAAATTTCATGTGATCGTGCCGTGCTCGGTCATAGCGGTGGCGGTGACATTTGTGATTTTCAAGGTGCTGCTGTCGGTTCCGCTGCCGATGGTATTTCTGGATTTTTAAGGAGGTGGGAGTATGAACGGTATTTTACTGGGTTTAGGCCAGCTGGTTAATCCGATGGCCCTGGCGGCGCTGTTGGGAGGCGTTGTAATCGGACTGATCGTGGGTTCCCTTCCGGGGCTTAACGACAGCATCACAATGGCGGTGTTGATCCCCATCACCTTCGGCATGGAGCCGCAGGTGGCGATCTGCCTGCTGATCGGTATCTACTGCGCGTCGGCCTGCGGCGGCTCCATCCCCTCGATTCTGTTGAAGATTCCGGGAACCGCCTCCGCCACGGTGACCGCCTACGACGGATATCCCATGTCCCAGAAGGGCAAGAGCGGCGAAGCGCTGGGATTTGCGATTTCCAGCTCCACCTTCGGAGGAATCTCCAGCGCCATCGTATTGCTGTTTTTATCCCCGTTCCTGGCTAAGCAGGCCCTGAAGTTCGGGCCGCCGGAGTATTTCATGCTGGCGGTGCTGGGCATGAGCACGGTGATCGGAATGGCGGGAAAAAACATTGTGAAGAACATTCTGGCAATGGCGCTGGGGCTGATCTTCAGCTGTATCGGCATGAGCCCGCAGACGGGGCTGGCCCGCTTCACCTTCGGCCAGGTAAGCCTGATGGACGGAATCTCACTGATCCCCATGCTGATCGGCCTGTTCGGTATCACGGCCATTCTGGAAATGATTGAGGCGATTCAGAAGAATCCCGCCGTAAAGGATTTCAAGGAAGAGGTCAAGGAGAATTACAAGAAGGTCAAGGTAATCCTTCCGGACAAAGAGATGTCCAAACGGCTGCTTCCCATCTGGGCCCAGTCCAGCCTGATCGGCAATATTATCGGAATCATCCCCGGCGCGGGAATGATCATGGCCATTTTCATGGCTTATGACCAGGCTGCCAGAAGGCGTCCCAATCTGGAATTCGGAACTGGCGTGCCGGAGGGTATCGCGGCTCCCGAGTCCGCCAACAACGCGGTGGTTGCCAGCTCCATGGTTCCCCTGCTGGCCCTTGGCGTGCCGGGCAACTCCACCTCGTCCCTGTTCCTGGGCGCTCTGACGATCCAGGGATTGAGAACCGGCCCGACTCTGTTCAAGGATACGCCGGAGATGGCCTATATGATCATCCTGGGCTTCCTGGTGGCCAACATCATCATGCTGCCCCTGTCCGTGTTCTACTGTAATTTCCTGGCTACCGCAGTGCTGCGGCTGAAACGGGAAATCCTAAGCGGCGTGGTGCTGGTGCTGTGCGTGACCGGAGCGTTCGCGGTGAGCAACAACATTTTTAACATCATCATCATGATCTTTTTCGGATTTATAGGATACACCTTTAACAAGTATAAGATCCCACAGTCGCCGCTGATTCTGGCCTCCATCCTGGGCAGCATGATGGAGAACAACTGGACGCAGAGCATGGTTTACGCCGACGGCTCCCTGTCCGTGTTCGTGACCAGACCTTTGAGCTGCGGACTGATGGTCCTGTCTATTGTATTTATCGGTATGCCTCTCTTAAAGCGGTTTAAAGCCAACAGAGCGGCGGCGTAGGAACGCAGGCAAAAGGAACCAGATCCCACTGCACCGGGATTTGATTCCTTTTGTCGTTTGCAAAGGAGCGAGCGGGGGTTCCGTCGTTATTTGGCGGCGCGGTGTCGACACTCCGGGTTTGACTTCCCCCGGCTTTGCGGTTACACTTTATACATGGGCGCTGCCCTGGGAAAATATGCGTAAGGTGGTGACAACGGGTGGACAGTCTGGAAAAAGAGCTGGCGGCTGTGGAAAAGCGGGAGAAAAAGCTGCTGGCCGGTGGATTAAAGAAGGGAAAGGTGAAGCAGGCCGTCTATGATAAGGTGCCGGAGAAGGTGGGCGGACTTTTGGAAGCGGCCTTTTCCAAGGCGTTCAAGACGGTTTTTATCAACGGAACGCCCCTGATCGAGCGGACCTTCGACAAGGATGGGGCGGGGCTGGAGTTTGAGGCCCGGGATTATATCGTGGACCGGGCGGGAAATAAAAAGAGCCTCCGCAGGCTGGACAAGCAGGCGAAGAAGGACAGCAAAATCAACCACGCGGCCACCACGGCGGCGGGATTTGGCCTTGGCTTTCTGGGCCTTGGGCTGCCCGACATCCCGTTGATGGTGGGCACGATTCTGCGGGGCGTTTACGAGATCGCCATTGGGTATGGCGTGGACTATAGCAGCGAGGAGGAGAAGCGCTATATCCTGCGCCTGATCTGCACTGCGTTGTCCGACGGGGATGAGCGGTCCGTCTATAACCGCAAGCTGGACTCCATGGAGTACGGCGGCGGCACCCTGGCGGGTGAGATCGCCTCTACCGCACGCACGCTCTCCGACGCCCTGCTGGTGGAGAAATTCGTCCAGGGTCTGCCCGTGGTGGGCGTGGTGGGAGGAGCGGTGAACTTCAGTATTTACCGGAGAATCGCCGCGCTGGCGGCGGTGAAGTATAAGAAGCGGTATTTGGTGAGGAAGCTGAGGGAGAGGGTTTAATCTTCCGCTGTATGGGCATCCCAATTTTTTTTAAGCTGGTCCGTCAAGTCTAAAAAGCGTTTCATTGCTTTGGAGAGGTACATGTTTTTGCGGTACACTAAAAGCAGGGGGTAGGAATAGACGCCGCGGTCGAAATCAAAAAAGGCGATTCGCTCGGAAGCCCGGTGTTTTGAGCTGATAACAAAGGTGCAGCCCAAGCCCGCCTCCGCCATGCGAAAGGCAGTCTCAAAGCTGCGGGTCTTATAAGCTACCAGCGGATCAAGGCCGTAATCAGTCAGTATTTTGTTCGAATTAATGCGCAGGGCCTGTTCGGTGTGCAGAAGGATAAAGGGTTCCTGCGCAAAATCACACAGGTCGACCGTCCGTTTGCCCTTGGCAATATAGGTCTGGGCGGCAGCACAGCCTATGGGGGCAGCCAGCAGCAGGCGGTCATCCCGCATCACAACACTCACCAGATCAGGATGGGATTCCCCGACAAATGCAAAATCAATGTTTCCCTTTAAAACTAAATCGATCAGGTAGTCGTTTGTGCCCTCGCGGATGACAAGCTCCACATTGGGGTATTCCTGTTTAAATGCCGGGAAAAGATGCGGGATGATATAGGTTCCCCTTGTCAGGGTGGTGCCGATGATCAGACGCCCCGACTGGCTGTCAATAATGTCATTCAGTTCGCGGGTAAGGCGGTCCTCCAGCTGAAGAAAGTCCCGGGCGGCGGTTACAAGACGTTCGCCGGCATAGGTCAAGGTGATGGGGATGACGGTTCGGTTGAAAAACTGCACGCCCATTTCTTTTTCCGCATTTCGAATATGTTGGCTCAGCGACGGCTGAGAGATAAAGAGCTTTTCTGCTGCGCGGGAAAAGCTTTTTTCTTCGGCGATTGCCAATATGTAGCGCAGGGTCTTGGGATTAATCTGCATAAAACCTCCGGTTCATATACTTATATGATTTTCAGTATAATAATTATCATTGCAATAGTATTTGTATTATATAATATAACACGATATAATGCAGTTGTCGACACAAGATTCAAAGCGGACATGCGCGCGGAATAAATGTAAAGGGGGATTGCGTTTAGAATGGACGTACTTGCAGTTATTGGATTAGTAACGTTTTTGGCGATCATCATTTTGCTGGTTAAGAGCCCGTTTTCGCCAGTAGCTGTTTTTGTGCTGGTTCCGGTAATGGGTGCTCTGACGGCGGGCTTTACACTTGGGGAAATCAGTGATTTTGCCAAATTGGGCTTTACGTCGGTGCAGACAAGCGTCATTGTCACCGCGTTTGCCATTCTGTATTTCAGTATTATGTCGGATGTGGGGATGTTTGAGGTAATCACAAAACCGATCATCAAAAAGGCTGGTAAAAGTAAAAGTCCCGTAACGGCGATTATACTGGCTGCGGCGTTGGTGGCGACAATCGGCCATCTGGACGGAGCCGGGGCGACGACGATTATGATCACGCTGCCGCTTATGATACCGTTTTTTGATAAACTGAAAATGGACCGGAGGGCGCTGGGGCTTTCTATGGGGCTGTGCGTGGGGGCGATGAATCTGGTTCCATGGACAGGCCCGACACGCCACACAGCCATTGTATTGGGCATGGATCCGGTAGCGCTGTGGAAGATTATCCTGCCAGCTCAGATTGTAATGCTGGCGGTAGGCTATACCATGACCTATATGCTTGGACGCAGGGAAATAAAACGGGGGGCCGTCAATTCGGTCAGCGGACTCCCCTCTGTGCAGAGCGAGTCCGGATACCTTTGCGTTCAGAAAAAGGCATATTTTATTTTTAACATTGCTCTGACCCTTGCCCTACTGACGACGCTGGTGATGGGGATAATGAATTCCGGCTTCACCTTTTTGGTATTTACGTCCATCGCTTTGCTTGTAAATTACCGCAGCAAAAAATTGCAGGGAAAAAAGATTAAAGAATTTAGCCCCGGCATTTTAAATATGGTACTCAATGTGATTGCCGTGGGCGTGCTGATCGGAATTATGCAGGAGGGTGGTTTTGTGGAGGCGCTCGCGAACGCGGTGGTCAGCGTACTACCTGCTTCTGTGGGACCGTATACATACCTGATTATCGCATTTCTGGCAACGCCGTTGCTGATGGTTCTGGGCACGGGTCCCTATTATCAGGGACTGATGCCGGTGATCGTGGGAATCTGCGCTCAATACGGGACGGACCCGGTGGTGGCTGCCGCGGTGCTCCTTGTTCCCAGCGGAATCTCCGTGTCGCTGTCGCCATTAGTGCCTGCCAACCATATCAGCTGCGGCATGCTGGGCTATGAGATGGGGGATGGCATCCGGTACGGGTGGAAGTGGGTGCTGGCCGCGGCCTGGATCGCCATACCGGTGGTTTGCCTGACTGTGCATCTGTTTTATTAGGAGGAACCGTAAATGAATTATAATTGGAAGGCTACAGCCCTGATGGGCATCGGCACGGCGAAGGCTCCGATTCTCAAAGCATGTCGCAGGGATCAGAGATTTTCATACTTTTTGTATCTCCCAAAGGGGTTTCAGGAGGAGAGTGCCTCGGAATATATGATTACGGTTGTTGTGCACGGGACGACGCGAAATGCGGAAAAATTAAAAAATGTCTTTGCGGAATACGCAGATGAGATGAAATCACTGATCCTGGCGCCTCTGTTCCCCGCAGGCATCATCGATGAGGAGGACATCCACAATTATAAGTTTATAAAATATTGTGACATCCGTTTTGATCACATTCTGTTGGATATGGTTGCGGAGGTCTGTGAGACCTTTGGAGTTTCCGGGGATCAATTTTATCTTCACGGTTTCTCAGGCGGAGGCCAGTTTGCGCATCGGATGCTATACCTGCACCCGGAACGTTTGCGAGCGGTTTCCATCGGCGCGCCGGGACGGTCCACGTATCTGGACGATACGGAGGACTGGTATGCGGGAACCCGCAATTTTGAGGAGGTGTTCGGGCAGCCGATCGACGCAGCCGCGCTGAGAGCGGTCCCGGTGCTGCTGATCATCGGCGCCCAGGATACGGAGCGGATTGATTATTCCCAGGATACGACCTTTATCCCGGCCTCCCGGAAAAACGGTTCAAACCGCGTGGAGCGCATGCGCGCACTGTATAAAAATTACCAGGATTATGGACTGAAGGTACGCTTTCTTGCGGTGCCGGGAGTGGCCCATGAGGGGATGAAAATAATTCCCCAGGTGGTAGAATTCTTCAAAGAGATAGCAAAGGAAGTGAACGTATGAATACCTGCAGGGTTTTTGTGCCTTATGGCGCTCTGGGAACGGGGATCGCGGAGGAATCCTTTGACGCCGGCGTGCGGATGAAGCCGGATGTGATTGCGTGCGATGCCGGCTCAACGGACTCAGGTCCCTATTATTTGGGAACGGGTGAAGGAAAATATGCTAGGGACAGTGTAAAGGAAGATCTCAGGCGAATGGTAAAGGCGGGGCATTGGCTCCAAGCGCCGGTTCTGGTGGGCAGCGCGGGAACCTGCGGGACAGACGGCGGCGTGGACGGGCTTGCGGATATCTGTCGGGAGATATGTAAGGAGGAGGGAATACCGGCAAAGTTGGCGAAGATATATACGCAGCAGAACGCGGATATGCTGGAGGCGAAGGATCGCGAACACAAGATTTTTCCCTTGGCGGGAGCGCCGCAGACGGACGGGACCGTATTTGAGCAGTGCACGAATATTGTGGCGTTGGCGGGCGCGGAGCCGTTTCAGGAGGCGCTTTTGAGAAAGGCGGACATTGTGCTGTGCGGGCGGGCTACCGATACGGCGATCATCGCGGCGATGCCGCTGCTAAGGGGCTGCCACGAGGGGGGAGCCTGGCACGGGGCGAAGCTTGCGGAGTGCGGGGCGCTGTGCACCACAAATCCTTCCGGGGGAGGCGTTTTCCTCACCTTTGACGAGCTGGGGTTTACCATAGAACCGACATCGGGCGACAGCTGTTGTACCAAATATTCGGTATCTGCTCATATGCTCTATGAAAATGCGGACCCCTTCTGCCTGAGGGAACCTTCCGGCGAGCTGGATACAAAAAATGCCGTGTATGAGGAGCTGGATGAACGCCGCGTGAGAGTGACGGGCAGTGTATTTAAGCACAAACCCTATACTGTTAAGCTGGAAGGCGCGGCACTGGCCGGTTATCAAACCGTGACGATTGTCGGAATCCAGGACAGGCGCGTCATGAAAGACCCGGAGCTCTGGATCGGAAATTTAAAACAGTTTGTGGAATCAAAGATAAGAAAATATCAGATACCCGAAACTGATTATAACGTGGATTTTAAGCTGTATGGATGGAGCGCAGTCTCCGGCACAAAGCCGCCGGAGGGGTATGTGCCGAGAGAATTGGGATTGGTTATGACGGTGACGGCGAAGACACAGGCGTTGGCTACAGGGGTTGCCAAAATGTATAATCCGTATCTGCTCCACTTTCCGGTTAACCTCAAAGAGCAGCTTCCCACCTTTGCGTTTCCGTATTCGCCGGCGGAGACGGAGCGCGGGCCGGTTTATGAATTTAAGTTACTGCACGCGGTAGAGGTGGAGAATCCGTTGGAACTTTTCCGCATAGAAATGGTGGTGATATCATGACACTTGGAGAGACCGCAAGCTACGTGCGCTCTAAAAATGCCGGGCCGTTCTGGATGACAATCGATATATTCTGCTGCAGTGAAGCGGCGTACAGACAGATTAAGGCGGCTGAATCCCTGAAAAGCGCCGCGGTTGCCGCGGTATATCATGTTAAGCCTCAGGAAGTAAAACGCTTTGAAGTGGACGATCTGAAGGTGCTTAAAATTTCGATGCCGCGGCCGTATCCCCAGGGGGCCTGCTGTGAGCGGGATATGCATTCGGGGCAGCAGTATGTGCAGCTGCTAGATGCACAGGTGTAAAGGAATTGATCATGGGTGAGGCGGTCCGGGGATTTTTCCCGGGCCGCCTTTTACTGTCTGGTCACATAGGTATCGTCCCCCTTACTGCTCTTCATATACTCCTTAGGCGACTGCCCCAGCGATTTCTTAAACACCGTAGAAAAATACAGCGGGTCGCTAAAACCCGCCGCGTAGGCCACCTCCTTGACCGTGGCCTTCTGGCGGTTCATCAGGTTGCAGGCTTCCCGGAGGCGGAATTCCGTCAGGTATTGCAGCGGGGAGATGGAGAGATGGGCCTTGAACACCCGGTAGAGGCGGCTGCGGCAGATTCCCACGTGTCCGGCGATATCGTTGATGGTGATGGGGTCCTGGTAGTGGGAGGCGATGAAGTCGCAGGCCCGCTGTACGTGCTCCACGCCGGTGCGGGACTGGGCGGGCATGGGGTCGCTGGCCTCCTGGATCAGGAACGCAAGAAGCTCATAGAGCTTGGCGGTCATGTTGATGAACTCGTGGGGGTGGTGGCCGCGGCAGCGGTAGATATTCATCAGCAGTTCCTCCATGCGCTCCGGGTCTTTCAGGGTGATCACCGGGTTCTGGGGGGTGAAGCCGGTGGCGTTCATCAGAAGCCGGGCGTCGTTGCCGTTAAAACCCACCCAGCAAAATTCCCAGGGATCGGCGGCATCGGCCTGGTAGTCGATGGGCATGCTGGGATAAATGAGAAAGGCCTGCCCTTTTCGCACCGGATGTTTCCTGCCGTTCAGCGTGTACACGCCCCCTCCCTCCATCACAAAATGGATCAGGTAAAAATCCCGTACCTCCAGCCCGCGGTGATAGCCCCCGCTGCACTGTTGATGTCCGGTGCGGTATACGGACATGGAAGCCATGGTGCGGAATTGATTTTTAAAGGAATATTTGTATTCGTGTCCTTTCATGACGCCTCTCCTTCCCACACTGCCAATATTAGAAAAATAATCCGTGTTTGTCAATAAAATGGGTTAAAAATCCATTATTTCTTATTAAAATCTGAAAAAAATGAAATTTAATGATAGCAAAACACAAATCTAAGACAATACCATACGATCAGGTTTTATCCCCCAAATTAATAATGATATATGCACAATAAAAATTGGTTTTAAAGTAAAAAAATGTCATAAATACCCAATGCATAAGCGAGAAAATCCGGGAATACCATAAAATATTTATTTTTGATGATCCTAATCAGGATAAAAAAGCAACATTTTTCGATATATTGACAACGTTTCTTCATAGTAAAGCCCTCCTATCTTAACTATAATCAGATTTAGAAATATACAAAAGACTGGGGTGGTTGTGAATGAAAGAGAGCAGATCGTATTCCAGCGTCAGGCGTACAAAAAACTGGGTCAAAAATGGAATCAGAAGCCCGTACAATATCATGGTCGCGGCCGCGGTGGCCGCCCTCGCCTGCCTGGTAATCGTTCCTCTGATCGAGATGGTGGTCACCACGTTTAAGCTGGCCGCCAGGGACGTGAGGAGAGTGGAGGGGGCCCAGGCGGGGGACTGGTCGCTCTACTACTGGAAGAAGCTGCTGTGCAGCGAAGTCTCCCAAAACATGCTTTACAAGCCGCTGATGCACTCGCTCCTGATCGCCACTGCGGTCTCGGTTTTCAGCATCGGACTGGGCGGGGCCATCGCCTGGCTGATGGTGCGCAGCGATCTTCCGTTTAAGAAATTTTTCTCTCTGGCAATGATCGTGCCCTACATGATCCCCTCCTGGTGCAAGTCCATGGCCTGGATTGCGGTGTTCAAGACGGCGCGCATCGGCGGGACCCAGGGCTTTCTGTCCTACCTGGGGCTGGAACCGCCGGACTGGCTGGCCTACGGGCCGGTGGCGATCATCTGCGTGCTGACGATCCATTACTATGCCTACGCGTATCTGCTGATTTCAGCCAGCTTCCGTTCCATTAACTCGGAGCTGGAGGAGATGGGCGAGATTCTGGGGGCTGGGAAGCTGCTTATGCTGCGCAAGATCACTTTCCCGCTGGTGATGCCGGCCATTGCCTCGTCCTTCATCCTGATTTTCTCCAAGGCCATGGGAACCTTCGGCGTTCCGGCGTTTCTGGGGCTTAAGACCGGATATTATACCATCTCCACCATGCTCTACACCAGTATCAAGCAGCAGCAGACGGCCATGGCCTTTTCCATCAGCCTGATCCTGATCGGCATTGCGGCGGTGATCATTTTCATCAACCAGCAGGTGATCGGGACGAGAAAGTCCTACGCCACCATCGGCGGCAAGGGCGGGCGCTCCAACGTGTTATCCTTAAATAAATGGAAACCCATGGTGGTGTGCCTTCTGTTCCTGTTCCTGGGCTTCTGCGTGTTCCTGCCCATCGGAATTCTGGTGCTCCAGAGCCTGATGCTGAAGCTGGGAGATTACAGCCCGTCCAATTTCAGCCTTCACTACTGGGTGGGACTTGGCAAGCCGGATATCTTCTACGGCGAGCCCGGAGTGTTCCGCAACCCGCAGTTTTTGCAGGTGCTGGGCAACTCCCTGAAGCTGGTGGTTGTGGCCTCCCTGGTGGCAACGGTGTTCGGACAGCTGATCGGCTACGTGACCTCCAGAGGCCGTCAGCTCAAGTCCGGCAAGCTGGTGGAACAGCTGGTGTTCATCCCCTACCTGATTCCGTCCATCGCATTTGGCGCTATGTACCTGTCCATGTTCTCCGTGGAGCGGGCGGTGACCTTCGCCGGATTGAAAGTTACGTTTTTCCCTGTGCTCTACGGCTCGTTCCTGCTCCTGGTCCTGGTGACGGTGGTCAAGAACCTTCCGTTTTCCAGCCGGGCCGGTTCCGCTAACATGATGCAGATCAATGTGGAGCTGGAGGAGGCCGCCCAGATCGAGAACGCGGGTTTTATCACCCGGTTCAGGCGGATCGTGTTCCCGCTGTCCAAGGGAGGTTTTATGAGCGGCTTTATGCTGATCTTTATGGCGGTGATGAAGGAGCTGGATCTGCTTGTGATCCTGATTTCGCCCAACACCCAGACATTACCCTACATGGCTTATTCCTATATGTCGGGGGGAATGGAGCAGTTCTCCAACGTGGTGGCGATTATCATGTTTGTGGTCGTATTTGTGATTTATTGGATCGCCAATAAATTCTTCAATGCGGATATTACACAGGGATTTTGATGAGGGGGGCAGACGATGAGCAAGATTGAGTTAAATCATATCGATAAATTTTACGGGAATAACCACGTTCTAAAGGATTTGAACCTGGTGATCGACGACGGCGAGTTTATGACCCTGCTGGGGCCGTCCGGCTGCGGAAAGACCACGACCCTGCGGGTGGTGGCCGGCCTGGAAAAGCCCCAGAACGGCACCATAACCATGGGCGACAAGCTGGTGGTCAACGCGAAAGAGCTGTTTTTTGAGGAACCGGGCAAGCGGGGGCTCAACCTGGTGTTCCAGTCCTACGCCCTGTGGCCCCACATGACGGTGTTCGACAACGTCGCCTTTGGGTTGACGGTGAAGAAACTGCCCAAGCCGGAGATTGAGGAGAAGGTGATGAACGCTCTGGAGCGCATGCAGATCGGTGGGTTTGCCAAACGCTACCCCGCGGAGCTCTCCGGCGGCCAGCAGCAGCGCGTGGCCATCGCCAGGGCCATTGTGTCCGAGCCCAAGGTACTGCTTTTGGACGAGCCGCTGTCCAACTTAGACGCCAAGCTGCGCATCGACATGCGCTCGGAGATCAAACGGCTGCACCACGAGCTGGGAACTACCATCATCTACGTGACCCACGACCAGGTGGAGGCCCTGACCATGTCCACCAAGATCGCGATTTTCTTTGAGGGCGAGCTGGAGCAGGTGGCTCCGCCCATGGAGATTTACCAGAACCCCATCTCCCTGCGGGTAGCCGACTTTATCGGCAATCCCAAGGCCAATTTTGTGGAGGGGAAGGCGGTCCGCCAGCCCTCGGGCCAGGTGCGCGTAAACTCCGACCTGGGAGAGATGGTATTTTCACCGGAGCTGTTCACGGAGGATATGCCTGAATCCGGTGAGTTCGACTGTGTGATCGGCATTCGCCCGGAGAAGGTGCAGGTGCATCGGGACCCGGGGCCGGGCAGGATTGAGGGACACGTATATTCCGTGCAGTCCGCAGGATCGGACACCACGGTGCAGGTGAACGCCGGACAGTCGGCGCTTCTGTCCAAGGAGATCGGCATCCAGTTCTACAACATGGATCAGAAGGTTTACATTTCCGTCAACCCGGACAAAGTGAACCTGTTTCACAAGGGCACCGGCCGCCTGGTCCGCAGGGCCGTTCTGGATCAGTAACCGGAGGAGTACAGTTCCGCGCGGCACAGGAACAGGCGCGGTTGTATTAAAAACACATAGGAGGAACGATTATGAAGCAAAAGAGAAAATGGATGTCGTTTGTGCTGGCAGCCGCCATGGCGGCGGGAGCGTGCTCGGGCTGCGTGAGCAAGGCGGACCCGGCGCCCACCACAGCGGCGACTCAGGCCCCCGCTCCGGCGGCAGGTCAGGAATCCGGCGGGGAGACCCCGGCGGCGGAGACTGAGGCCCCGGCGGCCTCGTCCTGGGCGGAGGAAGCGGGCCTTAACAAGACCGAGACCGTGGAGGAGCTGTACGAGCTGGCCAAGGCCGAGGGAGAACTGAACCTTTACGGCTGTACCGGCCGTCTGGAGAACGTGTCCGCGGACTTTATGGCAGAGTACCCCGGGATCAAGGTGAATTTTTACGATCTGGGCATCAATGAAATGCTGGAAAAGTTTTCCAGAGAGTATGAGGCGGGAATTCATACCGCTGACATTTTACAGCTGAAAGAGCAGACCGGTTCCATCAGCCGCGAGTACATCCAGCAGGGGTTGCTGCACAACTATCACCCCGAGGACATTTTTGACGGCGTGAACCCGGATTACCTGATCGTCACCCCCTTTGTGGTGGAGCTGGACTGGTGGAACTACAACACCGAGGTCTACAGCGAGCTGCCCATCTCCTCCTGGTGGGATATCACCAAACCGGAGTGGAACGGCAAGTTCGTGTTCTTAGATCCCTCCGGCGAGCCGGACCTGCCGGTGCTGCTGGCCGCCATGGTCCAGCGCTCCGACCTGCTGGAAGCGGACTATGAAAAGGTGTTCGGCAAGCCCATAGAGCTGGCCGACAACGAGCCGGATGCAGCCCACGCCTGGATCAACCGGGTGGCCAAGAACGGCGCGATCATGGAGACCAGCAACACCAACATCGTGAAGGCGGTTGGCGGAGCCAAGGGTATGACCGATCCGCCCATCGGCTACGGCGTTTCCTCCAAGCTGCGTGAGCGCGATCTCCAGGGCTTTGTGCTGGGCGTGGAGCCGGACAAGTTCGATATGCCCACCACCGCAGTCAGCTTCATGGTGGCCCAGATTGCCGATCAGTGCGAGCATCCCAATGCGGCGAAGCTGTATATCCGCTACCTGTGCGGCGAGGCGGATCATCAGGGCAAGGGACTGGAGCCCTTCCTGACCGTGGGTTCCTACCCCGTATTCCCGAACGCCCCGGCCATCGAGGGCAACCCGGACTACGACAGCATCCCCAAGTTCGATCTGGATCTGGATTACTATTATGACAATTATCAGGATGTTTACGATTACTGGCTCTCCGTACAGCCTTAATCGCAACTGTTCAGACGGCTGACTGCACCCACTTTCCCGCCGTCTGAACGGTTATTCTAAAAAATAACGCGTCCCGGCGGACTGAAGCAGTTGGGAGGTGGTAATGGAGGAACACAAAATGGACGGCGAAAAAAGGTTGGAGGAAAAATGCCTTGAACGCAAGGTCGTGTACAAAGGAAAATCCTATGAGTTCTTTGTCGACAGGGTAGAACTGCCGGACGGGACGGAGGCGGTGCGCGAGATGGTCAAACATCCCGGCGGCGTGGCGATCCTGGCCATGGACGGGGAAAACCGCGTGCTGATGGAGGAGCAGTACCGCTATGCGATCCGGCAGACCATCACGGAGATTCCGGCCGGCAAGATGGACAAGATTCCCGGGGAAACACCCCGGGAGGCCGCGGTGCGGGAGCTGCGGGAGGAGACCGGCAGGGTAGCCGATCACTGGGAATACCTGGGAAAAATATATCCCTCCCCGGGTATTGTGTCGGAAGTGCTCTACCTGTACCTGGCCACCGGGCTGCGCGAGGAAGAGCGGGAGCTGGACAGCGACGAGTTTATCAACCTGAAACTTATGGAGCTGGGAACGGTGAGAGAGAAGATTGCGGCCGGGGAGATCACCGATTGCAAAACCATCGCCGCTCTGGCGATGGCAGAACTCAGGGGAATGATTGAATAAAACCGCAGAGACCGATATAAAAAAGTACGGCCGTCAGGTGTGGCAAATCACCTGACAGCCGTACTTTTTTATGAGAGGTCCTGCAATTAAGCAGTTATATGCAACCGTCCGCCGGCCTTCCGTCGGGCGGTTGTTTAATAACCCCGGAGTCCCTGAGAACCCCGGGAGATATTACGGTTTTAACCCCGGCGCCGGGCGACTGCTTATCCGCCGCGCCGCGCTGCGCCCTAAATCCGGGCGATCCCTTCCTCCACTGCGGTGTCGGCAACTGCCTTCGCCACAACGGCTGCCACGCCCTTGTTTAAGGGGGAGGGAATAATGTTCTCGGCGTTCAGCTCTTCGTCCGGGATCATGCTGGCAATGGCGTAAGCCGCCCGCTGTTTCATGGTCTCGGTGATCTCCTTGGCCCGCACGGACAGCGCGCCCTTGAAGATGCCCGGGAACACCAGCACGTTGTTGATCTGGTTGGGGAAGTCGGAACGCCCGGTGCCGATCACAGCGGCTCCGCCGGCCCTGGCCTCGTCCGGCATGATCTCCGGGGTGGGGTTGGCCATGGCGAACACGATTCCGTTATTCATGGAAGCCACCATCTCTTTGGTGACCAAATTGGGCCGGGACACGCCCACAAATGCATCGGCTCCCTTTAAGGCGTCGGCCAGCTTGCCGTGCTCTTTGTTCAGGTTGCTGATGTGGGAAATCTCTTCCTGACCTGCGTTAAGTCCCTCGTCGCCCTCGCAGATGATGCCGTTGATGTCGCACATCACCACATTTCCGAAGCCCATGCTGATCAGCAGCTTGCCGATGGCGATTCCGGCTGCGCCCGCGCCGTTGATGACGATCTTGATCTTGCCCATCTCCTTGCCGGTGACCTTGATGGCGTTGATCAGGGCCGCGGCAACCACGATGGCGGTGCCGTGCTGGTCGTCGTGGAATACGGGAATATCGCAGATCTCCTTTAAGCGGCGCTCGATCTCAAAGCATCTGGGGGCGGCAATGTCCTCCAGATTGATTCCGCCGAAGCTCTTGGAGATCAGGTGGATGGTCTGGACAATGGTGTCCGTATCCTTGGAGTCGATGCAGAGCGGGAACGCGTCCACGTCCGCAAACTCTTTAAACAGCACGCATTTGCCCTCCATCACCGGCATGCCGGCCGCGGGTCCGATGTCGCCCAGGCCCAGCACGGCGGTTCCGTCGGTGATAACCGCCACCAGGTTGGAGCGTCGGGTCAGCTTGAAGGACTGCTCGTAGTCCTTTGCGATCACCCGGCAGGGCTCGGCCACGCCGGGGGTGTATGCCAGAGATAAATCTTCTCTTGTCTCAATCTTTTTGCGGGATACGACCTCGATCTTTCCCGCCAGTTCATAGTGCATATCCAGTGAAGCTTTGTTTACATCCATGGTTTTGTCCTCCTATACCATCTGCTCGGGTTTAAACACCTCGTCGAACGTTTCCGCGGTCAGAAAACCCAGTTCCACGCAGGCTTCCTTCAGGGAAATGTTCTCTTTGTAGGCTTTTTTCGCTGTCTTTGCCGCGTTTTCGTAGCCGATGTGCGGGTTCAGACAGGTTACCAACATCAGTGAGCGGTGCAGGTTATCGTCCATCTTCTCCTTGTTGGCTTTGATCCCAACCGCACAGTTGTTGTTGAAGGAGACCAAAGAATCAGACAGGAGGCGCACGGACTGCAGGAAATTGTAAATGCAAACGGGCATGAATACATTCAGTTCAAAGTTGCCCTGGGACGCGGCCATTCCAACGGCCACGTCGTTGGCGATCACCTGCACGGCGACCATGGTTACGGACTCGCACTGGGTGGGGTTCACTTTGCCCGGCATGATGGAGCTGCCCGGCTCGTTCTCCGGAATCAGAATCTCGCCCAGGCCGCAGCGGGGGCCGCTGGCCAGCCAGCGGACGTCGTTGGCGATCTTCATCATGTTTGCCGCAAGGCCCTTTAAGGCCCCGTGGGCGAATACCAGCTCGTCCTTGCTGGTCAGGGAATGGAATTTGTTGGCCGCGGTCTTGAAATCCTTGCCGGTCAGCTCGGATACCGCTTTGGCCACCTCTACGTCAAATCCCTTGGGCGCGTTTAAGCCGGTGCCCACGGCGGTGCCGCCAAGAGCCAGCTCGCGCAGGCCCGAAAGGCTCATCACCAGCATCTCTCTGGACTTCTCCAGCATGTTTTTCCAGCCGCTGATCTCCTGGGAGAATGTGATCGGAGTGGCATCCTGAAGATGGGTGCGCCCGGTCTTGATGATTCCCTCGTTTTCTTTCATCAGACGGTCAAAAGTTCCGATTAAAAGATCGATGCTTGGAAGCAGCTGGTCTTCAATGGATACCGCCGCAGCGATGTGCATGGCTGTGGGGAACGTATCGTTGGAACTCTGGGACATGTTGGAGTGATCGTTTGGATGCAGAAGCTTTTCCCCTGCGATTTCGTTGCCGCGGTTGGCAATCACTTCGTTGACGTTCATGTTGGACTGGGTTCCGCTGCCTGTCTGCCATACAGCCAACGGGAAATGCCCGTCCAGCTTGCCGGCAAGTATCTCGTCACAGGCCTGGGAAATCAGGTCCAAACGCTTCTCATCCAGCTTGCCCAGGCGGTTGTTGGCCATAGCCGCCGCCTTTTTTAAGATTGCAAACGCGCGGATGATTTCCATAGGAATCTTTTCGATTCCGATCTTGAAGTTCTCGAAGCTCCTCTGGGTCTGCGCGCCCCAATAACGGTCCGCGGGAACCTGCACTTCGCCCATTGAGTCATGTTCGATTCGAAATTCCATAGTTTCACTCCTCCCAAATAATATAAACGGTTTTACAGCAGCAACTGCCTCACTAGCTGCTGCCGTACATTTTATGGATTAGTCCTCCGGATAAATTTCATCCAGTTTCTTTAACGCTGCCTCTTTTAAGTTCTTGTAAATGCTGTTCTGATGGGTGTCCATGCCTACCACGAGGGGGCCGAACTCAACTGCTTCCAGATCCCAAAGGGCTTCCGGCATACCCATCTCGAACCAGGTCACGTCGTAAACGGACTTGATTCCCTGGGCCAGCTTCGCAGCGCAGCCGGGAGCTGCCTGAAGGTACACGTAGCCGTACTTCTCGCAGGCGTCCAGAGTGCCCTTCTCCATGCCGCCCTTGCCGATCACGGCCTTGATGCCCATCTTGCCCACAACGTCGGCGTGGGGCTCCATGCGGATGCTGGTGGTGGGTCCGATCACGTTCAGACGCCAGGAACCGTCCTCATTCTTCAGGCAGACAGGGCCTGCGTGGAAGATGGCGGCTCCGGTGAAATCTTTGGGAAGGGGCTGGCCTGCGTCCAGCAGCTCGCGGATCTTTAAGTGCCCCATGTCTCTGGCGGTGTAGATGTGGCCGGTTAAGTATACCACATCGCCGATTTTCAGCTCACGAACGTCCTCTTCCTTCAGAGGCATTGTCAATACTTTCTTATCCATATGACAGATCTCCTTTATATGTATATTCGTTATTACAGTAATTTCTCGATGCGGCCGTCGTTGTAGATGCGGATGCCTGCGCGTCTTGCCACCCAGCAGTGGAAGTTGATGGCGACGGGAGCGATGGCGGTGTGGGTTGCAGCTCTGCCGATCTTTACGGCCAGACATACGGTGTCGCCGCCGGTTCCGGCCGCGCCAAGGCCCAGGGAGTTGATGTTGTCTCTCAGCTCATCCTCCAGGCGGGCCAGTAAGGGATCGGGGTTGGTGTCGTCCCACTTGCGGGTGCTGATGGCCTCGCGGCTCAGTTTGGAAGCGACGTCCATCTGACCGCCGATGCCGATGCCGATACCGAAGGGCGGACAGGGCTTGCCGCCCGCGTTGATGGCGGTCTCCAGAACAAAGCGCTTTAATCCCGCGAAATCCTGGTTCAGCTTTAAGTTGGCGGTGGTGAAAATCTTCATGGCGTTGCCAAGCTCGGCGCCGCAGCCCTTGAAGCTGATGATGAAGTCCACGTACTCCTGACCCGGATGGTACTGGTACTCGATGTTGGGAACGCCCTCGCCGGTGTTGTTGCCGGGATTGTGGCGGGTCAGCGGGTCCACGATGCTGGGACGCAGATAGCCCTTGGTGGTCGCCTCGCCCAGAGCCTCACAGATCACGTCGTGGGCAAAGGACGGGAAATTGCCGTCGCCGTAGGAAATCCAGGTGGTGGGGTAGCCCGGGGACTGGCACACGGCCTTGTCCTGCGCTTTTGCGATATCCAGGTTTTCCAGCATGGAAGAGAGCATGCTCTTGGCGGTATCGTTCGTCTCGCGGTCCAGAGCGGCCTGAACCAGTCCCTTTACATCCGCGGAAATCTCCGTGACGGCGCGGATGCAGGCATCGTGCATGGCAGTTTTAATGAGTTGATTGTCCATAGTAGAACCTCCTTATAGTAAAAAAGTTAATTAAAGATTTCATTGATATCCTGTATGGTTTCCAGGTTGTGGAGTTTATCTAAAAGCCTGGTAACTCCCTCGCCGCCGATCATGTCCTCGGTCAGCAGACGGAACTTGCGGTCCGCCATCTCCCAGTCAAAGGGATTCTTAAAGTCTCCGATGGGGTAATCCACCTGCTCGGTGATGGTCTCGCCGTTTTTCAGACAGATGGTCAGCCGGTGGGACCACTGGTTGGGATCCTGCTTGAACTCGTCGTCCAGCTCCTTGTTGACCTTCACTTTGATCTTTTCCATCAGGGCTTTGACGGCCGGATTGTTGATGTTCTCCACCGTGAAGGTGCGGTCGCTCAAATCCTTTAACACGATGGCCGCGGCGATACAGAACTGAAGGCTGAATTTGGCCGCGTAGGGATTCTCGGGGTAGGGATTGTTGGTGGTCTGTACCGCGGTGCTGTAGGTGTCGTCGGTGATGGACACGATGTCCTCCGGGTCCAGCGCGTGGGCGGAGAGGATCTTCTCGATGCAGTAGTTGGCGGAGTGGGTGTGGCGGCAGCAGGCGTAGGGCTTGAAGGAATTCTCCTCGATCCGGTAGCCCTCCCCGAAGCCCTTGGTCAGGCTGTCCAGGTCCGGCTCGGGAGCCAGGGCGTTCACAAATGCGCGGTCGCCCTCCAGGATGGTGGGCGCTCCGGTGAAGCCCAGCTTTGCCAGCTCGGCGGAGCGCAGCCCGCAGAGATTGGCGTTGGCGGTGTGCAGCACCTTGCTCATGGAGCCGCTGGCCAGGAATTCCCACAGTCCGGCGGCCTGGGTGCCCGCGGAGCCCAGGCAGTTCACCATCTGCTCCTCGTCAAGGCCCAGAAGTTTGGCGGCGGTCACGCCCGCGGCGAATGCGCCGACCACGCCGGTGGTGTGCCAGTATTTATAAGAGGAAGGGTTGATGGCCTCGCCGATCCTGGCTCCGGCCTCATATCCGGCGGCCACGGCCTCGATGATCTCCTTTCCGCTCTTCCCCAGCTGCTGTCCCAGGGCGAATGCGGTGGGAACCGTGATCACGGCCAGGTGGGTGATGCTTGCGTTATGTACGTCGTCCATGTCCATCACATGTCCGAATACCGCGTTGAGAGCCGCGGCCTGCTCCACGGTCATCTTTGTGAAGCCCGGCTGGAAGGTGGAAGCCTGGGGCGCCGTGAGCTTCCCGGAGTAATACTCCTTCCAGATTCCGGATTCCTTCTTGGCGGAGCCTGCGATGGCCACGCCGATGAAGTCTTCAATGCACATTTTCGTGATGTCCACCGTGTGATCGCTGAATTTGGAAACGTCCATACCGCAGAGATAGGCGGCCAGGCAGCGGGTCTGTTGGGTTGTGGTTTCCATGAATGGGACCTCCTTATCTGTTTGGTATACCGAAAAAAGATGGGTTTAAGGGTGGTATACCATTACGTTTCCTATAGAATACCACATATACAGACAAAAGGAAAGAGCTAATTTGAAATTTATTTATGCAAAGTTAATAAAGTATCAGATTGTAAACTATTGACAACTTTCTGCAATTCCTGTATTCTAAAAAGAGCGGTATACATAAATAGGAAAACGTGTATACAAAAACAGCATGATACTGGGATAGAAGGGGACCGGAGCATATGGAGAAGAAGGCGTCATCCAATAAATATTATGAAACGATACTGGACTGGTTTAAGTCGCAAATCATGTCCGGAGAGTTAAAGGAAGGGGACACCATCCCTTCGGAGCGGGAGCTTGCGACCCGGTTTGGGGTCAGCAGAGTGCCGGTGCGGGAGGCGCTCCGCATTCTGGAGTATATCGGCATCGTCTCCAACACGGCGGATGGGATGACGGTTCAGAAGGTGGATATCCAGCTCCTCAACCCCAAGGCGAATTTTGCCACGGACATCACCATGGAAACCATTGAAAATCTCTTCGAAGTGCGTATTTTCCTGGAGTCCGCGGCGGCCTACTACGCGGCCAAGCGCCGGACGGACGAGGACATCCGGCTGATGCACGAGTCGATCCACCAGATGCTCGAAGCCATCGACAGCCAGAGTAAGGACGACGAGGCTATTATCAAGGCATCCCACGACTTCCATTTCCATGTGATCGAGGCGGCCAAGAACCCGGTGCTCTCCAATATGTACCGGAACCTCTATGACCTGTTGGAGATCTCCAAGCAGTATACCATGAAGCCCACAGAGGTATCGGACGCCACGGTGATGGACCACGAGGCCATTTTATATAAGATTGAGAGCGGGAACGCGGACGAGGCCAGCCGCTACATGAAGTTCCACTTGAGCCGCGCGATGAGAAAGCTCAATCCGGAGGAGGAATAATCCGTTTTAACGTGAGAATAAAGGACAGCTAAGGGAGGCAATATGGCGGAGAACCATACACGAAAAAATTACAGCAATGTGGAGGCGGTTGACATCCTGCATCAGGTGGCAAACCTCTACATTTCCACAAAGATTCCCCAGGACTACGGAACCGGAGAGGAGTACACTTCGGTTGAAGTACATACATTAAAGCACATTGCGGACAATCCGGGCATCACGGTGACGGAGCTGGCCCGGGATTACGCCAAGACCAAGGGCGCGATCTCCCAGATTTTGAAGAAGCTGGAGGCCAAGTCTCTGGTCTACCGCCAGTCCGACCCAGCCAACGACAACAAGGCCCTGCTTTACCTGACGGAAAAAGGGCGCCTTTTGGACCTGGCCCACCGGAGATACGACGCGGTCAGCTTCGGCGAATCCATGGACCAGGTGCGCACCCAGTTCTCCGAGGAGGAGGTGGACATCGCGTTCAGCGTCATGGAGGCCTGGCTGGGAGTGCGGCGCGAGGTGCAGCAGAAGCGCCTGGAACGGCAGAAACAAAAGAAGAGGGAACAGAAGCTCGCGGGCGGTTCGGGAACGGGAACGTAACGGAACACGGCGCAGAAAGGGGGGATTTCCTGGTCAGACTTTACTTTCTTAAGTCGGTGACAAAATGCCGGAAAGTCCCCTTTATTTCATTAAGATATGAAATTGTCACATGGGATACCGGCATGGTATCCCTTTTTTAATGTAATTTACGACAAAACCCTTTTTTATTTTTGATAGAAAATGACAAAAATGCTTAATTGTATCTTGACAGATACATAAAAAAGGTTTAGAATCTAAACATGAACTGGTGAGTGGTATACCACAAGAGGAGGTATGATCGTGAATTTAGTACATGATTTTGACGAAGTTGTAAACAGAAGGGGAACTGACTCTAAGAAGTATTCGGTTTATCCGGAAGATGTAATCCCGATGTGGATTGCGGACAGTGATTTTAAGGCTCCCCAGCCGGTTGTGGACGCTCTGGTTGAGCGGGTGCAGCAGGGGGTGTACGGATATACACCCGTAAGCCCCAGGCTGAAAGCGGCGGCTGCCAAGTGGCAGGAGACCAGATTCGGATGGGAAGTAAACCCGGACGCGGTTGAGTTTGTACCGGGCGTTATCTCCGGCGTGATCAGCGCAGTGCGCGCTTTGAGCCATCCGGGCGACAACATTGTGATCCAGACTCCCTGCTATCCGCCTTTTACCGATCTGTCCGAGCACAACGGAAGACATCTGCTGCGCAATGAGCTGATCTTAAAGGACGGCCGCTATGAGATCGACTTTGAGGATTTTGAGGCCAAGGTGAAGGACCCCAGAACGAAACTGTTCATCCTTTGCAACCCCCAGAACCCCACCGGCCGCGTGTTCAGCAGAGAAGAGCTGATCCGCTTGGGCGAGCTGTGCCTGAAGTACCATGTGACGGTGCTGTCCGACGAGATCCACAGCGATCTTGTTTACAGCGGCCACAAGCACATTCCCTTTGCCAGCATTTCCAAAGAGTTTGAGCAGAACACGATCTCCTTTATGAACCCCAGCAAGACCTTCAACCTGCCGGGCTTCCGCACCGCAGCCTTCATCGCCGCGAATCCGGTTCTGAAGAACGCAGTGCACGACATGGTTGTGAACAACAAGGCCATCGGCGAGAACATCTGCGGAACCGTGGCGTTCTGCACCGCATACGAGCAGTGCGCGTACTACGCGGATCAGATGGTTGCGTACCTGGAGGAAAACCGCAATCTTGTGGAAGAGACGTTAAAGGACGTGGACGGCATCGACGTGATCCATGCGGAGGGTACATATCTTCTGTGGCTGGACTGCAGAAAGCTGAATATGAGCCAGGAGGAGCTGGACCGCTTCTTCGTGGAGACGGTAAAACTGGGTCTGAACAGCGGCAAGAGCTTTGGTCCCGAGGGCGCCGGATTCCTGCGCATGAACATCGCATGTCCGCGCAGCACGGTCAAAGAGGCCATGAACCGCATTGTAACAGCAGTAAAAGCTTTATAATTTTTCAATATAAGGAGAGAGACATATGAAAAAGAGAATGGTAGCATTGTTATGCGCAGGTCTGGTAGCGGCTTCCTTAGCTGGATGTTCCAGCAAAAAAGCGGACACTCCCGCCGACACCCAGGCGGCCGGCACTCAGGCTGCAGGCTCTGAAGCTGCAGGTTCCGAGGCGGCAACCGAGGCGGCTAAGGCCAACACCGACTTCCCGAAGAAGAACATCAAGATCATCGTTCCTTACGACGCAGGCGGCGGCGTGGATATCACCACCCGTATTCTGACGGAGGCTGCCGGAAAAGATTACTTTAACGGCCACTCCCTGATCGTTGAGAACATGGCGGGCGGCGGCGCCGTAATCGGACAGACCGCAGTTGCTAACGCGGATCCCGACGGTTACACCCTGCTGGCTTACACCAGCGCGGTTGTAAACAACCCCCTGTTAAAGGACGTAACCTTTACCCTGGACAGCTTCAAGACCCTGGGCATGGTTTGCTTCGATCCCGAGATCCTGGTAGTGCCCCCGAACTCCCCGTACAAGACCTGGGATGAGTTCGTTGCCTATGCGAAGGAGAACACCGTTAAGGTTGCAACTCCCGGACATTCCACTTCTCACCACATCGCAGCGATCCAGCTGGCGAAGGAGTATGGCCTGAAGTTTGAGTATCTGCACAACGACAGCGCTTCCGTACAGATGCAGCAGCTGATGGGCGGCCACTGTGACGCAGCTATGATGGCGGCGGGCGAGACCGTAAGCCAGATCGGCGACGGAACCATCATCGGACTGGCCGTAGGCGCTGAGGAGCGCGTTGCCGATATTCCGGACGTGCCCACCTTCTTAGAGTTAGGCGGCACCATGGTGAACGGCGCATTCCGCGGATATGCCTGCCCGGCCGGCGTACCGGACGACGTATACCAGGTACTGTGTGAAGAATTTGATAAGATTGCAACTTCCGATAAGTTCATCACCGGTATGAAGGACGCTGCGATCCCGTATTCCTACAAGAATGCTGCTGATTTCCAGGAGTATGCAAATCAGTGCTACAAAGATATCGAAGCTCTGGTTCCGGAGCTGAAGGGGTCCAAGTAATCGCTTTTAGGAGGCGCCCGATTCCGGGCGCCTATATTTTCGCTGGGAGGTGCAGCAATGAATAAGAAGCAATTAATCATTGAGCTGGCGATGCCTATTGTATTTGCCCTGATTTCGATTTACATCATTGTAAAGGCCATTCCAATGGAGGGAGAGGGAGTTTTCCCGATTATGTCGGCGGGTGTTCTTTTGATCTGTGCAGCTTACCTGTTTTTTGAGACTCTGGTCAAAAAGGAAGAGGTTGTCAAGCTGGAAGGTGTAAACCTGGGAAAAGTAGGAATCACGCTGCTGGCCCTGATTGTGTATGTGGTACTTATTAAGAAAATCGGTTATATCGTCGATACGTTCCTGTTATGCGTCTTTATTATCCGCTCTCTGGGATATAAAAAGATTGGCATTACCGTACTGTGCGCCACGCTGGCGGTGTGTGCGACATTTTTCGTGTTTAAGGTGTTATTATCGGTACCGTTACCGATGATATTCCTTGATTTTTAAGGAGGTGGGAAGATGAGTGGTATATTATTAGGCCTTGGTCAGCTGTTTCAGCCCATCGCGCTGATCGCGCTTCTTGCCGGCGTTGTGATCGGACTGATCGTGGGATCTCTGCCTGGTTTGAATGACTCCATCACCATGGCGGTGCTGATTCCCATCACCTTCGGCATGGAGCCGCAGGTGGCGATCTGCCTGTTGGTTGGTATCTATTGTGCTTCCGCCTGCGGCGGTTCCGTTCCCTCCATTCTGTTAAAGATTCCGGGAACTGCCTCCGCTACGGTAACCGCCTACGACGGTTATCCCATGTCCCAGCAGGGACGCAGCGGTGAGGCCCTGGGCCTGGCGATCTCCTCGTCCACATTTGGAGGACTTACCAGCGCCATCGTGCTGCTGTTTCTGTCTCCCTTCCTGGCGAAGCAGGCTCTGAAATTCGGCCCGCCCGAGTATTTCATGCTGGCAGTTCTGGGTATGAGTACCGTAATCGGCATGGCCGGCAAAAACATTGTGAAAAATATTCTGGCCATGGCTGTGGGTCTGATCTTCAGCTGTGTGGGAATGAGCCCCCAGACCGGTCTGGCCCGTTTTACCTTCGGCCAGGTGAGCCTGATGGACGGTATCTCCCTGATCCCCATGCTGATCGGTCTGTTTGGTATCACCTCCATCCTGGAGATGATTGAGACCATCCGCTCCAAAACAGCGGGCGTGGACTTTAAGGAAGAGGTTAAGAAGGAGTATCAGAAGGTTAAGGTGACTCTGCCCAACAAGGAGATGGCCAAGCGTCTGCTTCCCACCTGGGCCCAGTCCAGCTTAATCGGTAACGTAATCGGTATCATCCCCGGCGCGGGTATGATCATGGCCATCTTCATGGCCTACGACCAGGCGTCCAGACGCCATCCGGAGCTGGAATTCGGTACCGGCGTTCCGGAAGGTATCGCGGCTCCCGAGTCCGCCAACAACGCGGTGGTTGCCAGCTCCATGGTTCCCCTGCTGAGCCTTGGCGTTCCCGGAAACTCCACCTCCTCTCTGTTCCTGGGCGCTCTGACCATCCAGGGCCTGAGAACCGGCCCGTCCCTGTTCAGGGATACGCCGGAGATGGCTTACATGATCATTCTGGGCTTCATCGTGGCCAACATCATCATGCTGCCGCTGTGCATGTTCTACTGTAATTTCCTGGCTACCGCCGTGCTGCGCTTAAAACGCGAAATCCTCAGCGGAATCGTGCTGGTGCTGTGCGTGACCGGCGCCTTCGCAGTGAGCAACAATATTTTCAATATTTACATCATGATCTTCTTTGGCTTTATTGGATACACTTTCAATAAGTACAAGATCCCGCAGTCGCCGCTGATCCTGGCTTCCATTCTGGGAAGTATGATGGAGAACAACTGGACTCAGAGTATGGTGTTTGCGGACGGCTCCCTGAGCGTGTTCGTGACCAGACCGCTGAGCTGCGCGCTGTTGATTTTGTCCATTATCTTTATCGGAATGCCGCTTGTAAAGCGCTTTAAAGCAGCCAGAAAGACAGCTTAGTTTTAAATGTTATGGGGAGAGTTTCCATCGTTTGGGTGGGGGCTTTCCCTTTTTGATTGGATCTGATGAACTGTTTCGGGAGGAGGGGTGTGTGTGAAGATCAATCAGATGGAATATTTCGCGCAGGTCTGCCGCCTCGGCACAATTACGCGGGCGGCGAAGGAACTTCACGTTTCCCAGCCCAGCGTCACCGCGGCCATCCATGAGATGGAGAAGGAACTGGGGGTCAGCCTGTTTTACAGGAGGAACAATAAGCTCTATCTGACCGAGGAGGGGAATTTCGTACTGGACCGGGTCGCAGATATTTTGAAGGATGTGGAGCGGCTGGACCGGGACCTAAAGGGATTTGTGGGCACAAAAAATCTGATCCGGCTGGGGGTTCCGCTGCAGATCGGAGCCTGCCTGTTGCCGCTGATATTTGGAAAATTCAGGAAAATGAACCCGGAAATCAAATTAGAGATTCAGGAGAGCGGGGCGATGGATATTGTGCGGTCCCTGTTGGAGGACCAGCTGGACATGGCCATCGTATCCGTGGATATATCCAGGCAGTGGGATGTATCGTGGACACCGTTGTACCAGTCGGAATTTTGCTTCTGCGTGGCGGTCGGGCATCCGCTGTCGGGGCTGGATTCCATCACTTTTGAGGAGGCGTGCGGGCAGCCGCTTGTGGCGTTCAAGGAGGGGTTTTATGTAAATGAACGGATCAACCGCCAGATGAAAGAGTGCGGCGTGACGCCGGAGATTCTGCTGCGCACAGAGCAGCTTCATACCGTCAAGAACCTGGTGGTTCACGGGGGCTGCGGGGCGTTTCTGCTGAAGGAGGCGGTTCTGACGGATCCGCTGATCCGGCCGATTCCCATGAATCCGCCCATGCCTGCGCAGATCGGAGTCATCACCCGCCGGGACAGGCCTGTGTACAGTGATTGCAGGAAGATGCTCTCGTTTATTGAAGAAGAATTTGCGGGGACGAACTGAGATGCCTGGTCTCAAGGTATAAAAAAAGACTATCGGCCTATAGAAAAGCCATATTTTACAGAAAGCTGCAGCGAATATATAATTAAGAACATACAGACTGTTATAAAAATCCGGACGATGCTCGAAAAAGCGTGGATGGGGAGATGGAGAAAGGGAGCAAAACAATGAAGTATCTGACATTGGCGGGGCATGCCGAGAGGGAGTACGCCCCGGACAAAATTTTTGCCGCCAGCCAGAAGGCCAAGGCGGCTATCGCTCAGTTTGGCGGGGATGCGGTGATCAATTCCACCCTGGGGGAATGCCTGGACGAGGACGGGAAACTGATGGTGCTGCCCACGGTGGAGCGGATGATGCGCACCATGCCCGTGGAGGAGATTTGCAGCTACGCGCCCATCGGTGGGATACCGGGATTCAACGAGGCGGTGCAGATTTCCCTGTTTGGGCAGGTGAGCAAGCGGTTTTTCGTGGAATCCGCGCCCACGCCCGGGGGCTGCGGCGCGCTGCGCCATGCGGTTTGGAACTTTTTGGAAGATGGGGACGCCATGCTGACCACGGACTGGTTCTGGGGGCCCTACCGGAATATCTGCGAGGAGCACGGCCGCAGGCTGGAGACCTTCCCCATGTTCGATGAGGAGGACCGGTTTAACTGCGAGGCCATGGAGCAGGCCCTGGGCGGGCTTCTGGAGCGGCAGAACCAGGTGCTTCTGGTGCTCAACACTCCGGCCAACAACCCCACCGGCTACTCCATGACCCCTGAGGAGATGGACCGGGTGGTGGAGGCGATCCGCCGCTTCGGCGCGTTGTATCCGGACAAGAAGATCACGTTCTGCCTGGACGTGTCCTACATCGACTTTGACGATACCTTTGAGAATACACGCAGGATTTTCGACTGCATCCGCGACATGCCGGAGAACTCCATGACCCTGGTGGTGTTCAGCATGTCCAAGAGCTACACCATGTGCGGCATGCGCTGCGGCGCTCTGGTATGCCTGGGCGAGACGAAGGAAGCGGCGGAGCGCTTCAAGGCCGCCATGTCCTACTCTTCCCGGTCCGTGTGGTCCAACGTGGTGCGCATGGCCCAGCGGATTCTGGTGGACATCAATTTAAACCCGGAGGTGAAGCGCCAGGCGGATACAGAGCGGGAGAAATTCCGGGATCTGATCAGCCGCAGGGGGGAGACCTTCTACGGGGAGGCAAAGCGTGTGGGCTTAAAATGCTGCCCCTACAAGCATGGCTATTTCATCGCAATCCCCTGCAAAAATCCGGCCAAAGCGGCGGAAATTCTCTGCGGGGACAACGTGTTCGTGGTACCCCAGGCCCGGGGGCTGCGCTTTTCGCCCTGCGCCGTGACCACGGAGAAATGCCTGAGAGCGCCGGAAATCATCAGGCGCGCCATTGAAAAATCGGAGGAGGAGACAAAATGAAGATAACGGATGTCAAGGTTGTGCCGGTCAACAAATTTCTGTTCGTCAAGGTGATGACGGACGAGGGGATCACCGGTCTGGGAGAGTCGGGGGACTGGGGATTTCTGGAATCCTCAGCGGAGGTGATCAATTCCTTCCGGGAGTATCTGATCGGCCAGGACCCGCTGCGCATCGAGCATCACTGGCAGTATATGTACCGCTGCTTCCATTTCCGGGGAGCCGCTGTGATGGGGGCGCTGAGCGCCATCGACATCGCGCTGTGGGACATTGCGGGCAAATTCTACGGGGTGCCGGTCTACCAGCTTCTGGGCGGCAAATGCCGGGACACGGTGCGGGTGTACTCCCACGTGTCGGGCGGCAGCTTTGAGGAGTTGATGGAGAGCTGCCTGGCGGAGAAGGAAAAGGGCTTCACCGCCATCGGCCATCTGTCCCCGTTCCTGGACGAGCCGAGAAATACCCGGTATTTTGAGACCTACGCCAGAAAGATCAGCAGCGGAGTGGAGCGCATCGGCAAAATCCGCGAGGCCGTAGGCCTGAACGTGGACCTGTGCATCGAGAATCACAGGCGGTTAAACCCGGCGGAGGCCGTGGCCCTGGCGGCCCAGCTGGAGCCCCTGCTGCCCATGTTCTACGAGGACCCGATTCTGCCGGATAACTTCGACTCCATGGCCTGGGTGGCCCAGAAGATCCGCATCCCGCTGGCCACCGGCGAGCGCATCCACACGCCCCAGGAGTACCAGATGCTGGTGAAGCGCCAGGCCCTGGACTATCTGCGGGTCAGCATCTGTGTGTGCGGCGGCTTTACCGGGGCGAAAAAGATCGCGGCCATCGCCGAGGCGAACCAGATCGGCATCATTCCCCACAACCCCTTAAGCCCGGTTGCGACGGCTGCCTGCATCCAGTTTGACGCGGCCACCCCCAATTTCACCATCCAGGAGTACCCGGACCCGGACGGCCCGGCGGCCCACGCCCGCTTTGTGTTCGAAAGGACCGGGAAGTCCGCGTTCCGCGCTTCGGATATCGTGAACGTTATGCCGGAGTGCAGGGACGGATTTTTGGTGGTTCCCGACGCGCCGGGAATCGGCATCGAGCTGGTGGAAGGGGTGGAGGAAAAGTTCCCCTTTGAGAGACGCAAAGTCGTGACCCGCCTGACGACGGACGGGGCGGTAATGGATCAGTAAACCCATAAAACAATAATATGCTGTCGGATCGCCGGTTGGAAAAAACGGCGGTCCGGCGGCATTTTTAATATCGGGGAAAATGCTCCCGCCCCGGTTAGGCTGCTCTTTTGAAAAAAGAGCGGGCACAGTGCGAAATCGCGGGAATGTAACAAAAATTATATAATTTATACAAAAATTTTAAAGATGAAATTCATAATTTGTAAAAATATACTTGACATTTTTCTTTACAAACATTAAAATTTAGTTAAGATGTTTAGTCCCTAAACGAATGAGGGGTTCCTTGGGGACTGGCATTTTATTTTTATCCTTTTTCCGGTCGCAGATGTGCGCGCGCCTGCCATTTGGAGGGAGGAAACAAAACGAGTAGGAGGTATGTATGGAGAAGACGAAGGTAAAAAAGAAGTCATTTGTGCTCAGGTGCCTGGATGGAATCGAGGTAGTCGGCAACCGGCTTCCGCCGCCAATGATGATTTTCATCTTTCTGGCCGCGGCCATCATCGTGATCTCAGGGATCGGAACCGCGCTGGGGTGGAGCGCTACGGGAGAGGTTTACAACACAAAATCGATGCAGATCGAGGAGACCACGATCAATATCGTGAACCTGTTCAGCGTCAGCGGCCTGCGGTACATGCTCAGCAATGTGATCAACAACTTCATGGGTTACAAGTCGCTGGGAATGATGCTCACCATTATGTTTGGTATCGGTATCGCGGAGTATTCCGGCTGGCTCAACGGCCTGATCCGCAAGGCCGTTCAGATTACCCCCTACAAGCTGGTGACGCCCATGGTGGTGTTCATCGGAGCTATGAGCAATCTTGCCGAGAACGCGGGTTACGTTCTGTTCGTACCCCTGGCGGCGATGATTTTCAAGGCTTGTAAGAAGCATCCTCTGGCCGGTATCGCGGCCGGATTCGCGGGTGTGTCGGGAGGCTTTGCCGCCAACCTGATGATCAGCTCCGGCGATGCCGTACTCAGCGGTTTCTCCGACATGGCCGCCAAAATTATGGACCCCAACTACAACGTGGTGGCTTCCTGTAACTACTTCTTCATGGCGACTTCCGTTTTCCTGATCGTGATCATGGGAACCTTTGTGACGGAGAAGATCATTATCCCCAGACTGGGCGAGTACAAGGAGAACGGGGACGGCACGCTGATCGAGGAGAGCGCCGAGATGAGCGCCAAGGACGAGAAAGCGTTAAAAATCGCCAACTTCGTGTTCCTGGGCATCATTCTCTTCATCGCGGTTTCCTGTATTCCGCAGAACTCCTGGCTGAGAAACCCGGAGACCGGCAGCCTGATCGACGGCTCCCTTCTGCTGGACGCCATCGTTCCGCTGTTCACCATCCTGTTCTTTGTTCCCGGCCTTGTTTACGGAAGAATTTCCGGCAAGTTCAAGAACAGCAGGGATCTGTTCAACGGCTTCAGCAACTCCATGCGCACCCTGTCCGGGTTTATCTGCGTGGCGTTTGCGGCTTCACAGTTTATCAATTACTTTAACTACACAAACCTGGGAAGAATTCTCTCCATCAACGGGGCGAACGTTCTTCAGGAGCTGAACATCGGCCCGATTCCGCTGATGCTTGTATTTATTTTGGTATCCGGGTTTATGAACCTGTTCATGACCTCGGCTTCCGCGAAATACGCTATTTTCGCGCCCGTGTTTGTGCCCATGTTTATGACGTTGGGAATCTCCCCGGAGCTGACCCAGGTTGCATACCGGATCGGCGACAGCTGCACCAATATCATCGCGCCCGTGCTTTCCTCCCTGCCGATCATTCTGCAGGCGATGAAGCGCTACGACAAGGACAGCGGCTTTGGAACGCTGGTTTCCTGTATGCTTCCCTACACCGTGGTGTTTATGGTTTCCTGGTCCGTTATGCTGGTGATCTGGATGCTGTTAAAGCTGCCGTTAGGACCCGGCGCGTATATCTATATGTAATTTAAAATGTGATACATACCGCAAGTACGCCCTGGGCGTACTTGCGTCAGTTAAAGACCAAGGAGGTTATATGGATAACGATTTATGTCAGAAGATCAGGGAATGGGTCGATTCCCACGAGGAGTCGGTCATTTCCGACATCAGGCGGCTGGTCTCCATCGGCAGCGTGGCGGAGCTTGACAGCAGTGTCCCGCCCTACGGGCAGGCCTGCCGGGACGTGATGGAGGAATACTGCAAAATCGCCGGAGAGCACGGCTACCGCTGCACCAGCTACGACGACCGGGTGATCCGTGTGGACACCGGGGAGGGGGGCGGCCGTCCGGATATCGGCATTTGGAACCATCTGGATGTGGTGCCGGCGGGACACGACTGGAAATACGAGCCCTACGGCCTGACGGTGGACGGCGGCTGCATGATCGGCCGCGGCGTGAAGGACAACAAGGGGCCGGCGGTGGCCGCCATCTACGCAGTCCGGTGCCTTCAGGAGCTGGGGGTGGAGTTGAAGCACAAAATCAGCTTCTACGCCGGTCTGGAGGAAGAGAAAGGGATGACGGATATCCACTGGCTCACCGACCATCAGGTGGAGCTGCCGAAGATGAACATCGTTCTGGACAGCCGCTATCCGGTCTGCCACGGCGAGAAGGGAATCCTGGGAATCACCGTAGCCAACAAAAACGCGCTTTCCGGGAACATTTTAGAGATTCAGGGCGGCGAGAGTGAGAATTCCGTGGCGGGGCGCGCCCGTATGGTGGTCAAGGCCGCCTGGCCGGTACAGGCTCCCGGTGGACTGCCGGACTGGCTGTCCATATCCTGGGAGGCCGGTAAGCTGACCATTGAAACCAAAGGCCTGTCCAAGCACGCGGCCCACGCCGAGGGCAGCGAGAACGCCATCTACCGGCTGTTCTGCGCGGTCAGCGGGAAAGAACCGTCCTGCAAGGCCCTGCGGGACCTTCTGGGCGGCGTCCTGGATAAAGCCACCCTGAAGCTGTTTGAGACTTACGCGGACCTTTCCGCCGGAATCTACGGGGATGGTCTGGGGATCGCCGCAGAGGACAAAATCAGCGGCAGGCTCACGGCGGTGGCTTCCCTGGTGGCCCTGCGGGATCATATTTGCAGCCTGACCTTCAACATCCGCTATCCCATCACCATGAAGGAGCACAGCGGCCTGGTTGAGAAGATCGGCGCCACGGCGGCGGATCTTGACATGGAGGTGGCCTCCTATTCCGGCAAAGCGCCGGGGTATTTCCCTGCGGAGCATCCCATGATCCGGTGCCTGATGGACACCTACAATGAATTTTTAGGACGGGACGAGAAGCCGTTCACCATGGCGGGGGGAACCTACGCCAGGCTGCTGCCGAACGCTTTTGGCTACGGCTTCCGGCTGGTACCGGAGACTGCGTACCCGGAGGGGCTTATCCCGGAAGGGCACGGCGGTTCCCATTCCGCCGACGAGGCGGTGCCCGTGGAGCTTTATAAACAGCAGCTGACTCTCTTCATCCTTTCCCTGGCGGAAGGGCAGAAGGTGGAGCTGTCCTGAGTGAATGCGAGGAAATGTGTATGAATGACAGACGAGTTGACCGGGTGTTGGCGCAGCTTAAGGAAAAGGGCGTGAGCCAGATGATTCTCACGGACCCCAGCTCCATATTCTATCTGACGGGGAAGATGATCACCCCCGGCTCCCGCCTGCTGGCGCTTTATATCAACGAAGAGGGGAACCACCGGCTGTTTGTAAACAGGCTGTTCCCCATGAAGGAGGATCTGGGGGTAGAGGTGCGCTGGTTTTCCGACACCGACGACATCTGCCGGATGATGGCTGAGTGTACGGACCCCAGACGGGCTTTGGGTGTGGACCGGAAAATGACCGCGGAGCACCTGCTGGCCCTCCAGGAGCTGGGCGCAGGCGGTTCCTACGTCAATGGATCCGGCTGCGTAAACCAGGTCCGCGGTCAGAAGGACGAGGAGGAGCAGCGAAAAATGATCGAGGTTTCCGCGATCAACGACCGGGCCATGGAGCAGTTTAAGAATCTGGTGAAGGCGGGCGTCACGGAGGAGGCTCTGGCCAGGCAGGTGGAGCTGATCTACAAGTCCCTTGGGGCCGACGGAAACTCTTTCCAGCCCCATATCGCCTTCGGCGCAAATGCCGCGGACCCGCACCACAAGCCGGACGGCACGGTCCTTAAGGAAGGGGACTGCGTGCTCTTCGACGTGGGCTGCCGCAAGGACTATTACTGCGCGGATATGACCAGAACCTTTTTCTACAAATATGCGGACAACGAGGCCAGGAAGGTGTACGACACCGTTCTGCGGGCCAATCTGGCCGGGGAGGCGGCGATTCATCCGGGCGCGCGCTTCTGCGACATCGACCGGGCGGCCAGAGGCCTGATTGAGGAGGCTGGATACGGGCCTTACTTTATCCACCGTCTGGGCCACTCCATCGGCATCGACGTCCATGAGCCGGGAGACGCCAACACAGCCAACACCGATCCGGTTTTGCCCGGAAATGTGTTCTCCTGTGAACCGGGCGTCTATCTGGCGGGCCGCGTGGGAGTCCGCATCGAGGATTTGTGTATGGTCACGGAGGACGGGGTTAAAATTTTAAATCACTATCCCAAGGAGCTGCAAGTGATCGATTAAAAGCCTGGAGACCGGCGGGTTAACAGAGATTGATATAAAATTAACACAGGAAGACGGGAAAATCCCCGGTGGAGCTGTTCGAAAAGCAGCTCTGCCGGGGATTTTTCTGTCCGCCCGTTGCCCTGCCGGCTCTGAGGTGGGTGGATGGGAAAAATACTATAGTACAATGCTATAGTTAAAATGTGAATTTGGTATTGGACGAAAGACGGCATATTAACTATAATACAAGCAAATTAGACGATAAAAAAAGCAAAATATATAAAAAAATATCATAAAGACAAATCAATATGGTAAAAAAAGTAAAATGATAGTAAAAGATGCATAACTACTATACAAGACAAGGAGGAAAATCTATGTTAAAAAGGCTATCGTTCGCTCTGGCAGTGCTGTTCTGCATCTTCCACTGCTGGACGGCAATGTTCGGGGCTGCGGCCGGGATCGGGCAGAAGGCGATCCATCTGGGCCTGGTGCTGATCATCTTCTTTTTGGACTACCTGGCGCAGGAGGACCGGAAGTGGTACTGCCGGGTTATGGACGCATTCTTTATTCTGGCGTCGGCGGGCAGTCTGATCTACATCATGTCCATCGATAAAACCATCGACCTGCGAAGCGGCATGATCTACACCTACGACATTTTATTCGGCGTGCTGCTGATCATTACTCTGATCGAGGCCACCCGCCGGGCGGTGGGAAAATCCCTGGCCATCGTGGTGATCTGCTTTATCGTCTACGGCTTCATGGGACAGCACATGCCTGGATTCCTGGCCCATGTGGGTATGGATATCACCCGGATCACCAGCGTGGTGTACCTAGGCACGGACGGGATTTACGGCACGGCGATTTACGCCTCGGCCAGCTACATTGTGCTGTTTGTCATTCTGGGAGCGGTGTTCAATGAGACGGGGGTGGGCGATTATTTTACCAAGCTGGCCTCCAGGGCCTTCGGAAAATTCCGGGGCGGTCCGGCCAAGATCGCGGTGGTGGCCAGCGGCCTCTTCGGCTCCATCAGCGGCAGCGCCATCGCCAACGTGATCGGAACCGGCACCTTCACCATTCCCATGATGAAGAAATGCGGCTTTGAGGATGAGTACGCCGCGGCGGTGGAAGCCTCGGCTTCCACAGGGGGCCAGATCATGCCGCCGGTCATGGGAGCCACAGCCTTTCTGATCGCAGAGTACCTGGGAATCCCCTACTTTGACCTGGTGAAGGCGGCGCTGATCCCCGCGGTGCTGTTCTACGTGGCGATCCTTATGACCGTGGATCTGTACGCCAGAAAGAACAACATCAAGGGCGTGCCGGAGAGCGAACTGCCCACCTGGAAGGAACTGGTAAAAAATGTGTACCTGATCCTTCCGCTGATCTACCTGATCGTATCCATGAGCGTGTTCAAAATGTCGGTGACGAAATCGGGCATCACCTCCATTATCGCCACGATCGTCTGCACTCTGTTTTCCGCCCGAAACCGGATCACCCCGGCGAAGCTTAAAAAGATTGTGAAGGCCTCCATCAATGGGGCCAAGCCCGTTGCCATCGCCTGCGGCGTGGTGGGAATCATCATCGGAATCGTCATGGGGTCCGGCCTGGGCTTCCGCATGTCGTCGGTGCTGATCCAGGTGTCCAACGGCCATCTGGGAATCCTGCTGGTGCTGACTATGGTGGTGTCCCTGATCCTGGGAATGGGCGTGCCCACCACGGCCGCTTACCTGATGCTGGCCCTGCTGGTGGTTCCGGCGTTAAAGCAGATGAACGTGCTGCCCCTGGCGGCCCACCTGTTCATTTTCTACTTCGGAATCATTTCCAACGTGACTCCGCCGGTAGCTCTGGCGGCCTACGCGGCGGCGGGAGTGGCCCGTTGCAACCCCACCAAGACGGGTGTGTTTGCGTTTAAACTGTCCCTGTCCGGGTTCATTTTACCGTTCATGTTCGTGTACAATCCGGTGCTGCTCATGCAGGGCGGGGCGCTGGAGATTTTACAGTCCCTGATCACTGCGCTGTTAGGTATCTACAGTCTTTCGGCCGCCCTGGAGAAGTTTGTCTTTAAGTGGAACATCAACCAGGCGGAGCGCCTGGTGCTGCTGGCCTCGGCCCTGCTGCTCATCATTCCGGGCACGATCACCGATCTGATCGGATTCGCCGTGCTGCTGGGAATTTTCCTCATCAAGACGGCTGAGGAGAAAAAAGGAAACTATGCAAAGGCATAAATTATATAAGGAGAAAAGGAGAAACGATATGAAAAAAAGAGTTGCAACCCGCGTAATGGGTATGGTGCTGGCAGGTGTGTTTTTGCTCTCGGCGGCCGGATGTTCCAACCAGCCGGTCAACGCGGCCTCAGGGGGAGGCGGCAGCACGGCGGCGGCTGAGACCCAGGCCTCGGGGGGAGGCGGCAAGGTGACCATCCGCATCGGCGGCGGTCCCAGTTCCAGCGCCAACTACACCACCTTTGCCGGTATCGGCAATCTGATCACCCAGGACCATCCGGACTATCTCATCAACACGGAGATTTCCACCGGCTCCCAGGAGAACATCCGCATGATCCAGAGCGGCACCGTGCAGTTCGGCGTGGCCATGACGGACGTGGAGGAAGCGGCGTTTAAGGGAACCCGGGAATTTGAGGGAAGTCCGGTGGAAATCTGCCATGTGATGGGCGGCTACACCACCATGCTGCACATGTTTGTGCCCAAGGATTCGGACGTCAACTCCATCGGGGATTTAAAGGGCAAGAAGCTGGCGGTAAGCAAGGGCGCGATGGCCCAGTATTATATGCCCATTCTGCTGGAAGCCTACGGCCTGACCAAGGACGACGTGCAGATAACCGAGACCGCGCTCCAGGACATCTGCGACGCGGTGAACGACGGGAACGCGGATTTCGGAGTCCATATCACCCCCTTTACCAGCTCCCCCATCGCGGATTTGGCGGCGACCAAGGGCATCAAGCTGCTGTCCATCGACGAGGAGCACATTGAGAAGATTTCCAGCGAGAATCCCTTCTTCTACAAGAGTGTGATTCCGGGCGGCACCTACACCGGAGTGGACCAGGACACGGTGGTTCTGGGCACCAGAAACAACCTGATCTGCGCCAAGAGCGTGGACGACGAGATCGTGTACAATGTGGTAAAATCCATCATCGAGCACCATGACGATCTGGCCGACGTTCATCCCCAGGCCAACCAGTTTAACAAGGAAAATGCCGTGGAGGGCGCGCTGATCGATATTCATCCCGGCGCAGTGAAATATTACAAGGAAATCGGAATCATGAACTAATCTGCAATGTGCGAGGTAGACTGAAATGATAAGGGTATTTAATCATGAGATCAAAGAAGGAGAGCGGGCATATTTCACCGTGCCCGCCGGGGAACTGGCCCACAAGGCGGTGGTCCAGCTGCCGGTCATCGTGGTGGCGGGTAAAAAGGAGGGGCCGGTGCTGTGGATCAACGGCACGGTCCACGGCGATGAGCTGAACGGCTCCTACGCCGCCTGGGAGCTGTCCGGGGAGATCGACCCGGAGCAGCTTTCGGGGACTCTGGTGGTCACGCCGATCTGCAACCCCATCGCCTTTGAGTGCCGGAACAAGATTTCGGCCATCGACAACATGGACATGGACACGGCATTTCCCGGGGACCCCGAGGGAATGATGACCCAGCGGATCGCATATATGATTTACCGGGAGATCAAGGCAAACGCGGGGGCTGTGATCAGTTTCCACACCATGGCGACCCCGTACCGGGCCAATCCCTATTCGGTGCGCAAGATCATCCCGGGGGTGTCGGATTCGGTCAATGAGGTGTCGGAGGGGATGCAGCGGGCCTTCGGCGTGGTGACCAACTGCGTGGTGGACCTGCGCGGCGACACCAACGAGCTGCCTGGCGTCACAAGCGGGGCGCTGGACATCACCTGCATGAAGGACGGTATCCCGGCTTTTATGGGGGAAATGGGCCAGGGCGGCAAGGTGGAAACCGAATACGTGGAGGCCGCCAAGAAGGGGATTCTCAACGTGATGCGCTATCTGAAGATGCTGGACGGCCCCGTGGAGAAGCCCGGCAGGCAGGTGCTGATCACCAAGCGCCGCTTCCTGCGCAGCGACAAGGGCGGCATGATCCGCATGAACGTGAAGTCGGGGGACGAGGTGAAGGCGGGGGAGAGCCTTCTGGATCTTCACTATTACGGGGATGAGATGGAGTCCTATCCGGCCAGGTCCGATTGCTACGTGATCGGCGTCCGGGAGAATCCGGTGGTGAGCACCGGGGACCGGGTGGCCTTTGTGGGCACGGAGTGGAGAACCTGGTAGAGGCGGACGGCTTGCGTCTCAGGCGGGCCGTGAAGGAAGATGTGGAGCGCCTTTGGGAGATTTGCCGGGGACAGACCGCGGAGGAGTTTTGTCTGTGGGGGGCGGATCTGGTATACGAGTATCCGCCCCGGCTGGAGCAGATGAGACGGCGGTTTGAGGCGCTTTTCGGGGACGCGGTCCTGTTTGCGGCGGAGTGCGGCGGGCAGGTGGTGGGATTCGCGGAGATCGGGGAGCTGGACCCGGCAGAGAAATGCGGCGTGCTGGCGCGGGTGCTGCTGGAGAAGGGGCGGCGGGGGAAGGGCAGAGGCAAGGAGCTTGTGAACCTTGTGCTGGACCAGGCTGCCGGGACGCTGGGGCTGGAGGAAGTGAAACTCATCGTGTACGCCGGGAATCTCCGGGCACAGCGGTGCTATGAGGCCTGCGGGTTCGTCCGCGGGAAAGCCCTGCTGCGGCCCGGGAGACCGGACGCGTGGTGGATGAGGGCGGATTTGAGAGAGAGAAGAGGGGGCAGTCAGCCTTCCCAGCGTTTGAAGGGGGTGTAGGGGAGGGAGAATTGGTCGAGAATTTTCCCGACGATATGACAGGTTGCGTCCTGAAGGGTTTCGGGGCGGTTATAGAAGCTGAGTACCGGGGGCAGGATGACTGCCCCCATATTTGTCAGGTCATACATGTTGCGCAGATGGATGGCGCTCAGCGGGCATTCCCGGGCCGCCAGCACCAGCTTGCGGCGCTCTTTCAAGGTCACGTCGGCGGCCCGCAGCAGCAGATTGTCGCTGTAACCGCTGTTTATACCGGCCAGTGTTTTCATGCTGCATGGAACCACCGCCATGCCGATGGTGCGGTAGCTGCCGCTGGCCGGAGCGGCTCCGATATTTTTATTGTCGTATACCTGGTCTGCCAGCCTGGCAAAGTCCCGAACCGTCAGCTCCGTCTCATGCTCGATGGTTTTTTCGCCGCCTGCCGTGATGATCAGGTGGCTCTCAATTTCCGTGGCCTGTAAGGCGCGCAGCAGTTCCAGGGCGATGGGCGCGCCGGAGGCCCCGCTGACGCCTATGATCAATCGTTTTGGGCACATGCCTTCACCTCCTGCCATTGGGGTGACCCCGCGGTTTTCTCCAGCCAGCGGGAGGGGTCCACCTCCAGAAATTCCGCTCGTTTAAACCGGGCCTTCTGGTCATAGGGCACCGTGCAGTCAAAGATGGCCTTGCAGGCGATGCCGTGATCCCGGATGGATGGCGAAAAGCCGGGATCGTTGGAGGGGTCCAGGGGGTGGCAGCGCACGCCTGGGATGGCGATCACGTCCTGATCGGCCTGGAACCGGGTGCTCATGGCCCAGAATACATCCTTCATATCAAAACAGTCCACATCCTCGTCCACCAAAAACACGTGTTTTAACTCGCTGAAGGCAGCGAAGGCCAGCAGGGCGGCCTGGCGCTGACGCCCCTCGTCGCTGGGCACAGATTTTTTAAACTGAAGAACCGCCATGTACTTGCCACCGCCGGAGGAGGGACAGCAGATGTTCGTGAGCTTTCCGGGCATGGCTTTTTCCGCCATGGCCAGGATGCTGGCTTCAGTGCAGATTCCTGTCATGGATACATGCTCCTCGCTTGGCCCGATGCAGGTCTGCATGATGGGATTCTCACGGTGAGTAACGGCTTTCACTTTGATCAGGCAACACTCGCTGCTGGAGGGACCGGTGTATCCGGGAAATTCCGGCATGGCGTATCCAGTGTGGGTGTTGCAGTCTTCCGTGACCCTGACTCCGGGGATGATCTCACCCTCCAGCACGTACTCCGCGTTAGCAATGGCCTTCTCTTCGACGGTCAGGCAACGGCACATCTGCACAGGCTCACCCCGCAGAGCTCCGGCGATGGACAACTCGTCAAATCCCAGGGGCGTGGTAGGCGGTTCAAAGCAGGAGGAGATCTCGATTACCGGGTCCACTCCGATACTGATGGAGATGGGCAGGGGGCGTCCCAGCTCCTCGGCCCGTAGGGCCATGGCACCGATGTGCCGGATCCCGGGAGTGAAGAAGATGGAAAGCTCATCGCGGCCAAGAATGCACATGCGGTGGATGGTGACGTCGCTTTCCCCGGTATCCGGGTGGGTGGCGTAGCACATACCCAGGGTCAGATAAGGACCAGCGTCCACGGGAGTGTTGGTAGGAGCGGGGATCAGGGTTCGCAGATCGAAATCCGGGTCCGAGGCCAGATGGACCACCTGCTGGCAGGGCGGTACCTTTGCGGTAAGGACCGGCGGGATGGGGTGTTCCACCGCCTCTAAGAGCGTCCGACTGAGTTGCTGGGGCTTGCAGCCGAACAGAGCGGCCACCCGGTCCCGGCTGGCCAGAAGCCCGATGGCGATTCTGGCGCCCGGATGCCCCTTGATGTTGTTGAATATCATAGCCGGGCCTTCTTTTGTGGGACGCATTACCGTCCCACCGGCTCCCACATAACGGTAAACGCCGGCTAGTTCCGCCATGGGGTCCACCGGTACGTCGGTCTCCGCCAGTTGGCCGGGCAGGTTGCGCAGCAGCTCAAGGGCGCTGCGAAGATCGTTGATCTGATTCATAATATACCTCCTTCAAAATGTAGGCCAGATACCGTCATTTCTGTATTTTTGCCAGTTCTTCACACAGCGCGCAGAGGGAGCGGTCCGCGGGCAGCTCCTCTGAGGCGCAGCGTACTACTTTTAGGGCGCCAAATGCACAGGCGCGGATGCAGGCTGGTTCCAGGCCGGCTCTAAGCCGTTCGGCACAGCCGTCGCATTTTTGCATCTTTCCGTCCGGGGTGAAGGCCGGAGCGCCGAAGGGACAGGCCATAGCGCAGCTGTGACAGCCGATACAGTGTGTATTGTCGTATAGGGTAAGTCCGGTGGCCTCATCCTTTTTGATGCAGCCCGCAGGGCAGGCCAGGACGCAGGGGGCCTCCGGGCAGTGCATGCAGGCGATGGAGAAGTGGGTGGGAAGTCCGTCTGCATTTATGCTCCAGTCGTCCCGGAATACAGAACGGAATGGGCGCAGTCCCTTTTCCACGTCGATGTCGTTTTGATCCATGCACGCCACCGCGCAGGCCCCGCAAGCGCAGCAGCGGCTGATATCCAGGTCAATTTTCATATGCCTCACACCTCCTGATCCGGCAGTATGCGCTTCTGAACGCGGGAAAGCCGCTGTACGGGTCCAGATTGTCCGGATCCAGGATGCGGTTGACATCCGCTTCCCGATATCCGTGAAACACGTATACCTCGCCCTGGCGCACCGTTTGCGTGGGAGCGGCTTCCAGACGGATGGAACCGAACGGAGTGGAGATTTCCAAACAGTCCCCGGCCTCCACGCCCAGAGCCCGGGCATCCTCCAGGCTGATTTCCGCCTGTGGCCGGGGGCGCAGGCTGCGCTCCCAGGGCTGGTCGTGGAGCCGGGAGTGCAATGCATTGGGGATCCTTGCGCCGGCGCACAGAATCATGGGCCAGGCCGCCGGGTCAGGGCTTAAGGGGGCGGTGTAGGTGGGCAGACTGTCCAGGCCCCACTCCGGGTGCCGGGAAATGAGCAGGGAGTCCAGCTCAAATTTGCCGCTGAGGGTGGGGAGGCCCCGTTCCAGCATGGTTCCCGGCCGGTAGGGCGAGAGGTCCGGCAGAGCCACGGGCAGAGGACTGGCCTCCAGCTCTTCCACCGTGACGGGGAGATCGCGGATGATATGGCGGATGCATTCGCGGTAGCCCTGTTTCAGCAGATCGTCGTCCAGATTCATTTCCCGGGCCATGAGCGTTAGGATGTCGGCATCGGATTTCGCCTGTCCAAGGGGTGAAACCACAGGCTTGGTATACCAGGCGTATCCGCCGGGATAGCACTTGAATTCCCCGCGTTCCAGGGAGGTGCAGGCCGGGAGTACGATATCTGCATACTTGGCGGTATCCGTCAGGAATAAATCCACATCCACAAAAAAGTCAAGTTCCTTCAAGGCCCGAATCATGCGGCCGTCTCCGGCGAACATCCGAAGGTTCATGCCCAGGGCGAACACGGCGCGGATGCGGTCGTTCCCCTGGTCCAAAATCCGGTTTGCCAGGTCGTTGGACTGCATTTCACGGCGCAGCTCATACCATAGGGGAAAGCGGTCGCCGCCTACAGCCGCTTTCCTGCCTCCGGGAAAACGGCCGTTCATGAACTCATCCTCTCCGGTCTCAAATCCACAGGACAGTTCCATGTAGGTATGGGATGCGGGAAGCTGCCCGCCTGCCCGGTCATAATTTCCTGTGATGGCTAACAGGGACATGATGGCCCGGTAATTCTGGAGGCCGTTTCGATGATGGCCGATGGGGGCGGAGCTCTCGCAGATGCTCATGGGTCCGCTCTCATGGATCATCCGGGCGGCTTCCCGGATCCGGGCGGCCGGCACGCCCGTCAATTTCTCACCGATCTCAGGGGAGAATCGGTCCACATAGCTGCAGTAGGCTCCATAACCGTGGACATAGCGGCGGATATATTCGTGATCCACCCAGCCGCTGTGGATCAGCACGTAGGCGATGGACAGAGCCAGCGCTCCGTCTGTGCCCGGGCGGGGGCGCAGGTGAAGGTCCGCCAGACGCAGGGAGGCGGGGGTGATGCGCGGGTCCACAATGATTACCTTCATCCCACGCTTGCGCTGCTGCTCAATCGCGTCTGGCAGCCGGTAGCGGGAGTAGTAGCCATTGGTGCCCCAGCCTAGGAACAGTCCGCTGTGGGCCATGTCGGCGTTCACGTGCATGCCTGTGGCTACCTGCCAGGCCATCAGGCCCGAGGTGAAGCAGCAGCTGGATTCCGTTCCGTAGTTCCGGCTTCCAAATACATGGGCGAAACGGCGGTACATGGGCCGGTACCATTTTCCATAGCCGGAGAAAAAGGCTACGCTGTCGGCTCCGAACTGTTCTTTGGCGCTGTTGAGACGGCTGCATACCGTGCGGATCGCCTCGTCCCAGGAGATCGGCTCAAAGTTTCCTGTCCCACGGGGCCCCACCCTGCGCAGAGGGGTGAGAATCCGGTCCTTCCGGTAGAGATACTGGCGGTTGGCGGCTCCCTTGGTGCACAGAAAACCGCGGTTGACCGGGTGTTCCGGGGAACCTTCCACCTTTAACACAATTCCGTCCTTCACATACACATCCAGTCCGCAGTGCATCTGCGGGGTGCAGATATCGCAGAGCGTACGGCGGATTTCGATTTCCGTATCTTCGCCTGGAATTTTTGCGCGGATGCGCTGATCCAGTTCTTTCATATTAGCTCTCCTTCCAGTTGACGCAGAAACGACGGGCGGAGGCCTTCCCGGACCAGAATACCGCGTTGAATGCGTGAGATTACAGGCCGTTCGGAGGGGGAAGAAGCCAGCTGCCGGTAAAAATAATTCTTCACTGCGCCGCTGATCCGGTAGTTGTCCAGAATATTCACGCCGGCCAGCCGTCCGTCGGTCAACACCGCCCGGATGTACAGGCCTTTTTCCAGGTTCCCGCAGGTCAAAATCCGGCCCTGCTGTCTGCTGTCCCCAAGGCCGATAAAGTCCATTCCCATAAAGTGGGTAATGTTGTGGGGGATATTACCCTCAAAGCAGCCCGAACCGCCGGCCATAGTGAGCCCGGCGGTTCCTCCCTGATGGCCGGCGTTGGCCCACAGGCCAATGATTTTCGTGTCACCGGCCAGCAGATCGGTCCCTTCGCAGCAGTCCCCTGCAGCATAGATACCCGGACAGCTGGTTTCCATGCGTTCATTTACCACAATTCCCCGGTTGATCAGGATTTCGCCGGGGTCGGCCAGGCCGGTGTTTGCTCTGGTTCCGATGCAGAGCACCACAAGCTGGGCGCGGACGGTTCTCCCGTCCGTCATGGAACAGATCAGACTTTTGCCTTCATGGGAAACGGATCCGATGGTACAGCCGAAGGCCAGATTGACGCCGGTTCGCTCTACCCGGCGTTCGATCTCTTCAGCCACTTCGCCGCAGGCGGCTAAGGGAAAGATACCTGGGGCCAGGTCGGCCAGGGTGACTGTGATGCCGCGGTTGTTGAGAAGCTCCGCCACTTTGATGCCTGCCATGGATGCGCCGACCACTATCGCTTGCCGGATCGGGCGGGTGTTGAGGGCCAGCCGGAGCCGGTCGGCGTCGGCCATGGTTCTCATAGAGAAGGCCTCGCCGGGGTTCAGTCCGGGAATAGGAGGCGCCCAGGCGCTGGCACCGGTGGCAATGAGAATGCGGTCAAATTCCATGCGCCTGCCGTCCTCCAGCAGGATCTCCCGGTCTTTGCCGTGGACGCGGGTCACCCGGCAGTCTCTGTAAATCTCCAGCCGCAGCCGTCCGGCTGCCTCTTCCAATGTTCCGAAGGGCAGCATTCCCTCGCGGGGCAGCAGCCCGGCAATGTAATAAGTGGTGAGCATCGGGTTGTAGGGGCTGTCGCTGTGATCGCTGAACACGGACACGGAGCCCTGGGGGTCTATTTTACGGATTTGGGCGGCACAGTGGTATCCGGCGCATCCAAATCCAATGATTGCGTAACGCATAACCGGTTTTCCTCCCTACTCGTCGGCGCGTGTGTCAAGGGCCGAGGCGATGCGCTTTAGCGCTTCGGCGAGAAGCGTGCGGGGACAGGCGAAATTCAGACGGACAAAGCCTTCTCCCTCCGGCCCAAAGGTTCCGCCCATGTTCACCCCCACACGGGCCTGGTGGATAAAGAACTGCTCCAACTCCCCTTCCGTCATGGATAGGCCGCGGCAATCCAGCCATGCCATATAAGTAGCTTGTGGGATGATGGTGCCAATGGGATTACAATTTTTGGAAATAAAATCGATCAGATAATTCCGATTCTCTTCCAGATATGCGGTCACGGCCTCCAGCCAGTCCTGACCGCCCCGATAGGCTGCTTCGGTGGCAAGAATGCCCAGGTAATTACAGCTCATCAGGTGCTGGCTGGTCAAAACCCTGTTGTAGGCAGCGCGGTTTGAAGGGTTGGGGATCAGGATATCGGAGTTCTGCAGCCCGGCAATGTTAAAGCTTTTGCTGGCAGAGGTGCAGACGATCAGGTTCTGCTCGTATTCTGATCCCATCTCCCGCGCCGCTTGCCCGGCGCTTACAAAGGGATGGCCCGAAAAGCAGAAGTCGCTGTGAATCTCGTCGCAGAGCAGCAGCACCTGGTGGCGGTGGCAGAGTCGGATCACCTGTTCCAGCTCGCTTCGGGTGAAGACGCGCCCGGACGGATTGTGAGGGCTGCAGAAGATCAGAAGACTTGCCCGGCTGTCCGCCAGCTTTTTCTCCAGATCCTGGAAATCAAGTTCATAGCGGCCGTCCCGCAGGATCATGGAGGTGCGGGAGAGTTCCCGGCCGTTGTCTGCGATCAGGTGGGCAAAGGGGTGGTACATTGGGGAAGGCAGTACGATCCTGTCCCCGGGCTTTGTCAACCCCTGAATGATATAGGCAACCCCGTTTACAATCCCGGGGCTGCGACAGATCCAGTCCCGGTCCACATGCCAGCCGCGAAACTGTTCCATACGCTCCATGACCGCCTCAAAGTAGCCGTCCATGGCCGCGGGATAACCGAAAATCCCTCGCTCCACTGCTTCTCTCAGCGCGTGGATTACCGCGGGCGCAGTCCTAAAATCCATGTCCGCCGTGGTGAGGGGAATTAGATCCGGTTCCCCGTATTTCTGCCATACCGTATCCCAACGGAGGGACGAGGTGTTTTTTCTGGATATGATCTCATCGAAGTTATATTGCATTTGCAGCTCCTTTCCGGTTCCATTTGGGGGCGGGCAGTCCTCGGGGCTGTTAAGCGCATGCGCTCCGAATGAAAATCCGGTTTGCGGCATAAAAAACAGCCGTGGAGAAATGCTCCATGGCTGTAAGTATAAGACGTATAGCGGCTATAGGTTCAATAGGTCATTTTGTACAAAAAACTTTTTTCCGGGAGATTCACTGTACAAACCTTACGCCAGCATAATCTGAAGCTGGCATAGATCCTCCTTCAGGTGCTCACTGTGAAAGGTGGTGTCCAGGAGGCAGACGCTGATGAGATCCCCGGACGTCTTGATCTGCCTGCGTGCAATGAGGCTCCAGAACTCGTATACCGGATTCAGCTTGTAGGGCATGCCGCAGCGGAACATACAGAGGTAATCCCCTTCTGGAATCACGATTTCACCATCCACCGGCGGCGCGCCTTCAGGAATGAAGAACAAGCTGCCCGCACGATTAAGAGGCTGATCCGCTTCCAGAGAAGAGCGGCGCATGACGGCGCCGAAGCCCTTGTCCATGTTCAGGCCCGCCTGACGCAGTTTTTCCCAGCCGCGGACATAGCACATATGCAGCAGGTCCACGGTCATGTCCTCCTGCGGCCATTTTACGAACACAGCCCTGCGCTTCTCCAGGTGTTCCACCAGCAGGGAATCGCCCTGCAGGAGATCGCAGTCCGCTTTCTGATAGAAGGAGAGCCGGCTGAGCAACGCCTGGCGGGTCCGCTCCAACGCATCTTGCTGGATCTGGATCTCCTCAATTTGGCTTTTGAGCAAAAGCATGGCGGAATCACGGTTTCTGGACTCCATATTTTTGCGGATCTCCTTAAGCGGCACGTTCTGTTCCTTCAGAAAACAGATCTCCCGCAGAAAGGGCAGTTGGGAACTGTCATAGTAGCGCGCCCCGCTGTCGTCCACCCTCGTGGGCCGGAACAGTCCGATTTTGTCATAGTAGATCAGTGTCTGCCTGGAAATACCGTGCAGCTCCGCCATTTTTCCGATTGTAAATTCCATATCCGCATCCTGCCCCCTGTTTCTTCTTATAAAATCTTATCGGAAAAGCCGCGAAAATTCAAGAGGCAAATCCTGACGGCCGGAATTGCCTATGAGGAATGTGCATAAATCCCGTACCAGATCTTTGTTGATTTTAACAAGTTGCACGTATAGTGACTATACCCCTTACACTGATAGCGAGGAAAATGCTTCGGATCATGCCTCCCGCGCCGTAGAGCGGCGGAGGGAGGAGGGGCCGGAGGGATGGGGTCTGCGCGCGCTGCACAGCGGATCCCGGAATAAAAATGCAGCGCAGAAATGGGGGATAATATGACGTTTCAACAATTTAAAGACAAGTACCAGGATTATTTGGTAACGGTCAGAAGGCGCTTTCACGAGTCGCCGGAGCTGAGCATGGAGGAAAAGGAGACAAGCCGGTTTATTGTGGCGGAGGTGGAGGCCTGCGGCCTGCCCTACGAGATGGCCGGGGATTACGGAGTGATTGCCGTGGTTCAGGGGACGAAGCCGGGGATGGGCAGGAACGTACTCCTGAGAGCGGATATCGACGCTCTTCCCATTCAGGAGGACGCCAACAACCTGGCGGGACCGAAGAACAGTTGCTCCAAGGTGCCGGGAGTGGGTCATTTGTGCGGTCACGACGCCCACACGGCCATGATGCTGGCTGTGATGAAGGAATTAACCGCCATTCGGGATCAATTTTCCGGTAAGTTCATCATCTGCTTTGAACCTGCGGAGGAAAATGGTAAGGGCTGCTGGCTGATGCTGCCATACCTGGAGCACTATGAGATAGACCGCGTCTATGCCTGCCACGTGGAGGAGGGACTTGACACGGGAACCGTATCCATTGTCCCGGGTCCCCGAATGGCCGGAGTAGGGGCGTTTGAATACACGATATACGGCGAGGGAACCCACGGAGCCGCTCCTCACCGCGGGGTTGATCCGATTCTCTGCACAGCGGAGATGATCACCGGCTTAAACCAGATTCTGACCCGCAATATTCCGCCTCTGTCTCCCATGGCCCTGACCATCGGCCATGTGGAATCGGGAACTGCGCGAAATGCCATTCCTTCACAGGCTTCCTTTGGCGGAACCATGCGGTTCTTTGACCGGGGGCTGGGCGAGTTTGCATATGGGCGTATGAAAGAGATTGTGAATGCCATCGCTGCCGCCCACCGCTGCAAGGTAGAGCAGACGTTTGAGTATTTAAGCTATCCCCTGGTGAATGATCCCCATCTGGCGGATCTGGCCTGTCAGGCAGTTGGGGAGGCTCTGGGGACTAAAGCGGTGGTGGAAACCGAGCCCAAGACCGGGTCCGAAGGATTTACCAATTATATCCGGGCGTATAATGGACAGGGGCTTCACGTCCTGATCGGCGTCCGCAATCGGGAGTACGGCTCCGGGGAGGCGGCCCACAACCCGAAATTCGATGTGGATGAAGCCGCTTTGCCGTACGGCGCGTTTACAACGTTACAGATTGCCCTTAAATTGAACGAATGCGAGTAGGAGGTCCGATATGCCGGCAAAACATGCAAAAGAAAAGAAGTCGAAAGAATTAAATCCGTTCGTCCTTATAACCTGGATTATTGTGGTGTTCTGGATTCTCTCATTTTTTATTCCGTCCGGGCAGTTTGAGCGGGTGGACAATGTAGTGGATCCCGATTCCTTCCATATTGTACAGAAAATTCACGTCAACATTTTCCAGGAAATTCTTACCATGGGAACCAGCGCCTTAAAAGCCAGCGGCAGCCTGATTCTGTCCATGCTGGTGGTGGGAGGTTCCCTGCGTATGATCACGGAAACCGGCGCTATGGATCTGGGGCTGGATGCCATCATCAAACGCTACGGCGATAAGACCATCGCCATTATTCCCATTCTCTGCTGCCTGCTGGGAGTCTGCGGATCGGCTACCGTATTTATCAGTACAGCCATCACTCTGGTTCCCATCTGTATCGTGATCGCTCAGAAGCTGAAGCTGGATAACGCCGTGGCCGTGGGACTGGCCTACCTGGGCCCCTGGATCGGCTTCATGGCATCGCCGATCAACGTTTCCACTACCGCCACAGCCCAGTCCCTGGCTGGAATTCCGCAGTTTTCCGGCTTTGGTGTGAGATTGGTGATGACCGTGATCTTCGTGCTGATTCTGGCTGCGTTTATGACCTGGTACTGTGTACGCATTCGGAAAGACCCGTCCAAAAGCGTGATGGGTGGGCAGAGCATCGATTCCCTGAGCGTGGAGGCCAACAGCGCTTATGCGGGCCAGGAATTTACCTGGAAGCACGGTTTGATTCTGTTGGTATTTGTAGCTGGTATCGTATATTTTGCCATCGGCACCAAGTTGTGGAAATACGGTCCGTCGGAGATGGCGGGCATCCTCTTTGTGGCGGCTGTGTTTGGGAATATTGTGGCAGGGAAGTCCCTGGATGAGGGCTACAAGACTTTTGTAAAGGGTGGACAGACCATGGTCAGCACGGTGCTCATGATCATTCTGGCGTCCATGATTTCCGCAATCCTCACCAACGGCCTGATCATTGATACAGTGGTATATTACATCTCCCTGCCCCTGCGCGCCCTGCCCAAGGCCATGGCAGCGATCGGAATGTTTGTAGCGAACTGTCTGATCAACATTCCCATCCCCTCCGGTTCCGCTCAGGCCAACGTGGTGATGCCGATCATGGCGCCGCTGTCAGACGTGTTGGGAATCACTCGTCAGACCGCGATTCTGGCTTACCAGTACGGTGACAGCTTCACAAACCTGATGAACCCAACCAGTGCGGCATTCATGGGCGCCCTTGCACTGGCCCAGGTGAGCTTTAAAAAATGGATGAAATTCATTACGCCGCTGTTTACAGTTTACCTGATCCCGATTGTGGTCAGCCTGATTTGGGCTACGGCTACTGGATGGATGGGATTTTAAATCATATAAGATGAGAGGAGGTGCAGCGGTTTAATAATCCCCTTCTCCTGAATTAAGAACATCCCTGCTGGAACCAAGGTTTTATGGCCTTGAGTTTCCAAACAGGGATGTTTTTTCTTTGTGATGTATGATCGTGAGAATTCATCTCTCCGAAATGACCGGTTTATATCGGACCGCCTCGAATTGCACACAGTTAAAATATAGCTGGCGGAGGTTCGATATTGTGAATAACATGGTTCTTCAGCCTTCCCGCAACGACGGATGAATATTTTTCACCAGATTAATAAACTCCACCGCAGTATTGGAGAACACCGTCCCCTCCCGGTACGCGATGGCCAGGTTCCACTTCGTTATGGGATCGCCGAAGGAGAAGATTTTCGGCGGCACCGGGACGCTGGGGATGCGCACCACGGTCTCGGGCACGATGGCGCAGCCCAGGCCGGCCTCCGCCAGACGGAAGGCGGACTCCACGCTCTTGACCTTTAATACCGTGGCCGGGGTGACGCGGTATTGGCTGAAGATTTCACGGGTTTTAATGGCGATGGACTGCTCGCCGTTGAGCCCGATGTAGGGCTGGTTGTGGACCAGGCGGATGTCGATCCAGGGGTACTTGCAGCCCTCTTTGGGCACGCCCTTGGCGGCCAGGGTCTGGGCCGCGGGAACCGCGATCAGCAGCTCCTCCTCAAAAAAGGGGATGTAGCTCAGGCGGGGAAGACCCCGCTGGTTGATGATGGCCAGGTCGATCTCGCCGTTTAACAGCATGTACTCCAGACCCTTGGTGGTATAGTTCTCGTAGAGCTGCAAGTCTACGTTGGGGTATTTGGTGATAAAGGACTTGAGGATCGAGGGCATGTTGTAGGACATTCTCAGAACCGCGCAGCCCACCCGCAGGCGGCCGGACAGCTCCTCGTTGATGCCGGATAAGTCCTTTTCCAGGTCCGTGTACATTTCCGTGATCTTTTTGGCTGTCTCCACGTATTTTTCGCCCGCGTGGGTCAGGATCAGCCGGTTGTTGATGCGCTGGAAAAGCTGCACGCCCAGCCGGTTCTCCAGGTCCTTAATGTAGCGGCTGAGGGAGGGCTGAGAGATGAACAGGGACTCGGCGGCTTTGGATACATTGCCTTTTTCGGCGATGGCGATGACGTAGGATAGTTCTTTGATCATGAGGGGTTAGCCTTTCCGGCCGGTGGCCGCGCCTGGGCGGCGTGTTTTGGGAGTTTTAGGAAAACAGACATTCCAGGCCCAGGCGAAAATCAGTTTAACTTCATTATAAACATATGAGGAATGAAAATCCAGATTAAGTTTGTGTCGCTGCAGATTTGCGCACACAAAAAAGCCGGCGTACGCCGGCTTTTTGCAAATCACGAGGGTGGACCGTTAAAGCCCGATGATACCTAACAGCACACCGCTGAAAACCATGATGATGGATGTCACCCACAGCGGTACAAACGCGAATTTCAGGTAATCTTTCAGCTCCACGTCAGCCAGTCCGATGGCCATGTAGGTGGAGGCGAATACCGGGCTGCCGATCATGGCCACGTTTTTGCCGATAACCATTGCCAGACCCATGGATTCCGCGGAGATACCATATTGGCTGCCCACCTGGATGCACAGGGGGAGAACGCCGTACAGGTAAGCGTCGCCGCCGAAGACCAGCCCCAGGGGAGCGCTGAGCAGGCCCATGATCAGATGCAGATGTTTGGCCAGGGCTGCGGGGAGCAGATTTAAAAGCACCTCGGACATTTCCGTCAGGATCGAAGGCTCGCCCTGTCCCAGGATGCCCACAAATACGCCGGAGGCCAGCATGGTGGCGGTGATGAAGAATGCCGCCGGTGCAAATTTGTTGATAACCTTGGTCTGTACCTTCTGACCGGGATAGTTGATTATTGCCGCCAGACCGGTTGCAACCATAAATACGACGTAGGCTGTAAAGCTGCCAATGGAGAGAATGACGATTGTTCCGATGGTTAACGCCAGATTGACAAAGTATTTCCAGTCCAGGGGTTTCTTTTCAGCTGTGTTCAGATCCAGCGTTTCATCCCCTTTGAGGCCGGCGCCCAAGCGGACTTCACGTTTGCCGTAGATGACCGCGATAGCCACACCGGCAATCAGTCCTACGCCCTGCATCGGCATCAGACGTCTCCACAGGTAGGTGGATTCCACGCCCGTAACCACGGACACACGTGCAACTGCTCCAGCCCAGGGGGTCAGGTTCATAACGCCAAGGGCGACGCCGCAGAGCAGGACCAACAGGCAGGGGTTGATGCGCATCTTCTTAAAAATAGGCGCAAAAAACGGGATGGTGATAAGCAGCGTGGTGGAGGAGGATCCGTCCAGATGGCCGACAATGGCCACCAACACGGCCGCTACACAGATTCCGACCACATTTTTTCCGAACCGCTTGACAATAAAGTTGATGATGGGATCGAACACGCCCACATCATTCATCATGTTAAAAAATAGGATAGAAAAACAGAACAGAATTGCGTTGCTGGTGGTGGTGCTCACCCCGGCTTTGGCATATTCGTTGATGGTGACCGGAGAAAAACCGGCCAGAAGAGCGATGCCTATGGGCAGGAGAATAAACAAGACCATAGGTGTTGCTTTGCTTTTGAGCAGCAGAACAATTAATAATACCAGAAGCAGATACCCTAAGATTGCTAAATACACAGTAACCTTCCTTTCCCGAATCCATATACGTAGCGTTTTGTTTTTTATGCGCCGGAGTGTACCGCCTCCGGCATTTAAAGGTCTGACCCTTTGAACCCTAAATGGAGGTTGTGCAGCTTGTTCAATTAAAATGAGTATTTGACAAGCTTTTTGTCATTTGTTATAGTAAGTTTATTCGATTCATGATAGAATGTCCAATATTAAAACGCCATAACCTTATAATCAAACCTATATAAGAGGTATCGCCATGGATTTAACACAGCTGCAATATTTCCAAATTCTGGCACGAGAGGAAAATATGTCGCGGGCCGCCGAGAAACTGCATGTGGCCCAGCCGGCCATAAGCGCCTCCCTGTCGCGGCTTGAGAAGGAACTGGATGCCCGGTTGTTTGACCGGAAGGGCAGAAAAATTGTCCTGAATTCCGCCGGAAAGATTTTTTTGGATTTTACAGACCGGGTGCTGGGGGATCTGGAACAGACCCGGCGCCTGTTAGACCGTCAGAAGTCCCAGGACTGCGATGAGCTCACCATCGCCTGTAACAGCTATATGTCCACTCAGGAGATGTTCTTTACCTACATGTCCACGCGCCCCCAGCTGCGCCTGAAACAGTATTCCATTGCCAGCGCTTCCATTGGCACGGAGCTGAGACAAGAGCGCTGTGACTTCGCAGTCTCCACCATACCCATCAGAAGTGATGAGCTGGGTTCCTGCATCCTGATGAAACAGGATATGGGGCTGATTGTCAATGCGGACCATCCGTTTGCCGGGCGTCCCTGGATCGATCTGGCGGAAGCGGCCGGCGAGAATTTTGTCTGTATGCAGCAGGGAACGGCGTTCCGGCAGACCACGGACGAAATGTGCCGCAGGGCCGGTTTTGAGCCGCACGTGATCATGGAGTATTTTCCATCCCAGCTCATGCGCGCCGTGGAGCGCAGCAAGGGCGTGGCGCTGGGGATCTACTACAGGGAACGGCAGATTTATTTTGACACAATTCTCCGATTTATACCAATCCGCGAGCCGCATTTTCAACGGGAGGTCACGCTGCTTTGGAAGAAGGAACGGGAGAAGGAGAGGGTAATACGAGACTTTATCGAATTTGCGAAACAGTTTAAGAATGAGGAGACGTGAGAGCTGCATGACGGATGGCCCGGGAAACCGCGCTCCCGATCCCGTGGAAATGGGAAGGGGACGCTGTTAACCGGGCCATCCGGCGCTTTGACAAGCCGGTTATTTGTTGATCAACTGGATTGCAAAGCCTGCGATCTCGTCCTGCAGATAGATCACATAGATGGAGCCATCTTCTCTGCGCTTGGCGGAGGCTTGGTTTACGGCCACGCCCTTTTTCTCCAGATAGGAGATGGCGGCTTCCATGTCCGGTGTGTAGAACGCGATGTGACCGTGAGTTCCGGGGCCGTTGCCTGCCATGGCCTCCACGCAGGTGCCCGCAAAAGGGGAACCCTTTTTCTCTGTTCTCAGTTCCAGGTCAAAAATCTGTGAAAATAAAGTGACGGTCCGCACCGCCTCGTCGCGGTCGCCGCAGTTGACTCCGATGTGCTGCATCGTAAATTCCGGTTTCATCTATATAACGCCATCCTCTCCCGGGGACTGCCGTCCGGCATCCCTTTTAATTTCCCTCATCATACCATTTTGCGGTGTGGTTGTAAACAAATTTGCGGGCCGGTTCCTTATAACGAAATCCCATAAGTATATCCGTATTCTTTATTGGACGGGCGGATATTTCCCTGCTATATTGAATTTAACGCAGCGGTTACCGTGCGTTGGGAATTTCGGAGAGGAGGATGGCGGTGACACGAAAAGTTTTTCATCTGACGGCAGGCGCGGTTATGTTGATGTTTTGCAGTCTTCCGTATTCGTGGGCCATGTTTGCAGCCCCTGTGATCCGGACGTTCGGATGGTCTGCAGAGGCCGTGGGATTCACGTTTTCTATGGGACTGGCCGGTTTCTGTGTCGGAGGAATTGTGAGCGGAATCCTTCACAGCCGGTATGGCATCCGGCCGGTTCTGCTCAGCGGAACCCTGTTAATGACAGCTGGGTTTTTCACGCTCACCCTGATGTCAGAGCTTTTATCTTTGTATCTGGGTTTTGGCGGGCTGCTCTGTCTGGGCGCCGGGATTCTCTACAACGGAGCGCTCAGCCGGACTCTGGTTCTTTTTCCCGGTAATGCGGGTAGGATTTCAGGCGTGCTGCTGATGAGTTTCGGATGCGGGGCCTCTGTTATCGGAACATTGTTTTCCGTTCTGGACAACCGCTTTGGACTGCGAGCGGCGCTGGGATTATTGGGACTTCTGATTACCGTCGTTCAGACGGTGGGGAGCCTGGTACTGACGGGTGCGCTGCGGAAAAACATTCCGACCGCTGGGGGAAAAGAAATCCGCCCGGACATGGAATCTGCGGAGGATCCAGGCCCCGTGGGTGAGACCGGCGATACGTTTGCAATGCTTCGTTGCCCCTCTTTCTGGTTTTATTTTCTCTGGACCGTGCTTCTGGGATCGGCTGCTCTGATTGTGGTGGGAAACAGCGCGGCAATCGCCGCTTCCCTTGGACAGGGGCTGGCCGTAGTCGCGTTCTGCGCAGGTCTGGTTTCGGTCTTTAACGGCCTGGGACGCATCGTCTTTGGCTGGATTCTGGATGTAGCTGGAAGCCGCGTTACCTTTGCCGCGATCACAGCTGTTTTTATGGGCGGGAGTATTCTTCTTTATTATTCTGCTGCATCCTTGCAAATTGTTGTTCTTATAATAAGTTACGGCCTTCTGGGCCTCAGCTATGGAGGGGTCTTTCCCTGCAATTCCGCTTATATACGGTCAATCTTCGGAAGCCGTAACTTTGCAATTCATTTTAGCATCGTCAATATGTCCGTGCTGGCGGCCGGTTTTATCGGCCCATTGCTGGCGGGGCCCATGCTTCGAAAGGGCGGCGTACCGGCTTCCCTGCTGATGATGGGTATGACGCTGGCGGGCGCGCTCTGCCTGCCGGGCATCCGCAGACAAATGCCGTCAAAGGCGGAAAGGAAGACTTTATGAATTATCTGACACAGGCACAGCTCGACGAGCTGAAGCAATTTGACTCCCCCACGGTATACAATGCCGTGGACCGCTTTCATTTAAGACCTGCGACCCAAGGGTTTACCAGGCCGGGCCTGACGCTGCGGGTTCCGCTTGAGGAACCTATGGTGGGATATGCCGTCACGGCCAGGGTGTCCTCTATGCATCCCAATCCCAACGCAGCCGACAACCTGGTCCGGTATTACGAAAGCGTAGCGCGGGTTCCAGCCCCTACCGTAGCGGTGATCCAGGACATGGATACGGAACCGATCGGTTCTTTCTGGGGCGAGGTACAGGCTACTTCCCATATGGCTCTGGGCTGTATCGGGACCATTACACAAGGAGGCGTCCGTGATTTAAATGAGGCCGGGCCCCTGGGCTTCTATTTCTTTTCGACCCAGGTGATGGTGGCCAGGGGATACACCCATGTGGACGCCTGGGACTGCCCGGTGGAGGTTTGCGGGCTCACAATCCACCCGGGTGATTTGATTCACGCCGATAAGCATGGCGCTGTGGTGATTCCGTCGGAGATTGCGGACCAGGTAGCCGGGGCCTGCCGTGCCGCCCAACAGGCGGAGCTGGCGGTGCTGACGCCCTGCCGGGAAGCGATCCGAACCGGAATCAGGGTGACTGCAGAGCAGCTTGGACAGTGGCGCAGGGAAATGAATCAGAAGCGCTGAGCTTTGGAAAACACTGTATTTTGGAGGGCTGATAACCTTTGAACCGGAACATCAATCTGACAAAATACAAGGAGAACTGAAATGGCAAATTCAACGTTAAAACAAAAATTAGCAAACAATGAAATGGTTTTATGCGGGGGCGTCTGGGATTCCCTTTCCGCAATTATCGAGGAGAAGGCGGGGTTCGACGCTGTGAAGCTGGGGTCCTCTCAGCTAAATGCTTCCCTGGGACTGCCCGATCTTGGGTTGGTGACGGCCGCTGAGGTGCGGGATCGAATCTACAACATTTCCAATCATATCCAGATACCGCTGATCGTGGATTTCGAGTCAGGCTTTGGAAGCGAGCGGGATATCGCCAGCGCCGTATATTGGGCGGGTGAATTCGAGCGGGCTGGAGCCACCGCTATCCATATCGACGACTACGGCGACGACAAATGCCCCTGGCTTCCGCCTTATATTCCGGAAATGATGAGCGCGGAAAGCGTGGCGGACAAGATAAAGGCAATCTGCGATCACAGAAAAAGCGATGATTTCCTCATCATTGTGCGCAGCGGAGCTACTTCTTCCTGCTCTTTCACGGACAAGGAGGCCGCTTTTGAGGAGAGTATGAGACGGTTTCGCATGTGGAAAGAAGCGGGAGCGGACGTGGTGTGGCCCCGATGCTTCTCCGACGAGCATCTGATCCGTTACCGTGACGAGCTTGGGGGATTCCTTTCCCAGTCCGTGGCAAGCAAGGTGGGCCAGGGACGCGTGGGCGCGGGGGGGCGGACGGAAGCCCGTTACTACAGCGCCAGGGAGTATCACGAGCTGGGATACAATCTTCTGACCGTAGGAGCGACTATGCAGACCATTGTCATGAAAACGCTGGCTCAGGCTTCCGAGATCATGGTGAAGAGCGGCGGAAGCGCGGCGGAGATCGACGACATGGCTATGCCGTTCAATGAGTGGATTGAGCTAGTGGATTTCAGCTATTGGAACAAGATCAACGGAAACGAATAGAGAAATGGAGGAATCCATGAAAATTGTCGTGCTGGACGGATATACTTTGAATCCCGGAGATTTATCCTGGAGCGGTCTTGAGGCGCTGGGGGAGCTGACGGTCTACGACCGCACTCCCGCATCTGAGGCCGCGGACCGGATCGGAGATGCGGATATTGTATTTACCAACAAGTGCCCGGTTACGGCCCGGACAGTGGCGGTCTGCCCGAACCTCAAATTTATCGGCGTGCTGGCTACTGGTTACAATATTGTGGATATAGACGCCGCCAGCCGTGCCGGTATCGCCGTAACCAACGTTCCTGCCTATGGCACGGATGCGGTATCGCAGTTTACCATCGCCCTGCTGCTGGAACTCTGCCATCATGTGGGCGCGCACTCTGACAGCGTAAAGTCTGGAGATTGGGAATCCTGCCCGGACTGGTGTTACTGGAACAGCCCGCTCATAGAGCTGGCCGGTAAAACCATGGGAATTATCGGTTTTGGGCGGATTGGCCAGGGAACGGGCCGGATTGCCCAGGCAATGGGTATGCGGGTGCTTGCTTTTGACGCGCATCCGAACCCGGACCTGGAGACGGATGCCTGTCACTACGCGGATTTGGATACGCTGCTGGCGCAATCGGATGTGATCGTCCTTCACTGTCCGCTTTTCCCGGAGACGGAGGGGATCATCAACCGAAACACCATTGCCAAGATGAAAGACAGCGTTCTCATTGTCAATGATTCCCGCGGGCAGCTGATCGTGGAGGAGGATCTGCGGGCTGCTTTAAACAGCGGTAAGGTGGCGGGGGCCGCTGTGGACGTGGTGTCCACGGAGCCGATTCGCGCCGACAATCCGCTGCTACACGCCCGGAATGTGATCATCACGCCCCACATTGCCTGGGCTCCCCGGGAGTCCAGACAGCGCCTGCTGGAAAACGCGGTGGGGAATCTGCGGGCTTTTTTAGCGGGAGAGGTCCGAAACGTGGTAAATTGAAACACACCTTATGATAGGAGAAAACGGCAAAACCGGATTAAGCGAATCTTAATCCGGTTTTTTGCCTTTGCCGGGGGGAGAAAAAGAGCGGGAACGGCTTCGCTGCGATATTTTGATAAATTTATGATAAGTTTACAAGATTATAAGTTTTACAAATACTTTTGCCATGCTATAATGAAGAAAATGTATCTCTTGTCGACCGTCTGCGGGTGCCGGCAAGGTATAATCGTCTGAATGGAATCAGGTGAAAGGATGGCGAAAGGGTATGAATATGAAGGAACAGCAGTATGTATGCGTGCTTGCGGAATGCGGGAGTATTACCAGGGCGGCGAAGGAGCTGTACATATCGCAGCCTGCGCTGAGCATCTATATCAACAACCTGGAAAAGAGCCTGAACGTGAAACTGTTTGAGCGTGTGGGGAAACGGTTTATTCTGACCTATGCGGGGGAGCGCTATGTGGAAAAGGCCAGGGCCATGCTGCGCCTTGAGGAGGAGTTCCAGGAGGAGCTTAAGGACATTACCGGCAATTACACGGGGCGCATCCGGATCGGAGTTCAGACAAGGCGCGCAACCTGGCTGCTTCCGCCTGTGGTGGCGGCCTATGAGCAGGAATTTCCCAATGTGGATGTGATTCTGTATGAGGGGATTCAGGGCGTGCTGGACCAGAAGATCAAAAATTTTCAGATCGACTTGCTTTTGTGCAATGCATCGGACGTGCGGCCGGATATGAAAAGTCATCTGATGTTCAAGGAACAGCTTCTGGTGGCGGTGCCCCAGCGCCATCCGGTCAATGAGAAGGCCCGGTATGTGCCGGGAGATCCATACCGGTATCTGGATCTGACCCATTTAAATGGGGAATGCCTGATTCTGGCAAAGCCTGAGCAGAGCATCCGCCAGGACGCGGATCGTTTTCTGGCGGAAAAGGGGGTCAAGCCCAGGAAGATTCGCGAAATTTCCAATATCGAGACGGCCATGCAGCTGGTGGCGGAGGGCCTGGGCATCGGCTTTAACCGGGAGGGCTATGCGCGCCACATGAAATACGCCAAAAGCGTGAACTACTACGGCATCGACAGCCGCGAGGTGAAGACGGATTTCGTACTGGCTTACCGCAAGGATATGCCGGTGATGGGGTACATGCAGCGTATGATCGATATGCTGCTGGAACGCGGCAGGGAGTATCAGGGGTAGTGAATTACCACCTATAAATATTAATTAAAAGTAAAACTTATATAAAAAATAAATAAATTAAAATGTACTTATTCCTCAAAAAACGTTACATTGATTGTAATATGATTCAAAGGAGGAATTCGTATATGGCAGAAAAGAAGAAAAAGGCATTTAAAATGCCGCACACATTTGTCATCATCATTTCCATTATCCTGTTTGCCACTCTGATGACCTGGATTATCCCGGCAGGCCAGTACGCGAGAGTGGAAAACGAAGCGGGAATCAAGGTCATTGATCCCTCGCAGTTCTCATTCATCGAGCGGACTCCCGTGAACCCGCTCCTGATACCGCTGTATATTGTAAAGGCGATCTGCAGCCGTATTTCCCTGATGCTGGTGATCCTGTTCTCAGGCGGCGCCTTTGACATGATCAGCAAGTCCGGGGCCCTTCACTCCGCGGTGGCGAGAGTGGCAAAGGTGTTCCAGAACCGGTTGTATATCTTTATCCCCATCATGACCACGATCTTTGCGCTGATTTGTACCACCCAGGGCGTGAACCAGTTTATCGCCTTCGCTCCGGTGGTCGTGATGATCACGCTGGCCATGGGGCTGGACTCCATCACAGGCGCGGCCATTATCCTGTTGGGCGGAGCCGTGGGCTTCTCGACCGGTATGTTAAACCCCAGCACCACGGTTGTGGCCCAGGAGATCGCGGAGCTTCCCACATTCTCCGGAATCCAGTACCGCGCCGTCTGTTTTGTGGTATTCCTGATCATTACCAATATCTATCTGGTGCGTTATGCCCTGAAGATCCACAAGGACCCGGACAAAAGCCCGATGTATGAGTTCGACAGCCAGAATGAACAGAAGGAACTGGACATCGATTCCTTCGGCTCTATGAACCTGCGCAAGACGCTGATCATCCTCTCCCTGGTCGCAGCTCTGGTGGGCATGGTGATCGGCTCCGTGAAATTCGACTGGGATATGGAAGAGCTGGCGGCTACCTTCATTGGACTGGCTGTTGTGGTGGGCTTCCTTTCCGGCGAGACCCCGTCTTCCATGTCCAAAATCTTTGTGGACGGCTGTAAGAAAATGATCACGGCGGCCCTGATTATCGGACTGGCGACCACCATCGCCAACGTGATGTCTGCGGGCAAGATCGTGGACACCGTGGTTTACGGACTGGCCTCTGTGCTGAGCCACACGCCCTCGTTCCTGATGGCTCCCGCCATGTACATTGCCAACACGCTGATCAATTTCGTGGTAGTGTCCGGCAGCGGGCAGGCCGCGGCTGTGATGCCGATTATGATCCCGCTGTCCGACCTGTTAGGCGTGACCCGTCAGACCAGCGTGCTGGCCTTCAACTTCGGCGACGGCTTCTGTAACTACATTCTGCCCCACTCCACGGCCCTGATGGGAATTATCAGCGCGGTAAATATTCCCTATGACCGCTGGATGAAGTTCATGTGGAAATTATTCCTGATCTGGGCGCTGACTTCCTGCGTGATGATCGGAATTGCCCAGGCCATGCATTTTGGACCGATGTAACCAGATCGATTGACGGAGGTATTCATGAAAGAAGTATTATTTCAGAAAATAGAGGCACAAAAGGAAAGACTCTGGGAGATGGCGGATTTTATCTTCGACCATCCCGAGTATGAGGGGAAAGAGTACCAGGCCGCAGACCTGTTGACCAGTTATCTGGAACAGAACGGATTCCAGGTGGAGCGGGGAATCGCCGGGTATGAGACCGCGTTCCGGGCGGTTTACGAGAACGGAACCGGCGGCCCGTCCATCGGAATTCTGTGCGAGTACGACGCCTTAAAGGGCATGGGACACGCCTGTGGCCATCATATGCAGGGACCCGCCTGCCTGGGAGCCGCGGTGGCAATAAAGGAACTGGCAGGGGAAACGCCCTTTAAGCTGACGGTTTACGGCACGCCCGCGGAGGAGACCCTGGGCGCTAAGTGCGATATGGTAAAAAAAGGATGCTTCCTGGAGCTGGACGCGGCCTTTATGATGCACGGCTCCCCCACCACCTGTACGGACGTGAAGTGCCTGGCCGACCGGTCCTTTGAGGTGGTGTTCCACGGAAAGGGCGCCCACGCGGCTCTGGCGCCGGAGAAGGGGAAAAGCGCCCTGGACGGGCTGCTGATCGCATTCAACGGCATCGAGTTTCTGCGGGAGCACGTGCCGGACGACACCCGGATGCATTACACCATGACCGAACTGCCCGGCCCGGCCAACATTGTGCCCGCCCGGGCGGTGGGAAAATTCTCCCTCCGCTCCTTCAGCCGCACCAACCTGGAGCTGGTAGTTGAGCGCTTTTACGACATCGTCAAGGGCGCTGCGCTGATCGCGGGAGTGGAGTATGAGATTCATCCTAAGAGCGACTTCTACAACAAGATTCCGGTGCTGAAGCTGAACCGGCTGCTCATGGAGAACGCAGAGCTGGCGGGCGCTCCCCGCCTGTCGCCGCCAAGGGAGCGCACCGGTTCCACGGATTTCGGCAATGTGATGTACGAGATCCCCGGCTCCTGTATCCGTGTGGCTTTCGTGCCCGAGGGCACGGCCTCCCACTCCCAGGAGTTCCTGGACGCGGGAAAGAGCCAGGCGGCCAGAGACTGCGTGCTCTACGGTGCGAAATCCATCGCCGGGGCCTGCTGGGACCTGATCGGCACTCCTGGGCTGATGGAGGAAGTGAAGCGGGAATTTGCGGAGAACAAGAAAAAATTCAAATAACACGCCGTTGTCTGGACGGTTGGGGAAACCCCTGTGGAGTATGGCTCCGCAGGGGTTTTTCGCGGGTGCGGGATGTGCTTTTTTCCAAACCCTTCTGCCATAAGATTTCAGTATACATGAAAATCAACTTATGCTATACTAAATAGAAGATTGCCCGGATTTTCCGAAGCCGGGAGACAGCCACAAGGGGGACAGTAATGCTGGAATTAAAAGAAATACTGGGCCATGGACCGATCAAGGAACATTTTTTCAACGCAGTGATAACCGGGAATATTTCCCATGCATATATACTCTCAGGCGAGGCGGGGATGGGCAAGAAGTCCCTGGCGAACGCATTCGCCCTGGCCTTACTCTGTGAGAAGGGGCAGGCGGACCCGTGCCGCCAGTGCCACGCCTGCAAGCAGGTGATGTCCGGGAACCATCCGGACCTGATCTACGTGACCCATGAGAAACCGGCCAGCATCGGCGTGGACGATGTGCGGCGGCAGATCAACGATACCATTCAGGTAAAGCCCTACAGCAGCGCCCACAAGATCTACATTGTGGACGAGGCGGAGAAGATGACCGTGCAGGCCCAGAACGCCCTGCTTAAGACCATTGAGGAGCCGCCCGCTTACGCGGTGATCCTGCTTCTCACCACCAACGCGGAGGCGTTTCTGCCCACGATCCTGTCCCGCTGCGTGCAGCTGAAGCTGAAGCCGCTGAAGGACGGGGAGGTTAAGGACTATCTGGTGAGCCGGATGAGCGTGGAAATGTCCCAGGCGGAGATCTACACCGCCTTTGCCCGCGGGAATCTGGGCAAGGCCATCCACCTGGCGGATTCTGAGGACTTCCGCCATCTCTACGGGGAGCTGCTGGACCTGCTTAAGAATCTGAAAAAGTCGGATATCTCGGAGCTGTTGGAGCGCATCCGGAAGATGAAGGAGGACAAGCTGGACATTCACCAGTGCCTGGATTTTATGCAGATGTGGTACCGGGACGTGCTGATGTACAAGACCACCAAGGATATCAATCTTCTGATCTTCAAGGACGAGTTCTCCACCGTGAACGCCATGAGCACGGTCAGCGGCTACGAGGGCCTGGAGCGCATACTCACCGCCATCGACAAGGCCAGAATCCGCCTGGATGCCAATGTGAACATGGAACTGGTCATGGAGCTGCTTTTGCTGACGATGAAGGAAAACTGACCGTGGCCGCGCCTTTGGGCGTGAATTTACAAACGCGCCCTGGAGAGGGTGCCGGGCCTGAAAGCCGGATTTACGGGAATAATAAACGCGAGATGGATAGATGGGCGGGTTCTGCCCGCTGGAAAAGGAGATAAGATCAATATGATAACTGTAATCGGAGTGCGCTTCCGCACCGCGGGCAAGATTTATTATTTCGATCCCGCCGGACGGAAGATTAAAATAGGAGATCACGTGATCGTGGAGACGGCCAGAGGCATCGAGTACGGTTACGTGGTGCTGGGAAACCGTGAAGTGGAGGATTCCAAGGTGGTGCCGCCCTTAAAGGCGGTGATCCGCATGGCCACGCCCGAGGACGAGGCCGTGGAGAAGCGCAACAAGGAGAAAGAGAAGGAGGCGTTTCGCATCTGCCAGGAGAAAATTAAAAAGCATAACCTGGAGATGAAGCTGATCGATGCGGAATACACCTTTGACAACAATAAAGTGCTGTTCTACTTTACCGCGGACGGGAGAATCGATTTCCGCGAGCTGGTGAAGGATCTGGCCAGCGTGTTCAAGACCCGCATCGAGCTGCGGCAGGTGGGCGTCCGGGACGAGACCAAGATCATGGGCGGAATCGGCATCTGCGGCAGGGCGCTGTGCTGCCACTCCTACCTTTCGGAGTTCATTCCGGTGTCCATCAAGATGGCTAAGGAGCAGAACCTCTCCCTGAACCCCACCAAGATTTCCGGGGTTTGCGGCCGTCTGATGTGCTGCTTAAAGAACGAGGAGGAGACCTACGAGGTGCTCAACAGCAGGCTGCCCAATCCGGGAGACTACGTGACCACAAACGACGGCCTGAAGGGTGAGGTGCAGAGCGTGAACGTGCTGCGCCAGCTGGTGAAGGTGGTTGTGACGGTGGACCGGGACGAGAAGGAGATCCGGGAGTACAAGTCGGACCAGCTGAAGTTCAAGCCCCGCAAGAAAAAGGGCAAGGGCGGCAAGGAGAAGGAGCGGGAGACGTCCGAGTCCGAGCTCAAAAAGCTGGAAGCCCTTGAAAAAAAGGAAGGAAAGTCAAAGCTGGATGACAACTGAGAGCAGAGACAGGGAACACACCTGGACAGAGGCCGGTCCCGTGCTTCTGCGGGACGATGAGCGGATCGACGACCTGGAGCGCAATGGCTACGGCATCATTCAGCGCAAGGGCGCGTTCTGCTTCGGTATGGACGCGGTGCTGCTGTCCGGGTTTGCGGTGGTGAAGCCGGGGGAGACTGCGCTGGACCTGGGCACCGGCACGGGGATCATCCCCATTCTGCTGGAGGCCAAGACCCCGGGCAGGCATTTTACCGGCCTGGAGATTCAGCAGGAGTCGGCGGACATGGCCCGCCGGAGCGTGGCTTACAACCGCCTGGAGGAAAAGGTGGAGATTGTGACAGGTGATATAAAGGAAGCCGGCCGGCTGTTTAAGCTGGCTTCTTTTGATGTGGTCACCAGCAATCCGCCCTACATGAACAGCGCCCACGGCCTGAAAAACCCGGGAGACGCCAAGGCGATCGCCCGCCACGAGGTACTGTGCACCCTGGAGGACGTGATCCGGGAGGGCGCGAAGGTGCTGCGGCCTATGGGCCGGTTTTATATGGTTCACAGGCCCAGGCGGCTGGTGGAGATTCTGGATACCTTCACCCGCCACGGGCTGGAGCCGAAGCGGATGAAATTCGTCCACCCCTACGCGGACCGGGAGGCCAACATGGTGCTCATCGAGGCGGTGCGCGGGGGCGGAGCCCTGATGAAGGTGGAGCCCCCGGTGGTGGTATTTGATGAGAGCGGCCAATATTCCGATGAGATTCGGACCACATACGGATATTGAGCCGCGACAGCCAAACGGCAGGAGAAGGAGAACGCGATGGCAGGAACATTATATCTGTGCGCAACGCCCATCGGCAACCTGGAGGACATTACGTTCCGGGTGCTGAGGACTTTAAAGGAAGCGGATCTGATCGCGGCGGAGGACACCCGCCACAGCATCAAGCTTCTGAATCATTTTGAGATTAAAACCCCCATGACCAGCTACCACGAGTACAATAAGGTTGAGAAAGCCGCTTACCTGGTGTCCCAGATGGCCCAGGGCCTTAATGTCGCTTTGATCACCGACGCGGGCACGCCGGGGATCTCAGACCCGGGCGAGGAGTTGGTGCGTCAGTGCTACGAGGCGGGAATCGAGGTCACCTCCCTGCCCGGCCCCGCGGCCTGCATCACGGCCCTGACCATGTCCGGGCTGTCCACCCGCAGGTTCTGCTTTGAGGCATTTTTGCCGTCGGAGAAGGGCGATAAGAAGGAGCGGGCCAGGATTCTGGAGGAGCTGAAGCGGGAGACGCGGACCATCATCGTCTATGAGGCGCCCCATCATCTGGTGAAAACTCTGAAGGATCTGTACCAGGCCCTGGGAAACCGGCGCATCACCGTGTGCAGGGAGTTGACCAAAAAGCATGAGACCGCGTTTCGCACCACCTTCGAGCAGGCTCTGAGCGCTTATGAGGCGGAGGAACCCAGAGGGGAGTGCGTGATCGTGATCGAGGGCATTTCCGTGCGGGAACTGGAGGAAGAGAAGATCCGTTCCTGGGAGGAGATGAGCCTTGAGGATCATTTGGAATATTACATGAAGGGCGGGATGGACAAGAAGGAGGCCATGAAGGCGGTTGCCAAAGACCGGGGCGTGAGCCGGAGAGAGATTTATCAGCAGACATTAAAATAAGGAAATGCGCGGCGCAGGGCCGGAGATAGAAAAAACCTGCTGCCATTTCTTCTATAATAAAGAGACTTTATTACAGAAGAAGTAGCAGCAGGCAGTTTTGTTATTCTGACACGTTAAGTCCTGCCAGTTTTGCCAGTGCCAAGACAGATGACCGGGATACCTTCTTGCCCTCATAATCAATCAGGTCGTCGGTACTGCCTGTGAAAATGTCGGCGGACTCCGCTTTCTTCAAAATGATGCAATCGTCCTGCACGGTGATCTCCAAACCATCCTTAACATCCAGGTTCAGGCTCCTGCGCAGTTCAATGGGAAGCGTAATTCGGCCGAGTTCGTCCAATTTACGGACAACGCCAGTTGTTTTCATTTTTTACCCCCTTGTAAAAAATTTACTCCCTTGCAGTATTAAATTAGCAGATTCGCCAAAAAAAGTCAATATCCCGACCGCCCCAAAACGGTAATATATGGTAATAAAATGTAAAGTTTATAAAAAGTTCGAAAAAAATTAACATTTGAAAGCGCTTACAGCCGACCTTTTTGCACAAGGGCGAATTTTGGCGATGAAAATCCGGGAAGCCCAAACCAAATCCGGGAAATTTTTCTTGACAAATGCAGGCGTATCCTGTAGTATTACTTTGATGTTCAAAGTATTTGAAAGTTAAACAAAAGTTGCACAGAAAACGATAAGGATTCGGATGGTAGGATGATGACAACAAGGATCGTAGGAACCGGTGCGTACGTGCCGGAACAAATCGCAACAAATGATGACCTGGCCAGGATTGTGGAGACCAATGATGAGTGGATTCGCAGCAGAACCGGTATTGGCGAGCGCAGAATCGCCACCACGGAGACCAACTCATATATGGCGGCTCAGGCGGCAAAACAGGCGCTGGACCAGGCGGGCATTGCGCCGGAGGATGTGGATTTGATCCTGTTGGCAACTTCTTCACCGGACTACTGCTTCCCCAACGGGGCCTGTGAGATACAGGAACAGATCGGGGCGGTGAACGCGGCCGGTTATGATATCAGCGCGGCCTGCACGGGATTTGTGTTCGCCCTGAACACGGCCCACGCGTTTATCCAGGCGGGCATTTACCGGACGGCTCTGGTGATTGGGTCCGACGTGCTCAGCAAACTTTTGGACTGGACGGACCGGGGAACCTGCGTGCTGTTCGGCGACGGAGCCGGAGCGGTGGTGGTACAGGCGGCGGACCGGGGCGTGATCGGTGTGAAAATGCACTCGGACGGCACAAAGGGCGGCGTGCTCACCTGTGGAGCCAGAACCAACGGCAATTTCCTGCTGGGAAAAAAGCCGGAGTTGGGTTATATGACCATGGACGGTCAGGAAGTGTTTAAATTTGCGGTGAAAAAAGTTCCCGAGATCATAAAGGAGCTGTTGGAGGAGAATCGCACCTCCCTGGAGGAGATTCGCTACTTTGTGCTCCATCAGGCCAATTACCGGATCATCGAGTCCGTAGCCAAGCGTTTAAAAGCGGATATCAGCAAGTTCCCGGCCAACATGGAACACTACGGAAATACCTCCGGCGGATCCATTCCCCTGCTGTTGGACGAGATGAACCGGAAGGGAATGTTGGCGCCCGGAGATAAAATTGTGTTGTCCGGGTTCGGTGCGGGGTTGACATGGGGCGCAACTCTGGTAGAATGGTAAGGCATAAAAAAATATCTCATTATAAAATTAAAACGTAAAAAGGAGAAAAACAACATGTTGGAGAAAATGAAAGAGATTATTGCGGAGCAGTTAAGTGTGGACGCGGAGACCGTTACCGAGGCTTCTTCCTTCAAGGAGGACTTAGGCGCGGATTCCCTGGACCTGTTTGAGCTGGTGATGGCTCTGGAGGATGAGTATTCCGTAGAGATCCCGGCCGAGGATCTGGAGCAGCTGACCACCGTGGGACAGGTTATGGATTACTTAAAGGCAAAGGGCGTAGAGGCGTAAGTCGAATAAGAGGACCAAAGATGAAACGGCGTGCTGATTACACACGCTGTTTCATTGAATGTAATGGGCCGCTGGCGCAGCCTGCGGGCGATTGCTGAATGTAATGGGCCGCTGGCGCAGCCTGCGGGCGATTGCTGAATGTAATGGGCCGCCGGCGCAGCCTGCGGGCGATTGCTGAATGTAATGGGCCGCCGGCACAGCCTGCGGGCCATTGTTCATTAAATGCAACGGGCTTAGACAGTTGCACACGCGCATTGACTTGCCGGAAAGCGCTGACCGCGGATTTGCTGGTAGGTGCGATGCTGCCGCAGGGAATGTAGAACTGGAGGAAACGATATGAAAACGAGAATTACGGAGATGTTAGGGATTGAATATCCGATTATTCAGGGCGGCATGGCCTGGGTAGCAGAGCATAATCTGGCTGCGGCCGTATCCGAGGCGGGCGGCTTCGGACTGATCGGCGGCGCCAACGCGCCGGGCGAGGTGGTGCGCGCCGAGATCCGCAAGGCTAAGGAACTGACGGATAAGCCCTTTGGCGTGAATGTGATGCTGCTCAGCCCCCACGCCGAGGACGTGGCCAAGGTGGTTGTGGAAGAGGGCATCAAGGTGGTGACCACCGGCGCGGGCAACCCTGAGAAGTACATGGATATGTGGAAATCCGCCGGGATCAAGGTGATCCCCGTGGTCGCCAGCGTGGCTCTGGCCCGCCGTATGGAGAAGTACGGGGCGGACGCCGTGGTGGCCGAGGGCACGGAATCCGGCGGCCACATCGGCGAGCAGACCACCATGACCCTGGTTCCCCAGGTGGTGGACGCCGTCTCCATCCCTGTGATCGCTGCAGGCGGAATCGGCGACGGCAGAGGGATTGCCGCCGCATTCATGCTGGGCGCAGAGGCAGTGCAGATGGGAACCCGCTTTGTGGTGGCAAAGGAATCCATCGTACACGCCAATTACAAGCAGCGTGTGATCAAGGCCAAGGACATCGACTCCGCGGTCACAGGCCGCAGCCACGGCCATCCGGTGCGCTGCCTGCGCAACCAGATGACCCGGGAGTACGTCAAGCTGGAGCAGGCGGGCAAGTCCTTTGAGGAGCTGGAGTATCTGACCCTGGGCGCCCTGCGCAACGCCGTGATGGACGGCGACGTGACAAACGGCACCGTGATGGCGGGACAGATCGCCGGCATGGTCAGCAAGGAACAGACCTGCAAGGAAATGATTGAGGAAATGATGGCCCAGGCGTCCCGGTTGATGCACTGGTCATAAGCGGACAGATTCTGAGCGGTTACATTTTGACAAAGGAGCGGTGAATATGAGCAGGATTGCATTTGTTTTCCCCGGACAGGGAGCGCAGAAATGCGGAATGGGTAAAGATTTCTATGAGAATACCGAGATTGGCAGGTCGGTGTTCGACCGGGCCAGCGAGCTTCTGGGATTCTCTATGCCGGAGCTGTGTTTTGAGGAGAATGACCGGCTGGACATCACGGAGTACACCCAGGCGGCCATGGTGACCGCCAGCATCGCCATGATGGAGGTTTTAAAGGCGCGCGGCGTGAAGCCGGACGTGGCCGCGGGCTTAAGCCTTGGCGAATACTGCGCCCTGGTGGCTGCGGGCGTGATGAGCGCGGACGACGCCATCTCCACCGTGCGCCAGAGGGGAATTCTCATGCAGGAAGCCGTTCCCGTTGGAGAGGGAGCCATGGCAGCCATTCTGGCCCTGGACGCCTCCGCCATCGAGGAGGTCACCGGTCCCATGGAGGACGTGTGGATCGCCAACTACAACTGCCCCGGCCAGATTGTTATTTCCGGCAGAAAGGCGGCTGTGGAAGAGGCCTGTGAGAAGCTTAAGGCCGCGGGAGCCAAGCGGGCGCTGCTGCTCAACGTCAGCGGGCCGTTCCACTCCGGGATGTTGACCGAGGCGGGCAGAAAGCTGGGCCAGGTGCTGGAGAACGTGGCGGTGAGCGAGCCGCAGATTCCCTACGTGGCCAACGTGAACGCCTCCTACGTGAGAAGCGCAGGCGAGGTGAAGGGACTGCTGGAGCGGCAGGTATCTTCCTCCGTGCGCTGGCAGCAGAGCGTGGAGGCCATGATCGCGGACGGCGTGGACACCTTCATCGAGATCGGGCCGGGTAAGACTCTGGCCGGATTCATGAAAAAGATCAACCGCGGGGTGACAACCCTGAACATAGAGACGCTGGAGGACGTGGATAAGGTAGTAAACGCCCTTCAGGCGCAGTAAACGAAACATAACGGGACGGACTGGAAAGGGGACGAAGACATGTTGGAAGGCAAGATTGCATTGGTAACAGGAGCCAGCCGGGGAATCGGCAGGCAGATCGCGCTGGCCCTGGCAGCGCAGGGAGCCACCGTAGTGGTAAACTACAACGGTTCCGCGGCAAAAGCAGAGGAAGTTGTAAATGAGATCACAGCGGCGGGCGGCAAGGCGGAGGCCATTCAGTGCAATGTTGCCGACTTTGAAGCGTGCGCCGGACTTATGGCCGGAATCCTCAAACAGTACGGCCGTCTGGATATTCTGGTGAACAACGCGGGAATCACCCGCGACAACCTGCTGATGAAGATGTCCGAGGAGGACTTCGACGCAGTGATCCAGACGAATTTAAAGGGCGTGTTCAACTGCGTGAAGCATGTGTCGCGCCAGATGTTAAAACAGAAATCAGGCCGGATTATCAACATTTCTTCCGTATCCGGCGTGCTGGGCAACGCGGGCCAGGCCAATTACTGCGCGGCCAAGGCCGGGGTGATCGGACTGACCAAGTCCGCGGCCAGGGAGCTGGCCAGCAGAGGGATCACCGTAAACGCGGTGGCGCCCGGCTTTATCAACACCGACATGACCGAGTGCCTGAGCGACGGCGTAAAGGCCGCTGCGGTGGAGCAGATTCCCATGAAGCATTTCGGCGAGACGGAAGATGTGGCAAATCTTGTCGCGTTCCTGGCTTCCGACGCAGCCCGCTACATCACGGGCCAGGTCATCAGCGTAGACGGCGGAATGGCGATGTAACGTAACCGTTCAGAGGGCGGGGAAAAATGATGGAAAAAGCGGCGTCAAGCTCGCTTGTAAGCCGCTTTTTTTAGCATTTTTCCCATCGGATGGACATTCGATGCTTCTTGACCGCTTTTCAGGTCAAGAAGATAGCCCTCTGAACCACCGCGACATATAGAGATTTTTCGTATTTAGAACAGGAGAGATTATATGAAAACGAGAGTTGTTGTAACCGGCCTGGGCGTCATCACCCCCATTGGGAACGACGTGGACAGTTTCTGGAACGGAATCAAAAATAAAGAGGTGGGAATCGGCCCCATCACCTGCTTTGACGCGGCGGACTTCAAGTGCAGGCTGGCGGCTGAGGTAAAGGACTTTGATCCCAAGGCGTACATGGACAATAAGACCGCCCGCCGCATGGAGCGCTTCTCCCAGTTTGCGGTGGCTGCGGCCAGCCAGGCCCTTGCCCAGTCCGGCCTCAACATGGAACAGGAGGACCCCTTCCGCGTGGGCGTGAGCATCGGCTCCGGAATCGGGTCTCTGCAGGAGATCGAGCGTGGATGTAAAAAACTGGAAGAAAAAGGCCCCAGCCGGGTGAACCCCCTGATGGTTCCCATCATGATCAGCAACATGGCGGCCGGAAACGTGGCCATCCAGTACGGTATGAAGGGCAAATGCATCAACGTGGTGACCGCCTGCGCCACCGGCACCCACTCCATCGGCGAGGCCATGCGTTCCATCCAGTACGGCGAGGCGGACGTGATGCTGGCAGGCGGCACGGAAGCGGCCATCACCCCCATCGGCATCGCGGGCTTTTCCGCCCTGACCGCCCTTTGCACCAACGAGGACCCCAAGCGGGCCTCCATCCCCTTTGACAAGGACCGCAGCGGCTTCGTGATGGGCGAGGGCGCGGGCGTGGTGGTTTTGGAGTCCTTAGAGCACGCCAAAGCCAGAGGGGCGAAGATTCTGGCCGAGGTTGTGGGCTACGGCGCAACCTGCGACGCTTACCACATCACTTCCCCGGCGGAGGACGGAAGCGGAGCGGCCAGAGCTATGACCGACGCCATCAAGGACGCGGGAATCACCCCGGAGGACATCGACTATGTCAACGCCCACGGAACCAGCACCCACCATAACGACCTGTTCGAGACCAAGGCCATCAAGCTGGCCCTGGGCGATCACGCCTACGACGTGAAGGTCAGCTCCACCAAGTCCATGATCGGCCACTTAATCGGCGCTGCCGGAGGCGTGGAGTTCATCACCTGCGTCAAATCCATCAAGGAGGGGTACGTGCATCCCACCGTAGGTCTGGAGAACCCGGGCGAGGGCTGCGATCTGGATTACGTGCAGGGAGAGGGCGTAAACATGGAAGTGAACTACGCCATCAGCAACTCTCTTGGCTTCGGAGGCCACAACGCCAGCCTGCTGGTAAAACGCTTCTGTGAATAATCTGCTGTCTCGCGTAAAGGGAAAGAAAGAGGTCAAACCATGAATATAGATGAGATTATGACACTGGTGAAGGCTGTATCCGATTACAACCTGACCAGTTTTGAACTGGAAGAGGGAAACGTAAAAATCTCCTTAAAGCGTGAGAAGGAGATGCCCCAGATCGTCACCGTGGGCGCGCCCGCCATGGACGCGGCCTCGGCGGCTGTGAGCGCTCAGATGATGGGCGCCGCCATGGCGGCCCAGGCGGCTCCGGCAGCCGCTGCTCAGAACGGGGCTGCCGAGTCTTCCGCAGATGCGGGAATCAGCTCCGACAAGGTGGTGACCAGCCCCCTGGTAGGAACCTTCTACACCGCCTCCTCCCCGGACGCTGAGGCGTTTGTCAAGGAAGGCGACACGGTGAAAAAGGGCCAGGTGCTTGGAATCATCGAGGCCATGAAGCTGATGAACGAGATCGAGAGCGAGTTTGACGGCGTGGTTGAGGCCGTGCTGGTGAAGAACGAGGAAGTGGTGGAGTACGGACAGCCGCTGTTCCGCATCCGCTAGTGGAGGTCGCGGGGGTTCCCCGCGGGGAGAGGAGAAGACACATGTTAATGGGAATCAAAGAGATCGAGGAAATTCTGCCTCACAGACATCCGTTTCTGCTGGTGGACTGCATCGAGGAGCTGGAGCCGGGCGTGCGCGCCGTCGGCTACAAATGCGTCACCTTCAATGAGCCGCAGTTTCAGGGGCATTTCCCCCACAACCCGGTGATGCCGGGGGTGCTGATCATCGAGGCCCTGGCCCAGGTGGGCTCCGTGGCCATGCTCAGCGTGGAGGGCTACAAGGGTAAGACCGGTTACTTCGGCGGCATCAACAACTGCAAGTTCAAGCAGATGGTGCGCCCCGGCGACAAGCTGCGCCTGGAGTGCGAGATCATCAAGCAGAAGGGCCCGGTGGGCATCGGTAAAGCCACCGCGACCGTGGACGGCAAGCTTGCGGCCAGCGCGGAGCTGACCTTTATGATTGGCTGATTGAAAAGGAAAATGAGGTAGAAAGCCGATGTTTAAGAAGATTTTGATTGCAAATAGAGGAGAAATCGCGGTCCGCATCATCCGTGCCTGCCGTGAGATGGGCATCCAGACCGTGGCCGTTTACTCGGAGGCGGACCGGGACTGTCTGCACACGCTGCTGGCCGACGAGGCCATCTGTATCGGTCCCGCTCCGTCGGGTCAGAGCTATCTGAACATGGAACGGATTCTGGCGGCCACCGTGGCCTTAAAGGCCGACGCCATCCATCCGGGTTTTGGCTTTCTGTCGGAAAACGCCAAGTTCGCCAAGCTCTGCGCGGAGTGCAACATCGCCTTCATCGGGCCTTCCGCTGAGATCATTAACCGGATGGGCAACAAGTCCGAGGCCCGCCGCACCATGATGGATGCGGGTGTGCCCGTGGTGCCCGGCAGCAAGGAGCCGGTTCACCAGGCCGCAGAGGCCCTGGAGATGGCCAAATCCATCGGCTTTCCGGTGATGATCAAGGCGTCCTCCGGCGGCGGCGGCAAGGGCATGCGTATCTCCCGGGGCGAAGCGGATTTCACGGAGAACTTCAACGCGGCCCAGATGGAGTCCGTAAAGGGATTTTCCGACGACACCATGTATATTGAGAAATACATCGAGAAGCCCCGCCACATCGAGTTCCAGATTATGGCGGATAAGCACGGCAACGTGGTTCATCTGGGAGAGCGGGACTGTTCCATCCAGCGCCGCCACCAGAAGGTGCTGGAGGAGGCCCCCTGCGACGTGATCACCCAGGACCTGCGGGAGCGCATGGGCGATACGGCGGTCCGTGCGGCCAAGGCCGTGGGATACGAAAACGCGGGAACCATCGAGTTTTTGCTGGACAAAAACAAAGATTTCTATTTTATGGAAATGAACACCCGAATCCAGGTGGAGCACCCGGTGACCGAGATGGTGACCGGAATGGACCTGATTAAAGAGCAGATTCGCGTCGCGGCGGGAGAAAAACTCAGCGTGAGCCAGGAGGACGTGGTCATCAAGGGCCACGCCATCGAGTGCCGGATCAACGCCGAGAACCCGTCGAAGAACTTCATGCCCTGTCCGGGACTGATCACCAACGTCCACGCGCCGGGCGGAAACGGCGTTCGGGTGGACTCTCACATCTACAGCGATTACAAGGTGCCCGCCAACTACGATTCCATGCTGATGAAGCTGATCGTTTACGACAAGGACCGGGCCTCGGCCATCGCAAAGATGAGAAGCGCCCTGGGCGAGTTGGTCATCGAGGGCATCGAGACCAACGTGAATTTCCAGTACGAGATATTGGAGAACGAGGCGTTCCAGGAGGGAAACACGGACACCGGATTTATTGAGAAATATTTCCCGGATTACGTGCGATAGGGAGCGGACGGCGGAAACGGATTTCCGGCCGCGCTTCGGGATATAGAAAGGAAGGGGATTGCCAATGCTGCGGAATATGTTTAAAAAGACATATACCAGGATCGATGCAAAATACAAACCGCAGGAGGGGAACGAGGGCGCAGAGCCCAACATTCCGGAGGGCCTGTGGCGCAAATGCAACAAGTGCGGACAGCCGATCTATGTGGAGGATGTTGTCAACAATTACTATGTGTGTCCGAAATGCAGCGGGTATTTCCGCGTCCACGCATACCGCCGCATCGAGATGATCGCGGACGAGGGTTCCTTTGAGGAGTGGAATCAGGATATGCCGGTTTCCAATCCCCTGGAATTTCCGGGGTACGAGAAGAAGCTTCAGGCGGCCCGGGAGAAGAGCCGGTTAAATGAGGCCGTGGTCACCGGCAAATGCACGGTGGACGGCAGCCCGGCTGTGATCGGCGTCTGCGACGCCCGGTTCATCATGAGCAGCATGGGCCATGTGGTGGGCGAGAAGATCACGGATGCGGTGGAGCGGGCCACAAAAGAGCAGCTTCCGGTGGTTCTCTTTGCCTGTTCCGGCGGCGCCCGGATGCAGGAGGGAATCGTGTCCCTGATGCAGATGGCCAAGACCTCCGCGGCGTTAAAGCGCCACCACGAGGCCGGACAGCTGTTCGTCAGCGTGCTCACCGATCCCACCACCGGCGGCGTGACGGCCAGTTTCGCAATGCTGGGCGACATTATTCTTGCGGAGCCGGGAGCGCTGATCGGTTTTGCCGGTCCCCGGGTGATCGAGCAGACCATCGGCCAGAAGCTGCCTGAAGGCTTCCAGCGGTCCGAGTTCCTGCTGGACCACGGCTTTGTGGACAAAATCGTGGAGCGCAGGGATCAGAAGAAGGTGATCGGCCAGATTCTGTTCATGCACCAAAAGCACGCCATGGTTCCCAGGGCTGCAAGACCTGCGCTGGCCGCGGCTCATGCACATTCCGGGAAGGATGAGAAGGCGGTTTCTGTGGATAAAAAGGGAAAATCCGGCCAGGACGGTGGAAAAACCGCCTGGGATACAGTGCTTTTGTCCCGGAAATCAGACCGCCCGGTGGCGACGGACTATATCAACGCGATCTTTGACGAGTTCATTGAGTTCCACGGCGACCGGTATTTTAAGGACGACGGGGCCATTGTGGGCGGCATCGCCATGTTCCACGGCATGCCGGTGACTGTGATCGGCCAGCAGAAGGGCAAGAATACCAAGGAAAACATCAAGCGCAACTTCGGAATGCCGTCTCCGGACGGATACCGCAAGGCCCTCCGGCTGATGAAGCAGGCGGAGACCTTCAACCGGCCGGTGGTCTGTTTTGTGGACACTCCCGGCGCGTTTTGCGGCCTGGAGGCTGAGGAGCGGGGGCAGGGCGAGGCCATTGCCCGCAACCTGTTCGAGATGGCTTCCCTGACGGTGCCCGTGCTCTCTATGGTGATCGGCGAGGGCGGAAGCGGCGGCGCGCTGGCTATGGCTGTGGCGAACGAGGTGTGGATGCTGGAAAACGCCATCTACTCCATCCTTTCCCCGGAAGGGTTCGCCTCCATCCTGTACAAGGACAGTAAGAAAGCGCCGGACGCGGCCAAGGTCATGAAGGTGACGGCCAAAGATTTACAGAACTTGAAGTTGATTGAGCGGATCATTCCGGAAGAGCAGCCTGCCAGCAAGGAAAACTTGTTCCGGCTGGCCGAGCTTATGGACGTGGCCATGGAGGATTTCTTCAAGACCTACGGGGCCATGAGCGGAGAGGAGCTGGCAAACCACCGGTACGACCGATTTAGGAGAATGTGATGGAAGAGTTGAGACCGTTAGTAATTGGCGATTTAGTTGTTGAGAAACCGATTATCCAGGGAGGGATGGGCGTCGGAATCAGCCTGCACAGGCTGGCCGGGGCCGTCGCCAAGGCTGGCGGTATGGGGATTATCTCCGCCGCTCAGATCGGGTTCACGGAGCCGGATTTTGCCGAAAATCCCGAGGAGGCCAACGCCCGCGCCATTCACAAGGAAATGAAGCTGGCCCGGGAGATTGCCCCGGAGGGAGCCATCGGTTTTAATATCATGGTAGCCACCAAGCACTATGACCGCTGGGTGAAGGAGGCCGTCAAGGCCGGAGCGGATATCATCATCTCCGGCGCGGGGCTTCCCGTGTCCCTGCCGGAGTATGTGGAGGAGGCCTACCGGGAGATGGAAGAGACCCCCAAGCGCCGGATCAAGCTGGCGCCCATCGTCTCCACTGCCAAGTCCGCCATGGTCATCTGTAAGATGTGGGACCGGAAATGCCACACCGCGCCGGACCTGGTGGTGGTGGAAGGCCCGCTGGCAGGCGGTCACCTGGGCTTTTCCCTGGATCAGCTGACCCGGTACGGGGCCGACACGGACGATGTGCCGTCCAGCTACGATCAGGCGGCCTATGACCAGGAGATAAAGGCCATTCTCAAGGTGGTGAAGGAGTACGGGGACAAGTACGGGCGTCATATCCCGGTTGTGGTGGCCGGGGGTATTTACACCCATGAGGACGTGATGCACCAGATCGGGCTGGGCGCGGACGGCGTTCAGGTGGCGACCCGCTTCGTGACCACCCAGGAGTGCGACGCGCCGGAGGTCTACAAGCAGGCGTACATTGCCGCTGGAAAAGCGGACATCGTGATCACCAAGAGTCCGGTGGGTATGCCGGGTCGGGCGATCAAGAACAGCTTCCTCACCGCGGTGGGAGACGGGATACGCCCCGCGATTCCGCACTGTTACCGGTGTCTGGAAAAGTGCGATATCGCAAAGATCCCCTACTGTATTACCCAGGCTTTGGTGAACGCGGCCCGGGGAGATAACGACAACGCGCTGCTGTTCTGCGGCAGCAACGCCTGCCGGGCCACTGAGATCAGCACGGTGGAGCGGGTGATGGACAGCCTGATGGGAAACACGGCGGAATAAAGACAGAGGAATAGAGAACCAAGACTACAGGCGGTTCCGGGACAGTGAAAAACTGTCCCGGGGCCGCTTTTTTCAATGCAGTATTTTGCCGCCAATTCAAATCGCCGGTCAGATACCGTTTGGATTTTAGCTGATTCATGTTATACTTATAGTTGACTGACTGAGGCTGTACGAATAATCCGCAGGAGTGAATACCATGGAAACAGATCCTAAAAAGAAACCGGTTCTTACGAAAAAATTATACGCAACAGCGGGCATCCTCCTGGGAGCGGCGGTTGCCGCCATGTTTGCCGGCTATTTTCTGCTGCTGGAAAACCAATCGGCGGTGGAGGCGGCCTACAGCTCCTATGACTATCATATTGCCATCATATCCGATGATACGGATAATTCCTTTTGGGAGAACGTATATCAGGGCGCGGTGGCGGAAGGCCGGGAGTACGGGGCCTATGTGGAGCAGATCGACGAGGGGCTGGTGGACCGGTTCTCCATGGAGGATGCCATCAATGTGGCCATCTATGAAGGGGTGGACGGGATCCTTCTGCGGCCAACGGACGGGAAAGTGAGCGAGGAGATGATCGACAAGGCGTGCAGCCTTGGGATTCCGGTGATCACCATGCAGAAGGATGTCCAGGGCTCCAGGCGGCAGGGCTTTGTGGGGATCAACGACTATTTCCTGGGACAGGAATTCGGGAAACGGGTGCTGAAACTGGCCGATGAGAGTACCCGGCTGGTGACTGTGCTGTTCCCGGGGGCGAGGTTTAACGAGACCAGCCGGAACTGGTTCCGCCAGGGACTTCAGAATACGGTTCAGCAGGAGCAGATCCGCTTTGATTTCAGGATTATCCGGGATGATAAGGGGTTAAACAACGCAGAGGACGTGATCCACGACATTGTGGAGGGAATGGTGGAACAGCCGGATATGATCATCTGCCTGGACGAGGTTATCACCCAGTCCACCTGCCAGATGATCTACGACAGGGGGCTGTCGGACCGGATCAAGGTGATCGGCAGCTATGTTACGGACGCGATCCTGGAGGGCATCGAGGAGGGGTATATCGACTCCACGATCACCATTGACGCGGAGGCCATGGGGCGCATGAGCGTGGAGGCCCTTATGACCTATCTGAAGTACCATATGGTCAGCTACTATACGGAGGTGGACACGATGCTGGTGGACCGGCCCCTGGCCGCGGAGTACAGAAGGGAGGTCCGGGATGGAGAAACGCCGGTTTTGGAAAAATAAGTATTTTTCAAACCAGTCCCTGCGTACCAAGCTGATCCTTCCGGTCATCATCACCATGGCGGTTTCCCTTGGGATCAATCTCCTTCTGTTTGGCCGCATCGATACCATTGTGAAAAATATGGATCAGGTGTACGCCACGAATATCCGCCTGGGAGAGCTGGAGGGGCTTTTGACGGAGCTGGAGAGCAACGTGTATCAATATCTGAATATCCAAAGCCAGGAGGCCCTGGATGCGTTTGAACGCAACCGGAACGTGTTTGAGGCGATGGTAGAGGAGATTGACGATACCATTACCGACCATCCGGCCCGGCGCATGGAGCGCAATATCCGCAGTCTTGCCCTTTCCTGGCTGGAGCTGACCGACGAGGCCATACAAGCCAAAAAGCGCCATGACGTGACTTCCTACAAGGCAAGCTATGAGGAGATTCAGAAGCTATACACGTATCTTCAGGCATACATACGCGGGCTGGACGACTTGAGATTTAAGGCCAATTCGGAAAATTACGACGTGCTGTACCGGTATCTGCGGTATCTGGAAGTATTTATGATCGCGGTGCTGATTGGCGTCACCTGCTGCCTGATGGCGCTGCTGTACCGTATGATCGGGACCTTCACCCGGCCCCTGGAAAAGCTGGCGGGAAAGGCAAAGGAGGTGGGGCGCGGGAATTTCGGCATCTCCCTGGAGGAGCCGGAGAGCGGGGATGAGGTTGGCACCGTGACGGTGGCATTTAACCAGATGATCGCCAGCATCAACGACTATATCCGGCGGATCCGGGAGAGCATGGAAATGGAGATTCGGATGAAGGAGCGGGAGCTGGCCATGGAAAACCTGCTCAAGGACGCGCAGCTCAAATATTACCAGGCGCAGATCAATCCCCATTTTCTGTTCAACACCTTAAATGCGGGGCAGCAGCTGGCCATGATGGAGGATGCGGAACGTACCTACGCGTTTATCGAGAACATGGCCTCTTTCTTCCGGTACCGCTTAAAGAGCAACGGGGAGGTTTCCACGCTGGGGGAGGAGATCGAGCTGATCGACAGCTATATGTACATCATGAATGTGCGGTATTCCAATGAGATCCATCTGGAAAAGTCAATCGACGCCAGGCTTCTGGACATCCGGTTTCCGGGTATGGTGCTGCAGCCGGTGATTGAAAACGCCCTGCGCCACGGGCTGGGCGGCGTGGAGTGGGAAAAACGGATCTGGTTTTCCATAGGCCAGGAGAACGGGGAGGCCGTGATCTGCATCCGGGATAACGGCATGGGCATATCGAAAGAGACGCTGGAGAATTTAAATACCGGTAATATCCCGCCTCAGGAGGATAAGCACGATTCAGGCAACGGCGTGGGTCTCGCCAACGTCCGGGAACGGCTGCGGCTGTATTTTGACCGGGTGGACGTGATGGCGGTGGAGAGCGGCGGAGAGGGAAAAGGCGCCTCCGTGACCATACGGGTGCCGGTCCTCCGGGGAGCTGCCGGGGCTTTGGCGGGAGCCGCAGGCGAGGCGGGGGCCGCAGCCGGGGCAGATGCCGGAACCGAAGCCGCGGAAACGCTGTAACAGATAAAGGAGCAGGCAATGTACAAGATTCTGATAGCAGATGACGAGGGGATTGTAACAGACTCCCTTCAGTACATCATAGAAAAGAACTTCGGCAGCGAGTGCCAGGTCGCCATTGCCAAGAACGGGCGGCAGGCCATTGAGATTGCGGAGAGCTTTCAGCCGGACATGGCCCTTCTGGATATCCAGATGCCGGGCATCAATGGGCTGAAGGCCATGGAGGAAATCCGCGCCCAGAATCCCAGGGTCAAGACTCTGATCCTGACGGCTTATGATAATTTTGATTATGCCAAGGAGGCGCTGCGCCTGGGGGCGGTGGATTACCTGATGAAGCCCATCAATAAAAAGGTGATCGTGGAGCGCCTGACCGGCATGATGCACACCATTGACCAGGAGCGGCAGAAGCGCAGGGACGATCTCCTGGTGAAGGAAAAGATGGAGGCGGTGATTCCCATTATTGAAAATGGGTTCGTCATCAGCCTGATCATTCAGAATGAATATGAGGACAGCGGGGAGCAGTACCGGAGCCTGTTAAACCTGGAGGAGGACTACGGCATCATCATGGCTCTTGAGTGGGGCAACGCCAGGGAGGGCGCGGCCATGGGCAACCCGGTGGGGTCCGGCGTCCTGGCGCATAAGTATTATGGGAAAATGTCGGAGCTGGTGAAGGTGTATTTCCGGGCCTTTGTCAGCGGAATCATGGGAAACAAGATGATCTGCGTGATCCCTTCGGTGGAGCCGAATCTGGAGTACGCAGCCAGGCTCCAGCTGATCGAAAAGGCCAGAAGCCTGGTCACCTCGTTAAAGCATGCGGTTGGGATTGACTTTAAAGCCGGGATCGGGACGGTCCGGCCCTGGGAGGACATGTTTGATTCCTACCAGGAGGCCCTCAACGCGCTACGCCACGGAATGCGGAACGTGAACCATATCGACGACCTGGTGGTGAAGGATAACCGGGAAAAACAGAAACAGCTGATGGAGCAGATGGTATTAAAGGCGGTTTCCATGGGGATGGAGCACGAAGCCCGCCAGGAGGCCACGGTCTTTGCCGGCTGGGTGTTTAAAAATCAGGCCAGCGCCCTGGAAGAAGAAAAACTACAGCTCATGGAGATGCTGCTTTTGGCCAGGCGGATGGTACAGGACCAGGGGGGCGCGCCGGTCAGGGATCAGGAGCTTTTGAGCGCCCTGCTTGCGGCCGGGGAGGAGGAGACGGCGCGCCAGAAGTTCGTGGCCGCCATGGTGGAGCTGGCCCAGGCCGTGGTCATTAAAAATCAGGAGCCGGACGGCATTATCACCAGGGCCCAGGACTATATCCGGCAGAATTTCCGCAAAGATATCTCCCTGGAGGAGGTGGCCAGGACCGTGGGCATCAGCCCCTATTATTTCAGCAAGCTGTTCAAGGAAGAGGCGGGGATGAACTTTACGGAGTACCTGACCGGAATCCGGATCGAGACGGCCAAGCGGCTGCTCTCGGAGCGGGAGCTGAGCATCAAGCAGGTCTGCGTGGATTCCGGCTACGCCAACCCCAATTATTTCAGCCGTATTTTCAAAAAGTGGGTGGGAATCACGCCCACGGAGTTCCGGGACGGCGTGGGCGAGGACCATTAGAACTCTACAACAAGCGAAGTAAAATAGCACAAACTCATAGCAAAATAATGCTACATATTTTTCGCCGGCCTGGCGGCCGGAAAAGAAATGTGCAGAATCTTGCAAGTTAGTGCTATTTTTTTTGTGCTAAACTATGGCCATGGTAGTTCGTGTTAGATCAATGAAACGACACAGGAGAGGAGGAATACGTTCATGAACATGTTTTTGCAGGCGTGTGTCAATGGACTTCTGATGGGAGGCTTTTACTCTCTGATGGGCATGGGGCAGAACATTATTTTTGGCGTGATGAAAATTGTTAACTTCTGCCATGGAGAGATGCTGATGGTGGGAATGTACCTGACATTCATACTGTATACCTTTTTCGGGATCGATCCGTATCTGGCGGTTCCGATGGTGGCGGCCGTGATGTTCGTTCTGGGAGCCGGGATTCAGCACACGCTGATCACGCCGTCCCTTGGAACAAAGAGTTTTACGAACCTGTTATTTCTGACGGTGGGACTGGGATTGCTGCTTTCCAACGGCGCGCTGGTTATCTTCGGATCGGAGTACCGCTCGATCCGCACCGCTTATTCCCAGACCTACATCCCCATGGGGCCGGTGACAATCTCCCTGCCGAGGATGATCAGCTTCGGGGTGCTGATCGTGGTTACCATTGCGCTGTTTGCATTCCTGAAATATACCACCGTGGGAAAGCAGATTCGAGCCGTATCCCAGAACCCGGTGGGCGCTGAGGTGGTGGGAATCGACGTGAAGAAGATCTACCTTCTGACCTACGGCCTGGGCGTTGCGCTGGCGGGTACCGCGGGAGCGCTGCTGACGCAGTTTTACACCATTTTCCCGACGGCAGGCGCCAGCTTCGGATTCCGGGCGCTGATCGTGGTAGTCGTAGGCGGACTGGGGTCCATTCCGGGAGCATTTTTAGCGGGTATCTTTTTGGGGCTGCTGGAGACCATGAGCGCGCTGTTTATCAGCCCGTCCTACAGCGACCTGATCGTATTTATGACATTTATCGTGATCCTGGTTGTACGCCAGACCGTAATAGCGAGGAGGAAATAATATGGATCGTAAGAAAGCGGTACGCGTTTACCATCGGAATCTTGCCATCCTGGTCGGCCTGGTTCTTCTGACGTTCATCCTGATTCCCGCGATGGTGAAGTCGCCGTACATGTTAAACATTTTTGTTCTGACCTTTTATATGTCCACACTGTCCATGGCATGGAACCTGTTAGGCGGAATGACGGGGCAGAACTCCCTGGGCCATGCGGCCTATATGGGCCTTGGGGCCTATGCCTGCTGTCTCTTGGTGGTAAAGACCGGGGCCAATCCCTGGCTGGCTGCGATTTTCGGTATGGTCGTGGTGGGGCTGGTTGCAGGTATTGTGTTTTACCCCTGTTTTATTCTGCGGGGACCGTATTTCACCCTGGTTTCCATTGCGTTCGGAGAGTCCATCCGCCAGGTGATCATCAACTCGGAGTTCTTCGGAAGGGCCAGCGGCGTGGGCCTGCCCTTCGGCCAGGATTCCTGGCTGAATTTCCGGTTTGCCAGCAAGGTTCCTTACTACTATGTGGGGCTGGCCATGATGGTGGGAATTTATCTGATCATGAAAAAGATTGACCGGTCCAAAATGGGATTTGCCTTAAAGACCATCCGTGAGGACGAGGATGCGGCGGCGGCTATCGGTATCAATCCCACAAAGTATAAGATTATGGCGGTAGTGATCTCGGCTATGGTGGCGGGCCTGGTGGGCTTCTTCTATGCCAGCTATATCCGCTATATCGATCCGGACCTGATGATCCAGGCCAAGTCCACCGAGTCGGTGCTTCCGGCGGTCGTGGGCGGCGCTGCCTTTGTGGAGGGGCCCATTGTGGGCGGACTGATCATGATTCCGCTGTCTGAGTACCTGAGAGCCAATTTCAGCGCCGTGCTTCCGGGCATTAACATGCTGATGTACGCGGTGGTGCTGCTGGCGGTCATCCGGTTCCGGCCCTCCGGCGTCCTGGGCTGGTTTATGCACAGCAGAACCAAACAGTTTATCGATGAAAAGATCCTTAGGAAGCCTTCCATGGACATTTTGGAGGAGGTAGAGCTGATGGAGTATGAGAGGAAGGAGGCGTAGAGATGGCGGAATCTCCAATCATTGAAGTACAGAATATTACCAAACGTTTTAAGGGGCTGACTGCCGTGAAGGACGTTTCCTTTTCCATCCGGGAAGGGGGCATCACGGGCATGATCGGGCCAAACGGCGCGGGAAAGTCCACCACCTTTAATATGATTTGCGGGTATTATCCTCCCACAGAGGGCCGGATCTTCTATAAAGGGGCTGATATTACCGACAAGAAGGCCTTCGAGTACACCAATATGAAGATTGCCCGGACTTTCCAGATCATGAAGCCGCTGAAAAATTTAAGCGTGCTGGACAATGTGGTCGCCTCCTCTTATTTCGGCCATGCCGGAGCCAGGAGCGTGAGGGAGGCCAGAGAGCGGGCGATGGAGGTGTTGCAGTTTACCGGTCTCTTTGAGAAGCGACATGTGCTTTCCAAGGACATGGGGACGCCTGACCAGAAACGCCTGGAGATGGCCAGAGCCCTGGCCACAAAACCGGAAATGCTGTTTCTGGACGAGAACATGGCGGGCCTCAACCCGGCTGAGACGGAGGAGGCCATCCGGCTGATCCGCAAGATCAATGAGTCCGGCGTGACGATCTTTTTGATCGAACATATTATGCAGGCGGTGGTCAGCCTGTGCGAGGAGGTCATCGTGCTCCACCACGGCGAAAAGATCGCGGAGGGCACGCCGGAGCAGGTGATGAACGACCCATATGTTATGGAGGTATATCTGGGGATGAAGAAGGAGGATGCGCATGCTTAAAGTCGAAGGCTTGAATGCAGGGTACGGCTCCGTCAATATCCTGTGGGACATCGGATTTACACTGGCGGAGGGGGAGATCGTCGCCATCCTGGGCTCCAACGGCGCCGGCAAGACGACCATGGTGAGAGCGGTCACGGGAATGCTTAAGCCCTCTTCCGGATCGGTGGTATTTAACGGGGAGGACATGGCGAAAAAGAATTCCCGGGTGATCTTAAACAGCGGCATCGTGCAGGTGCCGGAGGGACGGCAGCTTTTCACGGACATGACCGTTCTGGAAAATTTACAGATGGGCGCTTTCAACAAGGAGACCAAAGCCCATTTCCAGGAAAACCTGAAAAAGGCTTATGGGTGGTTCCCAAAGCTGGAGGAGCGGGCCAAACAGGCCGCGGGCACCTTGTCCGGCGGCGAGCAGCAGATGGTGGCCGTGGCCCGGGCGCTGATCGGCGAACCGAAGCTTTTGATCCTGGATGAGCCGTCCCTTGGACTGGCGCCCAATATCGTGGACGACATCCTGAATGTGGCCTCCACTCTGGCGAAAAACGACGGCATTTCGGTGCTGCTTGTAGAGCAGGATATCACCAAGGCCCTGGCCGCTGCGGACAGGGGCTATGTGATCGAGAACGGCCGCATCGCCCTGGAAGGGACTTCCGCTGAGTTACAGGCCAATGAACACGTCAAGAAAGCCTATCTTGGCATTTAGAAACAGACCATTGAAGGATTTTTACACCGCTGGCAGTCTGGTGTGAAATAGAGCAGTTCCGGGAATTCCGGAACGGTAAAAAAGGAGGAAAAACATGAAATTGAAAAAAATTACTTCTGTGTTGTGCGTAGCGGCGCTGGCGATTTCCATGCTGGCAGGATGCGCAGGCGGTTCCGGCTCATCGTCTTCCGCGGCCCCCGCGGCGGCCGATGCGGTGACGGAAGCCGTGACGAAGGCGGCGGAAGCAGCGGCGGATGCCGGCACAACAGCGGCAGAGGCCGGCGCGGAGCTGACCGGCGAACCCATCAAGATCGGCACGATCTATGCGATGTCCGGCGGTTCCGCCGCCATCGGTACCAATATCCTGCGCGGTATTGATTTTGCAGTAGCTGAGATCAATGCGGCAGGCGGCGTTAACGGCCGTCCGCTGGAGGTTGTCCGCGGCGACCATGCGGGAGATGCCGCTACCGGCAGATCCGAGGCCGAGCGTCTGATTACCCAGGAAAAGGTCGATGTGATGATGGGCTGCCATATGTCCGTTGTGACCGAGGTCGTGGCTCAGGTATGCCAGCAGTACGGCGTTCCGATGATCACCGCCATCTCCACCCTGGACAGACTGTCCAATGAGGAACACAAGGATATGGATTATTTCTTCCGTCTGTGCCCGCTGAACTCCGTATACGTGGAGAACATGCTGATGTATTTAAAGGATTCCGCGGAGCAAACCGGCGAGGAGATCAAGACGGTTGCGATCTTTACCGACAGAGCGGCCATCGGACAGGAGCTGATCCGCTGCGTGGAGCTGTTCAAGGATCAGTACGGCATCGAGTTGGTTGCAACTGTTGACTATACCAGCAATGCGACCGATTTAAGCGCCCAGGTGCTGGCGCTGAAGCAGGCTGACCCGGATGCGATCCTGTGCGATTCCTACATCGGCGACGCAACCCTGTTCATCCAGACTTTAAAAGAGCAGAACTACAGCCCGAAGATGATTGTTGCAAAGGCGAACGGGTTTACCGATCCTTCCTTCATCACCAACTTAGGCGCGATTTCCAACGGCGTCGCTTCCGTTGTAGAGTTTAACCCGGACCTGGTAAACGGCGTTGAGATCAACGAGGAGTTCAAGGCACAGTTCGGCGTGGACATGAACGGCCACTCCGCAGAGTCCTACACCGTCGTATGGCTGTTTAAGACCGCCATCGAGGCCGCTGGCAGCACCGACGGCGAGGCTGTGAAGAACGCGCTGGCTGAGCTGGACATCCAGGGCGAGTTCCCGGGCGGACGCAAGATCATCCTGCCCTACGACCGCATCAAGTTTGAGAACTATGATCTGGCCGGCGAGACGCACTACAGAGACAACACGTCTGCCTCCGTGGCAATCGCCCAGATCCAGGACGGCGAGTGGAAGACCGTATGGCCCTTCAGCTTCACCGAGACAAAGATCGCTTACCCGGCTCCGCTGCAGTAAAGAGCAGGTGCGAACGGCAACTGTTATAAGGGATTAAGGAAATAAAACTGCCAGGAATATGACAGCCTGCTGCGCAACGCGGCAGGCTGATTTCCGACAGTTGCGGAGTTTTTCGGATACGGGAAAATACTGGATTTCCGGTAGGGGTTTCTGGTATGATAAGGGTAGATTGAGTTCAGGCGACAGGGGGATAAATATGAAGCATCCCATAATTTTAAAGAGACGGACGTTGGCAATCGCTGCCGCAGCACTGGCCGCTATTTTGCTGGCGGGCTGCGCAGGACAGGCGGGCGGGGGCGGGACAACCGGGGAACGGGCGGCGGATGCGGCAGGGCAGGCGGCAGGCGCAGAGAGCGCGGTAGGGCAGGCGGCAGGCGCAACAGGAGCCGGGATGAGGCCCTCCGGGCGAACGGCCCTGACGGGCGAACCGATCCGTATCGGCGCGATTTACGCCCTGAGCGGCAACAACGCCGCCATCGGCACCAATATTCTGCGGGGAATTGATTTTGCGGCGGAGGATATCAATGCGGCAGGCGGGGTGGACGGACGTCCCATCGAGATCATCCGGGGAGACACCCAGGGGGATGAGGAAGTGGCCCGCGCCGTGGCAAAACGCCTGATTACCGAGGAGCAGGTGCATGCGATTGTGGGCTGCCATCAGAGCACGCTGACGGAGATTGTCGCCGAGGTGTGCGAGGAGTACCATATCCCCATGATTACGGCAATCTCCACGGTGGACAGCATTTCCACCCATCACAATGAGTATTTTTTCCGTCTGTGTCCCATGAATTCCCTTTATTTGGAAAATATGTTCATGTACATGAAGGAGCAGGCGGAGCAGACCGGAAAGGAAGTAAAGACCATCGCCGTGTTTGCGGACAACAGCATGATCGGCCAGGAGGCCATCCGCTGTGCGAGGATCTATGCGCCTCAGTACGGAATGGAGATTGTAAAAGAGATCCAGTACGGCCAGGGGGCCGCGGACCTGACGGATGAGATTCTGGAGCTGAAGGCGGCCGGGGCCGACGCGGTCCTGGCGGAAAGCTATGTCTCCGACGCCAGCCTGCTGATGCGGACCATGTATGAACAGAATTACCGTCCGCCGATCCTCATCGCCAAGGCCAACGGTTTTGCGGATCCCAGTTTTATCCCCGCGACCAGGGGAATGTCAGAGGGAGTCACTTCGGTGGTAGAGTGGAATCCGGATATGACCAAAGGGCAGGAGATCAACCGGCGTTTTAAGGAAATCTTCGGTGTGGATATGAACGGCCACTCGGCAGAATCCTATACGGCTGTCTGGACCTTCAAGACCGCCTTTGAGCAGGCCGGAACCGAGGATGGGGAGACGGTGAAGGATGTGCTTACAAAGATTGATATCCGGGAATCGTTTCCTGACGGCCCGGAGATCATCCTGCCCTACGACCGGATCAAGTTCGAAGATCATGTATTTGACGGGGTCCGGCATTACCATAATAATATCTACGCTTCCGTAGCCATCGCCCAGATCCAGGACGGCGAGTACAAGACCGTGTGGCCCTTCGAATATTCCAATCAGAGAATTGAGTATCCGGCGGGTTATGGGAACCGGTGAGCGTGGGAATATAATCACAAGTTATAGTTGAAAGCGGATAAATGCAGCGGGATTCCAGAAAATGGATAAAATCCCCTGGCAAAATCCGCTTTTTTTGTATAGTGGGAGGAGGGAGAAGAAACGTGCGGGACTCCGCCTGACATAATAGGGGGAAAATGAGATCTTGAAACATTAAAAAAATAAATATATAATATCAATATATCTCATTTATATTCAATATATCACATATGCCGGATTAAAACAAGGAGGAACGGATGGATATGGAGTCAATAACATATGATGAAGCGGAATTTCAGCGGTTGTATGATCAGCTTTTGGGGTATCTGGGTAAGGATCCGGAGTTGGCCGAGCAGATCAAGGCCCTGAGAATAGCCCGCGGGCTGACCCAGAACGACCTGGCGGAGCGCATGGGAGTGCCCCAGAGCCAGGTGTCCCGGTGGGAGAACAAGGGCGGCTGCGAGATTGAGAGTCTGGAGCGGCTGTGCAAAGCGTTGGCGCAGATTCGGGTGGTAAAGGTGAAAGCATGGATTTGGAAAAATTTAGAAATCAATACGGGTGTACAGCAGGAATTATCCATCTATGCGGAGTTTGAGCTATATAGCTGGGCAGAGGGATCCGCAGGCAGGGAGGATGGGAATCGTGCAGAATCGATCCGGCAATATCTCGAGTTACGGTTCCCATTCCCGGCGAAGAAAGCGCACACCAAGAGCGGTGTGAAGTTTCTGATTTCCGTTGATGGGGAAGCGCAATCGGCCCAGGGAATTCTGGACCGCCCGGAGGCATCGGTGCGCTGGACCTTGTACGAGCTTCAGCATTATCTTTGCAGGGGGGAGCGCGACAGCCTTCTGATCCGGAGATATGGTTGGGGTAACGATATAAATGCATGCATGAAAAACGGCTGGCTCAGTGAAATGCGGTTGGTAAGAGCGGAAATGCCGGATGTTTACCAGGTGCGGAAGTGGGACTGCCTCAAAGGGGGGCCGTATTATCCTTACGCTGAGGGGCAGACCTGTATGTTTATTCCTTTGGCCTGGGATAACTGCCAGGAGAGGGAATCGGATTTTGCTGATTGTTACGCGTCGGTGAACACAAACCTGATGATCTACACGCTGTCCGGGTACGACTGCTATCTTAGCAAGGCGGGATTTGGAGACGGGGGCTTTACGCTGAAGTGCAGGCGGAGGATTCAGCTGTGCTCATGGGATACGGCGGGAAAGCCGCTGGGATTTTATATGGGAACGGTCGGCGAACCAATCGCGCAGAAGCTGTATGGGAAGATATATACCAGAGTGGTAAAGGAATTTGCAGAGGAACCGGCGGAAGAGGAACTCTGGACGGAGATCCAGGAAGGCTATTTTATGGCCGTGTACGAGGAAGGTTCTTTGACGAACGAGTATTTTCTGGTAAAGGGAGAGAACCGGCGGTACAGAAAGGCTAAGACCAGGCCTGAGGAAGAGGAGTACAAAAACGAATCATATGAAGATATGCCTGTGACAATGGGCAAGGACCCGTGTGATCAAAAAAGTGAGCCGTTACAGGAGGGGGAGCGCCGGCAGGGTCGGGAAAACGAACTTGCAACAGATTGCGCTCAGAAGAAAAAAAGAGAAAGGGACGAACTTCTGGATTTTCGGAAAATCGACCAGGAGCCGTTTGCGGGGCACGACAGGAGCATTTACCATTCCTCCCGCTGGCTGTGCAGTTATCGGGATTATCATCTGAAAGGTTATCAGGAACTGTGGATCAGGAAGGAAGGAACTGCGGAGGAACAAAATGGGGCGGAGGAAAAAACGCCCCCGGGCGGACAGGGTCCTGTGAACGAAGAGAATGCATCCCAGTGCGAAATTCTGAATTATAAGGAATACTGCTACCAGATGTCGGACTGGAAGCTGTCGGAAAATATCCCCAAGGTGGACTACAATAACGTTTACATGACCAGCTATGAGCAGGTTAATTTTGACTGCCGATGCGGAATGTGGCTGAACAGGGGGCTGGCGCTGCTGCGGGATATGGAGGACATGCGCGCGTACAAACATTACGTGGTCTATTTTAAGGTTGAAAACGGCCGGTATTGCTGTATACAGTATAATGGAAACCGTTGGAAAACGGAAGATTACCGCGGTTCCAACAGCTGCGTCGCCCTGACGTTCTGCAGCGGGGCGGACAACAAGGATGGGCTTCCCGCCCCCCATACGTTTAAGCCCCTTCCCGCGGACGACCCGGCCAACTACACGTATCTGTTCCGGCTGCCGGAGGTGAAAAACCATATTTTCACCGGCCTTCCGCTCAAAATGGGGGAGCGGTCCTTTGTGGATTTCTGCCTGGAGGTACAGAAGGATTACAGCTTTACCAATCTGCGCAGGCTGCTGCCCGACACCGACGAAACCCGGCCTTATGTGCTGATCTACCGGTGGCAGGATGGAAAGGTTTACCTTGGCGGAATTGAGAAGGGGGAATTCAAAGGAGTGAAAGGAAGGCCGTCCAGGGGCTTTGAGGATATCCGCAGTCCACGGCTCTGGCTGAAGGACTTCGGAGACGCCTCCGATCCTCAGGCGGCGGAGCGGGTCAGAGGGATTTTTGCCTATCCGGCCGTGATTGGCGTAGCGGTCAGCGCATGGGAGAATGAGGCGCACTATCCGGAGCGGAAAACGGATGAAATGCAGGGAGAAACGCAGGAAAAAACGGAAACACCCGGAAATGCCGGGGAGACAGGGGCCCACGGGGCGGCCGGTTTGAACGGAGAGGGCTGTCCGGCCGGGGCAGAGCCGCCGGCGGATTCTACCGCCCCTCTTCCGGGATTCATTTCCCGCAGGGAGGTATCCAGCCGCCTGTTCCCGCCGGAAGAAGGCATGGTGGAGGCCGCCTCCATCGTGGACACCGTGCACCGCCTGGTGGTGGAGCGTGGCTATATGGGGGAGTGCCCGCCTTCGGACTGGAAACAAAAAGCCGGCCGTCTGGCCGGGATTGTGATTCTCGGCAGTCCGGGCGTTGGCAAAAGCACGCTGGCAAAGCGGCTGGTGGACACGCTGGTGGAATTTCATGTGATCCCCCGGTCAGACACGGACCCGGACGACATGTGCACCGCCATCAGCGCCAGGGATCTGGTGGGCCGGTATATCGGGCACACCAGGCCCAAAACCCTGAAGGTGATCATCCAGGCCATTGAGCGGAAAACCGTCCTGTTCCTGGACGACGTGTACACGCTGTTTAACACCTCGGGCCAGGATTTTGGCCGTGAGGCCCTGGAGGCGCTGCTCCCGGTGCTCAAAGGGGAGTGCCGCCTTCCGAAGATTGTGACAGACGAGAAGAGCGGGCAGGAGGTGGAACAGTACGAAACTTACCGGGAGAATCAGCTGCCCACCATTCTGATGGCCGGATACGAGAAGGAAACGCGCCGCTTCTTAAACGACAATCCCGGACTTTACAGCCAGGTGACGGTGCTGGAGCTGGAAATCCCCTCCGTTCCCGATTTGGTGCGGGATCTGGAATTCCGGATCGGCAGGCGGGAGCCTGAACTTCTGCCCGGCGGCCGCCTGGAGGGAGAAAATCTGCGCCAGGCGGAGCATTTTTACCGGCGCGTCACCAGTCAGGAGTATGCGGATCAGTTCGCGTATTTCCGGGGAAACGAGACCCTGGCCGTCCGTCTGGCAACGGAATACCGTTTCTTCCGGCAGCAGGGGGAGACCCCGGGCTGGGCGCAGGTCTGGCGGACGGTGACGGAGACCTACGGCAAGGAGCTGATCGACAACTATGAGGCCATTTTGGAGGCCAATGAGGAACGCCTGGGACGCGCCCGCAAGCAGTTTAAAGTAGAGCAGGATATAACGGAAACCTTTGATGATGTGAAGGGCCAGGAGACTGCGGTGGAAAAGCTGGGCGAGGTGGTGGACATGCTGGCCCACAGCGATGCCTACCGACTGGCCGGGGCGCGGCTTCCCAAGGGCGCGCTGCTGGTGGGCCCGCCCGGAACGGGCAAGACCCTTTTGGCCCGGGCTGTGGCCGGGGAGACGGCCCGGCGTGTCCGGGAAATGGACCCGGGCTGCAGCAAGGGCCGCACGGCCTTTATCGCCCTGGCAGCCACGGATCTTCTGGTTGGGGGACTCAGCACCGGCGCAGACCGGGTGCGGGATTTGTTTTTGCAGGCGCAGAAGGCGGAAGCCGCCTCGGTTGTGATCTTTATCGACGAGCTGGACGCGGTGGCGAAGGCGAGAGGGGCCAGGGGAGGGGCCGACGAAGTGCTGATCGCGCTTCTGGCCTGCATGGACGGCTTTTCGGGGAACCAGAATCTGTTTGTGCTGGGAGCCACCAACCGTCCGGAGATTCTGGACCCGGCGCTGCTGCGCCCCGGCCGCTTTGACCGGCGCATTCCTGTGGGCCTGCCGGACCGCAAGGGGCGGGAGGACATTTTGCGGCTGTACGCGCAAAAACAGCTGCGCCCGGCCCTGGCCGCGTCGCTCAACCAAAAAGAGAAGGAGCTGGACGCCCGGTGGGCCGAAACCGCTGAGGCGGTCATCCGGGAAACGGCGTCGAGAAGCTACGGCGCAAGCCCGGCGGAGCTGGCCAACCTGGTCAATGAGGCGGGGATTCTGGCGGCCGGCAGAGGCTGGCGGCCCGGTCCGGTTCCGGCTGACAACTGCCTGTACACCGTGACGCTGGAGGACATGCTGGAAGCGCTGGAGAATATGATTGTGGGCCTTCCGTCCCGGAAAATCCCTGGGGCGCAGGATAAGAAGATCGTAGCGCTTCATGAGATCGGGCACGCCCTTTTGCGCGTGGTGGACGGCGAGGGAAACCCTGTGTCCCGGGACAAGGCGGTCCGTCCTTTCGAAAAGGTCACCTGCGTGCCCAGAGGGGAATCCGCGTTGGGATATGTGATCAACCTGCCCGGCGAGGACAAGCATTTAAGGACAAAGGACGACCTGCTGGCCGAGGTGCGCTGCCTGCTTGGCGGACGGGCCGCGGAGGAGCTGACCGGCGGGGAAGGCGGCGTCACCCAGGGAGCGGGGGACGATCTGGCCAAGGCCACCGGCATTGTAAAACGGATGGTGGCGCAGTATGGGATGTTCGGCCTCTTCGGCCCGGCCGCCATCATGGCGGAAGCCGCCGATTACCTGGGAAATACCAATGGGGGCAGCGTGCTGCCGGGGATGGAGCAGGAGGTGTCCCGGGAGGTGATCCGGGTCCTTAAGGAACAGTATGAAAAGACCTTGCAGATACTCACCCGCTGGCAGGGCGCGCTGGAAACGCTTGCCGGGGAGCTGATCCGGCGGGAGACGCTTTCGGGCGAGGAGTTTATGGAAATCTGGACGAGGGTTTTAGATATCATATAACGTGAAAAAGGAAGAATCCCGGGCGCGGCAAGCGTGGCCGGGATTCTTCCTTTTTGTAGTGTTTTCATTTGACGGCTAAAGGCAGCGGCCTTTAGCGCAGATTGTTCTGCATGATGGAAGCGGTGTCCACCCCGGAGAGCGCTCCGGCAAAAATGATCATGTGCAGGTCGCTTTCGGACAGGCTGGCGTAAACCTGCGTTTGGCCAGGGATGCCCATAACCGGGGTGGATCCGTAGTCATAGAAACGCCAGGTACCGTTGGCAAGCTGCAGATTGGTGCCCGCCATATCGATTCCGGTTTGATCCTTCATAGCCTCGTCCAGCACCACATCGGCAAGGAGCGCAACCAGTTTTTGATCCTCAGCGCCCAAGCCTAGGTTCGCCGTACTTTCAGAAGCTAATCCAATTATCGTGGTGGAATCTGAGTTGGCCAGATAAATGCAGCTCTCGTCTTCTGAATACTCGGGAAATCCCTCAGGAATCGCAAACGTCAAAGAGCCTACTGTTACAGTATTCTGTCCTGCCGCAGCCGCTTCACCGCCCTGCGTCTGCACGACGCCGTCCACGATCCAGGCCCCGCTGGCGTCCACGGTGTATCCGTCGGGCGTCTGGGTTCCGGTCAGGCAGTAACCGTCGGAGGTGAAATAGTAGCACTTCCCGTCCACCCATTTCCAGCCGTCCTTCAAATAGGTCCCGTCGTCGTTCTGATACCACCAGCCCTTTGCATCCTGCTGCCACTGTCCTGCAAAGGCCGTCATGCTCATGGATACGGCCATAAGCCCTGCCAGAATCGCAGTCATGAAAGTTTTTTTCATCTTAAAGTCCCCCTTGTATAATATGGTAAATTATGTTGTATTCAGTATACCGCTAAGTGGACATCCCGTCAAACCTGAATTCCCGCTTTCCATCAAATCAACCGCATTTTATAAAAATATCATCTCCACTGAAACATATCAGTTTTTAAAACACCCGTCGCCCAATCCCTGGGGGGACATTGTTAAAAACAAGACGAAAATTACATATTATTGATAAAACCATAACAAAAATCACACAAAATTTAGGCAATATTGAATAAAAAGAGGGGGGATTAATTGTGGATATAGTAGAAAAGTCGAATATATTCTATAAATCGAAGATAATGTTGTTGACTCTGCAAAAATACAATGATATATTTCATTTATACAAATATATCAAATGTGATGAAACACATTAGGAGGAGGGTACATGAAGAAATTTTACGCTTATTTAATCGCAATCGGAATGGTTGCATCCCTGGCCGGATGTTCGGGAGGAGCCAAGGAAGCGCCGACCACCGCAGCACCCGCCACCACCGCAGCCACCGAGGCTGAGACGAAGGCGGAGGAAACCAAGGAAGAGTCCAAGGCGGAGACCAGCGCAGCCGCAGCGGAGACCATCGCGCAATCCGTGGATTTGAGCGCGGCGTTAGAGGGGCTTCCCAAGGATTTCGGCAAGGGTAAGAAGGTGGGTCTTGCGCAGATGCACTACACCAACGCGTTCCGTATCGCCGAGACCAACAGCGTGCTGGAGGCATTTGAGGGCGCCGGATTCGAGGTAGTGTGGAACGAGGCCAAGAACGACACCGCGACCCAGATTTCCAACGTAAACGACCTGCTGGCGCAGGATATCGACTATCTGCTGCTGCCGCCCAAGGAGGAGGAAGGTCTGGTTCCGGCCCTGGAAGCTGCAAAGGCCGCAGGAGTGCCGGTGATCCTTCTGGACCGCTCCGCCAACGGCACCCCGGGCGAGGATTATGTGACCGCCATCCGTTCCAACGCCGAGGCTGAGGGCAAGTGGTGCGCCGACTGGGTGATTCAGAATTATCCTGACAAGTGCAACGTGGTTGAGATTTTCGGCGCGCCCGGCTCCACCACCGCTATGGACCGCTCCAAGGGCTTCATGGCCACCATCAAGGGACACGACAACATCGTGCTTCTGGAGTCCCAGGTAGGCAACAACATGCGTTCCGAGGCTCAGGTTTGTATGGAGAATTTGATCCAGGCTTACGGCGACGAGATCGACGTGGTGGTAACGCACTCCGACGAGATGACCTTCGGCGCGCTGCAGGCTATCGACGGTATGGGCCTGGTACCCGGCGAGGACATCGACGTGCTGTCCATCGGCGACGGCAGCTCGGCAATGCTTCAGGAAATCATTGACGGCAGAGTGGCGGCTTGCTCCGAGTGCTCACCGCTCCTTGGGCCGCAGGCGCTTCAGGTAGTGGCGGCTCTGGAACAGGGCATGGAAGTGGACGGACTGATCTGGGCCAACGACCGTTTCTTCACAGTTGACAATGCAGCGACAGAGCTGGAGAAAGCGGGCTGGTAATTCACCGGCATTCAGGCATGTTTGGTAATAATCAAAATGAGTGTGCACTCCGCTACGTGTGATGGCTGAACGCACACTCATTTTTTAAATGGAATAGGCCGCGGGCGATTTCCGTGTGGAATAGGCCGCGGGCGATGAGTGGCAAGTGAGGAGGGACCGCATTGGAAGAGAATGTATTGCTGGAGATGAAGAACATATCAAAGACATTTCCCGGCGTCAAGGCCTTGAAAAACGTCCACTTTAAGGTCCACCGGGGCGAGATCATGGCGTTTATGGGGGAGAACGGAGCGGGGAAATCCACCCTCATCAAGATTATAACCGGCTACTACCGCCGGGACCCCGGAGCCGGGGAGTTTTATTTCGACGGAAAAGCGGTAAATCCGAGAAATACGGACGAGGCTCAGAGGCTGGGGATCAGCACCATTTTCCAGGAGCTGAACTTAAGCCCGTTTTTGAGTGTTGCGGAAAATATTTATCTGGGAAATACGCCTAAGAAAAATGGGATGATCGACTGGGATACCATGAACAAAAACGCCAGAGCTGCGCTTTTGGAGCTGGGCGTGGACATCGACGTGACCGCCCAGCTGAGCATGCAGAGCACGGCGATCCAGCAGATGGTCAGCATCGCCAGGGCACTGTCGCGCAACACCAAGCTGCTGATCATGGACGAGGCCACCTCCTCCCTGGATACCGGAGAAGTCAAGGTGCTGTTCGACGTGGTCAAGGGACTGAAAAAGAAGGGCATTTCCACCATTTTCGTGACCCACAAAATGGACGAGATTTATCAGGTCTGCGACGCGGCCACTATATTTAAGGACGGAGAATACGTCGCCTGCATGCCCCTTGAGGAGCTGCCTAAGCTCAAGCTGATCTCCCTGATGATCGGCCGGGATGCCAGCGAGCTTGTAAATAAAAGGAAAAAATATGACCCGGATAAGGTGAAGTCGGAAGTGATCTGCCGGGTGGTGGGCGTGAAAAAAGCCAACCAGAGGTTGAAGAACATCAACCTGGAGATTCACAAGGGCGAGGTTCTGGGGCTTTCGGGACTGCTGGGCTCCGGCAGAACGGAGACCGCCAAGGTCATTTTCGGGGACGATTTGAACTATGACGGCGAGGTATTCATGGGCCAGACGGCAATCCGCTTCAAGAGCCCGGCGGACGCCATCAAGCGGGGGCTGGCGTTTTGCTCGGAGGACCGCAAGGCCGAGGGGATTTTCCCCTACATGTCCATTCAGGACAACCTGACCATGACCATACTGCCCAAGATCAGCCGGTTCGGAATCCTGAATAAGAAAAAGCAGAAGGAAGTCACCCTGGAATACATTCAGAAGATCGCCATCAAGACGCCGGGCACCTCCACCAAGATCAAGGATCTGAGCGGCGGGAACCAGCAGAAGGTGATTCTGTCCCGATGGCTGGCCACCCACCCGGACCTGATTATCCTGGACGAGCCCACCCGGGGCATCGACGTGGGCGCAAAGGGCGAGATTGAGGAGCTGATCAAACAGATTTCCGACAGCGGGATCAGCGTGCTCTACATTTCCTCCGAGCTGGACGAACTGGTGCGGGAATGCGACCGCATCGTGATTCTGCACGATGGGAGAAACGTGGGGGAACTGGTGAATGAGGAGATTAATTCGGATGCCATCATGAACGTGATTGCGTCCGGCCAAATCGATATATAGAGCGTGGGAGGCTGCGGAGGCAGCGGACGGTTACATACGCGGAAGGGAGTCTGGTTGTATGGCGGATCACATACAGAAAGAGAAGATGACGTTCAGAGAGATTTTTATCAGCTACGGCGCGGTGATCGCCCTGGCGGTGCTGATCGTCTTTAACGGAATTGTCACAAAAAACTTTTTATCCCTCAACACCCTGTGGCTGGTAATTAAACAGTCTACCCCCATTTTGTTTATGACGGTGGGTATGACCTTTGTGATCAGCTCGGGAGGGATTGATATCTCCACAGGGTCCATGATGGCGTTCTGCGGCATCATCGTGTCCCTGGGAATCACCAACGGCGGGAATTTCTGGGTCTGGTGCCTGATCGGCCTGGCGGCCTGCGCGGCCATCGGCGTGTTCAACGGTTTTCTCATCTCCAGCGTGGGCGTGCAGCCGGTGATTCTGACCCTGGTGATGCAGATCGTGATGCGCGGCGTTACGGTGCTCATGGCCAAATCCTCGGTGTTCGTGCTGGGCGGCTACCCGGAGATCAAGACCCTGGGCATTTACCGCTTTCCGGGCAGAGTGCCGATTCAGATCGTATTTTTCATTTTCATCGTCATTGTCAGCGTGTTTGTGCTGCGCAAAACCCTGCTGGGCAAGTATGTGGAGGCCGTGGGAAGCAACCCAAAGGCGGCCCGGCTGACCGGCGTGCGCACCGTGGCCGTGATCATTACGGTGTACGTGATCTCCGCGGTGCTGGCGGGTTCCTGCGGCATCCTGGAAATGTGCCGGAACGCGGCCCTGGACCCCAATGAGTTAGGAAAGCTCTACGAGCTGGACGCCATCGCGGGCGTGGCGGTGGGCGGCACCTCTATGAAGGGCGGCAAGGCCAACATCGTGGGCTCCATCGCGGGCTGCCTGATCATGGTTCTCATCGGAACCACGGTCAATATGAACGGTATCCCGTTTGCCACATCCAACATTATCAAGGCGGCAATTATCATCTTTGCGCTGGCCATTCAGCGTGAGAGAAGCGTATAAGGGGAGGGCGGAACATGGATACGATGAAAGCGAAAGCCAGGAAGCCCTTGGGGCAGTTCCTGAACGACAACTCTTCCGTGATCGCGGTATTGCTGCTGATTTTTTTGGGTACCGCGGCCTACGGGACCACATTTTTGAACTACAAGAAAAATTTAATCAACGTGCTTCACACCGCCTCCATGATGGGCATCATGGGTCTGGGCGTGAACCTGTGCTTCCTGATCGGAGCCAGGGACTTATCCGTGGGCGCGCTGGCGGCCCTGGTCAGCATGGTCACGGCCTGGCTGGCCCCTTACGGCTTCCCGGTGGCGGTGGCGGGCGGTCTGACGGTGGGCGCGGTGTTTGGGGCCTTTAACGGCGTGATCGTCAGCATGTTCAAGGTGCAGCCCTTTATCGCCACCCTGGGAACCCAGCTGGCGGCCAGGGGATTCGCCCTGCTGATCAACAAGGAGCTGTCCATTTCCCTGGGGACCAACGCGCCCCAGTTAAAGTATGTGGGCAATGGAAATGTGTTCGGCCTGATCCCGTTTCCCACCTTCGCGTTTATCATCCTGATTCTGGTTCTGACCGTGATTCTGCGGAAAAAGGACTTTGGCCGGGGCGTCTACGCGGTGGGCGGCGACGAGGGTTCTGCGGAAATGATGGGAATTCACGTAAACCGGACCAAGATTATCGTGTTCACCATCAGCGGGCTGATGGCGGCGTGCAGCGGTATCATTCTCTGCGGCCGTCTGAGCGCGGGACAGCCCACGGCCTGCGAGGGTTGGGAAATGACCATCATGGCCGCGGTGGTGCTGGGCGGCACGTCCGTGCGCGGCGGCATCGGAAAGATCCACGGCGTGTTTCTGGGCTGCCTGTTCGTGACGTTTATCACCAACCTGATCAACTTAAACGGGCATATCAGCGCGTACTGGAAGGACATTATCACCGGCGTGGTGCTGCTGATCGCGGTGCTGGTGCAGGTGTATTCGGACAAGCAGAAGGAGAAGGTAAAACATTCCAGGAAGGACGGGGAGTAAGATCGTGAAAGAGTACATTATCACCATTGACGGGGGCACTACCAACACCCGGTGTATCCTCTGGGGCAGCGGGCAGAGGCGGATCGACGAGGAGCGGCGGGCTGTGGGGGTGCGAAACACCTCCATCGACGGCAGCAACAGCAAGCTGAAGCAGGCGGTGCGGGAGTGCATCGAGCAGCTTTTGGAACGCAACGGCGTCGCCTATGACCAGATTCACCGGATCATCGGCAGCGGGATGATCACCTCCGACGTGGGGCTGGTGGTGGTGCCCTGGATTACCGCGCCCGCGGGGGTGAAGGAGCTGGCCGCCAATATTGCGGAGATTTCCCTGCCGGATATCTGTCCGATTCCCATCTGTTTTATCCCGGGGATTAAGAACGGGGAAGGGCCCTTTGACTTTGATAATATCGAAGCCATGGATATTATGCGGGGGGAGGAGGTGGAGAGCGTGGCCATCCTCGACCGGTTCCCGCCGGGAAAGCCCATGCTGTTCATTCTGCCCGGCTCCCACAACAAGTTCGTGTCCGTGGACCGGGAAGGAAAGATCACGGGCTGTCTCACCTCCATTTCCGGGGAACTGCTGGCTTCCATCACAAACGACACCATTATCGCCAAGTCGGTGAATCGGGAGTTCGTTTCCCAGGAGAATTATGACCGGGAATGGGTGCTGAAAGGGTATGAGATCGCCTCCCGGGCCGGGCTTGGCCGGGCCTGCTTTACCGCCAGAATCCTGATGCTGTTCTACGACAACGATCCGAAGAAGCTGGCCAACTATATTCTGGGGGCCACCATCGCCGGGGATATGCAGGCGGTCCGCAATTCCACGGCATTGAAGGTGGACAAAGACACGCTGGCAGTGGTGGGCGGAAAGGAGCCGCTGCGCACGGCGGTGGCGGATGTGCTCAAATATGACGGTTATTTCAGGGAGGTGGAGACCTTCTGCCCGGAGGGGGATATCCCGCTTTCGGCCAGGGGCGCATACATCGTGGCCCGGGAAACCGGAATTTTATAAGGGGAAGCGAGATGGGAAAGAAAGTAGTAATCACGGATTACCAGTATGAAAATATCGACGCGGAGCGACGGATCATCGGGGCGCGCGGCTATGAGCTTTGCGATTATCAGATCAAGGACGCCGGGGAGCTGATCCCGGTCTGCCGGGACGCGGACGCCATTGTGACCCAGTATTCGGACGTGTCGGCGGAGCTGATCGACAGCCTGGAACACTGCGCGATGATCATCAAGTACGGCATCGGGGTGAACAACATCGACGTGGAGGCGGCCACCCGCAAGGGGATTTACGTGTGCAATGTGCCGGACTACGGGGTGGAGGAGGTCTCCGACCACACGGTGGCCATGATGCTGGCTCTGGCGAAGAAACTGCCGGTGCTGACCAGGGCGCTGCGGGAAGGGGACTGGGGATATGGAAGCACCGTGCCCCTGTCCCGGTTCTGCGAGTCCACGGTGGGGCTGGTGGGTTTTGGAAGAATTCCCCAGCTGGTGGCGAAGAAGCTTAAGGGATTCGGCGTGGCCATCCGGGTGTGCGATCCCTATGCAGACGAGAATTTGGTGCGGGAATACGGGGCGGAGCCGGTGGAATTGGACGAGCTTCTGGCGGAGAGCGATTTTATCTCCGTGCATGTGCCGCTGACCAGAGAGACAAGGGGAATGATCGGGGAGGCGGAATTCCGCCGCATGAAGTCCACGGCCGTTGTGATCAACACGGCCCGGGGCGGCGTGATCCACGAGAAGGCCCTGGTAGAAGCCCTTAAAACCGGCCGGATCGCAGGAGCGGCCGTGGACGTGTATGAGGAAGAGCCTGTGAAAGCAGACAACCCGCTGCTACACATGGACAATGTAATCGCCACCCCGCACTGCGCGTGGTATTCGGAAACTGCGATCACGACGCTGCAGCGGAAGGTGGCGGAAGAAGTGGTGAATGTGTTGGATGGGAATAAACCTATGAACTGTATTAATTTGTCCTAAGGGGTACCAGGCGCAGCCCGCCTCACCCCTCCGAAGACCCAATATAATGCGGAAACGCCTCCTTAATCCACTCATAGTCCTCAAAGGTATGGGCCATATGCTCGTCCGAAATGGCCATAGCCGCCTGTACGTCCCCGTTTTCCAGCGCATGAAGGTAATTCTCATGTTCGGAGATTTTCAGGATAAACTCCCGCTTGGTCATGCTCAGGTAGCGGATGCGGTCAAAGTGGATGGACAGGCTGGAGATCACGTCGCTCAGGAACTCCTTCTTGCAGATGCGGTAAATCTCCCCGTGGAACCGGATATCACACTCCAGCAGTTTGTTGGGCTTGCTGGTCTCATAATAATACTTCTGAATGGCGATATTCTCATGCAGCCGGTCGATGTCGTCCGGGCTCAGGCAGTCGCAGGCCATCCGGGACAAATCCCGCTCCACCACGGTCCTGAGATACAGGAACTGGGACACGATATCCATATCGATAAAGGATACAAAAGTGCCGCTTCGGGGACGGATCACCACCAGCTTTTTCTCCGCCAGATCCAGCAGGGCTTCGCGGATGGGCGTGCGTGAGATTCCCAGCAGTTCGCTGATCTCGGCCTCGTTCAGTTTCTCACCGGGCTTCAGGTTGAGGCGCACGATGTTCTGGGACAGGGTGGCGAACACATATTGCTTCAGGGACTGGTTATTCTGGCGGGGAGCGATCTCTAACATATTATCGGCCTTTCATTTAAATTAACGTAGTTAATATATTACACATTAATAATACTATAGCAAAATGACGGAATGTCAAGGAAAATCTGAATTTTCAGAGAGAAGGGAGCGTGTTTTTTATGAAAGTGGCAGTGGGGGCGGATTTCTCCGCAATCGCAAGGAAAAACGAGGTTAAGGCGTACTTGATTGAGAACGGTTACGAGGTGCTGGACTTAGGCCAAAACGAGGGGGAGGATCAACTGATCTACCCGGAAGCGGCCAAGCGCATCGCACTGGCGGTCCAGAGCGGCGAGGCCGAGCGGGGAATCATCTTCTGCGGAACCGGCGGGGGCGTAAGCATCATGGCGAATAAATTCCGGGGCGTTTACTGCGTGGCCTCCGAGAGCATGTACACGGCCTTCAAGATGCGCCAGCTCAACGGAGCCAACGTGCTGGCCATGGGAAAAAATGTGGCGGGCGAGCAGAACACCTATGAGATCGTAAACCTGTTTCTGACCACGGATTTCTGCCAGGACTTCGCCCCGGAGCGGGAAGCCTTTGTAAACGGCCTGCGCCGGCGGATGCTGGAGATCGAGGCGGAAAATCTGAAATAAGAAGGAGAAGCAAAATGATTAATTCGGCGTCGGTTATCAATGTGCCGTTTCTGGAAATGCGGGAGCAGCTGGACGAGCTGGCCGCGGGCGGCGCTAAGTTTTTTCACATTGACCTGATGGACGGCCATTACGTGCCGAACCTGTGTATGCCCATCAAGCTGATCCGGGAGCTGAAGGACGCGTACCCCCAGATCGTCATGGACGTCCACATCATGGTGACCAACCCTCAGGACTACATTGAGCGCCTGCGGGAAGCCGGGGCGGACTACGTGGCGTTCCACACGGACAGCACGCCCTTTGTGCGGCGGATCATCAACGAGATCCACGGGGCCGGGATGAAGGCTGGTATTGTGATCAATCCGTCCCAGCGCATCGATCACATCGAACCCTATATCGAGTACGTGGACATGGTGATGCTGATGGCGGTGGAACCGGGCTTTGCCGGGCAGGCGCTGTTAGACGGCAGCATGGAGCGGCTGGGCGAGATCGCGGACCTGCGCAGGAAACACGGCTGCCGGTTTCTGATTTCCGTGGACGGAGGAATCAACCACGAGAGAACCGTTCTCTGCCGGGATATGGGCGTGGATGTGATCGTGGGCACCGTACACAACATTTTTAGGCAGCCGGAGGGCCTGAGAGAAGCCTGCCTGCGGTTTGAGCGGGAATTCGGCTGACGGGAGGGACCAATGAATACACTGTTTGATTTGACCGGCAGGAAAGCCATTGTCACCGGCGCGGCCCAGGGACTGGCCTACAGCATGGCCGAGGGGCTGATGGAGAGTGGGGCCGAGGTGGCTGTGATCGACATCTCGGACCGGACGGTGGAGGTGGCCCGGGAGTTCTGCGGCCGGGGCTTTCGCTGCCACGGGATACAGGCCGATCTGTCCCGGATCGACGAGCTGGAAGACGTTTTCAGCCGGGCGGTGGACGCCCTGGGCGGGCTGGATATCATCGTCAACGGGGCGGGAGTCCAGCGGCGGTACAGGAGCGAGGAATTTCCCACCGCGGAGTGGGATTTTGTGATCAACGTGAACCTGAATTCCGTGTGGAAACTGTGCCAGCTGGCGGGGCGGCATTTTCTGGAAAATGATGGCGGCAAGATCATCAACATCGCTTCCATGCTCAGCTTTCTGGGCGGCTACACTGTGGCGGCCTACGCGGCCAGCAAGGGCGGCGTGGCCCAGCTGACCAAGGCGCTGTCCAACGAGTGGGCGGGGAAAAACATCAATATCAACGCCCTGGCGCCCGGTTACATGGCAACGGCGCTCAACACCGCCATCATGAACGATCCGGTGCGCAGCAAGGAGATTCTGGACCGGATTCCGGCCCGCCGGTGGGGGCAGCCCGAAGATATGAAGGGCGCGGTGATTTTCCTGGCCTCCGGGGCGTCGGACTATTTAAATGGAGCGATTATCCCGGTGGACGGGGGATTTTTGAGCAGATAGCAGAGGGGGAACAGACAATGAGCGCAGTGAGCGACATTTTAAAGCAGGTTACAATACCCAAAATGGTGCGGGTAAAGCAGAGCTTCCCACGGCCCCGGATCGAGGACGTGAAGGCCGCCGTTCTGGCGGAGCTTAAACGGCCGGAGATCGCAGAGCGGCTGAAACCGGGAAAACGCATCGCGGTGGGCGTGGGAAGCCGGGGCATCACCAATTACCAGCTGATCGTCAGGACCATCGTGGACGAACTGAAACGGATCGGTGCAAAGCCGTTTATCGTCGCCTCCATGGGCAGCCACGGCGGCGCGACGGTGGAGGGCCAGACGGAGATTCTGGCAGGTTACGGCATCACCGAGGAGGCCATGGGATGTCCCCTTTGTATCGGCACCGGGACCCAGGTAATCGGAACTACGCAGGATGGGCTGCCGGTGCAGATCGACGCGTTTGCTGCCCAGGCCGACGGAATCATCGTGGTGAACCGGATCAAGGCCCACACGGCATTTATGGGGGACTACGAGTCCGGACTGATGAAGATGCTGGCCATCGGCCTGGCCAAGCAGGCGGGGGCGGACTACTGCCACGCCAAGGGCTTCGGCCACATGGCGGAGACGGTGCCCAAGTTTGGCAGGGCCATTATCCAATATTCGAAGCTGCTGTTCGGCCTGGCCATCGTGGAAAACGCCTACGACGACACCTACATTGTCCGGGCCGTGCCTGCGGAGTCCATCGCCCAGGAGGAACCGAAGCTGCTCTTGGAGGCAAAGGCCAACATGAGCCGGATTCTGATCCCGGAGGCGGACGTGTTGATCGTCCATGAGATCGGAAAAAATATTTCCGGCGACGGCATGGACCCCAACGTCAGCGGTACCTTCGCCACCCCTTACGCCCACGGCGGGATCAAGACCCAGCGGGTGGCCGTGCTCAACATCACCCAGGAGTCCCACGGCAACACGGTGGGCTGGGGCATGGCGGATGTGTCCACCAGAAAGGCTTTCGACAGCTTCGATATGGACAAGACCTACCCCAATAGCCTGACCTGCCGCGTGACCCAGGTCAGCAAGGTGCCCATGATCTTCAAAAACGACGAGGAGTGCATCAAGGCGGCCATCAAGACCTGCGCGGATGTGGACGTGGAGCATATGCGGATCGTGTACATCAAGAATACGCTGCATATGAAGGAGATTCTGGTGTCCGAGGCCCTGGCTGACATCGCCCGGTCCATCCCCCAGGCGGAGGTCTGCGGGGAATGCGAACCCCTTTCGTTCGACGAACAGGGAAATATTTCCGGAACGTACTTCTGACGGCTGACCGGAGCCCGGAGGGAGCCTGCCCCATTTACAATTTTATTACGGTTCCCTTGCATTATCCCGCAAGCCATTGAAAAAAAACGCGCCAACCTTTATATTGGTTATGAATTTGAAGGCATAAAGGATGGTGCGGTATGGAAAAACAAGAGTACCGGATTGGAGACGTGGCGGATATCGTGGGTCTGAGCCGGGACGCCCTGCGTTTTTACGAGAAAAAGGGCGTGATTACATCCCAAAAGAAGGAGAACGGCTACCGGTATTATTCGGAAAATGATATTTACCGGTTGATGTACGTGCTGTACCAGCGGAAAATGAACACCAGTCTGGAGGACATCGGGGGCCTGGTGATGGAGGGAACCACCCCGCCGGATTTAAGGGCCTGGGCGCGGCAGCGGATCGCGGAGGAGACGGCAAAGATGAGGGGACACCAGCAGGCGGTCACGCGGCTGAAGCTGATCGAGCGGGATTTGAACGCCATCGAGAATAGCAAGGACGTCTGCCGGGTGAAGCGTTTCCCCAGGTGTTATATTATGGGAAAATGCGGCTCTCTTCAGGAGGGGTTAAAGGAGTGGTTCCGGCTGGCGGCGCGGGGCGCGGGGTTGGATATGTCCTATTTCTACAATGTGCTCAACTACACGCCGGAGGAGGGGCTGGTCCAGGAAGAAACCCAGCTGTTACTCTACCGGGGAATCGAACCCTATCTGGACCCGGACATCGATCTGGGGAAATGCCCGGTGACCGAGGAGATGGACTGCGTCTACTCCGTGATGGAGTCCTCCCGGCCGCTGCCCGACGAGGCGGTCTACCGGCGCATGGCCGGGTGGGCCGAGAGCCAGGGCTTAAGGCACAAACGGCGGCTCTACGCAAACGATATGATGACATTTTTTAAGACGGATACCATGACCTATTGTCTGGAATTGTATCTGCCCATTGAAACAGAAAAGGACTGAGCCCATTGACGGTTCAGTCCTCTTTTGATGCGCCCGGCGGGCGCACATTTTAACGGCCCGTTGTTGTTTACGTTGCGTTCAATTTCATTTTTAGGAGGCGCGCCGCGTACCTGTTATTCCGGCACGGCCTCAGAGTTTGGCTTTTCGTCCTTGTCCCTGCCGAAGGTAGTGACAATATCGATCAGATAGGATGAGATAGTCACCGTCACCAGGGAGTAGACGATCCGGCGGACCGGAATATAAGAGAGCGACAGAGCCAGCACCGTGATGTCGGTGAACAGATAGGCCTGGCTGATCTTCAGCCGCGTCGTTTTGGAGATAATTAAAGCCAGGGCGTCGTCGCCTCCGCAGGATGCCCCCTGGCGCACCACCAGCCCGCAGCCGATGCCGATGAACAGTCCGCCGATCACCGCCGCCAGTAGGGGCGTACCCGCCAGACTGGGAAGCAGCGGCGGGAACATTTCCCATAACCGGAAAAAGGCGGCCAGGCTGAAGGTCGCAAAAATGGACGTCTTTAAAAAGTCCCTGCCAAGGAATTTAAATCCGAACAGGTAGCTGATTCCGTCTAGTACGGGAGATAAAAGGGAAGATGAGATTCCGAACCAATAGTTGCACAGCAGCAGCAGCCCCAGTATTCCGCCCTCGGTGATACCCGTCTGACGGTGGACATTATAAATGCCGAATGAGGTGATGGCTGTACCCAGAAGGATTGATAGGACAGTTTTCCGGGTAAATGTTTGTTTTGTTTCCTGTAACAGCTGCAGCATGATTTTATTCAGCTGCTTCATAATAAAACCCCGTTTCTTTTTATAATACTTGATTTTTAGGTCCCGGGCCGTGATTATAGTATAAACCATGTACCCGGTATAAAGTCAAGTGTTTTCGGGGGATGGGGCTGGTCCCGGGCCGGGAAACGGGGGGTTTGGCCCCGGGCACTAGGCGCGCCGGGGCCGTTTGCAAGGTGGAAATATGCGTTTTTGCCAGCTGATACCCAGGTTTACTGGTAACGCTCCTGGCCTTCCAGCTTCAGATACTGGAAGTACATATAGTGGGGACCGCTGCTGGTTTTGATGGTAATAGAGCTTTGGTCGCTCACATCCACCGCGATCTCGCGTATGGAGTCCTCGTAGTCGAATTCAAAGGATTCCAGCTCCTCGTCATTGTCGCCATAGATGGTCAGCGTTCCATTGGTGCTGTAGACATTGGCCACCAGCGTCTCGGGCCGGAATTTATTGCGGGTTTTCACGTCCATTTTGATGAAGCCGTCGTACCCCGTCAGACAGAGGTAACTGCTCCAGAATTTGGTGGAGCCGTCGCTGAGGTTAAGGGTCTTATTGGTGCCCTGGCTATAATGGTCCGTCTCAAAAAAGCGGTAAGAGGGATTTTCCTCGGTGGTGTCCACCCAGACCTCTTCCGGCTCTTCCTCCTGATCCTGGGCGGCTGGATCCTGGTAGACCGTCTGGACGACCCCGTCCACGACCCAGGCGCCGCTGGCGTCCACCTGGAATCCGTCCGGTGTGGTGGTATTTTCCGCCATATAACCATAATAATCGAAGTAGTAGCACTCCGCCCAGCCATCCCCGTTGCCGTCCAGCCAGCGCCAGCAGCTTACGGGGGAGCCGTTTACCTCGTCGCGCCACCACCAGCCTTGGGGATTCTGCACCCAGCCCGCGGCATAGGAGGGAAATGTCAGGGCCAGGGCGGCGGTGAAGGCCAGGGAAGTGGCCGCCAGTTTCTTAAAGTGCTTTTTCATAATAGATCTCCTTTAAGTTTTTAAATTTTGGGCTGCAGGTTTTGCCGCAGCCTGTTCGTCTCATTTATTAGTACCGGGTTCCCGGCCGCAGGTTTTAACAATTTCGGAAAAATGTTCACGGTTTTCAAATTCTTTCTGCACTACGTTCCGGGTGAAATTCATCGCTTTCACGACGTCTAAAACATGTTCCTGGTAATCCAAAGAGGTTGCGCTCGCAAGGGTCAGTATCTCGTCGGCCAGCTTCATATCTCGGGTCATATGGGTCCATCCCCTCCTGGAAAATGTTTTTATAATACTTAAATAATGGGAAATATGTATTGTAAATACATATTAGCACATAAAAATAGACTTGTCAATTCAATGATACTGGATTTAGAATACAGTGTTGTATTGACAATACGTTTTTGCCATGGTACACTTCCGGTATGGAGGAGGTGTGGTCATTTTGAGTATCGGTTTACGGTTAAAAGAAGCGAGAAAGGCCCGCGGCATGTCCCAGGAACTGCTGGCGGAGAAAATAGGCGCCTCGCGGGGCGTCGTCACCAACATCGAACACGACAAGGTTTTGGAACCCCAGCCCCTGGTGGTCAACGCCATCTGCGACGTGCTGAAAATCAACCGCCAATGGCTGCTGCGCGGCGACGGCCCTATGGATGAGAGCGGGGAAGCCGGGCGCAGCGCTAAGGTATTATCGGAAATATACACGTCGGTAAAGGAGCTGTCCGGGGAGGAGCAGCAGTTTATCCTGGACATGATTCAGACTTATATCAGGCACCGGAGAGGGTGAGGTTTTGGCGTCCCTGTTCCTCCGGCGCCCGTTCTCTCCGAATCGGCCGCTTGCCCGGATGGCATGCCGTTGGACGGATTATTCCTCCGGATCGAGCGCCGGGCTTAAAAATTCCTTTGCAGATGGGGAGAGTGATGAGGGGATATAACTGGTGCGGGCGCCGTCCCCGGTTAATGTGAGGTCAAAGGCGGTTTCGTTCAACATCAAACCGCTGATTTCATTGGCGCCATATTCCCAACGCTCCAGATCCGCCAATCCCCGGGTTATCTCGGCAGCAGCGGCGCGTTCGTTTTCGTAACTTAAAATGTTGGGCGACAGATAGATGTTTGCCACCTCCTGTACCCCGGTTCCATCAAAATGGTAGACAGTGCAATTAAAGTCCTGATGGAAGATGGCTGATAGGATAAGACCGTTGTTCTCATTGACCAGACTGCAGCTCTGCATCAGGTCGGCCTGTTCAAGGTGATCGGTGTAGTACAGAAGTTCGCAGTATTGGGTGGCAAAGTATTGGCCGCGCTCCACCAGAACTTCCAGGACCCCATCCTGATTCAGGTCAACTGCACAAAATCCTCTGGGAGCAGCCGGATTGTCGTCGGTTGTTTCCGTTGGTATCTTTGCATATTCCGTCAGCCGTTCCCTATAAGCCGCCAGGGCCTTTTGATTTCGCTCTGTTGTTGCGGCGGCCATCTGGGAGAGGCTTTTTTTCGTTAACGCTCCGTCTGCCATGTAGAAGAGCGTATCACCGTGGATGAAAAACTCATCCACATTCTCGTCCATCAGGACGGTGCTTTCCTGGTTTGAGCTGCGGCACAGCCTGTAACCGGAGGTCTGAACGCCGCCTGCGGTGGGGTAGCGGTTGCTGCGGAGAAAATAGACCTCCCCATCCGCCGCCTGAAGCTTAAAAAATTCCGGCGAGTAGCCGTAGGAATGGTTGATGTTTTCCAGGCTGTAATTGTCCATAGGATCGGTTTCATACCCGTCCGGCGGAACCGTCAGATTGGTAAGCTTTATCAGATTTCCGTCTGTGCGTTCAGAATTTAAGGCGCTGAGGTAAAGCCCGGAATCTGAAAGGCAGAGGCTTAAGGGCGCGGTAATATCCAGGGAAGCCACCGGATATTCGTTTAAAACGCTCCCGTCCGCCGCATCGATCAATAAAAGCTTGTTAACGGAAAAACAAAGCGCCATATCGTCCGAAACGGTGAAGCCGGTTAGGGCTTCCGGGCCGTCGTAGAGGGTCAGATGTCCGTTTTCGGGTGATTCCCGGATCAGCCGGCCGTTGTCCAGACTGTAGCGGATGTCCTCGTCATAGTACACGGTGCACCCCGCTCCATGGTCGGCGGCCTGGATTCCGGTCAGGCGGCCGTCGCTGTTAAAGGAAAAGGTCTGCCGTCCCAGGGATATCTGCTGATCCGCCATCCGGCCGTTCCGGTCAAAATAGTATACCTCCCCTTCAATTTCCTTCCAGGTGTGGCGGACATATTCTCCGTTTTCCATATATCCGTATCCGCTGTTATTATCCAGCGTTTTCCAGCCGTCGGAGAGATCCACTGCGGGCGCGGTGGTCTCAGCCTGGGTGTCTGTGCCGTCCGATACGCCGGCATTTGCGGATAAAACGTCGGCCTGGGACGTGGGAGAGCCGGAGCCGCCGTTTGATTGTCCGGCAGTTTCCTGGCGGCTGGCCGCAATGGCGCCCTTGCCGATAGCCACGCCCGCCGCCCCGCCTGTGGCCAGGCATGCGGTTAATAGGATCACGGCGGTTTTGACCTTTACTGCGCCGAAGAGAAGGGAAGCGGCACCTGCGCTTCCGGCTGTTCCGGCAGCACCGGCTGCTGCGGTGCTGGCCGCCGGGCCGGCCGCGCTTGCTGCGGCACCGCCTGCGTTCCCTGCGCTTCCAGCCGGGCCGGCCGCGCTCCCTGCGCTTCCGGTCGCCCCGCCTGTACTGCCTGTACTTCCGGCTGCACCGCCGCCTGCGCTCCCCGCGCTTCCGGCCCCAGCCGCCATCCCAGCCAGTCCCAGCGTCTTTCGCACCGCCATCCAGGTATACCGCGCCTTCTGCGCGGAAACGGTCATGCTGCTGAACATGCCCCGCAGGACGAATACGATCATCGGGCCGGTGACAACGTGCAGCTTTACGCCCATCTGGCGTTCCTTGTGCTCGATGCCCTCCTTCATGGCCTTGCGGGCATAGTTTAATCTGCTCTTGATGGTATTTTCACTGCACATGGCCTCCCGCGCAATGTCCGACACGCTTTTCTCATCAAAATAGTACGCGATTACGGCGGCCTTCTGCAGGGCGGGCAGCCGGTCGATCACCTCCCGCACAATGGCGGCGGTTTCCTTGCTGTCCAGGGCCTTTTCCGGGGAACCGTCCGTATTTTCGTCCTCCAGGGCGTCGAAGAGGAAATCATTTTCCTCGTCCACCAGCAGATCGCGCTTTTTCCGGAGCCGTTTCATACCGAGATTGAAGACGATCCCGGAAATCCAGGATTTCACATAGCGCTCCTCTCTCAGGCTGTCAATGTGCTGGTACACGGCGATATAGGTCTCCTGCACCAGATCCCACGCCTCGTTGTCATCGTGCAAAATCGATCTTGCATGAAAATAGGCGTATTTGTAGGTCAGCCTGTATAATTCTTCAAAAGCCATAGTGTCTCCCCGCTTTACCAGGGCGACGACGTCGAGTAACCGCGAATCCGCATGTTTGCTCCCGGGATGATTTTGAACCTCACTCATGTCATTCTCCTTTGTTTCTGTAAACTGATCATTGCCGGCTGTTTTCTGATCTCTATAACTTAGTACCAACCCGGCTTCCGTCCGTTTTAAAAACTTAAAAATATTTTCTGAGTGAAGTATAGGTTATATTTGGAAAAAAGTCCATAGACGCATCGGCCCCGCCTCACACAAAACCAGACATAAAAACGGAGGCCGCATTTGCCGCGGCCTCCGCTGTGTGATGTCGGATCTTAATCCTTCTTTTCGCTTCCTTTATAGGTGATAATACCCTTGCTGTCGGTGCAGTAATAGGTGTCGTCGCTGTCCTTGATATTTTTCTTGCTCTTCATGATCTTGCCGGAGGTGCTGATCAGGTAATGTTCGCCCTTGTACTCGATGTCCTCGTACTTGGAGCCTTCCTCCGCCTCAACGCGTTTGCCCTTGATGTAAATGGACCCGTCGTCGATCTTATCTACGCCTGCGCCCTTGTCGCTGCCGGAGCTCTTGAACTTGTAGTAATGCTTCTCGCCGTCGATATCCAGGGTAGCGGTGCCGGTCTTCATCGCGCCCTCCTTGGGGGAGTCGCCGAAGTAGTAAACGGACACGTCCTCGTCTTCATCGGGCAGGTCGCTCTCGGACTCGATCTCCTCGGCCTCCAGGATGGTTCTGCCGTCCTCGTCAAAGGTGATCTTGTACAGGCCGTGGAGCATTTTGCCGACCGGGTCAAAGCCGTATTTCTGGCCCTTGATGGTCTTGATTTCACCGGCTGCCAGCTCGCCGTTGGAATCCGCATAGAACCAGTACGGCTCGTCGTCGTTGTGCGCCTCCGGATCTACGTCCTCGCTGGGAACCGTCTTGAACCAGCCGGTGGACAACCAGCACTGGTCCTCGGCGCTGTAATACAGGTTGGAGCTGCTGGCGGTTTCCGTGCCGGGCTTCGCATACCAGTCGAATTCCGCAACGCCGTGCTCGTTAAAGCGGTATTTGCGGCCATTGATTTTCTTGCTCTCCGTGTCCTTTACCTTCTTGCCGTTGGGGTTAAAGTAGAAGTAATAGCCGTCGCCCTCGCGGTCGTCGTCGTCCTCCTCAGGCTCGGCTTCCAGATATTTCCATCCGGTTGCCATCCGGCCGCCGTCCTCCAGGCCGCAGTAGTACAGCCCCTCCTGCCAGGCGTCATCGTCGGTCAGCATCTCGCCGTTCTCGTCGATCCAGCCGGACATCATGTGTCCCTCCTCGTCGAAGATGAACTTCGCATTTCCCGCGGCTGTGGGCAGGGTGGTGGTGCGCACGCTGTCGCTGGAACCGGATTTCTTCACGGCCTTGCCGTTGGCCTGCAGGTAATACCACCAGGTGTCCGGCTCGCCGTCGCCGCTGTCCTCATTTTCAACCTCGCGCCACTCGTTGGAGACCATGGCGCCCGCAGAGTTCACATAGTAGTAGTTGTCGTCCACCTCCACGATCTGGCTTTTCGCCATGTAGCCGTCCTCGTCCAGGTAAAACCAGCCGTTGCCGGACTTTTTGAAAACATCGGTGGCCTTGCTCCCGTCGTTGTTGTAGTAAACCCACTGTCCGTTTTCCTCAGCCCAGCCGGTGGCGGCGAAGGAAATCATTGCGCTTCCAAGCGTGAGCGCAGCCGCCGTACATGGAATCAGCAGCAGCTTCATGTTCTTTCTCATCATTTATTTTCTCCTTTCACGTTCATACTCCTTGTCGTTCCGTTTGACAAAACCAACTTACACTATGGAGTAACTCCAAGGTCAATGGAGTTCAGAAAAAGGTAAAGAAGCGTAATATTTCTTACGAAAAATGACCCCGCTGTCCTTTCAAAATAATATCTGGTAAATAAAAAGGCGGTAAGCAAACCTCTGGGGCACGACGATCAGAGCGGATTTCAGTTTGCCCAGGAGATGCTGTGCGGGGACGTTACGGCGGCGGTGAATTTTGACAGGCTGCAAAAGCATCCGGCTATGGGGTATATTTTATTTGAATATCTGCTCTGCGATGAAAAACAGACCGTGACGCCCCACACGAGCCACCCGAAGTGGTACTGGGGAAGAAATAAAGCAAAATTTCTGAGCCTTTGGCGGGTGGCCAGGTCGCTGGATGCCCCGCTGTACCTGGTGAATTATGCGAAAGCAGGAACTCTCCATGAGGACAAGGTCAGGGTCATCGAGGTGCATGATATGGATGTGGATGGGATCAAAGAGGAGAGAACTGCAGAAATTACGAGGAAAGAGTTTTCGGATTGGTTCCGCAAATTGAACCGAGCGTGTATGGCCGGCGCTCATGAGATCGCCCTGGACAGCAAATATGATCTCTTTCACATGGACCGGGAGTCCATAGGGGAAATACGGCCCGATTTCGGACGCTACCGTGGAATGCCGGTCCGGGAGATTGCAGAACTGCCGGATAACGGGGACTATTCCTACATTCTGCGAAGCTATAAAGGCAGATAGCCGCGGGGAGCCGCAAGCGGAACCGGGCGTATTTGGGGATGAGGGATGTACCCGGAGCCGGGAATGCATTTCGGACAGGAGGTGTTCTCCTGAGAAAAGTTCTAACCTCCCCGGTCCCGTTCATAGAGTGTAGTTAAGAAACAATTTGAGGCGATTCGAATGTTAAATTATCTATGGTCCGGAATGATACTTATCGGCGTGCTCTGGGGCGCGTTTCACGGCCAGCTGGCGGCGGTCACCGAGGGCGCGCTGACTTCGGCCAAGGAGGCGGTCACCCTGTGCATCACCATGCTGGGGGTCATGACCCTGTGGACCGGCGTGCTGGAGGTGGGCAAGCGGGCCGGACTCATCGACCAGCTGTCCCGCCGCATGCGTCCGGTGCTGCGCTTTCTGTTCCCCCGCCTCTCCCCCGAGAGCGAGGCGGCCAAACAGATTTCCGTGAACATGATCGCCAACATCCTGGGCCTGGGTTGGGCCGCCACGCCCGCTGGGCTTAAGGCCATGGAGGAGCTTAAAAAGGTGGAGGAGCAGCGAGGCGAACGCCCCAAAGGAGTGGCAAGCAATGAGATGTGCACGTTTTTGATCATCAACATCTCCTCCCTCCAGCTGATCCCCATCAACATGATCGCCTATCGCAGCCAGTACGGGAGCGTAAATCCCGCGGCCATCGTTGGCCCGGCGCTGGCGGCGACCCTGTTGTCCACGGTGGTGGCGGTGATTGCGGTAAAACTGTTGGGAAGAGGGAAATGATGGGTTTGACTAATCCCCCATTATCTGCTAGTCTATATAAGTAAAAAAATTCTAAGAGGTGAAATTCAATGGGGGATGGTTTTAAGGGCGACGGAGCCCAGAAACATAAAGGCCACCAGAACGGCGGTTTCAAGACGAGCCTGGGCTTTATCCTGGCTTGCGTGGGATCGGCCGTGGGCATGGGAAATATCTGGATGTTCCCGTACCGGGTGGGCCAGTACGGCGGGGCTGCGTTCCTGGTTCCGTACGCGATCTTTATCACACTGTTCGGCCTGGTGGGCCTTTCGGCGGAGTTCGCCATCGGGCGCAGGGCCAGGACCGGCACGCTGGGGTCCTACGAATATTGCTGGGCCTCCCGCGGCAAGGGAAAACTGGGTTACGCTCTGGGCTGGATTCCGCTTTTGGGCTCTCTGGGCATCGCCATTGGCTACGCCATTATCGTGGGCTGGGTGGTGCGCGCCCTGTTCGGCTCCCTGACCAACTCCATACTGACCACGGACGCGGCGGTGTATTTCAGCCAGGCCACCGGGGAGTTCGGGAGTATTCCCTGGCATGTGATCGTGGTGGTTCTGGCCATGGCCATTCTGATGTTCGGCGTTTCCAGCGGCATCGAGAAGATCAACAAGGTGCTGATGCCCTCCTTTTTCGTGCTGTTCGCCGTTCTGGCCATCCGCGTGGCCTTTCTGCCCGGCGCGGCGGAGGGGTACAAGTTCCTGTTTGTACCAAAATGGGAATATCTGTTAAAAGTGGACACCTGGGTCATGGCCATGGGACAAGCGTTCTTCTCCCTGTCCATCACCGGATCGGGTATGATCGTCTACGGCACTTACCTGAAAAAGGACGAGGATATTCCGCGTTCCTCCATCCAGACGGCGGTGTTCGACACCCTGGCCGCCATGCTGGCTGCGCTTGCGATCATGCCGGCGGTATTTGCTTTCGGAATCCAACCCAATGCCGGACCACCGTTAATGTTTATCACGCTGCCGAACATTTTCCGCCAGATGCCCATGGGGCAGCTGTTCTCGATCCTGTTTTTCATTTCCGTGGTATTTGCCGGAATCACCAGCCTGGTGAATATGTTCGAGGCGGTGTGCGAGTCCTGGCAGAACCGGTTTAAGCTCTCCAGAAAGACCGCCGTTCTGCTCTGCGGGCTGATTACGCTGGGCGTGGGCGTGTTCCTGGAGGCTGAGCCCAAGGTGGGGTCCTGGATGGACTTTATCACGATCATTGTGGTGCCCTTCGGCGCGGTGCTGGGCGCGTTCTCCATCTACTATGTGCTGGGATTTGACAAAATCCGGGAGGAGATGGAGCTGGGACGCAAAAAAAAGCTGAGCCCGTATTTCGGCCCGCTGGCTAAGTATGTGTACGTGCCTCTGGCTGTGATTGTGTTTGTACTGGGGATTCTCTACGGGGGAATCGGCTGATAAAAAACGCCCGCCATCCCGGCATTTCTGCCGCGGTGGCGGGCGTTTTGACCTATTTGTTCACCGTGTAGCCCGTATGATCCAGCTCGATCTGCGTGACGATTCCGTCCCCGCCGAAGGAGAACACCGCCATGTAGTCGGGGCCGGCATATTCGAACTGATCCAGCGTGGCCAGATCGGTGTCTTTATCGCTGTTGTCGGGGCGTCCCATGGACTTTTCCACCTTTTCCCGGTCGTAGCCCTTAAAATCCGTGCCGCCGTAGATGACCTGGGAAGCGCCGTCCGTGCCGTCGATGGTGTAGAAGCCGGTCAGCTTGTATACGCGGCACTGGGAGAGGGGCAGATCCGTTTTTCCGGGATTGGCGATCACCGCGCTGGCGGCGGGAACGTCCTTTTTCAGCAGTAAAATGGGGTGGGCCAGCATGGTGCCCGCCGGAATGTTCTGATCCGGGTCCGCGTCCGTTTCCAGGTCAAAGCCTGCGGCTGTGATCTCCCGTATCGTACTTTGCCCGATCCGGAATTTGTTTCCATCCAGAATCAGCTTGCTGTCCGAGCTGTTGCGGGCGGAGCAGCCCGCCAGCGCGGCGAGGCAGACAAGGGCTGCCGCCGCGCAGATTATGTACTGTTTTAAATATTTCATATTCCAACCTCCATATGTCATAAAATGAAATGCTGCTCTTTATTATAGACCTGTGCGGTGAAAATACAAATAAAATTTTTCCAAACATCATTGACAAACAAGCGGCAGGGGAATATAATCCCACTAAACCTAGTAAGTAACTATGAAATGCGGTGTGATCCATGGAACGTGGAGAGAGGAGAAAGCGATGGGAACAATCTATAAGGGAGCGATTGAACTGGTAGGGAAAACGCCCCTGGTGGAACTGGTAAACCTGGAGAAACGGGAGGGACTTAAGGCCCGCCTGCTGGCCAAGGTGGAATACTTTAACCCCGCAGGCAGCGTGAAGGACCGGGTGGGAAAGGCCATGATCGAGGCGGCGGAGCAGAGCGGCGAGCTGAAGCCGGGGGCCGTGATCATTGAGCCCACCTCGGGAAATACGGGCATCGGCCTGGCCTCCGTGGCTGCGGCCAAGGGGTACCGCATGATTCTGACCATGCCGGACACCATGAGCGTGGAGCGGCGCAATATCCTGAAGGCTTACGGGGCGGAGATCGTGCTGACCCCGGGGGAGCGGGGCATGACCGGAGCCATTGAGAAGGCGGAGGAACTGGCAAAGGAGATCCCGGGGAGCTTTATTCCCGGCCAGTTTGATAACCCGGAGAATCCCAAGGCCCATGAGACGGCTACAGGGCCGGAGATTTGGGAGGACACGGACGGCTGTGTGGATGCGTTTGTGGCGGGCGTCGGCACCGGCGGAACCATCACCGGAACCGGCCGTTATCTGAAGAAAATGAACCCGGCCGTCAAGATAATCGCTATGGAACCCGCCAAATCCCCGGTGCTTTCCGCCGGTCACGGAGGGCCGCACAAGATCCAGGGCATCGGCGCCGGGTTTGTGCCCAAGGTTCTGGACACCGGCATTTACGATGAGATTGTGACCGTGGAGGACGACGATGCGTTTGCAGGCGCCAAGCTTCTGGCGCGGACGGAGGGGATGCTGGTGGGAATTTCCTCCGGGGCCGCGTTGTACGCGGCCATTGCGCTGGCCCGCCGGGAGGAGTACGCCGGAAAGACGATTGTAGTGCTGCTGCCGGACAGCGGGGACCGGTATTATTCTACGCCGCTGTTTGTGGAGGGGTAAAGAAAAAAGGAGAAACTTAATATGCCATTTGAACTTGTAAAATACGCAGCGCCGGATTTTTCCGGGGAAATGTTTGTCAACGCGCCGGACGCGGCCATGGCTCCGGCTCCCAGGGACCGGGTGGCGCCCAGGAACTACCACGCGACCACCATATTTCCCGAATACTTCAAGGTGGACGGCCGCTGGCTGCTGGCCGGGGAGAGCCGGATGGACTGCGTGGCCGTGTACGAGAACGGAACGATTGCAGTGCGGGAGTTCCGCAACCTGAAACAGGGGGATCTGGTGTTTACCGGGCGGACGGAGAACTGCGAGGAGGGCATTTTCGTGTACCCCAACGGCTTTGACGGGGGTGAAGGAGGCCACGACGAGACATTTGCCTTCCGCCAGAGAAGAACCCGCGAGACCGCGTTTTCCAAGGATTACGACAATATCTACGAGCTGCTCAAATACGAGCGGGAGCACGGCTACGTGGTGTGGGTCATGGGCCCGGCCTGCGCCTTTGACTCCGATTCCAGGGATGCGTTTTCCCGCCTGGTGATGAACGGCTACGTGGACGCCCTGCTGGCCGGAAACGCCCTGGCCACCCACGATCTGGAGGGGGCCTACTTAAAAACCGCCCTGGGCCAGAACATCTACATCCAGCACACCCAGCCCAACGGACATTACAACCACATCGACACCATCAACCAGGTGAAGCTTCACGGCTCCATCCCGGAATTCATCGACAAGGAAGGCATCGACAACGGCATTATGTACAGCTGTGTGAAAAAGCAGGTGCCCTTTGTGCTGGTGGGCTCCATCCGCGACGACGGCCCGCTGCCCGAGGTTTACGCCAATGTGTACGAGGGCCAGGACGCCATGCGGGAATGCATCCGCAAGGCCACCACCGTGATCTGTATGGCCACCACCCTTCACTCCATCGCCACCGGCAACATGACCCCGTCCTTCCGGGTGATGCCCGACGGGACCGTGCGCCAGGTCTATTTTTACAGCGTGGACGTGTCCGAATTCGCGGTGAACAAGCTGGGCGACCGGGGAAGCCTGTCGGCCAAGAGCATCGTGACCAATGTCCAGGATTTTGTGGTGAACGTGAGTAAGGGACTTGGGCTTCATCCGTGACAATCAACCGAATCAGATAACGCCGGTCAGGAACCGGCCCGTGCAGATCAGAGGATTTGCCCGGGCCGGTTTTTTGCTGTGTACGTTATATTTGGAAAAAGCTCAAAAAGTAACCGCATTGTAACCACCGGCTGCTATACTATAATGGTATATTAGGAAATATTACCCTGCTATAGATTATGAAGAATATAAGGAGGCGCAATTCGTGAAGGGCGTGAGAAAGCGAATCAGTTGGAAAATGAGGCTGTTAGCCTGGTTTCTGGTGGTTGCGATGGTTTCCGGGAATTTATCCCAGGTAGGCTACGCGGCCCAGTCCCAGACAAAGGAGACCACCGGACAGCGGGTGATCAAAATTACGGAAAAGGAGATTGAGCGGATTCTGGACCGGGACCCGGAGAGGCGTCCCGAGCTGGAACTGAAGGATATCCCCTTTAAGGGCGAGACTAAAAAGCAGAACGTTCTCGATGAGATTCTGTCTCTGACCGAGGGGAAGATTCTGATCAAGAAGCAGAGAAACGGCTCCAGCCTGTGCCTGATCTATGCGGAAAAGGACGGCCTGGATATCGATTTTTATGATGAGGACGCCGAGGTGGACGAGGACGAGTGCCTGATCGATTTCCTGGAAATCTACACCGTCAACGCCGGGGATAAGCCGGTGGAGTACAAGGTGGTGCTGGACAGCGACACCATGGTGATTGAGGAAGCCACCAGCTCAGAGTTCAAGGTGGTGGGCGACAATGAGGACTTTACCATCGCCACGGATTCCAATGCAGTTAAGGCCACGGATTCCAACGCATCCGCGGAGGAGGAGACCGTGGCGCCTGTGGCCCCGCCGGAGAACGGCCAGACAGGGGACGCGGTGTCGCCGGAGAATACTGCGCAGGATTCCACGCAGGAAGAGAACAAACAGAATTCCACCGAGGGTACTGAAGGGGAGGCTCCGGCAGGGGGAGCGGACCGGCAGGAACCCGCGGAGAACGGCGAGGCGGAGACGCCCTCCCAAGAGGCTGGAAGCCAGGAATCCCAGGAGACCCAGGCGCAGCCTGAGACGGAAGCGCAGCCGGAGACCGAAGCGGAAGGAGAGCCGGAGACCGAGGCTCCCGCAGCTGAACCCACGGAAAAAGAGACTGAGAAGGAACCTGAGACCGATGAGCCGCAGGAGCTTTCCAGATCCATCCGTGAGAGATATGTGGTTACAAGCTCCGACGATGATGAGGAAGACGAGGGCGCGGGCCTGGTAAGCCTGTCCTTTGACGAGGATGCCACGGAGGAGGTCATGGAAAGCCTTCAGGAGGAAGGCGGAATCGTCAGCAGAGTGGGAGCCGGGATGATTAAGAGCACGCGGCTTACGCTGGTGCCCAGCACGCCCTTCTTTGAGGCGGTGACCGAGGCCCTGGGCGATCCCGACAGCGCTGAGGACAATCAGGTGGTGGTGGGAAGCATCGCCGTGTCCCCCGACAAAACCGGGGAGATCATGGCCGGCGAGGAGTTCCACCTTACCGTCAACTATGCGATGAACGCGGTGCCGCCCTATTCGTACAACGGAGGCACGGTCAGCCTTTACACGCCCAATGAGGTGAAGGGCGGAACCATTATCCTGACCGTACCCAGGGAGCTGGTGCTGCCCCAGCAGGCAGTCTACCGCCAGGAAGCGGGAGAAAGCGCCATATATAACATTCCGGTTTCAGATGAAAGCGCCTCCGGCAAGATGGTGTTAAAAGCCTATTTTGCCGGAAACGGCAGATCGGCAATCGGCACGGCCTATGAGATGAGCAATATCTGGTCTGCGGCGTACAGCGGCTTTGTCACCGCCGTGGATCCCACGGACGCCTCTTCGGCGGTAGAATACGCCTTCTGCGATTACGGGCAGAGGGAGTCCCTGGACGAGGAGCTGAACGAGGAAATGTACCGGTGGGAGCTTACTTCACCGGATGTCTGGGCCGTCAATAAAGAGATTACCAGCTTAAACGGAGTCGGGGAGCAGGTGACCCTGAACGGGCAGGATGCAGTTAAATTTGAATTTGAGATCACCGTGGGTCTGGACCAGGCCGATGCGCCCGCAGTGGGTGATGCCAACTATTTCAGGCCGGGCCGCGTTCCCTTTGAGTCCTACCAGCTGACGGATACGCTGACGCTTTACGATAAAGAGGAAAATCCCACGGATATCACGCCGTTAAAGGTTGAGCTTGTGCCCGAGGGCGTAAACAACGGCTCTCCCCTGGTTGCGGAGGAACCGGTTCTAAACAGCGCGGTGATCACTACAAAGCAGTATGCGGCCGCCGGACATCCGGGCGAGGATACGGGCTTATATGAAACCGATGAGAGCGCCCCGGCGCTTACCCGGTATAAGGTGACGGCTTATTACGCCCGGGAAAACTTCAAACTGGATTTCTGGGATCCCCAGGTTGAGGACGGAGCCACCTATCAGGTGAAAAATAACGTTACAATCGATTACACCCTGTCAAATGTCAACGGAAGCGGGAGCAGACCTCAGATTTGGGATGACGCCAGGGGCTATTACCAGTTCGTGGAGGGAAGCAGCACCATCCGGCTGAAAAAGAATCTGCTGATCCCCGATCTCAATGAGACCGGAGAGCTGACCACCCGGGAAGTGCCCTTTGACGGAACGTACGGCGGTTACTACGAGGGGTACGCCGGATTTACCCTTGAGAAACAGGATGAGGAAGGCGTATTCCAGGTGTATTCCCCCAAGATACTGGAAGGCGGAGTTTACAAAGATCTGAAGAACATCGCGATCAATCCCGTGCGGGACAGCCTTGACGGGGAGGTCCCGGAGCAGGGAACCGACGGGAGTCTGACCTTTTATGTGGAACCGGGCACCTACCGGATCACGGAGACGGAGCTGCCGGAGAAAACCCAGCCCGGTTCGAATATGGAGCTTGACGGCCAGGGGCAGGCATATTTTGAGGTTACGGTGAAGCTGGATGAGGAGAAAACCGTGACATTTGAAAACGCGGTCCGGAGCGGCGGGCTTCAGTTCGCCAAGCTTGGGTACGAGTACCGCAACCATGGACTATCCGACAAAGCCGATCCCCTTGGCGGCGTAACCTTCGAGCTGTTCGACGGGCAGGGGGAGAGTCTGGGAACAGCTACGTCCGGCAAAGACGGAATCGTGAGCTTTTTCCCGCTGGATGCAGGAACTTACACGCTAAAGGAAGTGAGCACAGCCGACGGCTACATTCTGGATTCCACCGTATACGACGTGAAAGTGGAGGCCGGAAAGATCGCCCGTCCCCGTAAGGGCGGAGCGGACCAGGAGGTTCTCTACAACCTTCCCAACCAGTCCGCGGCCAGGGTGGTCAAGTGGCTGGCCACGCCCGGACCGGATCAGAACACCAGGGTGCGGCTGACCGGCCAGGCTGCGAACGAATATGCCGACCGCTTCCAGGTTGAGTACCGGGATGGAGAAAACTGGCTGAAATATGGAAGCCCCCTTTCACTGGACGGCAGCGGGGAAATCAATCTGGATCTCCCGGTTTATATGAATGGGAAAACGGACGGCGCAGGAGCCACTGTGTACCGCGTGGTGGAGAGCGTGCCGGATGCGTACACCTCCAAAACTTATAATATCGGGGACGGAGCCTACTACCAGACCTTCCATCAGGACGAACGCCGGGTAATTTCCCGGGAGTTCAGCCTGGAAGAGGCGAGAGAGCAGGGCAAACCGGCTCCCGTGCAGACAATTAATATTACCAATATTCCTAGAAGCGGTATCGCGCTGACCAAGTACAACGCCGGATACGGGGCATCCGCTGACGATATGAAGTCGCAGATTACGTTTTCCAGGGCAGGCGCAGGCGCTGCGGAATTCCAGCTGCTGCGCAAAACCGGGGAGCACAGCTACGAACCGGTGGGGAGAGGACAGACGAACGGGGAGGGAAACATTGCGTTTGCCAACCTGGACATCTGGAACGACAACGGCAGCAAGATTGAATACTACTGGTATGAGGTTCCCCAGCCTGAAACCAGGCTGGAGGTATACGATTCTGAGTACGCCGGCGGCTCTGAGAACCTGCTGCAGGCGGTGCCCGGCGCAGTCATCGCCGGCGTGTCTTACGACTCGGCTTTGCTGGCGGGACCGTTTGAGCTGACAGCGGATTCCACGGCCAGGGCTTATGCTTACAACGTGGTTCAGAAGCTCCCGGTCTGGGTTGAGAAGCAGGATGGGAGCGCCAAAGAAACGGTAATCTGGACGGACGGCGATCCGCAAACCCAGTTTGAGTTTGCGGTTTACCGGTTGAACGAGGATGGAAGCGAGTCCGCGGGCAAGCCGGTGACGCTCCGCAACGATGGCAAGCCGGTATTCCTGGATCTGGGATATCAGTATAAGGTTTACGAGACAAAACACCCGGACAGCTACGAGGGGTACGAGGGCCAGGAAAATCAGTCCGATGAAAAGGGATTCTACCAGATCATCGACCTGACAAAACGCCAGGAGGTATCCATGGGCAGCGGCGTTCAGGAGGCAAAGGGAGGGAATCTCACCACCTTTGTGAACCGGAGGCTGTCAAGGCTGCAGGTGGTGAAACAGTCCAGAACCATCGACTTAAATGATCTGCTGACCAAGGATTCCAGGCTGACGGACGTTGAATTTGAGGTGTTTACGGAGGAAGGCGGCCAGTTTCAGTCAACCGGACGGACCATCAAATCCGATGATGGAAACTACTGGTTTAAAGCGGGAACTTACTATGTGAAGGAAAAGTCTGTCCCGGCCGGTCACATTGATCCCGCCACTTATCTGGAACCCGGCGACCACAGGACGGATTCCGACCTGAAATATTTTATGGACAGCGACCGGCAGAATCTTTATTACGGGCCGATCCAGGTAAAGGAGTCCGGGAAAGAGGTTGCGGTCGGCAGTATGGAGGTCATCAACTACCGGAACGTAGGCACAATCCGCGCGGTTAAGAAGAGCGGAAATACCGGCGAACCTTTGGGCGGAGCCGTGATTGCGCTGGAAAAACTGGATGGAGCCAAATATGAGGAGATCGGCAGACAGACTTCCGACCAGGATACGGGATTTGTCACGTTCAACAATGTGCCGATTTACGACGATAACGGCAACAAGATCACTTACCGCCTGCGGGAGATCACGCCTCCCAACGGTTATACCCTGGATCATGGCAGGGAGTACGCGGTGCAGCTGGACCAGAAAGACCTGCTGACAACGGTTGACACATCCGGCAACACCCTGGAATTCATCAACAACCTGGCCGTCAATCTGACGGTAAGGAAGTTCTGGACCGACAAATGGGAGTCCCAGTTCGACCACCGCGACATCAGGAACGAGCTGCCGGGAGTGGACCTGGTTCTGTACAAATGGGATCAGACCGGCGGAGCCGGGAAGGCACAGCTGGTAGCGGCGAACACCTCGGATGAGGCGGCGGCAGCGGCCATGTTTAAGGGGCTGGACAGCAAGCTGGCATATTTTGTGGTAGAGGGCGAGGGCGTTTCGGGCTACGAGCCAAAGGACGGAAAAGTGATTCTGACAAAGACCGCCGGCGTTTACCCTGAAGAGCTGGATGTGGGCGCGGACGGAGCGCTCCTGGGCGGCGATTACAACTATGTGTTCTTCCCGGTCCAGGCGGCAGAGGATATTTTAGTAAACCGGAGCGGAGAAATCCTGAACGAGCGCCCCTGGCTGCAGTTCAACCTCCACAAGTACGCAGACCGCATATTATACAATGAAAACGGAGAGAACCGGACGCCGGTCACATTTGAGTACGACGGAGCCCAGCGCACATTTTACGCTGAAGAGCTGAAACCGCACAAAGACGTGAACGGGGCAAGGTTTGAGTTCCATGAGACCCCGCTGTCCGACGGATTGGAGGCCGTGCTGGACGGAGGCACCCTGATCGACGTTTACGAGACGGGCACCAAGCTGAATGGGCTGGGCGGCCAGCAGGTGGACGGCGAGTTCGACACCACCATCGTGCGGCCGGGAAATATTTTCTGGCTGAAGGAAGTGAGCGCAGGCCCCGGTTATTCCTGGGGCGACCGGCCGCAGATCATCGCCTTTGTGCCCGCAGACCAGATGGACGGCTTTGGGCTGGATGAGAACGGTTTTTATGCGCAGCCGGACGGAACCAGTGTGAAGGTGGTTCCCTATGAGAAAAACGCCATCGTATCGGCGGATGCGTTTAACTACGACATGAGCGGTACCGGCGAAGGCGAGATAAACACCGCCTATGTAAAGCTGAACAAATGGTTGGAAACGGAGCTGGACGGCAAGAAGGTATATACGCCTCTGGGCGGAGTGACATTCGAGCTGCGCGTGGACGGAATCACCATCGCATCTTTGGAAACCGGACTCGATAACCAGTGGGACGGCGGCGACAAGACCGGCCAGGCCATGTCCGAGATGCTGTATTTTGACAAGATTGTGGAGGCTCTGAGAGCGGGCGGCAGAACCGACGGGGAGATTGCGGAATGGGTCGATTTTGAGACGCTTGAAGTGAAATTTGAGCTGGTGGAAATCAGTGCGCCAGACCGCGTGGAAATGATGGACGGCTCCAGAACCCTGACGGTTTCCTTTGCCGGGAAGACGCCGGTGGATACCAGCTATTTCTGGAGCGAGGGAGATCCGGAGTCCAAGCGCCTGATCAATACCCAGCTGGAAGGCTACCGGGTGGAGCTGAACGTTTGGGGATACAACCCCACGGAGGAGCTGTTCGCAGCCACCGGAGGAACGATCACCGACGCCAAGCTGGAGCGGCTGGACGGACTGGATGCAGCGCCCCTGAACCAGGTGACCCTGGAACTGTATCGGTACAATTACACAACGGGCAAATACGAGCGGTATATGGCCAATACCACGATCCGCACGGTTAACGGCCGGTATTTGTTCGAGGACGGACTGCCCAGAGGAAAATACTATCTGATTCAGACGAATCTGGGCCAGGCCAATAAAGACCGTTACTTTAATATGTACAACAATAAAGACTGGCGCCGCGAATTCACCGTCAACGCCTCAGAGCGCAACGTGGTGAACGTGTACAATCCGGAGAAGCCGAATCTGGAGATCACGAAACGCGTGCTGGCGGAAAAAGCAGGCGGGGAACATGTGGACCTGGCGGGTCTGACGCTGACGTTTAAGGCCGGAAACACAACGTATACTAGAAGCTTTAGCAGGGATTCGGCTGATGGAACCACTATGAGAATCAACAACATGGCTCCCGGCGCTTACACCATTACCGAGTCCGGACAGCCGGAGAACACCTCGGTTCAATACTTTGGCGTTTACAATCAGAATCAGCTGATCATCGGATTCTCCCGCACAAAGAACGGGAGCACGCCGCAGATTCAGAAGCGGGATAAAATCAAGGCGTACCCGTATGAGTCCCAGGTATCCGTGGAGCTGTATAACCCGCAGAAGGGCAGTCTGAAGCTGGTCAAGACAGACGCGGAGGACCCTGAGATTAAGCTTGCGGATGCAGAGTTCAAATACAGCTACCTGCCGTTTAAGAAGGAAAAGGGAGACATTCAGGTTTCCAACGGCGAGGCCTACGTGGTCCGCCAGCCCGGTCTGGTTGAAGACGCAGCCTTGCTTCAGGACCTGGCCGGAAGAAAATGGGGGACGGAATCAGCTGCCGGAAGGACTAACGTTGACGGAGAGCTGCTGATGGCGAACCTGGATCCCGGCTGGTACCGGATCACGGAAACCAAAGCGCCGGAGGGTTACACCGCAGGCAGGGAGCCGATTTATATGGCGGTAGTCGCCGATATGGGCGCAGACCACACCGTAGCGGAGACCATTCCCCAGGCGGTTGTGACCAATCCCCACGACGTGTCACTGACCGTCACAAAGAACCTGGATTACGCCGGTCTCACGGATCACAAAAACGTTCTGCCGGATACCGTCACCTTCAGGCTTTACAAGGGAACGGCGGACGGCGCGATTGCCGATACCGGCAGGAGCGTGGAAGTGATGTCAAAGGACGGCCACACCGGAATCATCGAGGGCATCCCGCAGCTTACCGCTAAAGAAGCCGCGGACGGCGTCCACTACTATCTTGCGGAGACGGTTATAAATTCTGAGGACTGGAATTTTGTCGCCGCCGCCGACAATCAGGACGCGGCCGGGACAGCGCTTAATACCGTGACAAAGGGCGGCGTGACCTACATCGAACTGCCCGGATTTACAACCAAGGCGGATGTTGCAATCACCGTCACCAACCGTCTGGCCAGGGCGGATATCACGCTGCTCAAGGTTGACAAGGACAGCGCCGCACCGTTACCGGGAGCTGTTTTCGCGCTGTACGCCACCGATCAGACGGCGGGCGGCGCCGGACTGCCTGCAGATTCGGCCAGAATCGGCACCTTCGCCGATTTGGGCCAGGGAATCTACCGGCTGACCAATATCCCGGCCAGAAGCATTTCCGGGACGGACTATTATATATTTGAAGTTACCGCGCCGGAACACTATGTGCGCAAGGCGGAGCCAGTGAAAGTCACCGTGATGCCGGGACAGCACTTAAGCTATGAGACGCCGGAAAACGCCGGTCTGCTGACCATTCAAAATGAGAGCGGCGTGGATATCAGCCTGATCAAGCACCCGGATGTGTACGGAGGGCCGGAAGCCGGAACCATTCAGAAGTCCGGTGTGAAATTTGACCTGTATGTGCGCGACACGGCCCAGGCCGGAAGCGTCTGGACCAAGGTGGGCGAGACCCGGGAGCCGGATGCGGACGGAACCATCAAATGGACCGGACTTAAGCTGGCGGACCGCCAGTACGCCCTTTACGAGTACGACATTACCGGCGGAACTTACGAAAATTACGCGCTGGACGGCATTTATCTGAACGGCGTAAAAATGGAAGAAACCGCGGAGCTGGACGGCAGGAGACTTTACGTGCTGGCCGGAATGTCAGCGGGCCAGACCTTCGGGTTTGAGGCGTACAACCGCCCGGCACAGCTGGTGACCATTCGAAAGACCGACGCCAACGGCGGTCCGGCTCCCGAAGCCGAGTTCCAGATTCTGGATGCCAACGGCGACGTGGTCAGGATCCACGGGCAGGAGACGGTTCAGACCGCTAAGGTTGGCGGAGAGAACTACACCGAGGTGAAAATACCGCTGAAAGCGGGAAATTACACGCTGGTGGAGACGAAAACCGGCTCTGGCTACAACTTGATTCCGGACGACAGCCGGGTGATCACCCGCCGGGAGATCGCGGTTCCGGATGAGGAAAACAACAACACGTATGAATTCTCCAACCTGCGGATCGCTCCCACGCTGGAGCTGAACAAACAGGTCGCGGCTGTGAACGGCCAGGAGGCCACGGCGGGCCGTGACGGCGTGCTGGAGAACCTGTGGTGGAACGACGGCCAGACGGTGCGCTATGAGATCACGCCGGTTCTTGGAGATGAGATAACGGGCAAGGGAAACAACGGGACCATCGAGCGCTTTGCGCTGACCGACACCGGGCTTACCATGCAGGGGCCGGATGGAAACGACCTGGCCTACGATGTTTACACAAAGGATAACTACTCCTTCACGGAGCTGGTGATTCCCAGGCCGTCCCACGACAGCTTCATTGTCCGGGACGGGGAGGCCGTGGAGGCGGGAGCCGTCACCGCGACGGTTACCACCGAGCACTTTGACGGCTCGCAGAACACCTATGAGTACACGTTTGACTTGCAGGGCCAGGACAGCTGGACGCTGGATTTGAGGGCGGAATCAGGAGTGAAGGGCTTTACTGTCACTTACGAGGACGCGCAGATGAAGGCGCAGAGCGGTTACGCCCTGGGACAGAATTTCAACCCCGGAACCATTCTTGCGGAGGCGGTATTATACCGGCAGCCGTACAACTCCCAGGCGGTTCAGGTTATCGGCAGGATCCGCAACAGCGCCAACGCGGCGGTGAAGTACAGCAAATATTTAAGCGACGGAACCCATCAGGAATATACGATGGGCAGAGACTCGTTTGACGATGTCTCTGTGCTGGAGCCGGATATTCCCACCGTATCCACCCGGTTGGACGTGGCGAACAACACCAGACCCGCAGATACCGCTACCGGCAATATCAAAGTGGGCGACAAGCTGACCTATACCATGACGCTGGAAAATGTCAGCGGGGAGATGATCCGCAGCGAGATGGTGGGACCGGTATTTGTCAACCGGCTGCCCATCGGCGTAAACGCCGTGGATGACACGGTTATCGTGCGCCTGAACGGTACGGAGATCGGGCCGGATCAGATCAGCGTGATTTACGACAGCGAGGGAATTGAGTATCTGGTGGTATCGCTGCCGCACCACAACCTGAAAAACGGCGACAAGGTGATCGTGACCTTTGAGGCCGAGGTAAGCAATGCGGTGATCAACAACACGGGAGCCGCCACGGATTCCATGTATGTCACCAGCCGCCTGACCAAGGATATTTTCGCAAGCAACCCGGGCGGAGCCACCTTCAAGTGGCAGGAAGAAACCGTGGGAACCAACTGGCCCAATGAATACCCGGACATCAACGACATTGCAAAGGATACGCTGGGACTTTGGAACAAGGCCAACGGCTACACTTACAACTACCGGCAGAACACATTTAACACCAACTCCGATATCACCCTTCTGAAGGAGGGCAGGGGCAATCTGGACAGCGCCTTCGTGTCCGAACCGGTGAGCGCCAAGGTTACGCCCGATGAGAACGGAAGCATCGTCTATCATCTGATTGCAAAGAATACTTCGGCAGAGGCCGACAAGACGGTGATCACGAAGCTGCGTCTGGCAGATTCCCTGCCCAGACCCAGCGAGATGGAGGACTTCAAGGGAACCAGCAGAAGCAGCCAGTGGAGATTCAACGTGGACGGCGGCACTGCGTTTACCGTGTACAAAGTGGACGCGGCGGGCATAAAGACGGTGATCGCGCCTGAAAACTACCGGATTTACTACTTTACCGGGGACGGCGAGACGGCCATGGACCAGAGCGTGCTGAAGAAATACGAGAACCCGGAAGATCACGGTTGGGTATTGCAGGATAACTGGACCGGAACCAACCCGGTTGCGGTGATGGCGGATATCAATCTCCCCGAGGGCCAATATCTGAAGACGGGCGAAAGCGCCGTGCTGGAATTCAAGGCTGACGTACAGGAGATCAACTCGGCCCAGGAGCTGGAGAGCATCGCTTACACTTACGCGGTGAACCGGTTCTCCATGTCCTACTACCATATGTCCGACGAGAACCCGGAGGAGCTGGCGTTCCAGGATGTGACCAGCAACATGGTTCAGGCCGTGCTGACCCCCGCCAGAGTGGGCGTGGGCGGCCGGATCTGGATCGACGCCAACGGCAACGGACTCCAGGATGACGACCAGTACGGCACGTCCGTGTCCGATTTGCAGAAGCTGGTGGAAAACCAATATTTCAGAATCAGGCTGAACACCAGCGGCGAGGAGAAGAACACGGTGTCCGTGGCCTCCGTATCCCAGGCCATCCCGGCGGTACCCAACGAGACGGCGAAGCCTACGGGCGTTTTGGACCGGACCGGACGGTTCCTGTTCTCGGGCCTGCTGCCTGCACAGCCTCACGATGAGGAAAAACTGTACGCGGCCATGGACGACGACGGAGCGTTCAACGCGATCCGAAGCGAACTGCAGCCCGGCGCGTTAAAGGGGCTGAATCCTCAGACAAACCGTCTGACCATTATCACCGGGGGCGACAGGAGCGCCGATATTATCCCCGGAATGTATTTAAAGAAAACCGCGACTACGGTGAACGGCAAAGGCATTTCCAACGCCGAAGGCGGCATGTCGCGCAAACCCTCTGAGCTGAAGGCGGGGATATACCCCAGCGAGACTCAGGACAACAACTTTGTGACCAACGGCACGGCGGACAGCTATGTCTCCGAACAATTCTTCCTGTGGGGCGACACGGAGAACTGGGATCAGACCAAGGATTTCGGCCTGATTCCCTACCGCGATCTGACCATTACCAAATACGGGGAGGGAGATCCGAAGGAAACGCTGGAAGGGGCGGAATTCGCCCTGTACGGCCCCTTTGACAGCGAGGAGGAGGCCAGGGCCTTTGACACGGGGAAAGCGGACGAAGGCAGCGGCAGGTTTGTGGGCCGCGGGGCCACCGGAGCGGACGGAACCCTGAAATTCGAGGGACTTTACTACTATCTGTACTACGTGATCGTGGAAGAGTCCACCCCGGACGACTATATGACCTACGGCGCTGTGGCCAGCTCCAATATCCGGCCCATGTCCGCGGACCGGGCGGATGCCAGCTGGTATATCCCGTGGGGCGTAACCGAGGCCAGCGTCACCAACAAATACGGCGACGGAACGCTGAAAGTGACCAAAGCGGACAGCGAGACCGGCGCAGCGCTGGCGGGGGCGAGGTTCGAGCTCACTGCGTCCAGGACAAATGTGGAGGGCGCGTGGGAGAATTACCTGACCAAGGTTGCGGGAAGCGAACCGGACGGCTTAACGGGCGTTCAGGCGGTGACGGTTGACGGGACCACGCTGCGCTTTACCATTGCGGGCAGCACGGAAAATGGTGCGACGGACGGAACCGCCGTTCTGACGGAACTGCCCTACGGCACCTACACGCTGACCGAGACAAAAGCACCCGACGGTTATATTCTGGGAAGCGCGCCGGAGGCGAGAGTGTTCACCATCAGCCGCGCCGACCGTACGATCTCCTACACCACGGACCAGCTGGCGCTGGAGAACGATGCCATGGGTCCCATCGCCAACACCCCTCATGAGACAACCGTGGTGAAGGTGAGCAAGAGCAATACGGAGACAAAGCTGGCGGGAGCGGAATTCATCCTCAAATCCCAGAAGGGCTATGTGCTGTTGAAGGACGGAAGCTTTGACGGGTATGTTCAGGAGGAGGAGAAGGCGAGCCGGTTTACCACAGACGAGAACGGCGCGTTCGTGATCAAACGCCTGCCTGCCGGAACCTACACGCTGGTTGAGAAAACGGCGCCTTCGGGCTACCAAATCAACAGCGACATCCCCTCGTTCACAACGGACGGGACAAAACACAGCCTCATCCAGGTGGAGGATCAGAAGATCACCCACAGCGGCGGAAACGGCGGCGGAGGCGGCGGTGGAGGTTCCACCGGAAAACGCAGCGTGACGGTCATCAACGACGAAAATGTGCCGCTGGCCAATCTGCCCCAGCCGCCAGTCAACGAGACCATCATTCTGGACGACGACGTACCGCTGGCCGGACTTCCCAAGACCGGTGAGATCGTAAACGCGGCCGCAGGACTTGCGGCGCTGATCTCCACCGCGCTTATGGGCGTGTACCTGGCTTTGCAGAAGAAACGGCGGCCTGACCGGTAAACGGCGGGCGAAGGGGCACGGACAGCCTGGAATGCAATGCGGACGGTGCGGAATACGGATCGCCCGAAGCGCAGATCATTTAGAAAATTCGACAGAAACAGCAGTCCTGCGGGAAATCCCGTGGGGCTGCTGTTTTTTAGGTGCGCCGGGCGGATGCGGCCCGTTGTTTCGGTCAGTGGGAATGGAACCGCGGCCTCCGGAATAAGATGCATCGATAGACGGAAGCCGCGGGGTGCTGAAATGCAAATATTGATTTTTCTGTCGGAATGTATGGTTCCGCTGATGATATTTTACATAATCGGGTTCGGGCTGCTCTCAGGGCGGCCGGTGATGGACGATTTCCTGGAAGGGGCCAAGGAGGGAATGAGGACCGTGGCGGGCATTCTGCCCACGCTGGTGGCGCTGATGGTGTCCGTGGGGGTGCTGCGGGCCTCCGGCTTTCTGGATTTTCTGGGGGAGGTGTTAAAAGCCCCTGCGGCCCTGGTCCATCTGCCGCCCCAGATCGTGCCGGTGATCCTGGTGCGCCTGGTGTCCAACTCGGCGGCCACAGGCCTGGTGCTGAACATTTTCAAGGAGTTCGGAACGGACTCCAACCTGGGGCTGATCGCCTCCCTGCTGATGAGCAGCACGGAGACGGTGCTGTACTGCATGAGCGTGTACTTTGGCGCCGCGGGAATCACCAAAACCCGCTACACCCTGGCCGGGGCGCTGATCGCAACCGCGGCGGGGGTGGCGGCCAGCGTGGTGCTGGCCGGGGTGATGTAGGGCGGCGGGACGCTGGCCTCCAGAATTTCTTCCGGGGTTTTGGCTCTGGCAAGGGCGGCCGTTTCCCCGGCGCTTTTGGCGGTATCGATCCCCAGCAGTCCGAGGACCTCGGCTCCGATAAGGCATGCATCCGCGTGGGTGTGGTTGGCTCTGCCGATGGAAGGGCTCTGAAGAATCACCCGGTGGAACAAGCCTTCCGTCTCAGGAAGAGACATCATGTGGATAATGGCGTTGGCCCCCGCGGACTGGCCAAACACCGTGACGCGGTTCGGATCTCCGCCAAAGTCGCCAATGTTCTCCTGAACCCATCTCAGCGCTGCAATCTGGTCCAGAATCGACAGATTCTCCTCATTGAGCCCCGGATACATCATGAAGCCTAGGGCGCCCAGCCGGAAATTCACATTGACCGTCACCAGGTTCCCCCTGCGGGCCAAAAGACCGCCGTCGTACCACTTAAGATCGCCTCCGCCGCAGACGTTGGCCCCTCCGTGGAACCAGACGGCCACCGGAAGGGAAGCCCCGGCGTCCGGGGTATTCACCGTCAGGGTCAGACAGTCCTCGCTCTGGGGCAGCGTCACCGGCCCCATGGGAATGTCCAGATCAGACGCGGGCTGGGGCGCGATAGGCGCGCGCTCCACGGCCTCGCGGACCCCGTTCCAGGGCTGCGGCGGCTGCGGCGGCGCAAAGCGCAGCTCCCCCACCGGCGGCTTGGCGTAGGGAATACCGCGAAAGGTGGAAACACCCTTGCGTCTTTCCCCGTGCAGGCTGCCGTATTTTGTTGTAACCTCACAATGATTCATACCTGCCATCCTATCTATTAAGCGAATATATCACCTGTTCACTTGTTCGCTATTTAATGTACAGGAAAATTGCCAAGCTGTCAATTCAAAAAAACAAAAAATTGCCGGATTTGCCAAAAAGCGTGTTTCCAGCCCCCGGGCAAAGGGTGGCGGAGCCTGCATTTGCTTGACTTCCCAGGTCACTTTGGGTATGATTGAAAAAGAATAAAAGGCCCGGGGCCTGGAGGATCGGATGAAGAAAGATATTAGAATCAAAAAGGTATCCGCCGCGGATATGGTTTTTGACAAGATGAAGGAATTTATTTTAAACGGCACCTGGCCGCTGCACGAAAAGGTGCCCTCGGAGGGGGAGCTGGCGGAGGCATTCGGCGTGAACCGCCTGACGGTGCGGATTGCGCTCCAGCGGCTGAACGCCCTGGGGATTTTAGATACCCGGGTGGGGGACGGCACCTATGTTTGTTCTTTTGACTTTGACCAGCATATCCATGAAATCTCGGATTTCTATATGAGCCCGGGCCTGCTGGAGGACGTGACGGAATACCGGAAGGCGATCCAGCTGGAGTGCGCCCGCCTGGCGGTAAAGCGGGCCACCGAAGAGGAGCTTTTGGAGCTGCGGTCCTGCTGCGAGCGCTTTGAGAAAGAGCTGGACCGCTACTACACGCTGACGGACCCGGAGAAGGCGCGGGAATCCTTTATCGCCACCGTGGATATCGGCCTGGATTTCCACACACAGCTGTTCAAAATGGCTCACAACCAGTTGCTGGGCTACTCCTTTTCCATCGCCAAGGGGCCCATCCGCCTGCATATGCAGCGCAACGCCAGCAGTCGTCTGAACGACCGGGGCAGCGACCAGGTCAACATCTGGACCAAGACCTACTGGGCCATTTACAAGGCGGTGGAGGACCGGGATTATGAGGAATGCGCCCGCCAGCTGAAGCGCCTGATCGCCTCGGAGGATTGAGGCCCCGGCGCCAAATAGGCGTTGCAAATTCCAGGCATCTTTAATATAATAGCCATAGCAAAATTGGAAAATCCGCTGCGCGGAGGCTTGCAGGATTGAACGGAAGCCGCTGCGCGGCGGGTTTTGTTGAATGCAGTGGGCCGCCTGCGAGGGGGCATTTGCATAAAGGAGTTTGACATGGAGCGGTATGCAGAGCTGAGGAATCAGTATTCGAGATTTTTTTACAGAGGATTCGAGGTGGAGAAAACGCCTACGGAACTGAAAATCACCTATCATTTTGAGATAGAGGGGCTGGCGGAGTTTGCGCCCTGCTGGACCTTCCCCAGGCCGGAAGGCGGCGGCGAACCGGATGAAAAGCTGATTTTCTCTCTGGGTTTGGTGGAGCTGATCAGCTACTGGAAGATCGCCTGCCCGCCTCAGGTAGTGGTGGAAGCGGGAGAGCTGGACGAGGATCAGATCCGCTGGTGGAAGCACCTCTACTTTAACGGGCTGGGTGAATTTTTTTATGTAAATAACATAAAAGAAGCGGACCCGGAGAATTTTATGGAGATCCGCTGCGCGGGCCGGGAGGATTCGGCGGGAACCGCCGCGGCATGGGAGAAAAACGTCCCCGCCCGCAGCATTTCCCAGGGAGTCCTTGTCCCCATCGGGGGCGGTAAGGATTCCGTCGTCACCCTGGACCTGCTGCGCCGGGCCGGCCTGCCCGCATACGGATACATCATCAATCCCAGGGGAGCCACGGTGAACACCGCCGGGGCCGCCGGTCTGGGTGAGGGCCGGGTCATGAGCGTGCGCCGCACCCTGGACCCCAATATGCTGGAGCTGAACCGCAGGGGCTATCTAAACGGCCACACGCCGTTTTCCGCGCTGGTGGCATTTTCCAGCCTGATCGCGGCCCGGCTGTTGAATCTCTCCTATGTGGCCCTGTCCAATGAGTCCAGCGCCAACGAGAGCACGGTTGCGGGCAGCACGGTGAACCACCAGTATTCCAAGAGCTTTGAATTTGAACAGGATTTTCACGATTACGTCCTCCGGTATCTACCGGGAAACGCCTATTATTTCAGCCTGTTGAGACCCTTAAGCGAGTTCCAGATCGCGAAATATTTTGCCGGACTGAAGCAGTACCACCCCATTTTCCGCAGCTGCAACGCGGGGAGCAAGACGGACAGCTGGTGCGGCCATTGTCCCAAATGCCTGTTTGTGTACCTGATTCTCTCGCCCTTCCTGAGCCGGGAAGCGGTGCGGGACATCTTTGGAAGGGATATGCTGGAGGACGAGACGTTAAAGGGAACCCTGGATCAGCTGACCGGGGTTGTGGAGGAAAAGCCCTTTGAGTGCGTGGGCAGCCGGGATGAGGTCAACACGGCCATTGTGCTGACCATCGGCCGTCTGGAGCAGGAGCACAGGCCCCTTCCCGCCCTTTTGGCCTACTACAAGGGCCTGAATCTGTATGAGACTTATCAAAAAGCGGGGGACCATTATTCCGCCTACTGCGATACGCGGAATCTGCTCCCTGATTTTCTGATGGACCTGGTCCGGAAATACTGTGTGGAAACCGCATGAGGGCGGCGCAAGGAGGCGTGAGACATGATTGAACGAATCGACCCGTGGGTACACGGAAAACGTGTTCTGCTGCTGGGCTTCGGCCGGGAGGGCCAGTCTACCTGGCAGGTCCTAAAGCAGCTTGGAACCTGCGCCTGCGTGGACATCGCGGACCAGAAGCCCGCGGCCGTGGACGCGGACGGGGCGCGCTGGATCACCGGGGATCATTATCAGAACTGTCTGGACGACTACGATGTGGTGTTCAAAAGCCCCGGCATCGTGCTGGAGCGCCCCATAGAGTCCTACCGCTGCGCCATATTGTCCCAGGCGGAGCTGTTTTTCCACCTGTTCCGGGACCAGATCATCGGCATCACCGGCACCAAAGGGAAAAGCACCACCACCTCCCTGCTGTACCACGTGCTAAAGAGCGCGGGGCAGGACTGCGTGGTGATGGGAAATATCGGAATTCCGGCCTTCGACCACCTGGAGGAGATCGGCCCGGACACCAGGATCGTCTTTGAACTGTCCTGCCACCAGCTGGAATACATGACGGTATCGCCCCACATCGGCGTGCTGATCAACATACACGAGGAACATCTGGACCACTACGGCACCATGGAAAAATACGTGGCGGCCAAGCATCGCATTTTCCGCAACCAGGATTCAGACGATATTCTTGTATGCAATATGCAATGTCTCCCTGAGCCGGGGGAATGCCCGTCGCGGCTGATCCGCGTGGGGACAAATCGCCCGGATGCGGACGTCAATGTGGATAACTGCGGCGAAAATGGAACATTTGTGGATTACGGCTGCCGCCGCTACCGCATCCCGGAGACGGAGATCCGGCTTCTGGGCCAGCACAACTATTTCGATATCGCGGTGGTGTACGCCGTGTGCGGGCTTTTGGGCATCGGCGAGGCCGCGTTCACGGAGGGTCTCAAATCCTACGAGCCGCTGCCCCACCGCCTTCAGTATCTGGGGCAGAGGGACGGCGTGAAATATTATGACGACTCCATTTCCACCATCTGCGCCACCACCATCCAGGCGCTGAAAACCCTGACGGACGCGGACACCGTGCTGATCGGGGGCATGGACCGGGGGATTGATTACGGGGAACTGATTCAGTTCCTGTCCGGGAGTCCGATTCCTCATATCGTGCTGATGGAAGCCACCGGACGGCGGATTTATGAGGAGATCGGCCGGGATTACCCGGAGTTCGCCGGAAGGGACCGCCTGATCCTGGCGGACCATCTGGAGGAGGCGGTTCGGGCCGCCAGGTCCGTGACCAGACCGGGACACAGCTGCGTATTGTCTCCGGCAGCTGCAAGCTACGGCATTTTCCGCAATTTTGAGGAGCGCGGGGAGGCCTTTTCGCGGTATGTATTTGAATAGCTGGATAAAAATGGAAAAGACACAAAAAAATCACAGCCTTTTAAGAATTTCATAAGGATTTTGGGGGTTGTGCGAACCTGTAAAATACTGTACAATCAGAAAGAAGCTTTTTTGAAGCGGGAAATGAAAGGAAAAATCGTGGGAACGTACGAGACGCTGAACGATGTATTGGTGAACCTGTTTCGCGACATTACGGGGATAGAACAGAAGGCGGTCCGCGCGCTGGGGTATCCCGATATAACGAACAACGATATGCATGTGATCGAGGCGATCGGCGTGTACGCGCCTAAAAATATGTCGTCTATCGCCAGGGAGCTGTCCGTGACGGTCGGCACTCTGACCATATCCGTGAACAGCCTGGTAAAAAAGGGCTACGTTGTCCGGCAGCGCAGCGAGGAGGACCGGAGAGTGGTACTGATTTCCCTCTCGGAAAAGGGCAAGGAAGTGTTTGAACACCACGCCAAATTCCACAAAGCCATGATCGACGGCGTGATCAATGAATTGACCGAGGAAGAACTGGAGGTTCTGATTAAGGCGGTAACAAAGCTGAATTCCTGGTTCAGAGGCTTCTGAAGAGGACTAAAGGAGGCAACTACTACTATGAAAAAATTGATGATGGGCGTTATGCTGGCGGCTATGGCATTTGCACTGGCAGCGTGCACACCAACGACTGAAAAGCAGAAAGAGAATACCACGGCCGCGGCCGACATGGAGACCATCCCCATGACTACAGGCGGAGCCAGCGACAAGGTGCCGGATCCCAACGTGAAGCCGGTGGCGGTGATTTCGATATACCATGGCAGCGACGACAGCGATGGGATTGTCCAGGATATGGACGCGCTGGACACCGAGGGCCTGGATGCACAGCTTTTGGTGGACAAGCTGGTGGAGTACGGCGTGCTGACCAAGGGAACCAAGGTGCTGAGCTTTGAGATCGAGGGCGAGGGTGAGACAGCCACGGCAACGTTGGATTTAAGCCAGTTAAAGAGCGAGGAGGGTTGCTCCGACCGTATGCTTCTGGCAGAGGTTGGAAACACCTTTATCGACAACTTCGAGCTTAAGACGATCAAGGTTAAAGTGAACGGCGGAAACTTTGAGGGCAAGGATATCCAGCAGCAGGATTCGGATGTGCTGGAGTATGAGTCGGATTTTGAAGATATGACCTGATAGAGACGAAACGGAAACGAGACAGCGGACCGGAAGCCTGGATGTGAGATGTGGGCTTCCGGCCCGCTTTTTTGTGCCGATGTGTATTTTAATGTGCGGTTACAGGTACATATATGCCTTTAATCGCCCATGAAATACAGCGCCTTGATATACCCCTTGGCATCGGTTACGAGTTGGTTCCCCATATAGGGTGACGGGCCGTAGGGATCGTTTTCATTGAATTCCATCACGCGGAAGGCCCCCGCGCCCTGTGGACGTTCCGACAGGTTGAAGTAATTGTAATATTCCTCACAGGCGCCCTTTAACACGAATACGTTGCCTTCATAAACCGTCTTAAACACCGTGTCCACGCTGTCCGTCCACATGCTGAAGGTTTGAGAATAGGGCTCATAGGAGAAATCGACGTAAGCGGCGTTCGCCTCGTCGGGATTCTTCGGGTCGATCAACACATAATCCCCATACTGGGTGTCCTGCGCCTTTTTGAGGATTACAGTTTCGCCGGTGAGCCCGTCGGAAACCAGCTCCAGCTGCGCACCGTCATTCAGAGAAACATACTGGTCCCGGGTGATTGTGATGGGAACGGAAATGGTGCCCTTTGCCTGGTAGTAGAGGCCGCGGTCCACAGTATGTCCGGCATCGGAATACAGCTCCACCCATATTTCTCCGCGCTCCGGCAGCAGGTCCTCGTAGGGAGCCGGGGGCAGGGCCGCGTAACCCGATTTTATCTCCCGCGCCTGCGCCTCGTCGAAGGAGTCCTCGGCCGCCTTCAAAAACGCGATATTCCGCCGTTCAAGGCCGCCCAGCAGGAGCTCGTTAAAACCGTCTGCGCCTAAACGCGCCTGGTACCACGGCTGACTCTCAAAATAAGTTTTCATCGCCTCCGTCTTAAATTCCCTTCCATACACGGCGTAGAACTGGTTGCGCATAAGCTTCAACTCGTCCCGGGTCAGGCCGATCAGGTCCGACTGGTTTAGGGGACGGGTAAAGAGCTCCGGCATGATCAGGTTCCCGGCCAGGGGATAGTAAGTCCCGGCCTCCTCCATTTCCCCGCGCAGTACCACGGGTCCGCCCACCTTCCAGTCAATGGTGAAGGATCCCCCGGTCTGCCCGCCCGCCGAGTCCGTAAGCGTGTAGGTGCCGTCCGCAGCCGGTGCATCCAGCCGGAAGGTGTGCAGCGCAGAAAAGGCGTTGGAAAAATTGGGGTCCCGTTTGACAAATTCCAGCACGGGGAAATCCGGGTTTTCCGGGGTGCCGGGCGTAACGCGCAGCCTGTAGGTGAAATCGCCTGATTTGAAGTAGCTGCCGCCGATCCTCTCCGCCGTCACTTCGGACTGTGACGCGCCTGCTTTCTTCCGGCCAGCCTGTGACGCGCCGGTTTCCGCCTGATTTTGGCCTCCCGTGCCGTCAGTCTGCGTACCGGTCTCGCCCTTTCCATCCTGATTTTGGCCTCCCGTGCCGTCGTTCTGCGCCCCGGACTCGCCCGTTCCATCCTGATTTTGGCCTCCCGTGCCGTCAGTCTGCGCCCCAGTCTCCCCATTTTCCGCCGTTTCTGCCGGGCTGGACCCGGTCATATGCTCCATCCCCTGGCGTCCGCAGGCGGCCAGAAGCAGCCCCAGCGTAATCGCTGCCGGTATCATCCATGCCCTTCTGCTATTTCTCATAAGATTTCCCTCCCTCTGTGTCGGTTGCTCCTTATCATTATTATAGCGGAGCGCGGGAAAAAACGTTTTAAGGTTTTCTTACAAAAAAAGGCCGGAATTCTGATGGCAGAATTCCGGTCTAAAATACCGATATGTTCGATTTTACTTAGAATTTGGACATTGCCGCCTCGTCCGCGATCACAATCACATCACCGTGCAGCTGAAGGATGGAAGCGGGAACCTGGGGAACGATGGGGCCGCAGAGGCAGTCGTGCAGGATCTGTGCTTTGTCCGCGCCGCTGACCAGAAGCAGGATCGTTTTCGCGCTCATAATGGTCTTGATTCCCATGGTGTATGCCTGGCGGGGAACATCGTTGACATCTGCGAAGAAACGCTTGTTGGCCTCAATGGTGCTCTCGGTCAGATCCACACAGTGCGTGGTCTTGGGGAACTCGTCGGCAGGCTCATTGAACCCGATATGGCCGTTGTGGCCCAGCCCAAGCACCTGGATATCCACGCCGCCCATGCTCTCAACCACCGCCTCGTAGCGGGCGCACTCTTTCTCGCTGTCCGGCTCGGTGCCGTCCGGGATATTGGTGTTGTTCAGATCGATGTTGATATCCTTAAACAGGTTGTTGTACATAAAATAGTAGTAGCTCTGGTCGTTATCTCTGGTCAGTCCACGGTACTCGTCGAGGTTTACGCTTTTTACCTGGGAGAAATCCAGATCGCCGTTTTTGTAGCCCTCGATCAGACGCTTGTAGGTGCCGATGGGGGTGGAACCGGTGGCCAGGCCCAGAACGCTGTCCGGTTTTAAAGTCACCTGTGCGGAAATGATGTTTGCCGCTTTTCTGCTCATGTCCTCGTAGTCTTTTGCTTTGTAGAGCTTCATAGTTTTTGCCGCCTTTCATATATATTTATTAAAATACATTGTGCCCGGATACAAAATCCCCTGATGGAAAAGTGATTCTGAAAATATTTTTCTAAATTTCTTGAATACAGGATAACATTTTTCTAACATACTTTCAAGGGGGTAACGCATAAAATATTAATAAAAAGCAGAGATAGACTGCGGACCAACCGTGCGAGGAGTGAGAGTATGTCAAATTATCGGAGACTGATTTCTTACATCTACGCCTATGAGGGCGAGGTGAAGGGTAAAAATATAGGCTTTGTCAAACTGGAGTCGCGGGGCGGACAGTGCAAGCTCAGCGTCAATGTCAAAAAAGTCTATGTAGGAGGCAGTGACCTTGGGGTGTATCTGTTGGCGCCGGGCAGGGAGATCAGCCTGGGGAATATTTTTATCCGCAGCGGGGCCGGAGAGTTCCGCGCAGTAATTCCGGTGGAAAATGTAGGGGATTCCGGGATTGGAATGGATTCCTGCTATGGCCTGAGCATCCACGAGCCGTCGGACGGCTGGCGCTGCTACACCACCATCTGGGAGGATGCCGTGGCCCACGCGGCCGAGGTGGAGCTGGCGGATGTGACCTCCAAGAGCCGCCGCGACATCAGCGAGGAAGAGGAGATACATAAAAAAGCCGAGGAAATCGCCGCGGAGATGGACCGGGAAATCGCGGGCAGCCCGGAGGAAGGGCAGCCGGTGGAAGCGCAGTCCGGGTCCGGGACTTCGAAAGAGGGAAACGCGGACAAGGAAGGTGAAAACTCCGGTGCATCGGCAAATGCAGGCGGTGACGAAGCGGATACCGGGGATGAGGATGCACAGCTTGGCGCAGCAGGAACGGATATTGATGCCGGAGAAACCGATGCCGGGACGGCCGGGATGAACACGGATACCGGGGCCGATGAAGGGGATATTAGTGCCGAAGCCGCAGACGCCTGGGCCGAAGGAGCGGGCACCGGGCCGGATGGAGCAGATATCGGAGCCGAAGCCGCGGATGCCTGGGCTGAAGGAACGGATAACGGGAACGGTGAGGCAGATCCGGAGCCCAAAGGCATGGATACCGGGTTCCGTGAAGCGGAGACTTCCGGCCTGATGATGGAGGCGGAGCTTTCCTACAGCGAAGCTGTCTCTGAAAATGCAGCGCCTCCGGCCGGTTCAGAAGCGGAAGAGCAGGACAACGGCGAAGGCGCATCTGACCGGAGTCAGGATGCCGGAGAAGTCCGGCTTCAAAACGCCGTTACGGAGAAAAATGGACGCTCAACACAAGATTACGCATATTCCAGCGGCGGCGTTCTGATTTCCCAGAACGAGACTTCCGCCGAGGTTCAAGCGAGTGCGAATGAGCCGGTCCAATCCGGCGGAAATCACTTCATGCCGGTGCGGGAATCCATTCTATACGGAGAGAACAGCGTAGCCAGAGCGGAGGAAGAAGAATACAGCATTGGCGGAGAACAGGCCGGAGCCGCTGCCAAAATCCCGGACCGCACAACCTCAGACCGAACGGCTGTGGATACGGACAATACGGAAAATGTTATGTTCCAGCGTACCGGCGGTTTCCCACCGCTGCGGGAGCCGCAGTTTTCACGCACCGGCGTTTTGAGCCCGCAGCAGAACCAGGCGGAGCCGTATTCCGTCAATCAGCGCGCAGATATGCGCAGGCAGCCGGCTTCACCTGTCCCGGCAATGCAGTGGACGCAGCCGGCCGGCCGGCCGCCCCAGCCGCGTTTCCTGTCCGACGCCAAATGCGGCGTGGAGCGTGGAACCGGGATAAACCAGCAGTTGATTCTGCCGGATATGCCGCCCTACAGCCGTGCCCGCTCCGCTCAGTCCGCAGGCAGGCCGCGCTCAGAGTGGCAGTCGGAAAATCCTTTGCAGACAGGTCCGGCGCCGGAAGAGATGGACTTCATCCGTCTGGAGTCTCCAACCGCCGCCCGTCCGCTTCGTCCCGGCCAGCCCATGGATCAGCAGGAGGGAATACAACCCGGCGATGAGCCGTCGCCACAGATGGAGACCGCTCAGCCGCCTGCTCAGCAGCCCGGCGGCCAATCCGCACCGCAGCCGTCTGCTCAGCAGCCCGGCGGCCAATCCGCGCCGCAGTTGTCCGGCCAGCAGCCCGGCGGCCGTCCCATGCCGCAGCCATTCACTCAGCGGCCCGGCCGTCGCCCCATGCCGCTGCAAACAGCCCGGCAGCCCGGCGGTCAACCCGCCGCGTCGCAGTCGGCCCAGCGCCCTGACCGTCAGTCCGCACCACAGCAGGCCGTGCAGCCGTCCGGCGGTCAACCTGCACCGCAGCAGGCCGTGCAGCCGTCCGCCGGTCAACCTGCATCGCAGCAGACCGCACGGCCGTCCGGCGGTCAGTCCGCACCACAGCCGTCCGCCGGTCAACCTGCATCGCAGCAGGCCGCACGGCCGTCCGGCGGTCAGTCCGCACCACAGCAGTCCGTGCAACCGTCCGCCGGTCAATCCGCGCCGCAGCAGGCCGTACAGCCAGCCCGCCAATTCAACTCCCGGCAGCCATGGCAGCAATCCGGCAACCGGCCCGCGGCCCAGCGCCCCATGCAACCCGGAGGCCAGCCCGCCACTCAGCGCCCCATGCAGCCCGGCGGCCAGCCCGCCGCTCAGCGCCCCATGCAACCCGGCGGCCAGTCCGCCGCTCAGCGCTCCATGCCGCCCAGCGGCCAGCCCGCCACCCAGACGCCGCAGTCTGGCCACCAACCTACGGTCCGGCAGCGCTTCATGCAGTCAGCGCGCCAATCCGCGGCCAATCCGCAGCCTGACAGCCAGCCCACCGCCCAACCGATGGTTCAGCCGTCCGGCCGCCGCTCCGACACCTCCGTTTCCATGCAGCCGCAGACAGAAGCCGGCACCTACGAGGAGGTAATCGACACAATCCCGGAGAACGGCGGGACCGTCCAGGAGCCGGTAATCACCTCCGGCCGGGAAGAACTGATTTTGGGCAACCCGGAAGAACTGGAGCGTCTGGAGGAGGAGGAGCGTGAGAGCGTGGAACCCCTGCAAATATGGGAAGGATTCCGCAAGCGCTATCCGAAGATTCACGCCTTTGAGTGCGCCGGGGAATGTGAAATCCTCACGATCAAACCCCAGGACATCGGCCTGCTGCCCAGAGAGACATGGACTTATGGAAACAACAGTTTCCTGCTCCACGGCTATTACAACTACCGCTATCTGATTTTAGCCAAGGTGGACACCACCTCAGGCGGTACGCGCTACCTTCTGGGCGTGCCCGGCAACTACTACAGCAACGAAAAATACATGGCCTCCATGTTTGGCTTCCCCCATTTTGTGCTGGCGCAGAAGCAGCCCACCGGCAACGGCCGGTTCGGCTACTGGTACACAGACATCCGACTGGATAATCTGAGCTAATACGCCAAAAGGCCGGATTTCCGCCGGGGCACCGGTATGCCCCGTCTGGAAATCCGGCCTTTTTAAATGTTCCGGGAGCCTGCAAACATCCGTCCCTGTCCGCTCCCTCAGTAGTCAATCCCCCGCAGCGCCGCCTGGCCCACATAGGGTCTCACGAGCTCCGCAAACCCTTCCAGCTCCTCTTTCCCGAAACCGGAAAATACCCCCGGCTCCAGCACCTGCCCGCTTTCCGTGAAATTCTGCAGGTAATAGTTCCCGCAGCCCTGAATCCACGGCCCGATCTCCCTAAAATCCTCCTCCGTGTGCAGCCCCCGCACCACAGTGGTGCGGAACTCGTAAGGCACGCTGCCCTCCAGCAGAAACCGGATGCTCTCGTCGATGCGCTCCAACCGCATACCGTCCACACCGGCCGCGGCCGCATAATGGCTGCGCCCCGCCTTGATATCCATAGCCACGAAATCCACCAGACCTTTCCTGCAGAAGTCCCGCAGCAGATCCGGCTTGTAGCCGTTGGTGTCCAGCTTCACCAAAAGTCCCAGCTCCCGTACGCTGCGGATGAAATCCTCCAGATCCGGCTGCAGCGTGGGCTCACCTCCGGTGATGCACACCCCCTCCAGAATGCCCTTCCGTTTTCTCAGAAAGTCCAGCACCTCCCCGGTCTCGTACTCCGCCTCCACCGTTCCCGGCAGCAGCTCGCTGTTGTGGCAGAACGGGCAGCGGAAATTGCAGCCTCCCGTAAAGACCGTGGCGGCCACATGGCCTGGGAAATCCAACAACGTCGTTTTCTGTAACCCGCAAATTTTCATCTTTTCGCTCCATTCCGGGGATATTACTTTTCAATCCCGTAAAATTCCGATATAATATTCAACGTACATTTGAAATTCGCTTCCGCCCTCCGCCCGAAGCAGTTCGCCCGGAAATGGACGCGGCCCGTAATTTCAAAACACATCCTAAAGTATACCACAACCGTCCGGCCGGAACAAGACGGACAGAATTCAGAGGAATGCCATGACAACAGACGAACGCTATATGAAGGAAGCCGTCCGGCAGGCAAAAAAAGCCTCCGCTCTGGGCGAGGTGCCCATTGGCTGCGTAATCGTATATGAAGATAAAATAATCGCCCGGGGTTATAACCGGCGCATGGTGGATCAAAATGTGCTCTCCCATGCGGAGATCATCGCCATCCGCAAGGCCTGTAAAAAAATGGGAGACTGGCGGCTGGAAAACTGCACCCTGTATGTGACGCTGGAACCCTGCCCCATGTGCGCCGGGGCCATTGTCCAGGCCAGAGTGCCCCAGGTGGTAATCGGCTGTATGAATCCCAAGGCAGGCTGCGCCGGGTCGGTCCTGGACATGCTCCACGAGGACGGCTTCAACCACCAGGTGGAGACGAAAATCGGAATCCTTGGGGAAGAGTGCTCCGCCATGATGAAAGAATTTTTCCGGGCGCTGCGCGTGAAAAAACCGAAAAAGAAGCGGGGTGAACCGGCACTGTGAAAACAATCCTGATTACCGGAGCGGGCGGCTTCCTGGGCTCCCGTCTGGTCCGTCGCTTTTCCGCCGGGACGTCCGCGGACCCGCATTTCCCGCAAACAGAGCCGTTCGCAGTATCTCCTTACCGCGTATATCCGCTTTCAGGTCGTGCGCCGGACATTTGTGACGCCGCCGGACTCCTGGCGCTGTTTTGTCAGGTCGGGCCGGATTACGTGATCCACTGCGCCGCGGTCTCTGATACGGGCCGCTGCGAGCGGGAGCCGGAATTTTCCTATGCGGTCAATGTAACCGGCGCGGAAAATATTGCCATGGCCTGCCGCGCCTCCGGCGCAAAGCTGATCTTCTGCAGCTCCGACCAGGTGTATTTTGACAACGTCCGCACCGCGTTTCCCGTGCCCCGCCGCGAGAGCGAAAAACTGTATCCCTCCGGCGTTTACGGGCGGCAGAAGCTGGAGGCTGAAAAGCGCTGTGCCGCCGCCTGCCCGGATACCGTCAGCCTGCGCCTGAGCTGGATGTACGACACCGGAAAGCCCGGGCCGGAAAAGCATGGAAATCTTGTCACAACCCTGCGCGGCCTCCTGGACGACCCGGACCCCGATGCGCGCCTGGTATTTCCCGTTCACGACCGCCGGTCCCTTACGGATGTGTGGGACGTGGCCGTTAACATGGAGGCGGCCCTGGACCTTACGCCCGGGGTGTACAACTTCGGAAGCCCAAATCCCCTAAACGCTTACGAGACCGCGGCCGTGTTCCTCAGCCTTCTGCGCGGCGCTTCCGGAAACAGCGGCGCGGGCGCGGACGGCCAAAATAGCGGCGCTTCCAGGAACAGCGGCAGCAGCGCCGCTGCGTCCGGCCAAAGCGCCGCCGTTTCCGGGAACGCCTGTAATCGCGTTCCGGCTGCGTCCATCCAAAACGCTTCCGATCCCCGGCTTGTACCGGACCGGCAGCGCTTTGCCTCCTGTCCGCGCAATTTACAGATGGACCTGGAAAAGCTGTCCTTTGCCGGAATTACCTTCCCCACGGCGCAGGAAGGGTTTGTCCGGTCTCTTTCCCGATCCCGCCCTTGACAAATCATCTGCCAAAGGGTATACTTAACAGGCGAATAAGCGGGCGCGTAAACGCCCCGAGCACTCAAAATTGTCATAAAGTTTCCACGCAGCCGGGGAGATAGCGGTGCCCTGTACCTGCAATCCGCTCTAGCAGGGGTGATACCTCGCCCCGGACAGCTTACTGCGGGGCTGCCTTGTGAAAGTGGTGTTGACGTTTGGGTCTTACGCAATGGGAATCTGTGAACCGTGTCAGGGCAGGAATGCAGCAGCACTAAGCGGAACCTCTCATGTGCCGTAAGGTCGCCTGGACTGAGCTAACTACATGAGTAACGCCCGTGGTAACTGCACAAAGCGAGGTGCGTGGATTTAAAATAATGTGGGCATAGATTTGCCGGAAGTACATTTTCCGTAAGATCTATGTCCATATTTTTTGCTTGCCCCGATACTGTCTTTGCGGTATAATTACAAAATGGGTATAATAGAACCATTAACAGGATACGTTAGAAGTTATAGGAATGCGCCGTAAGGCGCAGGCGTTACGAATTAAAAGTTCCAGAGAGAAAGGAAGCGCAGATATGAGAAGAATAGGGATGCTGACCAGCGGCGGAGACTGCCAGGCGCTCAACGCCACTATGCGGGGAGTCGCCAAATCACTGTATAACATGTTTGACGACGTGGAGATCATCGGCTTCGAAGACGGATATAAGGGACTCATGTATGCAGACTACAAGATTATGCAGCCGTCCGACTTTTCCGGTATTCTGACCGAGGGAGGCACCATTCTCGGCACTTCCAGACAACCCTTCAAACTGATGCGCACTCCGGACGAGAACGGACTGGACAAGGTAGAGTCCATGAAGCACACGTACCGGAAGTTAAAATTAAACTGCCTGGTGGTGCTGGGCGGCAACGGCAGCCAGAAGACGGCCAACCTCTTAAGCGAGGAAGGGCTGAACGTGGTGTCCCTGCCCAAGACCATTGACAACGACCTTTGGGGGACCGACATGACCTTCGGCTTCCAGAGTGCTGTGAATATCGCCACCAACGCCATCGACTGTATCCACACCACCGCCGCCTCCCACCGCCGCGTATTCATTGTGGAGGTGATGGGACACAAGGTGGGCTGGCTCACCCTGCACGCCGGTCTGGCCGGCGGAGCGGATATCATTCTTCTCCCCGAGATTCCCTACGATATCAACGTGGTCTGCGACGCCATCACCAAGCGCTCCAAGGCCGGCAAGCGTTTCTCCATTCTGGCGGTGGCCGAGGGCGCCATTTCCAGGGAGGAGGCCAGCATGTCCAAGAAGGAACTGAAGGCCAAGAAGCGGACTGAGATGGTATATCCGTCCGTGGCGTATGAGATCGGCGCCAGGATCACGGAGATCACCGGCAGCGAGGTCCGCGTGACGGTGCCCGGACATATGCAGCGGGGCGGCGAACCCTGCGCCTATGACCGCGTTCTCTCCACCAGACTGGGAGCCACCGCCGCGAAGATGATCGCCGACGGGGAATTCGGCTATATGGCTGCGGTGAAAAACAACGATATCGTCAAAGTGCCCCTGTCCGAGGTTGCGGGCAGACTCAAGACCGTGGATCCCAACTGCTCCATGATCAAGGAAGCCAAGATGGTGGGAATCTGCTTCGGCGACGAGTAATACTCTGAGGCGGGGCGGCCCTTCAACCGGCCGTTCCCGCGCAAATCAAGACAGCAAGGAGCGACTCACATGTCATACACGGCGTTATACCGCAAATGGCGTCCCGCCTCATTTGAGGACGTAAAGGGACAGGACCCCATCGTACAGACTCTGAAAAATCAAATCACGTCGGGACGCATCGGCCACGCCTACCTGTTCTGCGGAACCCGTGGAACCGGTAAAACCAGTATCGCGAAAATCTTCGCCCGGGCAGTCAACTGTGAGAACCCGGTGAACGGAAGCCCCTGCAACGAATGTCCGGCCTGCCGGGCCATCATCTCCGGCTCCTCCATGAACGTGGTGGAGATCGACGCCGCCTCCAACAACGGCGTGGAGAATATCCGCGATATCCGCGACCAGGTTCAGTATCCGCCCACCGACGGGCGTTACCGCGTATACATTATCGACGAGGTGCACATGCTCTCCATCGGCGCGTTCAACGCGCTGCTCAAAACGCTGGAGGAGCCCCCGTCCTATGTTATTTTTATTCTGGCGACAACGGAAGTCCACAAGATTCCGATTACCATACTGTCAAGGTGCCAGCGCTATGATTTCAAGCGGATCGCGCTGGAGACCATTGCCGGGCACCTGCGGGAGCTGACCCGGGCGGAACACATCGAGGTGGAGGACCGGGCGCTCACCTATGTGGCCAAGGCGGCCGACGGCTCCCTGAGAGACGCGCTCAGCCTGCTGGACCAGTGCGTGGCCTTCCATTACGGCAAGCTTCTGACTTACGACAACGTGCTGGAAGTCCTGGGAGCGGTGGATGCCAGCGTGTTCAGCGAGCTGTTCGGCGCAATCGTGGAGGGAAGGACGCGGGACTGCATTCTCAAGCTGGAGGAGATCGTGATCCAGGGCAGAGAGCTGGGGCAGTTCGTCACGGACTTCATCTGGTACATGCGCAATCTGCTGCTGTTTCAGAGCGCGGACGACGCCGAGGGTCTGCTGGACATGTCCACAGAAAACTTAAAACAACTGGAAGAGGACGCGAAAAAGGCGGACGGCGAGACTCTGATGCGTTACATCCGCATTTTTTCTGAATTATCCAATCAACTGCGGTATGCCAGCCAAAAACGGGTGATCGTGGAGGTGGCGCTGATCAAGCTGACGAGGCCCGCCATGGAGACCAGTCTGGACGCGGTGCTGGAGCGGCTGAATCAGCTGGAAGCCGAGGTAGAAGATCTGGAATCCCGCCCCGTCCCGCCCGCCGGGGCAATGGCCGCAGGCTACGCTGCGGTTCCCGCAGGAGCGATGGCGGCGGGGTACGCTGCGGCCCCCGGGGATGCGCAGACGGGAGATTTGGCGCAGGCCGTCCCGGGGGCGCCTGCCGCGGGATTCGGCTCTGGGATTCCCCCAGCTCCTGCGGGGGAACCGCCCCAGACCGTAGCCCTTCCCCAGGCCCAGCTGGAAGACTTAAAGCTGGTGCGCAACGAGTGGGGAAAGCTGGTCCGAAGCTTAGGCGGCGGCGCCAGGTCTTATCTGCGGGATACCGTGGTGGAGCCGGGCGGGGACAGCTGCCTGACCATCGTATTTATGGATCCCATGAACTACGACATGGGCAAGCGCCCCACCGTCATCGGACAGCTGGAGCAGCTGGTCCAGGAGAAATACAACCGTTCCATTTATTTTAAGACGCGGCTTGCGGGCCGCGGGGAGCTTCTCAACACGATCTACGTGACCGAGGAGGAGCTGGAAAGTAAAATTCATATAGATATTACATATGAGGACTGAATTGCGGTAATGTTGGAGCAATCCACAGAATATACAAACAATAAGACCAAAACGGCACACAGGACTGGTGCCGCAAAAACATCACAGGAGGAATACACACCATGGCAAAACGTGGCGGATTTCCGGGCGGCATGCCCGGCAATATGAACAATCTGATGAAGCAGGCGCAGCGCATGCAGCGCCAGATGGAGGAGACCACCAAGGAGCTGGAGACCAAGGAGTACACGGCGGCTTCCGGCGGCGGCGCGGTGAGCGTTACCGTCAACGGCAAGAAGGAGGTCGTCTCCGTAAAGCTTTCCGAGGAGGTAGTGGACCCCGACGACATCGAGATGCTGGAAGATCTGATCGTGGCGGCGACCAACGAGGCGTTCCGCCAGATGGAGGCTGAGAGCGCGGAGGCCATGTCCAAGCTGACCGGCGGACTGGGCGGCGCGTTAGGCGGAGGTTTCCCCTTCTAATGGATTACTACAGCAGCCAGATCACAAAATTAATTGAAGAATTGTCAAAATTACCGGGGGTGGGCGCCAAATCAGCCCAGCGCCTGGCATTTCACATCATCAATATGCCGCGGGAGCAGGTGGATGAGCTGGCCAGGTCCATGACCGACGCCAAGAACAACGTCCGCTACTGCAAGGAGTGCTTCACGCTCACGGACCGGGAGCTCTGTCCCATCTGCAGCAGCGACAAGCGCAACCACAAGGAGATAATGGTGGTGGAGAACACCAGGGATCTGGCTGCCTACGAGAAAACCGGTAAGTACGATGGAGTGTACCATGTGCTCCATGGAGCCATCTCTCCCATGCTGGGGATTGGCCCTAATGATATTAAACTGAAGGAATTGATGCAGCGGCTTCAATCCGATGTTGAAGAAGTCATCATTGCAACCAATTCGAGCCTGGAGGGCGAGACCACAGCCATGTACATCAGCAAGCTGATCAAGCCTACAGGGGTGAAGGTCACCCGGATCGCCAGCGGCGTTCCCGTGGGCGGCGACCTGGAATACATAGATGAAGTAACGCTTCTTCGGGCGTTGGAAGGCAGGACTGAACTATAGGGTGTGTCTGGCCGATCACAGATTCCCATGCCGGGAAATAGCAATAGGGAGATGCAAAAGATGGATAAGTACGAGTTTAACATTAAGGTGGAACAGATTAAAAAGTTGGTGAATAAAGGCGACTATGAGACCGCGATGAAAATTACGGACACCGTTGACTGGAGACGTGTCCGCAATGTGAGCATCCTGTCCATGGTGGCAACCATCTACGAGAAAAATGAGGATTACCAGGAAGCGAAGGATATCCTTCTGCTGGCGTTTGAGCGGGCGCCCATCGGCAAGCGTCTGCTGTACAAGCTGGCTGATTTGGCGATCAAAGAAGGCAATGTCGGCGAGGCGGAGGATTATTACCGGGAATTCTGCGACCTGGCTCCCGACGATCCCAGACAATATCTGCTCCGCTACATGATTCTCGGAGCCAAGGGCGCGCCGCCCCAGCAGCTGATCCATACCCTGGAGCAATACTGCAATGTGGAATTAGATGAAAAGTGGCTGTATGAGCTGGCTACTTTGTATAATGAGGTGGGTATGTCGGATCTCTGCGTGCGCACCTGTGATAAGATTATGCTGATGTTCGGCCTGGGTAAATATGTGGACAAGGCCATGGAGTTAAAGATTCAGCACGCTCCCCTGACCAAGTATCAGATGGATCTGGAGGAGAACCGGGACAAATACGAGGCGCGGCTGCGGGCCGTGGAACAGGGCTACGAGGCGCCGTCCGCCGCCTACGACTACGACGTGCCTCCGGCCGGCCGCCCCGTACCGGTGCCGGTCCAGCGCGCCGCGGTGGAACCGCCCCAGGAGGATCCCTATGACGAGGAGCCCGTCTACGGAGAGCGCCAGCCGTACCGTCCTTACCGCAGCAACCGGGAGGAACCGGCTTATCAGGAGGAGCCTGCCTATGGGGAGGATTCCGTCTATGGGGATGAACCTGCTTACGCGGAGGATTCCGCCTATGGGGACGACCCCGCTTATGGGCAGGATTCCGCCTACGGGGACGACCCCGCTTACGCACAGGAATCCGGCTATGGAGACGACTCCGCTTACGCGCGGGAATCCGGCTATGGGGAAGGCTCTGTTTACGCCCAGGACCCTGCCTATGGGGAGGATCCCGCTTACGCAGAAGCCCCGGCTTATGGGGAAGGCCCCGCATATGCGCAGGACCCTGCCTATGCGGAAGAACCCGCCTACGCCGGAGATCCCGGATACCGGGAGGACGGCGGTTACGGCGCCGGGGAGCCGGATTCAGCCGACGGATATTACGGGGAGCAGCCTGGGGCCCCCTACACCGGAGATCAGGGATATACGCCCTACGAGGCGCAGGAAGGACTGAGCGGGGAGGAACCCCGGGTCTATGAGGATGCGTACGGGCCTGAGGAGGAATCTCAGGTGGAGACGGAATCCGAAACGGGATACGCCGGAGGGGCCGGTGCGGAGGAGTCCGGCTGGCCGGAGGAGAAGGAGACGCTGACCCAGGAAGCGCTGGCGGCCAGAGTTCATGAGGCCGAAGTGCAGGCCAGCCTTGCCCGGGAGCTGTCGCGGTTGTCCGGCGCGGAATTCTCGGAGGAATCCCGCCAGGCGCAGACCAGAGTGTTAAAAGATCTGCGCAGCCTGAAGACGGACGACGGAGCCGACGACTATGCGCCGGTTGCAGCCCGTGTTTCCAACCATCTGATGATTGAATCCGAGGATCCCGACGAAGGCCTTGCCCTTGCCATCGACGCCCTGAAAAAGGTTCACCGGGAGCTGGGAATCAAGAATCAGGCGGCCAAGATCACCGGCGAGAAGCTTAACCAGAAGGGCGTTCTGGTCCTGGCGGACAAGCTCACCGGCAAAGACCTGATTATCGAGTATGCGGGCGATATGAGCGACGAGATGCTCCAGGAGCTGGACCTGCTCATGGCCCGGGATGAAACCGGAATGAACGTGGTGATGATCGACAACCGGGAACAGCTGGAAGCCATTCACCGCCAGTATCCGGGCCTTGCAAAACGTTTTGAGTGCATCGGCGAGGCCCCCGGAGCGCCCGCTCCCAATGCGGAAAAGCCCGCGGCGTCTGCCCCGGCCGCCAAGGCTGCCCCTGTGCCCAAAGTAGTTGCGGCGGAGCCGAAAGCTATGGCTGCAAAAGCCCCTGCGAGTCCGGCCGCCCCGGCGAAAATGCCGTCCGCAAAGCCAAAGTCTCCGGTACTTAAGGCTCCCGTTCCCCCGGCCGCGGAAAAAGCGCCGGCGCGTCCCACGGTGGTAAAACAGGAACCGGTGTATGAGGACGAGTATGAGGATCGGTATCAGCCTGAGGACTATGAGGAGCCATATGAATCCGACGGCTACGACGAGCCTGAGGAGGATATTCCGGCCCCCAAAATGCCCCCTGTGCCGAAGCGCAAGGTGCCTGAGAAAGCGCCCGCGGCCCGCATCGAGGATGAGCCTGAGGAGGCCTATGAGGATGATGGGGAGGAGATGGACATTGACGAGTTCGCCCAGTATGCCTGCCAGTATGCCGGCGAGATCGACTGCAGTATTTCCGGAAAGAGCATGCTCGCCCTCTATGAGCGCATTGAAATCATGGAGGAGGACGGCATCCCGCTGACACGGGCCAACGCGGAGGAGTTGATCGAGGAAGCAGCCGACAAGGCGGAGCGCCCCTCCTTAGGCAAGCGCGTAAAGGGGATCTTCTCGTCCAAATACGATAAGGACGGGCTGTTGATCCTGAAAGAGGAACACTTCATATGATAAAGAAGCCCCGGAAGACTGAATTTCAGTGAACTTCCGGGGATACTTAATTAAAAACAAGAGAGGCAGAATTACTATGAAAGCGATTCAGATTGTTGCGTTTGACCTTGACGGAACGCTGCTGGACAGTGACAAGAACATATCCGAGCGGAATATTCGCGCGCTGGCCCGCTGCGCTGAGAAGGGAATCTACGTCGTGCCCACCACCGGGCGGCCCACGGACGGCGTGCCGAAGCGCATCCGGGAACTGCCGGGCGTCCGGTATGCGATCACCACAAACGGAGGGGCCATTGTGGATCTTGAGACCGGCGAACAGCTGATGTCGTGCACCCTATCCCCGGAAAAAGCCGTTGAACTGCTGGAAATCACCAGGGAATTCGACGTTATGGCCGACCCATACATCGGCGGCCGCGCGGTAACGGAGGAACGCTGCATGGCCCGGCTGCACCATTACGGGCTGAGCGAGGCGATGCAGACCATGGTACACGATACCCGGGATGTGGTTTCCGACGTGGTGGAATATGTGAGTCAGGTCGGCAAGGGCGTGGAGAAAATCAATATCTTTTTCGCGGATATCGCGGACCGCGCGCCGCTGCGCTGCCGCCTTGAGCGGGAGTCCGGCATTGCGATCACAGCTGCCATGGTCAATAATCTGGAACTGAACGATGAAAATGCGACCAAGGGCAACGGGCTGATGTGGCTGGCCGATTACCTGGGCGTCGACCGGGAAGCCACCATGGCCATCGGGGACGGCGAGAACGATGTGTCCATGATCCGGATGGCCGGAGTGGGCGTCGCCATGGACAATGCCCTGGATCTGGTAAAACAATATGCGGATGAGATTACCCTGACCAATGATGAGGACGGGGTTGCCGCTGTTATTGAGCGGCTGATCGGTTAAGACAGCGGGGAAACGGAACATAACAGACAGAAAGAGACGGTAAGATGAGTTTAGAACATTGGCTGCCCATTGCGGTAGGCGTATTTTTAGTCAGCATGATGCTGTACGGACATTACAGAGGATTTCTGCGCCAGTGCGTATCCATCGGCGCCCTGGTGATCACCATCCTGGCGGTCCGCTTTGCCACCCCGTATGTGACTTCCTTCCTAAAGGAGAATACACAGGTGCGGCAGGCGGTGGCAGAGATGATGGTAAAAGCCTCCGGTCTGGAGGAGTACCAGGCAGAACAGCAGGACACCCCGGCATTTCAGCGTATAGCCATCGAAAATCTGAAGCTTCCTCAATCCATGAAGGATGCACTGATTGAGAATAATAACAGCGAGGTGTACAATCTGTTGGGGGTGGATCATTTTATTGAATATGTCAGCGCCTATCTGGCCGGGATTCTGATCAATGCGTCGGTGTCTGTCCTGATGTTCCTGCTGACATTTTTGTTGATCCAGCTTCTGGTGCGCTGGCTGGATCTGCTGGCCCGTCTGCCGATCATCTCGGGGTTGAACAAAATTGCCGGCGCACTCCTGGGGCTTGCCCATGGACTGCTGCTTCTGTGGGTGGCCTGCTTGCTCCTGGATCTGTTTTCCGCCACGCCGCTGGGAAGCGTGCTCATGGAGCAGGTGGAGGAGAGCAGTTGGCTGACCTTTCTGTATCAGTACAATCTGTTGGGATTCCTGTTGCGGGGGATTTTAAACAGCATTCTTTAACAGAAATTTCATATACTATATATGCAATTAATTCAATTTCCCGGTGGACGCGCGAAAAAGTGTTGCCGGGATTATTTTTTTACAACCACTAAATATAGAAGAAACCAAGAAAATCGAGCATATTTAGTGTTTCGGCAGGAAATTAAAAAATTGTTTAAAAAAATGGCACAAATTCCCTTGACATATTTTCGATATGATGCTATATTAAAGTTCCACTGCGAAAGCAGGGGGATAACCTCGAAAAAAGAAGATCAAACAGAACTTCAAAAAAAGGTTAAAAAGTTGTTGACAGATACAGCCGGATATGATAAGATATCAAAGTTGCTGTTGAAGCCAAAACAACAAAAACAAAAAAGTTTTTAAAAAAGTTGTTGACAAACGCTAGCGAGTGTGATAAGATATAAAAGTTGCTGCTAACGAAGAACAACAACAAAGAACCTTGAAAATCAAAGATTGAACAGTATGTAAAACCCTGAAAATTCTAAAGAAAAAGGTCTGGTTTAGACCTTTGGATTTGAGAAAATTCAGAACAAAACCAAGTAATGAAGGTTAAAGATAACTAGCCAAGCTAAGTAGTCTGAAACCTGGAATCAACTTTTAATTTGAGAGTTTGATCCTGGCTCAGGATGAACGCTGGCGGCGTGCCTAACACATGCAAGTCGAACGAAGCATTTTAGATGAAGTTTTCGGATGGATTCTGAGATGACTGAGTGGCGGACGGGTGAGTAACACGTGGATAACCTGCCTCACACTGGGGGACAACAGTTAGAAATGACTGCTAATACCGCATAAGCGCACAGTACCGCATGGTACGGTGTGAAAAACTCCGGTGGTGTGAGATGGATCCGCGTCTGATTAGCCAGTTGGCGGGGTAACGGCCCACCAAAGCGACGATCAGTAGCCGACCTGAGAGGGTGACCGGCCACATTGGGACTGAGACACGGCCCAAACTCCTACGGGAGGCAGCAGTGGGGAATATTGCACAATGGGCGAAAGCCTGATGCAGCGACGCCGCGTGAGTGAAGAAGTATTTCGGTATGTAAAGCTCTATCAGCAGGGAAGATAATGACGGTACCTGACTAAGAAGCCCCGGCTAACTACGTGCCAGCAGCCGCGGTAATACGTAGGGGGCAAGCGTTATCCGGATTTACTGGGTGTAAAGGGAGCGTAGACGGCATGGCAAGTCTGAAGTGAAAACCCAGGGCTCAACCCTGGGACTGCTTTGGAAACTGTCAAGCTAGAGTGCAGGAGAGGTAAGTGGAATTCCTAGTGTAGCGGTGAAATGCGTAGATATTAGGAGGAACACCAGTGGCGAAGGCGGCTTACTGGACTGTAACTGACGTTGAGGCTCGAAAGCGTGGGGAGCAAACAGGATTAGATACCCTGGTAGTCCACGCCGTAAACGATGAGTGCTAGGTGTTGGGGGGCAAAGCCCTTCGGTGCCGTCGCAAACGCAATAAGCACTCCACCTGGGGAGTACGTTCGCAAGAATGAAACTCAAAGGAATTGACGGGGACCCGCACAAGCGGTGGAGCATGTGGTTTAATTCGAAGCAACGCGAAGAACCTTACCAAGTCTTGACATCCCCCTGACCGGCGTGTAACGGCGCCTTTCCTTCGGGACAGGGGAGACAGGTGGTGCATGGTTGTCGTCAGCTCGTGTCGTGAGATGTTGGGTTAAGTCCCGCAACGAGCGCAACCCTTATCCTTAGTAGCCAGCATTAAGATGGGCACTCTAGGGAGACTGCCAGGGACAACCTGGAGGAAGGTGGGGATGACGTCAAATCATCATGCCCCTTATGATTTGGGCTACACACGTGCTACAATGGCGTAAACAAAGGGAAGCGACCCTGCGAAGGTGAGCAAATCTCAAAAATAACGTCCCAGTTCGGACTGTAGTCTGCAACCCGACTACACGAAGCTGGAATCGCTAGTAATCGCGAATCAGAATGTCGCGGTGAATACGTTCCCGGGTCTTGTACACACCGCCCGTCACACCATGGGAGTCAGCAACGCCCGAAGTCAGTGACCCAACCGAAAGGAGGGAGCTGCCGAAGGCGGGGCAGGTAACTGGGGTGAAGTCGTAACAAGGTAGCCGTATCGGAAGGTGCGGCTGGATCACCTCCTTTCTAAGGAAGAAGAAGTAAGGGTTTTATATACTGTTGAATCTTGGATTTGCCAAGGTAAGAAATTTCCGGTGGCGATGCGCTTGGGGGAAACACCCGTTCCCATCCCGAACACGATGGTTAAGACTCAAGCGGCCGATGGTACTATGCTGGTGACGGCATGGGAGAGCAGGTGGCTGCCGGATTTATTAAGGGCTTATAGCTCAGCCGGTTAGAGCGCACGCCTGATAAGCGTGAGGTCGGTGGTTCGAGTCCACTTAAGCCCACTGCCCAGACGTTCGTATACTTGGGTGAGTGGATATAGAAAATACATAGAGATCGCCTCGAAAGAGGGAAAACCCATGTTTCACGATTGTGAGATATTGCTCGGTTGGTCGGGCGCTTGCTTTACAGGCAAGGGGTTAGGAGTTCGAAGCTCTCCGTCTCCATTCGAAATCATCTAACAAATGATTTCAAAAATATGTACCTTGAAAACCGCATATTGAATGAAAATGAATTGAATATTCTATAGAATAATCAAGACATCCGAGGGATACATCGAAAGATGTATCAAATGTAACAAACCTAAGACCAAACGATCCAACGCTATGGATTGTCGATGAGTCGGAGCAACCCGCACCGACGAGTCATTTTGGTTAAGCTATAAAGAGCGCAGGGTGGATGCCTTGGCACTAAGAGCCGATGAAAGACGTGATAAGCTGCGAAAAGCTTCGGGGAGGAGCAAATATCCTTTGATCCGGAGATATCTGAATGGGGAAACCTGGCTGAGTAACCCTCAGTCGACGTATGGTGAATACATAGCCATACGCTGGGAACCCGGTGAACTGAAACATCTAAGTAGCCGGAGGAAGAGAAAGAAAAATCGATTCCCAAAGTAGCGGCGAGCGAAATGGGAAGAGCCCAAACCAGCGTGCGTGCACGCTGGGGTTATGGACTGCATAAGCGAGCTGATTCGTTAGTGGAACTGTCTGGGAAGTCAGACCAAAGAGAGTGAAAGTCTCGTACACGAAAGCGATAGGCAGCGGCAGGATCCAGAGTACCACGAGACACGTGAAACCTTGTGGGAAGTCGGAGGGACCACCCTCCAAGGCTAAATACTCCTTAGTGACCGATAGCGCATAGTACTGTGAAGGAAAGGTGAAAAGGACCCCGGGAGGGGAGTGAAAAAGAACCTGAAACCCTGTGTTTACAAGCTGTGGAAGCACGTTAAGGTGCGACCGCGTACTTTTTGTAGAACGGTCCGGCGAGTTGCCGGTACTGGCAAGGTTAAGTGGTTAAGCCACGGAGCCGAAGGGAAACCAAGTCTCAAATGGGCGTAAAGTCAGTACAGGCAGACCCGAAACCGGGTGACCTATCCATGTCCAGGTTGAAGCGGAAGTAAAATTCCGTGGAGGACCGGATCCACATCCGTTGAAAAGGGTGGGAATGAGGTGTGGATAGGGGAGAAATTCCAATCGAACCCGGAGATAGCTGGTTCTCCTCGAAATAGCTTTAGGGCTAGCCTCATATTAGTTTAGCGGAGGTAGAGCACTGAATTCCTAAGGGGGCGTCAAAGCTTACCAAGGGATATCAAACTCCGAATGCCGTATAAATGATGTATGGGAGTCAGACTGCACGAGATAAGTTGGGTAGTCAAAAGGGAAAGAGCCCAGACCTACAGCTAAGGTCCCAAAGTGTGTGTTAAGTGGAAAAGGATGTGGGATTTCAGAGACAACTAGGATGTTGGCTTAGAAGCAGCCACACATTCAAAGAGTGCGTAATAGCTCACTAGTCGAGAGGTCCTGCGCCGAAAATGTCCGGGGCTAAAACACAACACCGAAGCTTAGGAATCACTTTAAGTGATTGGTAGAGGAGCATTCTTAAAGGAACGAAGCAGTACCGACAAGGAGCTGTGGACTTTTAAGAAGAGAGAATGCCGGAATGAGTAGCGAGATGGAGGTGAGAATCCTCCAGGCCGAATATCCAAGGTTTCCAGAGTAAAGCTGATCTGCTCTGGGTAAGTCGGGGCCTAAGGCGAGGCTGAAAAGCGTAGTCGATGGACAACAGGTTGAAATTCCTGTACCGCGTATTATCAGAACTGTGGGGACGCAGAAGGACAACACAACCCGGGAATGGGAAGACCGGGGCAAGCGAGGTAGGAGTATGGTTGGCAAATCCGCCGTACAATCCGAAGACGTGACGCGTAGCGAACTATAAGTAGCGAAGTGTGTGATTCCGGCTGCCAAGAAAAGCCGCTATTGTGTAATACGTGCCCGTACCGTAAACCGACACAGGTAGATGAGGAGAGAATCCTAAGGCCGGCGGGAGAAGCATTGTTAAGGAACTCGGCAAAATGACCCTGTAACTTCGGGATAAAGGGTGCCAGAGAGATCTGGCCGCAGAGAATAGGCTCAAGCAACTGTTTAGCAAAAACACAGGTCTATGCAAAACCGAAAGGTGAGGTATATGGGCTGACGCCTGCCCGGTGCTGGAAGGTTAAGAGGAGAGGTTAGCGCAAGCGAAGCTTTGAATTTAAGCCCCAGTAAACGGCGGCCGTAACTATAACGGTCCTAAGGTAGCGAAATTCCTTGTCGGGTAAGTTCCGACCCGCACGAAAGGCGTAATGATTTGAGCGCTGTCTCAACAATGCACCCGGTGAAATTGAAATACCAGTGAAGATGCTGGTTACCTGCGCCAGGACGGAAAGACCCCATGGAGCTTTACTCCAGCTTGATACTGGGATTCGGTATTGCATGTACAGGATAGGTGGGAGGCTAAGAAGCATGGACGCCAGTCTATGTGGAGCCAATGTTGGGATACCACCCTTGCGATATTGGGTTTCTAACCTGCAGCCGTGACCCGGCTGGGGGACAATGTCAGGTGGGGAGTTTGACTGGGGCGGTCGCCTCCGAAAGGGTATCGGAGGCGCTCAAAGGTTCCCTCAGAATGGTTGGAAACCATTCGCAGAGTGCAAAGGCATAAGGGAGCTTGACTGCGAGACCGACGGGTCGAGCAGGTACGAAAGTAGGACTTAGTGATCCGGTGGTAGAAAGTGGGATTGCCATCGCTCAACGGATAAAAGCTACCCTGGGGATAACAGGCTTATCACTCCCAAGAGTTCACATCGACGGAGTGGTTTGGCACCTCGATGTCGGCTCATCGCATCCTGGGGCTGTAGCAGGTCCCAAGGGTTGGGCTGTTCGCCCATTAAAGCGGTACGCGAGCTGGGTTCAGAACGTCGTGAGACAGTTCGGTCCCTATCCGGCGCGGGCGTAGGATATTTGAGAGGAGCTGTCCTTAGTACGAGAGGACCGGGATGGACGGACCGCTGGTGTATCTGTTGGGTACCAAGCCCATGGCAGAGTAGCCAAGTCTGGACGGGATAAACGCTGAAGGCATCTAAGCGTGAAGCCCCCCTCAAGATGAGATATCCCATAGCGAAAGCTAGTAAGACCCCTTGAAGACGACGAGGTAGATAGGTTAGAGGTGGAAGTGCAGTAATGTATGGAGCTGACTAATACTAATCGGTCGAGGGCTTAACCAAAACGGTATAGGTTTTAAACATCATTCAATATGTGGTTTTGAGGGTATGTATTTTTTGCATATAAAAGCAAAAGTTGCATATACTAATAAAGAAGGTACTTGAAGAATCTTAGATTATAGGGTATAATTAAGACTCGGAAAGCACTTACTATTCCTCGATAGCTCAGTCGGTAGAGCACGCGGCTGTTAACCGCGCTGTCGTAGGTTCGAGTCCTACTCGGGGAGTTTTTTAGTGGAGTCCATGGTGACCACTAGTCGGGCCCCATGGTCAAGCGGTTAAGACATCGCCCTTTCACGGCGGTAACACGAGTTCGAATCTCGTTGGGGTCATCAAGCATATATGGCGACATAGCCAAGAGGTAAGGCGCGGGTCTGCAACACCCTTATCACCGGTTCAAATCCGGTTGTCGCCTCTACAAAATCCCGGAACATTGTTCCCGGGATTTTTTGTTGTATCAGGACTATCCGGTATCGGTGTGGGGCGGCGACAAAGGACTTCTGGTGGTAGGATATCCCCGTGCGTTTACAATCCTGGGAGCTGTGACGGTGTTGCTGATTTCCGGCTACCGGTACTACCGAAGAATGAGAGGCGTGCCGGAGGCCATCGGGCAGCTGGCTTCCGGGGGCAGCGTGCATCTCACCTGCGGTTCTCCGGTATATCAACGAGGACGTGCAGCCAAATGGAGACATCCATGTGATGGGCCTGCGCATTGTGCGGCGGATTTTAACGCTGTTTCTCAAGGCAACGGGGAGACCTGTTGCTTTTTGATGTTGTTTAACTCTATATATTGGAGTATGATAGATTGTAGATAGGGTATTTGCGGAACAAGTTAACAGCGGCTGGAGATAAGATATGATGAAGCGGGATACGATCCTGATTGTGGATGATATGGAGGTCAACCGGGCGATTTTGCACGGGGTGTTCGAGACGCAGTACAATTTGCTGGAGGCGGAGAACGGGGAGCAGGCGCTGCTGTTGCTGGAGGCGTACCACGGCCAGATTGCCGCTCTGCTGCTGGACCTGATGATGCCGGTTATGAACGGGTATCAGGTGATGGAGGAGATGCGGGAACGGGGGGAATTCACAGATGTTCCGGTGGTGGTGATCACGGCGGAGGATTCGGTGGAACACGAGGTCAGGGCCTTTGACCTGGGGGCCTCCGATATCGTGAAAAAGCCCTTTGAGCCCCATGTGGTCAAACGGCGGATCCAGAACATTATCGAGCTGAACCTGCACCGGCTGAACCAGGAGGAGCTGATCGCCGAACAAGCGGCCAGGCTGCGGGAATCCAACGCCGTGATGATCGACGCCCTGTCCTCCATTATCGAGTACCGGAGCGTGGAGACCGGGCAGCATATCCAGCGGATCCGCATGTTTGCCAAGGTGCTGCTGGAGGACGTGTCGCGCTGCTATGCAGAGTATGGCCTGAATGAGCAAAACATTGACATGATCGCCAGCGCGTCGTCTATGCACGACATCGGTAAAATCGCGATTCCGGACTCGATTCTCAACAAACCGGGACGATTGACGCCGGAGGAATTTGAGATCATGAAGACCCATTCGGTGAAGGGCTGTGAGATTCTGGCGGGCCTGGACCGGATGAGCGATCAGGAGTATTTGCAGTACGCCTACAACATTTGCCGTTATCACCACGAGCGGTGGGATGGTTCCGGCTACCCCGACGGGCTTAAGGGGGACAGCATCCCGGTCTGCGCCCAGGTGGTGGGGATCGCCGACTGCTATGACGCCCTGACTACCGATCGGGTTTACCGGAAGGCCCTGCCGGCCGGCCAGGCCGTCAATATGATTTTAAACGGGGAGTGCGGGGCATTTTCCCCCAAACTTCTGGAGTGCCTGAAAAATGTGCAGGAGCCGTTTAAGCGTCTGTCCCAGGAGTACGCGGACGGAGCTTCGGCCAGGAAGGACTGTATCAGTCCCACGAGAGCGGGATACCACAGGGAGCAGGACCCGCTGGATACGCTTCAGATGGGGCAGATGAAGTATTTTTCCCTGTTAAAATATACGGATTCCACGGTCATGGAGGTGGATATGACCAACGGAGTCTACCATGTGGTCTATATGCCGGACAGCGCCTTTGAGCTGTTGCGCTCCGGAAGCAGTTTTGCGGAGTCGGTGGCGAATTTTGCGGATGCGCTGGTTCACCCGGAGGACCGGGGGCTGGTGAAAAAGCTTTCCGGTCGGTATATGGAAGCATTTTTCGAAAACGGACTCACACGCCGCAGCTACCGCTTCCGCGTGTTTAACCCTCTGAGGGAGAAATACCGCTGGTGCCAGATTACGCTGCTTCGGATCGATTGCGGACAGCCGCATCAGCGCAGCGCGCTGGTGATCTGGCAGCCGGAGACGGAGAGCGCGGCCCCGCTCAAGGTGATGGAGCCGGCCGGGACCGGTCTGCTGCACAACCTGGTGGGAGGGATCCAGCAGTGTCTCAACGACCGCTGGTTCACCCTGGTGCAGGTAAACGAGGGATTTATGCAGATGCTGGGATATGGGGACCAGGAGCTGCGAAGCAAGTTCCAGAACCGTTACCTCAATCTCATTTATCCCGCCGACCGCGAGGAGGTGCTGCGCCAGACGAAAGAACAGCTGCAGTCCGGCAGCACGGTGGAGCTGGAATACCGGGTGGTGGCCCGGGACGAGCGGATTGTGTGGGTGCTTGATAAGAGCCAGCTGACGGTGGGCGAGGACGGAAAGGAGTCCCTGTTCAGCATTTTGATCGATATTACCAGGTCGAAGAAGGCTCAGGATGAGCTGCGGCTGACGCTGGAGCGCCACAAGATCATTATGGACCAGACCAACGATGTGATTTTCGAGTGGGATATCGGAAAGGATCAGCTCTCCTACTCGCCCAACTGGGTGGAAAAGTTTGGCTATGTACCCATCATGGAGCAGGCCAGCAAGCGTATGGTGCAGGTGTCCCACATACACCCGGAAGATATGCCCATGATCGATCGGCTGGTGAAGCGGATTAGGGCCGGGCAGGCGTACGGGGAAGCGCAGTTCCGTCTGGCGGACGCAAAGGGCCGTTACCGCTGGTGCAAGATCCGCACCTCGACCCAGTTCGACGATATGGGAAATACTTACAAAGTGGTGGGCGTGATGACGGACATCGACGAGGAGAAGCGGGCGGCCCAGGCGCTGATTGACAAGGCGGACCGCGACGAGCTGACCGGTCTGTATAACAAGAGCGCAGTCCGCCGGAAGATGGAGGATTATCTTCAGAGACGGCCGAAGGATGAGTCCGCGGTGATATATATCATTGACGTGGACAATTTTAAGCAGATCAACGACGGCCACGGGCACATGTTCGGCGACACGGTGCTGCAGGCCATTTCCGCGAAGCTGCGGGAAGTGTTCCGGGGCCAGGACCTGATCGCCCGGATCGGCGGGGACGAGTTTCTGGTGTTTGTGCGGGGCATGCCGGATCCCGCGGCTGCCGAGAGACGGGCGATGACGATCCGGGACGGGGTCGGCGGGCTTTTCCGGCAAAATGTGATACAGTGCAAAGTTTCCTGCAGCATCGGCATCGCCCGCTGTCCCGAAAATGGAACCACATTCGACGAATTGTTCCAGCGGGGGGACATGGCGCTGTACTACTCTAAGGCAAAGGGCAAGGACCGGTTCGCACTGTATGATCAGGAACAGATGAGCCGCTTGTTTGACGGGAACGGGGGCTACAGGACGGCCAATACCACCATCGACCCCAGGGAGACCACGGATATTGTCACCGGTGATGTGATGGAGCAGGTGTTCCGTCTGCTCTGCGACGCGGATGACATCCAAAAGGCGGTGGAACATATATTGGATATGCTGGGACGCCAGTTCGCGGTCAGCCGCGCCTCCATCTATGAGGTGTCGCCGGATGGCGGTCTAATCAGCAACGCATTCGAATGGTGCAATGAGGGCGTGGAGTCCGGGAACGGCCGGGGGCAGAAAAAAAGCGACGGACGGCTGATCCGGGAGGTACACGCGCAGTTCGATGCCGGCGGAGTCTGGCATTGCCCGGATATTTCCGGTCTGAAGGAATCCATACGCCGGCATTTTGAGCGGCGGGGGACAAAGTCCATGCTTCAGTGTGAGATATCCGACCGGGGAATTTACCGGGGAGCCATCGTGTTTGAGGATTGCGCCATGCACCGGATCTGGACGGAGGAGCAGATTCACATGCTGGCCTTTGTGGCAAAGCTGCTCAGCGTATTTTTGATTAAGGAGCGGGCGCGGTGCCAGGCGGCGGATGGAGCCGGTCGGGAACCTGTGGCGGAATCCGCCGGGGAGACCGGTTCTGAAACGGCGTCCGGATTGAAATTTTGATTTGATATTGACATATGTCATTAATTCGGCTATAATTTATGACATAAGTCAAAAACAGCTGCGAGGAGAATGAACATGGCGCGTCCCTGTAAAGCAAAACGAGTCTGTGCGATGCCATCCGTGGAGGTTTTCGGTCCTCTGGATCAGGAGACAGACGGCAAGGTGGAGCTGACGCTGGAGGAATATGAGACAATCCGGCTGATCGATCTGCTGGAATGCACCCAGGAGGAGTGCGCCAAGCAGATGGGGGTTGCCAGGACCACGGTTCAGGCGGTCTACAATACAGCGCGCAGGAAGATCGCCGACTGTATTGTCAACGGAAGGGGATTGGAGATCCGGGGAGGAAACTATCAGATCTGCCCGGGCGCAGCCCAGTGCTGCGGCCGGAACTGCGGAAAACGCCAATGCCACGCCCGCCGCTGTGAAAACAAATCAGGAGGATGTCAGAATGAAAATTGCGGTAACATATGAGAATCAAGAGGTATTCCAGCACTTTGGGCACTGTGAGGCTTTCAAGATCTACGAGATAGCGGACAATGCAGTGGTTTCGTCCGAGGTGGTGGGCACAGGCGGCGACGGCCATGAAGCGCTGGCGGGATTTCTGAGAAGGCACGGCGTGGATACGCTGATCTGCGGCGGAATCGGCGGCGGCGCCAGAATGGCTCTGGCTCAGGCGGGGATCGAGCTTTACCCCGGCGTGACCGGAGATGCGGACGCGGCGGTGGAGGCGCTGCTGAAGGGCTGCCTGGACTACAATCCGGACACCATGTGCAACCATCACCACGAGGGCGGCGAGCACCACAGCTGTCATGGAAACGGCCATACCTGCGGCGGACATATGTAAAACGGTACAGCGCCTGGCGGAAGAGATTCCGCCGGGCGTTTTTTGAATGCAATGGGCCGCTGGCCCAGCCGGCGGGCGATTGTACATGTTTGGGAAAATGGGGATGATAAATAATGGAATTTGCAACTTTTGGCCATATGAAATAATCTATAGATCAGAAGATAAAAATCCTACTGGAAAACAGAGAGGGAAGGGCGCCTGATGAAAAAGGATCTGTACGATAAAATTGTAACCCATATTGTTGAAAACCAGGAAAAGTTTTACCGGTTGGCGTTCAGCTATGTCAAAAATAAGGACGACGCGCTGGATGTAGTGCAGAACTCAGTGTGTAAAGCGCTGGATCATTATGAATCGCTGCGAAACGAGGAGGCGGTTAAGACCTGGTTTTACCGCATCCTTGTGAATGAAAGCGTTCATTTTTTGAACAGGCGGAAACGGGAGGTTTTGTCCGGCGAAGATTACGATGAACAGATTCCTTATTATGAAAAACGATATGAGGCGGAGGATGATCTGGAGGCGCAGATTGACCGATTGGAGGAGGATGTCCAAAAGATTATCAGACTGCGATTCTATGAGGAATTGTCGCTGAAGGAGATTTCCCAGGTGATGGAACTCAACTTAAATACGGTAAAGGCAAAGCTGTACCGGGGCTTAAAGCTGTTAAAGCAGATTGTACAGGAGGTGGAGTGATGAGTCAGTTGAACGACAGCAAGAAACGCTATGATGAGATCCCGATTCCGGAGGAGCTTTCCGCGCGCGTGCAGGAAGCGATTGAACAGTCTGAGAAAAAGCGGGCGGATGAGCGCAGGGCAGCCGCGCTGAATCGTAAAAACGGTTTGAAAAAAGGGATGATGGCAGCCGCGGCTGCGGTGGTTGTGTTTACCACTGCGTTAAATACCAGCACGGCGTTTGCCAAGAGCGTAAGCGCGATTCCGGTGATCGGGGAGATTGCAAGGGTCTTAACCTTCCGCTCCTACGAACAGGAGGAAGATGATATAAAACTCTCGGTGGAAATTCCCAGTGTGGAGATGATTGCGGACTCCACAGGTCAGGCGCCGGACTCTGTCAACCGCCAGATTTACCAGCTCTGTGAGCAATACGCCGGCGAGGCGAAGGAGCGGGCCATGGAATACCGGCAGGCGTTTCTGGATACCGGCGGTACGCAGGAGGAGTGGGCGGCTCATAAGCTTGAGATCCGCGTCTGGTATGAGATTAAGTCTCAGACTGAGAATTACCTGTCGCTGATGGTGTCCGGCAGCGAGAGCTGGTCATCCGCTTATGGGGAGACGAGGTATTATAACATTGATTTAAAGAGCGGAAGTCTGGTGACGCTGAAGGATCTATTGGGGGATGATTACGCCGACATAGTAAATACGAGTATACGCGAACAGATGAAGCAGCGGACGGACGTAACGTTCTGGACGCCTGAGCAGGGCGGATTTACGGGCATTTCCGATCATGTCCGGTTTTATATCAATGCTGCGGATCACCCGGTGATTGTTTTCGAAAAATATGAGATTGCGCCCGGTTCAGAAGGTCAGCCGGAGTTTGAAATTCAGGGGTAAACGGGCGGGACTGGTCTTTGCCGTATGATTGTTTATGGTTTTTTTAGAATAAAATAATTGACCACATGGTCTGTTTGAAGTATACTGAATACTAAAATAGACCATGTGGTCAATTATTGGAGAGTGATTCTATGAAACGGGAAGAGAAGAACCGGCAGACCAGACAGCGGATTATGGACAGCGCTTTGCAGGAGTTTGCCCGGCAAGGGTACGGGGCCAGCTCGGTCAATGCGATTTGCAGCGCCGAGGGGATATCCAAGGGGATTATCTACCACTATTTTGAGACGAAGGACGAGCTGTATCTGGCGTGTGTGGAGGATTGTTTTCAACGGCTGACGGAGTACCTGCGGGAGGCCATGCCGCAGAGCGGCCGGGGAACGCAGGAATGTCTGGAATTATATTTTAATGCCAGGATGGAGTTTTTTCAAAAAAATCCGTTGTATCAGCGTATCTTCTGCGATGCGGTGATTTTGCCGCCCGCTCATTTGAAAACGGCTGTGGGAGAACGGAAAGCGGGGTTTGACGCGCTGAATATTGAGATTCTGATGCAGATTCTGGCGGGGATGAAGCTGCGGCCGGAGATTTCCCGATGGGAGGCGGTTGATACGTTTCTGCAGTACCAGGATTTTCTGAACGCCAGATATCAGATGGCGGGAGCCGGGGAGGTTGATATTCGGAAGCATGAGACGGATTGCCACCGGGCGCTGGAAATCCTGCTTTATGGGGTGACTGCGAGAGAGGAGGCACAGCGGTGAAAAACAGACAGAACAGCCAGGAATCCATATTAGGGGAGATGAAGCCGTCCAGGGCCATCACAAGCCTGGCAATCCCGGCAACCCTGGCTTTATTAGCCAAGGCGGTATACAATATTGTGGACACGGCTTACATCGGCATGCTGGATTCCGATGTCGCGCTGGCTGCCGTGGGTGTGACGCTTCCTCTGCTGCTGATCATGGTGAGTATTGAAAATATTTTTGCCGCCGGAGCGGCTGTGCTGGCCGGACGGCAGCTGGGGGCGGGGGACCGGGACGGCGCGGGGAGAACCGTGACCACCGTGGTGGGTATTTCGATGTTCATCGGCATGGGCCTGTGTATCGGTGGAATCCTGTTTATGGAACCGCTTCTAACGGCCTTTGGGGCTTCGGAGGCGGTGCTGCCCCAGGCGAAAGAATATGCATTTTGGATGTTTGTGGCGGCGTTGGCGAATCTTCCGGCCCAGAGTATGAACTGTGCGGCGAGAGCGGAATCGTCGGTCCGAATCTCCTCTGTGGCCGTGATTACGGGAGCGGTGCTAAACGTGGTCCTGGACCCGGTTTTTATGTTTGACTGGGGATTGGGGCTGGGAGTGGGCGGCGCGTCCTTAGCGACCACGGTTTCGCAGTTTGTCACGTTTTTGATCCTGGCCTGGTTCTATCTGTGCGGCCATTCCGTAATCAAGATCAAACGCGTTTATTTCAGGCCGGATTGGAAGCTGGTGAAGGAGGTCACGCTGATCGGGATTCCAACGGCAGTCATCCAGATCTGCCTGGCCGTGGCCACGTCCCTGACCAACATTGCCGCCAAACCCATGGCGGATGCGGATTTGATTATCGCCGCCTATGGAGTGGTGCAGAGGCTGATTCTGATTGGCTGTTATGTGGTGATGGGATTTATGCAGGGATACCAGCCGGTGGCGTCCTTCTCGTTCGGAGGCGCTAAGGAGGAGCGCTTTCACGAGTCCGTACGCTTTGCCCTGCGCGCGTCCCTGGTGCTGACGGTTTTTGTTGCAGCCTGCTATATCCTGCTGTGCCGGCCGTTAATCGGGCTGTTTAACCGCAACCCGGCCGTGATCGATTACGGGGCAAAACTGCTGGTGTCCCAGGTGGCCCTTTATCCGGCTTTTGGGCTCTGTTATATGATGACCATTACCTTCCAGACCATTGGGGCTTCAAAGTACGGGCTGTTTCTGTCCATGATCCGCCAGGGGCTGCTGTACGTGCCGTTTATTCTGCTGCTGCCCCGCCAGATGGGCGTGGCGGGGATTTATCTGGCCCAGCCGGCTGCAGATCTTCTGACCATTGCGGTTTGCCTGATGTCGGTCAGGCCGATGAAGCGGATTGCGTCCGAACATATGGCGGCGGCATAGCGGATTCCGTCAGCCTGCGGGGAAAATTCCGCTACGGTGCGCGCATGGTTTCCATATTTTGTTAATTTAAAATGTTCAAATTCCAGACCGGGCTGCAGAGGCGGATTCCGGTCTGGAATTTTATTGAGTGCATTGGGCCGCGGGGGACTCCCGTTGGCCGCTTTTTTGTAAATACAGAAATTGATAGTTGACATTTTTAGAATTCTGTATATAATGTAAATATAAACATATGAACAATTATTCATATGATAATACAAACAGACGAACTAATTAATGACAGGATACAGGAAAGGGGGGTTATGATGGCGATCAACGACGTGGAGTGCTGTGATTTTTATCAGGTGCATGAGGATGTGGTAAAAGCCGTGAATGAGAAGATGCCTGATGAGGATGAACTGTGCGATCTGGCGGAGATTTTCAAAGTGTTTGGGGATTCCACCAGGATCAAGATTCTGTACGTGCTGTTCGAGGCGGAGATGTGCGTCTGCGATATCGCGCAGCTGCTCAATATGAACCAGTCCGCCATATCTCACCAGCTGCGGATTCTCAAGCAGAACCGGCTGGTAAAAAGCCGCAGGGAGGGCAAGGCGGTGTTTTATTCCCTGGCCGACGGCCATGTGCGGACCATTATCAATCAGGGTCTGGAGCACATTCAGGAATAAGCGGAGCGTATAAAATAAATTAAAAAGCGGAGGATATTGATATGAAGAAGAAGTTTAAACTGACGGATCTGGATTGCGCCAACTGCGCGGCTAAGATGGAGGATGCCATCCGGAAGATCGAGGGCGTTGAGAACGCCAGCGTGAGCTTTATGACCCAGAAGATGACCATTGAGGCGGCTGAGGATCAGTTTGACCGCATCATGCAGGAGGTGGTTGCGGTGTGCAAAAAGGTGGAGCCGGACTGCGTGATTAATCTGTAAGGCGGCTGAGGAGGCTTGAGAGGAACGAATTATGACGAAGAAGCAGAAGACCATGGTGTTTCGCATTGTTGCGACGTTTATCATTTATATACCGCTGGCGGTAGCGGAGCATATGGAATTGCTTGCAGCCAAGGGATCGCTGTCATGGCTTGCGCTGTATCTGATACCGTATTTACTGATCGGCTGGGATATCATTTACAAGGCGTTGAGAAATATTCGCAACGGTCAGGTATTTGATGAGAATTTCCTGATGGCGCTGGCGACCTTCGGCGCGTTTGGAGTGGGAGAGTATTCCGAGGCGGTGGCGGTGATGCTGTTCTACCAGGTGGGCGAACTGTTCCAGAGCTACGCGGTGAACCGCTCCCGCCAGTCCATTTCGGATCTGATGGATATCTGCCCCGAGTACGCCAACATCGAGGAGGACGGCGTGCTGCGCCAGGTGGACCCGGACGATGTTGAGGTGGGCGACGTGATCGTGGTGAAGGCCGGCGAGCGAATTCCGCTGGACGGCAAGGTGGTATTCGGCGATTCCATGGTGGACACCTCGGCTCTGACCGGCGAGCCGGTGCCCCGCAGGGCGTCTGTGGGCGACGAGGTGATCAGCGGCTGTGTGAACGGCAGCGGACTTCTGCGGGTGGAGGTCACCCGGGAGTTTGACGATTCCACGGTGGCCAAGATTCTGGAGCTGGTGGAGAACGCCAGCAGCAAGAAAGCCAAGGTGGAGAATTTCATCACCAAGTTTGCCCGCTATTACACGCCTGCCGTGGTGATCGGCGCGGTGATTCTGGCTGTACTTCCGCCCCTGCTGCTGGGGCAGTCCTGGGCGGAGGGCGTGCGCCGGGCCTGCACCTTCCTGGTGATTTCCTGTCCCTGCGCGCTGGTAATCTCCGTGCCCATGAGCTTTTTCGGCGGAATCGGAGCGGCGTCCAGGAAGGGCGTGCTGGTTAAGGGGAGCAACTTCCTGGAAGCGCTCTCCAATATGACGACCATTGTGTTTGACAAGACGGGGACTCTGACCAGGGGCGAGTTTAAGGTGACGGAGATTCTGCCCGGGTCCATGGGAAAAGAGGAGCTTTTGGAGCTGACCGCTTATGCGGAGAGCTATTCGGACCATCCCATTTCCCGCTCCATTCTGGAGGCCTGGGGCAGGGAGCCGGACCGGAGCCGCGTGAGAGACAACCGGGAGATAGCCGGTCACGGCCTGGAAGCCGTGGTGGACGGCAGGACTGTGCTGGCGGGCAATGAGAAGCTGATGATCCAAAACGGCGTGGCCTTTGAGACCTGCTCCAGCGCGGGCACTGTGGTCTACGTGGCGGTGGACGGCGTTTACGCGGGCGCCGTGGTGATCTCCGACACCATCAAGGAGTCGGCGGCGGACGCCATCCGGGAGCTGAAGCGGGTGGGCGTTCGAAAGACGGTGATGCTCACCGGCGACCGGAAAGAGGTGGGCGAGGCGGTGGCCGCCCAGCTGGGACTGGATGAGGTTCACGCCCAGCTTTTACCGGAAGATAAGGTGGAGCAGGTGGAACAGTTGTTGACGCGGCAGAGAAAGGGCGAAAAGCTGGCCTTTGTGGGCGACGGAATCAACGACGCGCCGGTGCTCAGCCGGGCGGATATCGGAATCGCCATGGGCAGCATGGGCTCAGACGCGGCCATCGAGGCGGCGGATGTGGTGCTGATGGACGACGATCCCAGAAAGATCGCCTCCGTGGTGCGGATTTCCCGCAAAACGCTGGTGATCGTGAAGCAGAATATTGCGTTTGCACTGGGAGTCAAGGCCATTGTGCTGGCCATGGGCGCGTTCGGTGCGGCCAATATGTGGGAAGCGGTATTTGCGGACGTGGGCGTGTCGGTGATCGCCATTATCAACGCTATGAGGGCTTTGAAGGCGGAATAAGGTAATCGGTGTAAAAATATGCCGGGAAGCGGAAAACTTCCCGGCATTTGCCGTTTAATGCGTTTAAAGCCGGTTCACAGCGTTACCCGGCGCTGCGCGGGTAGGAATATTCTCAGATGAGAATATCTTCCAGACAACGCTTGGGCACGTAATGCACCTGGTCCTTGTCGCGGTAATAGGTGGTGGAACCGTCGGCGTTCAGCGGGGCCAGCACCACGGTCTCCGCGGGCTTGCCCAGGGCCAGCACCAGATCCAGGGAATAGGTCTGGGGGTCCAGGTCCAGCGCTTGTGCCAGTTCGCTGCGGTTAAAGCTGCCGATCATGCAGCCGCCATAGCCCTTCTCCACCGCGCTGAGCATGATGGTCTGGGCGGCGATGCCGTCGTCCCACTGTTTGTTCCTGCCCAGGGACAGGTCGCAGGCGATGATGATGTAAGCGCTGGGGCGCTCTCCCTCGGCGGGACCGTCCCAGTCGGTCAGGGCTCCGGCCCACTTGACGGTGGAAAATACCTTGGCGCACTCCGCGGGCGTGTTGACGATCTTGAATTTCAGAGCCTGGGCGTTGGACGCGCTGGCGGTCAGGCGGGTGTTATCCACCATGTCCTCCAGGTCGCCGGCGGGGATGGATACCTCCTGATGAAACCGGCGGTAGGAACGGCAGTTAAGCAATAGATCCTTTAACATGTGACAGCCTCCTTTCGGGTCTGGGGTTGGTTATTCTTCCGGCAGCAGTTCCTTGCCGGTCATGATGTGCTGCTTGATGGCCTCGAATGTGGAGGCGCTGAGAATATGCTCCATGCGGCAGGCGTCCTCCACCGCGGTCTTGCGGTCCACGCCCAGGTACATGAGCCAGTTGGACAGAAGCGTGTGGCGCTCGTACATGGTTTCGGCGATCTCACGCCCGCTTTCCGACAGTGTGATGTAGCCGCTGGGGTCCACCAGGATGTAGCCGTTCTCACGGAGATTTTTCATGGCCACGCTGACGCTGGGCTTGGAGAATTCCAGCTCTGTGGCGATATCGATCGAGCGCACATGGGGCTTTACCTGGCTCAACATCAGAATGGTTTCCAAATAGTTTTCTGCTGATTCCTGTATCTTCAAAGTCCACCTCTCCCTCAAAACATTAATTGATTAACCTCAAATGGGTATTATGCTCTAGTGTAACATATTTTCTCGGAAAGTTCAAATGCCGGGGGTGGGGCGGAAACAACTTCGTGAGGAATTTTCCCGATTGTCATTGACAGGACGGCCGTAAGGTGCTAATTTAAGTATAGATGAAGTTAGAAATAACTAACCTCGAGAGAAGGAGAGAGAACATATGGCATTTTTGATGGAAAATTTATCGACGGTTATCATTGGGCTGATTCTGGCGGGAGTGGTGTATTTGGTGGTCCGCAAGATGATAAGGGACAGGAGAGAGGGGAAGGGCTGCGGCTGCTCGGGCGGCTGTGCGGGCTGCAGCGGCGCTTCCATGTGCCATGGCGGACAAAGGCCTGGAAGGGAAAAGCAGGTCTGACTCCGGAAATGCCCCTTTTCAGATCATGTCTGATATGTTAAGATAAAGGGATAACAGACAGACTGGACAGGATGAGAGAATGGACTACATTGTTTTGGATCTCGAATGGAACCAGAGCCCCAACGGAAAAGAGGACTCCGTGGAGCATCTTCCATTTGAAATCATAGAAATCGGCGCGGTTAAGCTGGATGAAGGGTTTCGCCAGAAGGGCGAGTTTCACCGGCTGATCCGGCCGCAGGTTTACAGACAACTGCATTTTAAGATATCGGAAGTCACCCACATGGATATGGGGGAGCTGAAGCACCGGGGAAAGAATTTCAAGCAGGTGATGCGTGAGTTTCTGGACTGGTGCGGGACAGAGTATTGTTTTTGTACCTGGGGCTCCATGGATCTGACGGAATTACAGCGCAATATGGACTATTTCAAGGTGCCGAACCCATTTCCACGGCCGCTGCTCTACTACGATGTGCAGAAGCTTTACTGCATGGAGTACGGGGACGGAAAGAACAAGCCGTCGCTGGATCAGGCGGTGCAGGAGCGGGGAATCCGCCAGGAGCGGCCGTTCCACCGGGCGTTGTCCGACGCCTTTTATACGGGCAGGGTGCTGGCGGTGATGGATTTCGAGCAGGTCAGGCCGTACATTTCCGTGGACTACTTCCGGCTGCCCCGGAACAAAGAGGAGGAGGTATCCCTCCGGTTCCCCGACTATGCCAAGTATGTTTCCCGGCCCTTTGAGAACCGGGAGGAGGCCATGAAGGACAAGACGGTGAACGACATGGTCTGTCCCTACTGCAACCGCATGCTGCGCAAGAAGGTGCGCTGGTTTCCCTGCGGCCAGCGGTTCTGCTACGGCCTTGCGGCCTGCCCGGAGCACGGTCTTATGCGGGGCAAGCTGCGGATCAAGAAAGCGGAGTACGGGGGCACCTATGTGGTCAAGACCATAAAGTCCGCCACGGAGGAAGAGGCGGAGATGATTATGCAGAGGAAGGAAGAGGGGCGCAGGCGGCGCAGCGTCCGAAACCATACGAGAAATCAGAAGGGCAAATCCTGAGAGGCTTTGGAGGGATTTTGAGACAATAAAAAGGCTGTTCCGTTTACAGGTCACTGTGGACGGAACAGCCTTTTTGACGGTTGCAGGGAAGGGGTGAGCTTATTCCTCGCGCATGCGGTAGCCCACGCCGATCTCGGTGTATATGTACTGCGGTTCGGCCGGATTTGCCTCCAGCTTGCGGCGGATATGGGCCATGTTCACGCGCAGGATCTGATTGTTGCTGTCCGCGTAGGGGCCCCAGATTTCGTTGATGATGTAGTCGTAGGTCAGCACCCGGCCGGCGTTCTGGGCCAGCAGGGACACCAGCTTGTACTCGATCTGGGTCAGATGCACGTCCTGATCCTTGACCTTTACCAGACGCCGCTCAAAATCGATCATGAGATCGCCCACATGGTAGAGGGGCTGGGATTTGGCGGAGGCGCCCGTCTGGCTGTGGCGCAGGGCCGTGCGGATGCGGGCCATCAGCTCCGAGGTGCCGAAGGGCTTGGTCAGGTAGTCGTCCGCGCCCTGATCCAGGGCCGCGACCTTGCTCTTCTCCTGCGTTCTGGCGGAAATCACGATGATGGGCACGGTGCTCCAGAGGCGCACTCTGCGGATTACCTCCAGGCCGTCGATATCCGGAAGACCCAGATCCAGAAGGACCACGCTGGGCTTAGTGGACGCAATCAGTGCAATTCCATCATTTCCGTTGGTTGCCGTGGAGGTAACGTATCCGTGGGCTTCCAGAATAGTCTCAATAAAACTGCAGATGTTCTTTTCGTCCTCGATGATGATAATTGTGGATTTAGGCTCCATAGTCTTTTCTCCAATCTGGTAATATAAATGTGAATTCCGCGCCGTTTTCATGGTTTCCCGCGGATATCTGCCCGTTGTGGGCCGCTACGATGGTGCGGCAGATGGACAGGCCGATGCCCATGCCCTTGTGGGCGTCCGTGCCGGTACCGCGCTTGAGGGTTCCGCCCTCAAACATGGTTCCCAAAAGCTGGGGATCAATCCCCTTTCCGTGATCTTTGACCGTGAATGCGGCGTCTGGCCCATTGAGCGTCACGGAGAGCTCGATGGGGAGGTCGCTGCCGGCGTGATAGTAGGCGTTTTCCAGCAGATTGTTGATGACCTGTTCGATGAGCGTGGCGTCCATGGGAATGACGATAAACTCCTCGGGTACGGTGACGGTGACCAATGCATCCGGAAACCGCCTGCGGAACCGCTGGACGGCCTCGGAGACCACTTCCTCCACCGGCTCCTCCGACTTTTTCACGTGGGCCACGCCGCGTTCGTCCTGGATGCGGGTGATGGACAGCAGGTTTTCTACCATGTGCAGAAGCCAGTCCGCGTCTGAGTAGATGTTCTGAGCCATTTTTCTGCGCTCGGCGCAGGAGAGGTTTTCTCCGTGCTCCATCAGCGTGCTGCTGGTGCCCAGGATGGTGGTTAAAGGCGTCCGAAGATCATGGGAGATCGCCCGCAGCAGATTGGCGCGCATGGTCTCCTTCTCCGCTTCCATCAGCATGTGGTCCTTTTCCTGGAGCAGCTGGTTTTGTTTAGCCTCGTGTATGGTCATACTGCTGACAAGGGTGGAGATCAGGGCCATTCCGATGAAGGTGATGGGATACCCGGACAGCGTGAAGTCCAGCGTCATATAGGGGAAGGTGTAAGCAAAGTTCACCCAGAAAACGCCGTATAGGGATGCCAGGATTCCCACGGTATAGCAGTTTGTGGCGCGTGCGATGAATACAATCGCCACAATAAAGATCAGCGAGATGTTAATCACATTGTTGCTGAAGTGAAAAAACACCGTGGAGATCAGGGTCGCCATGGCCAGGATCATCGCAGTGACCGGCAGCTGGCGTATTACATGACAAATGTGAGCTCCCAGACGGAAGCCTTTTGGTGTGGACATGACCGTTCGCTCCATTAAAATCGGTATATACAAAGCCATTATACTCTATCGAAAGAGCAAGTTCAATGATAATTACGACCTCCGGAAGGGAAAACGCTTCCGCCTGCTCCGTTTTGCGGGAGGCGTGTAGGAGGTGGTGGAGGAGCGGTACTGCTCCATAATCCGCTCAAATTCCGCGGTTGAGTAGCCGATATCCTCCAGGCGTTGGATTCTGCGCTGCCGTCTCTGCAGCGCCATGGCCTCCTGTCGCCTGCGCACATAGAGCTTGACCGCCACGATGATGGCCGTGATCACGGCAAGGGAGGCGGCGATTCCCAGCACGGCCGCGAGGTTGGAGGGAATCTTGAAGCTGGTCGCGGTGTTGGGTGAGCCGCCGCCCGGTTTGCCGCCTCCGCCGCCGGGCGGGATCAGACCGGAAGCGCCGGAGCCGTGGGGGGCGCTCCCAGTGTTTGAACCGTCTGGTACGGGGCTGGCGTTGCTGCCGTTAGAGCCGTCTGAGGCGGGGCTGGCGTTGTTGCCGTTAGAGCCGTCCGCCGGCTGGCCTCCGTTGGTGTTGGTACCGTCCGCTGGCTGGCCGCCGTTGCCGTTGGTACCGTCCGCCGCCTGCCCGCTACCGTTGCCATTAGAGGGATCCGCCGCCTGGCTGCCGCTGTTTCCATTCGATCCGCCCGCCGTCTGTCCGCCGCCATCGGTGCCGGAACCGTCCGCCGCCTGCCCGCTGCCGTCCGCGCCCCCGGCTCCGCCGAGGAGCAGATAGGAGCGGCCCACCGGCTGGTCGCCGTAGGTATAGTTGACCTGGGCGATGGCGTTGGAGGGAGCGTTCCGGTCCAGGGTGTAGGAGAGATGAGGCACCGCGTCGGAGAATCCGGCGCTCTTGGGGATCACAATCCGGCTGTCCTCATCCAGATCCAGGGATATGGTATCCTTTGCTGTCATTCCCGCAATGGTCATATCGTTGTCCAGGGAGGTGTAGGTGGTCTCAAACTCCGAGATTTTGAGGGACTGGAAATTCCCGAACCCGAAGTCCAGCATGGCCTTGGTGTCCGTGTAATGGGTCAGGTGGCCGTTCAGCACAACGGCGATCAGCGTCATATCTCCGCGTTTGGCGCAGGTGACCAGGGTGTTGCCCGCCAGGGACGTATATCCTGTTTTTCCGCAGAACGCTCCGTTATAGTAGGCGGCATCGTTGCGGTTCCACATTTTGTGATGGTTGGCGATGGGATAGCCGTCGGGAAATTTCTCTGCAGGAGCGCGTTTCATATTGGGGAGGCGGTAAGTGCGGGAACCGCAGATTTCTACAAAGGTTGGATTCTGGATGGCCGCCTGGGCGATCTTTGCCATGTCGTGGGCGGTGGTGTAGTGGTTTTCGTCGTTGAGTCCGCTGGGATTGGCGAAATGGCTTCCGGTGCAGCCCAGGCTGGCGGCCCGCTGGTTCATCAGGTCCGCAAAGGCCTCTCGGGTGCCGCTGACGTGCTCCGCAAGGGCGTTGGCGCTCTCGTTGGCCGAGGCCAATAACAGGGCGTACAGGCAGTCGCGCACGGTCAGCTGATCTCCCTCGTCGATGCCGGCGGAGCTGCTGTCCGCCTCCACGTTGTAAACCGCATCGTGGGAGAAGGTGACAATCTCGTCTAAATCGCAGGATTCAATCACGATTAAAGCCGTCAGTATCTTGGTGATACTGGCGGGATAATAGGGTTGATCCATATTCTTGCCGTATAAAACGGTTCCGGTGCCGGCCTCCATGACAATGCCGCCGTCCGCCTGAATTGTCACGCCGGACGGCCAGGCTGGGGCCGCCCAGGCGGTCATCGGCACGGCGCACAGGGCGAATGCCAGGCACAGCGCAAATAATCGCTTCATTATATTCGGTTCTCCTGTCCATAAAATCACTGAGAGGGGGCGGAAAGAGTCACCTTATAGTATAAAAGATTTCCGAACCCAAGTAAAGATAAAAAGGTGTTATTTTTTCCCCCTGCCGCGCAGCGACAGAAACAGGCTGACGCCGAAGAGGACCAGCACCAGCGCTCCGTACAGGCCCGCGATACGCGCGGCGGTGTCCAGGAAAAAGCCTTCGGGAACAATATTGATCAGCATGTCCGTTTCCGGATTGAGAATCCACAGGTCATTTTTAAAGAAGATGTGGTGGAAAACGACGAAGTATTTGGAGAAGTCTGTGGATATGATGGCCGCCAGAACCGCCAGGATGCCGAAGAACAGGCCGGTGCCCAGGCAGAGGGCGGGGGGCAGCACGCGGCGGATCTGCGCTTTTAAGCCGAACAGAAGCGCCAGGCAGGCAACGGCAGCCACAAGGCACACGCGGCGCAGGAAAATAGCCCCGAGGAACAGGTCGCGCACGTCCTCCATGTGCGCGATCTCGCGGTTGTTGAAGAACTCGCGGGTCTCACCGCCCATGGTGGTGACCACATGCAGGTCGGCGCGGTCACCCTTTAAGTAATCCATCATTTCGTCGGTCACGTCCAGAAGATCCTCCATGGTCATTGGAGGGAGATCGTCCAGGACCTGATATTTTGTGTACTCCTTCTCAAAATATCCGGGATTCCAGTAGACCACGGCCTGAATTGAGGTTATGAACAGGATCCACATCAGGCAGAACGCGATGAGAATCCCCAGCAGTCTGTGTACAAATTTCATATGAAAAAAGGCCTCCTTTGGGGGATGTACTAAAAACATCCTTTATTATAGCCCATCGGAAGCCTTTTAACAAGTAAAGTCGTTCTACACGTATTTTTCTTTGATGCGCAGGCGGGTCAGCGCCCGGGCCAGCGAGGCCTCGGAGTGGGAGTGCTCCACGATGCTCTGCTTCTGGCGGAGCTGCTCTTCGGCCCGCTCCTTTGCCTCCTGGGCGCGCCGGAGGTCGATGTCCTCCGGCAGCTCGGCGGTGTCCACCAGCATCTTCACGCGGTTGTTCATAATCTGTATAAAACCGTTGCCAACCACCGCGTGCAGCCACTGGCCGTCCGGCTTCTGAAGCCGCATCTCACCGGTGGAGATGGCGATGATCATGTTCTCGTGGTGGGGAAGAACCTCCTTCTCGCCGTCCGCCAGCGGGATCACCAGAGCCTTGCAGTGGTCTGCGTAAAATACCTTGTCGCTTGCGGTAATGTTCAGGTAAAATGTGTTCACAAGCCTCACTCCTTATTTGGCGGCGCTCTGTTCCAGCTCCCCGGCCTTTTTCACAACATCGTCGATGGTGCCCACGTTGAAGAACGCGGCCTCGGGGTACTGGTCCATCTGGCCGTCTATAATGGCCTTAAAGCCGCGGATCGTCTCCTTGACGGGCACGTAGACGCCGGGCACGCCGGTAAAGTTCTCAGCCACGTGGAAGGGCTGAGACAGGAAACGCTGGATCTTTCTGGCGCGGTTTACGGTGGTTTTGTCCTCCTCGGACAGTTCCTCCATGCCCAGGATGGCGATGATGTCCTGAAGCTCCTTGTATTTCTGGAGAATCTGCTGGACCTGGCGGGCTGTTTCGTAGTGCTCCTGCCCCACCACCTCGGCTTCCAGGATACGGGAGTTGGATTCCAGGGGGTCCACCGCCGGGTAGATTCCCTGCTCCACGATCTTACGGGACAACACCGTAGTGGCGTCCAGATGGGCGAAGGTGGTGGCCGGGGCCGGGTCGGTTAAGTCGTCGGCGGGAACGTACACCGCCTGCACGCTGGTGACGGATCCGTTTTTGGTGGAGGTGATGCGCTCCTGGAGCTGGCCCATCTCGGTGGCCAGGGTGGGCTGGTAACCCACGGCGGAGGGCATGCGGCCCAACAGCGCGGACACCTCGGAACCGGCCTGGACGAAACGGAAGATGTTGTCGATGAACAGCAGCACGTTCTGATGCTCCTCATCCCGGAAATACTCCGCCATGGTGAGTCCGGTCTCAGCCACGCGCATACGGGACCCCGGCGGCTCGTTCATCTGACCGAACACCAGGGCCGTTTTCTCCAGAACTCCGGATTCCTTCATCTCGGTCCAGAGGTCGTTTCCCTCGCGGGAGCGCTCGCCCACGCCGGTGAAAATGGAGTAACCGCCGTGCTCGGTGGCGATATTGCTGATCAGCTCCTGAATGAGTACGGTCTTGCCCACGCCGGCGCCGCCGAACAGGCCGATTTTACCGCCCTTGGCGTAGGGGGCTAACAGGTCGATGACCTTGATTCCCGTCTCCAGCATCTCCACCACCGGACTCTGATCCTCGAAAGCCGGCGGTTCGCGGTGGATCTCCCACTGCGGCGAATCCGTCAGGGAATCTCCGCCGTCGATGGTTTCTCCCAGAACATTGAACAGACGGCCCAGGGTGGCGTCGCCCACGGGCACCTTGATTCCTGAACCTGTGGCAATGACTTCCATGCCGCGGTACAGGCCTTCGCTGGAGGCCAGCATGATGCAGCGGACCGTGTCGTTGCCGATATGCTGGGCCACCTCCATCACACAGCGCTTTCCGGCGTTGTCTACTTCAAGGGCATCTTTTATGTCCGGGAGGTTGTTATGTTCAAACAATACATCTACCACAGGTCCTAACACCTGTACGATCTTACCTTTATTCATAGGTCGATGATAACCTCCTTGTGGATGTTGCGTGTTCGGCCGCCGTCGCCGGCAGCCGGGTTTTGCGGCTATTTCTTGTTTTTCTGGGCCCGGGCGCCGCTGATCACCTCGGTGATCTCCTGGGTGATGGCCGCCTGTCTGGCGCGGTTGTAGGCGATGGACAGCTCGGAGAGCATCTTTTTGGCGCTGTCCGTAGCCGTCTGCATGGCCAGCATGCGGGAATTCTGCTCGCAGGAGTAGGATTCCACCAGGCTGCCGTAGATAAAACCGGAACAATAGATGGGCACGATGCTGTTGATCACCGCATCCGCCGAGGGCTTTAAGTTGATCTCTTCAAGCGGTACGTTGGCCGGAACGGAGAAGCTCAGCCGCTTTAAGGGCAGAAGCTGTTCCATCTCCGCCTCCATTTTCATGGCGTTTACCATGCGGGTGTAGATGATGTGCACCTCATCCAGCTTGCCGGTCAGGTAGTAGTCCAGAATCATCTCGCTGATGATGCGCGCCCGGCTCATATTGGGGTTCTGCACCGTGTAGTGGAACTGTTCCTCCACGGGAATGCCCTTTTTGGCGAAATATTGGCGTCCCAGAACGCCCACCACGAAGAGCAGGGGAGTGCCCGGCTTTTCCAGCTGTTCCTCCACCAGTTTGAACACGTTGTGGTTGTAGGCGCCGGCCAGCCCTTTGTCGGCGGAGACCACGATGTAGCCGATCTTGCGGTCCTCAGGTTTGATCTGAGGGCGGGCGTCGAAATAGGGATTATCCATCTCGGGGATGTGGCGCAGGATACGGCTGATCATCTGCTGCAGGGAGTAGAAGTACGGTTCCGTGTCCGTCAGCGTTTTTCTGGCCTTTTTTAATTTTGAGGAGGAGATGGTATACATGGCGTTGGTGATTTTCATGGTGTCCTGTATACTTTTCATCCGGCTCTGTATCTCTCGGGTATTGGCCATATTCTCACCTACTTTTTGCTTTTATACTCTGCGGTTACATCCAGAATCTTCTGGGTCAGCTCGTCGGTCAGCGCCTTGTTGGCTTCGATTTCCTGTCCGATCTCAGGGTGAACGCGGTCGAAGTATTCCAGAAGGCCGTTCTGGAAGTCTTTGACAGCACGCTTGTCGATATCCAGAAATTCCTTATGGGTGGCCGCGCACAGGGTGATGACCTTGGCGTGAAGGCTCATGGGGTGGTACAGGGGCTGCTTTAACAGCTCCATCAGGCCGTCGCCGTAGGTCAGCTGTTCCTTGGTGGTGGCGTCCAGATCCGAGCTGAACTGGGTGAACACCTGCATCTCACGGAACTGGGCCAGATCGATTCGGATGCTGCCGGAGGCCTTTTTCATGGCTTTAGTCTGGGCTGCGCCGCCCACGCGGGATACGGAGAGGCCAACGTTTACGGCGGGGCGCATTCCGGCGAAGAACAGGTCGCTCTCCAGGAAGATCTGGCCGTCGGTGATGGAGATGACGTTGGTCGGAATGTAGGCGGACACGTCGCCCGCCTGGGTCTCGATGATGGGCAGGGCGGTAATGGACCCGCCGCCCAGCTCGTCGCTCAAACGGCTGGAGCGTTCCAACAGTCTGGAGTGCAGGTAGAACACGTCGCCGGGGTATGCCTCGCGGCCCGGAGAGCGTTCCAGCAGCAGGGACAGGGCCCGGTAGGCCACCGCGTGCTTGGACAGGTCGTCGTAGACGATCAGCACGTCCTTACCCTTGTACATGAAGTATTCCGCAAGGGCGGTGCCGGAGTAGGGCGCGATGTACTGCAGGGGCGCCGGCTGGCTGGCGGTGGACGACAGCACGATGGAGTAGTCCATGGCGTCGTATTTCTGAAGGGTGGACACGATTCCCGCTACGGTGGAGGCCTTCTGGCCGATGGCCACGTAGATACAGATTACGTCCTTGCCCTTCTGATTTAAAATGGTATCCACTGCGATGGAGGTCTTTCCGGTCTGACGGTCCCCGATGATCAGCTCGCGCTGTCCACGGCCGATGGGGAACATGGAGTCGATGGAAAGAATTCCGGTCTCCAGCGGAACGCTTACAGACTTACGGTCAATGATTCCGGGGGCCTCGTTCTCAATGGGCCGGTAGTCCTCGGAAGCGATGGGACCTTTCCCGTCGATGGGAGCCCCTAAGGGGTCGATGACGCGGCCGATGAATGCCTCTCCCACGGGGATGCCCGCTTTCTTTTTGGTCCGGGTGACCTTGGTGCCTTCCCGGATTCCGGTATCGGAGCCGAACAGGATGCAGCCGATTTCATTTTTGCGCACATCCTGAACCATGCCCTTGATTCCGTTTTCAAACAGTACGATCTCGCCGTACATGGCTTGATCCATTCCATATATGGTGGCGATGCCGTCACCGACCCAGATTACCTGCCCGACCTCCTGGTCGCCGGTATCCAGGTCATAATTCTCAATCTCTTCTTTCAGGATTGAGATGATTTCACTTGAGCTGATGGAACCCACGCAGTTCACCTCCACATCAATTTTTGCTGTAATTGCTTCAGGCGCCCTTTCAGGCTCCAGTCGCTTTCCACATCGCCTACCCGGATCACAAAACCGCCGATCAGGGAAGGGTCATGCCGGATCGTCCAGCGGACGTCGGACTTTTGGTATTTGCGGCAAAGGCGGGCGGTCATCTGTTCCAGCTGCTCGCCGGTCGGCTGGACCGCGCAGCGAAGCTCGGCCCGGAGTATGCCGTTTTTCTCAAGGCAGAGGCCGCGGTACGCTTCCAGAATCTCGCCGATCCGGTCCGCGTCCTGGTTGTCGCAGAGCTCCTTTAGAAAGTTCTGCATGGCCGGGGGAAAGATCCGGACGATGGCCGCATGCTTTTCCTTTAAGGAAGTTACCGGGCTGGACAACACCTGCCGCAACTGCGGCGCCTGGGCGAACAGCGCGTCCGTCTCATCCACCGCCTCGCCGGGGATGGAAAGCTCATAGAGCGCGGTGGCGTAATTAATTGCGGTTTGATTCATCCGTCACACCTGCTTTCGCCAGATATTGGTCGTAGAGCTGCAAACTCTGGCCGGCCTCCCCGCTCTCGCTTAAGACCTTTGCGGTGGCGGCCATCACAAGGCCTGCGATCTGCGTGCGGGCTTCCTCCAGGGTCTTTTCCCGCTCCTGCTCGGCGGCCTTTTTCGCATCTTCCAGGATTCTGGCCGCCTTGCGGTCCGCCTCGGCCACGATCCGGTCGTATTCCGCCCGGGCGCTGGCCCTGGACTCCTCCACGATCCGGATGGACTCGGCGTCGGAGGTTTTCAGCTTTTCTTCATAGCTGGCTTTTAAATCCCCGGCCGCCTGCTTGTCGTTTTTGGCATCGGCGAGCTGCTGCTCAATCAGAGCGGCCCGCTGTTCCATAATGGCGGTGACCGGCCCGATCAAAAATTTCTTCAATAACAGACAGAGCACAATCAGGTTGACGATTGTGATCACCATATTCCAATCTAATCGCAGCATTCGTTTCGCCTGCCTTTCCTGAAATTATTTTAACAGCATAATGATCAGAAGGGCGATGACGAAACCGTAGATGGCGGTCGCCTCGGCCAATGCGCAGCCAAGTAACAGCGCTTTGCTGATCTTGCCCTCGGCCTCCGGCTGTCTGGCGATGGCGTCCACTGCCTTGGAGGTGGCGATTCCGATTCCGACCCCTGCTCCGATTCCTGTGAGAACTGCGATACCTGCTCCGATTGCGATTAATGTTGACATAGTAAGACTCTCCTTTTTAATGGTTTAGAATTTTTTAATCTTCCAGTGCTTCCTTGATAAACAAGGCGGTTAGAAATACAAATACATATGCCTGTATCAGCCCGTCGAAGATGTCGAAGTAAAAGCTGAAGGGGATGGGCACGATCAGTGCGCATACCTGCTTGATCAATTCCATAACGACGAAGGAACCCAGGACATTGCCAAACAACCGCATACACAGGGAAAGCGGCCGGATGAAAATTTCCAGTATGTTGATCGGTGCGATGATGGGGATTGGTTCAGCAAAACTTTTCAGCCATTTCTTCAGGCCTTTTTCGTGAAAACCGGAATACTCGATTAAAAGAATGCTCATAAGTGATAGTGCGACTGTTACATTGAGATCCTTTGTGGGCGGTTTGAAACCGAACAGCCCGATGAGATTGGCGACGCCCACGTAGAGGGCGACCGTAATCAGATAGGGGACATATCGTCTGCCGCGTTTTCCGAGTATCCCATCGAAGAACTGATAAAGGAATCCGATGCCCATTTCCAGCACAAGCTGTTTACGGCCCACGTCGGTTACCTTCAGGTTACGGACGAGACAAATGGACAGGATGGTGAGGATTGCCATGATGAGCCAGGTCACCACCACTGACTCGGATATGGGAAGGCCGCCGAAAACGGGGATGGTAAACGCCGTTTTGCAGTTCAACTCTTCCAGTAGATTCTCCGCGAGATCTCCCGTAGTGCTCACTCCCTTTCTGAGATGAAATTGAATGTAAACCACATGTTACTTCTAAATTTTCCGATTGTCAACCGTTTCATTGTTTGTAACCAGATGCAGGGTTGTGGTCGAAAAATGGAGTAAAATGATGGGAAAAATATACAATCTACTAAAAAAACTATGCAAAATATTGAAAAAAGTTCGGCCGGTTATGAAGAAATGATAAAAACAGACCGGAAAATTGTGCAAATAGCACTAGAGAGGCGTAAGGATTTTAACGAAAAATTAACAAAACTGTAGCGTGAAGGAAGCGGGGGGAGAGGATCTTTTAAATGTAGGAGCGTCTATCTCATTTTTAAGCCAATCTCCGATTCAAATGTTTCCCACGGAACCGTTTTGTCCTGTCTTTCCGGTTCCCTGGTCCGCATAGCAGCGCCAATTCCGGGAGCTGGTAAAGCTGTCCGGAAACCCAAAAAAAGTCCGACCCCGCGGCTTCCAATATCCGCAAAATCAGACCTTTTAAGTGCGCCTTCAGGGACTCAAACCCTGGACAAATAGATTAAGAGTTTCTTTGTCTATTGATATTTTGGGGGGAGCGGTGTAATATAATTACAGGCAAGGAATTATGTAATTTAGTTGTGCACAAAGAACCCCCAGGGATGGCAGACTCTGGGGGCTTCTTGTCCTTAGGCTCGCTGTGAGTGAGAAGGCTTTTTTGGGGTCTTGACATTTTTTTGGGATCGGGGTAATATAAATATAGCTAGGAATGCTAATGCAATAACGTAATGATGCAAAACGAACCCCCAGGGAGTGCAGATCTCTGGGGGTTCATTTTAGGATCACTGTTACTTTTTATTTCGGTCGATCCATTTACAGATATAGTAGCTAACTATGCCTGCCATAACCGAAATGAGGAATGCTAATATGTACTGCGTAATGATGCACCTCCTTCCTGCTGTGCAGTCTGGAGTATAACAGCGTTTTAATTATACCTGAATTGTCAAAAAAGGTCTATCTTATTTTTTCATCCAATCTTCGATTCTGATAATTTCCCCTTGAACATTTCAGCCCTGGCTTCCAGGCGGCCGAGTTCGCGCAGTTGCTCCGGTTCCGTGAGCTGGTGGAAGTAACTCAGTAGTTTTTTATCTTTATTAGTTAATTCTTGATTTTCTTTTCCTGTTATTAACCATTCTATAGATATTCAAGATTGGAGCTGAAATTTATGAGGTTGCAGGAATGCTTTGAAGATTTTTTAAGAGACGGCAGCACGTACTGGGCGCCATCCTCTTATCAATACTATAAACGGAACGTCGACTACTTTTTTAACTATCTGGCGAACCGGTACCGGCGGCCTTCCGGTTCCATGGAGCTGTCGGAGCTGCCGGAAACAATCCTTGCGGAGTATGTGGTTTGGCTGCGGTCAAAGGAGAAATATGCGGGCCATCCGCTCCGGGGCGCAATGAATGTAAACGGTACGATCAAAAATAATACAGTCAACACTTATATGTGCGCGGTAAAATGCTTTTTTAACTATCTGTATCGAAGGAAATATACCGGAATTCGGTATACCGAGGGTCTAAAGCTGCCGCGGTCAGATGATGACCAGATTGTTCCTCTGCTGGCCAGTGAAGTATACCGGATTGATTGGATGTTTGACGAGGAGAAGCCAGGGGACCTGGTTTTTGACAGCAATACGATTGTCATAAACCGCAGCAAAGGCAATAAATCCCGGGTAGTGCTGATGTGTCCGCTGCTGGAGAAGCTGCTGCGGCATACATTTGCAACATCCTATATCATGGGAGGCGGAAATCTTGAGACGCTGCGCCTGTTGCTGGGACATTTCGATTACTCGGTAACGCGAAAGTATCTGCACCTGGCGGCACAATACCAGATCACAGGCACAGACATTTACCGGCTTGATCCGATATTCTTTAAAAAAAGGGTACTAATGGTATCTCAAAAAATAATCCGGGCGCGCCTGATCGGCACCGGCCTGCGCGTCCGGAATTTATTTATGAGATACAATTATGTCCGGGAACCAAAAAAAAGTCCGACCCCGCGGCTTCCAATATCCGCAAAATCAGACCTTTTAAATGCGCCTTCAGGGACTCGAACCCTGGACAAATAGATTAAGAGTCTACTGCTCTACCAACTGAGCTAAAGGCGCTTGTTCGTGCTTGGCTGTGCTATGTTTCTCAGCGGCACGAACGTTATTATATAACTGAAAAATAAAAAAGTCAACTATTTTTTTGAAAAAATTTTATTTTTCTTTCAGATGAGCTTCAGAATCCCTTTATAAAGCCTTGTTTAAGGCTGCGGACAGCTCGTTTTTGGAGGTTACGCCCACGAATTTGTCGGAAATCTGGCCGTTCTTGAAAACGATCAGGGTGGGGATGGACATCACGCCGTAGCGGCCGGCAATGTCGCTGGCGTCGTCCACGTTCAGCTTGCCCACCACGGCTTTGCCCTCGTACTCGGAGGCCAGGGCTTCCACAACGGGAGCCATCATTTTGCAGGGGCCGCACCAGTCGGCGAAGAAGTCCACTAAAACGGGCTTGTCGCTCTTAAGTGCCTCGTTGTCAAAGTTTTCGGATGTAAATTTCATTTCCATAATGTTTGGTTCCTTTCTCATTTTTTATCGCTTTTTTTAACTTTACCGTTGATGATTTTGTCGACTTCCTTGAAGGAACGGTGAAGCCGCAGTACCTTTTTGTTTAAATCGGTCTTGTCGCTGGTGGCCCTTAGCAGGCTCCGCGTCATTTTTTCCGGGAGCGCCATCCTGTCCGCCTCCTGGCCGCTATGTCTTACTGCCAGGATATGAGCCAATCGCTGTTAGTGTGCGTGGCCTGATGAAAATTATACACCGGATGCTGCCGCGCGGGCGGTTCGGACGCTTATGGCTGCGGCTTCCGGCAGGCGACCAGCTTGCAGATCGGCTGGCCTTTGGCGGAAAATTTTATTTCATATTCCGTCATCACGTTGCCTTCGGCCATGTCGGAGTGGTGAAGGTCAAAGGTGTGGGCTTTCACGGTCCAGCCGGCTGCGGGAATGGATTCCAGGGAATAGTCGAACAGGCCGCGGTTGTCGGTCTTGAATTCCACCGTGCCCTCCGGGGCCAGCACGCTGTCGTAAACCGCCATAAATTCCGGCGAGGTGAGACGGCGCTTGGCGTGGCGGTCCTTGGGCCAGGGATCGGAGAAATTCAAATAGATCCGGTTCACCTCGCCGGGGGCGAACACGTCCGCCAGGGTTTTTGCGTCAATGCACATAAAAAAGATATTGTCCAGCTCCAGTTCGGCCCTCTTTTGCAGGCCCCGGAGCAGCACGCTGGAATAGCGCTCGATGCCGATGTAATTGATCCCGGGGTTTTTCTGGGCCAGTTCCATAATAAAACGGCCCTTGCCCATACCGACTTCGATCTGGATGGGATTGGCGTTGCCGAACAGCAGGTTCCAGCGGCCTTTCTGCGCCTGCGGGTCCTGCACGACGTAGGGGCTCGCCGCAATCGTTTCCTCGGCGCCGGGAATGTGGCGTAATCGCATGTATTTTTCCTCTCAAAGCTACAATTTTTGCGGTGGTCCGCAAGCTCATTTTATCATCGGGCCTATATATTTGCAAGAAAATTTACTTTTTCCTTAATATTCAGATTTTTACTGAACAATTTAAAAATTATAATGCAAAACCTGGGGAAATTTAGTATACTATACATAATGAGCGGCTTTTCAGGGGCCTGCATAATTTTGTGATTCGGATTTGTAACATAAGGTACAAAGGAGAGAGGAAAATGGCAAATGTGGAGAACACAACCAGCTGGAAGCAGATCCAGCAGGGCGTCAGAGAGACGGAACGCCTGATCGGACACAAGGAGTTTAACCTGGCGATGGTAAAGGCCAGGCAGACTCTGGAATATATGGTGCGCTGCATGGCGGAGAAAGCCTGCCTGGTGGAAGGAGACTTATCCGACACCATCGACCAGCTCTACGAGGGCAGATGGATCAGCCGCAACACCAAGGATCACTACCACAACATCCGCATTTTAGGGAATAAAGCGGTGCACGAGGGGGATGATACGGCCTACGATGCGAATCAGGCATACCAGATGCTGGTTCAGGAGGTCAAGGCCTTCGCCGACGAGTACAGTTCCGGCCGCCCGGCCGCCCGGCCTTCCGGGTCCGGAGCGCGCGGCAGCCAGGGGCGCAGCTCCTCCGGGAACCGCCGTCCGGCCCAGCAGCAGGGACGCCGCCCGTCCGGTTCCGGCGGCAATCGCAGGAAAAAACGCAAGAGAGTATCCCCGGCCTATTATGTGCTGAGGTTTTTGGTGCCCCTTCTGGCGGTCATCCTGTTGATCGTCGTGATTCGGGCGCTGTTGCCGGACAAGGAAGATAAGGTGAAGGAGACCACCGCGCCGGTTACCGTGGAAGCGCCCACCGAGCCTCCCACCCAGGAACAGGTGCCGGAGCCCACTGAGCCGACCACACAGGCGGAGGAGACGGGAGGCGTTTATGTGATCACCGGCAGCGCTGTGAACGTGCGCAAGGAACCCTCGAAGGATGCCAGGATTCTGGCCCAGCTGACCAAGGGCGCCACGGTGGATTACGTCAAGCGCTACTCCAACGAGTGGGCGGTGATCAACTACGACGGACAGGAAGCCTACGTGGCCAGCCAATATCTGGAAAAACAGGTGCCCGCCACAGAGGGGGAGAACACGCCCGCGACAAGCCCGGCAGCCCAATAGGAAAAATAAATATTAAAAAAATATAAACTATTTATAAAAAATATATAAAATGACAGGGCGGCAGCTCGGGATCAATCTCCCCGCTGTCGTCCTTTTTTTCATATTTATATATAAATATTGTTAAAAAATTAATTTTTATAAAAATTTAAGCTGGTATTTTTTTTGAAAAGTAGTAGAATGATATGAGCTTAAATACAAGAGAATAGTCTTTAGAAAAGCTATTTTTATATAGCAATAAGAAGGGCTTATCTTAAATATGGAAGCGATCAGATCAAAGAACAAGGAGGAGCGATATGGATACTGTGATTGACAAGCTCTCTGAGATTGAGGCTGCGGCTCAGGCCATTACGGACGAGGCGAACGTCCGCAAGAAGGCGTTTGCCCAGGAGATGGATCAGAAGACCAAGGCGTTCGACGCTGAGCTGGAGCAGGAGACATCCGCCAGAATCCGCAAGGTGCAGGAGTCAATGGAAGCGGATATGAACCGTAAGCTGGCCCAGCAGAAGGCGGATTCGGACGCCCTGGTCCGGCAGATAGCGGAAAATTATGAGAAAAAGCATGAAACGTATGCAGAGGCTCTTTTTAAGGCCATGATAAAGGAGTGAGGATATGGGAAGCCTGATTGCTTACAGTGGGATCACCACGAAAGTAAAGGCGATGGAACGATGGCGTATAAGCGACAGCCAGTTTGAGGAGATGGGGCTGCTGGAGTCCGTTCCCGAGGCAGTGGAGTACCTGCGCAGGTTTCCGCCCTATGGGGATATCTTTAACGGGCTGGAGGACGGGCAGCTGCACCGGGGAGACATCGAGCAGCAGCTGAACCTGTCCCAATACCGGGATTTTGCCAAACTTTATAAGTTTGCCAACTTAAAACAGCGCAGATTCCTGGATCTTTACTTCATGCATTATGAGATCGGGATCATCAAGACCTGTCTGCGAAACGCGGCGGGGCACCGGGACCAGCGGCAGGACCTGTCCATGTTCCGGGAGTTTTTTGACAAGCATTCCAGCCTGGATTTAATCCAGCTCTCGGAATCCCAGAATATGGATCAATTCGTCGCAAATCTAAACGGATCACCGTATTACGGGCCCTTAAGCCGGCTCCAGCAGAAGGGAAAGCTCACACTTCCGGAATGTGAGAATACATTGGACATGATCTACTTCCGGAATATCTGGCGCATCAAGAAAAAGTATTTGACGAAAGGTGAACAGAAGATTATCGCCCAGTGCTTCGGCACCCGGATGGATGTATTGAATCTGCAGTGGATCTACCGGTCCAAGAAGTTCTATCACCTGGCTCCGGCGGATATCTACGCGATTCTGATTCCCATAAACCTGCACCTGACCAAGGAACAGATCAACCGTATGGTTGAGGCGGAAAGCGCGGACGAGTTTCTGACGCTGTTAGAAACCACCTGGTACAAGCGCAGCCTTCCGGCTGGCCTCAGGGACGAACCGGATTTAAAGTCCGTGGCCGATGAGATCAACGACCGCATCTACCTGCTGACCAGCCGCAGGGAACCGTACTCCATCGCCATCCTGAATTCCTACCTCTACTTTAAGGAGAGGGAAATTGAGCGGATTATCACCACCCTGGAAAGCATCCGCTATGGCGTAAAAATAAGTTAAAGGGGGTTTACAAGTGATTGAGAAAATGAAGTTCTTGAGCATTACCGGCCCCAAGGCGGATATCGACCGCGTGGTCGACACCTATCTCTCCCGGTATGAGATCCATCTGGAGAACGCCTTGTCGGAACTGAAAACGGTAAAGGACTTGAGACCTTATATTGAGACGAATCCGTATAAGGAGGAGCTTTTGAAGGCCCAGGCCATGATGGAGAGCTACCACGAGCTGCTTCCCGGCGGCAGTGAGCGGCGGGTTTCCCTGGAGACGGCCCTTGAGACCGTCCGCAGTCTGGACCGGAAGCTCTCCGAACTCACGGAGCAGAAAAATGAGCTGTTGTCCCAGCGGGCAGCCCTTCAGGACTCCATGGACAAGGTGGTTCCGTTCTCCGGGCTGAATTACGACGTCAGGCGGATTCTGGGGTTTCAGTATATCAAGTTCCGCTTTGGCCGCATATCAAGAGAGTATTACGAGAAATTCTCCGCGTACGTTTACGACACCATCGACACCATCCTCTTTAAGTGCAAGGAGGACGACCAGTACATCTGGATCGTGTACTTTGTGCCGGAAAAGCTGGAGGACAAGATCGACGCGATCTACGCTTCCATGCATTTTGAGCGCATGTTCCTGCCGGACGAGTACGATGGAACGCCCACCCAGGCGGGCCACAATCTGGAGGATCAGATCCGGGAGCTGGAGGCAAAGATCCTGCAGGTGGATCAGGATATCGTGGCTGCCATCAACAGCCGCAAGGACGACCTGACCGCCTCCTACCAGCGGATCAGCACCTTTTCCACCAACTTCGACGTGCGTAAGCTGGCGGCCTGCACCAAGCACGACGACCATACCTTTTATATTCTGTGCGGCTGGATGACGGAGCAGGATGCCAGAAGCTTCCAGAAAGAGATTGAGAACGACGACAATACCTTCTGTATCATTGAGGACGACCACGCGAACATTATGAGCAAGCCGCCCACCAAGATGAAGAACCCAGGGCTGTTTAAGCCCTTTGAGCTGTATGTGGAAATGTACGGTTTGCCGAATTACAACGAGATCGACCCCACCATTCTCATCGGTCTGACCTACTCTTTCCTGTTTGGCTTCATGTTCGGGGATGCGGGCCAGGGATTGTGCCTTTTAATCGGCGGATTCCTGCTCTACCGGTTTAAGAAAGTCCGCCTTGCGGGGATCATCTCCTGCTGCGGTGTATTCTCCACCATCTTCGGCCTGCTCTTCGGCAGCGTGTTCGGGTTCGAGGATTTGATTCCGGCCATGTGGCTGAGGCCCTCCGAGGCCATGACCAACCTGCCCTTTATCGGCAAGCTGAACACCGTGTTCGTGGTGGCCGTCGGCCTGGGAATGCTGATCATTCTCATGTGCATGGTGTTAAATATCGTCAACAGCCTGCGCTCCCACGATACGGAGAAGGTTTACTTTGACACCAACGGCGTGGCGGGCCTGGTATTCTACTTCGCCCTGGCCTGTACCATCGTGCTCTACATGAGCGGAAAAGCCCTTCCCGCCACCGTGATTCTGGCGGTGATGTTCGTGGCGCCGCTGCTGGTGATGTTTTTCAAGGAGCCTCTCACCGCTATTGTGGAGAAGAAGGCGGAGAAAATCGAGGGCGGCGTGGGAATGTTCATTACCCAGGGATTGTTCGAGCTGTTCGAGGTGCTGCTGAGCTATTTTTCCAACACCCTGTCCTTTGTCCGTGTGGGCGCTTTTGCGGTGAGCCACGCGGCCATGATGCAGGTGGTGCTGATGCTGGCGGGAGCCGAGGCCGGAAGCCCCAACTGGGCGGTGGTCATCGGCGGAAACCTGTTTGTCTGCGGCATGGAGGGCCTGATCGTGGGCATTCAGGTGCTGCGTCTGGAATACTATGAGCTGTTCAGCCGGTTCTACCGGGGCAGCGGCCGGGCCTTCAAGCCCTACGGCGAGGCCGCAAAGCAGCAGTAGCGTTTATAAATCGTATCTGTTCAGTACCTTTACAGATACGAGCAAAAATCCATTAAAAATCGACTTCGTCGATGGGATTTTGCCTGCAGGCTTAGATTTCCATACGGTCAGCGCAGCAAGTGCGCAGGCCTGCTGAACCGTTACTATAAAAATCAATATTTAGGGAAAGAGGAGAATGAATCATGAGCGTAATCGTAAAAATCACATTGGTTGTGGCACTGTTGTTAAGTATTGTTATCCCCTTCGGAGCCTTTGCGGCGGGGGAGAAGACCAAGGGCCGCTATAAGACCGCCCTGGCCGTGAACCTGTTTCTGTTCTTCGGAACCATGGTGTTCGCCGGAGCGATGATGTTCTCCGGAAATGCGTACGCGGCGGAGGCAGCCTCAGGGGCCGCTTCCTCCGCGGGCATGGGCTATCTCTCCGCGGCGCTCTCCACCGGCCTGTCCTGTCTGGGCGGCGGAATCGCCGTTTCCGCAGCTGCCTCCGCGGCTTTGGGAGCCATCAGCGAGGACAGCACCATTCTTGGTAAATCGTTAATCTTCGTTGGCCTTGCCGAAGGTGTTTGCTTGTATGGTCTGATCATTTCCTTCATGATCTTAGGTAAGCTGTGATCCTATGAAAATGTACCTGATCAGCGACAACGTGGACACGCTGACCGGCATGCGGCTGGCCGGCGTGGAGGGCGCAGTGGTACATGAGAGGGAGGAACTGAAAGCGCAGTTGGATAAGGTCCTGGCCGACAAAGAGATCGGTATCATCCTGCTGACTGAGAAATTCGGCAGGGAATTTCCCGAGATCATCGACAACGTGAAGCTGGAGCGTAAGCTGCCGCTGATCGTGGAGATCCCGGACCGACACGGAACCGGCCGCAAGCCGAACTTTATCACTTCTTATGTAAACGAAGCCATTGGATTAAAACTGTAAGACCATAGAAAGCAGGTGAAGAGTTTGACAACAGAGGAGAAACTGAAGCATTTTCAGGATATCTGTATGGAGGACGCCAGGGACAGAAGCGCAAAGATGCTGGACGACTACATGGCTGCCCTTGAAAAATCCTTCGAGGAGCACACCGCTGATGCCAAACGGCGCGCTGATATGCAGGTGGCGATGGAGACTGAAAAGCTGGAGCGCGAGATGAACAAGCGCCTTTCCATCGCACAGCTGGATTTGAAGCGGGAAGTCAGCCATAAGCAGGAAGAGCTGAAGGATAAATTATTTGTGGAGCTTAAGGATCTTTTGGAGAACTTCATGGATACCGCCGACTACCAGCGCCTTTTGGAGTGCCAGGTCAAGGCGGCCAAGGAGTTTGCCGGGGACGCGGAGCTGATCATTTACATGGACCCCTCGGACCAGGATAAGCTCCAGCGCATCGCCCTGCACCACAACGCCACCATCAAGGTCAGCGAATACTCCTTTATGGGCGGCACGCGGGCGGTGATCCCGGCCAAACATATTCTCATCGACAATTCCTTCGAGACAAAACTGAAGGAAGCACGTCATGAGTTCAAATTTGATTTAGGAGGTAAGTAGAGTGGCTAAGACAGGTGAGATTTACGGCATCAACGGACCCGTCGTCTCCATCCTGGGCGATCCGGGATTTCAGATGAACGAGATGGTTTTCGTTGGTAAGGAAAATCTGGTGGGCGAAGTCATTGGGCTGACCTCGGAAAAGACCACGATCCAGGTGTACGAGGAGACCAGCGGGATCAAGCCGGGGGAGGTTGTGACCGGAACCGGCGCGCCGGTGTCCGTCACCCTGGCGCCGGGTATCCTGAGCAGTATTTTCGACGGCATCGAGCGCCCGTTGAACGAGATCGCCAAGACCAGCGGCCACTATATCAGCCGCGGCGTCAGCGTGGAGAGCTTGGACCCGGATAAGAAATGGGAAACCCATATGACGGTGAAAAAGGGCGACCGGGTGTTCCCCGGCTCCATCATCGCCGAGGTTCCGGAGACCAGAGCCATTACCCACAAGGTCATGGTTCCGCCGGATGTGGAGGGGTATATTCTGGATGTGGTTCCGGACGGCTCCTACACCATCCGCGAAGAGCTGGTGACCGTGCAGCTGATCGACGGCACGGAGCGGAAGCTGACCATGACCCAGAAATGGCCCATCCGCGTGCCCCGGCCCATTGCCAAACGTTTTCCGGCCACCAAACCGCTGATCACGGGGCAGCGGATTCTGGACACCATGTTCCCCCTGGCAAAGGGCGGCACGGCGGCGATTCCCGGCGGTTTCGGCACCGGCAAGACCATGACCCAGCACCAGATCGCCAAGTGGTCCGACGCGGATGTGATCATCTACATCGGCTGCGGGGAGCGGGGCAACGAGATGACCCAGGTGTTGGAGGAGTTCACGGAGTTGATCGATCCCAAGAGCGGCAACCCGCTGATGGACCGCACCACCCTGATCGCCAACACCTCCAACATGCCGGTGGCCGCCCGTGAGGCCAGCCTGTACTCCGGCTTGACCCTGGCGGAGTATTACCGGGACATGGGATACCACGTGGCAATCATGGCGGACTCCACCTCCCGCTGGGCGGAGGCTCTGCGCGAGTTGTCCGGCCGTCTGGAGGAGATGCCTGCGGAGGAAGGCTTCCCGGCCTATCTGGCCTCCAAGCTGTCCGCGTTCTACGAGCGGGCGGGTATGGTGCAGAACTTAAATCAGACCGAGGGGTCCGTGACCATCATCGGCGCGGTGTCCCCTCAGGGCGGCGACTTCTCGGAACCGGTGACCATGAATACCAAGCGTTTCGTGCGGTGTTTCTGGGGGCTGGACAAATCCCTGGCCTACGCCAGACATTTCCCGGCAATCCACTGGCTGACCAGCTATTCGGAGTATATAAACGATTTGGCGCCCTGGTACACGGATCATGTGAGCAAAAAGTTTGTGGATTACCGCAACCGCCTGATGGCCCTCTTAAACCAGGAGAGCAACCTGATGGAGATTGTGAAGCTGATCGGCGCGGACGTGCTGCCGGACGACCAGAAGCTGGTGCTGGAGATCGCCAGGGTGATCCGCCTTGGCTTTTTACAGCAGAACGCCTTCCACAAGGACGATACCAGCGTGCCCATGGAAAAACAGTTTAAGATGATGGAAGTGATTCTCTACCTGTACAAGAAGTCCAGGGCTTTGGTGGGTATGGGTATGCCCGTGTCCGTGCTCAGGGAGGAGAAGATCTTCGACCGGATCATCTCGATCAAATACGACGTGCCCAACGACCGCCTGGACATGTTCGATGATTATATGAAGCAGATCGACCAGTTCTACGACCGGGTCGTGGAGCAGAACGCGTAAGGAGGACGAAAGGATGGCAGTTGAATATTTAGGTTTAAGTGAAATCAATGGCCCGCTGGTGGTCCTGGAAGGCGTTCAGGGAGCTGCTTACGACGAGATCGTGGAGATGACCGTGGGAGGAAATACCCGTAAGATCGGCCGGATTATCGAGATTTACGGGGATAAGGCAATTATCCAGGTGTTCGAGGGCACCGAGGGTATGGCGCTGCGCAACACCCACACCCGGCTCACCGGCCACCCCATGGAGATCGCGGTGTCCGAGGAGATGCTGGGGCGCACCTTCAACGGCATCGGCGAACCCATCGACGGTCTGGGGGACATCATCTCCGACATCAAGCTGGACGTGAACGGCAAGCCCTTAAACCCGGTGACCCGGGAATACCCCAGAAACTATATCCGCACCGGAATCTCGGCGATCGACGGCCTGACCACCCTGATCCGGGGACAGAAGCTGCCCATTTTCTCGGGCAACGGACTGCCCCACGACCAGCTGGCGGCCCAGATTGTGCAGCAGGCCTCCCTCGGGGACAATTCCGACGAGCAGTTCGCCATCGTGTTCGGCGCCATGGGCGTCAAATACGACGTGGCGGATTTCTTCCGCCGGACCTTTGAGGAGAGCGGCGTTTCCGAGCACGTTTCCATGTTTATCAACCTGGCCAACGATCCCGTGGTGGAGCGTCTGATCACCCCCAAGGTGGTGCTGACCCTGGCGGAGTACCTGGCCTTTGAGAAGGGCATGCACATCCTGGTAATCCTGACGGATATGACCTCCTACGCCGAGGCCATGCGTGAGGTCTCCTCCTCCAAGGGCGAGATTCCGTCCCGTAAGGGTTTCCCGGGTTACTTGTACAGCGACCTGGCTTCTATCTACGAGAGAGCGGGCATCGTGGCGGGCCGGGCGGGCAGCGTGACGCAGATTCCCATTCTGACCATGCCCAACGACGACATTACCCATCCCATCCCCGACCTGACCGGGTACATCACCGAGGGGCAGATCGTGCTGGACCGCCAGATGCACGGCCAGTCCATTTACCCGCCCATCAACGTGCTGCCCAGCCTGTCCCGTCTGATGAAGGACGGCATCGGCGAGGGCTTCACCCGGGTGGACCACCAGGACGTGGCCAACCAGCTGTTTTCCTGCTACGCCAAGGTGGGGGACGCCAGGGCGCTGGCATCGGTGATCGGCGAGGATGAGCTTTCGCCCATGGACAAAAAATACCTGGAATTCGGCAAGGCTTTTGAGGAGCAGTTCGTGGGCCAGGATCCCCATGAAAACCGGAACATTCTGGAGACACTGGAGATTGGCTGGCGGCTTCTGGGAATGCTTCCAAGGGAGGAGCTGGACCGGATCGACACCAAGATTCTGGATCAGTATTACAAGCCCACCGAAGAGGTTCAGTAGCAGCGTAAATGGCGCGCTTTGGCGCGCCGGATCAGGCGGGAGCGCGGGCCGGCACTTTGGGCCGGGCGGCGTTTTCCACACAAGGAGTGATGTAAATGGATCCGAATACATTTCCCACAAAAGGCAATCTGATGCGGGCGAAAAACTCCCTGGTGCTGGCCAGACAGGGTTATGGGCTGATGGACAAAAAGCGGAATATTCTGATCCGCGAGCTCATGGGCCTGATCGACGAGGCCAAGGGTATCCAGTCGGAGATCGACTCCACCTTCCGGGCCGCCTACGCGGCGCTGCAGAAGGCCAACATCGAGCTGGGAATCAACTATGTCCAGGAGGTGGGGGCCTCGGTGCCGGTGGAGAAGGGCGTGAAGATCAAGGCCCGAAGCATCATGGGGACAGAAATTCCCCTGGTACAGCACGAGGTGAAGCCGCTGCAGCTGACCTATGGATTTTACAATACGACCCAGTCTCTGGACGAGGCGCGCTACCATTTCGAGCGGGTGAAGGAGCTGACCATCAAGCTGTCCATGGTGGAGAATTCCGCCTACCGGCTGGCAAACAGCATCAAAAAGACCCAGAAGCGCGCCAACGCCCTGAAAAATATTACCATCCCCAAATATGAAACTCTGTCCAAGGACATTTCCGAGGCTCTGGAGGAGAAGGAGCGGGAGGAGTTCACCCGCTTAAAGGTGATCAAGCGGAACAAGGAAAAGACGTGAGGAGAAGCGATGCACACATTTGACGATCTGATTGGTATCATAGCCGAGCTGCGCTCGGACCACGGCTGCCCCTGGGATAAGGAGCAGACCTTTGAGAGCCTGAAGAAGTGCCTGGCCGACGAGGCCCAGGAGGTCTTTGAGGCGGTGGACAACAAGGATATGGAAAATCTCTGCGAGGAGCTGGGGGACGTGCTGCTCCAGGTAGTGCTGTACAGCCAGATCGCAAAGGAGGCGGGCGCCTTCACGATTGACGATGTGATCGACGGAATCAGCAAGAAAATGGTGCGCAGACACCCCCACGTGTTTGGCGATATAGAGGTCAATTCACCGGAGGAAGCACTGGCTCTCTGGAAAGAGATAAAATTGCAGGAAAAAGCCAAAAAACCTTGACAAAACGTAGAGAAACGGCTATAAATGATTAAGTACACCAAGACTCGTAAGGGTAAAAATTCCGGCCTTTGTCCGGATCATATTTTAGGAGGAAGAATTGATGAACAAGACAGAATTGATCGCAGCAGTTGCTGAAAAGGCAGAGCTTTCCAAAAAAGATGCAGAGAAGGCTGTAAAGGCATTTACGGACGTGGTAACGGAAGAACTGGTAAAGGGCGAGAAGGTTCAGCTGGTTGGCTTCGGCAACTTTGAGGTCAGCGCAAGAGCCGCCAGAGTGGCCAGAAATCCGAAGACCGGCGAGCCGATGAACGTTGAGGCTTCCAAGACTCCGAAGTTCAAAGCCGGCAAGGCCTTAAAGGATGCGGTTAACAACTAATCCATGAGACTGGACAAGTTTTTGAAGGTTTCCCGTCTGATCAAGCGCAGGACTGTCGCCAACGAAGCCTGCGACGCCGGGCGCGTTCTTGTGAACGACAAGCCGGCCAAGGCTTCCCTGAATGTCAAGACCGGGGACGTGATCGAGATCCGGTTCGGGGAAAAGGCGGTTCGGGTAGAGGTGCTGGACGTGCAGGAGACCGTTAAGAAGGACGAGGCAAAAGAGCTGTACCGTTACCTGTGATCGACATTCATTATGAATAATGGCATATATTGGCCAACCTCCTAATATATTTAACATAGGTTAGATATGTTAGGAGGTTTTTGCATGGAAGAAAAACTGAACGGCCGTCTGCACAAGCTGGTGTTCCAGAACCGGTCTGCGGGCAGCATCACCGGTATCGCGGACGTGGTCTCTTTTGATGAGAACACCATTGTGCTGGACACGGACATGGGGCTTTTGACCATTAAGGGAAAGGAACTTCATGTCAGCCGTCTGACCCTGGAAAAAGGGGAGGTGGACGTGGACGGCACCATCGACAGCATGACCTATTCCTCCAACGAGGCGCTGCGCAAATCAGGGGAGTCCCTGTTCTCCCGCCTGTTCAAGTGACGGGGGCGGTCTTATGAGCGGGGTGATTCGCTACGAAGCGTGGCTTTTGATGCTGAGCCTGGCCACCGGCGGGTGGCTGATGCTGGTCTACGACACCATCCGGGTGTTCCGGCTGATGATCCGTCACAGCGCCTTTGCGGTGGGACTTGAGGACTTTTTTTACTGGATCGGGGCGGGGGTTGTGACCTTCAATCTCCTGTACCAGCAGAACGACGGAGGGCTGCGCGCCTATGTGATCGGCGGGGTTCTGGGCGGTATGATTTTATACGACCGTTTGATCAGCAGAATTTTTTTTAAAGGCTTGAAAAAGCTCGGTAAAAAGTTTACAATAAAATCAGGTAAAAATACCCGGAACGTGACGGGCAAAGAACAGACGGAAAAAGTTGGTGATTGATCAGGATGAAAACATATGGAAAATCTAGGCGTCTTCGGCGGGACAAGTGGGCCAACCGTATGGCGCTGCTCGGGATTACGCTGGTAGTCGCATGTCTGGCGGTCGTGATCAATGCCAAGGGAGCCAGTCTCCGGCGTATGGACCTGGAGTACAAGGTACGCCAGGAGAATCTGCAGGCCCAACTGGAAGCGGAGAGCAAGCGCGCCGAGGAGCTGGAGGACTACAAGGTCTACGTCAAAACGAAAGAATATGCGGAGGAAGTGGCCAAGGAGAAGCTGGGCCTGGTGAATCCTGACGAAATTTTGCTCAAACCCAGCGAATAATGGAACTTGATGATTTTCCCTGTCGAAAGATTTTGTGGACAGGCCTGCAAAATATGACAGATATTTCCCTCCTGCCTGCGTATACTGGACAGTACGCGGTGAGGAGGGATTTTTGTGTTTGAAAAAAGGAAAGAAAAACGACGCGTTTGCGATGTGAATTATTATACGGCCCGGAGACTGGGAGACATGGCGGATTCCCTGGGACGGCTGGCTAAGGCATTTGACGATGAGATTGAAAGCGGGCGGCAGCTGACAAGAGAGGACGGTCTGGCGGCCATGCAGACCTCGTCGGCCCTGGTGTGCGACGGCTGCACCAAATGCAGTCTGCGCACGGACACGGAGAAGGAGGACAGCTATTACCTGTATTATCTTCTGCGGGCTTTTGAGCAGAAAGGCCATATCGACAATGAGGACATGCCCCAGATGTTCCAGTCCAGCTGCCGGAAAAAGGACAAGTATTTAGGGCAGCTGAACCGCAACCTGGGCCGGGCCACCATGAATCTGTCCTGGAAGAACCGGTTTATGGAGAGCCGGGACGCGGTGGTGGTGCAGTTTCGTGAGATGTCCATGATTTTGGAGGAATTTTCCCACCAGATGGACCAGGCCAGGGACGTGACCGAGGATTACGAGGCGGAGCTGCGCAAATTTTTCAGGCGGGCTCACATAGCGGTACAGAACCTGCTGATCCTGGAGTATGAGAACGGCCAGAGAGAGGCATACATAACCGCGCGCACCACCAACGGGCGCTGCATGACCAGCCGGGAGGCCGCCGGAATCGTGGGACAGGCCATGGAGGACAGCTTCTGGAGCCCGGCCAGGGACAGCCGGACGATCATCACCCGCCAGTACGCCACGGTGCGTTTTCTGGAGGACGGCAGCTACCACATGCTGTGCGGGGCCGCCAGAATCCCCAAGCAGGGGGAGAGCATCAGCGGGGACAATTACACCTTTGTGGAGAGTCAGGGAAGCCAGGTGGTGATGAGTCTGTCCGACGGTATGGGCAGCGGGGAGCAGGCGGACCGGGAGAGCCGCCAGGTGGTGGAACTGACGGAGCAGCTGGTGGAGACGGGCTTTTCCGCCCGATCGGCCTTAAAGCTGGTGAACACGGTGCTGCTTCTGGCGGGCCGGGAACAGCATCCGGCCACCCTGGATTTGTGTTGCGTGGATCTGCACACCGGTGTGCTGGAGTGTATGAAGCTGGGAGCCGTGCCCACCTTTATCATCGGCGAGGACGGCGTGGAGCTTCTGGAGGCAGGAGAAGTGCCTATGGGGGTGTTGACTGCGGTGGAGCCGGAGCTGATGAGCAAAAAGCTGTGGGACGGCAGCCGGATCATCATGGTCAGCGACGGAGTGCTGGACGCTCTGCCCGGGGACGACAAGGAGCAGGTGATGAAGGAATATCTGGAGAGCGTGGAGAATATGCCGCCCCAGGAGCTGGCGGAACAGATTCTGGAGTTTGCGTCCTCTTTTATCCCGGCGGCCAGGGACGATATGACGGCGTTGGTGGCGGGAATCTGGAAACGGAGGTAAGGACGCTGGGGGCCGGGGCGTCCGGCGCGGTTTCGCGGGAGGAACGATCGCGCCGGATTGCGGCAAATTAGCCGTTGCAAACCGCCGGGTTTGCGGTTATAGTAGAGTCATCGGCAACAGGCGACGGCAGACCGCGGGGGTTTAGGACTCCCGTAAACGTTGGCTGCGGGTGTTTTTTGGATATCCGGAACCGGCGCGAGGTGGAAAAAAATGGAATATGTACAGCGGAAGTTTCTGGAAACCATTGAACAATATCATATGCTGCGGCAGGGCGGCCGGGTGGTCGCGGCCGTGTCAGGAGGGGCAGATTCCGTCTGCCTCTTAGCGTTGTTATGCGGTCTGCGCGGGGAGCTGGGAATCCAGGTGCGGGCGGTCCACGTGCACCACGGGCTGCGGGGGGACGAGGCGGACCGGGACGCAGAGTTTGTACGGCAGCTGTGCGAAGGTTTTAAGGTGCCCTTCGCGCTGCGCCGGGTGGACGTGCGGGAGTTCGCGCGGGCAAAGAAGCTGTCCGAGGAGGAGGCCGGAAGGCTGCTGCGCTACCGGGTGTTTGAGGAGTGCGCCGGGGCTTGGGAGCGCGGAGCGTGGGCGGAATGGGCTGATGAAGGCACGATAGGACCGGAAGGGGCCGGTGGAGGCAACGCGTGGCTGAAAGCGGACCGGGCGGCCGACGGCGTCAGGGTCGCAGTGGCCCATCACGGCGACGACCAAGCGGAGACCATTCTCCACAACCTTTGCCGCGGCAGCGGGCTAAAGGGCCTGGGCGGCATGCGTCCGGTGAGGGGCAGGATCATCCGGCCGCTGATTGCGGTGAGCCGGAAGGAGATTTTAGAGTGGCTTGCAGCCAATGGCCTGTCCTTCTGTCAGGACTCCACCAACGACACGGATCACTATACCCGCAACCGCATCCGCAGACAGCTGATCCCCATGCTGCAGGAGCAGGTGAATCCAGGCGCGGTGGAGAGCATTCTGCGCGTGGGGCGTTTGGCCGGCCAGGCGGACGATTATCTGAGCGGTCAGGCCCGGGAATGGACCGGACATCACGTGCGGGAGGAGAACGGGCGGATTCTGGTTCCCGGGGAGGCGTTTGAACGGCTGCCGGAGATTCTGCGCGCCTATGTAATTTTCCAGGTTATGACCCGGGTGGGCGGCCGGGCGAAGGATCTCACCTCCGGGCATGTGGACCAGGTGATGGGATTGTTTGGGATGCAGGCCGGGCGCAGCCAGGATCTGCCCTACGGGATCCGCGCGGTCCGGGAGTATGAAGGGGTGGTGATCGGCCGCCGGGAGACGGCTTCCGGACAGCCCCGGACAGAGGCGGTTTTTCGGTATTTTTCTTATAAAAAAGGGACAGAAATTCCCAAAAACCAGTATACGAAATGGTTTGACTGTGGTAAAATAAAGGGTACGCCCGTGGTACGGAGCCGGCAGTCCGGCGATTATATCACGCTGGCGGACGGCAGGACAAAGACGGTCCGGCGCTTTATGATCGATGAAAAGATTCCCAGGGAGAAGCGGGACTCCGTGCTGCTTTTGGCGGACGGGAGCCATATCCTGTGGATCGTGGGTTATCGGATCAGTGAATATTACAAAGTCGGGCCGGATACGGTCCGGGTGATGGAGGTCCGTATGGGGGCCCCGGCCCGGGATGATCCGGCCAGTGATGTGATAAAAGAGGATGAAAACGGAGGAAAAGACCATGGCAGATAAGATTCGTGTGTTGTTGACGGAAGAGGAAGTAGATACAAAGATCAATGAGATCGCAGCTAAGATCAGCGAGGACTATGCCGGAAAGCAGATTCATCTGATCTGCATTTTAAAGGGAGGCGTATTCTTTACTTGTGAGCTGGCAAAGCGCCTGACCGTTCCGGTTTCCATGGACTTTATGTCCGTATCCAGCTACGGCGCGGGGACGGAGTCCAGCGGCGTGGTAAAGATCATCAAGGATCTGGATGAACCGCTTGAGGGCAAGGATGTGCTGATCGTGGAGGATATTATCGACTCCGGACGTACGCTTTCCTACCTGATCGAGGTTTTAAAGCAGCGCAAGCCCAACAGCGTCCACCTGTGCACCCTGCTCGACAAGCCGGAGCGCCGGGTGAAGAAACAGGTGCACGTGGATTACACCTGCTTTACCATTCCGGACGAATTCGTAGTGGGCTATGGCCTGGACTATGACCAGAAGTACCGGAATCTGCCCTACATCGGAGTGGTGGAGCTGGGCTGAGGACGGCCGGATCAGACCGGCATCATAACAATCGAGGGTTTAAGGAGGCAATTCGTTGAGACAGCAGTCGACATTTAGAGGATTTGGATTTGTGCTTCTGATGCTCATCCTGATCGCCATGGCGGCGATGCTGCCCCACCAGGGAGCGGCGGATAAGATCACGCATCAGGAATTGGTAACATTACTGTCGGAGGACCACGCCGGGATCGCGCAGGTCACCATCAACCAGAATCCCCAGGTGCCTACGGGCGAGGTGATTATCAATATGGCGGATGGCACCGAGAAGCAGATGTATGTTACGGACGTGAATGAAGTGGAGCAGCTGCTGCGGCAGAGTGGGATCGACAGCTACAACGTGACCAACGTGCCCCAGGAGAATATTCTGCTGACCGTTGCCCTTCCCATTCTGCTCTCCACCGTGGTGGTGGTGATCATTATCATGGTGATGAACCGCAGCGCCGGAGGAGGCGGGGCCAACGCCAGGATGATGAATTTCGGCAAGAGCCGCGCGCGGATGAGCCGGGACAACAAGGTGAATTTCAGCAATGTGGCCGGACTGGAGGAAGAGAAGGAAGAGCTGGAGGAAGTGGTGGACTTCCTGCGCAACCCCCAGAAGTACACCAGCGTCGGCGCCAGGATTCCCAAGGGCCTGCTGCTCGTGGGACCGCCCGGAACGGGCAAGACGCTGCTTGCCAAAGCGGTGGCCGGGGAGGCGGGCGTGCCCTTTTTCTCCATTTCCGGTTCCGACTTTGTGGAGATGTTCGTGGGCGTGGGCGCCTCCCGTGTCCGCGATCTGTTTGAGGAGGCGAAGAAGAATTCGCCCTGTATCGTGTTCATCGACGAGATCGACGCGGTTGCCAGACGCCGGGGCACCGGAATGGGCGGCGGCCACGACGAGCGGGAGCAGACGTTAAACCAGCTGCTGGTGGAGATGGACGGCTTCGGCGTGAACGAGGGAATCATCGTCATGGCTGCCACCAACCGGGTGGATATCCTGGATCCCGCCATCCTGCGTCCGGGCCGTTTCGACCGCAAGGTGGCGGTGGGAAGGCCGGATGTGAGAGGCCGCGAGGAGATTTTAAAGGTGCACGCCAAGGATAAGCCTTTGGGCGAGGACGTGGACCTGCGCCGAGTAGCGCAGACCACCGCCGGATTCACGGGCGCGGACCTGGAAAACCTGATGAACGAGGCGGCGATTCTGTCCGCCAGAGAGGGACGCCGGTTTATCCGTCAGTCCGATATCGACCGGGCCTTTGTGAAGGTGGGCATCGGAGCTGAGAAGCGCAGCAAGGTGATCACCGAGAAGGATAAGCGGATCACGGCTTACCACGAGGCAGGGCACGCCATTCTGTTCCATGTGCTGCCCGACGTGGGGCCGGTTCACACGGTTTCCATCATCCCCACCGGCGTGGGCGCTGCGGGCTACACCATGCCGCTGCCGGAGCGGGATGAGATGTTCAACACCCGGGGCAAGATGCTCCAGAACATCATGGTGGATCTGGGCGGGCGGATCGCCGAGGAGCTGATCTTCGACGACATTACCACCGGCGCGTCCCAGGATATCAAGCAGGCGACCCAGATCGCCCGCTCCATGGTGACGCAGTACGGCATGTCCGACAAGGTGGGTATGATCCAGTATGGAAGCGACGACGACGAGGTGTTCATCGGCCGCGACCTGGCCCACACCAAGAGCTACGGCAACGGGATGGCGGACACCATCGACAGCGAGGTGAAGCGGATCATCGACGACTGCTATCAGAAGGCCCGTTCCATTATCAAGGAGTACGAGTATGTGCTGCACTCCTGCGCCGGGCTGCTGATCGAGAAGGAAAAGATCGGCCAGGATGAGTTTGAGGCGCTGTTTAACGCGCCCACGGTTACTGCATAAAAATAAAACGCCGCGGCTTTGCCTGGCGCCTGAAAAGGGCCTGCAACGCCGCGGTTTCATATTTTAAAAGATAAAAGACATTTGTTTGTAACAGTTTTTTGAGTTGGAAGAAAATGGGGGATACGTGTGCTGTGTATCTTGCATAGAAAAGAAAATCAAAAAAATGTATGTTTGTGCACACTTTTTTCGAACCTCATGCTATTATAATACATGTAACCCCCCCAATACATTATATAGTTTTTGCTACACCCCATAAGAAACGAAATACCTTCTCCTGAAAAACCCGGCCCCCCCGCCGGGTTTTTCGTTGTCCTATCTGCATATGCGGGGCAAAGAAATGCGAATACCCCTCCCGTGTGTGAAGGGACTTCTTGTAATTCTTCGAAAATCCCTATATAATAAATAAAAATTCTAATTGTGACAAAATCCGCGGCAACTGCGCGGAGGGTGTTCCATAAATGTTGCGGAACAGGAGGAAATGGAAGATGAGGCAGTATCATATTCTTCTGTGCGAGGACGAACAGGAAATACAGGCGTACAACCAAGAACAGCTGGAGAGCAGGGGGTATCGGGTCACTGCGGTCAGGACTCTGGGAGAGGCGCGCAGATCGTTTGAGCGGGGCGTTCCGGACCTGATCGTGCTGGATATTATGCTGCCTGACGGATCGGGCATCGAGTATTGCCGGGAGATCAGGGAGGATTTTAGGGGGCCGGTGCTGTTTCTGACAAGCCTGGCAGAGAGCAGCCAGATCGTGCAGGGGCTTAGGGCCGGCGGAGACGACTATATGACAAAGCCCTACGAGGTGGAGGAGCTGATCGCCAGGATCGAGGCCCATCTAAGGAAGATGGAACGGTTCAGGACGGATATACGGCAGGCCGCCGGAGGCAGGCTCTATCTCAACGGCGCAACTCAGAGAGCCTATCTGGACGGCAGAGATATGCTGTTAAAGCCCAAGGAATTTCAGATCCTTTATCTGCTGCTGGAGCAATTCGGGCGTTGTGTCACCGCCCAGGAGCTCTATGAAGCGGTCTGGGATATGGACGGCAACCAGGATATCCGCACGGTATGGGTACATATTTCCAATTTAAGGAAGAAGTTGAAACGCGAAGACGGGGTACGGGTGGCGGATATAGTCAGCGAGAAATCCAGGGGGTATCACCTGGAATTGTACGATACGGATATGATAAGAGGAGAATAGATGAGGAGACGGATTTTCAGGTGTTCGGCGGTTCTGTTGATGGTTCTGCTTTTCACGGGCGGGGGCAGAGCGGGTATAGCCAGAGTGAATGCAGAGACCGGGACCTGCGGGGAGGCAGGGGCCGCGGCCTGCGCAGATGCAGATGCCCGGGCGACGGATTCCAGCGCCCGTAGGAAGGCCACGCCTGATGAGGCAAAGCGGGACGAGACGGAGGATGAGGAGTGGGACGAGTGGGCGGACATGGTGCTGTTTGACGAGGAGGCCACCCCATCCAGCGCGTTGTTGGCAGATACAGGCTGCGGTTCTGTGGAGGAGCTGTGCGGGCTGTTGGAGTCGGGAGCTGAGGACATCCGTCTGTCCGGGGACATTGAGCTGGAGCCGGGACAAAGTTTTACGATCCGGGCGGAGGAGGCCCGGCAGGTGGATATGAACGGATATGGGATTGTGGTTCCAGGGGAGGCAATGCTGGAAATCTCCGGCCCCATTCTGTTTGAGGGGGAGCCCGGCCCCGGCGGCTTGTTTCGGACCGGCGGCCAGCTTATGTTGAAGAACGGCGCAGAGATTTGGGCAAAAGGGTCCGGGGCTGTGGGGATTTTATGCGTTGAGCAGGACGGACAAGTGCCGGAGTTTCATGGGGAAGACGCATTCGTACGGGTATCCGGCCCGGAGAGCGTGGGAATCGACTGGCAGAGCGAAGCGGAAATACAGGTCGAAGGGATTTACATTTTGGCGGAGGGCGCAGAGAGCGTTGGGGTCCGCTGCGGAGGAGACGTATTTCTGAAACGGTGCAGGGTGACGGCGGAGGGAGAGGCGGTGAGCGCCGCCGGTGAGATTCGCGCCGACCTGGCCGAGCTCGTTCCGTTTCCGGAGGTGACTCAGGCGATTCACAGAAAGGCTATGGGAGATGCCAGATTGCAAGAAAATGGAATCAGCCTTGAGGCTGGAAGCACTCTTGAACAGCTGCGGCAGGGATTGGGTTCGGGGGCGAGTTATATTTTTTACGATGTGGACCGGACGCAGGCGTCTTTTGGCCAGGAAATGGCGGTTGTCTGGGAGAATATTCCACAGGATATCAGCAGGCCCGGGGTATACACGGTAGTCTGCCGGCCTGCCGGGATACCGGATTGGCTGGCTGTGGAGCTGCCGGAATTCCAGGTACCCATTCGGGTTGTGGAGCCGGGCCGGCCGCATATACAGGAAATATTCCGCATGGAAGAGACGGTGGCGTTCCGCTATTTCCGGCAAATTACAGGGGCTGAGAGCATCCGCCTGCTGTGCTCCGCGGACGACGGAAAGACATGGGGGGATGTGGCGGACATGCAGGGATGCGAGGCGATTGTCACTTCCGATCTGGCGTCGCTGGAGGGCTTGGAGATGAACAACCGGTATCTGTTCAAGCTGTCTGTGACCGGGGGACCGATGGAAGGAGAGTCCATGGCCGTGCCGTTTTCATTTTTTGAACACGATGCGGACCGCAATGGCCAGGGGGACAGGGACGGGGACGACCGGGACGACAAGGGAGACCAGCTTCCCGGCGGCGACGGCTGGGACGGGCCGGAAGACGGGGGCGCGCAGAAGCCGGAAAATGGCGGCGGCCCGAATCACAACGGCGGCGGATCGAACCAGGAAAGCGGCGGTGAGCCGAACCAGGAAAACGGCAGCGGATTAAACCAGGAAAACGGCGGTGAGCCGAATCAGGAAAACGGCGGCAAACCGAACCAGGAAAACGGCGGCGGGCCGAACCAGGAAAGCGGCGGCAAGCCGAACCAGGAAATCGGCGGAGAGCCGAATCAGGAAAACGGCGGCAAACCGAACCAGGAAAACGGCGGCGGATCAAACCAGGAAATCGGCGGCGTGCCGAACCGGGAAAACGGCGGCGGGCCGGAACAGAGCGGCGGCAGCGGGCTTAACGGCGAAGCCGGCGCCCCCGGGACTTCGACAAAGGACAGCGCCCAGGCCGTCGGCGCGCAAGCGGCTTTAGAGGGCGGGGAAAGGGACCGGGACAGCGTCACGACCGTCCTGTCGAAGGATATGCTGGAAGACCAGCTGAAGGCCAATCCCCGGTCCGTTACCCTGCTGGGGGACGGAATCCGGGCGGTGATCCCTTCGGAGGGCCTGAAGCAGGTGGAACTCACGGGGAATGAGAAATTTTCAGCCAGCCTGAAACGGCTGTCCGGGAACCAGTTCGAGGTGCGGTTCTGGGCTGGTGATAGGGAGATAACGGAATTTGCAGGTTCAAAATTTCAGGTTGATTTCCGGTGCGAGGAGCTGGCAGGAGGCGGAACCACAGTGTGTAAAGGTGAGGACGGCTTCACCGGGCCGGTGGAATACAGGGAAGGCAGGGCGCATATCCGGCTTCAGAACACCGGTGTGTACTCGGTTGAGTGGGAAGAGGATGAAAAACTGCCATATATAAAGGGCGGTATGACCGTAACGTCCGCCGCAGTGGCCATGTTTTTGATTGTGCTGTACTGACCGCACATGCCCGGGGAGGAGAGGTATGAACAGAAAAACACAACTGAAAACCATCGCCCTGATGGTACTGGCGGCGTCCGCCGCTCTGATCCTGTTTATGTCCTGTTATCTTTATGACAATAAATACACCCGGCCGCGTCCGCCGGCCAATATGGGCGTCGTGCGCCTGGACAGCGGATGGTACCGTAAAAATCCCATGTTCTACCTTGCGGACGGATGGTCTTTTTACCAGGGACGGCTTCTTCCGCCTGACCAGATCGGCGATTACGCGCCGGACGCATATTTTTATATCGGGCGCTACGGGGGCTTCGACCTGGGGGACCCGGCCGGGAATCCTTACGGCCGGGGAACCTACCGCACGGTGATTCTCACCGATGGACCGGAGCGGGAGTATGCCCTGGAAATGACTCCTATTTATTCCAGGTGGCGCCTGTGGGTCAACGGGAAGCTGGTGCAGAGCGTGGGCATGGGGGAACCGGAGCTCAATCGGTCCATGAGCGCCGTGACCTTTACGGCCAGGGACCGGATCGAGATTGTGGCTGAGGTGGAGGACCAGGGACATCTCTACAGCGGTATGGTATACCCGCCGGCTTTCGGAGAGCCGGAGCTGGTGGCCGGGACCTCGGCCCTGCGGCTGCTGATCCACGGAGCGGGCTGCGCTCTGGCCCTCTTTATCGGAGCGCTCTGCTTGATTATCGGCGTGGGGAGCCGGTTTTCAAGGCCCTACGGGCTGTTGGCGCTTCTGTGCGTCTGTTTCTTTGGAAGCACGGCCTGGCCGGTGTTTCAGGTGATCGGCCGGGGCCTGAACGCCTTTCTTGTGATGGAGCGCTTCTGCTATTATGGAATCTGCGTCTCCATGATGTGGATTCAGGGTCGCATCTGCGGCCTCCCCCAAAAGGCCTGTCTGCCCGCCTGGATTCTGGGGGCGCTTGTCTGCCTCAGCGTGCTGGTCTGGCCCCTTGTGCCCGTCACGGTGGCCTGGCAGCTTTACGCCTACGGAAATGTTCTGGCTGCCTTCAAATGGTTTACGGCCGTCTGGCTGCTGGGAGCCAGTATTTGGGCGGTATGCCGGAGAGCGCCCTATTCCCTCCCCATGCTGGCGGGAAACTGCGTATTTGCGTCGGCGCTGATTATGGACAAGCTGCTGCCAATCTATGAACCGGTCTTTACCGGATGGTTTGTGGAGATTGCAGGGGCCGTGCTGATTCTCCTCATCGCGGGAATCGGCTGCTTTGACATGCTTCTGACATTTAAGGAGAAGATGACGCTGCAGATGGAGCAGAGTCTTGCCGGGGCGCAGCTGGAGGCCAGGGCAAAGTACGCCGCTCTCCAACAGGACTACGTTGCCAGAACCAGAAAACAGCTTCACGAGACGCGCAACCGCTATACGCTGCTGAAGCATTACGCGGATCTGGGGGAGGTGGATCAGCTCAGGACGTATTTAAAGGAGATATTCCCCACCCTTGGGATTTCCACGTTCACGGAGTACACGGGCCACAGCCTGATCGACGCCATTCTGGGCGTACAGGCGGCCCGGGCGGCCCAGGAAGGAATCTATATAGAAATTGACGGCCACAGGCTGGACGGAGCCGTGGACGTATCAAACGATGATATCACCTCGCTGTTCATGAATCTGCTGGACAATGCGGTGGAGGCCTGCGGCCGTCTGCCGGAAGACGGGGAGCGGTGGATTTACCTGGAGCTGAAGCTGGAGAACGGGGAGTTTGTGATCCGCTGCGCCAATTCCGCCGTCCCGGGACAGATCGAAGAAACGGGAACCAGCAAGGCGGACAAGCAGTCCCACGGCTTTGGACTGGGCGTGATGGAGGAGGTGGCCGCGCGGAACGGAGGAACTTTAAAAATAGAGAAGGACGAGGACAGCTTCCGGGTTGAAATCCGCCTGAGGGCGGTGAGCGGATCCCGGAATCCCGGGCCTTAAATTTTGTTAAGGACGCCCGTGTTTTGCGCGAGTATGATAAAATAGAATCAAGTAAGTAAAAAGTGCCAGGAGCATCGATATCCCCGTTTGGGGTTCGGTGCTCCTGGCACTTTAAACTTAAACATAACAGAAGATAAGGGGGATTTTTATGGTCATAGCAGTGGTTGACGACACCCTTCAGGATCGGACTGCGATGGAAACGATGCTAAAACAGTATTTCGGCGGGCGTGGGATGGATTTCAGTATGGACATGTACAGCTCGGCCGAGGCTTTTTTGAAATCCTATGGCCCGGGGCGTTATTCCCTTATATTTTTTGACATCTATATGGGAGGAATGAACGGCATGGAAGCCGCACTTCGGGTGCGCCGGATGGACGGGGACTGCCATCTGGTCTTTTTCACCTCCAGCACGGACTATGCGGTGGACAGCTACAAGGTACAGGCGGCCTATTATCTGATGAAGCCTTTGAACTACGGCGAACTGTGCGCGGCCCTGGACCGGATCTTCGGTAGGAATGAGAGCGGGGAGCGGGAGCTTCAGGTCGAGCTGAAAACCGGGATCAAGGCAGCCGTACCCTTAAAAAAGATACTCTATCTGGAGTGTATCCGGCGCATGCCCCTGGTCCACACCGTGGATTCCGTCATCGAGGCTGTCTCTTCCTTTTCCTCCCTGGCGGACCAGCTAAAGCAGGATAAACGCTTTCTCTGCTGCAACCGGTCCATTTATGTGAATATGGACTGGATCAGGGAGGCCGGGGACATGGACCTGGTGTTAAAGAACGGCGAGCATCTGCCCATGCGGGTGCGGGGCCGGGCGCAGATCAAAAAGGACTATCTCAGATACATGCTGCGGGAGTTGAGGGAAAATGATAAAACAGTTTGATTTTAAGAGTCTTCGCCCGATTCTGGTGATGCTGGCCGTGTCCATTTTCTCGGTGACGGTGATTCTTGTTCTGTATTTTTACAACAACCGGTATATGGGGGAGGCCGGCCAACCGTCCTGTGGGATCCTGGATCTTTCGGGAGAGGGGGAAGCGGCTTCCGGGCTGCGGTGGCTGGTCAAGGGATGGGAGTATTATGAGGGGGAGCTTCTGGGCCCGGAGGACTTTGCGGACGGAAAAAGCCGGGAACCGGAATTTGTGAATTTAGGAAAATATGGCGTGATGAGCCGGGAAGGCGCAATCGGATGGATCAGGGGAACTTTTCGCCTGCGCCTTGTGCTGCCTGAGACCGAGCAGGTATTTGCCCTTGAGATGCCGGAGATTTCCGCGTCCAGCCGCATGTACATACAGGACCGGCTGGCCATGGAGTGGGGGGACCCGCAGGAAAGCCGGCCGGGAATCCGCAGCGCCATCGTTCCCATACGGGAGACGGGAGAAATTCAGATTTTAATTCAGGTCGCGGATCTGGCCTCCATCCACGCGTGGATGTTCGCACCGCCCACCCTGGGCAGCTACGAGGCGGTGGCAAGGCTGCGGGAGGTCAACCTGTACGTCAAGGCGGTGACCATGGTGCTGGCCTGCGTGGCCTCCCTTCTGTCCCTCCAGCTGGCGATCCAGATCCGGTGGTGGAGAGGGTTTCTGTTCTTTCTGTTCTGCCAGTGCTTTGTGGGCTACGCGGTCTGGCCGCTGATCCGGTCGGGATATCCGCTGGAGATTCTGCCCTGGCACGCGATCAGCCGGTTCTCCTTTTTCTCCATGCTGTGGCTGGCGGTGATACTGGAAAATGACCTGTATCGAATCCGGGGAGGAGTTGTGTCCGCCGTCATGGGAGGATTCTGCATATTGTCCCTGACTCTCAGCTTTTTTGTAGAATACATCCCGTCCGTGGTGGCCGATTGGTTCCACTATCTCACGGAATGGTATAAATTCGCAGTGGCATTTTACCTGATCCTGGTGGCGGAACGGGCGCTGGTGGAGGAGATGGAGCGGGCCAAGACGCTGCTGGTCATGGCGGTGGCCTTCACCTCGGTCATTTTTATGGAACAGCTGCTTCCGTATTACGAACCGGTGATCGGTGAGCCGTTTATGGTCCTTGGCTGTATCATCCTGATCGTGGGGCTGCTCAGTATCCTGTGGCAGGACATGGTGGACGCCTACCGGAGCAGGGCGGTATTTGTGGTTGAGACTGGCCGGATGAACCGGCAGTTGTCTATGCAGCAGGAGCATTACCGCCAGCTCAACGCCAGAATCGAGGAGACCCGCAGGCTGCGCCACGACATGCGTCACCATATCCGCATTCTGAACACGCTGTATCAGGAGGGGAATACGGAGCAGGTGGGGGAATACCTGAGAAAGCTGACGCCGTCCATGGCATTTAAGGAGCCGGTCACCCACACGGACAACTACGCGCTGGATGCGGTGCTTTGCCACTATGAGGCGGCCGCAGCCAGGGCCGGGATTGAGACGGAGATCAGCGCCGGCGTGCCGGAACGGGCCGTGCTGCCCGGGGACGAGCTGTGCGTGATTGTGGGGAATCTGATGGAAAATGCGTTGGAGGCCTGCGAACGGCAGGAGGAGGGAAAGCGGTTTATCCACCTGAAATGCATCCAGGACAGTCAGCGTCTCGCCATTTTGCTGGACAACAGCTATAACGGCCAGATTTCCTACAAAGGCGGTTATTTCCGATCTTCTAAACGGACGGGGATGGGAATCGGGGTGGAATCCGTGAAGGCCATTGTGAAAAAATACGGCGGGTTGGCGGAATTTGAGCCGGGCGACCGTATTTTTAAAGTGTCGGTGGTGATACCGGTGACTTCCGGGGAATCCGGTGCGAAGGGGGAGGGAAAAATGACGTTTGGCGGTAAAAAATGACTTTCGGTTCCGAAGGGTTGAAGCGGCAGGTGGATTATAATACCATGATTTCATAGGCAGAGAGTTAGCAAAAGCGGAGCAGGGGATTGGAGGCGCGGCATGATAAAAAAGATAGCGGGAATGGCCCTTGGGGGCCTTGTGATGGTTATAGTGTTTGGATATTTGACGGCGATGGCGTTGACTGAGCTCGTACCCGCCGCCATGACGGGAAACTGGGCGGGGCTTTGGAATCCGGGACTGTTTCTTAAGGGCAGCACCTGGCTTTACGGATTGATCGTGTCGGTGATGGTCTTTATGCTCTACCTGGTTTTCCACAAGCCCACCGCAAAGCAGGCCAAGCGTATGCTCAAGGGCAAAGACGACAACATTGACAGTTCCCTGGAAAATTCGCGATTTATGACCGACAAGGAGCGGGATTCCAATTTTAAGCCCTATCGTTTTACAAAGATCAATGAGTCGAAAAAGGACGGAATCCCGGTATACGCCGTATTTAACAAGAAAAAGAAGGAGCTGGAGCTGAATCTGGCCAGCCCTATGCACGGCCTGGTGATCGGTGCGACGGGCAGCGGCAAAACCACCACCTTTATCAATCCCATGATCCAGATTCTGGGGCGCAGCTCGGCCGTGTCCTCGATGATCTGCACCGACCCCAAGGGAGAGCTGTTCCAGCTCCACAGCGGGATGCTCTCGGAGCGGGGATACAAGGTGATGGTGCTGGACCTGCGGGACCCCTACAGTTCCTTCCGCTGGAATCCCCTGGGGGATATCTACGACCGCTACCAGCTGTATCTGGAGGCGGGAAAGGGGATCTTCCAGTGCGAATCCGATGTGCGGGAGAGCGGCCTGGAGCTGGCCAACGACATCGGGGCCTACGGGGACGTGTGGTACGAGTATAAGGGCAAGGCATACGCCGTGCGGCGGGAGCTGATCACGGTGGTGAAGGTGGAGAAGCAGAAGATATACGACGAGCTGTACGAGGATTTAAACGACTTAATCAGCGTGATCTGCCCCATCGAGTCCAAGGACGACCCCGTGTGGGAGAAGGGCGCCCGGTCCATTATCATGGCGGTCTGCCTGGCTATGCTGGAGGACAGCGAGTACCCGGAGCTGGAGATGACCAGGGAGAAATTCTGTTTCTTTAATATCAACAAGGCCATCAGCAATTCCGAGAACGAGTTCCAGGCGTTGAAGGAATACTTTATGGGAAGGCCCAAGCTTTCCAAATCCGTGGGGCTGTCCAGACAGGTGCTGTCCGCAGCGGACACCACTCTTGCCAGCTACATGTCCATTGCCTTTGACAAGCTGTCCATGTTCAACGACGAAGGGCTTTGCTCCCTGACGTCGGCCACGGATATCGATCCGCTGCAATTCGCCAGCGAGCCGACGGCGCTGTTCCTAAAGATCCCGGACGAGAAGGATACCCGGCACGCCCTGGCGGCCGTGTTCGTCCTCTGTATCTACAAGGCTCTGATCAAGGTGGCCTCGGCAAGAGAGGACTTAAGCCTTCCCCGGAACGTCTACTTCATCCTGGATGAGTTCGGCAACATGCCCAAGATCGATAAGTTCGACAAGATGATCACCGTGGGCCGGAGCCGGAAAATCTGGTTCAACATGGTGGTGCAGTCCTACGCCCAGCTGGACAATGTCTACGGCCAGACCATCGCCAACATTATCAAGAGCAACTGCGGCCTGAAGATGTTTATCGGTTCCAACGATATAGAGACCTGCGAGGAATTCTCCAAGCTGTGCGGCAACAAGACGGTGTCCACCCAGAGCGTTTCCTCCACAGTGGGGGACAAAAACGGCGGAATCAACGTGTCCAGCCAGGTACAGACAAGGCCGCTTATCTATCCCTCCGACTTACAGAAGCTGAACAACAAGACCAGCACCGGAAACGCAATCATCGTAACATTTGGAAATTATCCCCTGAAAACTAAATTCACGCCCAGCTACAAATGCCCGCTGTACCAGATGAAGACCATGGATTTGAGCGATGTGAGAATGAACGCCTTCTTCGGCGACGAGGTTTATTACGATTTGGAGGAGCGAAACTACATCATCCAGATGCAGCAGCAGGAGCAGGAGGAAGAGCAGGCAGTGGAAAGCAGCGGGGAAAACCGCCTTCAGGGTATGGCCTGAGAATGAAAAGTGAGGATAAGGGATTATGGTTCGAGTGAAAAAAACGGGACTGATCATTGCGGCGGGATTACTATCAGGGTGCCTTGCCATGACGTCGCCGGGGGCGGGGAAGACGGATGAATCCGCCTCCTCATTCTCCTCCCGGTTCGGTTTCAGCCAGTCGGAAAAAGAGGAGGATCCGGAGGCGGACGCGGCGAACGGACCGGGAGCCGCGGCGTATGCGGACCAGAGTAAAATGGAAGAAGGGGAGGGCCCCGGCATTGAGGATGTGACCATGAGCGAGCGTTTTCACGCTGATTTCGGCCTCTATGAGCTGTCCATCCGGGACAAATACTTTCTGTACTCCAACGTGTCCAACGGGGGAGTCACCGACCAGCCCGTGTATCTGGAGATACCGGCGGGCGTGGACTATACGGCGGAAAAGGACGGGGTGCCGTTTTCCTACGCCTCCCGCCAGACGGTGTCCGGGCGAGGAACCTATGTGATCCGCCTCACTGTGGTGGAGGACAAAAATGTGCCGCTCTCTGAGCAGAAGGAGTACCGGACGGTGTTCCGGTTCCGCATTGACGAGAAGACTCCCGAGGCCGCAGCGCAGGCCGGCGGCGAAGCCGGTCTGCCGGAAGGCATGGGACTTCTGCCGGATGTGATTCCATCCGGGACCCGGGAGACAGCCGGTTCGCAGACCGGGGAAGCGTCTGAGCCGGAACGCCCGGAGGAGACGGAAGAGACGCCGGCACCGGAGAAGATCCCGGAAACAGCAAAGGCGGCGGAGACCGGGGCCTCTCTTCACGGGGACGATGGGGAGCCGGAACAGACCGCGGCCGCCGGGGAACAGGCCGGCGCGGTGAAACGGAGCCAGGAGTATCTGCCCGACCAATCCATGTACCAGGTCACGCTGGAAAACGGCTTTACGTTTTTGAGCAACATACCGGAGGGCATGGCGGTCACTCAGGCGGTGGAGATCCGCTCAGGGGAGGAGTACGGGCTGTTTCTGGGCGAGGAGGAGCTGGAGTGGGAGGCAAGCCGCCAGCTCAGGGCCTTTGGGCAATACCGGCTGGTTTCCGGGGACTATGAGTTTGACTTTGAGATCATCAATTCGTATGTCAACCGGGATTCCTATACGGCTCCGGTGGGGCTGCGGATCACAAAAGCCACATTCAACGGAGAAGGGCTGGATGTGGGAAACGGATCCGCCCTGGCCATGACAACGGACGGCAGCTATGAGCTGGAGCTGGAGGGACAGGCGGGAGAGAGCTTTTCCCTGAAGCTGGAGCGGGACACACAGCCGCCGGAGGTGACGGTGGAAGTGGGGAGGCAGAGCGCGGCCATCACATACCTTGCCAATGATATCAATACGATCACCCTGTCCAAAAACGGAAAAGAACCCTATGAGTTTACAAGCGCCGAGGTGACCGGACCGGGAAAATATGTCCTCACGGTTACGGACCGGGCCGGAAATGTGACGGTAAACGAATTTACGTTGCGCTACCATATGAATTTTTACGCGCTGACGGCAATTCTGCTTTGTGTGGCGGGGATAGCGGCGGCCGTGGTGATGCTGGTGCGCAAGAAGAAGAACCTTACGGTTCGATAAGGAGTTGTTTCTATGGAGATTGCCGGCGGTATACTGGATAGCTTTTACTTGGTTTTGAACGTTCTGTTTAATAAAGTGTTCGCTCCGGTTCTCACAGACATCCTGGCGGTGTTCGGGGAAGTTGTGATCGCCTCTCTGGCGCAGCAGTTTTCCTACCTTGCCTATCTGATTTTAGTGGGCTTATGCGGCATACTGGATGGGCTCGAGGGCATGATCAACGTGTTCGTTGGGATAGAGAAGGTGATCGTGGACAACCGGCCCATGACGCTGATGGAGATGATGTTCCAGCTGGACGTGGTCAGCCGGGCGTTTCTGATGGTGACGTTTGTTGCGGTGTGTCTCTGCCTGCTCTTTACCATCGTTTCGGTTGCCAGATCCATCTCCTCCATGACCCTGGAAAATAAAAACCCCATCTCCCATGTGCTGAAAAGCGCCATGAAGGCGGCGGTGACATTTCTGACGGTGCCGTTTTTCTGTATATTTCTGCTGCAGATCTCCACAGCCGTGACGACTCAGGTACAGGACGCAGTGATGAACCAGAAGGGGTTCGAAAAAACGCCCAGCACGGGAACCTATGTGTTTCTTATATCCAGCCTGCGGGCGGGGCGGAAGGATCCCAATAATCTGGGAAGCTTCCTGACCAGATTGGGAGAGTTTGAGGACAATTACCTGGAACCGGATATGGAAGACGACCTGCGTAAGGAGTACCTGTCCGGGAAAAAGGACTACAAAAATCTGCTGGACTCCGGTATGGATTTTACGCCGGCCAAGTTTGACTATATCATGGGATATGTGGCGGTTATCTTCATGATTATCATGTTTGTGGGCCTGGTAATCCAGTTCATCCGGCGGCTTTTGGAGCTGCTCATGCTGTATATTGTGTCTCCGTTTTTCGTCGCGACCATTCCTGCCGACGACGGGGCCATGTTCAAGCGATGGCGCGAAATGTTTGTGGCAAAGTTCCTGTCCGGCTTCGGTGTGATATTTTCACTGAAAATTTTTCTGCTGCTGCTTCCGATCATTTTCAGCAGCAAGCTGAATCTGGGCGCCTCGATGGTCTATCAAAACCTGACGACCGGACCGGTTACTGAGGCGGGAGCGTCGATTGGTTCGGGGACGGCGTCAAGCGGGGGGAGCGGGAATAGCATCGATGAAGCGATGTCCAAAAGCGGGCTTGCGGGGATGGGAAGCAATTCCTCTATGAATGATATCATGTACTCTCTGGGCCTGGATTATGACGTCGATTCCCCCAGCCTGGAAGAGTCGCTGATCGATTCGCTGCTGAAGCTGCTGTTTATGATGGGGGGCGTTCTGGCGATTTACAAAAGCCAGACCATGGTGCTGGAGCTGTTGAATCCACAGGCCGCCCAGGATTCTAAGGAATCGGTGATGCTGGCTATGGCGGTCAGTATGAAGGCGGCCCAGATGGCGAAACAGGCGGTGGAAACGGGCGCTACGGTGGCGGCGGGAGCTGCCACGGCCGGTGCGGGAAGCGCGGCTATGGTGGGCGCCAAGGCAGCGGCCCAGACAGCCGGGAAGGCGGTGGCTCAGTCGGCCGGGAAGGCGGTGGCCAAGTCGGCCGGGAAAGCGGTATCGGGCGGAGCGAAGAAAGCCCTGAAATCCGCCGGACAGAAGACTGGTCAGGCGGTCAGCGGCGCGGCCCAAAAGGTAACGCAGGGATCGGAAAACGATGGATGACAAAGGAGGTGAAGCCATATGGAAATGTGTTACCTGGGAATATTTGACTGGGTTTTTGGGCAGGTGATGGACCATATATTCACTCCTGTGTTCAGTTTCGTCTCCAGTCTCATCAGCGCGGGTCTGGGATACATATTCCAGTATGTTCTGGGACCGGTGGTGCTGCCGATTCTGCAGGTGGCGTGGGACTGGTATACGAAGATCATGTTTTTTCTATACGGAGCGCTGTACTACGAGATACTGAAATTTATTCTGTCCGTTGTTGATTACCTGGAAAAGGCGTTCGGTATTTTTATCGGTCTGGAGCCTGTGACCTACTACCCAAACGGTCCCGGAGGCGGGGAGGTCATACAGGGAAGCCTTCTGGAGGTTCTGTTCAACATGGATGCGGTGCGCAACGCCTTCTGGATTATCACGTTTTCGGGAGTGTGTATCGCGGTGGTGCTGACCATATACGGGGTGGCCAAGTCCGCCTTTGACCTGGACTTTGAAAATAAGAGGCCGGTGAGCCATGTTTTGTCCCAGTTGATGAAGTCGGTTGTGGGAGCGTTTTTGATCCCCTTTATGGTGCTCTGCATGATACAGGTCTCCACAGCGGTGCTGACCACCCTGGACAACGCCGTAAGCCTGGGGAGCAACGGGGAGCGGAGCACCATGGGCAGCACGCTGTTTGTGCTGAGTTCCGTCAACGCGGCGTGGAAGCAGGACTATAATCTGTCTCATACCGAGTTTAAGCAGACGGATGACGGCTTTGGATTTAAGTATGTGGACTATACCAACGAAGATTTTGATTTGCTGGCGTTTCCCAGGGATAAGTTCTACATCAACGACCCATTTGACAATTATAAAAACACGCTGAAGGTGGCCGTGCATTTCAATTTCGGCGGGTTTGATTTTACATATTGGCTCATCGGGATCGCGCTGATCATTATTATGCTCATGTGCCTGTTTACCTTTATACGCAGGCTGTTTGAGATTCTGCTGCTCTATATGGTGTCGCCCTATTTTGTGGCGATGATGCCTCTGGACGACGGTGAGAAATTTAAGCAGTGGTTCGGCCTGTTCATGGGTAAGCTGTTCACCGGATATGGCTCCGTCGTGGTGATGAAGGTTTACCTGCTGGTGCTCCCGCTGTTTATGAGAGGGGGAATCCAGTTCAGCGACATGGGGCGGGAGAGTACATTTCTGATGTACGGTCTGGTGGCCCTGGGCGGAGCGTGGGCTGTGTCCAAATCCGGAAACCTTCTGACCAGCCTGGTAAATGAGGCTGCGGGCCGTCAGGAACAGGAGGCGATGAGAGGCGCTATGGGTATGATGATGATGGCGGCCAGTCCTGTTATAAACGGAGTAAGGAGCGCAGCCGGGCAGGCCACCGGAAAAATGGGCCTGACGTCCAAACAGATCGCCGGCAAGATGGGAAGCGCGGCGGGCCGTTCGGGGGCCAAGGGATATCAGAAGGCCAAGTCTGCGGGCAGCTCCGCCAAAAATAAGCTGCGCAAGGGCAAGCTTGAGATGAAGGCCATTGCCAAGCATTCCGGCCAGCGTATGATGGAGAATAAAAAGATCAGCAGCGCTGTGAACTGGGGGGCGAAGCAGGGGCAGAAGGTGAAAAAGGCCGCGGCCTGGACCAACCAGCAGAGACACCGGGCGGCGGACTGGGGAAAGCTCCAGCAGAAGAAGGTCAAGGACTGGACGTTCGACAAAGAACAGAAGGCCAAAAACTGGGCGTCGGATCAGGCCCGCCAGGTTCGGGGAAGTCGTCTTGTGACCAAGATGGAAAAGTACGGAAGGAATATCCAAGATTCTACCGCTTATCTGAAAACCAGCGCCCAGCACCAGATCCGGGAGAGCCGTGTGGTACGCGGAGCGGAGCGGTTTGCAAAGAGCGCCGACCGGACTGTGGAGGATCTGCGGTTTGGAAGGATGAAGAGCCCAACGCTCAAAGATTTAGGAGTTTCCGGAGAGGGCAGCGCGTCGCAGCATGAAAGCCTTAAACAATTTGTGGATAACCGGGATCAGGTTTTAAAAAGCAAGGGAAGCCGCGCCAGGGAAGAGTACGTCTACAGTTATATTCGCTCCCGTGCCGAGGCCACAGGCGGTACCGTCCAGTGCTCGAGCAAGCAGAGAGAGTTTTATGAGAACCAGTTCCGCTGCAGGCTGAACGATTCGCGTTATCTGACAGAGGACGGCGGCCTTTCCATCGGCCCGTCTTCCGGCGGAAAACGGTCATCACAGAGCAAAGGGGATAAGACATGAGGATAATACCGAAAAAAACCAGGGTGTCCATGGAGTTCTTTAAAGGGATCGAGCTGCCGGATATTATAATTGCCTGCGTGGGCGTGACGCTGACCCTGCTTATGCTGCTATCCAATCTCCCCTTCCGCTGGGGGGCGGCGCTGATCATGTTCATATTGTTTGCTGCCTCCATCATTCCGGTGGAAAACGAAAAGGCGTACAAGACCGTGTACTATGGCATCAAATATGCCATGAGCTATAAAACATTCCGGAAGAATCCGGAGAAAAAGGGGGAAATCCCGGTTCAGGGCATCACGCCCTTTACCGGAATTTCGGGAACCTTTATCGAGTATGGGGATGCGTACAGCGGGCTGGTGGTGGAGATTCCGTCCATCGAGTTCCGTTTTATGACAGAGTCGCGGCAGAATCAGCTGATTGACCAGGTTTACGGTTCCATTTTGCGGACTGTGACGGAGTCGGAGACCGCGGCCATGGTCAAGATAGACCGCCCCATGCTTTACGACAGCTTTATTCAAACAGAGAACAAGAAAAAGGACGATTTGAAAGCGGCGTATATCCGCGGGATGCTGTCCGAGGAGGAGCTGACGGTGCGGATCGGGATCATACAGGACCGGATCAAACAGCTGGAACTCTTCAACGAAAAGGAAACAGTCTATCTGCCGCACCACTATCTGGTGTTTTTTGGAAAAGATAGAAGCCACCTGGAGAATCAGGCGGAGGATATGCTGGCCGCAATGGGAACCCATGGCATGGACTGTCATGTGCTCAGGGAGCAGGAGCTGGCGATTTTCCTGAAATATAACTACTCCGTGATTTTTGACGAGCGGGAGGCCTGGAATCTGAGCCCGGACCAGTATATGGACTGGATTCTGCCGGAACGCATCCAGATCACCTCCAGGACGGTGAGCTACGATGAGATAATCACCCACAATATCCGCATTACGGATTACCCGATTCTGGTGGAAAACGCCTGGGGGCACGGGCTGTTTAACCGGCCGGATACCAGGGTGGTGCTGAAAATGAAGCCCATCGACCGGTATAAGGGAATCCGGCAGATTGACCGGGCCATCGACGAGCTGAGGGAGCAGGGCAATTCCACCGGCAAGACCAGTAAGCTGATGGAGCTGAACAACCACATTGAGACGCTGGCGGAAGTGCTGTCCCTGCTCCAGGGGGACAACGAGATGCTGATGGACGTGAACATCTACATTACGGCCTACGACTACGAGTTGTCCGAAGCCCGCCTTCACCCGGAATATCAGACGAAAAAGCAGGGGCAGGGGATAAAACGCCAGATACGCCGTGAGCTTTCGGAATGGGGATTCAAGTCCACGGACCTGTTTTTGCAACAGTTTGAGGCCTACGCCTCCTCCCATATCTCCGCCTTCGACGCGTTCCGGCGGGAAGGGAGGGGAATCCAGAGCGGGTCCGTCGCAGCGGCCTTTCCCTATGTTTACAAGCTGATGATGGACGCCAAAGGAATCTGTCTTGGAAAAAACGCCGGGAAGCCCGTGTTTGTGGATTTTTTCGTGCGGGACCGGGAGCGGGTCAACAGCAATATGGTAGTGATCGGAAAATCCGGTTCCGGAAAATCTTACGCCACAAAGATGATGCTCGCCAACCTGGCGGCGGAGAACAGCAAGATATTCATCCTGGACCCGGAGAACGAATACACCGGGCTGGCCAAGAACCTAAAGGGCAAGGTCATCGACGTGGGGAGCGCCACCGAGGGAAGGCTGAACCCGTTCCACATCATAACCGGACTGTCCGACGACGATGAGGAGGACGGCGGGGACGATGCGGCCAAGGTAAGCTTCAACATGCACATGCAGTTTTTGGAAGAGTTTTACCGCCAGATTTTAACCGGTATCGAGCCGGATGCCCTGGAGTATCTGAACAATATTACCATCCGCATGTATGAGTCCAAGGGAATTGACAGTGAGACGGACCTTGGCAGGCTGGGGCCGGAGGACTACCCCACCTTTGACGATCTGTACGAAAAGATCCTCAACGATTTTCAGATGTCCACAGGAACGTACAGCAAGACCAATCTGACCGTGCTGCTGAACTACATTTCCAAATTCGCCACAGGCGGCAGAAACGCCGGACTCTGGAACGGAGCGGCTTCCATCAGCACCCAGGAGAACTTTATTGTGTTCAACTTCCAGTCGCTGCTGGCGAACAAAAATAACACGGTGGCCAACGCGCAGATGCTGCTGGTGCTGAAATGGCTGGACAATGAGATTATCAAGAACCGGGACTACAACCTGCGGTTCGGGGCATCCAGGAAGATTGTGATTGTAATTGACGAGGCCCACGTGTTTATCGACAGCAAGTATCCCATCGCCCTGGATTTTATGTATCAGATGGCAAAGCGAATCCGCAAATACAATGGTATGCAGATTATCATCACGCAGAATGTAAAGGACTTTGTGGGAACCGAGGAGTTGGCCAGAAAATCCACGGCCATCATCAACGCCTGCCAGTATTCGTTTATTTTCCCGCTCTCTCCCAACGACATGCACGATCTGTGCAAGCTGTACGAGAAGGCCGGGGCCATCAACGAGAGCGAGCAGGAGGAAATTGTGAACAACGGCAGAGGGCGTGCCTTTGTGGTTACCTCGCCTTCGGAGCGCAGCTGCATCGATATCGAGGCGCCCCGGGATATTGAACAGCTTTTTACCATGTGACGGGAGGCGGGGATGAAGAAGAGTCATGTATTTGCCGTTTGTCTGGCGGTCCTTTGCCTCTGCCTGTGGGGCTGCGGCGGAAAGAAGCCGGATACGCTTGAACTTGTGGAGAAAAAAGGAAAGCTTGTGGTGGCTCTTTCAGGAGAAAGCGAGGGGGACATGTCCCGCGCTTGGGCGGAAAGCCTGGAGCGGGAGGTGATCGAGTCTTTGGGCAGCAGGCTGGGCGTGGAGGTTCTCTACGAATACATGGAGGAGGGCCAGGGGGTTCAGGCCGTGGCCGAGGGGCGGGCGGATATTGCAGCAGGCGCGGTGATTCTGGAAGAAAGTGGAAACACGGGGTACTCGATTACCTACGGCTGCCGTCCGGTGTATATTGCGACAGTGAGCGGCGGAGTAAGTTTCCCGGGGGAGCTGGCCAACTCGAAGGTAGGCTTTGATCCCGGGGTGGGGCAGAGGGTGAAGAACCAGCTCTATTCCGTGACAGGTCTGACAATAGAGGACGTTGACAATGCGGATTTGGCGGAGGCTTCCATTGGAGAGGGCAAAATTGCCGGTTACATCTGCGGCGAGGCGGAGGCCAGAAAGCTGCTGAGCCGGGGCGGGCTTGCGGTCCGGGATTTTTCCGGGATCCAGCGGGAGTCCTATGCGTTTTACGCCGGGGAGGAGCAGTACCGCATGCTGAGCGAGCTGAATCGGCTGTTGACGGAAAAGCTGAAGGATTGATGGAGGAGAATATGGCATATTTTGACAGCCCGAAAAACAGAGTCCTTTGGGAGATGGAGCTGAAAGATTTGAGAAAGCAGAAAGCGGATTTCGAGGCGGGCCGCCTGCATGATTACGCGGGAGCGCAGAAAGGCCTCCACGCGGGGGCGGAGCTTCGCAGGCCGGTCACTCTGGAGCAGCTGGAGCGGGAGGAGGCGGCGGCTTCAAAGTCGGCCCGCAGGGAGGCCGTCGGGCCCAGGCAGCGGGATATGGAAAAAAGCGCCCTGAAGGCTTCGGAGAGGAGCCGGGACGCGCCGGAGCGGCCAAGGGCGCCGGTGCTCAGATCCAACAATGCAAAGGGCAGGTGATGAGGATATGAAGAAATGTCTGCTGTGTGTACTGTCCGCTGTACTGATCGCCGCAGCCCTGCCCGTCAGCGCTTACGGTTACCCGGAGACGGCCCTGCCGGACACCGCGTCCTGGGAGACCGCGCCGGAGGGATTTGACGCCGGGGAACTGGAGCGGGAGCTGAGAGAGCGGATGGGCGCGGGGGAGGATACCGGGGATATGGACATTCTGCCCGAGGTGAGCGCAGAGCTGATGGATCAGATGGCCCAGATGCAGAGTATCATTCATCCGGTTCCTAAGATCAGATGGGATGAAGGCGAGTCAATGGTGTACTACACCCTCCCCAATGAAGAATATTTTTCATCCAGTATTCCCAACGGAATGCTCACCACCCGTCCCGTAACGTTCCTGCCCATGAAGAACGCCCGCACCACCGTATACCGGAGCGGGATGAAAATCACCCCTGCGGAGGACGGCGTATACGGCCAGCCGGGGAATTACCGGATCAACCTGCTGGTTTTGCCGGGCGGCGGCCAAAATGGAGACAGCAGCCTGTACGAGATCGATTTTTATTTTTCCATTATTCCGGAGGTGTCGTCCCAGGTCAGCCTTCTGACCGCGCCGGAGGGATTTTACATCGACCGGCTGGAACGGGATCAGACAGCTCTTAAACCGGAAAATCCCAGATGGCATTTTCTCAGCAGGGACGGCGCCTACCGGGTCCGGTTTGTCCACGAGAAGCTGGATGGGATGACCTTTGAGACAGCGTTTGTCCGCGATACAAAAGCCCCGCTCCTGTCCTTCGACCCGGCGCCGGACCGGTACGCCATGAACCGTACGGTTCACGTAGCGGTGGACGATCCGGCGGCGGCCGTGGAAATGTACTATAACGGAAAGCCCGTGTCTATGGTCCTTAGCACCCTCGAGATCGGGGGAAATTATCAGTACCGTTTAACGGACAGCGCGGGAAATGAACGATATTACGCCATAAAAATGGCGGACCGGTTCCGTATGCCGGGACCGGGGACGATTATGATAACCTGTTTGGCGTTAGCCGGAGCGGCTGCGTGGCTGATTTACCAGCGCAGGCACCCAAGGTTTTTATAATAATAATTAAAAAATAAAAGGAGGGTATAACATGTATATACCGAATTTAATGATGGCGATGCTTCTTGACGAGAACCCCTTTGAAAAGGTGGCGGAACCGATTGTGAAGCTGCTCAATCTGGCGGTGACGCCCGCCCTGGCGATTGTCGGAGCCCTGGGCGCGATCTACTGTATCTTTCTGGGCGCCAAGCTGGCCAAGGCTGAGGAACCCCAGGACAGGGAAAAGGCGAAGAACAGCCTGAAAAATGCGATTATCGGTTTCGTGTTGATTTTTGTTCTGATTGTGGTGCTGAAGATCGGTATGGATTCCATGCAGGTGTGGATGAGCGACTATGTAAAGTAAGTAAGCGGGAAACCGGGCGCTCCCTGGAGCGCCTGGACCATGCGAGGGAGAATTCCATTTTATGAAAAGAATATTAAGAATCCGGCTGACCCTGTGCATGTGCGGCCTTAGTGTTTTTTTCACAGGGTGTAATCAAAAGGAGATTAATTCCTACATCGAGTTTTCGGTTCCCAATGAAACGGGAGTCGGTCCCGTGGAGAAGCCCACTGAGGCGCCGCGGAAAGAGGGAGGACCCAAGGATGTGGATCAGACGGTCAAAGCGGAGACGGACAAGGTGCTGGAAGCGCGGTTTGAGGACCTGACCGGAACGCGGGCTTTCTATTTCCCGGAAAACCACCTGGACGGGACCTCTGATTTAAAAGCGTTTGAGATCCTGGGTCTGGTGGAAGACTATTTCTATTATTACTATGTGACAACAGACACTCAGACCGGACAGGAAGTCCATGTGGTGGCGCGAAACCACAAAAGCGATGAGAACCGGCACGATATTCTTTACCAGCGGCAGGTGGAGATTGGGGAGGACAGCTCAGGCGTGTATTCGCCCTTTTATGTCCACATGTGCACGGATGTCAACGGAGAGTACAGGATCAGCATCTATGAGAACGGAGATCTTTCCCTCATCGACCGGGAGGGCAACGTCAGGTTCAACCGGGGCTCGGGCAAAATTCAATTCGGCAGCGAAGAATTATCCGGAGGGGAGAGCCTTTTGGACCTGATCGACGAGATATTTGGGGTAGGAGGGGAGAATCCTTCCTATTTCGACCGGGATATTACCAGCGTTACCACGGACGGGAGATACAATTTCTACATACCGGTCACACTGACGGTGGAGGATTATACCGCTCTGGAAATAGATCCGGACCAGGAGGAGGAAACGCTGACCACGGAAACCTATCTGCTGGGTTACAGTTATATGCCCATCGGAAACGGCGGAAGTTCTGAGTATTTACTTAGGTACAATATAAATTACTGGAATCAGGTGATGTACTGGCGGGAGCTGGCGGAGGGAGCAAGCAGCGAGCGGGATGCAGAGGCGGATTGGGAGAAGACTAAAAAAGTCTACCCGGATCGTTTTGGATATTACAAAGTGGCGTCGGGAGAGAACTTGTCTATAACGGAACACGGTGACCTGTATCAATGGAAAAATCAGGATGTGAGAAAATTCTTAGAGAATAAGAAGGTGGGCGATATCGAGGCGATATTTACCCAGGTGGACCAATCCGCTATTGAACCGGCATTTAACTTGACGGACGGCCAGCGGTTGGAACGGTATTTTTTTCAGGATCAGGAAAAGGGGTATTGTCCCATTGTGGGTAGCGTGAAGAAGAATTCACGGACAGAGGTAGAAGCACAGGCGACAAGGAGTTATACGGTTGTAACAGGGGAGGGAAATGATCGGACTGAGGAGACCTTTACCGAGTATGTGAATCCGGTCTACGCGGAAAAGCTGCAGTTTCAGGATGGCTCCGCCATCGAACGTTTTGTGGTGCTTGACAATAGGCCCAATATTTATATTACCCCCGGGACAGTCGATAAGGGCCGGTATTCCATGGGGATATGCATGGCCAATATCTGCTCGCTGCAGTGTTTTGCGGAATCGTCGGCACAAATAGAATCACAGCGCTATATCCTGTTCGAGGGAGCGGGGGAGGAAATGGGAGCATATATTCTGAATTCTCTGGGAGATCAGCCCTATGTGCTGGGGACGGATTTGGAGCACAAACGACTTCTGATCAACACCCCATCCAAAAGATGGATCACCCTGATGACATCGGATTTAAACCCGTTGGGATACCGGCAGAGCGATGAGGATAAAACGCTTCTGGATGAGATGAAAAAGCAGTCGGAGAGAATCGGCGGGTACGATGCGTCCGGTGCGGATATCCACAGGAATCCTGATCAATACAGCCGGCAGAACGTGCTGATTCTGGAGGATGGTTCAAACATTAAAGTCTTGTTTTCCACATTCTTTAATGGAATGCAGCTGTTTGAAGGCTCAACGGAAGAATCGGGGCGTATGGGGCAGAGCAGCAGCGGAACCATTTACCGCCTGGCGGATTATCCGGTCTATCAGGCGTGGAGGACCGGGGACAATCAGATCACGGCAGTGGGTTTTAATCGGACGGATGCTGATTACCAATATATGGATATTGCCAGGGCCAGGGTCTATGAATTTGACCTCGATACATTGCTGGAGGACGCGCCGTCCAGGGGAATTCCATCCAATGAGGAGCCCCCGGGAGAGACGGTTCCAAGAGATATACCTGTGCCGGAGAATATGCAGCAGTACTGGGGCGAGGTCAGGGATGAACGGGAGAAAAAACCTGAACCGACAAAAACGGATAAGCTCCCGGATGTGACCATTTATGAGACGAACCCCAATATGGGTAAGGCGTGGGAAGCGGCTCAGGAAGAGAAGGAATCAGAGAGCAGCGCTGAATAGCGTATAAAAATAAGGAGGCAGAATATGGCAGAGAATGGAAAGACAAGTTTTAGCGAGCAGTTGGATCGGATGCGTCATAGCATGAAAAAGAGTCCTTTTGCGGCTTCGCAGGAATACCGGGCGGTGATGAATGCGCTTCAGGACGTGGTGAACTATCAGGGCCGGAGCGTGGGGGAAACCTCCAAAGAAATGGTGGAGGCCCATTCCCGGCTGGGGCAGGCATGTGAAACATATTTGAGGACCAGAGAGGGAGCGCGGACGAGCAGAGGAAAGAGCCGCCTTGATATGGTGGGAGCAATTTACGGTTTGCAGCAGCAGGAGCGGGACGGTGTCAACGCTATGCGCACCCCTTCGGTTCTGAAGGATAACTCGGGAAAGAAATGGAACGAAGTGCTGGCGGAGCAGAGGGTGCGGGAGTTTGATACTGGGAATATGAAACTGGACACCGTGGGGGCGGGAAGCAGTTTCAGAACCGTTGTGCCTATAGACGGTGATATCGCATTTTTTACCAAAGAAAGCAAACTTGTGAATACGGCTCAGGTGTTTGGTGAAATGGCGGAGAAAACCGGAAACCCAAGAATTAAAGAAAACTGGGAAAAGGCGTCTGGTTTCGACTGGAGCAAGGGGTCTCCACAGAGTGATGGGGTCTTGCTCGATGTAGATTTGATGCTGTCCGCCGCGGAACATAGTATGAGTGAGGAGAACTATAAAGAGGCTTTTGAACAAAAAATGGAAAACTATAGTAACAGTTTCAATGCTGTAAAGTGGAATAGTTTCAATGCGGATGAAAAGAGGGAGCTGATCGAAGGCATACAGGTAGCATCCAAGAATAATACGTTGATAGAGGTAATGGCGAAGAGTGGTAAAGTCGATACAGGCAGCAAGATTCCGGAGCGGAATGTGGCAACCAGCAGATTGGCGGATTTGTTGGGCCAGAACCATATTATCGCGAAATCCGAAAAAGCGCGCCTAATCAATAATGGCAGGGTAGAAGAAGGCATTGTGATGGCCAGAGCGGAAGGATTGGATATTAATGAGCGCAAAAATTTAAACCAATTTATCAGTATACAGGACTTTGCTGCTCCTGAATTTCAACGTCAGATCACAAATCTGGAGATTATGGATTTAATCGCCGGCCAGGTGGACAGAAATGTGAGCAACATGTTCTACCAGATGGCTGAGTTGGAAGATGGGAAAACACGGTTAACGGGAGTACAGGGAATCGATAACGATGCGGCTTTTGGGCTGTGCGGGGTGGACCCGTGCAAGTGCAAGCTGAGCGACGTTAAATTGGTCGACGCCGGATTGCATGAAAATCTGATGAAGATTGACCGGGCCACATTGGATTATACCTTTGGGGATATTCTGAATGAAAAAGAAATCTCCGCACTGGAAAATAGATTGGACACGGTGAAGGAGCATTTGGCACATGCAACGATCTTGCAGCCGGATGAATGGAACATGCAGACAAGCCAGGAACTGAGTGATCATGGATATATGCAGCAGTTAAAAGAAAAATGCACTAAATTGGAGTTAAGTGCCGGACCTGAAAAGGATGGTAACTTGGAACCGCAAAAGGAAGAAAAAGTCCCTGAGGCAACCAAAAAAGAAATCTCCCTGGACGAGATGGTAAACGCTGAAAAGAAAGCGGCCGGGCCCGAGGCGAAACCTGCCAGGGAGAACAGCGTCTCCGGTCTCTCAAAGAAAGAGCCGGCGAAAACAGAACCCCGGTTTGTGATCGGAAGTTATCGCGCCAACAAGGGGCGGGAGAAGTAAGGGGGATTACATATGCTGCGAAAGATACTGTGCGCGACGGCGCTGGCCGCCGCCCTGTGCCTGTCTCTGCCAAGCGCGGCACTGGCCGCCGGGCCGGGTACCGTCTCCGGGAATTGGCGGCAGGAGAACGGGCAGTGGTACTACTATGACACAAACGGAAGTATGCTGACCGGCTGGATTCTGGTGAATGGAAAATATTACTATCTCTATGGGGACGGCCACTGCGCCATGAACGAGATCACTCCGGACGGATACCGGGTGGACGAAAGCGGGGCCTGGTACGAGGTGACCCGGGACATACTGGGACAGAAATTTACGGTTCCCGTCCGTTTCGCCTCGCCGGAGGTTCTGGGGGAGGCCTGGGGAGAGAACAGCGAGGCGCTGGCAGGACTGGGCATGGCCGTGAGCGCCGCCTTTGGAGGCACCAGAAAGCTGTCCGTGTCCGGCGATATGATCGAGTATTTGTCCGTCCAGGGAGACGCCAGGTATATGGGACTTTACAAGGATTATCAGGAAAACGGCTACCGCCTGGACCTGCGCATCCGCCTGGACCAGGGCGGGGCTGGCGAAAACCGTTACGCGGAATACAGTTACGGGGTGTTTAAGGCAATGGCTGCCACTGTAAGCTCCACACCGGATCTGCTGGAGGAGGCCATTTACAGCGCCTGGCAGGGACAGAATACCTACGGGATAAACCGCGCCGCGCCGGTACAGGTGGGGGATTGCACCGTGACCTACGAGGCAGGGGAGGGCTACGGGAAGTTCTTTATCCGCCCCTAAACGGAGAGGAGGCGCTGGGAAGTGGATATCAGTAAATTGATGAGCCTGGAGGCCGTCCGTGAGATGTTTGCGGAGAGCGGAGCAGGTGGAGTTAAGGAGGACACCCGCCTTCTTCTGGAGTCCATGGAGGAGGTGCGTTTCCGGCCGGGACAGGATATTGTAACCTGCGGCCGGCCCGGGGACGACGGTATGTATATTCTTCTGGAGGGAACCGCTCAGGTGCTGGACGGCGGTGGGCGGCAGATCAATACGCCCCTGGAACGGGGGAGTATTATCGGAGAAATGGCCCTGCTGCGGGGCGAACCGCGGGGCGCTACGGTGCGGGCTGTGACGGCGGCGGCGTGCGCCCGCCTGACAAAGGATCAGTTCGAGAGGGCGGCTGAGATCAACCGCAAGCTTTACGGCGCGCTTCTGGACCTGGCGTACAGGAGAACCACCAGTCTGGTGCAGGAGCAGGCCAGGCTGCGTTCGGAGCTGGAGATCGCCGCCCGTATCCAAAACGGTCTGCTGCGTCGGGATTTCACGGACACGGAGCGGCTGATGGGCCTCCGTATAGCCGCGCTGATGGAACCGGCTAAAGAGGTAGGAGGAGATTTCTACGATGTTTTCCAGATTTCGGAAAAAAAGTGCTGCTTCGTCATAGCCGACGTTTCGGGGAAAGGCGTTCCGGCGGCTCTGTTTATGGCCATGGCGAAAATTCATATCAAAAACTACGGTATGCTGGATATGTCCCTGGAAGAGCTGGCCTTCAGGGTCAACAATCAGCTTTGCCGGGACAATCCGGAGGAAATGTTTGTGACGGCGTTTATCGGCGTTCTGGACGGGGATACGGGGATGCTCACCTTTGTAAACGCGGGGCACAACCGGCCCTACATTGCCTTTCGGGGGGAGGCCTTTGTCCGGCTGCCCTGCCATTCCGATCTGGTGTTCGGGCTGTGGGAGGACAGGAAGTATACGGAGGAGTGCCTGAATTTAAGGCAGGTGGAGAGCTTGTATTTCTACACCGACGGAGTAACGGAGGCGGAGAACCGGGCGGAGGAACAGTTTGGGGATAATGGGCTGAAGGCCTCGCTTAATCGTGTGAAGGATCGGGGAAATCCCGGGTCGGTGGTGGGGAGTCTGTTCCAGGATCTGAAACAATTTGCGGACGGCGCTGATCAGTCGGACGATATCACCATGTTGAATGTTTGGACCGGTGGTATAAGCGGCGTTTCCGGGGGAGACGCGTTGGAGAAAACAGTCCCCGCCCGCATGGAGTACATGGAAGAGCTGATCCGGGACGTGGACCGCTATATGGCGGACAGAGGCTGCACCGGCATACCAGGCAAGATAGAGATCGCGCTTGAGGAAATATTTACCAATATAGCCAGCTATGCTTACGGAAAAGAGGCCGGGGAGCTGAGCCTGAACTGTCTGGTGGAACGCGGAACGGGGAATCTGCTGCTGCGTTTTAAGGACCGGGGAAAACCGTTTAATCCCCTTGCCAGGGAGGACCCGGACCTAACCCTTGCGCTGGAAGAAAGGCCGGTGGGCGGGCTGGGCATTTATATGGTGAAACAATTTGTGGACGAGGCGGATTATGAGTACCGGGACGGCTTTAACATCCTGACTTTGAGAAAACGAATCGCTCCACAGACATAAATATGCCGTAAATCGGCGGAATCGAGGAAGATATGGCGGAGATTAAGACAGAGGCAAAGATCAGCGTGGCCCAGGCGCCCCGGCTGGAGGCGCAGCTGAAAGAAGTGCTGGAGCAGACTGGGGAAGATATTGTGGTAAATATGGAGGACACGACTTATATCAGCTCAGTGGGGCTTAGAGTATTCGCTTCTGTGCAGAAAAAGGTAAATGCGGGAGGCCGCAGCATGGTATTGATCAATGTGAAACCCCAGATACTGGAAATATTTGAGGTGACCGGATTTGTCGGCGTCCTGACCGTTGAGTGATTGATAGCGGTGGAAAAGAGGAAGTATGGAAGAGAAAAATATGACGGGACAGGAAAAAATCTGGAAAAATGCGGGGATCTTCTGGTATGCGGTCAGGCCTATGCTTCTCTACCTGCTCCTGCCGCCGGCGATCTCCACAATCGCCATGCTCTTTTATGGGCTGAAGGAACAGCCGGAGTATTTCATTCTCAGGAGCGGGCAGTTTTACCGCACCCTGGGGCTGGCCGTCACATTTTACATCCTGCACCGGAAATGTAAAAAGAGGGGCAGCTCCGTCTGGAACGAGACGACCATGTGCTGGCGCCAGGTGAATCCGCGAAAAGCCCTGCTGCTGGCGGGGGCCGGGGTGGGCTTCAGTCTGTTCATGTCCGCGCTGCTCACGGTGGTGCCGTTTCCGCGTTTTCTGATGGGGCCTTATCACAGCATGTCCTCCCAGATTTACGGATCGGTGGACCTGCTTTTGGCTGCGCTGTCCGTCACCCTGCTGGCGCCGGTTCTGGAAGAGATGATTTTCCGGGGCTATGTGCTGGACCGGATGCTGACCGGTTTTGAGAACGAAAAGGCGGCTGTGCTTCTGACCACGGTCCTGTTCGCCGTCTGCCACGGCACCCCGCTGTGGATCGCCTACGCCCTGTTTATGGGGCTTCTTATGGCCCACGTTTCCATTGTAGAGGACAATACGGTGTACGCGGCGGCCCTGCATGTCGGCTACAATCTGATGACGCTGCCGCTGTGGATCGCCAACAACAGCCCTGAGATTTCCCGGGTTCTGTTCGCCTCAAAGGTGCTGATCGCATTTTACGGAGCCATCGGGCTGGCAGCGGCCCTTCTGTGCCTGAGGAGTTACCCGCTGCATCTGGGGGAGCTTTTGCGGTACATTCCGTTAGGCGAAAGGAGAAAATGCGGATCATGAGAGTGCGGGAGACGGTGAAAAAACTTGAAGCGGTAAAAACTTATGGAACTATAAAGCGATGCGGACGCCGGAGGCGGTACCGGCTGGCATTCGCGCTGGCGGCGGTGTTGGGGATCGTCTCCGGCGGCACTGCGGCCGCCGCATCCCAGCCGGTGTTTTGCCCTCAGGCCGTTGCCGCCGGGCCGGACGGAAGCCTGATGGTGACGGACTGCTACAGCAAAGTAATTTGGAAGGTTACGGGCGATGAGAGAACCGTGTATGCGGGTAAGCCGGGTCAGAAAGGGCTTTACGGGGAACCCCTGGGCGGATACGGGGACGGAACGCGTTCCGAGATGCGCATGGAGGAACCCTGGGATATCGTACCCTACGGCGAAGGCTACGCCGTGTCCGACCGGGAAAACCATATGGTGCGGTATATCGATGCCCAGGGCTCCAGGACCCTTGCGGGAAGGGGCAGAGAGGGGTATGAGGATAACCGCGGCGGCAGGGCCCTTTTTTCCGGCCCCACGGGGTTGGCTGCGGACGACGCAGGGAATCTCTACATCGCGGATACGGGCAACGATGTTATACGCCGTCTCAGACCCGACGGGATGGTGGACACTTATCTGCGGGGGCTTTCCGGGCCGGTGGGTCTGTGCTGGCATGAGGGAGCGCTCTACGTGTCGGACACCGGGAACCACAGGGTGCTGAAGGTGGAAAATGGCGAAATCGTCTGGACGGCCGGTGGAGCAGAGGGCCAGGCCGACGGCGGTTTCGGCCAGGCGCGGTTTTCCTCGCCCACCTACCTGGCCGTCTCAGAACAGGGAACGCTCTATGTGTCGGACACGGGCAACGCAGCGGTGAGGAAGATTGAAAACGGGACGGTCGCCACGGTGCCTTGGGACCAGGAGCGGTATCCGGGCATGGAGCTGGTGTCGCCCTCCGGTCTGGTGGCTGCCGACGGAGCGCTGTATGTGTGCGACCGCTTTAACCGGCAAATTTATATCCTTTCGCCGTAGAGCGGAGCGTTCAGGCAGACGAAAGGGGGATTCCTGTGAATTATATGGTGGATATCGTGGCGGTGCTGGTTTTGGCCGCTTTTGCGGGGCGGGGAGCCGCCCAGGGGTTGATTCTGACCGTGGGAAAGCTGGTCACCCTGGTGGGCGGATTTTTAGGGGCCCATCTGGGGGCCTATTATTTGAAGGAACCGGTGGCGGCCAGGGTCATACTGCCCTGGATCGGGGAACGCCTGGAGCAGAGCTCCCAAAGCGGCGTCAATCCGGCGGCCGATGTCACATCAGCGCTGGGAGAGGCGGGGATGGAGCTGGAGCGGCAGGTGGTTGAGGTTTTGAAATCCATAGGCATACCGGAATTTTCATTTTCCAGGGGATGGGGGACCTTGATCGACAGGCTGACCGGAACCGGCGGTAACATTATGGAGACGGCCAGCCGCCTGGTGGCGGAGCGCATCTCCTATGTGCTGGTGTTTATCCTGCTGTTTCTGGTGATTGAGCTGGCCATGATGATTTTGTTCACGTCCATTGACGGTTTGAAAAACCTCCCCGTGGCGGGGCTTGTGAACAAGCTGGGCGGCGCGGCGGCGGGCCTTGTGATTGGGGGGCTGGTTCTGTGGGGACTTATGACGGCGCTGACCCTGTTCATCCCCGCCGTGACGGGAGCCGGGGGATTTTTAAGCCCGCAGGTTATGGACCGTACGGTGGTTGCAAAAGAGTTGTACCGCATGGTGGAGTCCTTTTTGCAGAGCGGATTTTAGCGGTGGAAAAAAGCGGACGGGAGGAGGGCGCAGGCGTGCGGACTTGGCTGAAAAACGTGGGGAAGACCCGGGAAACGGGGACCGCGGCCTGGCTCTTTGCCGGGCGTGGAGGATTTCTGCCCTGGGCGGCTGTGGCCGCCCTTTTTGCCCTGGCGGCCTTTGGGGGGCTGTTGTATTCCATGGACGGGCCTCTGTGCGATGCGCTTTATCAGAAACGGCGGACGGTGGACGGCCGCATCGCGGTGGTGGGGATCGACGAGAGGGCCCTTGAAGCCCTGGGGCCGTTCCAGAACTGGGACCGGGAGCTGATGGCCCGGATCCTGGAATATCTGAACGCCTCCCCGGACGCGCGCCCGGCGGTGATCGGGCTGGATGTGCTGTATTCCGGCGAGACGGACCCGGTAAAGGATGGACGGCTTGCAGAGGCCGCCGGGGCGGGAAATGTGGTGACGGCCGCTGCGGCCGGGTTCGGGCGGACCGTTGAATTCTTGGAAGACGGAACGGTGGAGGCGGACGAGCAGGCCGTTCTCTCCTATGAGGAGCCTTACCCGGCGCTGAAAGCCGGGACCGCCCAGGGGCATATCAACGCCATGTACGACCGGGACGGGATTCTGCGCCGCGCCCTTTTGGAGCTGGAACTGCCGGATGGCAGGAGAATCCCCTCCTTTGCCCTGGCCGTTGCGTCGCTGTATCTGGAGCGGGAGGGGGAGCAGCCTCCGGAGAGGCCGCCCACGGATTCCCGGGGATTCTGGTATCTGGATTTTGCCGGGCAGCCGGGAGATTACTATGAGTACATATCGGTGGCGGACCTGTTGGACAAGTCCGTTCCCGCAGAATATTTTGCGGATCGGATCGTGCTGATCGGCCCTTATGCGGCGGGACTTCAGGATCAGTACATCACTTCCGCCAACCACGCGCAGCCCATGTACGGGGTTGAGATTCAGGCCAACGCCGTCCAGGCGCTGTTAGAGGAAAATTACAAGCAGGAGGCCCCCGGGCTTGCGCAGGCCGCCGTCCTATTTGCCGCAATGCTTTTTGCCGCCCACCTGTTCCGGTCCAGAGGCTTGCGCTCCTGTATCGCGCTTTGGGCGCTTCTGTGCGGCGGTTGTCTGTGGGCGGCAAAGGCGGCCTATGATGGAGGGCTGGTGCTCCACGCGCTGTGGACGCCTTTGGGGATAACGGTTATGTTCGCGGGGGCGGTTGGGGATAACTACCTGCGCAACGCTCTGGAGAAGCGGAGAGTTACGTCCACCTTCAAGCGCTATGTGGCTCCGGAGATCGTGGACGAGATTCTGAAGCAGGGGGCGGGCCGGCTGGAGCTGGGAGGCCGGTTGTGCGAGATTGCTGTGCTGTTTGTGGATATCCGCGGCTTCACCTCCATGTCGGAGGTGCTGACTCCGCCTCAGGTGGTGGAGGTGCTCAACCGCTACCTGTCGCTGACAGCCTCCTGCATCATGGAAAACGGCGGCACGCTGGACAAATTTATCGGCGACGCCGCTATGGCCTTCTGGGGCGCTCCCCTGCCGGATGAGGACTTTGTGATGAACGCCGTCCGCGCCGCTCTGGACATGCGGGAAGGAGCGGCCGGTCTGGGCAGGGAGTTGGAGGCGCAGTTCGGACGCAGCGTGTCCTTTGGCATCGGGATCCACACGGGCCCTGCGGTGGTGGGGAATATCGGAGCCAGCAGCCGGATGGACTACACAGCCATCGGTGATACGGTCAACACCGCCTCCAGGCTGGAGGCCAACGCGCCCGGCGGAGCCATCTATATTTCCAGAGCCGTGGCGGACGCCCTGGGAGACCGAATCCAGGCTGCGTCCCTGGGAGAAATCCGGCTGAAGGGAAAGGCGGACGGCTTTGAAGTGCTGCGGCTTCTGGGACTTGCCCAGCCGCCGGAATGAGGCGCGCCTTGCAGGCGCGGCCGGGCAGAGAGCGCCCCTGACACGCAGCGGAGGCAGAACGATAAAAGGAGGATCAGATGGGGATGACGGAAAACATGAGAAAGAAGGCGGCCCGGTTGGCTGCGGCTGTGGGAGTGCTGTTCGCAGCGGTTCCCTGGCTGTTGTCACCCGCGGCCCAGGAGACGGCTCAGGCCTCGTCCATCCGGCTGACCGCTCTGGAGGGAAAGGTTTCCGTGGCCGCACAGGGAGGAAAGGCCGTCGCCGCCTTTGAGAATATGCGGGTTTTAAACGGATACAGCGTAGAGACCGGGCAGGAGAGCTACGCTGGTTTTTCACTGGACGACGAGAAGGCAGCTAAGCTGGACGCCCTCAGCTCGGCGGAGGTGAGAAAAAAGGGGAAGAAGCTGGAGCTGCTTCTGTCGGAGGGCAGCGTTTTCTGCGATATCAAGGAACCTCTGGAGCAGGATGAAACCATGAATATCCGGACCTCCACCATGATCACCGGGATCCGGGGCACCGTATTGTACGCAAAGGTGGTAGACCAGAATACCAGCGCCGTATTTGTGCTGGAAGGGAACGTGGCGCTGCAGGGAATCGATCCGGTTACGGGGCAAATGACTTCTGTTTCGGTAGGGACGGGACAGAAGGGCGTGGCTGCGGCGGGAACCGGCGGAGTCAGCGGCCCCGGAGTGCCAGCCGTCAGGGCTTACGTGGAGCCTTTTTCCAAGGAGGAGATCGACGGTTACGTGCTGACGCAGGTGGCCGCGGATCCGGAACTGGCCGGGCGCCTGGAGGCGGCCGGATGGGATACCCGCTGGATGGCCGACAACGCGGCAGGGCGGCTGGAGGAGGATCAGAGGCGGGCGGCCCAGGAGTTAGAGCGGCTGGAACAGCTTGGCGGCGCGGGAGAGAAAACGGTGTCCGATCAGGTATATGGCGATGAGGATTCGGATTCCGGCTCAGGGGAACGCGAAGCCAGGAGAACAGTTACCATGGCGATGCCGGTGACGGCGCAGGAGATCGCCGCCCAGCTGGAAGGCGCGGACGTGACCGTGATCCAGGAGACCGGTGAGGCATGGCCCGGCAATCTGACGCTGGACTGCGATATCAGCGTGCCCCCGGGCGGAAAACTTGAGATCGGGGCCGGCGTTCCGGTTTATGTGGAAAGCGGCTCTACCTTGCGGGTGGACGGGACCATGAGAACGGCGGAATCCCTTTCCGGCAGCGGAACGGTGATCAACACCGGAGCGCATACCCTGGATATCGGCGGAGATTTTTCCATGAGCGGAATTCTGGAAAACACCGGGAAACTTCAGGTGGCCGGAAATCTGATTGCAGAGGAAGGTTCTTTCCGGAATGCCGGAGCAGGCACGATTTCGGTGCGCGGAGATATGATTCTGGCGCAGGCAGAGCCGGACCTGGGCGGAGATGCGATAAGGGTGGAAGGAAATCTGACATTATGGGTCTGGCAGGGAGAACCTTGCGTTTTGGGGAACAACCTGGAGGTTTCGGGAGCGCTGGAACTGCAGGGAGGCATATTTAAAATAAAAGGGGGCGTTTACCGGGGCGGAGCTGTGGTGGACGGTGTTCTGGAAATGTCCGGGGGCAGCCTGCTGTCGGGCCGGGCGGATTGCGCCATAGAGGACGTATCGATGGCGGAGATACGCCTGCTGGGGGGCAGAGTGCTCGCGCAAAGCGGAGCTCAGGCCGCCGTTATGATGGGCGGAGGAGAACTGTCCGTACAGGCGAATGTGCTCAGGGTGGAGGAACCGTGGACCACGGCGTTTGTGGCGGGCAGCGGCACGCTGAAGCTGCCGGGCAGCGGAAGTCTGCAGATTGAGGACCTGGAAGATGGCGATCTGGAAGCGGTGGAAGGCGCGGACGGATGGGAGCTCAGCGTGTTTTCTCCGGCGGTGAGGCGGGCGGAAGCCGGAAGGAGAAGCGGCGGGGACGATCCTGAGGTCCGTGAGAGCGAGAGGCCGCCGGTATCCAGCCCGTCGGAGGCAAAGCCGGAGCCGGAGCCGCCGTCTGAGGACGGCGAAACCCAGGACGGCCAGGAAACTCCTCCCACCCACATACCGGATATTCCGCTTGCGAGTCCGTCCAACGCCGGCTGAGCCGGGGAGGTATCTATGGAAGAAGACTATGGAAAGCAGATACAGGTCACTTGTTGGGGCTGCCGGGGGTCCTGTCCCGCTCCCTATGAAAACCGCCTTCAGTTTGGCGGAAACACCTCCTGCTACTCCGTTGAGGCCGGAAATGAGCTTTTGATACTGGACGGGGGAACCGGGCTTGCCGGGCTGGGAGAGACGCTGGCGCGGCGAGGGGACGTGAAAACCATCACCATTCTGTTCAGCCATCTCCACCTGGACCACATTTCCGGCATACCGTTTTTTAAGCCCCTCTACCAGCCGGAACGGACGATTCATATTTACGGCGGCGAGGAACGGCCCGGGGAGCTGAGATCATCTCTGGAGGCGGTGATGGGGCCGCCCTACTGGCCGGTGTCGCTTAAGGACTGTCCGGCACGGCTGGAGTACAGGAGTTTGGAGGAAGGACAGCGCGCCGTGCTGCCCGGCGGAATCATTTTGGAGACAATGCGGGCCAATCATCCGGGCAGAACCCTGCTCTACCGTATTACCGCAGGAAACAAAAAAATCGTCTACGGCCTGGACTGTGAGATGGACAGCCAGGTTATGGAGGCCCTGGCGCATTTTGCCCGGGACGCGGACCTGATGATCTGCGACGCCCAGTACAGTCCGGAGGATTACCCCGGCCACCGGGGATGGGGACATTCCACCTGGCAGGATGGGGTGAGGCTGGCAAAACGCTGCGGGGCCAAAAAGGTGTGTTTTTCCCACTTTGCCTGGGAGTACGACGACAGGGATTTATTAAAAATGGATAGGGAGCTGAGACGGATATTTGCGCGTGGATTTTTCGCAAAAGAGCGGATGGTTATACCGGTATAGGACGAAAAACGGGAAAGTACCTTGACTTTCCGCCCTTTCATGTGTAAAATGACATGAGCCTTAGAATACTGAATCACGGCCTGATCAAATGAATTCCTTCATTTTTACGGGAATCTCACTTGTATATTAGGCCGGATTCATATACAATAAAGGTGTCAAATGCTAATTTATGAACATGAAAAGGGTTTTGGGTAGTGGAAGAATATAATAAAAGAATGATCAACCGGGAGGCTCTCTTCTGTTCGGCGACGGAAGACTACCGAAATCCTCCTGAGCCGGATGAGGACCAGGACGTACTCCTGCGTTTCCGAACGGGAAAGGACAATGCACAGCATGTATATTATGTGGAGGACGGCGCGGAGGTAGAGATCGATAAGGCGGATTCCGACGAGCTGTTTGATTATTACGAATATGAGATAACCGTAGGCAGCGACTGCGTACTGTACCACTTTAAAGTTGTGAATGGACAGGATTCCTGTATTTACAACCGGCTGGGGGTGACAGATGATGACAGGAGCTGCTTTGATTTTGCCATCATTCCGGGCTTTCACACCCCGGACTGGGCCAAGGGCGCGGTGATGTACCAGATCTTTGTGGACCGGTTTTGCAACGGGGACGAGAGCAACGACGTCCGGACCTGCGAGTACGTGTACATCGGCAGGCCGGTGAACCGGGTGGAGGACTGGGGGAAGAACCCCACCACCATGGATGTGGGCTGCTTTTACGGCGGCGACTTAAAGGGCGTTTGGGAAAAACTGGATTATATTCAGGGGTTGGGCGTGGAAGTTATTTATTTAAATCCCATTTTTGTGTCCCCCTCCAACCACAAGTACGACATTCAGGATTACGAGCACGTCGATCCCCATTTCGGCGTGATCGTGGAGGATAAGGACGGTCTGGTGGCGGCGGACGCCGTGGATAACGGAAACGCTGAAAAATACGTGGTCCGCACCGCCTCCCCGCGGAATCTGGAGGCCAGCGACCGCTTCTTCGCGGAATTTGTGGAGGAGATTCACCGGCGTGGAATGAAGGTGATTCTGGACGGCGTGTTCAACCACTGCGGTTCCTTCAACAAGTGGCTGGACGGCGAGGAGATTTACGCCCGCCAGGGAGGCTACGAGCCGGGGGCGTTTCTGTCCAAGGACAGTCCCTACCGTAGCTTCTTCCAGTTTTACGACGAGAAGGACAGCGCGTGGCCGAGAAACAAGACCTACGACGGCTGGTGGGGCCACGACACGCTTCCCAAGCTGAACTACGAGAGTTCTCCCATGCTGGTGGAGTATATTTTAGACATCGCGCGCCGCTGGGTGTCCCCGCCCTTTAACGTGGACGGATGGCGGCTGGACGTGGCGGCGGACCTGGGGCACACGGCGGAGTACAACCACGAGTTCTGGCGCAAGTTCCGCGCCGCGGTGAAGGAGGTCAATCCCGACGCCCTGATTCTGGCGGAGCATTACGGCGATCCGGGTCCCTGGCTGGAAGGGGACCAGTGGGACAGCGTGATGAACTACGATGCGTTTATGGAGCCGCTGACCTGGTTTCTGACCGGAATGGAGAAGCACAGCGACAGCTTCAGCGGCGAGCTTCTGGGCAACGGCGAAAACTTTTTCAACGCCATGCGCTACCATATGAGCCGTATGCAGCCGTCCTCCATCCTGACCGCCATGAACGAGCTGTCCAACCACGACCATTCCCGGTTCCTCACCCGGACCAACGGGGTGGTGGGGCGGATCGGCACGGTTGGGGCCGACGCGGCAAACCGGGGGGTGAAGGTCTGCGTGCTGCGGGAGGCTGTGATGGTGCAGATGACATGGCCCGGCGCGCCCACCGTCTATTACGGCGACGAGGCCGGAGTCTGCGGCTGGACCGACCCGGACAGCCGCAGGACCTATCCCTGGGGACATGAAGATCTGGAGTTGATCGAATTTCACCGCTACATGATCCGCATCCACAAAGCGCTGCCCGTGCTGCGCAGCGGGGCGGTCAAGGAACTGCTCGCGGGGCGGAATGTGATCGCCTACGGCCGCATGCTGGGGAAATACCAGGCGGTGGTTGCGGTCAACAACAACGCGCAGGAGCGGGAACTGGAGCTTCCGGTGTGGCAGCTTGGGATCACAGGGGAAATATCCCTGGCGCGCCTGATGCTCACCACGGAGGAAGGCTACAACGTGGGCGGCCTGCGCTACCCGGTCCAAAACGGTATACTGAAGCTTAAGCTTCCGGCGTACAGCGCGGCGCTGTTTGCCACCTATGCGGATGAGTTTTTCCCGGTGGTCGCATCGGTGGAGCCCGTAGAACCGGCGGCAGAGAAAAAATGAGTTCTGCACCCCTTTGCATTCAAAAAAAGCCCTGCGGTTTCAGATGAGCTGATCCGCAGGGCTTTTGCCGTAGTAAGGCTGTTTTATTTTGCCGCCTTGACTTCTTTCCACATGTCGTTGTAGATGGTCTCCACGTCGTCTCCCAGATACTGGAAGGTCTCGCTTCCCTTTAAGGAGCTGATGTCCGGGAACACAGCCTTGTTCTCCTGCAATTCCGGATCCAGCAGGTCAAAGGCGCCCTTGTTGGGGGTGGGGTAGGTGATGTACTCAAAGTTGCGCTTTGCGATGTCCGGGCGGCACATGAAGTCGATCCATTTTTCCGCGTTTTCCTTGTTCTCCGCGTTGGCGGGAATCACCCAGGAATCCAGCCACAGGTTGGTGCCCTCCTCGGGGATCACGTATTCCAGATCGTAATCCAGTCCCAGATCCGCCGCCTGCTCCTGGATGTAGAGCATCTCGCCGGAGTAGATCACGCCCACGGCGGCCTCGGCGTTGATCATTTTGTCGCGTACCTGGTCGATCACGTAGGCCTGCACCAGGGGCTTCTGGGCGATCAGCAGGTCTCTGGCCTCGGCCAGCTCCGCCTCGTTGGTGCTGTTTAAGGAGTATCCCTTGCTCTTTAAGGCCACCATGAAGGCGTCGCGCACGCTGTTCTGCATGAGGATTTCCCCGCTTAAGCGCTCATCCCACAGATCAGCCCATTTGGTGGGGGCGGGCACGCCTAACTCCTCCAGGCGCTGCTTGTTGTAGAGGATGCCCACGGTACCCCAGCAGTAGGGCACGGAGTATTTGTTCTCCGGGTCGAAGTCCTTGGACATTTCCATGTATTCCGGGCCGATCTCCTTGACGTTGGGGAGGTTGTCAAAGTTCAGCGGAGCCAGCATGTCGTTCTGGATCATGCGCTGGATCATGTAATCGGAGGGACAGACCACGTCGTACTTCACGCCCCCCGCCTCGATGATGGGAAACATCTCCTCGTTGGTCTCGAACACGTCGTAAACCACGTCGATTCCGGTCTCCTCCTCGAACATGGCCTCCACGTCCTCGTCGATGTATTCGCCCCAGTTGTACACGTAGAGCTTGTTGCTCTGCGCGTCCGCGCCGGTCTCGGCTGTCTTGTCCGATTTCCCGCAGCCGGCCAGCATAGCGGCTGCGGCCAGGGCAATCAGGGCGGTCAGGGTCATTGTTTTCACAGTCTTTTTTCTCATAATTGTTCTCCTCTTAAAAATGATGTGTTATAAGTGATCCCCGGCCGTTAATGGTCATCGGGTTTCTTTGCGGAACGGAAATTGACGATCAGAAGCAGGATGAGCACGGTCAGAAATATGACGGTGCTTAGGGCGTACATGGAAGGCCGTATTCCGCGTCTGACTTCGCTGTAAATCAGGGTGGAGAGGGTGTTGATGCCCGCTCCCTTTGTAAAGTGGGTGATGATGAAATCGTCCAGGGACATGGTGAAGGCCAGCAGGAAGCCGGACAGCACGCCGGGCATGATATCCGGGAACACTACCTTGAAAAACGCCCTCACCGGCGTGGCGCCCAGGTCCAGGGCCGCCTCATAGGTGGTGCGGTCCGTCTGTTTGAGCTTGGGCATGACGCTCAGGATCACATAGGGGATGTTGAAGGTAATGTGGGAGATCAGAACCGTCTGAAATCCCAGGGAGATGCCGAAGGCGATGAACGCCAGCATCAGGGAGATGCCCGTGACGATGTCCGCGTTCAGCATGGGAATGTTGGTGATCCCCATGATCACGGTGCGGGGAAGCGCCCGCATGTTATTGATGGCCACGGAGGCCGCGGTGCCGATGATCGTGGCCGCCAGAGCGGACACAAATGCGATCAGCAGGGTGGTGTACAGCGCGCTCATAATGGGGCGGCTGTCAAACATCTGCACATACCAGTCCAGGGTGAACCCGCCCCACTGGGTTCTGGACTTGGAACGGTTGAAGGAGAGGACCATCATGGTAAAAATCGGGGCGTATAAAAAGACCAGGATGATCACCATATAAAAATCGGAAATGATTTTCCGCAGTGTCTGTGTGCCTTTTGTCATCAGAATGCCGTCCCCTCTCCGTTTTTATCGTATTTGGCGATCATCGCCATGCTGATCAGAATAAATACCATGAGCACCAGGGACAGGCCGCTGCCCAGATGCCAGTTGCTGCCCTTGGTGAACTCCTGCTCGATCACATTTCCGATCAGCAGGATCTTGCTGCCGCCGAGCAGATCGGAGATCACGAAGGTGGTCAGCGAGGGCACGAAAACCATGGTAATGCCGCTGATGATCCCGGGGATGCTTAAGGGCAGCCAGATGAAGAGCAGGGTCTGGAAGCTGTTTGCGCCTAAGTCCTTGGCAGCGTTAATGGTATTGTCGTCGATCTTGGAAAGCACATTGTAAATAGGCAGGACCATGAAGGGCAGGAAGTTGTACACCATACCCAGGATGATGGCCCAGGGCGTGTTGATCAGGGACTGCTTCGGCAGGTGAAGCCAGGTCAGGATCCCGTTGATCACGCCGTTTTTTTCCAATAACGTCTGCCAGGCCATGGTGCGCAGCAGGAAGTTCATCCACATGGGCAGCACGAAAATGAACACGATAAAGCCGCTGGCCGCCTGTCCGCGTCCCCGGAGAATCATGGCAAGGGGATAGGCTAAAAGCAGGCAGATCAGGGTGCTCACCAGGGACAGGCCCAGGGAGAGCCACAGGGCGCTGGCGTGGTCCGCCGAGGCGATGGCCAGCACGTTCTGTAAGGTAAATGCGCCGGATTTGTCGGTGATGCCGTACCAGAAAATCAGCGCAAGGGGGATGAGGGTGAAACCCACCATCCAGAACAGGTAAGGCCCGGACAACAGCTTTTTGCCCAGAGCCGCGCGGTTTTCATTATTCATTGACTCCCAACGCCTCCTCGTCCTCAGAAGCAGGCTTATTCATGATCTGAATTTCAAAGGGCTCCACGTGGATGCCCACCTGCTGTCCAACCGGGAACATGTCGGTGGAGTGCACCAGCCATTCGAAGCCGTCCGGCGTGGTCACCTCCATCTCGTAGTGCACCCCTTTAAAGATCAGGTGGGTCACCACGCCCTGGAGCGTGCCGTCCTCGGGCTTCACCAGGTCGATGTCCTCGGGGCGGATCACCACGTCTACGGGTTTGTTGTTGCCGAATCCCTTGTCCACGCAGACGAAGCGGGCTCCGAAGATTTCCACCAGCTCGTCGCGGATCATGGTGCCGGGCACGATGTTGCTCTCGCCGATGAAATCGGCCACAAAGGCGTTCTCCGGTTCGTTGTAGATCTGTTCCGGGGAACCCATCTGCTGGATGTAGCCCTGGTTCATGACCACGATGGTGTCGGACATGGTCAGCGCCTCCTCCTGGTCGTGGGTGACGTAGATGAAGGTGATGCCCAGTTCATTTTTCAGGCGGATCAGCTCGTACTGCATATCCTGGCGCAGCTTTAAGTCCAGCGCGCCCAGGGGTTCGTCCAGTAAGAGCACCCGGGGCTCGTTTACAATGGCGCGGGCGATGGCGATCCGCTGCTGCTGGCCTCCGGACAGGGAGGTGACGTCCCGCTTCTCATAGCCGGGCAGGTTCACCAGCTTCAGCGCGTATTTGATCTTGTCGTCGATATAGGATTTCGGTTTGTTTTTGATTTTCAGGCCAAAGGCGATGTTCTCCGCGATGTTCATGTGGGGGAACAGGGCGTATTTCTGGAACACGGTGTTGAGCTGGCGCTTGTGGGGCGGCAGCTTGGTGATGTCCTGGCCGTCGAAAATCACGCGCCCATTGTCCGGCGTCACAAAACCGCCCAGAATCCGCAGGGTGGTGGTCTTGCCGCAGCCGCTGGGGCCCAGAAGGGTTACAAAGCTGTTCTCCTTGATGGAGAGATTTAAATCATCCAATACCAGTTCTCCGTCAAAGCTTTTGGAAATGTTTTGTAAATCAATCAATGGCTGGCTCATTGCATTCTTCTCCTTATGGTAAATAAAATTAAAAGCTGGGGGGAGAACTCACCCACAGGATAACGGCGCCGCCTTTGCTGGTCAGATAGTGTTTTTTATCCGCCACAAAGTAGAAGGATTCCCCTTTTTTTGCCTTATATGTCTTGGCCCCCCGGTGAATGGAAACGCTTCCCTGGAGCACATAGCCGAACTCCTCGCCCTCGTGGGGATTGTCCGGGTAGGTGGAACCTCCGGCCTCCAGGGTCAGGAGAATGGGTTCCATCACATTTTTCTGGGCGTTGGGAATGATCCACTTGATTTCGTTGTGCAGCTCCGTGTCGATCTTCTCAAAGTAGTCCTGTTTGCTGAAAACGATCTGTTCCTCCTGGGTTTCATTGAAAAATTCTCCGATGGAGGTTCCCAGGCACTGCAGAATGTCCATCAGCGTGGCGATGGAGGGGGAGGTTAAGTCCCGCTCCAGCTGGGAGATGAAGCCCTTGGAGAGCTCGGTGCGGTCCGCCAGCTCCTCCTGGGTCAGCCCTTTTAGTATCCGCAGTTCCTTTAGTTTCGCGCCAATCTGCATATGGCACCTCCCGTTCTTTTTTCAGAGATAATATCCATAAAAGTATAATAAAAAACGCCTGGAAGTTTACAAATACTAACTGACGATAAAAATAACTAAAAAGTTTAGTAATAATAAACACATGCGAAGCTAATTATACCGCGTTTTACAGTTCTGTCAATACCTTTTTGGAACTTTCGGAGGGCCTGGCGCAAAATCATAACAGTTCCGGCGGTTCATATTCCGGACCGGGCGCGCAAATACCCTAAAATAGGAATAGGAAACACTTTCTGGTTAACAAAAACTAAAAATTATGGTATGATTGTTTTAGTTTTTAAAAAGCATCATTCTGGGAGGTAAAAGCGCGATGAAAGGTAAATATATGGCATATGTAGGGTCCTACTCCTACACCGGGAAAGCAAAGGGAATCACGGTTTTTGATGTGGACGTGGAAGCGGGAACGTTCAAGGAACGGTGTGAGGTGGAGGTGGACAACTCCTCCTATGTGATCGCTTCCAGCGACGGAAAGACCCTCTACTCCATCGCGGACGAGGGCGTGGTGTCCTTCCGCATTCTGGAGAACGGCAGCCTCGCCAGGCTGAACAGCGCCTCCATCCGCGGCATGAGAGGCTGCCATCTGTGCACGGACAAGGAGGACAAGTATGTGTTCGTCTCCGGCTATCACGACGGCAAGACCACGGTGCTCAGCTTAAACCCGGACGGTTCGGTGGGCAATATTGTGGACGGCGTGTTCGACAAGGGCTACGGCAGCGTTGCGGAGCGCAACTTCCGCCCCCATGTGACCTGCACCAGGAGAACCCCGGACGGCCGCTTTGTCATGAGCGTGGACAACGGCATCGACCAGGTGAGAATCTACCGCTTCAACGAGCGGGACAACAAGCTGGTCCAGGTGGACGCGATCCGCTGCGATCTGGAGTCGGCTCCCAGGCATTTCCGGTTCAGCAACGACGGCCGCTTCATCTATCTGATGTACGAGCTGAAAAATGTCATCGATGTGTTCACCTACGAGACCGGCGAACGGTCCCCGGTGATTGAGAAGATTCAGACCATTTCTACCACCAGCACCCTGAAGCCGGGCAATCTGACCGCAGCCTGCGCCATGAGGCTGTCCAGAGACGGAAAGTACATCTACTGCTCCAATGCCGGTGAGAATACGGTCAGCATCTACAGCAGGGATGAGCAGACCGGGCTTCTGACCATGATCTGCTGCCTGCCCATCAGCGGCAATTACCCCAAGGACGTTGCGATCTTCCCGGACGGACGGCACCTGGCTTCCGTGAACCACGACAGCGGCACCCTGACCTTCTTCAGCGTGGACTACGAAAAGGGCCTGCTGGTCATGAGCGGCAGGGCTGTCGAGGTCAACGAGCCCAACTGCTGCGCCATTGTAAAGATTGGATGATCCGCTGCGGGCGGATATAAGGACTGGGTGTAACTGTTCAGGACATCCGATGTGGAAATTGGTACAGAAAGCAGCTTACAAGCAAGCTTGACACTGCCTTCTGTACCAATTTCCACGCCGTCCTGAACTGTTACGCCAGAATATTAAGACATACAAGGAGTAAGACATGGCAGGTTCAACCTACGGAACCATATTTAAGATTATGACCTGGGGGGAGTCCCACGGAACCGGCATCGGCGTGGTGGTGGACGGCTGCCCGGCGGGGCTGGAGCTTGGCGAGGCGGATATCCAGGACTGGCTGGACCGCAGAAAGCCGGGGCAGAGCAAGTTTACCACAGCCCGGCAGGAGGGCGACCGGGTGGAGATCCTCTCCGGCGTATTTGAGGGGAAAACAACTGGAACGCCCATTGCCCTGGAGGTGCGCAACACGGACCAGCGCTCCCACGACTACGGGAATATCATGGATGTGTACCGTCCGGGACACGCGGACTATACCTTTGACCGGAAGTACGGATTCCGGGACTACCGGGGAGGCGGGCGCTCCTCGGGCCGTGAGACCATCGGCCGCGTGGCGGCGGGAGCCATCGCGGCCAAGGTGCTGGAGAGTCTGGGCATCCGGATTCAGGCTTATACCAGGTCCATCGGCCCGGTGTCCATCTCTCCGGAGCGGTTCGCCCCGGAGGAAATGTGGAAGAACCGGCTGTACATGCCGGATGCAGAGGCCGCCAGGGCGGCGGAGGCTTATCTGGAGGAGCTGATGGCCCGCCGGGATTCCAGCGGAGGCGTGGTGGAGTGCCGGGTGACGGGGATTCCCGCGGGCGTCGGCGAGCCGGTGTTTGAGAAACTGGACGCCAATCTGGCAAAAGCCATTTTTTCCATCGGAGCGGTGAAGGGCTTTGAGATCGGGGACGGCTTTGCCGCCGCCGGGTCCACCGGTTCAGTCAACAACGACGCCTTCGGCCTGGAGCGCGGAGCGGTCTGCAAACGCACCAACCACTCCGGCGGGACCCTGGGCGGAATCAGCGACGGAAGCGATCTGGTATTCCGGGCTGCTTTCAAACCCACCCCCTCCATCGCCTCGCCCCAGCAGACCGTGAACCGGTCCGGCGAAGAGGTGGAGATCGAGATACACGGCAGGCACGATCCCATTATCGTCCCCAGGGCGGTGGTAGTGGTGGAAGCCATGACGGCGCTGACGGTGTGCGACCTGATGTTGGTGTCCATGACGTCGCGGCTGGACCGGGTACAGGAGTTTTTTGAAGATATGCGCTGAGGCAGCGGATATAAAGGGGAAATAAAATGAAGAAGGCGTTTCCTTTTTATAATTACAAATTATTGATTCGAATTTTGAGGGGGTGTCGCAAAATCATCAAAACAGATGATGGAGCGGCACCCTCACTCTGTATGGTTTGATACGATTCCTCAAGCTTCTCTAAACGCTTTTGGATTCGTACAGACGCTTGCTTCCCTTCGCTATGGTGCATTTTCTTTACAGGGGCGGTCGTACCAAATCATCGTTTGGAACCATCCCTTCCAATGGATCAATTCTCATAATTAATTATACTGCGGAAAGCGGACTCTTCGGAGCCCGCTTTCCTGTTTTTTGAGGCAAAAAAAGGAGCTGCTGCTCCGGCAGATTAGTTATCTACTTTTGCAATAGCCCCTTAAAATTTTGGCGTAATAGTTGGCTTTATGTTTTTTTGTGCGGGATTTGCTATGGTCAGATTGTAAAGAGCTTCCCCAGTTCAGGCTGCTTCGTCCTGACTCCGCAGTGGCGCAGCGCGCTCCACAGCGTGGCCTGGTGGCTGGTGATGACCGGGAGGCCCAGATCCGTCTCCAGTGCGCCGACGAAGTCCAGGGTGTCCAAAGCCATACAGCTAAGGAAGAACACGTCGGCCCCTTTTAAATCCATGGCCTTGGAGTTTCGGTAGAGAAACGGCTTTTCCGCGTCGGGAATCCGGCGGCCTGGAACGCCGGACATGTCCATGCCGGCAATATTGGTCACATGAATTCCATTATTTTCCAAGAATTGCCGTTCTGCCTCGTTGGTGGCGTCGGGATAGGGGGTCAGTACGGCCACTGTTTTCGCCTCAAGGGCCCTTAACGCTTCCATCACGGCCGTGCTGGTGGTGAGGCCCGGGGAGCCGCTGGCGCTTTCGATCCGCTTGACGCACTCCTGATCCCAGCCCATTCCCTTGATGAAGCTTCCGGACGTGCAGCCGAATACAATCAAATCCAGATTCTGCCCCTTGTATTTCGCCGCCGTGCTCTCCAGCTGATCGGTGAGGATTACCAGGCCCTCAGGGGTGGGGCCGGGGAACGGCATTTTCATGGACGAGAAGGAAACCCCTTCCGGTGCATGAATATGAAACGCGTGCTCGATGTTTTCGCCGGGCATGGGACTGATTAACCCGATTCGTGCCCTCCAACCATACATGATTACCACATCCTTTCTGTGTGCGATCCGGCGTGTGCGGAATTTGTAAGATGTTATCATTATACGGTTTTTTCGATACGAAAACATTGTGCATGGGAACATTATAATGAAAGGATAGGCGGCCGGTCAGTGTTTGTTTCAACATCTGTTATAGTGAAAAACTATTATGCCATTAAAAATGAATATTTCACATACAGATGCCCGGTTGGTATAGTTATAATATGCAAATTGCCAAAAAGGAGGATGGATATGAGTTTGAGACCGACCAGGGAAGAAATGATTAAAATGGCGGTGGAAACACGAAAACAGGTAACGTCCGCGGTAGTCTCCCGGGAGGAGATGGAACGTTATCCCGCCCGGGTTGCGCCCATGAGGATACCGGTCAGGGCGGGGGACTCACAGGCGTTTCTTGTAAGCGCACAGGGCGGTGAAGAACAGGTTCCGCTGGTGATCAATCTGCACGGAGGCGGATTTATCAAACAGCGCACGGAGAATGACGAACTGTTCTGCCGGAAGCTGGCGCTGGCAACCGGGTGCAAAATTCTGGATGTAGATTACCGCGTGGCGCCGGAGCATCCGTTTCCCGCAGGGCTTAATGAATGCTATGACGTAGCGGTCTGGGCCTGGAAGAATGGGGAACAGCTGGGGATTGACCGGGAAAAGATCATACTCTGCGGCCACAGTGCGGGCGGGAATTTTGTGGTGGGGATCAGCATGCTGCTCCATGAAAGCGGGATTTTTAAGCCGCTGGGGATTATCTCGGAGTACCCGCCGCTGGATTTGTCGGCCGATCCGGCGCAGAAGGAGCAGCGGGGACGCTCGATTCCGGCCGAGCGTGCCAGGCTCTATAATCTGTACTACTGTGAGGAGGAGCTGCAGAAACATCCGCTGGCCTCCCCTGTTATGGCTGGGGAGGAGCAGCTGAAGGATTTTCCCAGGGCGCTGTTTATCACAGCCGGAGAGGATTCTCTGTGCAACGAGGCGGAGGCATTTGCGCTCAAAGCGGCGCGGGCCGGAAATGAGGTGACGGTTAAACGGTTTGAGAAGGCCGGACACGGTTTTACAATCTACCGCATGCCGGGACATGAGGAGGCATTGAAACTGATTGAGCGGTTTATCCAACATCTTTTAATAGATTGCAAATGAAAAAATACGAGGGGGATTTACAATGAATCAATTAACGATCTGTCTGGTGATCTGTGTGCTGACGGTTATCAGCTACGCCTGGGGAAAATTAAAAATGGGCACCACAGCCCTGCTCAGCATGGTTGCCTTTGTGGTCACGGGCTGCATTGAGCCAAAGGCGGCGGTAGCCAATTTTTCCAACACAAATGCGGTGATGATGCTGTCCATGTTCGTGGTGGCGGCAGGCTTTAACCGCACTCAGTTTGTCAAAAAATGCGCCTCCAGCGTAAACCACATTGCGCGGGGGTCTCTGACCATGGTGATGCTTGGCTATGTGTTGATCACCATTATTCTGTGCCAGTTTATCCAGAGTTCTATGGTGGTGTTCGGGATTATGGCTCCCACCCTTGCGGCCAGCTGTGAGGAATTGAATATCAAGCCCTCAAAGGTCATGTTCCCGCTGGTGATTGTGTGTATCGCAACGATTTCTGTACTGCCCCTGGGCAGCGGCGCCACTGTTTTTGCAGAGCTGAACGGATATTTGCAGGCGAATGAGTATACAGTGTACACGGTGGGCCTGATGGACTCGATGAAGGCCAGGCTTCCGATGCTGATCGCGGTGGCGGTCTATGTGATTTTCTTCGCAGTGCGTTTTGCGCCGGATGAACCCCAGGCAGCTTTGGGTGAACTCAGGGAAAAGAAGGTTACAAAGAGCGTATTGCCGCCCTTCCAGGAGAAGGCCGGATATCTCATTTTTATCCTGGTGACGCTGGGGCTGATTTTTCAGAAGGCCCTTGGCCTGGATATCTGGGTGATCAGCCTGACGGGAGCCGTGCTCATGGTGGTGACCGGCGTTCTCTCCGAACAGGAGGCGGTGGAGGCGGTTCCGTGGTGGATGGGCTTTCTGTTTATCGGCTCCCTGACCATGGGAGGCGCGCTGACAGCCACAGGGGCCGGGGAAGCGGTGGGAGGCGTGCTGGCCGGCGCCATCGGAATGCTGGGAAACAAGTACCTGATTGGGCTGGTGTTTTTCATTGTTCCCTTTCTTCTCACCCAGGTGATGATGAACCGTTCCGTGATGACAATTTTTATCCCCATTGCGATCCTGGCGTGCAAGTCCATGGAAGCCAATCCCGTGGGGATCATTATTTTGGTACAGTGCGCATGCCTGAGTTCTTTTATGACGCCTATGGCCACGCCGGCGGTTCCCATGTGTATGGCGGCCGGAGGGTATGATTTAAAAAGTCTGATCCGCCAGTCCCTTCTGCCGGCAGTGCTTCTCTGCGCCGTCAATGTGGGATGGATCATGACCGTGTTTCCAATGTAAATTTCTGTAAAAAAGTGAGGTAAGAGATGGACTATTATGAGGAAGCTTTAAAGATACACGAGAAGGCGGGAGGAAAGCTGGAGATTGTCAGCAAGGTACCGGTAAAGACCAGGGACGATATGAGCCTTGCCTACACTCCGGGCGTGGCCCGGCCCTGCATGGAGATCAGCAACGACGGGAGAGCGGCCTACCGGTATACGGCGAAACGGAATCTGGTGGCCGTGGTGTCCGACGGAACAGCGGTGCTGGGACTGGGGGACATCGGCGGACAGGCTTCCATGCCGGTAATGGAGGGAAAAGCGATCCTTTTTAAGAACTTCGGCGGCGTGGACGCGTTTCCAATCTGCCTGGACACAAAGGATACGGAAGAGATCATTCAGACCGTAAAAAATATCGCGCCCACCTTCGGCGGCATTAATCTGGAAGATATCTGCTCACCCAAGTGCTTTGAGATCGAAAAGCGCCTGGAGGAGGAGCTGGATATCCCGGTCTTTCACGACGATCAGCACGGAACGGCGATTGTGGTAACCGCGGCTCTCTACAACGCCCTCAAGGTGGTGGACAAAAAGATTGACCAGGTACGCGTGGTGCTGAGCGGGCCCGGGGCCGCCGGGACCGCCATTGTGAAAATGCTTTTTGCGGCCGGGGTCAGGCACATGATTGTTTGCGATGAGAACGGTATCCTTTACAGAGGAAAAGAAGGCCTGAAGGGTCATAAGGTCATGCTCAGCGAGACCACCAATGAGGAAATGCGCAAGGGATGGCTGGCGGACGCGGTTGTGGGAGCGGACGTATTCGTGGGGGTGTCCAAACCGGGAGTTCTGACGAAGGAAATGGTCCAGACCATGGGGCGCGATCCGATTGTGTTTGCCATGGCCAATCCGGTTCCGGAAATCATGTATGACGAGGCGGTGGAAGCCGGTGTGAAGGTTATGGGCACCGGGCGCTCCGACTTCCCAAATCAGATCAACAATGTGCTGGCCTTTCCGGGAATATTCCGGGGAGCGCTGGATGCCGGCGCCCGGGATATTAACTATGAGATGAAGGTGGCGGCGGCCAGCGCCATCGCCGAGCTGGTGGAACCGGAAAAACTGTGCCCGGAGTATGTGATCCCGTCGGTATTTGACGAGCGCGTCGCACCTCACGTGGCAAAAAGGGTGGCGGAAGCGGCGGTGAGGTCCGGTGCGGTAAGGGAGTAAGCGGAAAAAGGCGAGGGGCCGGTATCATGTCCCCGCCTGCTCCCTTAGAAACGCCAGCGTAGCTTCATTATAGGCAGGCAGCTGCTCCCACTGGTGCACATGTCCGCCGCCCCGGCAGAGGTAGAGACGGCTGCCGGGGATTCCCTCGTACAGCTCCATCGTTTTTTCCATGGTCACGAACAGGTCACAGTCCCCGGCGGCAATGAGCGCCGGGGCTTTTATTGCGTGCAATGGGCCGATGGCGCAGCCTGCGGGCGATTGTTTTCCCCAGATCCTGGGCGGTGTCGTGGCCCAGGCAGGCGTTGCACTGGGCCTTGTAGGCGCAGTGGGGCATGGGATAGGGGTAAGCCATATCCTGGCGCTCCGCGGCGCAGAGCTTCTGCTCCCGGGTATTCTGGAAGCTCTGGGAGAAGGTCATCCACTGGTTCATCCGCTTGAAGGTCACAGGGTCCAGCTGATCGATGCCGCTCTTTAAAACCCCGATGGCCCGCCGGAAGCTGGCGCTGACGCTGGCAAAGGTGCTGGTCAGAATCAGGGAGCGCCCAGGCCCATGATCAGAAGCAGCGGTTCCCCGCGGCCGGTGACCGTCACGTGAAAGTTCAGTCCGTTGACTGTTATATATCTCTCTCAATCCGTTCTTCCATGGGTCAATCCCTTTCCTTTCGCGGAGTTTTTCCGTCGTAGAGCTTGCGCAGCACGGTGCCGCAGGTCGGAAGCTCCCGCCTCATGCGCTCCAGCACCGGGGTATAGCTCAGGTCCGTGATGGGTAGATCGACGCGTACATTGTTTAAGGCGCTCAGGCACATGCCTTCCAGAATCTCAAACCCGTGGCAGGCCGTGTCGATGTTGCAGGAGTGGACCGCTGAATCGTCCTCGATCCACCGGGCGAACTGGGTATAGTAGGGGGTCTGGATGGGCACCTGCTGGTGGTTGCGCCATCCCGGGTCCTTGCCGGTCACCAGGCGTCCGTCCGTTTCCCTGGTGCAGGCGCCCCAGAAGCCGTCGGTCTCCGCGTACATATAGCCGTCGGCGCCGTAAACAGTCAGGCGGTTGTCGCTGCTGGAAAATTCCGGCGGGTTGTGGGCTTCGCTCAGGTATCCGCACTCAATGTAGGCCCGGACGCCGTTTTCCAGCTCCATGGTGCCGAACAGGTAGTCCGGGGCCGGGTGGGAATCCTCCAGGGCGGCCGGACCGTGTATGTGCCCGGCTACCCATTTGGCGCGGTGTCCGCCGTTGATCCACAGGGTGTAGTCCACATAGTGGGTGCCAAGCTGGGAGAACCAGGCCTGGGTTTCCACGTGGATTTTGCGTATTTCTCCGATGACCCCGGCATCGATTTTCTCCTTCATCCGCTGGAACTGGGACAAATATTTCTGCTGGTGGCAGACCACGGCCTTGATGCCGTTCTCATGGCACAGACGCGCCATCTCCCGGGCCTCCTGCAAGGATTCTGCCATGGGCTTTTCCAGAGAAACAGCCTTCACACCGTATTTGATCCCCAACCGGATCAGGTTCAGGCGCATATCCGGGTAGGTAACGAAGACAAACACCTCCGGGCGCACGGTCTTTAACATCTCCTCCGCATCCAAAAAACGGGGAACCTGCTCCAGATGATATTCCGCCGCTACCCGGTCCATGGCGGCCTGGTCGATATCGCAGAGTCCCACTATCTCGTAATAATCGGGATTCTCCAAAAGCCCATGAATGTGGATTTTCCCACGCACGCCAAGTCCCATGACGGCAACTGTATGTCTGCTCATATGATTTTCTCCTTTATATTGATTCTGTACCCTGGAATTGTTTCATGTAAATTCCGTCCTGCCTCACAACGCCGTCCGAATCCAGGGCTGCGAACTCCATGTGATGCAGCGTTAGCAGCTCTCGTACCTCCTCCGGCCGGTCGAAGTAGGGGCCGAGCCATGCAGATTTCCGCTTCCAGCCCCTGGAAACCGGCGGCCGCCGCAGTTTCAATGATGTGTGGCATTTGGCCTGCGTAGGCTTCCTGGTTCATTTTCCAGGGGTAGGTCTGACGGCCGGACTGACACCCGGTTTGCCGTACAGGGCCCTGTGCACAGTGGCTCCGGAAACGCCTACCGCTTTGGCGATGGTGCTGATAGTAATATGTCCCTCCATATGGATTCTCCCTGCAAAAATCTGGCGTAATTGATTTCGACCATATTATAACAACAACCGGGGGTGTGGTCAATAAAAATTGTGTATTTTGCATTAAATATGTGGTAAATATCTGTATTTTTACTACTTTTATTATATAAAATGCACTATGGCAAAGTGCGTGAAATGTAGCAAAAATTTGTACAAAACAAAAAACAACATACCAATTTGTATGAAACGGACATTAAAGGTATGATGAATTTATGGGATGATTGTGCGAATAATATACAAAAGACACGATAAAACAACTTAAAACACAGCTTAAATTAAAAAAATAGTTAAAAAGCTATTTACAAACATCATATGTTATGGTAGTATAAGGACAGATGAAATGAAAATGTACACAATAATCACTTACAATTACCGACTGGAAACTAACAAAATGACGGCGGGGTTCACGCGGGAAGGGGGATCCGATGCGCAAAGATTTGAAAGAATTTCAGAATATTGATGTGCTTCCGATGGCCACGGCCCAGAAGGTCAAGACCATGATCATCCAGCGCCAGATGAAGCCGGGAGACAGGCTTCCGACGGAGAAGGAGTTGGCAGATCTGTTCGGGGTGAGCCGTTCCACGCTGCGGGAGGCGATGAAGTTCCTGAGAGCGGAGAACGTGGTTGTGATCCGCCAGGGAAGCGGAACCTTTGTCAGCGCGGGAACCGGAATCGGGGAGGACCCGCTGGGGCTGCATTTCACCAATCAGGAGAATCTGATTGAGAACCTGTTTGAGACGCGTATGCTGATCGAACCGCAGATTGCCGGGCTGGCCTGTCATAGGGCGACGCCCCAGGATATCAAGAACCTGGAGCGGCTGGTGGCGGAGATGGAACGCTGCGAGGTGAACAGCAAGGTCACGGCGGAGCTGGACGCCCAGTTCCACACCGGAGTGGCGGAGTGTACGCACAATGAAGTCCTGATCCGGGTGGTGCCGATCATTATCGAATCCATCCGAAGGAGTCATGTGGAGACGCACGACGATCTGGAGAGCTTTAAACGGGCCAAGCGCAGCCACATGGGAATCTGTAAAGCTATTGCTGCAGGAGACTTCGTGGAAGCTAAGTTTCAGGCCGAGCGGCATGTGTGGGAAACATTAAATGATGTAAGAGAAATGGAGGAACGAAAATGAAAAAAAGACTGTTTGCAAAGAAAACGCTGGCGATGACCATGGCGGCTCTGATGGCTGCGGGGATGCTGGCGGGCTGCTCCTCAGGCAGCAAGGAGACTACCGCGGCCCCGGCCGGCGACACCACCGCAGCTGCGGCTGACACAACAGCAGCGGGCGGGGACGCAGCTGCGGCGGAGGGAACCGGAGAGCCGGTTACCATCAAGTTCCGCTACTGGGCGGACAACACGGACTATTCCGCTCTGATGCAGGAGATCATTGCGAAGTTCAACGCTGAGAACGGCAAGGGAATCACCGTTGTGGGCGAGGAGAGCCCCTGGGACGGCGGCGCCTACTCCGAGAACCTGTTCAACGCCAAGATGGGCGGCGGCGACGTGGACTGCGCAACCTGGAAGCTGACTTCCACTCCCCTGTTTGTGAACAACGACCTGCTGGCCGATCTGACCCCCATGATCGACGGCTGGGACAAAAAGGACGACATCGACGAGAACATTTACGATATCATGAAGCAGGCCGGCGGCAGCGACAGTATCTATGTGATGCCCTGGAACATTCAGGTACTGTATGTATACTACAGACCGTCCATTTTTGAGGCGGCCGGCGTGGAGGTTCCCAAGACCTACGAGGAGTTCCTCACCGCCATCGAGAAGTGCACCATGGATACCGACGGCGACGGCAAGACCGACGTTTACGGCTTCGGTATGAGAGGCGCCAAGGGCGGACAGGAGCCGTGGGGCAGCTTTGTATACGGCCGCGGCGGCAGCTTCGAGGATATGACCACCCCGGAAGCCGTTCAGGGCATGCAGGATTTCATCGACATCTACACCAAGGGTTACGTGCCGCCGACGGCGACCAGCGACGGCTTCAACGAGATTATCGCCAACTTTAAGTCCGGCTTAACCGCCATGACGATCCATCACACCGGTTCCTCCGCCGACATGGAAGCGACCTTCGGCGACGACGTGTCCGCGTTCCCGTTCCCGGCAGGCAAGGGCCAGTGGACCTCCATGGGCGACACCGAGACCGTTATCTTCGAGTCCTGCCAGAACAAGGAAGCCGCCTTTGAGTGGGTATCCTACCTGGCGGCGGGCGAAGGCCAGAAGATGTGGTGCGAGGGCACCGGCAATGTTCCGGTCAGCAAGACCGTGCAGGCGGGCGACTTCTTCCAGAGCAACCGTTTCATGAAGGCATCCATCGACGGACAGAGCTATGCGGGCATCCTGCCCATCCTGGACACCACAACCGAGTGGATTTCCACCCTGTGGCCCAACACCGTATCCCAGGCCCTGACCGGCAGCATCACCGCCGAGCAGTGCATGAAGACCCTTCAGGAGGGATTGTACCGATAACCGTAACTAACCGATGGGGTTGCAGCGAAAACTGCAGCCCCATAAATCAGAAGGGGGAGTTGATCAATGGTCAAGAAACGATCCATATGGCCATACCTGCTGGTTGCTCCGGCAGTTCTCATCATCTTATGCGTGGTGTTCATACCGGTCATCAACGCTATTTCCATGAGTTTCCAAAATTACGACCTGCGCAGACCGAAGGAGATTGCATTTAACGGAGTTGCCAACTACGCCAAGGCCTTCGGAGACCCATTGTTCTGGGGAGCGCTCTGGAGAACCATCGTGTGGGTGGTGGCAGGCGTTGGTTTTCAGTTTCTGTTCGGATTCATTCTCGCCCTTCTGCTGAACCAGAAGTTCGTGGGGCGCGGAATGGTGCGCGCGGTGAGCATGATTCCCTGGGTGACCCCGGGCGTGCTGATCGGCCTGATGTGGCGCTGGATTTACGACGGCAACTTCGGCGTGCTGAACGACCTGCTGTTAAAGATTCACGCCATCGGGGATAAGATTCCGTTCCTGTCCCAGGTGGGAACCGCGTTCCCAAGCGTGATCGTGACCATCGTCTGGCAGGGCATTCCGTTCTTTGCACTCATGCTGCTGGCGGCTTTACAGGGCGTTTCCACGGAAATGTACGAGGCGGCCGACATCGACGGCGCGACGGCCTGGCAGAAGCTGATCTATGTGACGCTTCCGTCCATCAAGAACACGATTTTCGTCACCGGCCTGCTGCGGGTGATCTGGGTGGCCAACTCCGTGGATGTGATCTTCAACATGACGGAGGGCGGACCGGCCTACTCCACACAGACCTTGAGTGTTTACATTTTCAACAAGGGCAACGCGCTGGATCTGGGATACGCTTCGGCTATGGCGCTTCTGATGGCGGCGCTGCTGCTGGTGGTGGCCATTCCATATCTGAAAATGAATTTCCGGGAAGAGGGGTGAGAACATGAAAAAACAATCTAATGTAAAACGCTTTTTCATCGTATTCCTTCCGCTGATTCTGCTGATGGTATTTATCCTGTTCCCGTTCTACTGGACCTTTGTGACCTCTGTGAAGCCCCAGGATGAGCTTTACGGGGCGGTGGTTACATACTGGCCCAGCCATGTGACCTTTGAGGCCTACAGTAAGCTGTTTACCACCACGGTGAATTTCCTGGCGGCCATGAAGAACAGCTTTATCGTGGCCAGCTTTACCACCATCGTATCGCTGACGGCATCCACTTTGGCGGCCTACGCATTTTCCAGATACCAGTTCGCGGGAAGAAAGCTTCTCATGTGCACCTTCCTGTGCAACAACATGTTCCCGACGGTGCTGCTGCTGATTCCGCTGTACACCATCATGCGCAAGCTGGGACTGCTGTACACCCCCACCTCTCTGGTACTGTCCTACACCACCTTTACCATTCCGTTCTCCGTGTGGCTGCTTTTGGGTTTCTTAAACGACCTGCCCATGTCCCTGGAGGAGGCGGCCCTGGTGGACGGCTGCAACAGAGGCTCCGCGTTTGTGAAGATCATTCTTCCCATTTTGGGCCCCTGCCTGGTGGCAACCGGAGTTTACATCTTCATGACATCCTGGAACGAATATACCTTTGCGATGATGTTTACCAACACCGACACCCGCACCATTCCGGTGGCTCTAAAGAGCCTGATCGGCCAGCTGGGCGTTCAGTGGGATCTGCTGACCGCGGGCGGCATTATCACCATCATTCCGGTTTGTATCATGTTCTTCTTCGCGCAGAAGCGGCTGGTCGAGGGCCTGACCGCAGGCGCTGTGAAGGGTTAATCAATCAATCTGTCAGCCATCCCACCACAAGGTGAGTTGACGTCGATAAATGAGGAGGAAAACAATTATGCAGTATGATAAGAAAGCAAAAGAGTTGCGGGCAGAGATCCTGAAGATGCTCTACGCCTGCCAGTCCGGTCATCCCGGCGGGTCACTTTCCTGCGTGGAAATGCTGATGGCGCTGTACTACGAGGTGATGAAGGTGGATCCGAAGAACCCCAAGGATCCGGACCGCGACCGCTTCGTGCTGAGCAAAGGCCATGCCTGCCCCACCCTGTACGCGATCCTGGCCGACTTAGGCTTCTTCCCGAAGGAAGACCTGGCCAATCTGCGCCAGATTGACAGCCATTTGCAGGGCCACCCGGACTGCACCAAGACCCCGGGCGTGGACATGAACACCGGTTCCCTGGGACAGGGCGCTTCCCTGGCAATGGGTCTGGCTCTGGCCGCAAAGCATGCGAAGGCGGAGTACAAGGTATACGCGGTTCTGGGCGACGGCGAGTGCCAGGAAGGTCTGGTTTGGGAGGCGGCCATGGCTGCGGCTCACTACAAGCTGGATAACCTGACCTTCATGCTGGATTACAATAAATTGCAGATCGACGGAAGCAACGACGAGGTTATGAGCCTTGGAAATATTGTGAAGAAGTTCGACGCCTTCGGTTTCGAGTGCTTCGAGGTGGACGGCCACGACATGGACGCCATCGTGGCGGCGCTCAAGGCCCCCGTGTCCGGAAAGCCGAAATTCATCTGCTGTAACACCGTCAAAGGCAAGGGCGTTTCCTTCATGGAAGACCAGTTCGGATGGCACGGCAGCCCCATGAACAAAGAACAGTTTGAGAAGGCGTTAAGCGAGCAGGAGGTGGAGTAAATGGGAAAGTCATTGAGAGTTGCTTATGGTGAGGCGCTGGTAAAATTAGGCGCTAAAAATGATAAAGTAGTGGTGCTGGACGCCGACCTGGCCCATGCCACCCAGACCTGTATGTTCAAGGATGTGTATCCGGACCGTCATTTCAACATGGGAATCGCGGAGGCCAACATGATGTGCGCGGCCGCGGGTTTTGCCCACACCGGTTACGTTCCCTTTGTGAGCACCTTCGCCCTGTTCGGCGCGGGCCGTGCGTTTGAGCAGATCCGCAATTCCATCTGCTATACCAACTGCAACGTGAAATTCGGGTTCTCCCACTCCGGCCTGTGCGTAGGCGAGGACGGCGGAAGCCACCAGTCCATCGAGGATATCGCGCTGATGAGAGAGCTGCCCCACATGACGATCTTCGTTCCCTGCGATCCCGCCGAGACCGAGAAGGCCGTGATGGCCGCCGCTGAGATCGACGGACCGGTTTATATCCGCGTGGCCAGACCTGTGTGCGACGACATCACCACGGCGGACACCCCCTTCATCCCCGGCAAGGCCAACGTGATGAAGGAAGGCACGGACGTGTGCATCATCGCCTGCGGACTGATGATTCCCAAGGCGCTGGAAGCTGCCGCGCAGCTGGAGAAAGAGGGCGTGAGCGCCGCGGTTGTGAACATGCACACCATCAAACCCATCGACAAAGACATTGTGCTGAAAATGAACGAGACCTGCAAGGCCATCGTGACCGTTGAGGAGCACTCCGTGATCGGCGGACTTGGCTCCGCGGTGTCAGAGGTTCTGGCGGGCCACGACGGCGCGAAATTCGCCATGGTGGGTATTCAGGATAAGTTCGGCAAGTCCGGTAAGCCGGATCAGCTGTTCGAGGCATACGGCCTGACCGCCGCCAACGTGGCCGCCAAGGCAAAAGAGCTGCTCAAATAAATCAGGAATCATTTCGGAGGACGAGGCAATGAACATTTTAAATTACGAGTTTAACGGCGAGGGAATGCAGCGCGTATTTGAGAACGAGAAATGGACGGTCGGCATCAAGAACTGGAAACCGGCCAACGACGTGACCGGCATCGACTGCCTGGAGCGCCACAACAAGACCGACGAGCTGTTTGTGCTGGTGGAAGGCTCCTGCACCCTGGTGTACGCCAACGAAACAGAGGGCGGACTGGAGTTCGGCGCTGTGAAGATGGAGAAGGACAAGGTCTACAACATCCCGGCCACCTTATGGCACAACACCATCACCTGCAAGGACACCAAGATGATTCTGATCGAGGATTCCAACACATCCATGGAAAACAGCGATATTCTGAACCTGACCGAGGCGCAGATCGCTGAGATGAGAAGCCTGGCATAACAAAGACGGCCGGCGGCGGCCGGGAATGGCCTCGCCGGCCTCCCATATGAGGAGGAAGAAAATGAAATTTTTTGTTGATACAGCGAACGTTGAGGAGATCAAGAAGGCCAACGACATGGGCATCATCTGCGGCGTTACCACCAACCCGTCCCTGATCGCCAAGGAGGGCCGCGACTTCGCGGAGGTGATTAAGGAGATCACCGACATCGTGGACGGCCCCATCAGCGGCGAGGTGAAGGCCACCACCGTGGACGCCGAGGGCATGATCGCCGAGGGCCGTGAGATCGCCAAGATCCACCCCAACATGGTTGTGAAGATCCCTATGACCGTGGAAGGCTTAAAGGCCGTGAAGGTTCTGAACGCTGAGGGCGTGAAAACTAACGTGACACTGGTGTTCTCCGCAGCCCAGGCGCTGCTGGCGGCCCGCGCGGGAGCTTCCTACGTGTCCCCGTTCCTGGGCCGTCTGGACGACATCTCCATGCCCGGAATCGACCTGATCTACGAGATCACCGAGATTTTCCAGATGCACGATATTGAGACGGAGATCATCGCCGCCAGCATCCGCAATCCGATCCACGTAATCGACTGTGCAAAGGCGGGAGCCGATATCGCCACCGTTCCCTACAAGGTGTTGGAGCAGATGACGAAGCATCCCCTGACCGACCAGGGAATTGCTAAGTTTCAGGCGGATTACAAGGCTGTATTTGGTGAATAATGCGATTGAAAAAATACTTAAGATTCATTATAATGTTAGCAGTGTAAAAGCTGCTAACATTATTTTTTTTGAATGCAATGGGCCGCTGGCGCAGCCTGCGGGCGATTGTTGGGACGTAATGACCGCCGGAGGCGGTTTAAAATGGAGGATGACATCGATGATTAAAAAATTTTTGGAGTGCACCACAGTCAGAGCGCGGATTGACATGCTTTCCAACACCTTTTTGGGCGACTGGTCCGAGCAGGACTTAAACATTATTCTGAGCGCCCTGGGCTTCACGGCGGATGATTACGCGGCCAAGGCTGATAAAATTTCTGCCATTGAGCAATATCTTGCGGACTATAAGCGCAAGGTGGAGCGGGAGAACACCATGAACTGTGAAGCGATGGACAAAATGCCGGTCCGGGATGAAGGGGAGACCATCTACCGGGAAAAGGGATTTGCCGGTGTTCTGAAGAATGCGCTGGAAAAGGATTGATTTAGGGATCGTTTGAGGGATGAAGAGCCATCTGCCGCGGGATGCGGGGGGACGGCTCTTTTAATTTTCCTGTTTTAGCTCACATCCGGCTGCCCCAGCGCCTGATTCACCAGCATGCGCAGCCTTCCGCCGGGAGATTTTATGTAGCCCGCCAGAACGTCCTCCTCCGTAAAACGCGCCATAAGAATTTCCCGCTGTTTGACGCGCTCGTAGTCGTAGGTCACGTAGATATAGCCGTCCGCCCCTTCCTTCGCGTCCGGGTAGGCGGCATCGTTGCGTTCGTCCAGCAACAGCGTGTAAGGCCAGGTCTGTCCGTCGTCTTCGCTGAGCATGGCGGTCAGATGGCTGCGGCCCTTCCAGCTTTTCACGTTACCCTGCTGCAGGATATTGTTCAGATCGATGCGCTCTCCGAAGTGGAAATGGTTGATCATCAGCAGGCGGCCGGATTTCAGGCGGCGGATGTGGAAGCGGGAACAGGGGCCGTCAATATGGCTTTTGCGGCCGGGAGTCCAGGTGCGCCCGCCGTCGTGGGAGAAACTCTCCCCGATTCCCTCAAAGGTTCGCACCAGCATCCAAAGGGTTCCGTCTTTCTTTTCCACGATCATGTGCTCGTCGAAGCTTCGGCCAGGCACGTCGGCGCTGCCGCGCAGCGAAAAAGTTTCACCGCCGTCCGTGGAAGCGTAAACGTTGGAAAACTGTTCCTGTTCCAGGCCGTGGCGCTCAGTTGGGGGAGCGCCGCACTCGTCCCGCCAGATGGCGCACGGGAACAACCAGTCGCCGGAGGCGTCCACAATGGGCTTGTTGATCATGATGCCGTTGGCAATCCGGCGGGGCGGCGTCCACTCCAGCCGCGGTGCATCCGGCGCTTTGCAGACTGTGGCCCAGACGCCGCTGCGGCAGTCATTGAACCCCTTCGTCTGGTTATAGATCATCCACAGCTCACCGGCAGGCGATATCCACAGGCAGGGGTCGTAAATACGGCAGAGAGGGTCCGGATGTTCAATAACGGTGACACAGGAGCGAAAGGTTTCTCCGCGGTTGTCGCTGGTACACAGCATCAGGAAATTTCCGCCGACCTCTGCGCCCTGGCCTGAGAAGAAATTTACAAAAATACGCCCTTTTTCTGTGACTTCGATGGAGGGAATGCCCTGCCATCTGCGGTAATCGTCCTGAAAACGGGGAGCGTCGGGCTCTACATATAGGATAGCCGGTGTCATAGAAGAATTGGGATCGCTCATAAGAACCTCCTTTTGACTAATCATTAATGGTGAGTGATTAAAGCTTATCATGAAACAGAGTGATTGTCAATAATATTCAAAAAATGGAGAAAATGAAGGGGTTAGTTGGCTTATTATTGGACATTAATAGAAAATACATCGGCTCATTTAGATAAAGTAAATAAAACTATGGAGTGGTGCGGAGCTGAAATGGCAAAAAATACTTGACAAACATAAGGGTCAAAGCTATGATTATTCTGTAACTACTCATAAATGATGAGCAATATGCGAGGAATAAACGAGGAGGGAATGTATGGCGCAACGTATCGTGGATTTGACACTGCGTATTGAGAACAATATGCTGGCGCCCGACTGTTTCCAGCGCCCGGTTTATGTAAAGGCGATGACCCATGAACAGTCGGTTGCAATGGGGAACGGGACCAAGGAGGATCCAATCACTTCTTCCTATAATTATCTTTCAATCATCGAACATGTGGGAACCCATGTGGATTCGTTCTACCATATGAGGCCGGACGGGCTGACCATTGATCGGATGCCGCTTTCCATGTTTTTCGGCAAGGCGGTCTGCCTGGATATGACCCACATCCCGGAGCGGGGAACGGTGACCGTGGCGGATGTAGAGCGGGCTGAACGGGAGAACGGGGTTGAGATCGACGGGCACATCGTCCTGTTCGCAACCGGACTTCATGAGCGCTACTACCCGGATCCCAGGGTCCTTACCCAGAACGTGGAGATATCCCCGGAGGTGGTGCGGTGGCTGGCGGCGCGAGGCTCGAAGGTCCACGGCGTCGAGGGACCGTCCACGGATATTATGGATACCAAATTGTTTCCCAGCCACAGGGCCTGCCGGGATGCGGGGCTGACCCACTATGAGTGGCTGGTGAATCTGACGGCTCTGATCGGGGCGGGTGAATTTATGTTTTACGGGGTTCCGCTGCTGCTGGATCAGGGAACGGGATCTCCGGTGCGGGCCTTCGCCGTGTTGGAAGATTAAAAGGAGACGCTATGGCCGAATATACATTACTGCCGCAGCGGGAAAATCTTCACGGAGTTCTGGATCCGGCGCTCCCGCCGGCACTCCGTGTCCGGTCCGGGGATACGGTTCATGTGACCACCCTGGAGGCGGACTGGAGGCTTGGCAGACCCCAGGGATCGCCTCCTAAGGCGCCGCTGTTTCCAAGAATCAAGGGCAGGGACGATGGGCATGCGCTGTGCGGTCCCATCTATGTGGAGGGCGCACAGCCCGGCATGGCGCTGAAGGTTGAAATCGGTGAGATCGTCACGGAGAACTGGGGCTGGAGCTCCGTTGGAATCGGAAACCGGGATCACTTAAACCGGCTGGGGTTTCACGGGGAGGAGGATTTCAGAGTATGGGATCTGGATGCCCACCGGGGAATTTGCCAGGGGCCGGATGGCATGACGGTTCCGCTTTCTCCTTTTCCGGGCGTTGTGGCCGTGGCGCCGGAGGGGGAGCGCCCGGTTCGGACCCACATACCTGGAAACCATGGCGGGAATCTGGACTGCCGCGCCCTGACCTCCGGAAGCACTGTGTATCTGCCGGTGTTCCAACCGGGCGCTTTGTTTTCCGTGGGAGACGGCCACGGGGCGCAGGGGGACGGGGAGTCCGGCGGAACGGCTGTGGAATGTCCGTTTCGGAGCATTTCCCTGCGTCTGTCCGCTGCGGATTACTTGATTAAAAGCCCGGTGGCGCATACGGCGGAGGGCTGGATGACATTTGGGTTTCACGAGGATCTGACTGTGGCGGCTTACGAGGCGCTGCAGAATATGCGCCTGCTTCTAAAACGGGCGTTTGATATGGAAGAAACGGACGCAATGACGTTTTGCAGCGTCGGAGCCGATCTGCGGGTAACGCAGATTGTTAACGGGATACGCGGGGTTCACGCGGTTGTGCCGGAACGGATCTGGGATACGCTGGGGAAATGACCGGCCCCACTGAACCGGGAGAATGGGGCTGCGGGCTGCTTACGGGTACATTAGCAAAAGAATTCAGTATGGAGGTACGATAAATGGCGACTTTAATCATCGGCGGAAACGGTCTGGTGGGAACGAGGCTGGTGTCTCATCTGTGCGGCATGGGGGAGGAAGTGATCAGCTTCAGCGGACATAAGCCATCCTGTGAGGTGAGGGGCTGCACCTATGTGCAGGGCGACGTGACGGAGTACGGGACGATCAACCAGATTCTGCATACCCACAAGGTGGAGCGGATCCTGCACAACGCGGCGGTCTCCCATCCAAAGCTGTTTCTGGACAACCCCTACAAGATATACCGAACCAATGTGGTTGGAACGCTGACCGCTCTGGAAGCGGCGCGCAACTACGGCGTCAGCCGTTTTGTGTACATGAGTTCCGGCGCGGTTTACGGGAGCGTGTCCCTGGAGACAGTGCCTGAGGAGACGCCGCTGCATTCGGAAAGCCCCTACGGCGCAACAAAGGTGGCCTGCGAGGAGCTGGTCAGGAATTACGGGCTGGACAGCGTGTCTTTGCGGATCGGCTTTGTGTACGGGCCGGGAAGAAAGTTCGAGTGCCCCATCCATATGTTGTTAGACGACTGTATGAACCGCAAAGAGGTGTGCTGGGAGCATGGCATGGATCAGGTCATGGACTATATATTTGTGGACGATTGCGTGGAGGCGATAGCCACTGTCTCTATGGCAAAGGAACTTCCCCACAGAGAGTACAATGTGGGAGGCGGGGAGAATGTGCCCTATTCCAGAGTGGTGGAGCAGGTGAAAACGCTTTATCCCCAGGTCCCCATTCAGATCGGCGGCGGTACGCTGGGCTACGACAATCTGGGCGCAATGAGTATGGAGCGCATGTTCCGCGATTTCGGCTGGAAGCCCGGGGTGACGGTGGAAGAGGGGATTGTGCGTTATAATGAATGGCTTAAGCTCGAGCGAAACTAGCTTGACGGCGTGCCGGGAAATTTCCGGCGCGCTTGCTTTGGTTGTATTGAATTAATGAAATCCTCATGGTATGATGGTAAAAGATGGAATTATTTTAGAAGAAAGCAGGGAAATATATGGCGGCGGTAGGAGATGAGAAAAAACGTCTGATGCAGACCGGTGTATTCCGCACACAGAACGATGTGGTGACCTACCTGTTGGCGCGCATGATCGGAAAGAGCGAGTCGCCGGTGGGCGCGTGGACGTTGAAGGAGGAGCTGGAGCAGAGCGGGATCAACTACGGAACCGCGACGGTCGGCCGTTATCTGAAGGAGCTGGATTCCAGAGGGATGACGGAGCAGCGGAGCAATCAGGGGCGTATATTGACGGAGGACGGTAAAAAGTGGCTGGCAAAGGTGTCCGGCAATGTGGCCAGGGCCCAGATGCACAATGAATCCTCAAAAGCGCTCAGGGTGAACAAATACTCGGATCTGGTGGATCTGATCCAGGCGAGAAAGGCCATCGAGGTGGAGGCAGTGCGCCTTGCGGTAGCCAACGCTACGGCTCAGGAGGTGGAAGCGCTGAAGAAGTCGGTGCTGATCCACTACCGCTACGTGGCGGAGAACCGGGATCCCACAGAGCCGGCTCTGGATTTCCACATGGTTGTGGCGGATATGAGCCATAATCGTTTTATCAAGGCTATGCTGGACATGCTGTTTTTTGAGGAGCGCCAAATTGAGAACAATATGGAGCAGCTGGTGACCAGGGAGCGAGGGGATGCGTATGTGGTGGAGCACGACGACATTACAAACGCCATTGAGGCCCGCGACGGGGAATTGGCTGTCCAGCTGATGGAGCGGCATATTGACGCACTTTTAAGCGCGGTTCGGGAACAGATTGAGAAGATGGCGGAGGAGGATGAGCCTGAAAATGCCGGAGCCTGAACAACGGGATACGCACGCCGGGAGTTACAAGAGCGGCACAGAGTGAAAAGCGGTGGAATAAACGGATTCCACCGCTATATTTTTGACTATCACAGCTCTTTTGTGATGAGCAAGGGCGGGGGGATTCTGCGCAAATGTAGGGGAGAACGTTTGTGATATTGACCATCGATACTTGTTGACGATGAATGGTTAATACAAAATATCTATAAAATAAAGCTTAAAATCTAAAAAAATAAGCAATAAAACGTACTAATAAATTCAAAAATAAAAAAACATAAACATATTGACAAAAATAATGGATGTCTTTATAATATAATCATACTCATCATAGATGAGCAGTGAAACGGAAACGAGAAATGGAGGAAAAACGAATGAAAAAAATGTTATCAGTAGCATTGGCGGCGGCGTTGGTACTCGGCATAGCGGGGTGCGGCGGAGCCGGTACGCCTGAGACGGCGGCAACGGAAGCGGCGACAACCGCGACAGAGGCGGCGAAGGAGAGCGAGACTGCGGCGGCCGGTTCCACGGAGGCAGCGAAGGCTCCGGAACAGTCTGCGGGCGGCAAGAAGGCGGCGATGATCACGGCGCAGCCCTTGGGGGACAAGGGAGTGACGGACAACACCTACGAGGGCTTTAAGAGAGGCTGTGAGGAGTTCGGCTACGAGCCCACCGTGGTGGAGGTTCAGGCGGGCGAGTACGAGGAGACGCTGCGCGCGTTGTGTCAGGAAGGTTATGATATTATCATGCCCTGCTGGTCCGCCCTGGAGGACGCCTGCGCGAAGGTGTCCGCAGAGTACCCGGACAGCGAATTTATCATGGTATTCAGTGAAATCGAGCTTCCCAATGTGAAGTCTCTGATCAGTAAGCAGGAGGACGGCTCCTACTTAGCAGGCGTGGCGGCGGCCATGACCACCAAGAACGACCACATTGCGTTTATGGGCGGCTCCGACAACCCCCAGATTAACAAGTTCCTGGCAGGCTACGACGCGGGTGCCAAGGCGGTCAACCCGGATATCAAGATTGATGTGACCTGGGTGGGAAGCTTCGACGACCCGGCCAAGGGTAAGGAACTGGCGCTTATGCTCTACGACCAGGGAGCCGACATCATCTATGTGGCGGCAGCGGCTTCTTCCACCGGAGTATTTGACGCGGCCAAGGAGACCGGGGGTATGGTAGTCGGATGCGATGTGGACCAGAACGGAATCGTACCCGGTCAGGTCATCGGCTCCATGGTGATCAACTACGGCAACTGGGTTTATCAGGCGTTCCAGGAGCGCGAGGACGGCGGGTTGAAGTTCGGCGCTTACAAGTACGGCCTGGAGAATGACGGCCTGGATCTGCTGCTGCCGGAGGAATCTGTGTACAAGACCCCGGATGATATTGCAGCAGCAGTGGCAGAGGCAAAGGAAAAGATCCTGAGCGGGGAAATTGTAGCTCCGACTGCTGTTCAGTAGGTTTGGTATCGTTTGGGCATCTGGAATACAGCGGCTTTCCAGGTGCCCTTTTTGCGGAAAGGAGAGATGTCCGGTGGCAGATGCAGTCGATATGCGAAAGATTACCGTCCGTTTTGACAAGGTGATTGCAAACCAGGAAGTGGATTTTCAGGCGAGATGGGGGGAGGTTCACGGGCTGGTCGGAGAAAATGGAGCGGGAAAGACAACGCTGATGAGGGTTCTCTATGGGATGTACACCCATCACGAAGGGGAGATGTACATTGACGGTGTGAAAACCAGGTTCACCTCGCCTAAGGACGCCATCGCCAAGGGGATCGGCATGGTTCATCAGCACTTCAGTCTGGTCCCCAGCATGACGGTGGCGGAGAATGTGGTGATCGGGAAACCGCCGTATAAAAAAGGGCTGATTGATCTGGCGAGAAGCCAGGAGATCGTGCAGGAACTGAGCGAAACTTACGGCCTTAAGATCAATCCACGGGCCAGGGTCAGCGACCTGACCGTGGGGCTTCAGCAGAGAGTTGAGATTTTGAAAGCGCTGTATCTGGGCGCGGAGATCCTGATCATGGACGAACCCACGGCGGTTCTTACCCCCCAGGAGATCCTGCAGCTGATGGATACGCTGATGAATTTGAAGAAAAAGGGAAAGTGCATCATTCTGATCACCCATAAACTGGCTGAGGTCAAGCTGGTGACGGACCGGATCACCGTGATGCGGGCCGGTGTGGTGACGGCCAAGGTTGATACCAAGGATACGGATGAGAAGAAAATCGCCATGATGATGGTGGGCCGGGAAGTTATACTGGAGGTCAATAAGGACGAATTCAATCCTGGAGATGTGATCCTGGACGCGGAAAATATCTCCTGTTGCGATAAAATGGGGCTGCCTGCGGTGAAAAATGTTTCCCTTAAGGTGCACCGCGGTGAGGTGGTCGGCATTGCAGGCGTGCAGGGAAATGGACAGTCCGAGCTGGCGGATGCCATTTCCGGCCTGCTTCCGCTGATGTCGGGAGAGATCCGGGTAAACGGAACACGCATTGCAGGGAAAAACCTGCCGCTCCAGTGCAGGGAGGCCGGAATGGGCCATGTGCACGACGACCGGATCCACGTGGGATCGGCTGGGGACATGTCTATCCGGGACAATTTCCTGGCTGCTGTCTACCGCCGTCCGGAGCTGAAAAAGGGGTTGTTTCTGGATTACCGGAAGGCGGACCAGGTGGTGGAGGAGAGCGTGGAAAAGTTCAGCGTGAAGATTGGAAAGATCGCGGATGATATCAGTTCTCTTTCCGGCGGTAACATGCAGAAACTGATCATTGCCAGGGAAATGTATTTAAAGCCCCGCCTGCTGATCGCCAGCCAGCCAACCAGAGGCGTGGACATCGGCGCTACGGAGTTCATTTACCAGCAGATCGTGAAACACCGGGATGCCGGGAACGGGGTGCTGCTGATTTCCAACGAGCTGTCGGAGATACTGGCCCTGAGCGACCGGATTCTGGTGATCTACAAGGGAGAGCTGATTGGAGAGCTGAGCCGCGGGGAGGCCACGGAGGAGAAAATCGGCATGCTGATGGCCGGAATCCGGCTGGCTGAGGACAAGGAGGGAAGACAATGAATTTTGAGTTCAGACAGAGAAAAATAAAACCTTCCATTATCGCCCTGTCCATCTGTACCGGACTGGTGCTGGGGACGATATTTGTGCTGATGGGCGGATACAATGTGGCTACGGTGTATTCCTACCTGATCAAGGGATCTCTTGGAAGCGTTTCCGCTCTGACCTCCACGATCCGCTGGTCTACCATTTTCCTGCTCTGCGGCGTGGCCTCGGGCATCGCCTTTAAGGGCGGCATGTTTAATATGGGCACAGAGGGACAGTTGTACATGGGGGCGTTTTCCGCCACACTGGTGGGCGTTTACGCCAAGGGGCTTCCGCCCATCGTGCACATTCCGCTCTGCCTCGTGACCGGGATGGCGGCGGGGGCACTGTTCGCCTCGGTTCCGGCGGTACTGCGGGTTTACTGGAATACCAATGAGATCGTGGTGACGCTGATGATGAACTATATCGCCATCAATCTGACCAATTTCCTGGTGAAGGAGTATTTCCTGACAAGCGGCATTTTCGGAGATTCCCTGACCACGGACGAGCTGCTGCCCAGCGCGCGTTTTCCCGTGTTCGGCGCCAGTCCCATTACCTTTGGATTCCTGATTGGGATTGTGCTGGTGGTGCTGTTTATCATTTTTTTTAACAAGACGAAAAAGGGTTTCGAGATCCGCGTTTCCGGTTATAATCCGGAATTCGCCAGATACAGCGGGATCAGCGTTAACAAGGTGCGCATTTCCGTGATGCTCATGAGCGGGGCTATCGCAGGACTGGCCGGAGCGGCTGAGATCATGGGCGTCCAGGGCCGGTTCCTGTCGGGATTTTCGCCGGATTTCGGAACCAGCGGAATGCTGGTGGCCCTTCTGGGGAACAGCAGTGGAGTCGGAATTTTTGTCTCTTCCCTTTTTATGGGAATCCTAAAGGCCGGTTCCCTGACCCTGGAGCGCAGTGCCGGCGTTTCCAGAGCGCTGGCGGTTGTGATTCAGGCGCTGATTATCTGTTTCATCTCCGTGAAGTCTCTGAATCTGTCGTTTAAGCATCTGGGAAGCAAAAAGAAGGAAAGGAGTACGCAGGCATGATTAGTGCGAGTATTATATCCCCGATCCTGCGGGTGACTACCCCCATACTGCTGTGCGCCTTAGGCGGCGTGTACAGCGAGCGCTCCGGGACGGGAAACATCACTTACGAGGGAAGTATGCTGATGGGGACCTTCACGGGCGTTGTGGGTAGCTATTTCAGCGGCAGCGCGCTGGTGGGCGTGCTCTGTGCCATCCTGGGAGGTGTGTTTGTCAATGTATTCTACGGGATGCTGCGCCTGAAAATGGGCGGAGACAACGTGGTCTGCGGCTTTGCGGTCAATTCCTTCTGCGTGGGCGCAACCACCTACCTGCTGCGGACTGTGTTCAAGACCAGTGGTACCCTGTCCGATCCCAGGATCCAGGGCCTTTACAAGGTGCGGGTGCCTGTTCTGAAGGATATTCCGGTGATCAAATATTTCTTTGTGAACCAGACTCTGTTGGTATATCTGACCTTTATCCTGGTGATCCTGACCAGCATCATTTTAAAACGGACCAAGTTCGGTATGAATATACGGGCCTGCGGGGAGAATCCGATGGCCGCGGCCGCTGTGGGCGTGGATGTGAACAAAACCCGATGGATGTGCATTATCATCACGGGCGTGCTCTGCGGACTGGGCGGGGCGCAGATGGCGCTGGGCAATTTGACGCAGTTTTCCGAGGACATGGTGGGCGGCAGAGGCTTTATCGCTCTGGCGGCGGTGATTCTGTCCCGGGCCACACCCTGGGGTGTGTGCTGTACGGCCATCCTGTTTGGGTTCGCTGAGGCTTACGCAAATCTGCTGCAGTTGACCAATATTTCGTCTTATTTGATCCTGATGATCCCCTACGCCGCGGTTATCCTGATTCTGGTGCTTCAGCCGGAACGCCTGAAGGAACTGCGCATGAAGTGGAAGGTACATCAGAATAAGGCGGTATGACGGCGGAGGTAAATAAGGATGGTTGATCTGAAACGGAGAATGGACGGCAGGCGCATCCTGGTGGTGGGCGCCGGAGGCGGGATCGGGAGAGCCTGCGTGGAGCGTCTGCTGGCGGAAGGGGCCGTGGTGGCGGCCGCGGACCTGGGGGAATGCTGGCAGGACAGGCCGGAGGTGTTTGAAATGCCGGTGGATGTGACGGAACAGGAATCCGTGGACCGCCTCTTTGAGCAGGTGACGGCCCGCCTGGGCGGTTTGGACGGGTTTCTGTACAGCTCGGGCGTCGGATCCTCCCGGGGATTTATGGATACGTCCCTGGCACATTTTGACCGGGTGATTGCGGTCAATCTGCGCGGCGCGTTTTACTGTGCCAGAAAGGCCGCAGAGCAGATGGGGCGGGGCGGCAGTATTGTGTTTGTGGCCTCCCAGAAGGGGCTGTGCGGTTCCACGGGAAGCCTGGCTTACAATGCCTCAAAGGGGGGCATGGTGGTCATGGCGCGCAGTATGGCGCTGGAGCTGGGGCCTGTGGGAATCCGGGTGAACTGCGTCTGCCCGGGCCCCACGGACACACAGATGTTTCGGGAGGATATGGGGAATCAGAGAGATCCGCAGGCGGCCCGGGCCAGTGTGGCGGCCTCCAATCCTTTGAATATGATTGCGATGGCGGAGCAGATTGCATCGGGTACGGTCTATGTGCTCAGCGAGGAGGCGGCTTTCATGACTGGGACGGAGCTGGTGATCGACGGGGGCAACATCGCCGGGGTCAGAAATTTATAAAAGCGAGGTAGGAACGATGAATAAAAAGATTTTCAGGGGCGGCAAGGTGGTTTTGCCGGACCGTGTGCTGGAGGCTTCCCTGGTGGTGGAGGGAGAGAAAATCGCCGGGCTTCTGCACCCGGGGACGGAGTTAGGCGCCGAATATGAGGTGATTGACGTTGCCGGGAAGGTGCTGATGCCAGGCGTGATAGACTCTCACGTGCACATGTGGGACCCCTCCCCTCAGAATTACCGGGAGGATTGGAAATGCGGATCTCAGTGCGCCGCCTCGGGGGGAATCACGACGATTATCGATATGCCGCTCAGCGTGCCGCCGGTGGTGGATGAGAGGGGCTTTCAGATTAAATATGAGGTTGCGGACCGGGATTCCTGCGTGGATTTCGCCTTTTGGGGCGGCCTGACGCCGGGGTGCGTGGGAAACTTAAAGGAGTTGGACCGGCTGGGCTGCGTGGCCTACAAGGGATTTATGAGCTTTGCCAACCCGGATTACCCTCAGATCACGGACGGTTATCTGGTTCAGGGGATGAGAAATGCGGCGGAGTTCGACGGGCTCATCGGCGTACACGCGGAGAACGCGGAGGCGGCGGAGTTCGGCACCCAGGAAATGGCCGGGCGTCAGGGGGCTACCTGCAGCATGCATGACGAGGCCCGGCCCTGGTGGGTGGAGCTGGAGGCCATCCAGAGAGCGGTTTTGTTCGCGAGGGCCACGGATGCCAGGCTCTATATCTGCCATATGACCATTGCGGAGGGAGCGGAGTTTTTGAAGCAGGAGAGAGGCAGGGGGACCAAAGTGTATGTGGAAACCTGCCCTCATTACCTGCTGTTTGACAAGGAGATTATGAATGAGAAGCGGTCCTACGCCAAGTGCAACCCGCCCATCCGCAGTCGTGAGAATGTGGAAAAGCTGTGGGATTATGTGTTTGACGGAACGATCGATGTGCTGGGATCGGACCATGGGCCTTACTCGGATGAGGAAAAAGTAAAAAATGGGAACTTTTTCCTGGAATACAGCGGGTTCGGAGGATTCGACGCAATGCTGGCCGGTATGATTACCGAGGGTGTGCACCGGCGGGGCCTGCCGCTTCCGAGGCTGGCCGCCATCACGGCCGGAAATACGGCCCGGATCATGGGGCTGGCGCCGGTGAAGGGAAGCCTGCTGCCGGGAGCCGATGCGGACGTGCTGGTGGTGGATTTAAATGAGGAGTGGGTCTTTGATGGGGAGAAGAGCCTGTCTAAGATGAAAACACCCAACAACCTGTATCACGGCAGCAAAATGAAGGGACGGGTCAAGCAGACCTGGGTCCGGGGACAACTTGTGTATGAGGACGGCGTGATCCTGGTTCCGGCGGGATATGGGCGGTACGTTCCAAAGAACCGCGCGAAGTCCTGACAATGTCTCCCCCATCACGCGGAGGTATCGACCGCCTCAAACCCATGCACCCATTTCCCCTGCAAAAGGTATATCAGAAACACCAGGGAGCTCAAACTCCAGGTGAGCGGATAGGCCCAGAATACGATGCGGATATCCGGAAGGAAATGGATTCCGATGGTGATGTAGGTGACCCGCACCATACACCAGAAAACCATCATCACCAGCATGGGAACCGTAGACTTTCCCGCGCCCCGCAGGATACCCGCGACGCAGTGGGAGAAGGCCAGCAGGAAGTAAAACAACGTGATGGTGTGGGCCTGGGCGGTGCCGATGGCGATTACCTGGGGGTCGCGGTTGAAGGCGGCCACCAGGACAGGTGAAAAGTGGTAGATAAACAGGCCCACAAGCTCCGCGAAAATGATGGAACAGAGTATGCCGAAGCGGGCGCCCTGTTTGGCCCGGCCGTACTGCCTGGCGCCCAGGTTCTGGCTGATAAAGGTGGTCATGGACAGGGCGAAGCAGGTGATGGGGAGAAAGCCGAATCCCTCGATGGTGGAGTAGGCTCCGCAGCCCGCCACCGCCATTTTCCCGAACTTGTTGATGTTGGACTGCACCACCACATTGGCCAGGGCGATAATGGAATTCTGGAAACCGGCAGGCAGACCACACGCGGCGATCTGACGCAGCATGGGGCCGTCGAAGCGAATCTGCCGGGGGATGATCCGGTATTCTGCCCTTGTCCTGGTGAGGCGCACCAGACACAGGAAGGCGCTGAGAAATTGGGAGATCACGGTGGCCAGGGCGGCGGCCCCAACTCCAAAGCCCAGGACCGCGATCAGGAGGAGATCCAGCGCCACGTTGACGGCGGAGGAGATGATCAGGTAGATCAGCGGGTGGCGGCTGTCGCCTACCGATTGCAGGATGCCTACAAATATATTGTAGAGGACAAATGCCAGGGAGCCGGAAAAGTAGATTCGGAAGTAGACCACCGATTCCGGCAAAACATCCCCGGGTGTTCCCATCAGACGCAGGATCACCGGGGTATAGATTAACCCCAGCACGGTCAGAAGGACTCCGGCCACGATGCCGAAGGCTACGGTGGTGTGGACTGCCTGGGACACGCTTTCACTCTGCCGGGCGCCGTAATAGCGTGCGGTGACGACGCCCGCGCCCACGGCGATGCCGTTGAAGAAGCCCACCAGCAGAAAAATCGGGGGCCCGGAGGAGCTGACAGCGGCCAGAGAGCTGCTGCCCAGAAAATTCCCCACGATCAGGGAGTCGGCGGTGGTGTAAAGCTGTTGGAACAGGTTGCCCAGAAATAGGGGCAGGGCAAAGGCGATGATTCTTTTCCAGATCGGCCCCTCTGTCATCAGGACCGCGGAATTTTTGACGGTTTTCATAACGGTTTTCTCCGGGTTTTAATGGATACAATGGGCTTCCGGCGCAGACAGCAGGCGAATGCCGGCGCGAATATTCCCAGAAGTTATTTTACTACAAATAGAAGGGGATTGAAACAGTCCGGAGAAAGGTTCCGAAAAATTGGCGGTTTTAAGCGGGAAATTTGATCGGGTTATGCTTGAATAACTTCACGTTAACGGGTATGATAGGAGTTGAGTACAGACGGCAGGATTTAGGCCGTCCCGGAACGGTGGAGGAAACTGAACATGTTGGAGACTGTCTCGCTGGCCGCTTTTATGATCGGCCTTTTTGTGTGCCTGCTCTCTGGAATTTCGATTGTGTACGCGCTGATGGCGGGGTACCTGATCTTCTTTGGGTACGGGCTTGTCAGGGGACACAGCGCGGCGGAGCTGCTGCGGATGTCCGGCTCGGGCGTGAGGAAGGTCAGAAATATTCTGATTACCTTCGGGCTCATCGGCATGCTGACCGCGCTCTGGCGTGCGGCGGGGACCATACCGGCCGTTGTGAGCTATTCGTCCCAGCTCATAAGGCCCTCCGCATTTTTTATGTTCGTGTTTCTGCTCAACTGCCTGGTGTCCGTTCTCACGGGCACTTCGCTGGGGACGGCGGCGACCATGGGAGTGATCTGCATGGCCATCGGTTCCGCCACGAGGATGAGCCCGGTGATCACCGGGGGCGCGGTGATCTCAGGCGCTTATTTCGGCGACCGCTGTTCGCCGGTTTCCACCAGCGCGCTGCTGGTGTGCGAGCTGACGGGCACGGACATTTACGACAATATCCGCAGGATGGCGGCCAGTTCGGTTCTGCCGCTGGGGCTGACCTGTCTTTTATATTACCTGATGGGAATCGCGGGCGCCAATGGCGGGGTGACGCTCAATGTGCGGCCCATATTTGAGCGGGGGTTTGTGATCCACTGGCTGGCGGTTCTGCCGGCCGCCGTTATCCTGGCCCTGTCCGTGTTTAAGGTCAAGGTGCGGATGACATTGTCCGTCAGCATCGCCGTGGCGTTTCTGACCGGCATGTTTCTCCAGCACACCGGTCCCCTGGAGCTCCTTAAGACGGCGGTGTACGGATACCGGGCCGCGGACCCGGAGCTGGCCGCGATGATGAACGGCGGCGGGATGATGTCCATGGTGAGGCTGGCGGTGATCATCACGATTTCATCGTCCTACGCCGGGCTGTTCGAGGGAACTCACCTTCTGGATCATCTGAAGCTGCATATGGAGGAGGTGGGCAGAAGCTTCACGCTCTACGGCGGAATGCTGTTCGCCACCATCGTGGTGGCGGCGATCGCCTGCAATCAGACTCTGACCATTATTTTGGTTCACCAGCTGTTTTGCGGACAGGAGCGGGAGCGCGGCGAGATGGCCGTGAACCTGGAAAATACGGCTGTTGTCGTGGCGCCTCTGATCCCCTGGTCCATCGCCGCCGCGGCCCCGCTGGCCTCCATCGGGGCGACCCCGTCCAGCCTGCTTGCGGCCTGTTACCTCTATTTGCTCCCGCTTTGCTGCCTGATCGGGAGCCTGATCAAACGGAGGCCGGAGTCAGCTGCGCGGGTGGGAATGGGATTCAGGCCGCTACGGCATTCCTGAACAGAGAGTGGTTTTAGGGGTAATTGAATTTTAGCGAAAAAAAAGCCAACCGGGCGCGGTTGGCTTTTTTGAGGGCTGCAGGTGCGGCTTTGGAACATGCTGTGTGGCAAGTCTTGGTTTAGCGGCTGCCAGCTAAGTCCCGGTTCAACGCCCGCCCGCCAAATCCCGTTTCAGCGTTTGCCCGCCGTATCCCGGTTCAACCCTCACCCGCCAAATCCCGCGTCAGCCGCCTCCGGCCCACATAGCGGTAGATTCCCCAGGACACCACCGCGGTCAGTCCTTCGCTGGCTCCGAACGCCAGCCACACGCCGTTTGCGCCCAGACTTCTGCTGAACAGCACGGCCAGGGGAATGATAAAGAGCACGTACCGGCAAAGGGAAATGACAAGGGAGGGCGCGCCCATCCCAAGCCCTTCCAGGGTGCCGGAAACCGTAACCGAGATACCGGAGACAAAAAAGCCGATGCTGATCAGGCGGATGGCTGTAACGCCCAGGGCGATGGTTTCCCGGTTGGAGGTAAACAGCCCGATCAACTGGGACGGAACCGCCAGGCAGAGCGCCGTGCCAAGCAGCATGATCGTCAGGATCATGGCAAGACCCGTGCTGTGGATTCTGCGGACTCTCCGGTATTCGCCCGCGCCGAAATTATAGCCCACCAGAGGGCGCATTCCCTGTATGATTCCGTTTGCGGACAGGTATAGGAAGGTCTGCAGCTTGTAATAAGCGCCCAGCACAAGGACGTAGGCGCTGCCGTATGCGCTCAGCACGGAGTTTAAGACCGATACTAAGAGGGAGGGCAGAGCCAGGTTCAGAGTGGCGGGCACGCCCACGGCATAGAGCCGGCGGATCAGGGCAGAGCTTACGGCGCCCGGGAGGCGGCAAAAGGTTACGGAGATCGGGCGGCCAAAATAAAACAACAGGTAGATGGCCAGGGAGGTGGTCTGGCCGATGCCGGTGGCAATGGCGGCCCCCTTTATTCCCATCGCGGGAAAGAATCCGATGCCGAAGATCAGAAACGGGTCCAGAATAATATTGGTCACACAGCCGCACATCATACTGACCATGGATACGGTCATCTTTCCCACGGCCTGGAAGATCTTTTCAAATGAAATGGCGATGACGTTGGGCAGCGTGAAAAGCAGGACGATATTGGAGTATTGAAGCCCCATTTCCAGTATGGCTTCATCGGCGGTGAACAGGCGGAGAAAACCCGGCATGAGCCAAAGTCCGGCCGCCGTCAGGAGAAAGCCGTGGGCGCCGCTGAGCAGAATCCCCACGGTAGCAGCGGTGTCGGCGCTGTCCTGTTTTCCGGCGCCCAGGTAGAAGGCCACCGCGGAGTTGATGCCGATGGCGAATCCCACGGAAACCGCGTTGATCAGATTCTGGACCGGAAATACCAGGGACAGCGCCGTCATGGAAGCCTCGCTGATCTTTGCCACAAAGTAGCTGTCGATAATGTTGTAAAGAGAACCCACTAACATTGAGAGCATCATGGGCAACGCCATGGACGTCAGCAGGGGGAATATCGGTTTTTCTTTCATGTAAGCCTGGTTCATCGTAACACCTCTGTGATTGATCATTGTTTTTGGCGCAAAAAAACCACACAATTACGGCGGCGTAATTGTGTGGCGAAAAATGGAATCCACGCACAGCGGATCCAGAAAAATCCACATCCATGGAAAGGCATGGTTTTAGAAGCTGTTGTGAGCATTATAGCACAGCCCAAATCAGAATACAAGTTATTCCCTTCCTCCCGTCCATCCAAGTTTTATATATCAAAATCCCGCCAATTATGATAAAATCAAACCATATTCAACCTTCACGACAATGATTGATTTTATATAGACAGGAGGCGGCCGCAATGGATCGAGGCGAGATGACGGAGATTTCCGGGAACAACTTGGGATTTTTGATGGGAGATGAACGGTCTCCGCGGCAGATGGTGGAGTTTTTAAAGGAGGGGGCGCAGCTGCGCAGCTTTGGGGACGTGCTGCGGCAGGTCTACCCCCATGAGGATCTGGCGGCCCGGCTGACAGGCGGGCTGGGGGAGATCACGGGGGACAGCCGGGACAGTCTCGCAAAAAAAGTGCGCAACTGGCTGAAAGGTCAGAATATGCCCCAGAACCGGGAAGTCCTGTTCCAGGTCAGCTTTGCCCTGGGGCTTGATGAGACGGGGGCCTCCAGATTATTGGGCGCAGCCGCGGAGACTGGGATCCATTACCGCAACCCGGAGGAGCTGGCTTACGCCTTTGCCCTGAGGACCGGGGCTTCCTATGAGAAGGCCCTGGAGTTAAAAGACATGGCGAATGCGGTCTGCGGTGGCCTGATGGGGGGCGGCGGGAAGGAAAAGGCGCGGGGCGGGACGCCTTCCATTTATACCCGCCAGCTGCGGGACGCCTTCAGTCAGGTGCAGACGGAGGCGGAGCTGGAGGCATTTTTCCGGGAACACGCGGGTGAGCTGGGGCGTCTCCATGAGACCGCCTATGAGAAATTTCACGAGCTCCTTGGCCTGCTGCAGAAGCCGGTGGGAGAGCGGGACCGCCGGGTGGAGGAGAAGCTGGACCGGGAGGACGAGGAGCGGGAGTACACCATGCGGGACGTGATTGTAGAGTATCTGGGTATGAACGTGCCGGAGGCAAGAAATCTCGCGGGGATGACGCCGCTTCAGCGCCTGGTGAAACGGTTCTGGCCCAACGAGAGCAGCCTTTTTAACATGCGCAACCGGAAGGAGGATGTCTCAAGAAAGGTCATGATCCTTCTCTACCTGATTACAGAGGCTTTTGACGAGGAGCCGGAGGATGAGGAGGACGATTACCCGTATGATCTGGAGGATGAGGACGCGGATACCCGCCTGGAGATCCGGTTTGAGAAAATGAACCTGTTTCTGAATACATACGGCATGAATTTGCTGGATCCCGGAAATGCCTTTGATCTGCTGGTCCTTTACTCCATGAAGGCCCAGGAATCGGGGGAGCGCATGGCGGAGGTGCTGGACGCTCTGTTTATGGGACAGGGGAGACGGAAAAAGGTTGAAGAATCTGAAACGGGGAGAGGGTATGATAAGGGTGAAGCATAATCCCGTATCAGAGAACCGGCAGCCATGACTGCCGGGCTAAAATGGAGGAAATTAAATGGAGAGCGGGCGGAAATTGAGGGCTGCGGGGGAGATTCTGCGGCTGGGAGGGGTGGATTACCGTCTGGAGTCCGTGGAGGGCTGCGGGGGAAGCGCGGTGGTCTACCGGGCCGTTTATGAGGATGAGCTGAACCGGGGCTGTTTCCATCAGGTTCTGGTGAAGGAGCTGTTTCCCTATGACCCCAGGGGTATGATTTACCGCGGGGAGGCGGGGGAAGTCTGCTGCCGTCCGGGGGCAGAGGAGCGGATGGAGGTCTGCCGCCGCCTGTTTCTTCAGGGAAATCAGGTGAATCTGGAACTTTTGGCCCGGCTTCCGGAGGAAATTTCCGGGAATTTAAATTCATACGAGGCATACGGCACCTTTTACTCGGTGCTCTCAGTTCACGGGGGCAGAACATTAGAGGAAATGCTGGAGGCGGGCGGGCCCTGCGGCCTTAAGGAGGCCGCGGAGTGGATGACGTGGATTCTGGACGGGCTGGAATGCTTCCACCGCCATCGGACCCTCCACCTGGATATAAGCCCGGACAATATTCTGATGCTGAAAAACCGGGCGCTGCTGATCGACTACAACAGTGTGTGGCAGATGGGGGCGGAGGGAGCGGAGCGCTTCTTGTTCAGCGAGAAGGAAGGCTACACCGCGCCGGAGATCCGCCTGCGGCAGATTTCCCAGATCGGCCCGGCCTCGGACCTGTATTCGGTGTGCGCGGTATTTTTCCGGGTCCTGACCGGGAGGCGGCCGTCGGAACAGGAGATCATGGGCCGGGGGCCGGGGAAAAGTCTCTCGCGGGATCTGGAGATCTTCGCGGAGGAGCCGCTGCCGGCGGTCTGGCAGGCGGTTCGGATCGTGGTGAGAGGGCTTCACGTGCTGGCCCGGAAGCGCTGGCAGTCCGTGGAGTGTCTGCGCCTGGAATTTGAGGAGCTGATCCGCAGAATTGACGGCAGGGGAATCTCCCACAGCGCGGTCTGGGAGAGCAGCCGCAGGAGTTTAAAGCGCCTTCGGAAGCCGGACGGCCTTTTTTTGCCGCGGAGCCTCACCGTAGAGGGCAAACTTATGGACGGCCAGGCGTGCTTTCAGGCGCTGGCAGAGGGAGGCAGCATCCTTCTCACCGGGCCGGGCGGTATGGGAAAGACCCGGTTTTTGCAGGAGCTTTTGGGGCGGAATATGCGGATTTACCGGCCGGAAAGTCCGGCGGTTGTGTACGTTCCGCTGGTGGATTACCAGGAGGCAGGGGAAGAACCCTACTACATCCGCAAGTGGATTCTGCGGGGCCTGCGCTATTCCGGTCAGGCCGGGAGTATGGACGAGGCCCTTCACGAGCTGGACCGCCTGCTGGATCAGGGGAGAGAGGAAGGCGGCGGTGTCGTGCTGCTTCTGGACGGGCTCAACGAGGCGGGGCGAAAACGGCGTGCTCTGCTCCAGGAGATGGAGGAATTGGGGAATAAACCGGGCGTGGGAATCCTGGTTACGGACCGCTCCGATTCGGTGAAGGAATACGGGCTTCGCGCCTTTTGCACAGCCAGCCTTCTCCCGCTGACCGGGGAACAGGTGCTCCGTGCGCTGGAAGAGGACGGCCTTGCCTGCCCGCAGGAAGGGGAGCTGCGGGACCTGCTGCGCAATCCTATGATGCTTTCCCTGTACCGGAAGACGGCCCGGCCGGATCAGGAGGGCGGAAATGTCCCCGGGGATATGGAGGAGATGGTGGGACGCTATCTGGAGAGCCTGTACATCCGCCAGCTGCGCGCGGATTCCGGCGACCAGGCGGAACAGCTGCGCCAGGGGTATGTGTTGCGGCATCTGCTCCCGCTCGTCGCCTGGGAGATGAAACGCCACAAGCGGACTATTCTGACCTTTGAGGAGGTCCACCGCGTCGCGGGGGCGAGCTACCGGGAACTGCTGCAAAAGGCGTTTTCTCTGTCATTTCCCGAGTATGCGGGTAAATCCAGACTGATGTTAAAGGATATTGCCAATGAGAACGAATGGTTTGACTACGCGGTGTCCGAGCAGTTGATGGAACGCCTGAACCTTCTGGAAAAAAGTGGAAATGGATATTACCGGCTGATCCACGACAATTTTATGGATTATCTGGTGAAAGCCGCGGGGGAGAACCGGCACAGGCTGGGACAATACCGGAAAAAGGTCCTTGGACTGCGCCTGACCGTGGGAATCCTGGCAGCGGCCCTGCTGGCAGGCGGGGCGGCGGCGGTTTACCGGTCGGTAAGGCCCCGGGAACTTACCGAGGCGGAAAAATACGGTATCCGGAACGCGGCTCAGCGCCTGATGATCAACCTGCAGCTTCTGGACACGCAGATGGTGCTCCAGCGGGGCGTTCTTCGGGAAGCAGGCGGGGAGGGAGTTCTGGAAGGGAATACCCGGGAGACGGGTTATCTGAGGGAACGGATCGGCCGCGCCCTGGATCAGGAGGCCCGCCAGGGGGCGGTGGCAACGGACGGCTCCAACTGGCTGGAGGAGCTGGAGCTCCAGGGGACGGAGATTCCTTTGGACGTTTTGGGGAGGCTGTATCTGAAAAACCAGGAGATGAGCGGTATTATGGAGGAGGCGCTGGGCTACCTGGAGCGTTGTCTCTGCGACAGCGACAGCCCTTATCGGGACCGTTCCAAACGAGAACCGCTGGTGAAAGCCTATGAGGCATATCTGGACGCTTACGCGGAAGCATGTTATCTGGAGCTGCTTCAGGTGATGGATCAGATGGACCCGGAATCAGCCAAGACGGTGTTGGATGCGGCGGCCGGTATGAGCACGTTTAAGCAGTATGTGTTAAAATATCCTCTGAGCAATACGCAGGAGGAGGAACTGAGCCGCCAGCAGGCCGCGGCAGAAGGTCAGCTGAAGGACGCCCGAGGAGAGCTGCGGCAGCAGAATTTTCCCATGACGGCTGTGGGTTGGTGACGAAAAAACGGAGATGCAGGGGAGCGAGATGAAAAAAATGATGAGAAAAACGGGGTTTGGCGGAGCGCTATTGATCATACTGGCTTCAGCGCTGCTGGCCGGCTGTGGGAAAGAGGCGGACGACCGGGAGAATTATCGGAAGATCGTGGACGATTACGCTGTGTTTACTTTGGAACAGGATGGGGACAGCGCCGCCTATGACAGGGCTTTGGAGGCGGTAGGGAGTTATCTGGAAAACGACAGCGGGGATTCCCTGGAGAACGCCAGAAAGGTGGTGTCGGACACGCTTGAACAGATGGAATCGGATGCGGATAAGGCGGTTTCCTATGAGTTGAGCGAAGAGTTGGCCGCCGTTCTCGCCGAATACGGGGTGGATCAGGAGGAGTATGCGATCAACGCCAATATGCGGGCCGCATATTTGTCCGACTATATTGAGAGCCTGAAAACGCTGCGGTATTATCTGGAGCCGGAGTCCAAAGCGGAGCGGGATCTGCTGCGGGATGATCTGGAGTTCCTTTACGGGTTTCAGCGGGACAGCCAGACCAGCGAGAAAGGATTTTACTATTACAGCATCAATTACTGGTTTGCGGGCTGGGATGGGGATCAGAAGGCGTATGTGGAGGAGAAGGTAATCAAAAACCTGAAATCCTACGAGGCGGAGAACCCAGTCTGGGAGGACAGCCGTGATGCGGTGGAGCAAAAAATGAATCTGTACCTGGACCAGATGGAAGAATTACAGTACCGGTTGGAGGAACACATCGGCAGAAGTCAGGAAGATCTGTATCAAATGGAACTGCCCTCTGAATAGAGGGGAAATAAATGGATTGCTGAGAAGAAGGAGCGAAGGCTCCTTCTTTTTGTTTGAATGCAATGGGCCGCTGGCGCAGCCTGCGGGCGATTGTTTGGATGCAATGGGCCGCAGGCGCAGCCAGGATCCTCAAAACCGCTATAAAGTCCTGCTTAACCCCTTTAAGTAGGCCAGGGCCAGCTGCTGTTCCTCCTGGCTGAGGGAGGTGAAGAGGGAGAGGCACAGAGCCTGGTCTTTCGTCAGTCCCTGCAGGTTTCGGTCGGGTTCAAAAAATTCCACAATGGAGATGCCGAATCCCTGGCACAGCTTCTGGAGCGTTGGAAGGGAGGGCATGTTTTCCTTATTCAGCATGGTGTTCAGGGTGGAGTAGGGGATGCCGGAAGCTTTGGAGAGTTGGTAATAGGACCATTTGCGCTGCTCGCACAGTTCCCGGATCCGGTCCAGGGGATTCAATTCATTCATGTAAAACCTCACTGTTATCAGTATGTGCAAATTCATCATATCTGATTATGAAACAATCGTACAGATACTAAAAAACGTTTTAATACAGACGAAAATACGTCGCAAAGCCGGGACGGACAAACCTTTCATAAAATGATAAATCAGTTTTGTATAATACGGTCATAAAGAAAACAGACAGGCAGAAGGGATAGCCGGTGAGAGCAGAATTTTTCCAATAAAACGAAAATACGTTGATTATAAAACGTAAAAACGATATAATCATAGAGAAATGTGGCAATATTTGGATTCATTTCTAAGTGAGATAAAAGGCCGGGGAGAGGAGAGCGCGGTATGGTACAGACAGGTGAGACAATATACGGTTTTCAGGGACAGGCATACCGGATCAGGGAACGGAAGGGGGCTGGTGGAGAGGGGACCGTCTATCTGACGGATCAGCCCGGAATTGTGGCCAAAATCTACCACAATCCAACGGCGGTGCAGGAGCGGAAGCTTCGCTGTATGCTAAATAAGAAAATCGCGACAAAAGCGCCGAACGGAACCTCCCTGATTGCGTGGCCCAAGGATATACTTTATCAAAATGGAGTCTTTGCGGGCTATACAATGCCTCTCATCGAGGCGGGGAAACCCATATTTACGTTATATCACGATAAATCCACCCGCGAGTTCTTCAACGATTACAACTGGACCAAATCTCTGTGCGTCGCCATGAATCTGGCCCATCTGGTGGACATCATCCACAACTGTGATTGCGTAATTGGGGACATGAACCCGGGAAATATAATTGTTCATCCCAATGGGCTGGTCAGCATCCTGGATGTGGACAGCTTTGATATCACAGACCCGGCCACGGGAGAGCACTTTAAATGCGGGGTCGGAATCCCGGATTACCTGGCGCCGGAGCTCCAGCACAGGAGGAGTCTGAAAGATGAGTCCAGCAGGTTTACGAAGCACACCGATGAATTTTCGCTGGCCGTTCATATATTCCTGCTCCTGTTTCACTACCATCCGTTTCTCGCCAGGTCCCTTAAGACCTACGTGCAGTCCTCGGACGTAAACCAGATTGACCAGAATATCGCCAATGGAGTTTGTCCCTTTGTTCAGCCGGTCAACAATGTGGCACTACCGGTGGGCGCTCCGGAGTTGGGCCTGCTTCCTCCGTTTCTCCAGGAGGATTTCAAGCGTACCTTTGGATACACGGCTTTGGACAGTATTACGAAAAGTGCTCAGCGGACAAGCGCAAAGACCTGGTATGAGCATTTGAAATCGCTGTATGGCGGCGTGGGAACGCTGATGGTTCCCTGTGGGAAGAATCCGGAGCATTACCGCAGGGCGGACCAGCCCTGTGAACTGTGCAAGGCGCAGGCGCGGTTGGACGCCTGGATAGCGCAGCAAAAGGGAGGCGCCCAGAATCGCCAGGCCGCAAACCGGCAGACAGCGGCGGCCAATGTGGCGGCGAAAGCGCCGCAACCGCAGCCAAACCCGCAGCCGCAGCCAAACCCGCAGCCCACCCCCCGGAAAAAATCGGGAGGTTTTTACAAATTTCTCCTGATCGCCGGAATTCTGGCAACTTTGCTGGGAGTCTGGTACGCCAAGGAATCCGGTTCCGAACAGTCCAGATATGAGCGGGCCGTGACGTTGATGAACAGCGGAGAGTATGTGGAGGCTATCGATATCTTTGAGGAGCTGGCAGATTACGAAGACAGCGAAGATTACTTACTGCTTGCGAAGGCGGGTTATGTGGACGGCCATCTGGATCATGAGGACTCGCGGACCTATTGGTATCTGGAGGAACTGAAGGACCTCTCTGAGGGCTATCGGGAGGTCTATGAAACCCTGTACCGGTGGAGGGTAGAGTTTTTGGCCGTGAATACGGAGGAGGAAGACACTACCACGGATCTTTCATCGGCCAGCGCAGAAAACAAGGTATACTGGCATTTTAAGATTACCGGCGGCACTCCCGGGGCTGAGACGGAGTTGTACTATCAGGTATTTGTGACAGGGGAAAAGGCGGAACTCGAAAAGTTCAACGATACCTATTACAACAATTCAAGCGGGTGGATTCGGACAGGCTTCACTCTGCAAAACAGCAAAACAGCGTACTGCCGCATCTATGATGAAAATAAAGAGTTATTGGGTGAGAAAAGTATAAAGATTATAAAGTAGCATTCGCATGGGAGGTCAAGATGAAGACGGAAGAAAATAAACCTTTGGACGCTCTGGGGGCGTTTCCTCCGAAACAGGAGGGAAAGACTTTACAGAACGGGAAAATATGCGCGTTCGCCGTTTCTCTGCAGGGCGCATCCCATATTGCGGGGGGAGGCGTTCCGTGCCAGGATTACAGCGATATCCGCTGGCTGGAACCGGCGCAGATTTTGGCCGCAGCCATTGCGGACGGCGTGGGAAGCTGCGCGCTGTCCCATTGGGGCTCGTATTTTGCAGTGACGGCGGCGCTGGGGTATATCGAGAAGGCCGTGCGGGAGAAGGGCGGACACGGGCCGTATGAGCTGACAAATCTGGCGGAGGTTCAGGAAATACTCACCGGCGCGTTTCACGCGGCTCAGGGCGAGGTGGAACAGAAGGCCGATGAGGCGCAGCAGGCGGTATTTAATTTCCAATCCACGCTGACCGTGGCGATCTACGATGGGGTTCACGTATATTGCTGCCACTGCGGGGACGACGGAGTGGTCGTGCAGGAGCAGGACGGCGTTGTAAAGATGGTCACAAAACGGCTCAAGGGGGAGGAGGCCAGCAGCGTTTATCCTCTTCAGAGCGGGCCGTCGAAATGGCAGATTACGGGGACCAAAAATCCGGTGGCGGGCTTTGTTATGGCTACGGATGGGGTGCTGGACGCCTTTGTCCCGGTTTTTGAGGACTATTACGGCGTGAATTACTGCCAGGGAATCTATTATCCGTTTATGAAACCGGCGATGGACGGGCTGGGTGATTCCGGCGGTTTGGCCGCAGAGAAAACCCTGGCGTATTATAAGGAGTTTCTGAACAGCCCGGATTATCGCAGAAGGGTGACGGACGATCTGACCGTTGTGGCCGTGGTCTCGCCGCAGCTTTTGCGTCAGTCCGGTCAACCACGATTTAATGTAAATATTTGGAAGTCCGTTTATGAGGAACACGCCAATGCGGTCAGGGCGCGGCTGGAAGGCAAAACGGTTGACGGCGGGGAAAATTCTCCTGCGGTTCCGGAGAAAACGGAAGCGGCGCAATATGAGAGACCGGCCGGGCCGGAATATAAAACGGCGGTCCGGGAACCGAAGGAAAAAACGCCCAAACGCCGCGTCTCAAGGGCGGTGTGCTTTTTAGCCGGATTGCTGGCCGGTGCGGCCATAGCCGGAACAATCGCCTTTTTTACCGGCGGCGGGGAGGCGTCCGCAAGGCTGGGGACAGAGCCGGTCGTGGCGGAGGAGCCGTCCGAAGGCCGGGAAGCTCCCGGCGGGGACAAGCCGGTAGGGCCGGCCAGCGCCTCCCGGGCGGGAACGGCCAGCGCTTCGGACGCCGGGAAGCATTAACATGTGATAGATAGGGAAAACTCCGCGCATACGGACGGCGGGGGAACCCCTGTTTCATAAAAGATTACAAAGGAGAGTGTGAAGATGAGTGAAGTTTTAAGCGGATTTGAGGAAATGGGAAATGTTGTGGACAATGTGGGAGAGCGTCACATCGCGTGCGTGCTGCTGGTGGATACCTCCGGCTCCATGGCGGGCGCTTCCATCAACGAGCTGAACCAGGGACTGCTGGAATTCGGAAACGCGCTGGATCAGGACGAACATGCCAGGGGCGTGGCGGACGTGTGCGTCATATCCTTTAATTCCAATGTGGAGACGGTAGTGCCGTTCTGTCCGGCCGCCAATTACAGTGCCCCCACGCTGTCCGCCGGCGGGCTGACCAGTATGAACGAGGCGGTTATCGCCGGTCTGGACGCGATTGAGGAGAGAAAACAGCTCTACAGGCAGTTGGGCTGCTCCTACTACCGCCCGTGGATGTTCCTTCTGACAGACGGAGAACCGACGGACCAGAACATGGAGGGAGAGGCGAAAAACAGATTGCAGCAGGCGCTGAATGACAAAAAGGTGAATTTCTTCCCAATGGGGATCGGGTCCGGCGCCAATTACGCCCATCTGAAATCTTACACCAAGGGGGGAAACGGGGCTGTGTTAAAGGCGAGCGCAAGCCAGTTCAAGGAGGCCTTTGTCTGGCTGTCCAGCAGTATGAGCGTGATCAGCAATTCCGATCCCAGCCTTGGAAACGTTACGCTGGAGCCTACGCCCATGACCATCGAGCTGATCTGACGGAACTGTTTGGAAGGCCGGCGCGCTGACTGCGCCGGCCGCAGGAAGATATGGAAAACGAGCAAACATCCACACGGATGATGGAGGATTACAATGGCCGGTGCGGGATCTACACTCATTGGACTTAAAGGAAAAAAATACCAGCTTCAGTCTGAAAAAGCAAAGGGCGGGGAAGGAACCGTGTTCGTCACCGGCGACCCCTCTGTGGTTGTGAAGGTTTACCATCATCCGGACGCCTGGACCGAGAGAAAATTAAAATGCATGGTGTGTCATCCCTTAAATCCATATGCGGACGGCGTGCATCTGCTGATCGCCTGGCCCCTTGACGTGGTGTACGAAAACGGGGCGTTTGTAGGATATGCGATGCCCTTTGTAAAGGACACCTACCCCATATATGTTTTGTGCCGGAACAATGAATCCCACACCCACGACTGCCACGAGGTATTTCCGAATTACAACTGGACCAACTCAATCGCGGTGGCGTACCACCTGGCGTGGGCGGTGAACTACATTCATCAGCACGGATACATTGTGGGGGACATGAATTCCAACAATATCATGATTCACAGCGACGGGAGCATCACAATTCTGGACGTGGACAGCTTTGATATTACGGATCCGGATACCGGAGAGCGGTTTGAATGCACGGTGGGAATCTCCGAGTTCCTGGCTCCGGAGCTGCAGGGAAGGGATCTGCGCAAGGCAAAATTTACAAAGCATACCGATGAATTTGCCCTGGCGGTGCACATCTTCCAGCTGCTCATGGGGAACGCCCATCCGTTCAACGTAAAGGTGGTGGACAGCGTCAAGCAGTCTCTGCCGGAAAATAAGCTGGAAATGAACATTGTCAACGGAAACTGCCCTTGGGTAAAGGCCATTGACGGGATCACGACTCCGCCGGGAGCGCCCTATCTCGCCATGCTTCCGGCCAGGATGCAGACGGCGTTTAAGCAGGTGTTCGGTTACAACGCAACCAACGCTGTTGCGGTCAGCTCCCGGAGAATATCCGCGGATATGTGGCGGCAGCTTCTGTACATGTTCTACCAGAGAGCTGTCATGCAGGGGGGAGATCTGATCCAGTGCCAGGCCAATCCGGAGCATTTCTACCTGAAGGGCCGGGGCTGCGAATTCTGCAGGGCAAAACAGCGTTACGAGCGGTTTATGGCGCAGCTGACCGCCGCCCAGGCAAAGACCAAAGGGCCTGGGGCCTCGGGAAGCACAGGTAATTCAGGCAATTCAAATCAGACGGCCGCTGTGGCGCAGAGCGCTGCGGCGAACACCGGCGGAAGTTCCAAACGGCCGTGGTGGATGCGCCTGTTCTTCTAAGTTAAGGAGTGTTTATGAAGTTTGATCGCAGCGAAGGGTTACAGGAAGAGAGTACGGCGGAGGTTAAGGAAGATTTTGGAACACCGCCGCCACCTGAGAAACATTATGAAGCGCTGGCGGATATCAGCGTGTATGGGATGTCCCTGCGGGGAAGCTCCCACGTTGAACGCTGCCAGCCATGCCAGGATTACAGTGATTTCCGCTTTATTCCGGAGGCGGGTTTGCTGATCAGCGCCATCTCAGACGGCGTGGGAAGCTGTGCGCTGTCCCACTGGGGCTCCTACACGGTTGTGACTACGGTTTTGAATGTGCTGGAGACGGAATTGAAGGCGGAGCTTCAGACAAAAAAATTTACGGAGATCGAGGGAAAAACCATCGGAGCGATCCTCAGAAAGGCGTTTTTGCAGAGCAAAGACGCGGTGGAGGACCTGGCGGACCATCTGACGCAGCCCCTGCCGAACTTTTATTCCACTTTGACGGCCGCTATCTATGACGGAAGTGTACTCTACTACGGCCATGTGGGAGACGACGGCATCGTGGTGCAGTTGGAGAACGGGTCATATCAGCTGGTCACAACCCGCCATAAGGGCGAGGAGGCGAACTCCGTCAATCCGCTTCAGGCGGGGGCACCGGATCAACTGTGGCAGTTTGGCCGGGTATCGGAGCCGGTAGTGGGCTTTCTCATGTCCACGGACGGAGTGCTGGACCAGTATGTGGCGAATAAGCAGCGGAATAACCGGATATTCTACCCATTTCTCGAAAATGCGCTTTACTCCATGGCCGGGCAGGAGGGAAAATCCGGGGATAAAATCGTACGGGAAGCTTTTGAGGGCATGCGGTTTATGCTGGACCAGCCGGAGTACCGAAGTAAGGTTACGGATGATATCACGGTGCTGGCGGCGGTCAACACAAAACGGCTTCAAAGCGCGATACATCCGGTATTTTCAGTGGAGGACTGGAAGGCGGAGGAGGAAGAATACCGCCGGGAAATCCAAAAGAAGCTCTACACCGGTGAACCGGTGGGCCAGAGCAGGCCTGCAAAACCTCAGACGGGCAAAAAAACGGACCAGAGGGCGGGCCGCCATACGGACCCGTGGCAGGACCAGCGGACCAGGGGGCAAACGGACCAGCGGACCAGGGGGCAGACGGACCAGCGGCAGGGGCAGACGGACCAGCGCCAGGGGCAGACGGACCAGCGGCAGGGGCAGACGGACCAGCGGCAGAGGCAGCGGACAGGGGGGCAGACGGACCAACGGCAGGATCAGCGGACCGGCCGTCAGACGGACCAAGGGCGGGACCAGAGGACGGGCCGCCACGCCGATCCGGGACGGGACCAGCGGACGGGCCGCGGGGAGCGCAGGAATGATAAAGACCAGGACGGCATAGTCGAGGTGATCTGCGTGTCGGCCAGGAAAACGCTGGGAAACCTGGTTGAATTTCTGCGGGATCCGATGGAGGAGCCGAAGATGTGTTACTGTCCCAAGTGCGGGAGAAGTTACGAAATTACCAGGGGGAATTCCTACCGTTTCTGTCCGCATTGCGGCAGTAAAACCAGACCCCTGGACGGAGATCAGTTTTGGTGAAAATGATGAGTCGGAAAATGGCATTTCGGGGACTGCGGGTATCGGATTTTATACATTCGCAGGAATTGGCCGCTAAGGATTCCCTGGTAAACTCACCGGCGGGTAAGAAGTTTGTTAAAACCTTCGGGGATCTTAATTTAAAACTTTACAAGACCATTACCGAGGGTACCTATGTCCGGCTTCATTCCCAGGCGGCCCCCTCACTTTTCAGAATTTTAAAGGATGTGTGCCGGATACTGGACTACCGGGAGACGGAACTGCCGGAGATCTATGTGTATCACGCCATGGATCACACGGCGCGGCCCTGCAGTGCGGATCACACCTATATTGTGATGGCGGATTATGTGCTGCAGTCCTACGACGAGGATATGCTCTACTACATACTTGGCAACGCGGTGACTATGATTCTGGCCGGTCATGTGAAAATGACCACGGCGGCGGCCTATATGGGGGCCAGCAGGCTGTTACTGCTGCCGCAGCTGGAATTCAAGCGGTACCTGCACTTTGCGGACGCCACCTCGGACCGGGGTGGGCTGCTGGCCTGCCAGTCCTTTGCGGCCGCTGCGCGATGCCATCTCTTTGAGCTGGGACTTCCGCCCGCCGAGAGCCGGAAACTGTTTTCCACGGATGAGCAGGCGGCTGCGTTTGTTACACAGTATATAAAAGAGGCGGAGTCCGGCGGTCAAAAAAACAATCTGATGACGGATCTGGCGGCAAAATGGATCAGGGCCAACTATATTGAAGCGCCGGGGGAGGAGATGTTAAAGGATCTTCTGGACTGGTATCAAACGGAATACCCAACGCTGATTCAAAAATACCGCGGGACTTAAGAGGGCAGGAGGAGAATCATATGGTACCGGCAGAACGCCAGATACAGCCCGGGCTGTATCAGCATGAAAAGGATCAAAAGCTGATTTCAGAGATCATGAGCCATCCCATGACGGAAACGGTGTTCCAGTGGCTCCGGGATCAAAATATCGATGATATTTACACGTACGTTTACCGGGAATCCTGCGTCCGCCTTTCCCGCGAAAACGCTTTGGATGTGATCCGGACCCTGGAGCGCGCCTGCGCCCGGTTCGGCTGCGCGGAGGTTCCGGAAATCTATCTTATTCACGACTATGACCGGACCATCGAGATTTGCGGAATCGGCAGGCCATTCCTTCTGGTTTCCTCTTTCTATTTAAAAACCCTGAAGCGGGAGGGGGAGCGGATGATGGCCGGTATCCTGGGAGCGCAGGCCGCCGCAATCCGCGTTGGACATCACCGGGGACTGCTGCTCATCTGGGCGCTCGATGCGGTTTTACAGCAGATGAGTCTGCCCAAAGCGGCGGTGGCGGCCCTGGCGGGTCTGCTGAACGACTGGAAGCGCTGCAGGATGTACACCTGTGACCGCGCGTTTTTGGTTCTGACCGGAGATTACCCTCTGTCGATCCGAAGCATTTTCCTCAACCGGCTTCCACGGGAGATTCTGGACGGCTTTCGATTTGGCACACCGGGGGATTTATACCGGGAACAGATGGAACGTTTTATCCATGCGGATGGACTGGATAGTTTAGTGAATATTTACAATTCAGCGGCCACCGACCAGAGCTGGCTGCCGCTGCGCTATCAGGAGCTGGAGAAATTCTATCATAAGACAGGACAGATTGAATCGAGGAAAGCCGATGATTGATTACCGTTATCCAGAGGAAAAGGCCGCGCTGCATGAACTGGTCCGGAAAAAGGAATTTCAGGCCGCGCTTAAACTGTTTGAGAAGATCTACGCGGACGCCACGGATTTTGCCCGGCTTCAGGGAAGGAATTTCAGGGTTACCAAAGCCGCACAGCCGAGGCTGCACTACCTGTACCGGCTTGCGGCCAGGCGGCTGGAATTCCGGGAGGAGGTTCCGATGTATCTGGAGCTTTCCCACCAGTTTGCCCCGAAGATTTACGGCACGGACGGCAAATGCGCGGTGGTTTTGAGCAGCATATGCCTGGAAACCCTGACGGACCCGGAGTTGACGGCGATGTTCGGGAGCGCCATTTCCCACATACAACACGGGCATGTGAAATATCTGAACATGGGAAATCTGGCGGACGAGCTGTTCCTCAGTATCCCGTTTGTGGGAAGCGCGGCTGCTATGATGGTCAAGGCCCTCCTCGTTCAGTGGCGCAAATACGCGGAGTTTACGGCCGACAGGGGAGCCGCTGTGGCCGCGGGGGACGCTCAGGCGGTATTCGGCTATTTAAGCAAATCCATGGGCACCTCCACTGTGTTTCACGGCTGGCCGAAGGAGGAGCGCCGCCGTCCGGTGGAGTCCATGTCAAAGGCGGAGCGGATGGTCTATCAGCTTCTGGCGGAGGATATTCCGGTTCCCTTTGGGGTTCTGCGGTTGGAGACGCTGAGGGAGTGGCTGTGCTCACAGCAGTGCCGGCAGTTCAGCCGTTCCCTGTACTGCGGGGGGATGGGGGAGACGGCTGCCTGGAGAGGCACAAGCGCTCTAAATCCCGCGGATCGGGGAAAACGCTTTTATCAGGAATCGTCGGCGCTCTTTCAAACGAATCCGGAGCGCGCGATGATTCTGCTGTACGCCGCCGCAAGCTGCGGTTATGGTCCGGCCCAGGATTATCTGGGGCGCTGTTATATTAACGGAGCGCATGGAATCGGGAAAAATGATCTGGCGGGGCTCCAGCTTTTAAAGGAAGCAGCCCGCAAGGACTGCGGCGGGGCCCTGTCCACTCTTGGAACGCTGATGTTGAAGGGCGCCGGAACTATTTTGCCGAAAGATGAGAGCCTGGGGCGCCGCCTGATTGAGCGGGCCAAAATCGTAGGGGACAGGGGGAAGAAGGATGAAGTACACGATTAACCCGGATATCTACTATGGACGTTACGGCGAATATACCTATGTCCGCAATGTCCGGGACAGAATGGATTACCTGTACAATGAGATATGCTACGACGTTCTGGAGGCTTTGAGCGTTAAGGGCGGCCGTACGCCCGAGCAGCTGGCGGAATACCTTTACACCGTCTGCGAAGCGGATTCCATGGACCAGGGGGATTTCATGGATACCCTGCGCTCCGACATGGAAGAGTTTTTGGAAGAGCTTGCAGGAGAGCGCATTGTGGCGGCGGAGGAACCGGGGGAGAGGCGTGCGGGGGCGGAGCCGCCGGACCGCATCCGGGATTTTATCCGGGAGGTGTGTTACCGGGAGCGACGGCTTCTCACGGTCTGCCTGGAGCTGACTTACCGCTGCAATGAGAAGTGCATCCACTGCTATGTGGACGACCAGGAGAGCGGGGCCGGGGAGATGTCTTTTTCGGACTACCGGACGCTTTTAGACGAGATTCGGGAGCTGGGCTGCATGGGCGTTTTGCTGACCGGGGGAGAACCCACCCTGCACAGGGATTTTTTTGAGATCGCGTTTTACGCCAGACGGATCGGGCTTATGGTGGATATCTATACCAACGGCCTGTATGTGGACGACGGGATGATGGACCGGCTGATTTCGCTGAGGCCCAACAGTATTTCCTTCAGCTTTTACGGTGGGAAGGCGGAGGTTCACGACGCCGTCACCGGTGTTCCGGGATCCTTTGAGAAAAGCCTGAAAACCATGATGACCTGCAAGTGCGCCGGGATCGATACCTTTATCAAAACGGTTGTGATGAAGCAGAACGCCGGGAGGTATGAGGAGCTTTTGAAGCTGGGAAAACGCCTGGATATCCGCGTCATGTCCAGTTTGACAGTCATGCCCACCCATCGGGGGAAGCCGGCCGGGGCGTACCGCCTGATGGACCCGGAAGAATACAGGCGGATCCTGGAGCTGGAATACCGGTATGGGCTTCACGGCACGGAGCCAATGGAGGGGGAGCGGGGGGACTACGTGTGCGCCAGCGGTTTGGACGCTCTGTCCGTGAATCCCTGGGGGGAAATCTACGCCTGCAACGCCAACCCCATCGTGTTGGGCACGGTCGGAGGCGATGGCATCAGGAACGTATGGAATACCTCTGAGGCGCTGCGCGGGATCAGGAACCTGAAATTCCACCAGATCAGCGGAAACTGCGGCGCCTGCGCGGATAAAAACTGGTGCGGAATCTGCCTTGGAAATGCGCTGCGCGAGAACGGTTCCCTGAAGCCCTGCTCCGATACCTGCATGATCAGCCGCGCCAGCCATGAGGTTTACTTAAGTCACGTGAAAGGAGGTGAGACGGATGAAAAAGTATAAAGCTCCGAAAAAGCTGAAAGCCCAGAAGGCGGATTCTTACAGCAAGACCTGCGCCTGCGGCATGTTCCACAGCTGCGGTCCGCTGGTGGTGAACTTTCGGGTGAATTAACTGTTACACGTGAGATACAAATACAGGAGATGAAAAAGCTGCTTTACGGAGGATGGCACAATGGCATATACAAGCATTTATGATAAGATTTTGCGGAATCCCTATAAAATAACCTGGTTGGATTTGTTTTCCGACAGTTTGAAAAAGCACAGCAGGCAGGACATGGAGTACGCCATGATCGCCGGTACCTCCATGGATTCCGCCACAGAGTCCAACATGCTGCAGAAGTGGAGGAAACCGTGGCTGTTCCGGGCGATTTTGATCGGCGGAATCGCAATTTCGTTTATTATTTTTGCGATTGTGTATGCCTGCATCCAGCTATTTGAGATTTCCCATATCGCTGCGCTGAACCTGCTGTTTGTGATCGTTCCGCCCATCGTTGTGCCCTTTGCGCTGATGGTGTTCTTCTGGGAGCTGAACGTGCCTAGGAATATTTCGATCTACCAGCTTTTGGGCTATTTTATGGTGGGCGGCATGCTGTCGATTCTGGCTACCCTGATCGTCGATATCGTGGCGCCCCAGGGGGCCGCGTCGCTGGCCCCGTTCAGCGAGGAACCGGGAAAGCTGATTGTAGCGGCGCTTCTGATTAAACTGTTCGGATCCAACAAAAACCGGAAAGTGTACGGAATCACGGGACTGGTGATCGGGGCGGCGGTGGGAGCCGGATTCGGCGGTTTTGAGTCGGCCCAGTACGCCTACAATATGGTGGACTGGGTACAGGTGGGCGGTTTCTATATCTGGGAGGAGGCCTTTGAAGCGATCGTGATGAACGAGGCGCTGAGAGGGGCCTTTGCGGTCTGCGGCCACACCTTATTCTGCGCCCCCTATGCCGCGGCGGTTGCCCTGCATATGAACGGCAACCGGATTACAAAAAGCTGCTTTCAAAACCGGGATTTCTACCTCACCTTCGCCGCTTCCTTTATCGCGCATTTTATATGGAACACCAGGACGGAATCCTACAATGCCTTTTTTGCGATGAAGCTGGCTCTCACCATCGCCATTTTATGGTTCAGCGCCCGCTATGTGCTCAGAAAATGTTTTGCACAGCTGGCTGCCGCCGCGGCCTCCAACCCCAGAGACAATCTGCTGCCGAATATGAAGGTGGCGGGGATCAGCGGCACCTTTGCCAACCGCGCCTTTGGGATAAAAAACACGCAGGTATTTTTCGGAACGGACTCCGGCTGCAATCTCTGCTATCCCATGGGTACCGCGGGAATCAATGAAAAGCACTGCGAAATTCTGGTGCAGAACGGGCACATGTATCTGGCGGATCTGGGTTCCACCTACGGAACCTATTTAAACGGCGTGCAGCTGCCGCCAAAAAAGGGCTATCTGCTGAAGACAGGGGATGTGTTTTACCTGGGGTCCAAAGGGGAGTCCTTTCGGATCGAGGGGGTTTAGGTAACTGTCCAGTAGGTCTGCGCACTTGTTGTGCTGACCGTACGAAGACCTGAGCTTGCAAGCAAAAATCCCATTGCCGAAGGCGATTTTCATGGATTTTTGCACGTATCTGTGAAGGTACTGAACAGATACGCGTTTAGGTAACTGTTGAAAGGAAGGAGAGACAGATGGAGACGGATTGGAGAAAGGTTCTCAGATGGCTGAAGGGCTTCGGGATTTTTTTTATTCTGATCGGAGTGTTTGTGATTGTCTATGATACCATCTACTCGCTGCCCGACCGGGAGGGCGGACTTGTGTTCATCGGCATAGGTCTTATTCTCTTCGCCGTGGGGGGAATGATCCGGCGGGAATGACGGGAGAGTGGAAAATGGTTGAATTTTCTACAAAGGGGATGTGGTAAACTGGACTCATCAAAAACAGGGAGGAAATGTGTATGAGCACGACGGAAAAAGGGGAGCGGCTTTCCCAGACCGTGATTGAAGCCAAATGTTTTCTGGCGGAAATGGCATTGAAACATTCCGACTATGAATATGCTGTCCAGATTTACCGGGAAATTCTCGATCTGACGGATTCCGGGCTTGCGGCGTACCAGCTGGGGGCGCTCTGCGCCATGGGAAAGGGGACGAAACAGGATTTTTTGGAGGCGGCTTACTGGTTTTTCCAGGCGCAGAGCCAGGGGAAAGAGGAGGCCGGCCGGCTGCTTGCCAGGAGTACCTTGGATTATTTCAGGCAGGATCTGGACCGGCTGACTCCGGAGCTGTTGTGGAAAAAGGCGGCGGACTTTTCAGAGCGGGTTTTCGGGGAACAGGAGACGCGGGCCGCGTCCATTTCCTGCCTGAAACAGATGGTAAATTTCTGTATTGAGAAGGAAGATTTTGAAAATGAGGTAAAAATTGTCCGGGCGCTGGCCGAATACGGGAAGGACGCGGAGTCCCAGAACCGGATGGGCGTGCTGTACAACCGGGGGATCGGTCTGGAACGGAATGATCTGGCGGCCCTCTACTGGTTCAACAAAGCGGAGGAGCAGGGAAGCGCTGGGGCGAGAGCGGACTGCGACGGAATTTTCCAGGCGTATTCCAGGAGCCTTGGCCGGGAGGATTTTGCAGAGCAGATCGGGCTGTTGGCCCAGTGGTGCCGCACCGGCAGAGGTCCGGTTCCCCTGGACCGGGAACGGGGGGCGTTCTGGACCGGTCGGATGGAAAAAATATTGACCGGGTCCGACCGGAAAGGGATCTAAGCTTCCGACGTGTCCTCCTCAAACCATCTGTGACCGTGGCGGTTCAGAAGTTCCTCCGCCTGCGCCGGACCGCGTTCGCCCGGGCGGTAGGAATACACCGGAAGCCCTGCATGCTTGTACAACTCTTTCAGGCGTCCGATGAAATTCCATCCGTACTCGATCTGGTCCCACTGGGAAAACCAGGAGCGCTCTCCCTGGATGCAGGCGGTCAGAAGCCGCTCGTAGGCTTCAGGGGTGTTCAGCTGATGGACCAGGTTGCAGTTCTGGCAGAAATCCATCTTGGCCGGGATGATATCGTCGGTGTCCCCAGGCCGCTTGATGTTGAACTGGAGGTAAACGCCTTCGGTGGGCTGGATTTTGATAATCAGCACGTTGGGCTCCACCTCCGGGTAGGGGCGGCGGAAAATGACGGAGAGCTCGATCTGGCGGGTTCCCGTCTTTTTACCTGTGCGGATGTAGAAGGGCGTGCCGCGCCAGCGCTCGTTGTCGATAAAGAGGCGCAATCCGGCAAAGGTCTCCGTGGAGGAGTCCGGAGCCACCAGGGGCTCCTCCCGGTATCCTTCGTACTGGCCCAGCACCAGCGTGTCCCCGATGGTCTCGGGGCCGGCGGGCCTCAAGTCCCGGAACACGCCCAGCTGTGCGTTGTGAAGCCCCTTAGGTGTGAAGGATTCAGGCTGTTCCATGGCCATGATGGACAGAATCTGGAACAGGTGGTTCTGCACCATGTCCTTCAATGCGCCGCTGGCATCGTAATAGCCGCCTCTGGTTTCCACGCCCATGTCCTCCAGGGCGGAAATCTGTACGGATTCAATATGCCCGGAGTTCCAGATGTCGGTGAAAATGGGGTTGGTGAAGCGGATGGCCTGGATGTTGCGCACCATCTCCTTGCCCAGGTAGTGGTCGATGCGGTAGATCTGCTCCGGCCCGAAGTAGTCCTCCAGCGCCCCATTCAGCGCCTTGGCGGCCGATAAATCCTCGCCAAAGGGCTTTTCGATGATTACCTTGCCGTTTTTTGCGCCGTCCACCAGCTTCAGGCCTTCCGTGATCACGCTGAAAAAGCGGGGAGCCACGGCAAAGTAGAAGATGTGGGAGCCGATGCGGTTTCCGGCGTAATACCGGTTTAGCCCGCGGTAGGCCTCGTGGTCGGAGAAATCCATGCGGTAATAGTCGATCTTTCCGGCAAACGCCTGGAAGTCCGCCGGCGTGAAGGGCAGGCGGGTGAATTTCTCCACCCAGCTCCTTGCCGTCTCGCGGTAGGCAAAGCTGTCGTAGTCCCGCCGTCCGATGATGAGGATGCGGCCGTTTTCCGGCAGTTTCCCGGCCACGTACATGGTGTAGAGGGCCGGGAGCAGCTTGCGGAAAGTCAGGTCTCCGGTGCCGCCGAATATGGTGATATTTGGGTTAATTGTCATCTGTAATCCTCCATTCGTGGTGGAAGCTGCCGGGCCGGTCGTTGCGCTCGTAGGTGTGCGCGCCGAAGCAGTCCCGCTGGGCCTGGATTAAGTTGGCGCCGGAGGCGGGGGAGCGGAAGGCGTCCAAATAGGAAGCGGCCTGGGACAGGGCGGGAACGGGCAGGCCGTTTAACACGCCTGTGGAGACGGCGCAGCGCAGGCTGTCCTGGTACTCGTTGATCCGGTTCCCGAAGAAGGGGTTAAACATCAGATTCCCGGCGTTTGAATCAGCCTCATAGGCCTTTGTGATGTCTCCAAGGAACACGGCCTGGATGATACATCCGGCCCGGAAGATGGAGGCGATCGTTCCAAGATCCAGGTTCCAGCCGTAGCGCTCCGAGGCGTCCTGCATCAGGGAGAAGCCCTGGGCGTAGGCGATGATTTTTCCGGCGTACAGGGCGCGGCGCACAGTCTCTGCGAAGGCCGCGCGGTCGTCAGCCTGCAGGATTCCGGGACCTTCGATCTGCGCCGAGGCCATTTTCCGCTCATCCAGGTGGTTGGAGAGGATGCGGGCGCCGCAGGCCGAGGTGATCATGGAAATGTCCACGCCCTGCTTCAGGGATTCGATGCTGGCCCAGCGCCCGGTGCCCTTCTGCCTTGCGCTGTCCAGAATTCGGTCGATGAGCTGCCCGCCGTCCAGATCGTCGGCTTCCCGGAAGATTCCGGCGGTGATGCCGATCAGATAGCTCTTTAATTCGCCCTGATTCCATTCCCGGAAAATGTCAGCAAGCTCAAAGTTGGAAAAATTCCCCACATATTTCAGAAGCAGGTAGGCTTCTGCGATGAGCTGCATATCCGCGTACTCGATGCCGTTGTGGACCATTTTGACGTAATGCCCCGCGCCGTCCGGGCCGATATAGGCGCAGCAGGGTTCACCCATGGCCTTGGCCGCGATGGCTTCCAGAATGGGGCGGACGGCCTGATAGGCGCTCTCCTCGCCGCCGGGCATGATGGAGGGGCCGAACCGGGCTCCCTCCTCGCCCCCGGAGATGCCCACGCCCAGGTAGTGGATGCCCGCTTCGGCCAGAGCGTTGGAGCGCCTGCGGGTGTCCTCAAAGAAGGAGTTTCCGCCGTCCATGACGATATCGCCCTGTTCCAGCAGGGGAACCAGCTGATCGATGACCGCGTCCACCGGCGCTCCGGCCTGGATCATCAGCATGACCTTTCTGGGACGCTCCAGAGAATTTACAAATTCCTCCAGGGAATAAAAGGGGAATAGATTTTTGTGGGGATGGTCCTCCATGACCTGTTCGGTCACGGAGGCGCTGCGGTTGTAGCCGCTGACCTTAAAGCCGTGGTCCGCCATGTTCAGGGCCAGGCTGCGGCCCATGACGGAGAGGCCGATGATTCCAATGTGGGATTTCTGTGATGTGTTCATATGGGGATGCTCCTTTCCTATAGGTGGAATCCGCGGGGAGGAGGCTTAGGGAGGGAAAAGCCCGGGAGGGGGAAACCTGGGATATGGTTCGGGCGTTTGCCTGATCCGATTCCTCCGGCGGATGATTCTGTGATTGTGGTTGTTGTCCTGCGCCGGCTGCACTGCCTCATCTGTCCTGCGCCAGCACAACAGACACAGCTTCCGGCGCCGGCACGCTGGAACAGAGCGCGCCGATCTTCCCGCTTTCCGGGTCCAGGCGGAAGCAGGCCAGGCCGCCCTTGGTACGGTTTGCCGCCAGCAGATAGTTCCCGTCCGGCGTCAGAATGAAATCCCGGGGGTGGACGCCGCCGCTACTCACCTGTTGGATGGACGTTGCCTGAAATCCGTCCAGGGCGAACACGGTGATCACGTCCGCAAAGCGTGTGGAAACGTACAGGAACCGCTCGTCTGCGGACAGGCGGATGGCGGCGGAAGCGGGTGCCGGGTCCGAGGTGAAGTTCTGCGGGAGTATGGGGGTGATGCCGCGCAGCCGGACGGACGCGGGGTCCGTCCATTCATAGACAAACAGTTCGTTGCTCAGCTCGCTGACCAAAAACAGCCGTCTACCTGCGCCATCGAAGACGCCGTGGCGGGGGCCGGTGCCCGGTTCAAACGGGATGGTCCCAACGTGTGTGAAGTCATGGCTTCGGTTGTAGATGTTCACCTGATCCAGCAGCAGGCAGGGAACCAACATATAATCGCCGGTCAACAGGACCTGATGACAGCCCGCCCCGGGCGCGATGGAGATTGTCCGCGTCAGCCGGGGCGTTTTGTCTGATTTATCATAAACCAGCACATTGCCCTCGTGGTAGTTGGCGGTGTAGATATACCGCTCATCCTGAGTCACGAAGCAGGCCGGGGATTGTTCCGGCAGGCATTCACCCAGGGGGGAATCGCCGGGTGAAGCCGTATCGAGCAGGCTGATCCCGGCCCGCCCGTCCCTGCGGACAGGCGCGGCCAGAACGCCGTCAAAAAGGGAGAGATACTTGGAGTCCGGGACCGCAAAGCGGCGCTGCGGCGCGGACAGGCGGCCCGTCTCCAAATCCAGAGAAAAACAATCGATACCCGGACTGGCCGGGGATTCGTAAGTTCCGATATATCCAATCAGTTTTTGCATAGGCGATCCTTTCAGGACAAACTGTAATTAAAAAAGTTACATTTAATAATTGTAATTATAGTTGTTACAGTTTGAAAAGTCAAGGTTTTTTTATAAGTTAAAAAAATACCGTATGGACATTCGCGATTTTGCGGCAGCCCGGGCGGATACGGGACATGACCGCCGCTGCCGGAGGAATTTGCCGTTGACGGGATTAGGATTTGCATTTTAAGGGGATTTTATTGATGGAATTAAAACAACTTACAAAACAATCGCCCGCAGGCTGCGCCGGCGGCCCATTGCATTCAATGTAAAAGCGGGGCGGTGGCACCTGTTAAGTGTCACTGCCCCGCAGCCTGAAACGATATAGAATCGATTGTATCCTAAGCCCAACCCATTGTGGCCAACACGGTGATGAAGATAATCGCGATTACCGCCAGAATGCCCATCAGCGGAACGGCATATTTTAACCAGGCGGTGTAATCCACATCGGCCAGCTCCAGAGCGCCCACCATGGGACCGGACATCGGGGTCATGGTGTTGGTCAGGCTGTCGCCCATGGAGTAAGCGAATACCACCATCTGGCGGCTCAAACCGCAGACGTCCCCGATGGGGGTCAGCAGCGGCATCATGATCGCCGCCTTGGACAGACCGCTGGGGATGAACAGGTTCAGCACGAGCGTAAAGATGAAAATGCCGATGGCTGCCAGCGCCAGGCCATTGCTGCCGATCAGGTTGGAGGCCGTGTTGGAGATGGTGTGCATGATGTGGCCCTGGTTTAACACCATTCCGACCACGCGGGCAAGGCCCATAACCACGCAGATACCGCCCATGGACTGCGCGCCCTTAAAGAAGGTTTTGCTGATCCGGTTCGGGCTCACACGGTACAGGATGCTGGCGAACACGGAGCTCAGTATCATGAACACGTACAGGTATTCCTGACCCCAGCCAAGCTTCGGAGCGCAGACGGCGTATAAGATATACACGGCAAACATCACAACCACAGCGATAATGCCTTTTACAGGCAGCGCCACCGCCTTGATATCCTCCATGCCCGGCTCGGGAGACAGAACCTCCCCCATATAGCTTTTGCTGGGATCCTTGGAAATCCGGATGGCGTATCTGGTGCAGTACGCGGCGTTGACAATGGTGAACACGGTCCACACGATGAGACGGGCTCCCATGCCGGACAGCGGTTCCACGCCGGCCATTACCTGGAACTGGATCAGCATGTTGGAGGTGAAGCTTGCGCCCTGGCCGATCAGGTAGCCCAGGTAGAACATGCCCATGGCCGTGATCCGGTCTAAACAGAGCCGTGAACAGATGACCAGGCCCACGGTGACAAACGCGATCATGGAATCGTTTCCGGCAAAGGCGCCCAGGGCGGACATCATCACCACGATCGCGGGAACCAGCACCTTGGTGCTCTTGTCCTGCAGCCTGTAAACTCCAAAGTTCAGCACATCGTTAAACGCGCCCGTATCCAGCAGCACGGCAATGGAGCCGCCGGCCACCAGCATCAGGCTGATCACGGAAGCCGCGCTTTCAATTCCCTTTTTGATCATCAGCAGAGCGGCCCACGGCGATACGGGTTCGCGCTCCACCACATGGTAGCTTCCGGCAATGGCCTGGCCGGCCTCGTTCATGTCATAGACGCCGGGAGTTGCGATGTAGGTTGCCAGACAGGCAAACAGAATGATGAACAGGATAATGATAAAGATGTGCGGCACATTGAGCTTTTTTACTTTTTTTGTAGGTTCCATTCGATTCCCTCCTGGTAGTTGTTTTATAAGATTCCCAGCACCACTGCGAAGAGAGCTGTCTTTTCCTCAAAGGAGGAGAGGCGCATGGATTCGTCGGTGGAATGAATTTTATACATGTACGGGCCGAGGGCATCCACTGCCGGCACGCCGCGATAGCTGAAATAGCTGGCATCGCCGCTGCCGCCGCTGGCCTGCTCCGGCAGGTCCTTGCCCAAAAGGAGCCCGGCTTTGTGAACGGTCTCGTAGAGCTGAACGTTTTTCTCATTGCGCTCCATGGGAACAGAGATCCGGTCGATGCGGATTTCCGTCTTTGTCCCCTCAATGTAGGTTTCCTTTTCCACCCGGGCGATGATTTCCTTCACCTTGTCGATGTCCGCCTGGCAGGCCACCCGGACGCCCACCTTTGCGGTGGCGTGGTCGGACACAATTCCGGTGCCGTAGTCGCCGCCGTACAGCGCAGCCGGGTTGAATTGGATTCCCCGCACATTGTCGTTGTTCTCGTACAGCCGCACCAGCATGTGGCCCAGCTCAACCGTGGCGCTTCTGCCATCCAGGTAATTGACCCCGGAATGGGCTTTTTTGCCAAATACCTCCACCGTGATACTGCACGCGCCCTTTCTGGCCGTGAGAACGCCGTCCTCGTCTCTGGAGGGCTCGAAAACAAAGGCCATCTCCGCGCCGGGGATCTCCGTGTCGAACACCGCGTGGCCGTTGGGGGTTCCGGTCTCCTCATCGCAGTTAAAGATAAAGACGATCTCCTTGTTCGGCAGCATATCCGCTTCCTGCATAATCCTTACCGCATGGATCGCCACCAGGATTCCGCCCTTGCAGTCCACGATCCCCAGGCCGTAAGCCGTATCCCCGTCCTCGTGATACGGATAAGCCGCTGTGTCGCCCCGGTGGAAAACCGTGTCCGTATGCGCGCTCAAAAGAATTTTCCCCTCAGGCTTTTCCGGCTTCAGCCGGGCGACAATGTGGATGCCGTAGCCCTCGGCGTAGTGGTGGGTGATCTCAATTCCTTTGATCAGCTTCAGCTGCCGGTCGATGATCTCCACGACCCTGGCATTTCCCTCCTCGTCCCCGGTGCCGCAGTCGATGGCGGCAAATTGTTTTATAATCTCAATCTGCTGACGCTGCGCCTCGGCTGCCCCTTTGCGTGCTGCGGCCACTACCTGCTCCGGATCTCTTCTGTTCTGGCTCATGTTTCACTCCTCCTGTCTCGTTGATATTTTATTAATCCGTCAATTTCTGCGGAGAAATATTCACTATCGTTGTATATTTTATCCATATATGGTATATTGCTATTATACTTCATTGTAGATATTGATCAACTTTTTAAATGTTATAATCGAATTCAAATTATAACTTTTTGTTATTGTAAAAGATGAGCTGCCACGGCTTCTTTTCAGCGTGGCGGACACCTGGAACGACAATGATTTGGGAGATGGGCGAATGTACCTGAAAGAACAGATTTACATTTTAGAGATTTACAAGCAGCAGTCCTTGTCCAAGGCGGCGCAACACCTCCATATCAGCCAGCCGGCGTTGAGCAACTACCTGAATCATCTGGAGCAAAATCTGGGAATTGCGCTGTTTGTCCGTGAAAAGCGTCGTCTTGTGCCCACTGAGGCGGGAACCATATACATTGATATCGCCGCCCGGATGGTGCGGCTGCAGGAGACGTTTTACCTTCGGTTAAAACCCCTCCTGGAAACTGCGCCCTGCGTGCTCAGAATCGGCATCCAACGGATCCGGGGAGCCAGCATGATTCCTAAGATTCTGCAGTTTTTTGCGGAACGGTATCCTGAGATTAAAGTGGAGTTTCTGAAAGGCAGTTTTATGGAGCTGCTGTCCGGCTTGGAATCGGACGATCTGGATCTCCTGTTTGGGTACCATATTCCCTCCCTCTATCCCGCCTCCAGATATAAAAATTATTCCATTGCCAGGGATACACTTTATCTGGCGGTTTCCGAAAACCGCAGAGACTCAGTTCCTTCAGATTTCAGCCGTCTGAGCGATGAAACCTTCATCCTGCATCCCAACACGCAGAGCGAACGTTTTTTGGAGAATGAATTTCTAAAAGAGAACCACATTGTACCGGAAAAGATTATAGAAGAGGACACCATGGAAGTGATTTTGCGCATGGCTACCATGAATATGGGGATATGCCTGATTGCGGGCAGCTATATCAAGTATTACAGGGCTCCGGGAATTTATTTCTACCCTACGGACTGCCGCTACAAAACCCTGGACTTCTGTATGTTCACTAAGAAAATGCAAGCTGCGCCCAAGTACCTGGAAGAACTGGCCGCCTTTACCAGAAACATTTTTTAGAATGAGGAAATGAAAAAGAGCAGCCCGCTAAAATGCGTGGCCGCTCTTCTTTCGGTTCTTATGCCAAAACGCTCTTCAAATACTCCGCAATCTCCGGCACCTGGCAGTTGGGGAAGAAGTATTCCTGGAACTTCTCGCCGCTGATGGCGGTCTTTAAGAAATCCTGGTCAATGGTTTTTAAGATGGTCATGATGTCCTTATGGGTGATTTCTTTCACGCCGTCCAGAATCTTCTTGTTGCGCTGCTCCGGCACCACCCGCTCCTTGGGATAGCCCCCGCCGCTCTCGCAGCCGAAAAGCTTCTCAAAAATGTACTGAAGCCGCAGCTCCGCGCCCCAGCCGAAGCCCTTGGCAAAGGGCAGGGCGATGGCGTTGCCGTCGTTGATCTGCGCGAACATGTAGGCGTCCTCGCTGTTCACGATGTGTCCGCAGAGCACGCCCGGGAACACGTTGCAGGCCAGCATTGCGCCCTCGCCTGTGCCGCAGCCGGTAACCACGTAGTCCGCGGCCTTGGAGTTGAGCAGGATGGCGGCCAGCAGGCCGTTCATCACGTAGGTCAGCTGAGTCTCGTCCTCGGCGGTGTACATACCGTAGTTGTAAACCGTGTGGCCCATGGGCTCCACGACCTTTTTCAAGTTGTCGCAGATCATTTCATTCTTGGCGGCCTGGCTGTTTTCGTTGATTAATGCGATTTTCATATGAACATTCTCCTTAAATTGATTGAATAAAATAGTTGCGTTTATTTAACAAGTAGAGAGGGCAGGTAGGTGACGATTCCGGGGATGTAGGTGCACATAAGCAGCACTACAACCAGGGGGATCAGGAAGGGCAGGATGGACTTGTAGAGTTTGTCCAGCTTGATCTTCGCCACGTCGGAGATCACGAACAGGCACACGCCGAAGGGCGGGGTTACCTGGCCGATCATCAGGTTTAAGACCATGACCACGCCGAAATGCACCAGGTCGATGTTCAGGCTCTTGATAATGGGCAGAAGCACCGGCAGCATCAGGGTCAGGATCGCGCCCGGTTCCATAAACATGCCCAGAATCAGCAATACCACGTTGATGATTAACAGGATCACCGCCGGATTCTGGCTGATTCCCAGAATAAAGTTGGCGATGGCGGTGGAAGCGCCCTCCTTCACCAGCACGTATGTAAACAGGGTGGAGGTGCCGATGATAAACAGTGTGTTGGCCGAGGTGATGGCGGATTCCAGCAGGCAGTGCTTGAAGGTTTTCCAGTCCATGGTGCGGTAAACGATCAGCGCGATGATCAGGGAGTAGGCCACTGCGATGCTGGAGGCCTCTGTGGGGGTGAACCAGCCGGTTGTAAAGCCGGCCAGAATGATGAGCGGCGTGATCAGGGACAGAATGGAGCCGAAAAACTGACGGATCAGGGCCGCCACGTGGAAGGGATGGCGCTCGAACTTGTATTTGATGGCAAAGAGAAATACCAGAACCATCAGGGCCACGCCCATTAACAGTCCGGGCAGCACGCCGCCCATGAACAGCTTGGCCACGCTGACGCTGGCCGTGGCGCCGTAAATGATCAGGGGAATGCTGGGCGGGAAAATGGGGCCGATCACCGAGGAGGCCGCCGTCACAGCGCCGGAAAAGTCGTCGTCATAGCCGTTTTTGGTCATGGCCTCCATCTCGATGGTGCCAAGGCCGCCGGCATCCGCCGCCGCGCTGCCGGACATGCCCGCGAAAATGATGCTGGCTACGATGTTGGCGTGTCCCAGACCGCCGGGAATCCAGCCCACCAGCTCCTTGGCGAAGCTGAAGATCTTGTCCGTAATCTTGCCTGCGTTCATCAGGTTACCGGCCAGGATGAACAGCGGGATGGCGATGAGCAGGTAGGAGTCGATGCCGGTGACCATTTTCTGGCCGATGACCATCATGGGGTAGTCTAAAACCAGGCAGCCCAGAACCGCGCTGGCGCCGATGGAGATACTGATCGGAACGCCGATCAGCAGCAATATAACGAAGGTGATAAAAAATATTGCCATACTTGGGGTCCTCCTTTAATGTACTGCCTTGCCGCGCTGCGTCTGAATCCGGTCAAGGACCTGGTAGACGGTCTTTACGACAATGAACCCGCCCGCGATAGCCATGGGAAGGAAATGCCAGGCTTTGGACAGAAACTGCATGGTGGAGAAGTAGCTGGTGCTGTTGATCTTGTACATGCCTTTGTAAGCGACGATCATGATGATGCCCAGGCCGAAGCTGAACAGCTTGTTGATGAACCAGAAGGTGGTCTGCACCTTGGGATTGGCCCGCACGTACAGCATGTCCAGGGTGATCAGCCGGTCCTTGTCGTAGAGCACCACGACGCCCAGAAACGCCATCCACATGAACAGGAAGCCGCACAACTCGGTGGAGGAGCGGAAGGACTTGTTGAAGAAATTGCGCAGGCACAGCTCGTAGAGCATGATGCCCACAATACCGGCCACCAGGACCATCAGGGCGGCGGATACGATTTTTACAAAGATGTCGGTGATTTGCTTATAAACTTTCACGGTATCACTCCCTTATCGTTTAGAGGGGCTGCAATCCCGGCGGGAATGCAGCCCCCTGCTTGAAGAGTCTCTTTATTTTGCTAAGATTTCGTCCAGGATCTCCTGGTTGTACCAAGGCTCGTCTTTGTAGCGTAAGTAGTAGTCGTTTCCGCCCAGCTTGTCGATGAAGCTCTGGATGTCCGGGTTCTCGTCGAACTCAACGCCTGCGGCCTTCAGGGTCTCGGTAGCGGCCTGGTTGTCCTCGGCGATGGTGTCGAAGGAATACTTCGCGGCAGCCTTGGCCTGCTCTTTTAAGATCTCCTGATACTCAGCCGGAAGCTTGTCCCAGGAATCGGAGTTGGCGGCCATGGTGCAGCCCATCCACATGTAGTTGATAAAGCTGAAATACTTGATATCGTCGTAGGTGGCGTTGGCTACCAGGTGGTAAGTGGTGTTGTCCTGGCCCTCAGCGGTGCCGTTGGACAGGGCGATTGCCAGCTCGTTCAGCGCCAGGGCTACGGGGTTGGCGCCCAGGGCCTCCCAGCAGTCCAGGTACATCTGGCTGGTGGGAACGCGCAGCTTTAAGCCTTCCACGTCGGCCGCCGTATGTACGGGACGGTTGGTGGTGGAGATGTGGCGCATGCCGTTGTCGCCTTCCGCCAGATAGATCAGCCCGGTGGAGGGCAGGTCTGCAAAGATCTTCTCGCCGATCTCGCCGTTTACAACCTCGTAAGCCTGCTCAGCGCTGTCGAACAGGAACGGCAGGTCCAGGATCTTCGCCTTGTCGTAGAACTCTGTGAAACCGGAGGTTCCGGCAAAGATGATGTCGATGGTTCCCATACGGGCGGACTGAAGCGCCTCGGCGTCGTTTCCAAGCTCGCCGGAGTGGTGGGCGTCCAGAGTGATCTTGCCGCCGGAAGCCTCCTCAACCAGCTTCTTGTATTCCAGAATGGTCTTGGTGGGAACGGAATTCTCGTTGCCCGGGGAGTAGATGGTCAGCGTTACGGGGTCCAGCGCGTCCAGTGCGGAAGCGGCGGCCTCGGTGCCGGCCTCGGAAGCGGCCTCAGAGCCAGCTTCGGAAGCGGCTTCGCTGGCGGCCTCGGTAGCCGCGGGAGCTGCGGTAGTTTCTGTTTTGCCGGATCCGCCGCAGGCTGCCAGGGACAGTACCATGGAAGCGGACAGTGCCAGTGATAACATTTTTTTCATTTTTTACCCTCCTGAGTGACGTTACATTTGCGATATTGTATGATTGTATGACGTCTTGCGTTAACACAATTATAACATTTTGAGCCGCAATGTCTATGCACGAATGGTATAAAAAAGTTGTGAAGATTTTGTGAAGATTGCATAAAAAGGCTGGAGGTTATTTGTGGAAGATGGGAGAAGAATGGGGGAGAAAGGTGGAAAAAAAATCCTGATTACAACGTTTTGAATAATAATTGCAGGAAGTATCGCATATCGGGTTGTCGAATTTTTTGAATTGGCATAGGACGCAGCTGCGGCTGCGGAGGAACATAAAGGGGATGGAGTTGGGGATAAAGGTCTGAAAAAAAGCGGACGCCGTGGATGGCTGTCCGCTTTTGGAATGTTTTTACCTACGCCAGAAGACTCTTTAAATACTCCGCGATCTCCGGCACCTGGCAGTTGGGGAAGAAATACTCCTGGAACTTCTCGCCGCTGATGGCGGTCTTTAAGAAGTCCTGGTCAATGGTTTTTAAGATGGTCATGATGTCCTTGTGGGTGATTTCCTTCACGCCGTCCAGAATCTTCTTGTTGCGCTGCTCCGGCACCACCCGCTCTCTGGGATAGCCCCCGCCGCTCTCGCAGCCAAAAAGCTTCTCAAAAATGTACTGAAGCCGCAGCTCCGCGCCCCAGCCGAAGCCCTTGGCAAAGGGCAGGGCGATGGCGTTGCCGTCGTTGATCTGCGCGAACATGTAGGCGTCCTCGCTGTCCACGATGTGTCCGCAGAGCACGCCCGGGAACACGTTGCAGGCCAGCATTGCGCCCTCGCCGGTGCCGCAGCCGGTAACCACGTAGTCCGCGGCCTTGGAGTTGAGCAGGATGGCGGCCAGCAGGCCGTTCATCACGTAAGTCAGCTGAGTCGCGTCCTCGGCGGTGTACATGCCGTAGTTGTAAACCGTGTGGCCCATGGGCTCCACGACCTTTTTTAAGTTGCCGCAGATCATTTCGTTCTTGGCGGCCTGGCTGTTTTCATTGATTAATGCGATTTTCATACGATTACGCTCCTTAAAGTTTAAGATCAAAATATCATTTTACCAGCATGTTGGGCAGCCATGTGACAATACCGGGAATGTAGGTGCACATGAGCAGCACCACGACCAGAGGAATCAAAAACGGCAGGATGGATTTGTACAGTCGGTCCAGCTTGATTTTGGCCACGTCGGAGATGATAAACAGGCAGACGCCGAAGGGAGGGGTCACCTGGCCGATCATCAGGTTTAAGACCATGACCACGCCGAAGTGCACCAGGTCGATGTTTAAGTCCTTGACAATGGGCAGGAGAACCGGCAGCATCAGGGTCAGGATCGCGCCGGGTTCCATGAACATGCCCAGAATCAGCAGCACTACGTTTATGATCAGCAGGATTACAGCCGGATTCTGGCTGATTCCCAGAATAAAGCTGGCAATTTCGGCAGAGGCCCCTTCTTTCACCAGCACGTATGTAAACAGCGTGGAGGTGCCGATGATAAACAGAGTGTTGGCCGAGGTGATGGCCGATTCCAGCAGGCAGTCCGTGAAGGTTTTCCAGTCCATGGTGCGGTAGACGATCAGCGCTATGATCAGGGAGTAGGCCACCGCGATGCTGGAAGCCTCGGTAGGAGTGAACCAGCCGGTGGTGAATCCCGCCAGAATGATGAGCGGCGTGATCAGGGACAGAATGGAACCGAAAAACTGCCGGACCAGGGCCGCCATCCGGAAGGGATGACGCTCAAACTTATATTTGATGGCAAAGAGAAATACCAGAACCATCAGGGCCACGCCCATTAACAGTCCGGGCAGCACGCCGCCCATGAACAGCTTGGCCACGCTGACGCTGGCCGTGGCGCCGTAAATGATCAGGGGGATGCTGGGCGGGAAAATGGGGCCGATGACCGAGGAGGCCGCCGTCACAGCGCCGGAAAAATCTTCGTCATAGCCGTTTTTCGTCATGGCCTCCATCTCGATGGTACCAAGGCCGCCGGCATCCGCCGCAGCGCTGCCGGACATGCCCGCAAAAATAATACTGGCCACAACGTTCGCGTGCCCCAGGCCGCCGGGAATCCAGCCCACCAGCTCCTTGGCAAAGCTGAAGATTTTGTCCGTGATCTTGCCTGCGTTCATCAGGTTGCCGGCCAGGATGAACAGCGGGATGGCGATCAGTAGATAGGAGTCGATTCCGGTAACCATTTTCTGGCCGATGACCATCATGGGGTAGTCCAAAACCAGGCAGCCCAGCACGGCGCTGGCGCCGATGGAAATACTGATCGGGACGCCGACCAGCAGAAGAATCACAAAAGTGATGAAAAAGATTGCCATTGTACAGTTCCTCCCTTAGTTTGTGTTGGTTCCGTGTGGGACTACAATCCGATCCATAAGCTGGTAGACGGTCTTAACGACGATAAAGCCGCCCGCGATGGCCATGGGCAGGAAATGCCAGGCTTTGGACACAAACTGCATGGTTGAAAAGTAGCTGGTGCTGTTGATTTTGTACATACCCTGATAGGCGACGATCATAATGATTCCCAATCCCAGGCTGAAAATTTTGTTGATCATCCAAAATGTGGTCTGAACCTTTGGGGTAGCGCGCACGTACAGCATGTCCAGAGTGATCAGACGGTCCTGATCGTACAGCACGATCACGCCCAAAAACGCCATCCACATAAACAGAAAGCCGCACAGTTCCGTAGAGGCGCGGAAGGATTTGTTTAAAAAGTTGCGCAGGCTCAGTTCATAGAGCATGACGCCTACAAGGCTCGCGATAAGGCACATTAGGATGACAGACACAATCTTCACAAAAATATCTGTGATTTGTTTGTAGATTTTCACTGTATTCTCCCCCTATTCTTTAGGGGGCTGCAATCCCGGCGGGAATGCAGCCCTCTTTGGCTGATGGTTTGTATCCGTTCAATACCCTCACAGATACGATGGTTTCTTATTTTGCTAAGATTTCGTCCAGAATTTCCTGGCTGTACCACGGTTCATTTTCGTAGCGCAGGTAATAATCGTTTCCGCCCAGCTTGTCCTTAAAACTCTGGATATCCGGGTTCTCATCAAATTCCACACCCGCGGCCTTCAGCGTCTCGGTAGCCGCCTGGTTGTCCTCGGCGATGGTGTCGAAGGAATATTTGGCGGCAATTTTTGCCTGGTCTTTCAGGATCGCCTGATACTCGGCGGGAAGCTTCTCCCAGGATTCTGCATTGGCGGCCATGGTGCAGCCCATCCACATGTAGTTGATAAAGCTAAAGTATTTGATGTCGTCGTAGGTGGCGTTGGCAACCAGATGGTAGGTGGCGTTATCCTGCCCTTCTGCGGTGCCGTTGGACAGTGCGATGGCCAGTTCGTTCAGGGCCAGGGCGACCGGGTTGGCGCCCAGGGCTTCCCAGCAGTCCAGATACATCTGGCTGGTGGGTACGCGCAGCTTTAACCCCTCCACATCGGCGGCCGTATGAACGGCGCGGTTGGTGGTGGAAATTTGGCGCATACCGTTGTCGCCCTCGGAGAGATAGATCAGTCCGGAGGAGGGCAGATCCGCGAAGATCTTTTCGCCGATCTCGCCGTTTACTACCTCGTAAGCCTGCTCGGCGCTGTCAAACAGGAAGGGCAGATCCAAAATTTTCGCCTTATCGTAAAACTCCGTAAAACCGGAGGTCCCTGCAAAGATAATGTCGATGGTTCCCATACGCGCAGACTGAAGGGCCTCGGCATCGTTGCCCAGTTCTCCGGAATGGTGGGCATCCAGGGTGATCTTGCCGCCGGAAGCTTCCTCAACCAGCTTTTTGTACTCCAGAATCGTCTTGGTGGGCACGGAATTCTCGTTGCCCGGCGAATAGATGGTCAGTGTGACCGGGTCCAGGGCGTCCAAACCGGAGACAGCTGTCTGGGAACCGGTCTCACCGGCGCTCTCATCCTGGGCTGCGGCAGTTGCAGCCGGTGTGGTGGGAGCTGCAGCGGTTGTCTCCGTTTTCCCTGAGCCGCCGCAGGCCGCCAGGGACAATACCATAGAGGCGGACAGTACCATCGATAACATTTTTTTCATTTTCTTTCTCCTCCTGTTTCATCATATGTGCAGCGATTGCCATATTGTATGATTGTATGATGTCTTAATGCGTTACAGGTATTATAACATTTTGACCTTGAATGTCCATGCACGAAAATTATAAAAATTTTGGGCAGTATGCACAAAAACTACGCCTATAATTTGTGAGGTATTAAGAAAACGCTAAAATTTTAAGGCAAAAAATATCCCGTACATTACTTTTTGACAAATAATGTACGGGATTTTTGTTACCTTATTGTGGATTTTTCCAGATCCTTTACCACGAGATTTAAATGTTCTTCCATGCTGCGCTCGCCTGCCGCCGCATCCCGCCGCTTGAAGGCGTCCAGGATATTCTGGTGAGGCTCGATGGCGTTGGCCGCGTTCTGCGGGATGTAGAAGGTCTTGCTTCGGAAGTTCTTTACATGCTTTTCCACCTGTTTGCTGATGCTGATCAGCAGCTGGTTGCGGCTGAACTCCACGATGGCGGAGTGGAACTTCTCGTCGTTGATGCTGATAGCCGGAACGTCGTGGCTGTTGACCGCGGCGGTAAATTTTCTGTGGATGTGTTCCAGCTGCGCCACGTCCTCGTCGGAACAGCGCTCGATGGCCAGGCGAACGGACAGCGGTTCAATGGCCATGCGGACCTCCAGAAAGTCCTTGGTCTCCACCTCGTGCTCGGTGAACCACTGCATGACGTCGCCCAACTCGATCTCGGACGTTCTGGCGGCAAACGCGCCCTTGCCCGGTCTCAGCTCCACATAACCGGTGGCTTCCAATATGCGGAACGCCTCCCGCACGGTGCCTCTTCCCACACCCAACTGTTCACAGAGCTCTTTTTCCACCGGCAGTTTGTCGCCCACTGCGATTTCGCCGGAAAACAGATATTCCTTTAACTTGTCCACAACCTGTTGGACGATGGGCATCCGCTTTACTGACTCCATGGGAATCCCCCTTTATACATACTCGCAATTTGTCATACCAATCATGTTTTTTATCCTAATACCAAAGCGGATTTTTGTCAACCTGCAATAAAGTTTTCTTTTTATGGGGATTGATCATTGACATTTGCACAATGCTCTGCTATCCTGTGATCAGATTGTATTATTGTATGATGACAATGGAAACACAAAATCTTAGCTGACCATAATGGAGGAATCATGATGGAAATTGCAAGTCTGGAAAAAGTCTGCCGCACCGTGCGCCGTGATATTATCAATATGACCGCCGACGCGGCATCCGGCCATCCGGGCGGCTCACTGTCCGCCGTGGAGATTATCACAACATTGTTTTTCGACAAAATGAACATTGATCCGCAGAATCCGAAGAAGGCGGACCGGGACCGTTTCGTGCTGTCCAAAGGCCACGCAGCGCCCTGCTACTATGCGGTGTTAGGCGAGCGGGGATTTTTCGACAAGGCGGAATTTAAGAACTTCCGCCAGCTTCACAGCTTTCTCCAGGGCCACCCGGACGCTAAGAAATGCCCGGGCGTGGACGCCTCCACCGGCTCCCTGGGACAGGGCATCTCCATTGCAGTGGGGATGGCTCTTGGCGCGAAAAAACTGGATCACAGCGATGTGAAGGTATACACGCTTCTGGGAGACGGCGAGCTCCAGGAGGGCCAGGTTTGGGAGGCCTCCATGGCGGCGGCCCACTACGGCCTGGATAATCTGACCGTGATTATCGACAACAACGGGCTGCAGATCGATGGCGCCAACAACCAGGTTATGAGCCTGGGCGACTTAAAGGCCAAGTTCACGGCATTCGGTTTCCAGGTTCTGGAAATCGATGGAAATGATCTGGGCCAGGTGTCGGAAGCCCTTGACGCGGCGGCGGAGGATGGCAAGCCCAAATGCATCATCGCCCACACGGTAAAGGGCAAGGGCGTGTCCTTTATGGAGAATCAGGTGGGATGGCACGGCAAAGCTCCCAGCGAGGAGGAGCGCCGTCAGGCATTAAAGGAATTGGAGGAAGAGTCATGAGCGAACTGAAAGCAATCCGCGTCGCCTACGGTGAGGCGCTGGCGGAACTGGGAGAGAAGAATCAGAAGGTGGTGGTGCTGGACGCGGATCTGGCCCACGCTACCATGACAGCGACATTTGCAGACAAATTCCCGGAGCGTTTCTTCAACGCGGGTATCGCGGAGGCCAACATGGTGGACATGGCGGCCGGCCTGTCCACCATGGGATACGTTCCCTTTGCCAGCACCTTTGCGGTGTTCGGCGCGGGCCGGGCTTACGATCAGGTGAGAAACGGCTGTGCGTACCCGAATTTCAACGTGAAATTCGGCATGACCCACGCGGGCGTCACCCTGGGCGAGGACGGAGGAAGCCACCAGGCCATCGAGGATCTGGCGCTCATGCGTGTGATCCCGGGTATGACCGTGGTGGTGCCCTGTGACGCCAGCGAGACCCGCCGGGCCGTGATGGCTCTGGCCGATATGCAGGGACCCGCTTACCTGCGCCTGGCCCGCCTGCCCTCCCCGGTGTTCGAGGAGGAGATGCCCTTTGAGATTGGAAAGGCCAACGTGCTGCGGGATGGAAGCGGCGTGGCGGTGTTCGCCTGCGGAATCATGGTGAACACGGCGCTGGAGTGCGCGAAAAAGCTGGAGGCCGAGGGTATTTCCGTTGCCGTGATCAACATGCACACCATCAAGCCCATTGACCGCGACTGCATTTTAAAATACGCGGCCAAGTGCGGGAAGATCGTGACCGTGGAGGAGCACAGCGTGATCGGCGGGCTGGGCGACGCCGTGGGCAGCGTGCTTCTGGAAAACGGCTGTCCGGTGAAATTCCGTAAGATCGGCGTCCAGGACCGCTTCGGCCAGTCCGGCAAGCCCGCCGACCTGCTGGAAGAGTACGGACTGAGCGAGGGACAGGTGTACCGTCAGATTAAGGAAATGACCGAGTAGTATTCGGGGAATATGGAGTGTAACGAAGCTGGAATAAGCTGAACTGTGAAAACAGCCGCAGAGCTGCCGCGGAATGCGGCGAATCTGCGGCTTTTGGCGTTTGGAGAATAAGAAGGGCTTGTTTCAAAACGCCCCATGCTTTATAATAAACACGGACATACCGCGCACGTGACAGCCGTGACAGGCCGTGCGGGGCCGCGGCAGACTATAATATAAGGATAAAGGGAGATTGTGTCATGAAGATTGCGATGGGCAATGATCACACAGGAATTGAACTGAAAAATATCATCAAAGAGTTTGTGGAAGGCAAGGGTTACGAGGTGATTGACCTGGGAACCAACGCGCCGGAGAGCTGCGATTATCCGGTTTACGGTGAGAAGGTGGGCCGGGCCGTGGCGGACGGGGAAGCGGATCTGGGCATCGCCATCTGCGGAACCGGAGTGGGAATTTCCCTGGCCTGCAACAAGGTAAAGGGCATCCGCGCCTGCGTTTGCAGCGAGCCCTACACCGCCAAGCTTTCCAGGCAGCACAACAATTCCAACGTTCTTGCCTTCGGCTCCCGCGTGGTGGGCAGCGAGCTTGCCAAGATGATCACCGAGGCCTGGCTGGACGCCGCGTTCGAGGGCGGACGCCATCAGCGCCGCGTGGATATGGTGATGGAGATTGAAAAGCGCTGATCGTGCGGAAACCGTTTATATGAGCGGGGAAGACCGCGCGGGAACCGCCGGCCAGGCGGGGAGGCGATCCAGGAGCCGCCGATGCGGCGGCTCCTTAAAAATATTAAGAAAGAGGGGAAGGCATACATGAAAAAGATTGGATTTATCGGCATCGGCATTATGGGGAAATCCATGGTCAGAAACCTGATGAAAGCGGGATATGAGGTGGCGGTTTACAACCGTACCAAGTCCAAGGCGGAGGATGTTGTGGCGGAGGGCGCGCTGTGGTGCGACACCGTGGCTCAGTGCGCGGCCGGACGGGACGTGGTGATTTCCATCGTGGGATATCCCAAGGACGTGGAGGAGGTCTATTTCGGTGAGGGCGGCGTCATTGCCCACGCGGACCCGGGAACCTGCGTCATCGACATGACCACCACCAGCCCCAAGCTGGCGGTCCGTATCTACGAGAACGCCCGCAAAAAGGGCTTAAAGGCGCTGGACGCCCCGGTAACCGGCGGGGATACCGGAGCCAAAGCGGGCACCCTGACCATTCTGGTGGGAGGCGACCAGGAGGCATTTGAGACCTGTCTGCCGGTGTTTGAAGCCATGGGTAAAAATATCCGCTACGAAGGTAAGGCGGGCAACGGGCAGCACACCAAGATGTGCAACCAGATCGCCATCGCCGGTGCGCTCAGCGGCGCCTGCGAAGCCATCGCCTACGCCAAGGCCGTGGGTCTGGATCCCCAGGTGATGCTGGACTCCATCAGCACCGGAGCGGCGGGCAGCACCCAGCTGAGCAACGTTGCATCCAGAATTCTCAAGGACGATTACGACCCCGGATTCTTCATCAAGCATTTCATCAAAGATATGAAGCTGGCTTCCGAGGAGGCCGAGGCCGCCGGAGCAAAGCTGGGCGTGCTGGACTATGTGCTGGACATGTACCGGGATCTGGAAACGGAAGGACTTGGAGACTTAGGAACACAGGCACTGATTAAGTATTACGAGAAATAAACTGCAAGACAGGAAAACGCGGAAAAGCAGCTTTGCCGGCGGCAAAATAGCCACAGACAAAACTGCTTTTCTGAAACTCAGGGGGATGAAGCCTGATCCCGCCCATTGGGAATGGAGGTCAAGAGATGAACGATCCATTACAATTTGAAACCCGCAGCGAATTCCGCGCCTGGCTGTCCGCAAATTGCGCGTCCAGCGGCGGCGTCTGGCTGCTGTTTGGCAAGACGGAGGAAATCAAGACGCTCAAAGCCGGCGAGGCTCTGGAGGAAGCGCTCTGCTTCGGATGGATCGACGGGGTGATGAAGCGGATTGACGATCAGTCCTACAAGAAATACTTCTCCGCGCGCAGAGCCGGCAGCAAGTGGTCGGAAAAGAACAAAGCGCTGACGGAGAAGCTGGAACAAAGCGGCCGGATGACGGATTTCGGCAGGGAGAAAATTCAGGAGGCCAAGAAAAACGGCCAGTGGGACAACCCCGCCGGTTCCCCGGCCGTGACGCCGGAGCAAATTGAAGCCGTAGCCGCTCTCCTGAGCGGAAATGAACAGGCCCACGCCAATTTTCTGGCGATGCCGCCCTCCGTTCGGAGAACCTACGCCAGAGCGTATTTTGACGCCAAGACCGAGGCGGGGCGCGCAAAACGCCTGGCCTGGATGACGGACCGGCTGGAGAAAAATCAAAAGCCCATGTGATGAAGGCGGGAGCCTACCACTCCCGGGCAACCTTTTCCGACAGCCGTTCCTGCACAATCCCGCGCATCTGGTCTGCGCTGTAAAGTACCTCGATGTCCATCTTCCATCCGGTGCCCCTCAGATCATTGTGGGGGATGAAGCCAAAGTCGTAGGTTTCCCCGTCGATGCGGATCACCATGGAAGAATCCGTCAGCTCCACGGTTTTGGGCTTCCGGAAAAAATGCAGGTCTTTGCGGTACATTTTCTTCGCCAGCCGGAAATAAGCGTTGACGATGGTGTTGATGTCCTCCATATCCCCGCCGTTGTTTATTTTGTAGATCACCCGCTCCAGTTTTTCCTCGGAAACGAGTAAATGAAAGATTTTTTCCAATAGCATGGCTGTGCCCTCTTGGCTTTGGGTGTTTTCCTTAATTATACTTTGTCGCCAACCGCAGGTTGACGATAAGGGATGCGTTTCCTTATTATACTTTGTCGCCAACCGCAGGTTGACGATAAGGGATGCGTTTCCTTATTATACTTTGTCGTCAACCGCAGGTTGACGATAAGGGATATGTTTCCTTATTATACCATGTTACGCGAATAAATGCAGCAGTGCGCCCGTAAAAGATAGTATTCCTGTTTGGACTTTCACCTTGCTTCTATGCCAGACAAAAAAAGGCTGCCCCGAACTCACATTCAGGACAGCCTCTAAAAGGCGTTCAACCCATATAGATCTTAGTAATTCTCAACCTTGCGCTCAAAATAAGCTTTCGGATGTGCGCAGCAGGGACAAACTTCCGGGGCTTCCGGTCCTTCGTGGATGTAGCCGCAGTTTCTGCACTTCCAGCCCAGAGGGGCGTCGTCCTTGAAGGTCTTGTCGTTCTTGTAGCTCTCCAGCAGCTTTAAGTAGCGTCTCTCATGAGCAGCCTCAACCTTGGCAACCAGCTCGAACTTGACAGCCAGTTCCTCGAATCCCTCCTCGCGGGCCTCGCGGGCCATACGGGCATACATGTCGGTCCACTCGTAGTTCTCGCCCTCAGCCGCGTCCGCCAGATTCTCCTCAACGGTGCCGATGCCGCCGTGCAGTTCCTTGAACCACATCTTTGCGTGCTCTTTCTCCTGATCCGCGGTCTCCAGATATAAAGAAGCCATCTGCTCGTAACCGGCCTTCTTGGCTGCGGAGGCGTAATAGGTGTACTTATTGCGGGCCTGGGACTCGCCGGAGAATGCGTCCTTTAAGTTCTGCTCGGTCTTTGTTCCTGCGTATTTTGATGCCATGTTTGTACCTCACCTTTCTCGTTTGTATAATTTAATGCTACCTATCCTCTATTGTATGCCATATTTTGGCAAAATTCAATAAATTTTTTTCGCCGTCTGAACTGTTACAATTTTTATCAAATATCAGGTGCGCCGGCGCTTCCAGCGGGGATTTACCGGATACCGCCGGCGCGTTTGGCGGAAGGATCAGCCGAAGTATCTCTTTAACAGACCCTCGAAGGCTTTGCCGTGACGGGCCTCGTCCTTTGCCATCTCGTGAACGGTGTCATGGATCGCATCCAGGTTCAGGGCTTTCGCTCTCTTGGCCAGGTCGAACTTGCCTGCGGTAGCGCCGTTCTCAGCGGCCACGCGCATCTCCAGGTTCTTCTTGGTGGAACTTGTCACAACCTCGCCCAGCAGCTCGGCGAACTTGGCGGCGTGCTCAGCTTCTTCAAAAGCAGCCTGTGCCCAGTACATACCGATCTCGGGATAGCCCTCTCTGTGAGCCACTCTGGACATGGCCAGATACATGCCGACCTCGGAGCACTCGCCCTCGAAGTTCGCTCTCAGATCCATCATGATATCCTCGGGGGAACCCTGAGCCACGCCTACCTCGTGCTCGCAGGCCCACGCCATGCCTTCGCTCTCCTGTAATTTAAACTTGGAAGCCGGAACGCCGCACTGAGGACACTTCTCAGGAGCCTGCTCGCCTTCATATACATAACCACATACGGTACATACCCATTTCTTCATATTCGTTCTCTCCTTTTTATATGTTTGTGTTTCTTTAATTGATAATAGTAATTGTTACTGATATTAATATAATACAAGTCCGGCAGTTTGTCAACACCTTTTCAAATATTTTTTGATTTTTTTTATCCGGTTTCGCAAGCCTATTTTATAAAGTCCGCAGGATATAAAAAACGAAGGTCCGCAGAAACGAACCTTCGCCTTTTGTAATGTCAATCAGTCTCAAATGGCTGGAATTAACCAAAGTATCTCTTTAACAGACCTTCGAACGCTTTGCCGTGACGGGCCTCGTCCTTTGCCATCTCATGAACGGTGTCATGGATCGCATCCAGGTTCAGGGCCTTCGCTCTCTTAGCCAGGTCGAACTTACCGGCGGTAGCGCCGTTCTCAGCGGCCACGCGCATCTCCAGGTTCTTCTTGGTGGAGCTTGTCACAACCTCGCCCAGCAGCTCGGCGAACTTGGCAGCGTGCTCCGCTTCCTCGAAAGCAGCCTTCTCCCAGTACAGGCCGATCTCGGGATATCCCTCTCTGTGGGCCACTCTGGACATCGCCAGATACATGCCAACCTCGGAGCACTCGCCCTCGAAATTCGCTCTCAGATCCATCATGATATCCTCGGGGGAACCCTGGGCAACACCTACCTCGTGCTCGCAGGCCCACGCCATGCCTTCGCTCTCCTGTAATTTAAACTTGGAAGCCGGAACGCCGCACTGAGGACATTTCTCAGGAGCCTGCTCACCCTCGTATACATAGCCACATACTGTACAAACCCATTTTTTCATCGTTTTTCTCTCCTTTTTTATTTATATGATATTTGTCAAATTAATATTAGTAATCGTTACTGACATTACTATAAACCAACCGGCCGGTTTTGTCAACACCTATTTTAAAAATATTTATTAAATCTCAGGGAAATGTGCGTTTTGTAACCGGAAGGAGCGGCGCCATGGGCAGACAATGAGCCGCCGGCGTGGGCCGGCGGCTCGGTGCCGCGAATGTTCGCAGAACGGTCAGGCGGACTTATGGATCTTGTGATCCGCGTGCTTTGCCAGGCAGTCATTGCATTCTCCCAGAAACAGTACGGAATGACCGTCCACAACGCCGGGCGCAAATTCCTGAGCGGCGGTGTTTAGGGCCTCCATTGTCTCCATGGGCACGTCGTAGACCTGCTTGCATTCCCTGCACATAAAGTGGTAATGGGGTCTGGGATTTCCATCGAAGTGGTCCGCGCCATCGCCGCAGGTAAGCCGCTGTATTTCACCGGTTTCAACCAGCAGGTTTAAGTTGCGGTAAACCGTGCCAAGACTGATATTGGGATATTCCTCGCGAATGCTGGCGTATAGGGCGTCTGCCGTTGGATGGTCGTGACGGTTCATCAAACAGGCTTTGATGGATTCCCTCTGACGACTATACTTGAGCGTTTTCATAGCATCTCCTTCCTTATATCTGTATCTGCTACGATAATAGTAATAGTTACTATTAATAATATAGTAGATTTTCCATGGATTGTCAAGTGTGGATTAAAAGAACGTAAAAAATCCCTGAACTGGAAAACTCTCCCAGTTCAGGGGCAGGGCGGTTAATCGGGATTGTAGGGGATCCGCTCTTTGGCGATGCGGATGAATTCCTTGGTGGCCCGGGACATGTAGTGGCCCTTGTGGTAACCGATTCCCAGAACGCCGTGGGCGCGCCGGAAGTTCAGCGGGTAGGGATTCAAGCGGGCCCGCTCCATAAACTTGGTGCGGTGGTCCTGGGTGGACTGGTCGTTGGACATGAACATGCGGGGGAAGAAGGTGATCCCCATGCCCTTGGCGCTCAGGGCCAGTACCGTCTCGATATTTTCCGTCTCCAGCACAATCCGGGGCGTGATCTGGGCTTCCTCGAACATTTCGTCCGCGATGGTGCGCACCCGGTTGCCCTTTTTCAGCAGAATGAAGGGGCAGGACTCCAGCAGCCGCAGGTCCGTGGACTGGGAGAGTTGGGCTTTAATCTCTTCCAGCCTGCCGGGGTAGGCCTTCTCCAGCACCATGTCCGGCGCGATTAAGAGGATTTCCTCCGCGCAGACCGGCACCGTCTCCACATTTTCCACGGCAAAGGGCAGCAGGTCGATCATGAGATCGATGTTGCCGTGGAGCAGCTCCGAGGCCAGGGTGCTGGAATTGCCCTCGATCAGCTTGAGCTCGATGCCGGGAAACTGGGTCTGGTAGGAGGGCAGGATCTCCGGCAGGATCACGCGGCCCCGGGTGTGGGACACGCCGATGGACAGCTGCCCGGTGGAGAAATCCTTGATGTCGGCGATCTCGCGGTAGGTCTCGTCCCGCAGATCCAAAAGCTCTCTGGCTCTGGCCTTTAACGCCTGCCCGGCGTAGGTCAGGGTGAGCGGCAGGGTCCGGTTGAACAGGATCACGTCGAACTCCTTCTCCAGGTTGGAGATGTGGTTGCTGAGGGACTGCTGGGAGATGTAGAGCTTTCTCGCGGCTCTTGTGAAATTCAGCTCCTCGGCGGCGACCAGAAAATATTCCAGGTTCAGAAAGTTGATCATTCCTGCCACCCCCCCGCCATCAGTGCGGCCAGCTTCGGAAGATACGGCGCCAGTTTGTCCAGGGAGGTGTTGACCACCAGCTCTTCCGGGAAGTTCAGTTCCTGAAGCAGCGCATGCGCATATCTGTGATTGCCCACATCCGTGCAGAAATGAGCGTCGCTGTCGATGATCACCGGCTGCTCATACCGGCGGCACAGCTCCAGCATCACCCGGTAATTCTCCGGAGCGCCCGGGCGGAAGCCGCGGGGATTTAAGGAGCTGTTGTTCATCTCCAAAAGCTTGTGATTGCGTTTGGCCGCGGAAACCAGGGCCTCATAGTCCACCGGATAACGGCTGTCGTCCGGATGCCCGATGATGTGGATGTAAGGATTTTCCAGGGCATGGATGTAAGCGGAGGTGTTCTGCTCCCGGGTGCCGCTCTCGATGCACGGCGGATGCAGGCTGGCGATGCAATAGTCCAGCCGCTCCAGGTAATCCGGCGGCAGGTCCACCGTACCCTTAAAATCCATAATGTTGAGCTCCGCCCCCATCAGGACCTTGACGCCAAAGAGTTCTCTGGGGATCACCTTAAAATTGATGAAATGAAACGCTTCACAGCTTCCGGGCATGGCCGGCGTGTGATCGGAACAGCCGAAGAGGGTCAGACCGGCTTCCGCTGCGGCCCGCACCATTTCACAGAGCGAATTGTAGGCGTGTCCGCTGGCTGTGGTGTGGGTATGCAAATCCAATATGTCATACATGGCTGCAGGAATATTCCTTTCTTTGCTTTCTATATAAATTTTCGTATCTGTTCAGTACCTTCACAGATACGAGCAAAAATCCATTTAAAATCGACTTCGTCGATGGGATTTTTGCCAGCAAGCTTAGGTTCTCATACGGTCAGCGCAGCAAGTGCGCAGACCTACTGAACAGTTACAAATTTTCAATCAAATCATACCACACTTTACCCGCGGTGAAAAGGTGAATGTTTGCGGCATCCGGGACGTTTTAAACGGTGGAAACCGGCCCCGGACAGGCCGGGGGGAGGAAAAACGGTGATAATCCGGAAGGAAATTGCCAAAATGTCCCTGAAAATGAAAAATAGGTATAAAATTTGTGAGAAAACTATAGAAATATTAGGTGGGTTGTTGTTATAATGGAGAGGAATGAACTCAGGCGTTGACGCCGGGTGAAATGAAAGGAAAAGCGAGGAGAGAAACATGAGTGAAGAAATGAAAAACGAGATGGAACTTGAAAATGCGGAGGCAGTTGAAACTGCGGCCGAGCCGGTAGAAACCATGGAAGACTATGCGGCTGAGCTGGAGGCCTCTTATAAGACTCTGAACAAGCGGAATATCGAGATCTCCGAGGACGAGAGCGGCGTGCTGGAGAAATGGGCGCATTTCACCCAGATGCTGGAGGAGCGCACCGTATTTTCCGTAAAGATCGCCGAGGCGGTGAAGGCAGGCGTTGTGGCTTACGTGGACGACGTGCGCGCGTTTATCCCGGCTTCCCAGCTGTCCACCGAGTACGTGGAGAAGCTGGAGGACTGGCAGGGCAAGAACATCGACGTGATCGTGATTACCGCCGACACCGAGAAGAAGCGCCTGGTGCTGTCCGGCCGCGAGGTTGAGAAGGAGCGCAAGGAAGCGGAGCGCAAGGAGAAGCTGGCGCAGTTTAAAGCCGGCGACGTGGTGGAGGGCACCGTTGACAGCCTGAAGAACTACGGCGCGTTTATCAAGCTGGCAGACGGCGTTGACGGGCTGCTGCACGTTTCCCAGATCAGCACCCAGCGCATCAAACATCCGGGCGTTGTGCTGAAGGAAGGCCAGAGCGTGAAGGTGAAGATCCTGTCCGTTGCGGACGGAAAGATCAGCCTGAGCATGAAGGCGCTGACCGCGCCGGTGGAGGATGAGGAGCAGCACGAGCGCTTCGACTACAAGGAGACAGCTTCCGTGACCACCGGACTGGGGGATCTGTTAAAAGGACTGAAGCTGTAAGCAAGCATAGAAGGAGGGATAGCGATGTCAAATATCCCCAAATCCGACGACCAGGTGGATCAATGGCGTTCGGTTATGTTTTTGTACGATTCCGCCCTGAAGAAAGTCAACACTAAAATTGAGATATTAAACAACGAATTCGTGAACCGCTACGACTACAACCCCATTGAGCACATCAAGTCGCGGCTTAAAACAGCTGACAGCATTGTTAAAAAGCTTAAAAAAGACGGTCACGACGTGACCATTGAAAATATGATGGAGTATCTCAGCGACATTGCCGGGATTCGGATTATCTGTTCCTTTACCTCGGATATCTATCAGATCGCGGAGATGATCGCCCATCAGGCCGACGTGACGGTGCTGCACGTGAAGGATTATATCAAGAATCCCAAACCCAACGGCTACAAGAGCTACCATATGGTGGTCACAGTGCCGGTTTACCTGTCCGACGGGCCGGTGGAGACAAAGGTGGAAGTGCAGATCCGTTCCGTGGCTATGGACTTCTGGGCCAGCCTGGAGCACAAGATCGCTTACAAGTTCGAGGGCAACGCGCCTGAGAATCTGCTGAAGGAGCTGAAAGCCTGCGCGGACATCGTGGATATGCTGGATGCCAAGATGTTCTCGCTGAACGAGGCTATTACGGCCTACGCGGCGGAGCAGCGGCGTCAGGAAGAACAGGCGGCGAAGACGGAAGAAGAATTTTCGTGAAGACATTTTTTAGAGAGACCTATCAGGTTTTGCGGGTGAACCTGCGCCAGCTGGTGCTGTTTGAAATTCTGTACCGGCTGGTGGCAGGCGCATTCTATATAAGGCTTGTCAACCTGCTGCTTAAGATTTCCCTGAGGGCGGCGGGTTACAGTTATCTGACCATGAGCAACCTTGCGGCGTTTCTGCTGCGGCCGGTGACGGTGGGCTGCGCCATGGTCCTTGTGCTTGTTGGAGCATTTTTGATGGTCGTGGAGCTGGGCGGACTGTTGACCGCCTACCAGGCGGCCGCATATTCCCGGCGGATCGACGTGGTCTCCATTGTGCGGGGGGCCGTCGGCAAGGCGGTGGACGAGCTGTCAAAGCGGAACTGGCAGCTTTTTTTGCTTGCCCTGGCCAGCTATCTGATGATGAACAGCATGGTCCTTCTGCGGCTTTTGACCCGGGTCAAGCCGGTGAACTTCGTGATGGCCGAGATCTGGAGCCAGAGGGCCGGACGGGCCGGGCTTGCGGCGGTAGTGGCCGGTCTGGTGGCGATCGGGATTCCCACCATGCTGGTGTTTTTCGCGTGCATGGTGGAGCAGAAACGGTTCCGGGACGGGGTCAGGCGCAGTGTGGAGCTGGTGAAAGGGCGCTGGCCGAAAGCCCTGGCGCTGCTGTTTGGGCTGAACGCCCTGATGGTGGCCGCCTCTGTGGCTCTGCACCTGCTGTTTGTGGTGGCCGCGGCCGTGTGCGTGACGCTCTTTGTGGACAGCTATGCGGCGATGGCCGTGCTGGCCGCGGTCTGCCGCAGGCTGGAGCTGGTCGTGCTGGCCGTGGCCAGCATGGCGGCCGGGCTTGTGGATTTCGGGGCGCTGACCGTGGTGTATTATCAGTTTGAGACGCGGCACAGCCAGGTGAAGCCCTGGGACTTTTCCTATGTGTGCCGGGATCATTTGAGCCGGAAGCGGATTCTGGCCGTGACCGGGGCGGTGGCCGGCGTCAGCCTGCTGTTTCTTCTGGACATGGTGTGCAACGGTTTTCCGCTGGATTCATCGGTTCTGACTGAGACGGAGATCACGGCCCACCGGGGCAGCTCCAAGCGCGCACCTGAGAATACCCTGGCGGCTCTGGAGACTGCCATCGACGAGATGGCGGACTACGCGGAGATTGACGTGCAGACCACCTCGGACGGCGTGGTGGTGGTGTGCCACGATCTGAATTTAAAGCGGTTAGCCGGCGTGAACCGGCGCCTGGGGAGCATGACCTACGGCGAGGTGCGGGATCTGGATGTGGGCAGCTGGTTCGGGCCGGATTTCGCCGGGGAGCAAATTCCCACCCTGGAGGAGGCGCTGGACGACTGCAAGGGACGGATCAAGCTGAATATCGAGCTCAAGAACATCGGGGACCGGACGGATCTGCCGGAGCAGGTGGTGGAGATGATCCGGGACCGGGAGATGCAGGAGCAGTGCGTAATCACCTCCGTGAAGCTGGACTACCTGGTGCGGGTGAAGGAGGCGGACCCGGATCTGCACACCGGATACATTCTGCCGGCCGCCTACGGCAGATACTACGACAACGATGCATTTGACTTTATCAGTCTGCGCTCCAGCTTTGTGACTCTGGGGCTGGTGGAAAACGCTCATGAGAAGGGCAAGGCGGTTCATGTCTGGACCGTCAACAAAAAGAGCGAGATCGAGCAGATGAAGGTGCTTGGGGTGGACAACATTATCACCGACTATCCGGCCCTGGCCCGGGAGGTGTTGTACCGGGAGGAGGCTACGGAGAGTCTGATGGAATATTTGAAAATGGTGCTGCGGTGAGCATTGACGCAGGCAGAGCGCGGAGGATTGCCGGCGAACCGGGTATTGGGAAAATACCGGCCGCCGGCAATTTGGTATTAAATGCAATGGGCCGCCGGCGCAGCCTGCGGGGGATTGTTGGGGACGCAAGGGTTGCCGGTTAATTGGAAAAATTTGTTTTATATTGCAGGGAAATCGATTATAATAGAGAGAATAACGGGGCAGACCGTGGGTTTCAGGGATGAACGGGCGGAAATGCAGCGGATCAGACATCCGATGCAAAAATTGGCGCAGAAAGCTGCTTATAAGCGGGCCTGACGCCGCTTTCCACACCAATTTTTCCGCCGTCTGAACTGTTGCATGGAAAGAGATGGGAGGTGTAGGGATGGCGGTGATCGGAATTGATCTGGGAACCACCAACAGCCTGGCGTGCGTTTGGAGGGATGGGAAACCGGAACTGGTGCCCAATTCCCTGGGGGAATATCTGACGCCCAGCGCGGTGTACGCGGATGAACAGCAGGTTCTGTGGACCGGAGCTGTGGCCAGGGAGCATATGTGCATCCGGCCGGAGCGGTGCGCAGCCTCCTTCAAGCGGCATATGGGGACGGACAAGCGGATTTTCCTGGGGTCCATGGGATTTACGCCCCAGGAGCTGTCCTCTATGGTTTTAAAACAGCTGAAGGAGGACGCCGAGCAGTATCTGGGATGCGAGGTGGAGGAGGCGGTGATCAGCGTGCCCGCCTATTTTAACGACGAGCAGCGCTTTGCCACAAAGGAAGCCGGTGAGATGGCGGGACTCAGGGTGGAGCGGCTGGTTAATGAGCCGTCCGCCGCGGCTCTGGCTTGCCGCAGCGAGAGCGGGGAGGAGGATTCGTCGTTTCTGGTGGTGGACTTGGGCGGCGGCACGCTGGATGTGTCGGTGGTGGAGTGTTTTGAGCAGGTGATTGAGATTCAGGCGGTAGCCGGGGACAACCACCTGGGCGGAGACGATTTCGATCATCGGATTGCCGAGCATTTCTGCCGGGAGCACGGGTTGGTGTTCGAGCTTTTGTCCCCGGGGGATCAGGCTGAGCTGCTGAAAAAAGCGGAGCAGTGCAAGCGGGCTCTGACCGCGTCGTCCGCGGGTATGATTGAGTTTTCCGGGGATAAGGGAACCATGGGAATGTTTCTGACCGGAGCGCAGTTTACGGAGCTTAGCGCGCCACTGTTAGTGCGTCTGGAAAAGGTGCTCCGCCAGGCGCTAAAGGATGCGGGGAAAACCATGGGCGATATCGATCAGGTGGTGCTGGTGGGCGGTTCCTGCAAAATGCCGTTGGTCCGGCAGTTTATCGCCAAAATTCTGGAGCGGGAGCCGTATCTGTGCGGCCGGCCGGATGAGATCGTGGCCCTGGGTGCCGGGATTTACGCTGGGATCAAGAGCCGCCAGGCCGAGATACGGGATGTGATTCTGACGGATATCTGCCCGTTTACGCTGGGGGTGGGGATCGTGGATTACGACAATCCTGACGACCTGATCATGTCTTCGGTGATCGAGCGCAACAGCGTGCTTCCGGTCAGCCGCATGCGGGAGTACGTGACCACGGCGGACAACCAGAGGAAGGTGGCGTTTCGCGTTTTCCAGGGGGAATCCATTCATTGCAGCCAGAACCAATATATGGGGACGGTGGAGCTGGAGGTGCCGCCTGCTCCCAAGGGACGGGAGGCGGCTCTGGTGCGCCTGACCTATGATATCAACGGGATTCTGGAGGTGGAGGCCATGAACCGCCTGGGGCAGAGGGCGGGCAAGGTGATAATGAGCCGGAAGGTTCGCATGAGCGAGGAGGAGCTTAAGCGGCGGACCGCGGAGCTGGAAGCCATCAAGCGCAGCCCGCGGGAGGAGGCGGCCAACCAGCTGGTGATCTCCCGGGCAGAGCGGCTGTACGCGGAAGTGCTGGGAAATGACCGGGAGGTGATTTCCCAGCTTCTGCGGTGGTTTTCCCAGATACTGGGGGAGGGTGGTCCTGCGGCGGTGGCGGCAGCGCAGAAAAAGGCCATGGAAACGCTGGATTATATTGAGCGGAAGCTAAATGGGGATGTCTGATGACAAACTTGTGGATCTGGAACGAATTGGAAATTGAGCCCACAAACGACCGACGGGCCATCAAGCGGGCGTACGCGAAGAAAAGCCGTCTGTGCCACCCGGAAGAGAAGCCGGAGGAGTTCAGGCGGCTTCACGAGGCGTACCGGATGGCTCTGGAGTTGGCGGAGCGGCAGGAAGGCGGGAAAGAATGGGGAGAACTCCCTGGGGCTGCCTCGCCCGTTCATGCCCCTGCGCCCGACTACCGTCAGTTGGACGAGTTGATCGCCCGGGGACTGGAACAGGATTACGCCAGGGACACAAAGCTGCTTTTGGAGAAGATGAAGAGGCTCCATCAGGAGGCGGGGGAGAATGTCAACCGTTACACCGGCCAGATGGAAACCTGCCTGGAGCAATGGCGCCGCCTGACGGATTCCGAGCATTTTCGGACAGCGGGCTGGAAGCCGGAGTTTCTGGAAATGCTCTCGGACTGGCTGCGGGAGAACCGGGATAGCATGAATCGGGCGGAGGCCATCAGTCTCTATAACGCCTATGATTTTATCCATTATCTGGATCGGGATTTTCCCGATGTGCCGTTTATCAATGAAGTTTATATACAGCTGATGTATCAGGCCCGCAAATATGAGCGGGATATGCTGCAATACAGCGGTCTGCCGGTTGTCGGGCGCGTGAAAGGCCGTTCCCGGCAGCAGTGCGCCGGAAAGGCGGGGGCCGGAAGGCGGAATCTGCTTTACTGCCTGATGTGGGCGTCGGTGTTTTTCTGTTTGATGATGGTTGTCATGTTCTTCATCCCGGGCAAGGCGCGCAGAACGGAAGAGCAGGTGGAGCCAATGCGCTACAGCGCGGTTCATGAAGCCAAGGCGGAACACAGCGCGGGGTGGCTTACAGACTATAGCTTCTGCAGCGCATACCCTGACGGCTACCGTATGTCCGAGCAGGAGATTCTGGGGCAAAGAATTGCCTCCTCGGTGGAGGGCGTTGCAGCGGCGGCCACTGCCCGTCTTCATATTAACGGCAAACACGGCCTTCCCTACGAGGTGGATCTGGAGTGTGTCCGTGAGGCGGATGGGGAAAATCCGGCTGTTTTCCGGTCGCGGACTCAGGATAAAGCGGATATTACCTATTATTTTACCGTGCAGCCCTCGGAGAACGGCATCCTGCCGCCCAAAGTGCTCACATCCGGTTATCTCCCGGAGGCGTTCCGCTATTTCTGCGCGCAGAAAAAGATCAACTGCCGGGTCTGGTATCCCGCGTACGACGAGGTCGGCCTGGCAATCGCGTGGCCCGAGGTGGAGCGCACGGTGTTTTTGGAGTATGCCCTGGCCGTTGTGTTTGAGGAGTACAGCCGGTACGCCGGAGATCAATTACAGCCCTTAAATATCACGGTGATCTACGGGCGGGATGCGGACGCGGCTTTGGATGCGCTGGCGGAGGGAACCTACGGGCAGGACCCGGACGCAGCCCATCCGGGTTATTTTGTGAGCAGCGCGGAGGGCAAAAACCAGTTCCGTCCGGATCCCGGATTCGAGGACGCCCTGTGGGTGAGCCGTGTGGTCTGCGGTCCTGAGAAGAGCGGAGGCACGGTCCTGTATCCGGGCTGCGCGCGCTTTGACGTCACAAAAGAATTGCTGGATCATCTGGAAAGTCTGGATTGGATGGTCAAAATGAATTATAATAAGAGCGGTCGACAAACAATTATAAAGGAGAACGAACAATGAGAGCGGTAATACAGCGTGTGGCCCATGCGGGTGTGACGGTGGACGGCCAGGTTCTGGGAAAAATAGGAAAAGGATTCCTGATTCTGCTGGGCGTGTCGGATGAGGACACGGAGGAAGTGGCCGACCGGCTGGCGGATAAGATCTGTAAGCTGAGAATTTTTGAGGATGAGAACGGCAAGACCAACCTGTCCCTGGCGGATGTGGGCGGAGAGCTGCTGGTGATCAGCCAGTTTACCCTCTACGCGGACTGCAGAAAAGGCAACCGGCCCAGCTTTATCAAGGCGGGCGCCCCGGATATGGCGAACCGTCTGTACGAATATTTTATGGAGCGGTGCAGACAATACGTGAAGAGAGTGGAGCGCGGGGAGTTCGGCGCGGATATGAAGGTGGAGCTGCTCAACGACGGCCCGTTCACGCTGATGCTGGACAGCTGTGACCTGTTTAAATAGCGGAGAGGAATTGCGATGGCAAAGATAATGGAGACAGTATTATATTATAATCCGGGGACCCCGGAGACGATGAAGCACGTGGCCAGGTTAAAAAGCGTGCTGGTGCGCATGGGAATCCGAATCCGCAACATCGGCCCGGACCAGGTGAACCAGACGGTGGGTTATCTGGCAGGCGTCCCCGGATTTGAGGAAAATGCGGACGCGGGTCAGCTGCCGGTGATCAGCGAGGAGATGCTGGTGTTAAAACAGTTCAGCAGCCGCCGTATCGACGAACTTCTGCTGAACCTGCGCAAGGCGGGAGTTCCGCGCATCTCCCTCAAGGCGGTGCTCACGGAGCACAACTGCGGGTGGACCTTCTACGCGCTGTACAATGAGCTGCGGGAGGAGCACGAGAAGATGAGCGCCATGGAGGCGCCGGGACCGGCTGCGTCCGCGGGCGATCCGGAGGAAGCTTCCGAGGGCCAGGATGGCGCCGCCGCTTCCACGGACCAGGCGGCCCCCGCCCGGCCCGCAGAGTAACCCGGGAGGCGGCCCTTATGATTGATCCAACCAGAGACCGGCAGCTGCGGGAGCTGGAGCAGGTAAATCTGTGCGCGCAGATCCTCTACCAAGCCAGGAATGAGCTCTATCTGAACATGCGTTTCCTGGATATTCCCTTGAGCAGCCTGGGATTCGAGGCGGAGTGGGGATTGAACGGAATCCGCACGGACGGTTTCAATATCTATTACGGCCCGGATTGGCTGACCGGACTTTACGGTCAGGGGCGCGTGCGGGTGAACCGCGCTTATCTGCACATGCTGTTTCACTGCCTGTTCGGGCATTTGGACGGGCGGGGAGAGCGGGAAATATCCGATTGGAATCTGGCCTGCGACATCGCCATGGAGTCGGTGCTGGACGGGCTTTACCAGAAGTGCACCCACGTCCAGCCGGGAGCGTTCCGCCGTGAGACCTACCTGCGGATCCGGAAAATGTTAAACCAGGAGGTGCTGACCGCTCAGGGCGTGTACAAGGCTCTGGTGGAGATGAAACCCGACGACCGGCGAAGAGGCCAGCTGCAACGGGAATTTTATGTGGACGACCACAGCCGCTGGGAGGAGCCTCAGCCGCCCCGCCAGGTCAGAAACCGGCAGAACAAGTGGAAGGACAACCGGGAGCGCATGCAGACCGAGATGGAGACCGGCTCTAAAGACGCCTCGGAGGACAACCGAAGCCTTTTGGATGAGCTGGAGGTGGAGAACCGGGAACGGTACGATTACCGGCAGTTTCTCCGGCGGTTCGCGGTGTTAAAGGAGGAGATTCAGGTGGATATGGACTCCTTCGACTACGCCTTTTATACCTATGGGCTGTCCCTGTACGGGAACATGCCACTGGTTGAGCCTCAGGAGTCCAGAGAGGTGTACCGGGTGGAGGATTTCGCCGTGGTGATCGACACCTCCATGTCCTGTTCCGGGGAGCTGGTACAGCGTTTTTTGGAGGAGACCTACGACGTGCTGTCCCAGTCGGAGAGCTTCTTCCGCCGGGTTAATGTGCACGTAATCCAGTGCGACGACCAGATCCGGTCCGACGTGGTGATCACCAGGGCGGAGGATTTGACGGATTATATGGAGCATCTGACCCTGAAGGGCCTGGGAGGCACGGATTTCAGGCCGGCCTTTGAGTATGTGAACGGCCTGCGGGCCGCGGGGGCGTTTGCCAGGCTCCGGGGTCTGATCTACTTCACGGACGGAAAAGGGATTTATCCGGTGCAGGCTCCGCCTTACGACACGGCCTTTGTGTTCGTCAAGGACCAGTACAGCGACGAGTCGGTGCCGCCCTGGGCCATGAAGGTGATTTTGGAGGCGGACGATCTGATGGAGAAAGGGCAAAATGAGCCGGAGACAGGGAATATGGGACTGTTGCAGAAGGAAGAGCAGGAGAGAACGACATGAATATAAAACGGGCCAAACAAGAGATCAAGGACACCATCCAGGCGTATCTGCTGCGGGATGACACGGGCGCTTACGCGATTCCGTCCATCCGGCAGCGGCCGGTGCTGTTAATCGGCCCTCCGGGCGTGGGGAAAACCCAGATTATGGAACAGATATCCCAGGAAATGGGAATCGGTCTGGTGGCCTACACCATCACCCATCACACGCGGCAGAGCGCGGTGGGGCTGCCGTTTATTGAGAAAAAGCAGTACGGAGGCCGGGAGTACACGGTGACGGAGTACACTATGAGTGAGATCGTGGCCTCCATCTACGACAAGATCGAGTCCACGGGCCTGGCCGAGGGGATCTTGTTCATCGACGAGATCAACTGCGTGTCCGAGACATTGGCGCCCACCATGCTGCAGTTCCTGCAGTGCAAGACCTTCGGCAGCCACCGGATCCCGGAGGGCTGGATTATCGTGACCGCCGGCAATCCGCCGGAGTACAACAAGTCCGTCCGGGAGTTCGACGTGGTGACGCTGGACCGGATCAAGAAAATCACGGTGGAGCCGGATTTTGAGGTCTGGAAGGAATACGCCTACCGGGAAAATATTCATCCGGCCATCCTCTCTTACCTGGGCATCAAACGGCAGAATTTCTGCCAGATCGAGACGACGGTGGACGGGAAACGGTTTGCTACGCCCCGAGGCTGGGAGGATTTGTCGGAACTGATCTGCGTTTACGAGCGGCTTGAGAAGAAAGCGGACCGGGACGTGGTGGGGCAGTATATCCAGTTCCCCGCCATTGCAAAGGATTTCGCCAATTATCTGGAGCTTTATTACAAATACCGGGACGATTACCAGGTGGATCAGGTCCTGGCCGGAGTCATCAGCGAGGCTCTGTGCGACAAGGTGGCGAAGGCCGCATTTGACGAAAAGCTCAGCGTGGTTTGCCTGCTGCTGTCTAAGCTGTCCGGGGTGTTTCGGGAGCTGCGCCTGAGGGAACGGCAGATGGAACTTGTGATGAACGGGCTGAAGGAGTTCCAGAAGGCGGTTGTCACGGACGCGACCGCAGGAGGTGTTGCGCATGGCATGGCGGACTGCGAAAACGTTCAGTCTCCGGCCGCAGTCATGATGGGTCTGGCGGCCAGGATGGAGCGGGAGATAAACGCCGACCGGTCCGCCGGACTTTTGAGCCGCAGGGAGGAGGCGGTGCGCCGGTCTGCCTTGATAGAACTGGAAAATTATGGTAAAGAATTGGCGCAGATGGAGCGCGCGGACGGTCCGGCGGCCTGGGAGCAGGTGCGGGCGCGGTTCGGTCAGGCCAGCGACCGCTACGAGGAGCGGCGGATTTCCTGCGGTGAGATGCTGGAGCACGCCTTCGATTTCCTGGAGGCGGCCTTCGGGGACAGCCAGGAGATGGTCATTTTTGTGACCGAGCTGAATACCAATGAATATTGCGTCCGCTTTTTACAGGAGTATGAGTGCGAGCGGTATTACCAGTACAATAAACGGCTTTTGTTCGACGATGAGGAGCAGAGGTTGAGAGCGCGGATTTGAGAGACGGAAAGGAAAACGTTGGATGAAACACATATTAAAAAACGACAGAAATCAGGTCCGGTGGGGATATAAGCTCATGTCCTTTGTTCTGATCCAGGAGATCTTTGTGCCGATCGCCATATTGCTGGTTTCCGTGGCTCTGGTAAATCTGCTGTTTCCGGTTTTACAGGCGTCCGGGGTGTTGGACGGCGACGGCGTGCTGCGGGCGGAGTATCAAGAGGTTTTCCAGAACGGTTGGTTTATCGCGGGGATGATCGTACAGAACCTGTTGATGTGCCTGTTTTTTCTGGGGGCGTGGAAATATCTGCTTCACGGCAGCGCGCGCTCCATGGGACTTGCGGGCAGGGAATGGCTAAAGCAGCTGGGCGTGGGTTTTGCCATCGGGGTGGTGATGATTACCATTGTCTGCGGCGGGATTTATCTGACCGGCAGCGCCCGGGTAATGAACGGATCGGGCCTGCATTTCAGCCCGTGGCTGGCAGGTTATCTGCTCGTGTTCGTGTTTGTGGGGTTTGGAGAGGAGATCGCGTTCCGCGGTTATGCCATGGGAACGCTGCGGCAGACGGAAAAGGACTGGCTTATGGTGCTTTTACCCGCCATGCTGTTCGGGATTGCCCACAGTACCAATGCCAATTTCAGCCTGATGGGCTGCGGAAACATTATCCTGGCCGGGATTCTGCTGGGGCTTCTGGCCTTAAAGAGCGGACAGCTCTGGCTGGGAATCGGATTTCATATCTCCTGGAACTTTTTCCAGGGCTGCGTGTTCGGTTTCGGCGTCAGCGGTATCAGCACGCCCAGTGTGGCGGTGACGGAGCTGACCGGCTCTTCGCTATTAAACGGCGGGGCATTCGGGCCGGAGGGCAGTATTGTGGCCACGGTGGTGCTCCTGGCGGCAATCGCTGCGACGCTCTGGTGGTTCAGAGGGAAACAGGGGTCGGGGAAGTAAGAAAAAGGGGGGGAATATATGCTGTACGGGAAATTGCTGCGTTTTACATACCGCCTGGAACGGAATCCGGTGTTTGCTTCGGTCAAACGCGGTTTGCTGCTGCTGACGCCGGTGCTGATCGTGGGGGCGGTGGCCCTGATGCTGCGGAACCTTCCCATTCCCGGATTCCAGGAGTGGATTACGGCGGCGGCGGGCGGGGCGGTTTACAGCACTCTTGGGTTCATCTACGACGCCACCATCGGCATCATGTCCTTGTGTCTGCTGTGCGGTATCAGCTATTCTTATGCCGCGACCATTTCCGGGTCCGACAAGACGTTCTGCCTGGTGGCGGTTATGGCCTCTCTTGGAAGCTTTTTCATCCTGTTCAGCGCGCAGAGCAGCGGCGTGTTCGAGTTCGCCAGCCTGGGCGCGGTCAGCATGTTCGGGGCCATTTTGTGTTCCGTTACGGCCACGGCGCTGTTCGGCGCGTTCAGCCGTTATCTGCCGGCCCGCCTCCGCTCCTACAGCGCGGGCATGGACGTGCAGTTTCGGGTGTCGGTTTCCCTGATCGTGCCGCTGTGCCTGTGTCTGCTGGTCTTTGCTCTGGCGGGGCTGGCGATGGAACAGTTTCTGGGGGTTGGAAGCATCAATGAACTGCTCTCGGGCGGAATGATGGCCCTATTCCAAAATGTGCCCAACGAGCTGGGCAAGGGCGTGCTGTTTGTGGTTCTGACCGACCTTCTGTGGCTGTTCGGCATCCATGGGGGAAATGTGATGGAGCCGGTGGCGCAGGCCTATTTCGCCACCCTGGACCAGAACGGCAGCGCCATTGTCTGCAAATCCTTTGTGGATAATTTCGCGCTTATCGGCGGAAGCGGAGCGACGCTTTGCCTGCTGCTGGCCCTGCTGCTGTTCTCGCGGTCCCACGAGAACCGGCGGCTGGCATGGTGCTCGCTGCCCTTCGGGGTGTTCAATATGAACGAGCCGCTGGTGTTCGGATTCCCGGTGATTTTAAATCCAATCCTCTTTCTGCCGTTTCTCCTGGTGCCTGTGATCTCGCTGCTCATCGGGTACGCGGCCACGGCCTGCGGATTTATGCCGGTGGTGACCACCACGGTGACCTGGACGACTCCGGCGCCCCTCAGCGGATACGCCGCAACCCACTCCGTAAACGGTGCCCTGGTACAGGCGGTGATTGTGGCGGCGGGCACGGCGGTTTACGCGCCATTTGTGCGCCTTTCCGAGCACATGCAGCAGGAGCGGATCCGGATTGACCTGGAGGACTTGCTGAGGGTGTTTGCGGAGGAGAGCGAGCTGCCGGCCCTGGGAAACCAATTTCTGGAGCGGTCCGACAATGTAGGCGCGGTGGCCAAGGTGGTGGTGGAACAGCTTAGCCGGGATTTGCGGGCAGGGAGAATACCGGTGTTCTACCAGCCGCAGGTGGACGAGTTCGGCGGGGTCTGCGGGGTGGAAGCCCTGCTGCGCTGGAGATTCCGGGGCAAGCCGCTGCCGCCTCCGCTGGTGATCAAGCTGGCCAGGGAGGCGGGAATCTATGGGGACCTGACCGACTGCATCCTGGATACGGCGGTGGCGGACAGCGCCCGCTTCCGGAACGCCCTGGGCCGGCCTCTCATGGTGTCGGTGAACATTTCCCCTTATGAGGCAAATGACGAGGCGTTTGTCCGCAAGGCGGTTCGCCTGGTTGAGGAGGCCGGGCTCCAAAACAGCTTCTGCCTGGAGGTGACGGAGGAGGCCGCACTGGAGCGGTTTGGAAAAATCGCGGAAAATCTGCACAATCTTTTCGGGCACGGCATCCTGGCGGCTATCGATGATTTCAGTATGGGCCAGACGTCCCTTAAATATCTCCAGGGGAGCAATTTCCAGTTTGTAAAGCTGGACGGCGCTCTTGTGCGCCAGCTCCTTGACAGCCCGCGCAGTCAGGATATCGTGCGCGCCATCGTGGGATTGGGGCAGGATTTGAACTTTCAGGTGGTGGCGGAGTATGTGGAGAGCCGGGAGCTTCGGGACCTGCTGCTCTCGTTGAACTGCCGCATTTTCCAGGGGTATCTCTACAGCCCCGCGGTGCCACCCGCCGAGCTGGTCCGCTTTGTGCTGGATCGGGACAGCGCGCGGCAGCGTCCGGTGGCCGGGTCATAAGTCAGCGCCGTTTCCAACGCAGCGTGTTGTCAGTAAATTCCGCTTCCAGCTCCCCGCTGTCGTGGAGCCAGGACAGATAGGAGCGGACCGTGCTGCCCACCAGCACGTGCTGCTCAAAGTTCATGGTCAGGCCGTAGGAGTCGAATACATGTTTTAAGACCGCTTCGGAGGAGGCGGGGGTCCGGCAGAATGTGCAGATGAGGTCCGCAATTTGGCGGACCTTTTTGCGGTTTAGGTCCACCAGCGGTCCGATGTCGTCCGTGGCCTCCGCGTGGGAGGGGACGAATAGGCGGCCTTCCATGCGGGCTACCGCGTCCAGGGTATCCAGGTAGGCGGCCACGTCGTAGATGAAGGAGACGTGGTATTTTTCCAGGGTGGCAGCGCTGCTCAGGCAGTCCGCCAGAAATACGGTGTCATCCGGCGTCCGAAACCCGTACATCTGGAAGAAATGGCCGGGCAGAGGGATGACCTTAAGGCCGCTGGGAAAGTCCGGGTCCGAGAAGGGGACTACGCTGCTGGGCTGGGCCATGAGAAATTTGTGGCGCAGCGCCCCCGCCGGAAAACCGCCGTACAGGAAAGCCGGTTCCAGGATGGGGCTTTCGGTGAAATGCCCCTCGATTCCCTCGGCAAAGATTTTACAGCCGGTTTTCTGCTGGATAAAATGGTTTCCGCCGATGTGGTCCGCGTTGGAGTGGGTGTTGACGATGCCCGTAAGCTGCCATCCGCGCTGTTCCAGGATCCGCAGGAGCTTGCGTCCCGCGTCCTTGTCATTTCCGCTGTCGATCAGGCAGACCTGGCCGTCCCCTGAGCAGTAGATGCCGATTTTTGCCGGTGCGTTGACATAGTAGCTGCAATCTCCGGCCTGAGTCAGTTCAAACATAGAAAAGCCCTCCTTATATGGTGCGGTGTGTTCTGAATTTGTTTAAATTATACCACGCCGCCCAGCCGTTGTCCCGCTGCGGATCTGCATATTTCCCGTATGTTTCGGACGAATTATTCATCAATATAGCGCCAATTCTAAAATATTCAGAAAGAATTTGGTAGGTATTGAAAAGTCAGCCACAATATGGCATACTGATAATAACAAAAAAGGGGTAGACAGCGCCGGGGATTCAGGGCGCTGTTGTTTCTATTTAGACTTTAGAAAGGAGAACTTATGATTAACAAATTCTGTAAAACGCCACTGTGGGAGGCAACGATGACGCTGGCCGCCACGGCAGAGGGAAGGATTCCGGCTGAGACGGTGATCCGGGATGCCAGGCTGGTGAATGTGTGCACCGGTGAGATTATGGAGCACACGGACGTAGCCATTGCCCAGGGGAGGATCGCTCTGGTGGGAGATGGCTCCCACTGCATCGGGCCGGACACCCGGGTAATCGAGGCTGAGGGACAGTACATAGCGCCGGGATTTTTGGACGGCCACATCCATGTGGAGTCTTCCATGATGGGCGTGGGGGAGTATGCCAGGGCGGTGATCCCCCACGGCACCGTGGGCATTTATATGGATCCCCACGAGATCTGCAACGTGCTGGGGCTGGAGGGCGTTAAGTGTATGGCGCAGGATGCGGCCAGAACGCCCCTTAAAGCCATGATCACCACCCCGTCCTGCGTGCCCGCAGTTCCCGGGTTCGAGGACACCGGCTCGGCCATCGGTCCGGAGGACGTGGAGGGAACCATGTACTGGGACAGCGTTGTGGGCCTGGGCGAAATGATGAATTTTCCGGGTATTTTAAACTCCGACGAGCGCACCCATAAGATCGTGGGGGCCACCCTGAGAGCGGGAAAGATCGTCACCGGCCACTACTCCATGCCCGAGACCGGAAAAGGCTTAAACGCCTACATCGCCTCCGGAACCCGCTGCTGTCATGAGTCCACCCGGGCCGAGGACGCCCTGGCCAAAATGCGCCTGGGGATGTACGCCCAACTGCGGGAAGGCTCCGCCTGGCACGACCTGCACCAGGTGGCAAAGGCCATTACGGAGCACAAGGTGGACACCCGGTTCGCCTGCCTGGTATCCGACGACGCCCACCCGGAGACTCTGATCCAGGAAGGCCATCTGGACCACATCATGCGCAGGGCATTGCAGGAGGGCATCGACCCCGTCACGGCGATCCAGATGGTGACCATCAACTGCGCCCAGTGCTTCCAGATGGACCACGAGCTGGGTTCCATCGCGCCGGGAAAGTGCGCGGACATCGTGTTCCTCAACAACCTGGAGGAGCTCAGGGTGACCCGGGTGCTGATCGACGGCGACGTGGTGGCGGAGGACGGGAAGATGACCGTTCCCCTTAAGCCTTATTCCTACCCCGCCTGGGCGATGGATTCCGTGCACGTCGGCGGCTCCATCACTCCGGATTCCTTCCGGCTGAATGCGCCGGGAACCGGGGAGGGCACCCCTTTGGCCGACGGAAGCCGGGTGAAGGTGCAGGTGATCGAGGTGGGCTCCGGCAAGGTGGCCGACATTGCGGGCACGGCGCTTCTGACCGTGGCGGAGGGGCAGGTACACTCCGATGTGGAGCAGGACGTATTGAAGACCGCGGTGTTTGAGCGCCATCATGAGACAGGCAAAGTGGGCTTCGGCTTCTGTAAGGGCTTTGGCATCCGCTGCGGCGCAATGGCCTCCACCGTTGCCCACGACGCCCACAATCTGCTGGTGGTGGGAACCAACGACGCGGATATGGCGCTGGCGGCCAATACCCTGATCGAGAGCAAGGGCGGCATGGCCGTGGTGCAGAACGGCCGGGTTCTGGGTGTGGTGCCTCTTCCCATCGCCGGGCTGATGAACGACAAGCCGGCGGAGGAGATGGCCGCCATGGTGAGCCGTCTGACGGAGTGCTGGGAGCAGATCGGCTGCACCATGGTTTCCCCGTTTATGACCATGGCCCTGATTCCCTTGGCCTGTCTGCCGGAGCTGCGGCTCACGGACCGGGGGCTGGTGGACTGCCGGACCTTCCAGTTTACGCCTCTGTTTGTGGACGGGGCGGAGAACGCCTGATGGCGGCAGAGCGCGTGACCGGGCCCTGGCTGTCCCGGGAGCCGGAGACGGTCTCCCGGGAACTGGATTACCTTCTGGACTGCGTCCGCGAGGAGGAATGCGTGCGGGACCTGCGGTTTAACGGGCTGGCGGCCGGGGAGGAATCCCTGCGGCTGCTGGCCGCCGTCCAGTGCCTGTTTGTAAATTGCAGCTTTCAGAGCTGTTCCTTTGAGCAGAGTTCATTTGTGGACACGGTGTTTCAGTCCTGCGATTTTTCCAACTGCGATTTCAGCGACAGCTTTTTCAACCGCTGTGAGTTCAGGAACTGCAAGGGGCTTGGGACCAAGTTTGCGGGCAGCACGGTGAAGAATCTGACCCTGGCCGGCTGCGCTATGGATTTCGCCAACTTCGACGCCTGCCGTCTGGAGCGCGTCTGCGTTTCAGACAGCCGCCTGAAGGGGGCCGTGTTCAGCCAATGCCGCGCCAAGGATGTTTACTGGGACCGGGTTGACCTGACCGGAGCCAGCTTTTTTAAGACGCCCCTTCGGGGAATGGACTTTACCACCAGCCAGATCGGAAGTCTGGTATTGTCCGACGGCTGCGAGGAGCTGCGCGGGCTTACGGTGGATCTTTACCAGGCGGCGGAGCTGTCAAAACGGCTGGGCCTGATGATTAAATAATCCTTTTTTGGATAAAATGCTGATTGACGCAGAATGGTGTTATGCATTAGTCTTTTATATAACACATTCTGCGTTTGGCTTTTTTTTGAGCCGCAGTTTCTGAAGGGGACGTGGAAACGCTTTTATCATGGGATATTATGATATATAATAGAAAGAGAGAAGGATGTTCAACCGATTTTGAAATGTTCCGGGAAGGGGGATTTAGGAATGAAGATCACGTATATTCACCACAGTTCATTTCTGGTGGAAATGGACCAGGCGGCGTTTCTGTTCGACTATTTTGAGGGGCAGCTGCCGGAGATTCTCGACAAACCGCTGGTGATTTTTTCCAGTCATCGCCATGGAGACCATTTCTCTCCGGTGATTTTTGAGCTGGCGGACCAGGCGGAACAGGTGGTATATGTCCTCAGCGACGATATCTGGCGCAAGCGGGCGCCTCAGGAGCTGCGCCGCCGGATTCTGTTTATGGGGCCGGACGAGGAGGCTTCCATCAATCTTCCGCCTGCGATTCACGTGCGGACCATGAAGTCCACGGACGAGGGCGTGGCCTTTCTGGTGGAGTGCGGGGGCAAACGGATTTACCACGCGGGCGATCTGAACGACTGGGTGTGGTCCGGCGAGCCGGAGGCCGACAATCTGCGCATGAGTGAAAATTACAACCGGGAGCTGGAGAAGATGAAAGGCAACCACGTGGACGTGGCCTTCGTACCCCTGGACCCGCGCCAGGAGGGCGATTTTTACCGGGGTATGGACGGCTTTATGCGCACGGTGGGCGCGGATGTGGTATTCCCCATGCATTTCTGGGGAGACTTTACCGTGGCGGACAAGCTGAAACAGCTGGAGTGCTCTGCGGATTACCGCGGCAGGGTGATGGAAATCCACCGCTGCGGCGAGGAGTTTGTGATTTAATATGGGGCGGAAAAGCCGCATAGGGAAAGGATGGAAGAACATTATGATATTGATTCGCGGCGGACGCGTGGTGGACCCGGCGACGGGCAGAGATGAGCGGGCCGATTTGGTATTGGAGGGCGGAGTGATCCGGGAAATCTGCGCGCCCGGCCAGGCGGCGGAGACGGATTTTGACCAGGTGATCGATGCAAAAAACCTGGTGGCTGCGCCGGGGCTTGTGGACGTTCACGTGCATTTCCGGGATCCGGGACTGACCTACAAGGAGGACATTCACTCGGGAGCCCGGGCCGCGGCCAGAGGCGGCTTCACCACGGTGGTGTGCATGGCGAATACCAAACCCATTGTGGACAATGAGGAGACGCTGCGTTACGTTCTCGCGGAGGGCAAAAAGACCGGCATCCACGTGTTGAGCTGCGCCGCTGTTTCCAGGGGCTTTGAGGGCCGGGAGCTGACGGATATGGAGGGCCTTCTGGCCGCCGGAGCCGCCGGATTCACGGACGACGGGATTCCGCTGATGGACGGTGTGTTTGTCAAGAAGGCGATGGAAGAGGCGGCCCGTCTGGACACGGTGCTGAGCTTCCACGAGGAGGACAAGAGCTTTATTGTCAACAACGGCATCAACCATGGGGCCGTGTCGGACCGGCTGGGGATTTACGGCTCCCCGGCGCTTGCCGAGGACGCGCTGGTGGCCAGGGACTGCATGATCGCGCTGGAGACCGGGGCGAAGGTGGACATCCAGCACATCAGCTCCGGGCACGCGGTCAGAATGGTCCGGCTGGCCAAGAACCTGGGCGCAAATGTGTGGGCCGAGGTGACGCCCCACCATTTTGCGCTGACCGAGGAAGCGGTGCTCAAATACGGCACGTTGGCCAAGATGAACCCGCCCCTGCGGACCGAAACCGACCGCGCGATGCTGATCGAGGGGCTGAAGGACGGTACCATTGACATGATCGCCACGGACCACGCGCCCCACAGCGCGGAGGAGAAGGCCAGACCGCTGACGGAGGCGCCCAGCGGGATCATCGGCCTGGAGACCGCCCTGGCGCTGGGAATCACCTGTCTGGTGAAGCCCGGACATCTGAGCCTGTGCGAACTGATGAAGAAAATGAGTTTCAATCCGGCCCGGCTCTACAAGCTGGACTGCGGCCGCCTGGAAGCCGGAGCTCCGGCGGATCTGGTGCTGTTCGATGAGAACGAGGAGTGGACGGTAACGGATTTCGCCTCCAGGGCAGCCAACAGTCCCTTTGTGGGGGAACGGCTCACCGGCCGTGTGAAGTACACGATCTGTGAGGGAAAGGTGGTATACCAGGACAGATGACAGGCGAGAGAAAATATGATGTGATCCTGTTGGACGTGGACGGCACGCTGCTGAATTTCGACCAGGCTGAGGCGGACGGGATGCGGGTAGTGCTGCGGGAATACGGGTTCGAACCGACGGATGAGCTTCTGGAAGCTTACCACCAGGTGAATAACGCGTACTGGGCGGCCTTTGAGCGGGGAGAGGTGACCAAGGAACGGCTGGTCTGCCAGCGGTTCGAGACATTTTTCGGGAGTCTCGGCAAGACCGTGGACGGCGCTCAGGTGGAGAGCCTGTACCGCAGGCAGCTGGACGGCTCCGCTATCCTGATCGACGGGGCGGTGGAGATCTGCGGATATTTGCGGGACCGGTACGATCTGTATATCGTGACCAACGGAACCTCGTCCACCCAGTACAAGCGGCTGGCAGCCTCCGGGTTGGATCTGTATGTGAAAGACATTTTCGTGTCCGAGGACGCGGGGAGCCAGAAGCCCCAGAAGGAGTATTTCGACTACTGCTTTTCAAGGATTCCCGGCGCGGACCCCTCCCGTATGCTGTTGGTGGGGGATTCGCTGCACTCCGACATACTGGGGGGAAATGTGGCGGGCACCGATACCTGCTGGTATAACCCGAAGGGGAAGGCGGGAGAAAGCGGGATCCGGGTGGACTATGAGATACGGGATTTGAGGGAATTGGAAAAAATTGTATAATCGATTCGATGCCGCACGGCAGCTTTCCATCCGGGAGAGCTGCCGTTTGATTTGGAAACGCTGAATTGCGGGCGTATGCCGAAGCGGATTGGGAGCTGTAAATCTATAAAATATTTCTCAAATTCTACTTTACTTATACACTTTAGTATGCTACTATGGTAGAGTGATTTTTGAATAAAGTATCAGACCCATGAAATCATGTTTTGAGGAGGATCAGTATTATGAAAAAGAAAACATTTTGCCTGGCTATGGCGGCTGTGATGGCTTTTGGGCTGGCAGGCTGCGGCGGCGCGGAAACCAAGGGAGAAGCCGCTACAACAGTTGAGAGCACGGCGGATACTACTGCGGCGGACACCACTGCGGCGGATAAGGCAGCGGACACTTCCGCGGCTGAGAGCGAGACTTCCGCGGAGGCCCAGGCTGCTGGCGGACATTTTATCGTAGGATTTGACCAGGAGTTCCCGCCCATGGGATTCATGGGGGATAACGGGGAATACACCGGATTTGACCTGGAGCTGGCCCAGGAGGTCGCCAAACGCCTGGGACTGGAATACCAGCCGCAGCCCGTTATCTGGGATACCAAGGACATGGAGCTGGATTCCGGAAATATCGACTGTATCTGGAACGGCTTCACCATGACGGGCCGTGAGAGCGATTACGAGTGGACGGAAGCCTATATGGCCAACTCCCAGGTGTTTGTGGTCGCAGCGGATTCCGGTATCGCGTCCATGGACGACTTAAAGGGCAAGGTTGTGGAGTGCCAGGCCGATTCCTCCGCTCTGGCGGCGCTGAATGAAAACCCGGACCTGACGGCCACTTTTAAAGAGCTTGTGACCACGGCGGATTACAACTCCGCGTTTATGGACCTGGAGCAGGGCGCGGTGGACGCCATCGCCATGGACGTGATCGTGGCGGGGTACCAGATTCAGCAGAGGAACGCCGATTTTGTGATCCTGGAGGACCACCTTTCCGCTGAGGAGTACGGCGTTGGTTTTAAGAAGGGCAACACGGAGCTGCGCGACAAGGTTCAGAAGACTCTGGAGGAAATGGCTCAGGACGGTACCTTAAAGGCGATCTCCGAGAAGTGGTTCGGCGAGGACGTGACCACCATCGGCAAGTAAACAATTCATATTCCGAAAGCCGCTGCATGTTTAACCGTACAGCGGTTTTCTCCGCGCTGGGGGGCGGGGCCCGGCCCGCGCGATTTTAAGATGCTTCGGCGATTGCCGGGGGAAAGCGGTCCGGGATCGGCGGGAGTAGGCCGGGCATCAGGGAGCGCTAAACGTATAGAAAAGGCGGTAGATCATTATGGGGAAAATGACGGTTGAACAGATTCTGATCCAGCTCATGGGGGGAATGCTGACCAGCGTACAGATATTCGTGGTGACGCTGGTATTTTCGCTGCCTCTGGGCCTGGTGGTCGCCTTCGGGCGGATGTCCGCGAACCGTGTGGTCCGCACCATTGTGAAGGGGTACATCTCGGTTATGCGCGGCACGCCGCTGATGCTGCAGCTGATGGTGGTGTATTTCGGGCCTTACTATATTTTCGGGCTGAAGCTGGGCAGCGGCTACCGCCTTTGGGCCGCGCTGATCGGATTTGTGATCAACTACGCCGCCTATTTCGCGGAGATTTACCGCAGCGGCATCCAGTCCATGCCCCAGGGCCAGTATGAGGCGGCCAAGATCCTGGGCTACAGCAGGGGACAGACCTTTTTCAAGATTATCCTGCCCCAGGTGATCAAGCGGATTCTGCCGTCCGTGACCAACGAGGTCATCACCCTGGTGAAGGATACCTCCCTGGCGTTTACCCTGAGCGTTATGGAGATGTTTTCCATCGCTAAGATGCTGGCGGCGTCCCAGAGCAACATGATTCCGTTTATCGCGGCGGGCCTGTTCTACTACGTGTTCAACCTGATTGTGGCCCTGGCCATGGAAGGGCTTGAGAAGAAGCTGAATTATTACCAGTAAGGGGAAGGAGTTTGGGGACAATGAATCTTTTGGAGATCAATCATGTGGAAAAAGCCTTCGACGGGCTGGGCGTGCTTAAGGATATCTCCCTGACCGTGGGGGAAGGCGAAATCGTGTCCATAATCGGGCCCTCCGGCTCCGGAAAGTCCACTCTGCTGCGCTGCGCCACTATGCTGGAAACCATGGACAGCGGGGAGGTCATTTACCTGGGGAAAAAAGCGGCCTGGACCGGCGCGGACGGTAAGGCCGTGTACGCGGGCAGGAAGGAGCTGCGGGAGATCCAGAGCCAGTACGGCCTGGTGTTTCAGAATTTCAACCTGTTTCCCCACTATTCCGTGATGAAGAACATCACCGACGCGCCCATCCATGTGCAGAAGCGGGAGAAGGAAATTGTCTTCCGGGAGGCCCGGGAGCTGCTGCGCAAAATGGGACTGGAGGACAAGGAAAACGCCTATCCCTGCCAGCTCTCCGGCGGACAGTGCCAGCGGGTGGCCATCGCCAGAGCGCTGGCGTTAAACCCAAAGATTCTGTTTTTTGACGAACCCACCTCGGCCTTGGACCCGGAGCTGACCGGAGAGGTGTTAAAGGTGATCAAATCCCTGGCGGACCTGGATATCGCCATGGTGATCGTCACCCATGAGATGGCCTTTGCCCGGGATATCTCCGACCGGGTGATCTTCATGGCGGACGGCGTTATCGTGGAGCAGGGGACGCCGGAGCAGGTATTCGCCTCGGACAACGAGCGGACCCAGAGCTTTTTGGGGCGGTATGGGGAGATGCTGCAGAGGGGATAACTGAATTAACTGAAAATGACTTTTAGCGGGAGGGTATTCCGTAGGGCAGCGCGGCTGTCTGTGCGGAATACCCTCCTTTTTGCGCACAAAATTGACGGAAACCGGTGCGGTGCAGCGCGAGGTTCTGTGCATGTGCGTCAGCGGTCCATAGGCGGCAGCCTAGTCTGAAACTATAAATGTGAATAAAAAATATCGTTAATTTTAAAATTAGTATTGCATTTCTGATAATAAAGTGGTATAAAAAATCTAAGTGGATTATCTGCTATACCACATATACCAATTTGCGCAAACCGGTATGAAGATGGAGAGATGAATAGGAGGAAGCGATATGAGTTTGTTACAAGCGATACTGATCGGCTGTGTGGCGGCGCTGACCCAGTTGGAAGGGGGTTGGCTGGGGGAATGCAAGCTCCGTGAGCCCATCGTGACGGGATTTCTGGTCGGTCTGATTCTGGGGGATGTGAAGCAGGGTCTGATGATCGGCGCGACGCTGCAGTTGATGTGGATGGGAGCCACGGGCATCGGCCCAACGGCTCAGTTGGATATTGGTACCGGCGGAACCATTGGAACCGCGGTGGCGCTGCTGACCGGCACCGGCGCTGAGAGCGCCATTCTCTTCGGCGTTCCCGTGGCCGTGATCATGCAGTTTTTGAACACTCTGCTGCTGTCCGCGTACTCAGGTGCTATGCTGGTTGCGGACCGCAAGATCGACGAGCTGAATTTTAAGAGCGTGAACGCCGTCCATTATCTCTGCGGTTTCGGCACGTTTCTCTTGTATTTCGGCCTGACCTTTATCGTGATGTACTTCGGAAACCATATGATCGAGGGCATTGTAAACGGTCTTCCGGCCTGGATGAACGCGGGCCTGACCGGCGTAGCGGCTATTCTCCCCTGCCTGGGTTTTGCGCTGCTGCTCAATATCATTATGGAAAAAAACCTGATTCCGTATTTTATCCTGGGCTTTATCCCCGCGGCTTACGTGGGCTTTGACCTGACCATGGTTGCGATCGCAGGTATCGCGGTTGCGGTTGCGTGGATCATCTTTATGCTGCGGCAGAACGAGGGAACCAGGGCCGCCGCTGCGGCGTCCAGTGTGGAAGACGAGTGGGAGGATTAAACGATGGCGAAAAATGAGATAATCAGTGCGGAAAATAATCTGACGAAGAAAGATTTTGTAGGCGTTTTCTGGCGCAGCTTTACCTTGCTGGGGTCCTTTAACTACGAGCGGATGGAGGGGCTGGGTTTCCTCTACGCGGTGATGCCGGTGCTGCGCAAGATCTATAAAGGGGACGACGAGGCGTTAAAAGCCGCAATGCACCGCCATATCGCAGCCTTCAACATGACCGTGGCGCCCTCGCCCTTTGTCATGGGCACCACCATCGCCATGGAGGAGAAGGCTAAGCGGGACAAGACCTTTGACGTGGCCTCCATCAACGCCATCAAGGTATCCCTGATGGGCCCGCTGTCCGGAATCGGAGACACCTTCTTCTGGGGCATCTTCCGGATTCTGGCCTGCGCCCTGGCGGTGGGCTTTGCCAAGGAGGGGAATATCCTGGCGCCCTTTGTGCTGCTGCTGTTCTTCAATATTCCCAACTTCCTGACCCGTTGGTTCGGATTGTTCATCGGCTACCGTCAGGGGCATTCCCTGCTGTCGGAGATGCAGGCCACGGGCCGCGTGCAGCTGTTTACCCACTGCGCGGGCATCATCGGAGCTATGTCCATCGGCTGTATGATCGCCATGTGGGTGAGCATCTCCTGCCCCCTGCAGTTCACCATCGCGGGAAGCGAGATCGTGCTCCAGGAGTACTTAGACCAGCTTCTTCCCAAGCTGCTGCCGCTGGCCTTTACCCTGGGCATTTTCGCCTGCATCAAGAAAAAAATGAAAGTGACCGCCATCATCGGCGGAATCGTGGTGGTCGGCTTTATCCTGGGTATTCTGGGACTGATCGCAATGTAAGGAGGATGTAGTATGGCTATTTTGGATGTGAGAATTGACGACCGGCTGATTCACGGCCAGGTGTGCGGGTTTTGGATTCCCCACTACTCCCTGGAGCGCATCGCCATCGTGGACGATGAGATTGTAAACGACGAGATCCGCAAGACTGCTCTGAAGTTCGGCTGCCCGGAAAAGTGCAAGTTGTCCATTTTCAGCACGGTCAAGGCGGCGGATAAGTTTATCCGCAAGATCGACGAGGGCATCCGGGTGATGATCCTGTGCAACAGCCCGGTGCCGATTTTAAAGATGGCACAGCTGGGCTACAAAGCGCCCTTTGTCACGGTGGGCAACATGTCCACCAAACCGGGAGCCATCCAGATCCGCAAGACGGTGTTTGTGTCGCCGGAGGAAAAGGCGGCGTTTGCGGAGCTGGTGGAGATGGGAATTCCTGTTTATTCCCAGATGGTTCCCAATGAGGCGAGGGAGGACATTTCCGAACTTTTAAGAAATTAATGTAAATTCAGATATCAACGGTCCGGCGGCCGCTGCCGGCGCGCCGGGCCGGACCCATCAGAGGAGGAGAACAACATGCAGCAGACGGTACTTGACAACATCAGGTTCCAGCCCCAGGTATTGCCCCAGGTGCTGGAGAATCAGGCGGTTTTTGTGGAGCCATTTGTGGAGCTGTTCCGCAAACACGATATTAAACGGATCTATTTCTTTGGTTCCGGCACCTCTTACAACGTGTCGCAGATTGCGGCCTACTATTTCAAACACATTGTGGGGATCGAGGGAATCGCCCAGTACCCCACGGTATTTAAAAACTATGAGAAAGCGGACTGGACGGGACTTCTGCGAAACGATCAGATTCTGTTCGTGGGTATCAGCCAGTCCGGCACCTCGGTTTCCACCTGCGAGGTGATGGCCCATGCCAAGGCAAACGGTTACCCCACCCTGGCCCTGACGGGAAATCTGGAGAGCGAGATCACCAAACACGTGGACACCGCAGTCCACCTGCTGGTGGGCGAGGAGCTGACCCCTCCGGAGACTAAAGGGTATACGGTTTCTGTGCTGAGCGCTTACCTGTGGGCTGTGGGCGTAGCCCGGGACAAGGGCGTCTATTCTGAGGAAGAGTACCAGACCGCGATTCGGGAGACAAAGGAGCTGGTGGACAATTTCCAGACCGTGATCGAGGAGAGCGAAGCGTGGTACGATCGCAACCGTGCTTCCATTGTGAACAGCGACCGGCTGTTTGTGCTGGGCTACGGCATCGACTACGGCTCCATGCTGGAGGGCATGCTGAAGGTAGGGGAGATGCTCCGCCTGCCCACCATCGGATATGAGATCGAGGAGTATTCCCATGGGCCGACGATGGCGCTTAAGCCCAACCAAACCCTGTTTATGATCGGTTCAGACGAGGCGGAGTTCGAGCGCATGCTGCAGTTTCGGGCCGCATTCAAGAAGTATACCGACCGGGTTCACGTGATCACCTGCCGGGAGATCGAGGGCGACAGCCGGGATCTGGTGTTTGGGATCAAGGCCAACAAATTTATCGCGCCCCTGATGTACACGGTTCCGTTCCAGTTTGTGGCGGCCAAGGGCGCCAAAGATATTTTCATTGACACCAATATCAACCCCTTTGATGAGCCGCTGGCTCACTATCCGGACGGGGAATAGGATTCGATCGCGCGGTATTTCCGAGCCGCCCGCCCCTGCTTTTGTGAGGGCGGCCGGCCGGACGCCGGGTGCAGGAGGATAAAAGATGATCGGAATTTTAGTCACAGGCCACGGCAGATTTGCCACCGGTATCACCAGCGCTCTGGAACTGGTGCTGGGGAAACAGGAGTGCTTCGAGGCGGTGGATTTTCCGGACGGGGACACTAAGACGGAGCTGGAGCGGAATATGGACGAGGCGTTAAAGCGCCTGGAAGGGACGGAGCACATTCTGGCGTTCTGCGACATTCTCAGCGGCTCGCCCTTCAACACGCTGATCGACCGGGCCATGCGCCGGGGCGGCATCACCGTGTACTACGGGACAAACGTGGCGATGCTGTTGGACACCACGCTGAACCGGAATTTCGGCAAGAGCCTGGAGGAGCTGAACGCGGATATCGTGGACAAGGGCCGGAGCCAGGTGGGACGGTTTGACGCGGGCGGCGTGGAGGAGGATGACGACTCATTTTAGACAATATGGGCGGCGCTGCGGCCGTGAAAGGGGAGTTTATGGGTTTCAGAGCAGTGATTTTTGATATGGACGGGGTTCTGATCGACAGCGAATATCTGTACCTGACCGGAATCCATCGGGAGCTGCAAAAAAAACGGCCCTGGGTCCGGGAGGAGGACTTATACCCGTCCGTTGGAATGGACAGCGCCAGGAACCGGGAACTGATGCACAGGGTGGCAAGAGAGCCCCTTGACAATCTGGAATTCGACCGGGAGCTGGAAGAAATTTACAGTCTCTTTGACGACGTGTGTTACCGGGATATTCTGTACCCGGAGGTGCCAGATGTGCTGAGACGCCTGCGGGAGATGGGGTTTAAGACAGCGCTGGCTTCCTCCACCGGTATGGAGGGAATCCGGAAGGTGCTGAGGCAGTGCGGGATCGGGGAGCTGTTCGACTATGTGGTCAGCGGGGAACAGTTTCGGGAGAGCAAACCCAATCCGGAGATTTATCTGACCGCAATGGCGGCGCTGGGCTGCCGGGCCGGTGAATGTCTGGTGGTGGAGGATTCCACCTACGGGGTGACCGCCGGAGTGGCCGCCGGGGCCTGCGTGGCAGCCAGGCGGGACAGCCGGTTTCCCTTTGACCAGACCGGGGCGGCGTATCGGGTCGATTCGCTGACCGAGATACTGGAACTGCCCGGAATCGCGGGACAAAATGACGCGGCGCTGTGAACGCAAGATTCACGGCGTCGTTTTGTGTTTTGCAAGAGAATTTGCCGTTCTTGCATTGGCCGGTTTATTGTGTTATGATTTGGACAGACTGAAAATGGAACGGAACAGGGGGAGCTATGGAACAGGGAAATCGATACATATTAAGGGATATGGAACGGTTCGAGCCGATCACGGCCACGCTGGAATCCAGAAAATTCCGGTCGGAATACCGTGTGCTGGATATGGAGGTCACGGAGTCCAACCGCTATATCAGCCAGAAGCTGAAGATTCCCATTGCCTCGCGGATTTTTTATTTCCGGAAATTGCGGCTTGTGGACGGGGTTCCCAAGTCGATTGAAAAGACCCATATTCTCTATGACAAGGTTAAGGGCGTGGAGAGCGCGGATTTGGGGAAGCAGTCGTTTTACAAGACATTACAGGAAATGTTCGGTTATGTGACCCGCAGAAGCGAGGAGGAGATCCTGATTGTGGCGGCCGGGGAGAAGGAAAAGGAGCTGCTGGGCTGCGGGGACGGGGAACTGATGATGATCAAGGGAATCACCTACAAGGAAGAGCCGGAGCCCTTCGAGTATTTTGAGATTGTGGCGGTCTCGGATCTCTATGAATTCAGGAGTGTTACCAGACTATGATTGAATACGATGCGATATATGTGCAGTTGATGAAGAGCCTGAAGGAGAAGATGATCCACGGGGAGTACCGGATCGGGGACAAGCTGGACTCGGAGCGGGTGATGGCTGCCCAGTACGGGATCAACCGGATGACCGTGCGCAACGCCTTAAAGGCTCTGGAGGAGGAAGGTTACGTGAAGGCTTACCGGGGAAGGGGCACCTTTGTGGCCCGGATTCCCGAGGAGCCCAGCCGGAAGATCGAGATCGGCGCGGATTCCGGGGCAGTGATCAGTTTGAGCCGCGGCATCCGCCAGCGGGGCTACCGGTCCAGCCGGGATGTGATCAGCTTTGAGAAATGTCCGGCGGAGGGGGAGATCAAGGAAATGTTTCCCTACACCAGCCATGTCTTTGTCATGCTTCGCCTTTCCAAGATCAACGACAGACCCTACGCGGTGCAGAAAACCTACATTCCCGCGGAGGTTTTCTGGGATGCGGACCGGTATGATTTCGCGGAGGGTTCCCTGTACGATTACATGGACACCAAGGACCGCTATCCCGCGGAGGTGGAGTCCTACCTGCGCATCGACCTGCCGCCGGCGGAGTACGCGCAGCTGTTAGACAATCCGCCGGATAAAAAGGTGTTTGCGGTCACGTACCTGGCCTATGACCGCCAGGGGCTGATGATCGAGTACACCCTGTCCTACCATTTGCCCCAGTACACGTCCTTCACCTACGTTACGGAACGCAAAATTTGAGTCTCTTTGCAGAAAACGCGGAATTAAGGGCATACTATAAAGAAATTGGAAGCTTCGGGGATACCGAAGTGGAAAAGGAGTTTATAGTATGGATCTTTCACCCAGGATGTCCCGGTTGATTCTGCTTCTGTATCTGCGTTTTCTGCCGGGGATATTCCTTCACAAAGCTTTAAGGGAAATTTCCTTGTTTTTTAGAAAGCTTAATGGTAAGCTTCATAAGTAACAAGTTTGCTGCGGTTCGCCGGTTATAGTCCGCCGGAAGGTTTTTGCGGGCGGGACGGAAGGCGCGGCCCTGGGAATTGGGGGCGCTGATGGAGCCGGGGCGCAATATGAAATGGATGGAAACGGAGGAATTGAACAATGAAGAGACGTTCATGGATGATAGCAACAGCGGCAGTGCTGGCGGCAGTGCTTTTGGCGGCGGGCTGCTCGAAGAAACCGGCGGCGGAGACGGCGCCGTCCGCCACTGAGACCACCGCGGCCCAGACCACGGAGGCGACTGCTGAGCCGGAGACCACGGAAGCCTCCACTGAGGCGGATGGGGAGGCGGTGGATCTGACCAACCGCTACCATATGCTCCAGGGCACGGTGGTGAAGACCACGGAGGACGGCTCCGTTTTCACCCTGCAGGCGGACGACGGCCAGAACTATGATCTCAAGCTGGCACAGATTCGGGATGTGGAGGTAGAGATACAGGAGGACGTGCAGATCGCGATCGCCTACATTGGCAAGGAGATCGGCAAGGGCGGCGTGAAGCCGGAGGACACGGATCTGGTGGTGGCCCTGCCGGAACAGGAGGAGTGGACCGTCTACCAGGAGACTGGAACCACGATGTTTAACGCCATGAGCAGCTTTACGGTTAAGACCGACGACAACCGGGAGCTGAGCCTGTTAAAGGATAACTGCCCCATGGAGGAGGGCGCCCTGACGAAGGACAGCGGGGACCGCGTGATGGTGGCTTATGTGACTTCCGGGGGGACCAATTACCCCGTTGAGGTGAGAAAAGGGGAGTGAGAGCGGAAATTCGATCCGCGCGCTGAATTGGAATGGGAAATTTCCGAAAAACCCTTGCAAATTAAGCGTTTTCCCTGTACAATCTGATATTGACGAGAAGAGGGGCCGGCAGACCCCTTTTTTCATGAGAGCACAGACGCGTACCTGAAAATGGCCGGCCGGACCGCCCGGCCGGGACCGCAGGGCATTTTTGGACGGCGCGGGGAAACGGTTGAAAAACAGACAAAAGGAAAGGTAAGTATTATGATTAGTGCAAACAACATATCCCTCAGGGTGGGGAAAAAAGCATTGTTTGAGGATGTGAACATCAAATTCACCGAGGGCAACTGCTACGGCCTGATCGGAGCCAACGGCGCCGGCAAGTCCACATTTTTGAGAATTCTGTCCGGTAAGCTGGAGCCGACCAGCGGCGAGATCGCCATCACGCCGGGACAGCGTCTCTCCTTTCTTCAGCAGGACCACTTTAAATACGACGAGTACACGGTTCTGGACACGGTGATTATGGGCAACGCCCGGCTGTACCAGATCATGAAGGAGAAGGAAGCCATCTACATGAAGGAGGACTTCACCGAGGAGGACGGCGTGAAGGCCGCCGAGCTGGAGGGTGAGTTCGCCACCATGAACGGCTGGGAGGCGGAGTCCGACGCTGAGAACTTGTTAAATGGCCTTGGAATCGAGACAGACCTGCACTACGCCCAGATGAATACCCTGACCGGCGCTCAGAAGGTGAAGGTGCTGCTGGCCCAGGCTTTGTTTGGCAACCCGGACATCCTGCTGCTCGACGAGCCGACCAACCATCTGGATCTGGACGCCATCGCCTGGCTGGAGGAGTTCCTGATCAATTTTGAGAACACGGTGATCGTGGTATCCCATGACCGTTATTTCCTGAACAAGGTGTGTACGCAGATAGCGGACATCGACTACGGCAAGATCCAGCTGTACGCCGGAAACTACGATTTCTGGGTGGAGTCCAGCCAGCTGATCGTGAAGCAGATGAAGGAGGCCAACCGCAAGAAGGAGGAGAAGATCAAGGAGCTGCAGGAATTCATCCAGCGCTTCTCCGCCAACGCTTCCAAGTCCAAGCAGGCCACCTCCCGTAAGCGCGCTCTGGAGAAAATCGAGCTGGACGACATCCGTCCCTCCAGCCGTAAATACCCTTATATCGACTTCCGCCCCGCCCGCGAGATCGGAAACGAGGTTCTGACCGTGGAGCACATGAGCAAGACCATCGACGGCGAGAAGGTTCTGGACGACATTTCCTTCATCCTGGGCCGTGAGGACAAGGTAGCGCTGGTAGGCCCCAACGAGCGGGCCAAGACGGTGCTGTTCAAGATTCTGTCCGGGGAGATGGAGCCGGACGAGGGCAATTACAAGTGGGGTCTGACCACCAGCCAGGCGTATTTCCCCAAGGACAACAGCGCGGAGTTCGATAACGACGACACCATTGCGGACTGGCTGACCCAGTATTCCCCGGAGAAGGACGTGACCTATGTCCGCGGCTTCCTTGGCCGTATGCTGTTTGCCGGTGAGGACGGCGTGAAGAAGGTGCGCGTGCTGTCCGGAGGCGAGAAGGTGCGCTGCATGCTGTCCAAGCTGATGATTTCCGGCGCAAACGTGCTGCTGTTGGATGAGCCTACGGACCACCTGGACATGGAGAGCATCGACGCCCTGAACCGCGGTATGATCAAGTTCCCGGGCGTGCTGATCTTCTCATCCCGTGACCACCAGATCGTGCAGACCACGGCCAACCGGATCATGGAGATCATAAACGGCAAGTTGATCGATAAGATCACCACCTACGACGAGTATCTGGAGAGCGACGAGATGGCTCGTAAGCGCTTTACCTTTACCGTTACCGAAAGTGAAGAAGCGGACGATTGATGAATTTTTGGCAGCGGGGGCTTTGGTTCCCGCTGCTTTTGAGTCGATGAGATGCAGGGCAGACGGGAGCTGGCTGCGGCGGGACGGTAAACGGATGAAACGGGCGGCGCTTTAGGCGGCTGCGCGGCGTGGCGCCCCCTGCATACGGACGATTGATTTGGAGGAAAATAATATGGAGAAGATTGCGAGTTTTACCATCGACCACATCCGGCTACAGCCGGGTCTGTACGTGTCCCGCAAGGACAGGGTGGGCGAAAATGTTGTGACCACTTTTGACCTGCGCATGACCTCACCCAACGAGGAGCCGGTGATGAACACGGCGGAGATGCACACCATCGAGCATCTGGGGGCCACATTTTTGCGGAACCGGGACGATTTCGGGGATAAGACCCTGTATTTCGGTCCCATGGGCTGCCGGACCGGGTTTTATCTGCTACTGGCCGGGGACTATGATTCCCGGGAGGTGCTGCCTCTTGTGACGGAAATGTACCGGTTTATCCGGGATTTCCGGGGCGAGGTGCCGGGAGCGGCGGCTAAGGACTGCGGCAACTATCTGGACATGAACCTGGGGATGGCCAATTACCTGGCCGGGAAGTATTTAGATGTGCTGGAGCACATCGACGAGTTCCCGCAGTCCAGGCTGGTTTACCCGGAATAGGAGGAAAGACGGGATGAAAAAACTGATTTCGTGGAATGTCAACGGCCTGCGGGCCTGCGTGGGCAAGGGTTTCCTGGACTATTTTAAGGAAGCGGACGCGGATGTGTTCTGCCTGCAGGAGACCAAGCTTCAGGAAGGGCAGATCGATTTGGACCTGCCGGGGTATCACCAGTATTGGAATTATGCCCAGAAGAAGGGGTATTCCGGCACTGCCATGTTTACGAAGGAGGAGCCGGTCAGCGTGCGCTACGGCCTTGGGATCGAGGAGCACGACATGGAGGGGCGGGTGATCGCGGCGGAGTTCCAGGAGTATTTCGTGGTGACCTGCTACACGCCCAACTCCCAGGACGGGCTGGCCCGTCTGGACTACCGGATGGAGTGGGAAAATGCGTTTTTGGCGTATTTGAAAAAGCTGGAGGAGGAGAAGCCGGTGATCTTCTGTGGGGACCTGAATGTGGCCCACAAGGAGATCGATCTGAAGAACCCGAAGAGCAACCGGAAAAATGCGGGCTTCACCGACGAGGAGCGCGGAAAGTTTACGGATCTTTTAGGAGCCGGATTTATCGACACGTTCCGGTATTTTTATCCGGACCGGGAGGGGATTTACTCCTGGTGGTCCTACCGTTTCTCCGCCCGGGCGAAGAACGCGGGGTGGCGCATCGACTACTTCTGCGCCTCGGAGAGTTTGAAGGACCGGCTGGTCAGCGCGGATATCCATACGGAGGTGATGGGGTCCGACCATTGTCCGGTGGAGTTGGTGATTGAGTAGGAATTGAGAGAAAAATGAGAGAAGGCGGTACGGAACGGCGGCTGGCCGGGGGATTGAGATACCCCGGAGGCTGGGTTCCGGGCCGCCTTTTTTGCGCCTTTCAGGTGTGGGGGAACGAGGCTGCTTTCGAGGCGCTTATGGTATGTTTATGGCAGAAGCGGGTTGCTGTGTGGGAATTTTAATTCACGAAAACGGGGAGTGATGTCCTTGATTGTGTTTTAGGGTGTCAAAGCAGTATATTACAGAAGAAAAATTGGACATGTCTGCGGTCATTCGGTATACTGATGTTAAAGAGAAAAACAGCAGGAGGTTGCCGCAATGGCCGTGTACATGGGAGAGGAAGAGGTAATACAAAAGAATATGGCGCTGGCACAGGAAAAGGTGTACACAGTGGAGGATATCGAGGCGCTGCCTGAGGGCGTGCGTGCGGAGCTGATTGACGGGCAGATGTTTTATATGGCGACACCGTCGCGGAAGCATCAGGGGCTGGTCATCGCGATATCCGGCATGCTATTCGCTTATTTGAACCAGAACAAAGGAAAATGCGCGGTATATCCGGCCCCGTTTTCCGTATATCTGAACGAGGACAACCGGACCTACCTGGAACCTGACATAACCGTAGTCTGCGACCGTGACAAACTGGATGACAAGGGCTGCCACGGCGCGCCGGATTTTGTGGCGGAAATCCTATCGCCCAGCAGCCGGAGCCGGGACTGCCTGCTGAAGCTGATCCGCTACCGGGAAGCCGGGGTGCGCGAATACTGGATCGTGGACCCGGAGCGGGAGACGGTGATGGTGTATGACTTTGCGGAGAATAAGGTGGGCAGTTATACGTTTCGGGATAAAGTGAGGGTGAATTTATTCCCGGGTTTGGAGATTGACTTTGCGGGGATGGATTTGAATTGAAGAATGTCTGAATACCCGGCAAATCCGGGGCGGGGTTCCAAGAATCCCCGCCCCTTTTCCGCATTTGCCTTTACATCCCCCGCCGCAAAATGTTATACTAACCATACACACAATTTAAACTATATTCGGAAAAAAGGAAAAACCTATGAATCTGGTAACCATTGAACATTTGACAAAATCATATACCGAGCGTCTGCTCTTTGACGACACGGCGTTTTCCCTGAACGAAGGGGAGAAGGTGGGGCTGATCGGCGTAAACGGCACCGGAAAGTCCACGCTGCTGAAAATTGTGGCCGGGCTGGTGGAGCCGGACGGCGGCACCGTGGTGCGGGGGAGAAGCCTGTATATCCGCTATCTGCCCCAGATCCCGGAGTTTGTGGAGAGCGACACCGTGCTGGAGAGCGTGGAGCGGGAAAATGCCTCTGAGCCCCATTTTACCTCCCGGGACGAGCTGCTGGCCACTGCCAAAAATATTCTCAACAAGCTGGGAATCACGGACCACGAGGCCAGGATCGGCACGCTGTCCGGCGGCCAGAGAAAGCGCGTGGCCCTGGCCGGCGTGCTCCTTAGCACCGCGGACCTGCTGATCCTGGACGAGCCCACCAACCACCTGGACAGCCAGATGGCGGATTGGCTGGAGGAATATCTGAAAAGCTTCCGGGGAGCGCTGCTTATGATCACCCATGACCGGTATTTCCTGGACAGCGTGACCAACCGCATCGTGGAGCTGGACAAGGGCAAGCTCTACAGCTATCAGACCAACTATGAGGGCTATCTCCAGCTGAAAGCGGAGCGTTTGGACATGGCCCAGGCCACGGAGCGCAAGCGCCAGACCCTGTTGCGCACGGAGCTGGCCTGGATGCAGCGGGGCGCAAGGGCACGTTCCACCAAGCAGAAGGCCCATATCCAGCGTTTTGAGACCCTGCGGGACCAGAAGGGGCCGGAATTTGACCGCAATGTCCAGCTGGAATCCATCGCCTCCCGGTTGGGGCGGACTACGGTTGAGTTAAACGGCCTGTGCAAGGCTTACGGAGACAAGGTGCTGATTCAGGATTTCACGTACATTTTTCTGAAAAATGACCGCATCGGCATCGTTGGCCCCAACGGCAGCGGAAAGTCCACGCTGATGAAGATGATCGCGGGCTGGGTGCAGCCGGATGCGGGGACTGTGGAGATCGGGCAGACGGTGAAGCTGGGGTATTTCTCCCAGGAGAGCGAGGACATGGACGGGAGCTGCCGGGTGATCGACTATATCCGGGATGTGGCGGAGTATGTGAAGACCAAGGACGGGAGCATCAGCGCCAGCCAGATGCTGGAGCGTTTCCTGTTCCCCTCCAGCATGCAGTACACTACGGTGGACCGGCTTTCCGGGGGAGAGAAGCGCAGGCTTTACCTGCTGCGGATTCTCATGGACGCCCCCAATGTGATTTTGCTGGACGAGCCCACCAATGACCTGGATATCGCGACGCTCACCATCCTGGAAGATTATCTGGACACCTTTCCGGGGATCGTGGTCACGGTGTCCCATGACCGGTATTTCCTGGACCGGGTGGTGAATCGGATATTCGCCTTTGAGGGAAATGGGGCGATCCGGCGGTACGAGGGCGGATTTACGGATTATCAGATTGCTTTGGCCCGCCGGGGGCTGGAGGAAGGCTCGGACGCGGCGGAACGCAGCGGCGGATCAGCCGGGGCCGGTAAAGCGGGAGGCGCTGCAAAGAGCCAGGCGGGTGCGGCGGGAAGCGCCGCGTACGGGCAGCCATCGGACTCCGCCCAGCAGGTGAACAAGTCCAACTGGAAACAGCGCTCCGGCGGCGAGAAGAAGCTGAAGCTCTCCTTCAAGGAGCAGCGGGAGTGGGATACCATTGAGGACGATATCGCGGCGCTGGAGGATCGGATTGCAGGGCTGGATCAGGAGATCGAGGCTTCGGCCAGCAACTATACCAGACTCAATGAGCTGATGGCTGAGAAAGAGAAGACGGAGACAAAATTGGAAGAAACCATGGACCGCTGGGTGTACTTAAGCGGTCTTGTGGAACAGATAGAGGCCCAGAAGCAGTGACCGCAGGCCTGGGCCAGCGGATGGAAGATGGAGGCCGGAATGAAGAGCAGGTTTGAGATTGATCAGAGTGAAAAAGGGGAGTACCCGCTGGGGGCGTGGGCGACAAGGAACGGGATGCATTTTTCGTTTGCGCATCCGGGGGAGAGCTGTGCGGTGGTGCTTTACCGATCTGGCGGGAAAACTCCCCTGGTGAAACTGCCATTTCCCCGGGAGCAGCGCATGGGGGACGTGTGGAGCGCGGCGGTGTCCGGGGATTTCGCCGGAATTGAGTACCTCTATGAGGTGGACGGCGAGTTGAAGACCGACCCATGCGGGCGGCAGTTTTCCGGGCGGGAGCGGTGGGGGGATTTGAAACGTCCGGCAGCGCCCCTGCGGGCAATGGCCTTGCCGGAGCTGGAAGCGTTTGACTGGGAGGGGGACCGGCCCCTGGAAATTCCCTATGAGGATTGTATTTTCTATCACATTCACGCTAGGGGTTTTACCCGCCATGCCTCCTCTGGTGTGGAGCCCGCAAAGCGCGGGACCTTTCGGGGGATTATGGAAAAGATTCCCTATTTACAGGAGCTGGGCGTGACCACCCTGGTGCTCCAGCCGCCGGTGGAGTTTGAGGAGGTGGTGAGGCCGGAGTGTGTGGACCGGAACCCTTACGGGATTCAGGAACAGGCGGACAAGCTGAACTACTGGGGGTATACCCCTGGTCAGATGATGGCTCCCAAGGCGGCTTACAGCACCGGGGGCGGGAAACAGCCTGTGAGGGAGTTTAAAGAGCTGGTGAAGGGCCTGCACCAGGCCGGGCTGGAGTTGGTGATCGAACTGTTTTTTGACGGAACGGAGTACCCGGCGTATGTGCTGGAAGCGGTCCGCTTCTGGGCGCGGGAGTTTCATGTGGACGGGATCCGTCTGGTAGGCTATGCGCCGCTGAAGCTTTTGGGCGCGGACCCTTATCTGAGGAGACGAAAGCTTCTGGCTGCCGGATGGGACGGTGCGGACGGCGGAAATGAAAGGCATTTGGCGGAGTGCGGCGAAGGATTTATGCTGGAGATGCGCGGTTTCCTGAAGGGAGACGAGGGTAAGCTGGACAGCGCTGCTTTCTGCATCCGGCACAATCCGGCGGACACGGCGGTTGTCAACTACATGGCGGACGTCAACGGTTTTACGCTGATGGATATGGTTTCCTACAACGGCAAGCACAACGAGGCCAACGGCGAGGGCAATCAGGACGGCACCGATTACAACCAGTCCTGGAACTGCGGGGCGGAGGGCGCAACCCGGAAGAAGAAGGTTCTGGCCCTGCGCAAAAAGCAGCTGCGAAACGCGCTTCTCATGCTGTTTTTGAGTCAGGGAGCGCCGATGCTTCTGTCCGGCGATGAGTTTGGGCAGACAAAAAAGGGAAACAACAACTCCTACTGCCAGGACAATGAGATTTCCTGGCTGAACTGGGGACTTTTGAAACACAACGGGGATATCTACGCGTTTGCGAAGTCGGCAATCGCGTTCCGCAGGAGACATCCGGTCTTTCACATGAGACGGGAACCGGCGCTGATGGACTATAAGTCCTGTGGGATGCCGGACGTCTCCTACCACGGCGTGAAGGCCTGGTATCCGGATTTCAACGCTTCCAGGCGTCAACTGGGGGTGCTGTACTGTGGAGAATACGGGGAACTTCCGGGCGGAGGCCACGACAATTATTTCTACGTGGCATACAATATGCACTGGACGCCGCAGGAATTCGCGCTCCCCAGCCTTCCGGGGGGCCTGATGTGGCATCTGGCTGCGGATACGGATGACGCAGAGCAAAACGGGTTTATGCCCGAGGGCCGGGAGCCGCTTTTGGCGGACCAGCGCAGTCTGACCGTGCAGCCCAGATCCATCACGGTGGTGATGGGAAAACCGGGGGAGGTTAAGAAAGAAAAGAGAGCCGGAAAGAACATGAGAACAGAGAAACAATAACAATCGTCCGCGGGTTGTACCAGCGGCCCATTGCACTCAAACAGAGACAGGCCGGGATTGATTCCCGGCCTGTTGCGGCTTTGCAGGCCGCGGATTACAGGTGATAGGACTTATAAAGCCGGGCTCTGACGTCCGGATCGGACACGGCCTGCTCGATGAGGTCGGGCCGGTTCTCGGCCAGAAGGCGGCTGATCAGGGAGGAGAGCTGCCGTTCCCCACGCTCAAATCCCTGTCGGTCTCCGCGTTCGAAGCCCCGGGATTCCCCGTCCGCAATCAGGTCGTCTATCGCTTTACACATGTCAAACTCCTCCTCTCCTTCGGCTTCTTCCATGATCTTCTGAAGGCGCTTCTGCTCGCCCATCATGGATAACAGCGCCAGCTTTGCCGTGCCGTCCATATCCCGCAGCTCGGTCCGGTTCTCCTGGGCATAGCGGTACAGGGCGGCCTTATCTGACTTATATTTTAGCATACTGAATATCTGTTGTAAATGGGTCCGGAAAATGGAGGGATCGTCCATATTGGCGGCGTTTACCAGGTTTAGACGGTAGTCCGGTATGTAACCGGCCAGCTCCGGCGCTTCCCCTTTGCCGTCCTTAAGACCCAGGAGCTCGTGCAGGCTTGTACTGCCGTCCCAATGACCGCTTCCCCAGTAGAGCACCAGGGTGACTACCGGCTCCAGCCGGAGTTTTGGGCCGACTCCGGAGAGAAAACCGTCGCCGGAGGGGCGCCTGCCCGCCTGCCGGAGCTCCTTCTCCTGGATTTGAACCTGGTCCGTGTAATCCAGCGCATCGTAGAGCAGGGAGCGGATCACCATAGCGTAGTGAATATTGGCCTGGTTTTCCACTGCGATCACGGCGTATCGGGTGCCGCTTTTGAGACGCATTGCTACATCGCGCCGGCGCTCCAGCACCTTTTTAACCCCTTTGCGGTCCGCGTATAACACCCCCTGGCTTCCTTTCACGGGCATCAAATCTTCAGGCTTCAGGTACATTTCTCCGCGAAATAAAACGCCGTTGCACAGGTCGGAAAAATAGACCGGGTCGGACAGCAGCTTGTTCAAGTGTAGGTTTTGTTCCGCCATAAATCAATTACCTCCGATGGGGTTCGGGATTTTCAGATGGGTTCTGAATGCGTAGAGTTGCGGGAATGTCCGCAGGGATCAAAGAAAGACAGAAAATGGACTCGGCAGGTCGCTTCCGCCGGGCCATTATACGGAATATGTTTTTTTATTGTATCACAAATTTCAGATTTGGCAAGTGGTAATCTTCGGATTCGCATGGTGGACATAGGCCGTATCCGCGTAAATTGCTGATACGAGGCGGTTACAATAAAAAGAAATACTTTATATTTTGCTTTTATTTGTTAATATGGTAAAATAATGATTATAAAAAAAGACAGATCGTGATACAAAGGAGGAGCACTATGCTGGATCGTCATGCATTAAATTACGTCAACGGTATGGAACAGGAGGCGCTGGAACTTTTAAAGGAGTTGGCGCAGATACCGGCGCCCTCGGGCAAAGAGGAGCGGCGGGCGGTATTTTGCAGGGACTGGCTGACGGCCCACGGAGCGGAAGGCGTTTTCATCGATGACGCCCTGAATGTGGTTTATCCGGTGGGGGTGGAGGAAACGAATCCGGTGGTGGTTTTCGCCGCCCACACGGACGTGGTGTTTCCCGATGAGGAACCGCTGCCGCTGACGGAGGAGGACGGGGTGATCCGGTGTCCGGGCGTGGGCGACGATACCGCCTGCGTGGTAGCGCTGCTGACGGCAGCACGGTACGTGGCGGAGCAGAAAATCCGGCCTCAGGGAGCGGGGCTTCTGTTCGTGTGCAATTCCGGCGAAGAGGGATTGGGCAATCTGAAGGGAACCAGGCAGATCTGCAAGGATTACGAGGGCCGCATCCAGGCATTTATCAGCTTTGACTGCAAGCTGGATGAGTTTGTTCATCGCGCAGTGGGGTCCCAGCGCTACCGTCTGCGCGTGCGCACAAAAGGCGGTCATTCCTACTACGCCTTTGGGGAGAAGAATGCGATCGCCGAGCTGGCGGGAATCATCGGCAGGCTTTACGGGATCGAGGTGCCGCAGGGAGGAAAGACCACGTTCAACGTGGGAACGATCTCCGGCGGAACTTCGGTGAACACCATCGCCCAGGAAGCGGAAGCACTGTACGAATTCCGCTCGGACTGCCGGGAAGATTTGGAAATCATGGAAAAGGCGTTTCGCAAGGTGATGGAGGAAGCAGCGCAGAGGGAAGGCGTGCAGGTGGAATACGAGGTGGTGGGAATCCGCCCCTGCGCGGGCGGCGGAGACCCGGAGCGCCAGAAGATGCTGGAACACCGTGCGTTGTGGGCGGTATACCGGACGCTGGGATATTTCCCAAAGCCAAGAAAGGCCTCCACGGATTGTAACATCCCCATGTCCCTGGGGATTCCCAGCGTGTGCGTCGGCTCCTTCATGGGCGGCGGCGCGCATACCCGCCAGGAGTATCTGCGCGCGGACTCCTTAAAGAGTGGACTTGGGATCGCCCTGGACCTGGCGCTGGGCTACTGCCGGGACGACGACGGCGAGGAGGTCTGGTCGTTACTTCGGACGGAAGATGAGGGGGCTTCGGAAGCGGAAGCGTAGTTGGCGCGGGGGAGCGGGCGAAAGCGTGACTCCCCCCCTGCCGTTATTCGGTCACCTCGTAGAACAGCTGATGCTGCCGTTTCACCCGCGCCCGGATCTGGCGCAGGAAGGATTCCGGTCCCAGCACCCGGACCACGGGCCCGAAGGAGAGCACCTCGATGAGCAGCTCCGTCTCGTCGGCCATGTCGTAGTAGATGGAGCAGATCCAGGCTTTTTCCTCCTCGTCGTACTCCGTGTGTTTTTCATAGTTGGCAAAATGCAGCATGCAGCGTTCCAGGGAGTTGCGCTCCCCGCTGATTTTTAACCGTACCGGTTCCGCGGCCTTACAGGAATTGGAAAAGCGCAGCGCGGCAGCTTCCGGCGGCACTGCCCCGCTGCCCGGCACACAGACCTGGATTCGGGCCATGTTTAAAAGAATGGAGCGAGAGAAACGGCCGTGGGAGCGCCGCAGGCAGACCAGGCGGAACTTGTCGTCTTTGGAAGAATATTGCAGTTGGCAGGGAACCGCCTCAAAGGAGGACCTGCCGTTTTTGGGACCCTGATAGAGAATTTTCAGGGTCCTGTTTTGTTCCAGGGCTTCCAGCACCGCCTGGAAATTCTTGCGGTAAAGCTCCGAAGTGTAGTCGTCCCCGTCCAGATAGCGGTCAAAATAATGGAAATCCAACGGATCATAGAGGGATTCGGCGTCCCCAAGGGCTTCCTCAACCTCCGCCAGCTGGCTGTCCGTGAAAAACAGCCGGGCTCGCGGATCGGCCAGGAGGGATTTGAGCCAGGATTTCTGCAGCCCGGTGAGGGGCGGTTTCAGCCGGTCGGGATGATGCAAAACAGGGGCGTAGGTTTTGTCCTCCCGCTGCTCAAACAGCGCCCAGCCGCCGCCGGTGAGCTTGGGAACGATGGTGAGTGCGCTTTCGCGGTAGCTGTAGGCGCCGCAGACATCGTCCATGTCCCGGCGCGTCAGAGAAGCGCGGGCGCCCGCCTCCAGCATGCGCCGCACCACATAATAGTAGCGCCCGTATATCTTATCAAACAATTCAGCAGCCATCAGATTTCCTCCCCGTTCTCCTCGCCGTCCCGGCAATACATTTCATACATTTTTTCCCAGTCATACGTGATCTTAGCCACTGCAAAGCGGTTGCTTCCCTGGATGTCCAAAATGCGGCCGGTAAAGGTTTTGACCCAGGAGAGCATCTCGTTGGTATCAAAAAACGCACCGCTGTAGAGGTATTCATTTTCCCGGATCCGCTGGATTTCCCCGCCCCTGCCCTCCCGGTACAGCCGGTCCAGCACATAGGCTTCCGTGGATTCATTTACATAAAATTTGATACAGATTTCCTCCAGTCGTCCGCTGCCGGAAAAGGAGACGCCCCAGAGCCGGTCCAGATTGCGCTTCAGGAGATCCTGCTTCCGGCTGTAGTCGGAGTGGATTTCCAGGGGCGTCACATCGCTCATGGAGTCCAGGCGCATATTGGTAAAACGCCGGGTGTTTTCCTGGTACAGGCACACGTAGCGCCTGCCGGTGCGGGTGCTGACGAAGATTTTGAGGGGCAGGCCCCGGCTCTGGGAAACGTTGCCGGTTCTGCCGCTGCGGTTGGTGAAGGAGATGGCGCGCCCCTGCTTCATGGCTGCCAGCACATCCGACAGTACCCCATCCTCCAGCGTGTGGACGATGAAATGGTGTTTGAACTGGAAGTATTCATTGTCCGTCTCCTCGCGGTCGAGAATGGTGCTGCCGACCACGCCGAAGGGGGCGGCACCCTGGAAAAATTTTACAGCCATTATCAAACGGTCCCAGGCAGGGGAGGGACCGGCCGTTTCAGGGGCGAGCAGAGGAGCCAGCCGGTAACGGAGCTGCTTTTTGTCCTTCCAGGCCGACAGCAGACCAAGGGACTCGTATTCCTTTAGTTTGAGCCGCACTGTCTGACTGTCGAAAACCACGCCGTAGTCCGCGCAGATGCGGTCGCAGAGCTCCCCGGCCGTGAGACCGCCGGGGCTTGGGGATTCAGGATTCGCCGCCCCGGCCTTGGCCATCCCGGCGTTCTCGTTCCCGTCTTCGATCATCTGGTCCAGAATGAAAAAATGCAGCATCAGATCGTTGTCCGTGAAACTCTTGGATTTCCAGGCCGTGTAGAGGGGATTCTGGGGGATTTCCTTGCTGTCCACGTTGATGTACACGTGCTTGCCCTTGGACGTGTAGTCCGCCCGGGTGTAAACCGCCAGCCAGCTCTCGATGCGGCGGCGCTCATTGTCGTAGGTGCGGGCGCTTTTGCCGTCAAATTCTGTGCGCGCCTTGAAACCGTATATGTAAAACTGCCGCATATAGTCGCGTATGCGGTCAAAATTCTTAATCAATTCCTGAAATTCTGCCATAATTCTCTCTCTTTATCCGGCGCGTGTCTGAAAATGAGCTCCGTCTGAAGGCGGAGCGGGCGGTTCAAACGCGCTTTGTTGATGGCTGCAATAGGCCGGCCCCGGCGTTGCCGGCGGGAAACGCCTCAACGCCTTAAGTGTTGAGGAGCAGATCGTCCCGGCTGAGCAGCATCTCAAAGGTAGCGTTTTTGGATTGGAGCAGGTGCTCGTACATGGCTTCGGCCGCGGCTTTCCAGTCCTTTTTTACGCATGCCTTGACGATGGCCAGGTGTTCGCTGCGGGTGTCCTCCAGCCGCTGCACCGCCCGCTGGCCGGTGATGATGCGGATGCGCTGGTTCTGGTTGTTGATGATTTTAAAATTTTCCTGGATGTAGTGATTGGGCACCGCGTTGTTTAAAAAGTCGTGGAAATTGTCGTCGATGACAAAAAAGTTCTTGGAGTCCCGGGTCAGATCCATGCGCAGGAATTTCTGATAGTAATCCATCAGTACGTTCTCGTCCAGGGTGTATCCGTAGTTCTGAATGCTGTAGGGTTCGAGCAGCAGGCGCAGTTCGAAGAGGTTGTTCACCTCGCTGATGGACAGGCTGGATACAATAATGCCCTTTTTGGGCCATATGGTAATCAGCCCCTCCTGCTCCAGACGGCTTAATGCGTCCCGGATGGGCGTTCGGCTTACGTTAAAAGTTTCACAAAGTATCTCCTCGTTGAGCAGCATACCGGGGGAGTATTCACAGCTGATGATTTTCTCCTTAATGTTATTGTATGCCTGGGACTTCAAGCTTTTTTTCGTCATATTGAATAACGTCTCCTTCCAAAATATTGGATACATCTTTAGCTCCATTATAGTAAAAAATTTGGTAAAAGCCAAGGGCGGAGCGAGAAAAATGTATGTGGCGCCAGATTGGAAATGGTGATGAATACAATAAAACAACGCATTTATCAGGGGAAACGACGATTTGTCTGAATAGAATTATGGAAAAATGCAAAAATTAGTGAAAAGTTATAAAAATAACAAAGATAAAATCACAAAATAGGATAATATTGAAATACACTATTGACAAGGAGCTGCAAATATTATAAATTATGATGTATACAACAGGCGAAACCGCCGGTTGGAAGTATTGTGAAACTGAGAAGAAGGAGCTAATGCCACTATGAAAGCTGTGTTTATTGAGAACCCCGGCAAGGCGGTGATAAAGGATATCCCGCGCCCGGCCAGAAAGCCCGGAGAAGCCCTGTTAAAGCTGCTTTACGGGGGGATTTGCGGAAGCGATCTGGGCTCGTACCGGGGGACGTTTGCATATTTTTCCTATCCCAGAACGCCGGGACATGAATTTTCCGCGGAGATTGTGGAGATCGACGGGAACGACCGGGGGTTAAAACCGGGCATGGTTGTTGTATGCAACCCATATTTTAATTGCGGGGAGTGTTACTCCTGCAAACACGGCCTTGTGAACGCCTGTATGAGCAATCAGACCATGGGCGTGCAGCGCGAGGGGGCGTTTTCGGAATACATTACCATGCCGCTGGACCGTATATACGATGGAAAAGGGCTGGAACCCATGGTGCTGGCTATAATCGAGCCACTTTGCATCAGTTACCACGGCGTAAAGAGGGCCGGTGTGAAGGGCGGGGACAAGGTGCTGATTGTGGGTGCGGGAACCATCGGCATCCTGGCCGCGGTGGCGGCGAAGCAGAAGGGGGCTGAAGTATACATCGCGGATGTGTCTCAGGTGAAGCTGGATTACGCCAGGGAATTCGGCGTGGACGGCGTGGTGTTGGCAGACGGGCCGGAGGCCTATGAGCGGGCGGTAAAGGAGATCACAGGGGGAAATGGATTCGACGTGACCATTGAGGCCGTGGGGCTTCCCTCCACCTTCCAGAACTGCATCGACGCGGCTGCGTTTGGCGGGCGGATGGTGCTCATCGGCGTGGGCAAGGAAAATCTGGATTTTAATTTTACCATGATCCAGAAAAAGGAGCTGAACGTGTTCGGTTCCCGCAACGCTTTGAAGCCGGATTTCCTGGAGCTGATCGATCTGGTGAAGGCGGGGAAGATCCCGTTGAAGAAGATTATCACCGACGTCTACAAGTTTGATCAGGCGCCCAGGGCGTTTCAGGAGATGAGCGAGAACGCGGGCCGGATGTTAAAGGTGATCATTGACTTTACGTGACGGGGAACGAAACGGTACGGATCAATCGGGAGGTACGGTATGCAGGAAGTTTTCAGAGGATTGGAGCCGGAGCGGGTATTCTGGTGGTTTGACCGGATTGCTCAGATTCCGCACGGCTCGGGGCGGGAACAGGAGCTGAGCGATTTCATATACGAATATTTCCGGAAACTGGGATTTTCCGTGACCCAGGACCAGCACTGGAATTTAATCATCCGCAAGTCCGCAACGGCGGGGTATGAGCAGGCGCCGGCCGTGATCCTGGAAGCCCATCTGGACATGGTGTGTGAGAAGGAGGCGGACAGCGGACACGATTTCGACAGAGATCCGATCCGCGTCCTGCGGGACGGCGACCGGCTGTATGCGGACGGAACCACCCTGGGGGCGGACAACGCCACGGGCGTGGCCTTTGCGCTCAGCATTCTGGAGTCGGAGACGGCGGTCCATCCTGCGTTGGAGGTGGTGCTGACCACCGGCGAGGAGGCCGGTCTGACCGGGGTGAAGCGGCTGGATTTCAGCTCCCTAAAGGGGCGGGTGGTGATGAATCTGGATTGCAGCGACGAGGGCATCGTGGTGGGCTGCGCCGGGGCCTCGGTGGTCCGGCTGGAACTTGCAGGCGAGTTTGAGCGGTCCCGCAGGGAGCAGCAATTCTACGGACTGCGGGTGTCCGGGCTTTTGGGCGGGCACTGCGGGCTGCATATCGGCCTGGGCCGGGGCAACGCCAACGTGATCCTCGGGCGGGTGCTGGCGGCGGCGTCCCGCACAGGCGGTTTCTGCCTGGTCCGGGTGGAGGGCGGAACCCAGAACGGGGCCATCTGCCGGGAGGCAAAGGCTGTGTTCGCGGTGGAACAGGGGGACATGACAGCGGTGGAACAAGCTGTGGCGGAATGCGCCCGGGAACTGAAGCATGAGCTGGCGGATGTTGACCCGGGATTGGAGATTGAGCTGGAAAAAATCCCCAATCAGACCGCCGTATTATCCCAGGAGGACAGCGCGGCTTACGTGAGTCTGATCAATCTGCTGCCGTCGGGCGTGCTGGAGATGGAGCGGGACGACGAGGGGGAAGCAAAAGAACCGTCCGCGCCGCAGGATGACGGAATCAGCGGGGAGACCGAAAAGAGGGCCGGAGAAGGAAACAACGAAGAGAACAACAGAGGGTCCCACGAAGAACCCAACAAAGGCTTCCACAGAGAATCCGCCCTGCGTCTCGCCATGAACCATCTCCCGGAAACCTCCTGCAACATCGGTATGGTTTATATGGAAGGGAGCCGCATCTGCATTCACTGCAACTGCCGCAGCAGCTACGGCAGCAAGAAGCGCTGGCTGCAGGAGAAGTGCCGCCTCCTTGCCGCCTGCCACGGGCGGACGGCGTATTCGGTGCTGACCGATTACCCGGAGTGGGAGTTCAACCCGGACAGCCGTCTGGCCCGGTTGATCTGCCGGGAGTACCGGGCGCAGACAGGGGAACCCTTGCTGGTGGAGCGCTCCCACGGGGGCAACGAGTGCGGCACATTCAGCAAACGGCTTCCCGGTGCGGATATCGTGTGTATGGGGACGAAGATCCATCACGCCCATTCGCCCAGGGAATGGGTGGGCATCGATGTGATTCAGAAGGAATACCGTCTGCTGCTGGGCGCGCTGCGGGCGATGAAGGATTATGAGAGACAGGAGGATAAGAGCCAATGTACGAGTGTTTAAAAGGGTTGGAGCCAGCCAGGGTGTTCGAGCTGTTCGGGGAGCTGTGTCGGATTCCACACGGCTCCAAAAACGAGAAGGCGGTCAGCGATTACATCCGCCTGTTCTGCGAGGACCGGGGGCTGGAGGTCTGGCAGGACGAGGCGTACAACCTGATCATTAAAAAGGATGCCGCCCCGGGCTATGAAAGTGCCCCCACGGTCATTCTCCAGGCCCACCTGGATATGGTGTGCGAGAAAAATGCCGGAACGGATCATGATTTTACCAAGGATCCCATCCCGGTTCTGAGGGACGGCGACCGCATCTACGCGGACGGAACCACCTTGGGAGCGGACGACGGCACGGGCGTGGCCTTCGCCATGGCGGTGCTGGAGGCGGACGACATTCCCCACCCCCGCCTGGAGGTGGTGCTGACCGCGGACGAGGAAGCGGGGATGAGCGGAATCAAGGCCATCGATTTCTCAAAGATTACGGGCCGGGTGATCATTAACCTGGATTGCAGCGACCAGGGCATCGTGGTGGGCTGCGCCGGTTCCGCGGTAATCCGCCTGGAGCTTCCGGTGGAGCGTGAGGCGGTCCCGGGCAACTGGGAGTGCGGGGAGTTACAGATCCGCGGCTTAAAGGGAGGCCACAGCGGCCTGGATATCACAAAGGAACGGGGAAATGCCAACGTGCTGCTGGCCAGAATCCTCTCCTCCCTGGCGGAGACCTGCCAGGTGCGGGTGGGCGGCTTTCATGGCGGACTTCAGACCAACGCCATCTGCCGGGAGGCGGAGGCGAAGATCGCATTTCCGGCGGAACGCCGGGAGGAGGTGGAAGCCTGCCTTGAGGCGTGGGAGCGCATTCTGAAAAAGGAATTTAAGATCAGCGATCCGGACGTGCGGGTCGGGCTGGCGGAACCGGCTGAGGGCTGGGGCGTGTTGACGCCGGAGAGCCAGGAGAAGCTGCTGGACGCCATGCTGAACATCGACTGCGGCGTGATCGCCATGAACGCAGAGGTTCCGGGAGTCCCTGAGACCAGCGGCAACATCGGCGTAGTGACAACAGAAAGCGGGAACGTGGTGATCCGCACCCTGTACCGCAGCTGCTACGACAGCAAAAAGCAGTACGTGGTGGACCGGAACCGCAGGCTGGCCCGCCTGCTGGGGGCGGAATTTTCCGTGGAATCCAGCTCGCCGGAGTGGGAGTACAAGGCGGACAGCCGCTTAAGCGCCCTGATTCAGAGAATCTATGAGAAACGGTTTGGCAAAAAGCTGGCGGTGGAGGTGTCTCACGGGGGCAACGAGTGCGGCGCGTTCTTCAAGGCGTTTCCGGATGCGGATATCGTCTGCACGGGAACCCAGATCATAGGAGCCCACACGCCGGATGAGAGCGTGCTGGTCAGCATCGTGCAGAAGGAGTGGGAGATGCTCTGTCTGACCTTGAAGGGGATACTGGAGTATTAGACGGGAGGCCGGCGGCTGGGCAGCGTTGCAGCCACCGGCAGTACAACAGTTTAAAGCGGCGAAAGGCCGTTTTGATAAAAAGAAGAAAAAACGGAGGAAAAAACATGAAAAAAGCATTATCACTGGTATTAGCTGCGGCAATGACACTGTCTCTGGCAGCCTGCGGCTCCTCAGGCGGCAGCACACAGGCGCCTGCGACCACACCGGCCCAGACGGAAGCCGGCTCCAAGGCTGAGGGCGGCGAGAGCCAGGCGGCAACCGAGGCGCCGGCGGCCAACTTTAAGATCGGCATCCTGACCTCCACGGTCTCCCAGGCCGAGGAGGAGTACCGCGCGGCAGAGGCTGTAAAGGAAAAGTACGGCGATATGATTATCCACCAGACCTTCCCGGACAAGGCGGCCAGCGAGCAGGAGACCACCATCTCCATCGCCCTGTCCCTGGCGGCTGACCCGGACGTTAAGGCTATTATCTGCAACACCGCCATGGAAGGCACCGCTGCGGCCATGGAGAAGGTGCGCGAGAAACGCCCGGACATCCTGCTGTTGGCCGGCGTTCCCAGCGAGTCCCCGGACGTGATCTGCGCGGCTGCTGACCTTGTGTTCCATCCCGACGTTGCCAACATGGGCACCGCGGTTGCGGAAGCTGCCGCTGAGATGGGCGCCACCACGGTGGTGCACTACTCCTTCCCCCGCCATATGGCGCAGCCCTTAAACATTGCCCGTCACGACAACATGAAGGCAAAATGTGAGGAGCTGGGACTGAAATTCGTGGACGGAACCTCCCCCGACCCCATGAGCGACGCCGGAATCGCGGCTACCCAGCAGTATATCCTGGAGGACGTGCCGCGTAAGGTGGAAGAGTACGGAGCCGACACCGCGTTCTTTGGAACCAATGCGGGGCAGCAGGAGCCCATGTGTAAGGCCGTGTTTGAGGCCGGAGCCATTTACCCCATGCCCGACAACCCCAGCGTGTTCTACGCCTTCCCCGGCGCCCTGGGAATCGAAGTGCCGGAAGACCACAAGGGCGATGTGGACTACATGAGAGATCAGATCAGCGCCAAGCTGGCTGAAAACAATATGACGGGCCGTATGGGTGCCTGGAGCGCTCCCATGCACACCATGTTCATCAACTGCGCGGTTCAGTACGCCATGGATTACTGCAACGGCACCTTTACCGAGCGCGCGGACATGGAGCATTTCACGCAGATTTTCTCTGACTTTGCAGGCGGCGACGTGAGCGTGCGGGTGTACGAGGACATCGAGAGCGGAAAGACCTATGACAACTTCTTCGTGGTGCTGGGCAAGTTCATCACCCTGTAATAAAACGGCAACAGAGTAAAACCAGGAGATTGCCTTCCGTCCGGGAGGCAGTCGTTTGTAATCGTTCTGACGGCTCAGCTTCTTGACCGGAAAAAGCCGGTCAAGAAGCTTCGGATGTCCATCCGATGTGAAAATTGGCACGGAAATCCGCTTACAAGCGAACTTGGCGCGGCTTCCTACACCAATTTTCCCGCCGTCCGAACGGTTACGTTAATTTACGAATCGGAAAAGAAAGAGGGTTTTATATGGCCAAGCAGGCGCTCCTCCATTTTAAAAATGTAAAGAAAAGCTTCTCGGGAAATGTAGTGCTGTCCGGAGTGGATTTTGAGATCTTCCCGGGACAAATCGTGGCGCTGGCAGGTGAAAATGGGGCCGGCAAGTCCACGCTGATGAATATTTTATTTGGAATGAACGTGATACAGGAGACCGGCGGTTACGAGGGGGAGATCATTTTTGAGGGGAAACCCGTGAAAATCCAGTCCCCGGAGGACGCCATGGCACTGGGGATCGGCATGGTACACCAGGAATTCATGCTGCTGCCGGGCTTTACGGTGGCGCGCAACATCAAGCTGAACCGGGAGAACGTCAGACCCAACCTGGTGAGCCGGGTAGCGGGAAAACGGTTCGAGCTTCTGGACAATCCCCGCATTGTGGAGGAGGCGGCCGGAGCCCTTCACAAACTTGGAATGGAAATCAATCCGGAAGTGACGGTTGACAAGCTTCCGGTGGGACATATGCAATTTGTGGAGATCGCCAGGGAAATCGACAAGAGCAATTTAAAGCTTCTGGTTCTGGACGAGCCCACCGCCGTGTTGACGGAGAGCGAGGCGGAGCGGTTCCTCAAATGTATCCGCCAGGTGGCGGACGAGGGCATCGCGGTCATTTTCATCAGCCACCGGCTGGACGAGGTGATGACCCTGGCGGACTCCGTGGTGATTCTGCGGGACGGGCAGATGGTGTTTGACGAGAAAACGAAGAATACCAGCAAGAATCAGATTGCGGAGCTGATGGTGGGCCGCAAGCTGGAGGCGGACAGCATGATCAATGTGAACCGCAGCTTTGACGGCGGCGACATCATTCTGGACATTGAGCACCTGAGCGTGAGTATGCCCGGGGAGCGGACGAAGGACGTGTCCTTGAAGGTGCGCAGAGGGGAGATTCTGGGCATCGGCGGCCTGGCGGGTCACGGCAAGACCAGCATTTCCAACGGCATTTTCGGCATGTATCCGGCCAGGGGCAAGGTGCGTTACAATGGTGAGGAGCTGGCCTTTACCCGGGTGGGCGAGGCCTTAAACAAGGGCATGGCCTTTGTGTCCGAGGACCGCAAGGGCGTGGGCCTGCTGCTGGACGAGTCCATCGCCCTCAATATGGTCTACACGGATATGAAGGTGAACCGGCGGTTCCTGAAAACGTATGGATTTTTCAGCCTGTTCGACGGTAAGAGCGCGGAGAAAACTGTGGAGGAGATGATCGGGGAGCTGGATATCCGCTGCACCGGCTCCAAACAGCTGGTGGGGCGGCTCTCAGGCGGCAACCAGCAGAAGGTCTGCATGGCCCGGGCGCTGATCACCAGGCCGGAGCTGCTGTTCGTGTCCGAGCCCACCAGGGGAATCGACATCGGGGCCAAGCAGATTCTGCTGAATTACCTGGTGAAGATCAACAAGGAGCTGGGGATCACCATTGTGATGACCTCCAGCGAGTTAAATGAGCTGCGCACCATCTGCGACCGGATCGCCATCATCGGCTCCGGCGTGGTCCAGGGAATACTGAAACCCGACGCCCCGAATGTGGACTTTGCGCTGCTGATGTCGGGAGAAAAAGGAGGAGACCCATCATGACCGCTGTTAAGAATTCACTGAAATCCTTTGGATTTCCGCGCCTGATCATCATGGCGTTCCTGCTTCTTCTGATTATGATGATGTTTATTCTGGGAATTCCGGCGCCGCTGACATTTTCCCAGTGTATAGTCCGGGTGGGCATCAATATGATCCTGTCCCTGGCTATGGTGCCGGGCATCATGGCGGGCACGGGCATGAACTTCGCGCTGCCCCTGGGGATTGAGTGCGGGCTTTTGGCCGGAATGATCAGCCTGCAGTACAACATGACGGGCGTGGGCGGCATTTTCATCGCAATGGCTATTTCCGTGCCGTTCAGCGTGGCGGCTGGCTGGGCCTACAGCCAGCTGGTGAACCGGGTGAAGGGCAGCGAGATGATGGTGTCCACCTACATCGGATTTTCGGTGGTGGCGCTGATGTGCATCGGCTGGCTGATCCTGCCCTTTAACCACCCCTCCATCGTCTGGCCCATCGGCGACGGGCTGCGGACCACCATCACCCTGGAAGCCTGGTATGACCGGGCGCTGAACAACCTGTTTGCCTTTAACGTGTTCGGGGTGGAGATTCCCGTGGGACTGATTCTGGTGATCGGGTTGTTCTGTTTTCTCATCTGGCTGTTTATGAGAAGCCACCTGGGGCTGATGATGAAGGCGGCGGGCTCCAATCCCAATTTCGCCCGCAGCAACGGCGTGAAGGTGGACAATATGCGCACCATGGCGACCATTCTCTCCACCGTGCTCGGGGGCATCGGCATCATCATTTACGCCCAGGGCTTCGGCTTTTACCAGCTCTACAACGCGCCTCTGATGATGGCGTTTCCGGCCATTGCGGCGGTGCTGATCGGCGGGGCGACTCCCAGCCGCATCTCCATCTTCAACGTGGTGCTGGGAACCATTATGTTTCAGAGCATGCTGACCATTGCAACCCCGGTGGCCAACAGCCTGATCCCTGAGGGCAACCTGTCTGAGGTGGTGCGCACCATCGTCAGCAACGGCATTATTTTATATGCCTTATCCCGTATGCAAGGAGGGAAACGATAATGGGGAATGAGAAAAAACACAAAGCGGGGGTTTTTCTGGAAAAACTCCTGATCAACAACGCCGTGACCATCCTGTTCTGCATCATCTGCGTTGCGGGCATTATTTTGGCAAAACAGCCCTTATCCTTTATTGTGGGGGAGATTTCCACGCGTCTGTTCCGCAATCTGATCCTGATTCTGGCTCTGCTGGTGCCGGTGTGGGCGGGCATGGGCTTAAACTTCAGCATCGTGCTGGGGGCGATGTCGGCGCAGATCGGGATCATTGTGGCTACCAATTTTTCGGTATCCGGGTTCGCCTGCCTGATGGTGTCCTTTATCGTGAGCATCCCGCTGTCCCTGTTGTTCGGCAATCTGACCGGACGTCTGTTCAACCAGACCAAGGGGCAGGAGATGATCACCGGTATGATTCTGGGATTTTTTGCCAAAGGAATTTATGACCTGGTGTTTATGTTTTTATGCGGTCCGGTGATTCCGATTAAAAACCAGACGCTGCTTCTGACCAACGGGATCGGTCTGACGACGCCCATTAACCTGGAGGCGGATACCAAGGGGGCTATCAATAAGATGTGGTCCATGTCGCTGGATCAGGCGATCGGATGGGTTTTGATTGCGCTGCTGGCGGTGCAGGCGGCTGTGCTGGTTTATAGGATCAGCGTGAGGCATGAGAAAATACGCTGGGCGGGGCAGTACAAGCTGTATTTGACCGCGGCGCTTCTGGCGGCGTTTAAGGTTCTGTGCGCTGCGTCGAAGACGGTGCTGTTTGCACTTCAGTTTACGGATGTGCCGGTGGTGACCGGGATTCTGATTTTCTGCGTGTGCATCTATATCACGTTTTTGAGCAGGACCAAGCTTGGAAGCGATATCAATGCGGTGGGTCAGAATATGAATATTGCGGTGTCCATGGGAATACCTGCGGACAAGATCCGCATCACGGCGATTATGATTTCCACGCTGCTGGCCGGATTGGGGCAGTTGATTTTTATTCAGGATATCGGCAATTTTACGACCTATACGGCACATGAGAACGTGGGTACGTTTGCCATTGCGGCGCTGCTGGTGGGCGGGGCTTCTATTAAGAAGGCGACCATCGGACAGGCGGTGCTGGGAGCGCTGCTGTTCCACACCATGTTTATTATCTCGCCTATCGCGGGTAAGAATCTGTTTGATAATGCACAGCTGGGAGAGTATTTCAGGGTGTTCGCGTGTTATGCGGTAATCGCGGTGGCACTGGCCTTGCACGCCTGGAAAACGGTTATGGCCAAGCGGGTGGATGATAGCGAGAGCGAGGCTTTGGAAGCGCAGGAGGCGCAGAAGGCGGCATGAATGAACGGTTTAAGGAGCGGCTGGTCCGGCTGATGAGGGAGAAACAGGTGGACGCGATGATGATTGCGCCGTCTGAGGAGCTGCGGTTTTTGGCGGGATTTAACGTGTACCAGGACGAGCGGTTTCAGGCGCTGTTTCTGACCGCGAAAGGCGGGGCGTTTTATATCTGTAATATTCTGAGCCGGGACGAGGTGGCGGAGGGGATGGGGGAACCCATACCCGTCCACACCTGGACGGACAGTGAGGATTTCGCGGCAGTGGCTGGGGATGTGTTGGAGGAGTACGGGCTTTTAGAGGGAACGGTGGGGGTGAACTCCACCGTTCGGGCTTTTAATCTGATTCCGGTGGCGGAGCGGACGGGAATCCGGTTTGTGAACGGGAAGGAGTGGCTGGAGGAGATCCGTATCATTAAGACGCCGGAGGAGCTTGAGAATCTGCGGATTGCGGCCAGGATTGCGGACGATATTTTCCCGGAGCTGCTGGAGTTTATCAGGCCGGGGCTGCGGGAGATCGATATTCGGGCAGAGATGGAGCGGTTGTTTGCGGCGCGTGGGGTGAAGCTGGCGGGGGATATTGTGGCATCAGGGCCGAATTCGGCGCTGCCGCATTATTTTGGGAACCAGCGGGTGATTGAAGAGCAGGATGTGATTGTGCTGGATTACGGGTGCAGTTATGAAGGGATGTTTTCTGATGTGACGCGGACTGTGTTTGTGGGAGGGGTTACGGAGGAACAGAGGAAGGTGTATGAGATTGTGCGCAGGGCTAACCGGGCGGCAAGGGAGGCGGTGCGTGAGGGGGCGTTTATTCCGGATGTGGACGCGGCGGCAAGGGATTTGATCACGGCGGAAGGGTATGGGGAGTTTTTTACAACGCGGCTGGGGCATGGGATTGGGTATATAACGCATGAGCAGCCGGAGATTAAAGCCACGAACCGGCGGAGGTTGGAGCGGGGGATGGCGTTTAGCGTTGAGCCGGGGATTTATATGGCGGGGAAGTTTGGGGTGAGAATTGAGGATGTGGTGGTGATGGGGGAAAAGGGAGCTGAGAGATTGAATCGGACGGGGCATGAGATGGTGGTGCTTTGAGGGTGTGCGGGGGATTTTGATGCATCCGTTCGTGAGAGCCAGAAAAGCGGGGCCGGAGACTCCAAATGTCGCCTCCAGCCCCGCTTTTCTGGCTCTCACCCGCTGGGGGTTGGAGAGGGCCGGTGGGGATTGGAACGAAACTGCTGGCGTTTACGGTTTATGGAGAAATAAGAGTCTCTGCTTCCGGGAGTTTCCTGGAAGCGGGGACTTTTTTGAGTTCGCAACTTTTTTTAGATGATTTTACCAGTTTGATTCGTTATGATGTAGGCATAACAGATTTGAGAGAGAGAAAGGAAGTGAATGGCATGTTTGTCATGTTTGAGAAGGAAGAGTTTAAGGTTCCGGTAAGGGTTTGGCTGGAGGGACCGGGGGTGTTGGAGGAGAGTTGTCTGGAACAGGCGCGCCATTTGGCAAAGCTTCCTTTTTTACATAAGTGGGTTTGCCTGATGCCGGATACCCATGCCGGGATGGGGATGCCCATCGGCGGGGTGATTGCCACGGAGGATGTGGTGATTCCGAATGCGGTGGGCGTGGATATCGGCTGCGGGATGGCTTATACGGAGACGAATATTCCGGTAAAGGAGATTCGGCAGGTGATGACCGGGAACGGGAATCTGGTGCAGGCTATGATCGGCGATATTATGCGGAATGTGCCGGTGGGATTCGCACATCACAAGATGATGATGCCGTCTTATACCATGGACTGCGCCTTTGAGGAGATGGAACGGTATGAGCAGGACGCCGAGCTTTTGGGACAGCTGGAGGCGGGTTATTATCAGATCGGGACGCTGGGCGGCGGGAATCATTTTATTGAGCTGCAGGAGAGCGATGATGGTTTTTTGACGGTGATGATTCATTCGGGGTCCCGGCATTTTGGAAAGTCGGTTTGCGATTATTTCCATTTTAAGGCAAGGGAGCTGAATAAACGGTGGTACAGCCAGGTACCGGATGAGTACCGGCTGGCGTTTCTGCCCACGGATAGCAGCGAGGGGAAACGGTATCTGGACTGGATGAATTTGTCCATGGATTTTGCCAAGGAGAACCGGGAAAAGATGATGTTGGCGGTGAAGGCGATACTTGAGAAATGGATCGGGAAGTATACGGATTTTGAACTGACGTTTTCCGGGGATATCAACTGTCACCACAATTATGCGGCGCTGGAGAACCACTATGATAAGAATGTATGGGTGCACCGGAAGGGGGCGGTACGGGCGAGAAACGGCGAATTGGCCGTGATCCCCGGGGCCATGGGCTCCTACAGCTACGTGGTAATGGGGAAGGGGAACCCGGAGAGCTTTTGTTCTTCTTCCCATGGGGCGGGCAGACGGTATTCCCGTAAGGGCGCGATGTCCGCGTTCAGCTGTGAACAGGTGATTCAGGATTTGAATACGCAGGGCGTGGTTCTTGGGAAAAAGAATAAGAGCGACGTGGCGGAGGAGAGCCGGTTCGCCTACAAGGATATTGAGACGGTGATGAATGATCAGACGGATTTGGTGGTGCCGGTGAAACGGCTGAAAACCATCGGTGTGGTCAAGGGTTAGGCGGCCGGAAGGCTGCGGTTTGAGGTGATATAAAGGAAACTTTATATAAATGGCGGCTGAGGCGAAGGTTTTTGGCTGCCGCGGGCGGGCTGCTCTTGAGGCGTAGGGTTTTCCGGTTGGCGGAGCCCTTGCGGTGCCGCAGGCGTTTGCCGGGCGGTATACCGGCGGTCCGGGCCAGGATAATGATTTGTCGTGGGTTCGAATCCCATCATGTTTGAGGACATGTAGCTAAGTGGTATAGCAATCATCTAACAAAACGCTGGCATTGCGTAAATGCCGACAACCAGGGAAATGGAACTGCCTTCGCCCCGGCTTAGAACCGGCAGCCGCAGAGCGTTTGCTCTGCGGGGACCCGGGGAGAGCAGTCCGCGGGATGGCCAGCGCCGGTACGGATACCGGCTGCCGAATCGAGGTGGAATGGGTGGGGAAATTGTGAGGATAGGAGTGCCGGGCGGGAAATCGTCCGCGGCCTGGATGGAGCTTGCGGGTGGGAAACTGCCTGGGGCCCTGGACGGGCTCGCCGGTCAATGAAACCGCCGGAACTGCCCTCTCAATTACCCCTCCTCCACCGGGACACGGAGTCTGAAGTGCCGGCCCCCCGGCCCACGGATGGGGCGGGGCAGGGATATTTTCCAACATATTGATAGAAACGGTTGTGAATTGTAAACAGAAAATGGATCGCAGCGGCAAGGCGCGGGACGGTGGGAAACGCCGGGCGCGCCGGTGAGATGGGAATCTGCCGCTGCGGGGTTTTAGGAATAAAGGGGAAATGGAAATGAAGTATTTAATCAAGGAGCAGGAGTGCGGATATTTGATGAAGAACGGCCGGTTTGTGCGGTTGCTGACGGCCGGTAAGTATCGGTTTATGAAGGAGCTGGGGTATGAGGTCCAGGTGGTGCCCATGACGGGGCAGGTCAAGACCTGTGGAATCCCGGAGGAGATTCTGATGGGAGACCGGGAGTTTGCCGCGCGGGTGGTGAAGGCAGAGGTGCCGGATACCTGCCTGGCGATCCGGTTTGTGAATCAGGCGTTTAAGGAGGTCCTCACCGGGCCGGAGGCGCTGTTCTGGAACGTGTTTGAGAAAAATACCTTCCAGATGGTGGATATGACGGAGCCCTGTATGGAGAAGGTTCTGCCGCGGATGTACATCGATCTGATGCCCATGAAATATTATAAGAAGATTGTGGTGAAGGACGGCGAGGTGGGACTTCTGTCTTTTGACAACCGCCTGGAGCGGCGTCTGGAGACGGGCAGCTATTATTTCTGGAACTATGGACGTGAGGTGACCGGCAAGATCTTTAATATGAAGATCCAGCAGCTGGATATCACCGGCCAGGAGATCCTGACCGCCGATAAGGTGGGGGTGCGGCTGAATGTGGTGTGCAGCTACCGCATCACGGACCCGGAGCGGCTGGTGAAGATGGTGGACGGGGCCTCGGGCCAGCTCTACACCTGCGCCCAGCTGGTGCTCAGGGAGTATGTGGGCCGGTTCCGGCTGGATGAGCTGCTGGCGCAGAAGGAGGAGATCGGCCAGTACGTGCTGCAAAAGCTGCGGGAGCGCCAGGAGGAGTTCTGCGTGGAGGTGACGGGCGCGGGTATCAAGGATATTATTCTGCCTGGCGAGATTCGGGAGATCATGAACACGGTGCTGGTGGCTGAGAAGAAGGCCCAGGCCAACGTGATCATGCGCCGGGAGGAGGTGGCGTCCACCAGGAGCCTGTTGAATACCGCACGGCTGATGGATGAGAACCGCACCCTGTTCAAGCTGAAGGAGATGGAGTATCTGGAGAGGATTTGCGATAAGGTGGGCGGCATTACCTTAAACGGCGGAACCAACGTCCTGGAGCAGCTGTCGGAGCTGATGGCGTCTAAGGGGTGAGATGGGAGGCGGGAGCGCCGGGAACAAAGCCTGCACTGCGGCCAACCCGGGTCCCCGTCCCTCCCTCTGTCATAATGAATCCCCACCCCACATAAACTAGAGTGGGTACTCGGAACACCGGTCCGCTGGCGGCGCCAGCGGACCGGTGCATCCAAACGAGTGCCCCCGGCCATACGGTGAGTATGTCCGGGGGCATTTTTGCGCCGGGAGAAGCCGGAAATCAGGCGGACGGCGGCGTTTGGCAGAGTATTTGGCCCCGCGGGCAGAGGCCGGAGTCAGGGAAATGTGACCTGGACTCATCGTTTCCGCGAGAATAAGAGAAAAGGGGAGACCGACATGGCGGATTGGTTCAGGCTGTCAAAACAGGAAACAATGTCGCAGCTTACAACCGGCGGACAGGGATTAGGCAGCCGCGAGGCGAAGGAGCGGCTGAAGCAATATGGGGAAAATGTGATTGAGGAAGCCGGGCGCAAACAGTGGTGGCAGGTATTTCTGGAACAGTTTAAGGATCTGCTGGTCATCATCCTGATCGTGGCCGCGGGAATCTCCATGGTGACGGGGGATCCGGGCAGCGCGGGCGTGATCTTTGCCGTGCTGCTGCTGAACGCGGTGCTGGGAACCGTGCAGCACCAGAAGGCGGAAAAGTCCCTGGACAGCTTAAAATCCCTGTCCTCCCCCGAGGCCCGGGTGCGGCGGGACGGAAGGCAGCTCGACATACCTTCCTCCCAGGTGGTGCCAGGGGATATTCTGCTTCTGGAGGCCGGTGATCTGGTGGCCGCGGATGCCCGTCTGATCGAGGTGTACGGTCTACAGGTCAACGAGAGTTCCCTGACCGGGGAGTCACTGAACGTGGATAAACAGGACACGGTTTTGGGGAAAACGCGCCGGAACGGACGGGGGGCTGTGGATAAGAGCGGTCCGGCGGACGACGTGCCGCTGGCGGACCGAGTGAACATGGTATTTTCCGGCTCCCTGGTCACGGGCGGGCGCGGCGTGGCGGTGGTCACGGCCACAGGGATGGACACGGAGATCGGCAAAATTGCTTCCATGATGAACGGCACCGAGGAGCACAAGACCCCCTTGCAGATCAGCCTGGACCGGTTCAGCGGACGGTTGGCGGCCGCGATTATCGCCATCTCCGCAGTGGTATTCGCCCTGAGCCTTTACCGGAAGGCCCAGGTATTGGACGCCCTGATGTTCGCGGTGGCTCTGGCGGTGGCCGCCATCCCGGAGGCTCTCAGCTCCATCGTCACCATTGTTCAGGCTATGGGCACTCAGAAAATGGCCCGGGAGCACGCCATTATCAAGGATTTAAAGGCGGTGGAGAGCCTGGGCTGCGTGTCCGTGATCTGCTCCGATAAGACGGGAACCCTGACCCAGAACCGCATGGAGGTGGAATACGCCTGTTTGAATCACCGGGAGCGGGATATGGATTGGATGCGGGAAAATGCCTTCCGCCCCGACGTGCGCCTGCTGCTTTACGGCGCGGTGTTAAACAACGACGCCTCGGCGGACCCCGAAGGCCAGACGGCGAGGGATGTGGGGGAACCTATGGAGCTGGCGCTGTTACATATGGCGGCTCAGGCGGGGATGACGCCGGAACTGGTGCGCGCCCGCTGCCCCAGGCTGGGGGAGCTGCCCTTTGACCCGCGCCGCAAGCTGATGTCTACCAAAAACCAGGTGGAGGACGGCCAGATCATTTTCGTGAAGGGCGCGCTGGATGTGCTGCTGGACCGCTGCGACCGCATCGCCAACCCGGGAAGCGCCAAATCTGCCGTCAGACCCGGTTCCGGCGGGGAGAGCGCCGCTCTGGCTTCCCGCACGCTGACCGCCCAGGACCGGCGGCGGATCGCGGACCAGAATATGAATTGGTCGTCCCAGGGCCTGCGGGTCCTGGCCTTTGCCTGCAAGCCCGCAGAGGAGATTCCGGGGGAGAAGGCGCGGGCGGAGGAAAATCTGATTTTCTTAGGCATGGTTGCGATGATGGACCCGCCCCGCAGCGAGTCCCGGGCCGCGGTGCAGAATGCCCGCCGGGCCGGAATCCGCACCGTGATGATCACCGGGGACCACAAGGTGACGGCCATGGCCATTGCCCGGCGTATCGGGATTATGGACGAAAAGACCCAGGCGCTCACCGGAGCGGAGTTAAACGCCATGGACGACGGGGAGCTGTCCCGCCGCCTGGATTCCATTTCCGTGTACGCACGGGTTTCCCCGGAGCATAAAATCCGCATCGTGGATGCCTGGCAGAAGCGCGGCTCCATTGTGGCCATGACCGGAGACGGGGTCAACGACGCTCCGGCCTTAAAAAAGGCGGACATCGGCGTGGCCATGGGCATCACCGGCACCGAGGTGTCCAAGGACGCGGCCTCCATGATACTGGCGGACGACAATTTCGCCACCATCATCAAGGCGGTGGCCAACGGACGCAACGTGTACCGCAACATCAAGAACGCCATCCAGTTCCTGTTGTCCGGAAATATGGCCGGAATCCTCTGCGTGCTCTACACCTCCCTCAGCGCCCTGCCCATGCCCTTTGCGCCGGTGCACCTGCTGTTTATCAACCTGCTGACGGACTCCCTGCCCGCCATCGCCATCGGCATGGAGCCGCCGGAGGAAGGGCTGTTAAAGGAACCGCCCAGAAATCCCAGGGAGGGTATTCTGACGCGCACCTTTGTGCGGGATATTCTGCTGCAGGGCGGCCTCATCGCCCTTGCCACCATGTGGTCCTACCGCACGGGGCTCTCCACCGGCGGCGCGGCCCAGGCCAGCACCATGGCGTTCTCCACCCTGACCCTTGCCCGGCTGTTCCACGGCTTCAACTGCCGCAGCCGCCATTCGATCCTGCACCTGGGCTTTGGCAGCAATCTGTATAGCCTGATGGCCTTTGAGCTGGGCGTGGTCCTGCTGGCCGCCGTACTGTTTGTGCCGGGTCTGCAGGTCATGTTTGCGGCCGCCGACCTGGGACTTTACCAGCTTCTGACCATCGGCTTTGCCGCATTTGCCCCAACGCTGGTGATCCAGTCCTTTAAAATGTTCCGCGAAAGCGTGGAATAAAGGGTAAAACCAAAGTAACAGATGAGTTTTCCGTTTGCCGTTTTATACTCCGGCGGGGCCGCGGTTCCGCCGGGAAAAAAACGGGCGTTCACACCGAAGCGCATTTCGCGATTCGTCTCCAGACCGATCTGTCTGATAAATTCAACTGTTCCCACTACAATACTTCTCACACAAGCGAAAGCTGTATTGTTTCAAGAAAGAGGACCAAAAACATAGAAAAATTCGGAAAAATGTGATAGAGTAGAAAATACAAAAAATCATTATTGGAAGTGGCGGCAGGCCGGAAGCGGACGAAGCCGGACAAAAAGCAGGAGGACATCATGAGACTGGTAACATATGAAATTGAACGTAAGGTGAAGCTGGGCGTGGTGAGCCAGGATGAGAAGTGGATCTATCCGTTGCAGTCCCTCGGTATGGATTACACCACCATGCAGGAGGTGATCGAGCATATCAGCGATTCGGAACTGCAGCTTTTAGAGCACGCCTCCGGTCTGGAGAATAGCCGGATCGAGGGGGCCGCGCCCTGGAGCGAGGTGAAGATTCTGGCCCCTATTCCCAATCCGGTTCAGGACGTGATCTGCCTGGGGATCAACTACATGGCTCACGCGGAGGAATCGGCCCGCTTCAAGAAGGAAGCCTTCGGCGGCGAGCGCCCTTACGCGATCTATTTTTCCAAGCGGGTGGACCGGGCGGTGGCCACGGGGGAAGGGATTCCCAGCCATCGGGACATCGTCGCCGACCTGGATTATGAGGCGGAGCTGGCGGTCATTATCCGCAAGGAGGCGAAAAATGTGGCGCCGGAACAGGTGAAGGACTACCTGTTCGGTTACACCATCATCAATGATGTCAGCGCCAGAACCCTTCAGACACGGCACAAACAGTGGTATTTCGGAAAGAGCCTGGACGGATTTTTACCCATGGGCCCCTGCATCGCCACAGTGAACAGCCTTCCCTATCCGCCCAAGGTACAGGTACAGTCCAGAGTGAACGGTGAGCTGCGCCAGGACAGCAACACGGACCTGCTCATTTTCGGCATCGACCACATTGTCAGCGAGCTTTCCAAGGGTATGACCTTAAAGCCGGGCACGGTGATTGCCACCGGCACGCCCGCAGGGGTGGGAATGGGCTTTGAACCGCCCAGATTCTTAAAGCCCGGGGACGTGGTGGAGTGCAGCATCGAGGGGATCGGCCGCATCGCCAACACGGTGACAGAGTAGACTACCTGCAGACAGAAAGGATGGACCTATGGACTATTTAACGATGACGATTGGAAAACAGAAAAATATAGCGCTGATTGCCCATGACCAGAAGAAACGGGAGCTGATCGACTGGTGTCAGGAGCACAGGGAGGTGCTGGCAAAGCATTTTCTCTGCGGCACAGGGACGACGGCCAGAATGATCACGGACAGCACCGGGCTTCCGGTGAAGGGCTACAACAGCGGCCCTCTGGGCGGAGACCAGCAGATCGGCGCCAAGATTGTGGAGGGCAAGATCGATTTCGTGATCTTTTTCTCCGATCCGCTGACCGCGCAGCCCCACGACCCGGATGTGAAGGCGCTGCTGCGCATCGCGCAGGTCTACGACATTCCCATCGCCAACAACAAGGCCAGCGCGGATTTCATGATCACCTCCTCCTACATGGACCAGGAGTACGAGCATGATATCATTAATTTTCAGCAGAATATAAAGGACAGGGCGGACACCCTTTGAGGGCAGGACGCATTTTGATGGATCGCGAGAATAAAAAAAGAAAAGGGGGCTCCAATTATGGAACAAACTTTATATGATTTGATGGATTGGGCTGGGATTGAGGAATTGGTATATTCGGAAGGAAGCAATCCCCACGGGCTTTTGGGTCCCCATTTGACGGATTCGGGTCTGCTGGTGCAGGCGCTGATTCCCACCGCACAGGCCATAACGGTGAAGATCACCAGCACGGGCCGCAAGTACCCGATGGAGCTGGCGGACGAGGCCGGATTTTATGCGGCGCTGATCCCGCGCAAGAGTATGGTGGCCTATACGCTGATTGTGACCTATGACAACGGCGCCACCGAGGAGATTCATGATCCGTACTCCTATGCGCCGCAGTACACGGACGAGGACGTAAAGAAATTTAACGCGGGCCTCCACTATGGAATTTATGAGAAAATGGGCGCGCACCCCATGACCGTCAAGGGCGTGGAGGGCGTTTATTTCTCAGTCTGGGCGCCATGCGCCATGCGGGTCAGCGTGGTGGGCGATTTTAATCTCTGGGACGGGCGCCGCCATCCCATGCGTCTCCTGGGGGACTCCGGCATTTTCGAGCTGTTTATTCCCGGCCTGAAGCCGGGGCAGATTTACAAGTATGAGATCAAGACCAAGGCGGGACTCCCCATGCTGAAGGCCGACCCGTACGCCAATTACGCGGAGCTGCGCCCCGACACGGCCTCCATAGTCTGGGATATCGGCAGGTATCAGTGGCAGGACCGGGAGTGGATGGAGAAACGGGCGAAGGACGAGCTGTTTACCGGACCGGTTTCCATTTACGAGGTTCATCTGGGTTCCTGGAAACGCAAGGAGCTGGAACTGGACGCAGAGGGCAAGGAGATCACCGGCTCGGAGTTTTACAATTACCGGGAAATCGCAGGTCCGCTGGCGGATTACGTGAAGGAGATGGGTTACACCCATGTGGAGCTGATGCCGGTGATGGAGCATCCTCTGGACGCCTCCTGGGGGTATCAGGTGACGGGGTATTACGCGCCCACCAGCCGTTACGGCACTCCCGACGACTTCATGTATTTCATGGACTATATGCACCGGCAGGGCATCGGCGTGATTCTGGACTGGGTACCGGCACATTTCCCGCGGGATGCCCACGGTATGGCTTGTTTTGACGGGACCTGCGTGTATGAGCACAAGGACCCGCGCCAGGGCGCGCATCCCCACTGGGGCACGCTGATTTACAATTACGGCAGGCCGGGCGTTTCCAATTTCCTGATCGCCAACGCCCTGTTCTGGGCGGACAAGTATCACGCCGACGGCATCCGCATGGATGCGGTGGCCTCCATGCTGTATCTGGACTACGGCAAGAACGACGGCGAGTGGGTGCCGAACATCTACGGCGGCAATGAAAACCTGGAGGCCGTGGAGTTCCTGAAGCATTTAAGCTCTGTTTTCAAGGGCCGCAAGGACGGCGCGGTGCTGATCGCCGAGGAATCCACCGCATGGCCCATGGTCACGGGGGAGCCGAAGAAGGGCGGACTGGGCTTTGACTTCAAGTGGAACATGGGTTGGATGAACGACTTCACCAACTACATGCGCTGCGACCCTCTGTTCCGCAAAAATAATTACGGTGAGTTGACGTTCTCCATGCTGTACGCTTACAGCGAGAACTTTATTCTGGTATTCTCCCACGACGAGGTGGTGCACGGCAAGGGATCCATGATCGGAAAGATGCCGGGCGCAGACCTGGAACAGAAGGCGGAGAATCTGCGGGCCGCATACGGGTTTATGATGGGCCATCCCGGCAAAAAGCTGCTGTTCATGGGCCAGGATTTCGCCCAGGTGAGGGAGTGGAACGAGAACGCCTCTCTGGACTGGGAACTGCTTGAGACGGAACCTCACAAACAAATGCAGGATTATATGAAGGCGCTCAACGAGATTTACCGCAAATATCCGGCTATGTACGCCATGGATTACGACCCGGAGGGCTTCCAGTGGATCAACTGCAGTTACCAGCAGGAGAGTATGATCATCTTTGTGCGCAAGACGAAGAAGCCGGAGGAAAGTCTGCTGTTCGTCTGCAATTTCGACAATATGGCCCATGAGAAATTCCGCGTGGGCGTGCCCTTTGAGGGTAAATACAAGGAAATCCTGAGCAGCAACGCCGCAGAGTTCGGCGGAAGCGGCGCTCCCAATCCGCGGGTGAAAACGTCCAGGAAGCTGGAGTGGGACGACCTGGAGGATTCCATTGAGATCAATGTGGCTCCCATGAGCGTCAGCATCTTCACCTGCACGCCTGAGGCCGCGCCCAAGAAAGCGCGCAAGGCAGAGACCGGCAAGGCGAAAAAGGCCGGAACCAGGGCGGAAGCGGGAGCGGCTGCGGGTAAGGACGGTAAAGCGGCTGCCAAGGCGGAAGGGGAGAAGAAACCCGGGGCGGCCGGAAAGGCGGCAAAGTCCGCGCCAAAGGCTGCAAAAGCCGGTAAAACCGCAGCGTCCAAAGCAGCGCAGGAGCCTGCGGCAGGGGCGGCTAAGGCCGAAGCGCCTGCGACGGCGGCGGAGAAACCGAAGAAAGCAGCGGCGTCCGGGGCGAAAGCAGGGGAACCGGCTGCGGCCAAGGCGGAGACTGCAAAAGTAGAAGGAAAGCTGCCCGCCGCCGCGGGTGGTCAGGAGAAGCCGGCTGTTGAGAAAGAGAAAAAACCTGCCGCCGCAAAAGAGGGGCAGAAGCGGTTGACGACTGCGAAGGAAGAGCAGAAGAAGCTGACAACCGCGAAGGAAGAGCAGAAAAAGCTCTCCACCGCGAAGGAAGAGCAGAAAAAGCTCTCCACCGCGAAGGAAGAGCAGAAAAAGCTCTCCACCGCGAAGGAAGAGCAGAAAAAGCTCTCCACCGCGAAGGAGGAACAGAAAAAGCTCTCCACCGCGAAGGAGGAACAGAAAAAGCTTTCCACCGCGAAGGAGGAACAGAAAAAGCTCTCCACCGCAAAGGAGGAGCCGAAAAAACTCTCCACCGCCAAACGTGCCCAGAAGAAGTTGGCCACGGTGAAGGAGGAATTGAAGAAGCTGACCGCCCCCAAGGAGGAGAACGATAAGGATGCTCAGGACTGAGTAGCGGAACGGCACCGCAACCCGGCGGTTTTACGGCCGTTTGATTGACTTTTATCCCATCTGCTATTAAAATAATTAACAAAGAGCTGGCCTCTCATCATACTGGTGAGGGGCCGTTTTACACCGGGAACGAACGCAGGGCGGCGGGCTGTTTCCGGTTTTAAGGCGGGGTAGGGGTATGCTGGAATACATTAAGAATCTATGGTTTACAATCTCTCTGAAGAAAAAGCTCGGGGCCTTCGCCGCCATGGTCATTCTGGTCATGGGGGTATCGGTTGCCTTCAATCTCCGCATCATGAATTTTTCCCTGGACAGTTTCAATGTAATACTGCAGGACAATTCCCGCTGCCATGATTTCCAGGAAGCCCTGGAGCTTGAGGTCAGCGCCTTCGAGTCCTATGTCCGGAGCCGGACGCAGGAACGGCGCGACGAGTACGTGCTGGCCTGCGTGCGAACCAAACGCTGCCTGCTCTCCCTTCCCTTCAGCTACAGCCAGATTGGCCAGGAGCGGTACGCCAGGACCTGGAACCTGCGCAACGGGTATGAAAGCTACAGCGCGGCCCGGGATCTGCTTCTGGAAATGGACCCGGAGGAGGACGGCTTTGTGCCTGAGCTCTACCGGATCTATGCCATGCAGTCTTACCTTCAGACCTATGCCAGGCGGCTGGTGCAGGCCACGCTGAAGTACGGAAACGCCAGCTATCAGGAAAAGGTATCCGTATTCTACGACATGCCGTATCTGATTATGATCTTTTCGATTGTCATGATGATTGTTGTCATGGGGCTGACCCGGCTGCTGGCCGCGGCGCTGGTCTCGCCCATGATGAAAATGGCCCACAATGCCCGCAAGATCGCCAGAAATGATTTCAGCGGGCAGGACCTGACCGTGCCAAACCGGGATGAGATGGGAGAGCTGGTGAAGGCGTTCAACAAGATGAAGCATGCCACGGAGGGCTATATCAACACCCTGAAAGAGAACAATGAGATGGCGGAGCTGCTGCACAAGGAGGAGCTGGAAAAGATCGAGATGGAGAAGCGCCTGGACGCGGCCAGGCTGGAGCTGCTAAAAAGTCAGATCAACCCGCATTTTCTGTTCAACACCCTGAATATGATCGCCTGCATGGCCAAGCTGGAGGAGGCGGCCACCACGGAGCGTATGATTGCCAGCATGAGCAATTTGTTCCGTTACAACCTAAAGACCTCGGAGCAGATCGTTCCATTGGAGCGGGAGCTGAAGGTGGTTCAGGATTATATGTATTTACAGCAGATGCGGTTTGGCAGCCGGATCGGCTACGAGTGCGTGACAAAGGTGGACCCGAACGGAGTGATGGTTCCGGCGTTCACCCTGCAGCCGGTGGTGGAAAACGCTATCATCCACGGGCTCTCCAAAAAGGAGCAGGGCGGGAAAATCGTGATCCGCATCTGGAGAAAGGGCGGCAGCGTGATCATTTCCGTGGCGGATACCGGAGTCGGCATGCCGCAGCAGCGCTGCCGGGAGCTGTCGGAGGCCATGCAGGGCAGCAGGACCTCGGGGATCGGCATCGGGCTTGGAAATATTTACCAGAGAATTAACACCATGTATAAGGGCGGCGGTTTGAGACTGTACAGCAGGGAGGGCAGCGGGACGGTGGTGCAGATGACCATTCCGCAGGACGGAGAGATGAATCCCGCGCAGCAGTGACAGAGGTGAGGAGGGAGAGAGTATGTATCGTTTGTTGATTGCGGACGACGAGATGATCGAACGGGCGGTTCTTTACAAGACGCTCCACAAAAATCTGGGGGACCAGTGCGCCATTTTCCAGGCGGAAAACGGGCGTGAGGCACTGCGCATCTACGAGGAGGAGAAGATCCAGATTGCGATTCTGGACATTGAGATGCCGGGGATTAACGGCATCGAGGCGGCGCAGCGGATCCGGGAAACGGACAAGGACTGCTGCATCATTTTCCTGACCGCCTTTGACGAATTTTCCTATGCCAAAAAGGCGATTATGATCCGCGCATTGGATTATCTGTTAAAACCCTACGACGAGCAGGAACTGCTGCTGGTGATGGAGGAGGCCATGCGCCTTACGGATGCGCATCTGGCGGACGCGGCGGCCTTAAGTGGTCGGGGGCAGGCGGCGCCGGGGATGGGAGCCGGGGAGACGGCCGCCGCCCAGGAGCCGCGGGAGGAGCTGGAGGAGGACGGAAATATCCGCCTGTCCAAGGTGGCGGAGCTGATCAGCCAGTACATCCGCGAGAATTATATGTACGATATCTCCATGCAGGAGCTGGCCCGCACTATGAATTACTCCGAGCCGTATTTCTGCAAGCTGTTCAAACAGTGCTTTAATAAGAACTTCACCTCCTACCTGACGGAGTACCGGGTGGAGGAGGCAAAGAAGATGCTGGAGCAGCCCACGGTAAACGTGAAGGAGATCGGCAAGGCGGTGGGTTACGGGGACTCCAACTATTTCGCCAAAGTATTCAAGCGGATTACAGGGCAGAGCCCCACGGAATACCGGTTGTACATTTTTCAGAGGGGATAAAGATTGTATAAAGATAAATCTGTGCCTTGTGCATAAATAAAATGCTAAAACAGGTTAAAATCCTACTATGATTCACAAAAAATTACCATGTTCAGAATGTGTTTTTCCTCTTATAATTAATATAACGTAAGAAAAACGTTATGATTTAGAAAAGATCATATAAAAAATGTATTAAGAGGAGGACATGTGACATGAAAAAAAGATGGCTTAGCACAGCGCTGTGCGCAGTTATGGTAGCATCCGCCCTGACCGGTTGCGGCGGCGGCGCAAAAGAGACCACGGCGGCGGCAACCGAAGCTGCTACTGAGGCGAAGACCGAGGCGGCAACCGAAGCTGCTACTGAAGCTGCTACCGAGGCAGGTTCCGAGGCGGCTGCGGACACGGCGAAGGAGCCGGTTGGACCGGAAGTTACCCTGGTGATGGCGGAAGTAAACCCGCTGGAAACCATTGTTGGCCAGACCGATTCCAAGTTTAAAGAGAGAGTAGAGGAGCTGTCCGGCGGCTCCATCAAGATCGACCTGCAGGCCAGCGGCGTTCTGGGTTCTGAGAACGACGTTCTGGATACCATGCTGGGAGGCGGCGGAACCATTGAGATCTCCCGTATTTCCGCATTTGCTCTGACCAGCTACGGCGGCGAGAAGTCCAAACTGTTATCTGTACCCTATACCTTCGCAGGCCGCGAGCATTTCTGGAACTTTGTAAACAGCGACTTAGCTCCCCAGTTCCTGCTTGAGCCCCACGAGAACGGCACAGGCGTGAGAGGACTTTTCTACGGCGAGGAAGGTTTCCGTCATTTCTTCACCGTGAAAGAGATCACCGGCTTAGACGACTTAAAGGGCATGAAGCTGCGTGTGTCCAACGACCCGATCATGAACGGCATGGTGGAAGGCTTAGGAGCCAGCCCCACGGTTGTATCCTTCAACGAGCTGTACTCCGCACTGCAGACCGGCGTTGTGGACGGCGCTGAGCAGCCCATCGCAAACTACAAGTCCAATGCATTCCAGGAGGTTGCCCCCAACCTGATCCTCGACGGTCATACTCTGGGCGCAATCCAGGTTATTATCACGGATGAGGCATGGGATAAGCTGACCCCCGAGCAGCAGGATATCCTGATGCAGGCCGGCAAAGAGGCTTCCGAGTTCAACCGCCAGATTTCCGAGGAAGCTGAGAATAAGGTGCTTGAAGAGCTGAAGGCAGATGGAATCAATGTGATCGAGGTCGACGACATCACTCCCTGGCAGGAAGCTTGTAAGGACATCATCAACGAGTCCACGAAGGATAACGCCGAGCTGTACCAGCAGATCCTTGATATGAAGTAAATTGCCACTATTTAAGGGCACAGGGGAGCAATGCCTCTGTGCCTGATTTTTTGAAAGGGGGATCAATATGCCGGCTATTTTTGAAAAGATTGACAGGATTAAACCGTTTTATGATCTGACTTACAAAGTCGTGCTGTTTGTATGCAAGGTGCTTTTGGTCATTGATATTGCGATTACAAGTATGGCGGTTGCGGGCCGTTACATACCGTTTATACCGGACCCGGCCTGGAGCGAGGAGGTCGTTTTGACCTGCATGTCGTACATGGCGGTGCTCTCCGCGGCTCTGGCCATCCGCCGGGGCGCCCATATCCGCATGACCGCTCTGGACGGTTACATGCCAAAATGGGCGGTAAAGGCCCTGGACATTTTCGCCGACGTGGCGGTTTTGATTTTGGCTTTTATTATGATCACCGTGGGCTGGAGATACGCCACCGGGATCGGCTCCAAGGGAACCTACGTCAGCATGCCCAAGGTTTCCAGATTCTGGATGTATTTCCCTGTGCCCCTGGCGGGCGTGGCTATGATCATTTTTGAGATCGAGGCCCTGTACAACCATGTTAAGGGAATTTTTGTAAAGGAGGATAATCGATAATGGATGCAAACACAATGGCAATCGTTGTCCTTTTGGGCAGTTTCTTCCTGATGGTGCTCCTGCGTTTCCCGATCGCCTACGCGGTGGCCCTCTCTTCCGTGCTCTGCCTTCTGGCTCAGGGCAAAAACTTAAACTCGGTCTGCCAGCTGATGGTTAAGGGAATCAGCTCCTTCAGCCTGATGGCGGTCCCCTTCTTCATCACCATGGGCTGTCTCATGGGTTCCGGAGGTATTTCCGAAAAGCTGATCGCGCTGGCCAACGCCTGTGTGGGCTGGATGCGCGGCGGCATGGCCATGGTGAATATCGTGGCTTCCTACTTCTTCGGCGGAATCTCCGGCTCCGCTTCCGCGGACACCGCTTCCCTGGGTTCCATTCTGATTCCCATGATGGTGGATCAGGGTTACGACGACGATTTCTCCACCGCGGTCACCATCACTTCCTCCTGTGAGGGACTGCTGGTGCCGCCCAGCCACAACATGGTTATTTACGCCACCACGGCGGGCAGTATCTCCGTGGGAAGCTTGTTTTTAGCCGGATATCTGCCCGGCGCTCTGCTGGCGCTGAGCCTGATGATCGGCTCCTATATCATTTCCGTAAAGCGCAATTACCCCAAGGGCGACAAGTTCAGCCTGATCAACCTGTTTAAGCAGTTGGGCATCTCCTTCTGGGCCCTGGCCGCGGTTCTGATCGTGGTGTTCGGCGTGGTGGGCGGCGTGTTCACCGCCACCGAGTCCGCTGCAATCGCGGTTATCTACAGCCTGATCGTCAGCGTGTTCATTTACAGGGGACTGGACTGGAAGGGCGTTTGGAGGGTCCTGGGCGACTGTGTGGATACGCTCTCCATCGTGCTGATCCTGATCGCCACCTCCAACATTTTCGGCAACTGTCTGACCCAGCTGCATGTGCCGGATATGGCGGCTAAGGCTATGACCGGTCTGACGGACAACCGGATTCTGCTGGCGCTGATGCTGAATCTGATCTTGCTGGTTCTGGGCTGTATCATGGATATGGCTCCCATCATTCTGATCGCCACGCCGATTCTGCTGCCCATCGCGACCTCCATCGGCATCGATCCCATCCAGTTCGGCATCATGGTTGTTTTAAACTGCGGTATCGGACTTCTGACCCCGCCGGTGGGCGCGGTGTTGTTCATCGGTTCCGCTGTGTCAAAGGTGCCCATGGAACGGGTGGTAAAGGCCACGCTGCCATTTTACCTGTGTATGATTATCACCCTGCTGCTGATTACCTTTGTCCCGGCGGTCAGCCTGTGGCTGCCTTCTGTGTTGGGCGGCATGGCGAAATAAAGGCTGCGGGGCTTGCATAATCCGTAAAATTACGCTATGATTTTATAATCAGGCATTAACGTGAGTTAATGCCTGATTATATAAGAAACGGTTTTACGCCGGCCCGGGGAGGGCGACGAAGGCCGAAACTGTGATTGGCGAAAGGGGAACCGGTTATGAAATACCAGTACACTTACCGGAACACGGCTGCCGAACTGTGGCAGCTGTCCATGTATTACACCTATGGTTCCTTGGTGGGACTCTGCAACATTATTTTCACCGTGGCGATCATCGTCATGGGCGTTTCCAGATGGCCGGAGCTGAGCAATCTCATGCGAGGGCTTGTTCTGCTGTGCGGCCTTCTGTTTACGGTGATCCAGCCCATAGCGGTGTACCGCAAGGCGCAGAAGCAGGCGGCTGGGATCACGGCGGACACCCGGGTGGGATTCGACGACGCGGGGCTTCATGTGATGACGGGGGACAAGGACGCTGTTTTGGCGTGGAGCAAGGTGAAGAAAATTTCCAAAAAGCCCACCATGATTGTCATCTTTTCGGACACCACCCATGGATTTGTGCTGAGCAACCGGGTGCTGGGATCGGACCGGGCGGCATTTTACAGCTATATTGCCTCAAAGGTAAAGAGATAACGGCTGGACCCCGGCGGGCCCGGCTTTATGTTTCTTGCCGGAGCCGCCGGGCCCGGGTGGGATTGCCGGGATTCCGGTTTGAGGGGAGGTCTGATGAATTTGGAGGAACGAGGGATGGATCAGGGGACATTGAGGCAGAGGGCGGACTGCTGGGGCTGGGAGCAGGAGAAGGGGGGAGAAGCGCGGTGAAAACGAAAATGGCGGTGTTTCTCCTGTGCGGCGCAGCGCTTTTGACCGCGTGCGCAGGGGCCGGGGGAGGAAAGGCGGATTCCGGGGTTCCGGAATTTGTGCTCACCTACGCCGAGAACCAGGCGGAGGACTATCCCACCACCCAGGGGGCTTACAAGTTCGCAGAGCTGGTGAACCAGCGGACCAACGGGAAGATCGAAATCCAGGTCAACGCCGGGGGCACGCTGGGGGACGAGCGCTCGGTGATCGAGCAGCTTCAGTTCGGCGGCGTGGACTTCGCCCGGGTGTCCCTGTCGCCCCTTGCGGAGTTCGTGCCCAAGCTGAACGTGCTGCAGATGCCTTACCTCTATACCGGGCCGGAGCACATGTGGCGCGTCCTGGAGGGGAAAATCGGCGACGACTTTATGAATTCCTTCGGGGATTCCAACCTCATTCCGCTGTCCTGGTACGACGCGGGGGCCCGGAATTTTTATAATTCAGTGCGCCCCATCGAGACGTTGGAGGACATTCGGGGGATGAATATCCGGGTTCAGGAGTCGGAGCTGATGGTGGACACCATCAAGGCGCTGGGGGCCAACCCGGTTCCCATGGCTTACGGGGATGTCTACTCCGGCCTGCAGACCGGGAAAATCGACGGGGCTGAGAACAACTGGCCCTCCTATGAGTCCACCAGGCACTACGAGGTGGCCGGATACTATACCATTGACGAGCACACCAGGGTGCCGGAGTTGCAGCTGGTGGCCCAGTCCACCTGGGATAAGCTGTCCCCGGAATACCAGAACATCATCCGGGAATGCGCGCAGGAATCCGCGGTCTACGAGCGGAAGCTGTGGCAGGAGCGGGAAAAGATCTCGGAGCAGAAGATCCGGGAAGCGGGCTGCGTGATCACGGAGCTGTCCGCGGAGGAGAAAGCGCGGTTCCAGGATGCGGTTTCCCCTATGTATGAACTGTACTGTGCGGATTATGTGGACATTATCGACCAGATTGTGGCAGCTGGAAAATAGAGGCCAGATTCAATCAAACCAGAGCGAAAAAACGCCCGGCGGATTCCATGGTGTTGGAATCGCCGGGCGCATTTGCATTTGCGTTTGGTGAATTAAAGTACAGGGACGATGATCTCTTCGCCGCCGCCTGTGGGTTCGGCCGGGGAGTCGGAGGCCGCCGTGGTGGGAGCGGAGGCGGGATCCTGAACCGGGGCCAGGGTGCCGGACTGGGGACCGCCGTTTTCCGGTGAGGAAGTGGTCTCCGGGGCCTTCGTCGTCTCCGGGGCTTTGGTGGTTTCCGGAGCCTTTGTGGTTTCCTTGGCTTTTGTGGTTTCCTTGGCTTTGGTGGTCTCCTTGGCCTTTGTGGTTTCCTTGGCTTTGGTGGTCTCCTTGGCCTTTGTGGTTTCTTTGGCTTTGGTGGTCTCCTTGGCTTTGGTGGTTTCCTTAGCCTTTGTAGTCTCCTTGGTGGCGGAGCTGCTGTTGGAGTCCTCCGAGGACTTGGCGGCGCTATCACCCGAAGCTTCCGCGGACCCGGAGGAGCTGTTCTCCATTCCCTCCACCCGTCTGCTGTAGACAGGGGAGATCTGGTTGCCCGCGTAGTCCTGTATGTATACGGTCAGGCTGTCGGTGGTCATGGGCAGGGTGACGATTCCGCTTTCCGCGTCGGCGGAGAGGGGCTTTACATTCTGCTTGTTGGCGTCCACTCCGTAGATTCCCGCGTAGTCCACGCCGGACTGGCTGTCGTCCACCACGATGGTGAGCACGTCGTTTTCAATGGTATAGTTCTCGTCCACCGTGGGGAAGGAATCGTCCAGGGGAGAGATGGCCTCATAGATGGGAGCCGCGCTCATGCCGTTCCAGCCGGTCGCCTGGATCTCCAGCACGCCGTTGCTGGTGAGCGTTGCGGTGTATGTATTTTTATTGCGTTCCAGCTCCACCTCGTTGGACTCCAGCGTGACCTTCAGGGACTTGACGGGCAGCAGGGACTTGACCTTGATGGAGATGTCCAGGGACTTGTAATCCTTGGTGTCGCCTACGGTCAGTTCCACTCTGGGCGTGGAGGTGGCCAGGAAGAAAATGAACAGGTTGAGCACAACCAATGGGAGGACGATGCAGACCATTGTGAACAGGACACGGTTGTCCTTCCAGCTTCGTTTGGGATAAGAGTTGCGCTTTTTATTGCGGCCGCCGCGCGGAGAGTAGGAGCTGCCGCCGGATAGGGAACGCTCGCTGCGCGGTGCGCTGTATGATGAATGGTGATTCATAAAAACCTCCTGTGGTAATCGTAAAAATACTCCTATAGCATATCAGAAAATGTTTCTTCTTACAAGTAATTAAATTGCCCGTCCGTCCCAGAAACTGCTGGAAATAACGCAAATTCGTTGACCTTTCAGATATTGTAAGAAAATCTAAAGTAATCCTGCGGTGATTCTTAATGTAATTGTGATAGAATGTAACTGTTCCTCAGCCAGGGCCGTTGCCGCACGGGGGCGCCGCAGTTTTTCCCGGCAAGCGCCAAAGTTTAAGATGGGACTACTAAATGCCACCGGTTTGTGGTAGAATGGAAGAGAACCCCAAAAGGACATGCCAAGGCAAAAGGAGCTATTGTTATGATTGAAGAGGCGGCCGCATTTGCGGAGCGGGTACACAGGGGAACCTTTCGGAAGGGAACCACAATCCCCTACATTGTACATCCCATGGAGACGGCGGTGATCGTATCCGGCTTTACCGACGAGGAGGAGATGATCGCGGCGGCGCTGCTCCATGATGTGGTGGAGGATGCGGGCGTGACGGGCGAGGAGCTGGAGGCGCGGTTTGGATGCCGCGTGAAGGAGCTGGTTCTGGCGGAGAGCGAGGACAAGAGCAAGTCCTGGGAACAGCGCAAGGCATTTACGCTGAGCCATCTGGCGGATTCCAGCCGGGATGTGAAGATTCTGGCCCTGGGGGACAAGCTGAGCAATATGCGCAGCACGGCGCGCGACTACATGGTGATCGGAGACGCCGTGTGGGAGCGTTTTAACGTTAAGGAGAAAAAAATGCATGCCTGGTATTACTGTGGCATCGCAGACGCATTGGAAGAACTGAGCACACATTTTTATTACGATGAATATGTGCTGCTTTGCCGGAAGGTCTTTGGAACGCACTGAGACTGGATGGAAAATATTGGAATTAGAAGGAGAACGTGGGAATGGTTTTATCAAATCGGAAACGAAAGCTGCTGGCGGTTCTGCTGACGGCCGGGCTGATGTGCTCCCTGCCGGGCATGAGCGCCCTGGCGGGTTCCACCGGAGTGGGAGCGGCCAAGACGGCCGCGGAGCAGGGCGGACCGGGGGTTGTAAAGGAGCAGCCGGAGCAGGCTCCGTCTCAGGATCAGGCGGGCGGCAAAGAGGCGGCTCAGACGCCGGAACAACCTGGGGACGGCGGTCAGGCCCAGGCCGGAGACGCGGGACAGGCCCAGACAGACGGTGGCGCACAGCCTCAGACGCCGGAACAACCTCCGGCGGGAGATTCGGGGCAGCCGCTTCAGATCAACTACAGCGTTTTTTTCCATCCCCAGGGATGGACGGATACAAAGCCGGACAATACGCTGCTTCAGGCCCCCGGCGACAGCTGGGTGACGGCTTTGAAGGCGAACCTGATCAATATCCCCGCAGGGGCGCAGGTGGGCGTGCGTTATCAGGTGAATTTAAGCGGTTCCGGCTGGCTCGACTGGGCTGAGGACGGAGCGGAGACCGGCGGCGCGGGCGGTGAGATGCCCCTGGAAGCTGTACGCTTCGGCCTTTACGGAGATTCCGCCTCCGGCTATGATATTTATTACCGGGTTCTGCAAAACGGGTCCTGGACCGACTGGGCGGCGAACGAGGCAACAGCCGGACAGGAAGGCGCGGGGCTTCGCGTGGATGGAATTCGCGTGGGCATCGTGGCTAAGGGAGCAGAGCCTCCCGCCGACGCGGCAGCGCCTGCCTCCGGGATCGATCCCTCCAGGCCGATGATTGCGCTGACCTTTGACGACGGCCCCAGAACCTCGGTGACCAGCCGGATTCTGGACAGCCTTCAGGCCAACGGCGGCCGGGCGACGTTCTTTATGGTCGGCTCCCGGGTAGACTCCAACGCCGACGTGATCAGGCGGATGGCGGCCCAGGGCTGTGAGGTGGCAAACCACACCTACGACCATAAGTATATTACCAAGATCGGGGCGGATGGGATTCGCAGCCAGGTGGGTTCCACCAACCAGAAGATCCAGGCGGTCTGCGGCGTGGCTCCGACGCTCCTGCGCCCGCCGGGCGGCTATAAGGATGCCGCGTCTTTGGCGGTGCTTGGTTCCATGGGGATGCCCGCGGTGATGTGGTCCATCGATACACGGGACTGGCAGCACAAGAATTCGCAGAAGACCATCGAGACGGTACTGAGCCAGGTGAAGGACGGAGATATCATTCTGATGCACGATATCTACGATCCCACCGCGGATGCCGCGGTAACCCTGATCCCCGAGTTGACGGCCAGGGGATATCAGCTGGTGACGGTGAGCGAGCTGGCCTCCTACCGGGGCGGAATGCAGCCGGGCCACAGCTACAGCCAGTTCAGGCCATAGAAAGCTGTGTTAATGTAAATGAGAGTGTGAGGGCGTAAAGCGATGGCTGCGCCCTCACTTTTTATTGAATGCAATGGACCGTTGGCGTAGCCTGCGGGCGATTGTTGAGTGCAATGGCCGCTGCGATTGAGGGTATCGGCTATGGGGTTTTTGTGGTATACTGAAATTTAAGAAGGCCCGGAAAAGCGGCGGACGACTGTTTTATCATATCCCGTGGCGGCGGGGATGGGCCGTTACAATTTTTCTTATGTTTGACGCGTTTTTCGTCCATACTCTATAGTAGCACGAAAATGGATCAGGATACGGCGGATTTGCGCGAGGAGGCGGGAAGATGAAATTTTGGCTGAAATGTCTGGCGGCCGTGGCCGTGGCTGCGATGCTGCTGGCCCTGTATGACTCTGTGTTCAACGGCCTTTTGAACAAGGACGGCTACAAGCCGGTTACGGAGCAGATGCGGGACGTTATGGATCAATAAAATATAAATTTTAATTTTGCCCTTGATTATTTGTCAAGGGTCCTATATAATATGTTCTACAGAAACACAGTTCTGTGTTCTGTCTGCGCGTTTGCGCAGCTCCATGTATCGGTTCTGGATCATGGATTTCCCGATTTTTTGGATTAAATTGGAAAAGTGTACCTTGAAAATGGAATGCTGTCCGGCGGCGGTGGAATTGCCACAGTCTTTTTTGCGTACCGCAAATTTTTATAGCACAGATTGACAATTCGATTGTTTGATGGATACGATGATTCACCGGCAGGGCCGGTGGGTGATGGTTGTTGAATGGAATGGGCCGTTGGCGCAGCCGGCGGGCGATTGCTTTGTGTACCCAAAAATCAGGAAAAGGGTGCGGAACAGGAGGTTATATGGAGTGGAAACGGGGATGTTCGCTGGTGTTGGCCGTGGTGCTTGTGTTAAATGCCGTGCAGTGGCCGGCGATGAAGGGATGGGCGGCTGAGCCGGGCCGGGAAGCCGGGACCGTGACAGAAGTGCACGCTGCCCGCGCCACCCAATCGGAGGCGGAGCAGGCGGCGGGGGAGAATGAAGCGGAACGGGAGCGTCCGGGCGGGGGAGAGATGTCCGGGGAAGAGAGACCCGGAGGTGGGACTGTCGGAGGAGAGACGGCCGGAGGAGAGAAACCTGGAGGAGAGACGACTGGAGGCGGGACAGCTGGGGGAGAAATGCCCGGAAACGGGACGCCCGGCGAGGCGGAATTGTATGCGCCGGATATGGAAGCAGAAGGAATCAGCCGGTTTTTTGTCCGGAATCCCCGGGCCAATACCGGAGGGAAGCTGGAGGTGGACGGGGAGCAGGTTTGGTATCTGAATTACATCAAGGACTCGCCGGACAAGAGCTACGCTTATGAGGTTCTGGATCAATCCGGTGAAACGGTGGACCAGACATGGTGGAATTATTGGTGGGATGAGGAGCTGGGAGGCTGGCGCATCCAGGCGAAGCCGACCCAGTATTCTCTGGACCATGAGGAATACCGGTACTTTATTCTGGATGAGGAGGGCGTGTTGGCCACGGAAGTTCCCGCAATGATTGACCGGAAGCCTGTGGTATCCATGGACGGCTGTTTCTCTGCCTGGGCTATGCCGCTGCGAAGTCCCGGAACCATTCCAGACACGGTGGTGAGCGCAAACCACTGCTATGAGAACTCGGAGATCACCGCTATGCCGGAACTGCCGGAAGGGCTGCGGAGCATGGAATACATGTTTGCCGGCTGTTCGGAGCTGGAGGAAACTGTCCGAATCCCCCAGTCGGTGGAAAACATCGATTATGGATTTTGCGGTTCGGGAATCCGGGAGACGCCGGAGTTTGCCCCGGGGAGCCGTATTCGGAAGCTGCGGTTTACATTCAGGGACTGCATTTGGCTGGAGCGGCTGGGATCGCTGCCGGAGCAGGCGCAGGATCTGGAGGGAACGTTCTGGGGCGCGCTGACAGCGGGCGCGGACCTGGGGGAGGCAGAGCTGCCGGATTCCGTGACGGAGATGGAGGACACGTTTTTCGACTCCAATCTGGCGGTTTCACCCAGGCTGCCGGAGACGGTGAAAAACATTGACCGCTGTTTTATGAGGTGTACCGGTCTGGTCCAGGTTCCACTTCTGCCGGACAGCATCGAGTCGGCCAACCAGGCCTTTGACCACTGTACGGGCCTGCGCTTTGGGGACGGGGAGAATGTCTGTGTGGCGGCTCCGAAGTCGCTGGCCAACGCGGACCGGATGTTTGCCGGTGCGTATCGCACCGCGGGCAGCCCGGATACTTACGGGAGAGACAGCGAGCTGTTGTACCTGTGGGATGAGGGCCAGTGGGAGACCATTTACCAAAACGCGTTTGACCAGGAGCCGGGGGAGGAGTCGCGGGACGCGTACGGCGACTACAACCTGTTCAGGGAACCCATCGGGTTAAGCGCCATGGAGCTTGTGACAACGGGACCCTATATCGACAGCGAGCTGGTTCTTGAGGGCGGAAAGCGTGCGCAGGCCGTCACCTTCCGGGGGATTTTGGGGCGCTACAAAGCTCCGCCGGACTATTATCCCGAGGATATGATCCAATACCGGATCGGGGGAGCCGGGGAGTTTCAAGACTGGGATGGAAATCCGGTGTATCTGTATGAGGACGCCCTGGTGGAGGCAAGGAAAGTCCGCAGTATTCGAACTTATAACGGGGCGGAAACCGTTGTCACGGATGTGCGGGAGAAAATGGTGCGGGTGCAGCAGCCGGATGTGCCGGTTTTGGACTGGAACTATATGGGAGGCGGTGAGTATGACGTTACCGTTATGTATAGGCCGTGGCTGCGCAGCCTTGAGCGCGTGGAGCTGAACTACCAAATCGACGGCGGACCGTGGAAATCCATTGGAAATTTCGGGCATCTGCGCGCGCACTGCGGTCAGACGGTGAGCGCCGTTGCAGACTGGGGCGCGGTGTCGGACGCAGCGCTTCTGCGTCTGCCGGATTATGTAAAGCGCATTGAGGTGGAGAATCCGGCAATTTATACGGGAATTCATGAATGCATTCCCCTTGTCTGCCGGCTGTCTGAGGCGGACGCCGGGGATAAAACCTACCGGGTGGAAATCACCGGCGATCCGGGCGGGATTGCCCGGGTGTGGCGGGATGAGAGTGGGAATTGGAGCATAGGCAACAGCGGCTACGGCCAGGTTACGGTCCGCGTGACCGCCAATGACGGAGGCAGAGCTGCGGCGGAACACACATTTTCCTTTGTAAGCCCGGTGCAGTCGGTTTCCGTGGCGCTGGAAACACACCCGGACGGAATTTTGAGAACCGGTGAAACCGACCGGGCGCTGGTTTCCATTATTCCGTCGGATCGGACGGGATATCAGCTATCCGTATCGGATGCCACGGTTCTGCGGCTGGATGCCCGGGAAGGGACTGTCACCGGACTGAGGCGGGGGACTGCGGTGTTGGAGGCCCGGTCTTCCGTGGATCCTTCGGCGGCGGGGCAGATAACCGTCCAGGTGCAAAGTGATCCGGGCTGGATTGAGCTGGAGCCGGAGGACGCTGAACTGTACAGCGGGGAGAAGCTCCGGGTGTCCTGCAACTGGGGGCCGCCTGGGACGGCGGACCCGGAGATCGCGCAGGAGGGACTTCCGGTGGACTGGCGCACCGAGGAACAGGGAGAGAATTTTATCCGCGGCGAGGCCACACTCCGGGAGGAGGGGGCGTGGGGGACCACAAAACTAACGTTTCGCGCCAAATCCAACCATGAGGTACTCGGACTGTGCACAATCACCTGGAAGCCCTATATCCGCTCCATCAAATTGACCGGGCCGGAGCAGATGGCGGCAGGAAGCCGGGCAAAGACCCAGGTGGTGAAGGATGTGGAGTCGGATGAAACGCTGCGCTACAGCTCGTCGGCCCCAGATATTCTGGAAGTCTCTCCGGATGGGGAGCTGACGGCGAAAAGGGCCGGGGAGGCGGTGATCACTGTGACGGCCGGTTACGGGGGAGCGTCCGGCAGCATTTCCGTGCAGGTGTCGGAGCCGGAGGAGAAGGATATTTTCAATATCAGGCTGACGCTGGACCGGGATGTGCTGAGGGAGGAGGAGGTATGCGGATATCAGGTTCTGGTGGAGCCGGAGTACACCTCCGGTACCTGGTCCGTTACGTCGTCCGATCCGAAGGTGCTGGAGATACTGGACGGTGGGAAAATAAAGGCCGTGGCTCCGGGAACGGCAAGTGTGACGGTCCGGGAAACCGCCGATCCGGCAGGCAAGGCGCCGGCTGAGGATGAACGAAACGTCACGGTGATTCCCAACCAGACGGCGGTTCTGGAGGTGTATCCGTCCGATCCGCTCTGGGAGCGGAACGGGGAGCCGGTGATTTACAAGAATCTTCCGGGGGGAAGAGCGATTGGCTTTACCTGCCGGATCCTCACCGACGCTGACGACCAATCGGTGCGCTGGAGCGTGGACCGGGAGGATTTGGCGGAAATTGACGAGAACGGTGTTTTGAGGCCCGCGGGCAACGGCGTGGTGACGGTGACGGCAGCCAGCTGCGCTTATCCCCAGGCTACGGCCGGATACCGGGTGGAGATCCGCACGGTGGCGACTGATATCCGCTACCGGGCGGTGGAACGGGACTGGGGGAAATATGTGCTGACAGCGTCGGTATGGCCGGAGGATGCCAGCCCGGACCGGATCTATTGCCGGGATCAGAGCGCCGGGGAAGCGTTTGAGGACATCACGGGCCGGGAGTACACGCTGGAGCGGATTGAGGATCTGTTGGAATTTTCCACCTGTACGGGCCAACCGGCCATAGAGGATGTAAGCAGGCGGACGTTAATCGATGTGTCCCAGGAGATAGATCGGCGGTATGAACTGCACAGCTTTCACACGGAGGAGCTTTATACGGTATATACGTCCGATCTGGACGATCAAAACGGCTTTGTTCTGCGCATTTACGACAGGGAGCAGGGGCGATATCTGGAGAGCGGGGAGCACAGCGGGGTATTCTGGCCTGCAACCTTCGAACGGTGCGGGGATTTTGGGGAGGAGAAACCGCTGTCGATTCTGGTGTCCGGTGAAACGGACGGGCTTGTGCATTTGCGGGTGCAGTCAGGAGACCAGCTGAACAGTCAGTCCGGTGCGTTCACCGATATCCATTTTCTGAGCTCCGGGCCCCACTGGGAGTTGGAGGGCGGCGAACTTTCCAGAAAGGAGTACCGGATCTGTTCGGACTGGCCGCTGCCTGAGAATGTGAACCTGCGTTGTCTGGATCGGGCTGGTTATGAACGCTATCGGTATGATCTGAGTCTGTATGACGGCGGGATACCCGAGTTTCATTGCGGCGGAAGGGATCAGGTCTGCTATACGGCGGCCAACAGCCAGCAGGGGGAGGTGTATCTGGACATCAACGGGGAGACATTTCCATCCCTGGAAGCCTGTGAAAAACGGTACGACATACTGATTTACTGCGGCGAGGAAAATGTAACCAGCCGCATGCTGAAGCGGGTGGACAGCCAGGGCAGGCCGCAGGTTCTGCTGATGGATCAGGGCGTTTTCACAATTACCGTATCCGGCGTGAAAACGGGCGCTGCCGCAGTCCGGCAGGTGACGGCAGAGAATGCGGGAGATTTCTATAATCTGTTTTTGGAATGCCCGGCCACGGAATTTCAGCATGTGGATCAAATCTGCAGCCTTCAGCAGTTCCGGGGCAGCCGGAGCATTTACACCTATATGGCGCCGTTTTCACGGGAGAGCGATCCGGTGAACGCGAGCTATGGGGTGCGGTACGGAAATGCCGTCCGGTTGGACGATGTCCCAGGTTATGAGTTGACGTATGAACTGGCGGCCGACCCGGATGGGGGGATGCGGGCGGAGTATTCCGGCAATGCGGTCACTGCCAGGGGATATACCTCGGACACTCAAGCTGAGCCGCCGGAGAATATCAGGGTCACGGTGAAGCGGGAGGGGGAGACTGTGGCGGTTCTGTACGGAAGGTATCAGGTACAGTGGCAGCTGCCTGCGGTGGAACTGCCGAAGGAACAGTACCTGGCAGTGGGGCGGGAGTGTAGAATCCCATTGTATTACCAGAACCAATACAGGAATGAGCGCGGGGCCGTGGTGCGCAGGGACATTGAAGAGGGGACGGTGAGGCTGACTCTGGACGGCCGGCCCGTGACCGGGACCGGCGAATGCGGGGATTTTGTGATTACCTGTCTTCAGGACGGCGAGCTTGGGCTGATTTGCCAACGTGAACAGGCCGGGGAAGCGGAGCTGAGGGTTTATGTGGACGGCGAGCAGATTTATCAGAACACCGGGGACCCCTCCTACCGCGGCGAACAGCTGGTGGAAGCCGCGTGCAGGCTGCATGCGTTGGGAAAGGCCCGCGGGGAGGTGGAGAATATGGTGCTGGACGTGGGGGAAACCGCCTCTGTGGTGATTCATTGCGGTCTGGGGGACGAGGCTTCCAAGGGCGAAATCATCGCGTACAAGGTGCTGAATGCTTCCGCGGGCAGCGAGCCGGTGCGGATGAATCATACCCGGATTATGGCTTTGGAAGCCGGGGAATGGCTGGTGCAGGCCACAGTCCGTTTTTATAACCGGGCGTATTATGATGTGGTTTGCCAGTTTCGGGTGACGGCCCGCAATCCCGCCAAAGTGCTGACTGTCGCAGAGCGGAACGGCCGCACAGGCTGTGCGGTGGGAGAGATGCTTTATCTGGTACCGGGGTACAGCCCGGCGGACGCCGGAAATGTCCAGGGCTACGCCTGGGAACTGAAAGGAGACCCGCAGGGGGCGCAGGTCGACCAGAATGGGACTGTGACGGCTGAGGCGGCCGGAAATTACACGGTTGTGCTCCGGGATCTGCCGGAGCGGAGTTTGAGCGCGGAGTATTCGTTTCATGTGGAAGAGGCGCAGGTGAAGGCGGAGGCCATTGCGGTGAGTCCCGCCAGCGCGGAGGTCGGAGGCGGAGAGAATGTGCAGTTTACGGCGCGTATACTGCCGGAAGAAGCTGGAGACCGGGAAGTGGTGTGGGAGGTTGAAGCGGCCGGCCGCGCGTGTAATATCAGTCGTTCAGGCGTTTTTAGAGGGCTGAGGACAGGGGATTATACCGTGCGCTGCTCCCTGGCGGAGGACCCGGCTGTCTGTGCGACGGCCGCGGTTCATGTGGAAGTGCGGCCCGAGCGCCTTGAGATTTCGGGACCATCCTGCGCAGATGCAGACAGTCCCGCCAAACTCCAGGCCGTTGTTTTTCCGCACGATGCGGTATATCAGGGAATTAGCTGGGAGCTGATCGCAGGCGGGGATCTGGCGGAGATATCAGGTGAAGGGCTGGTGACGTGCGGAGAGGGAATTGGAAAGGCGCGGGTGCGCGCGGCAATCGATGGGACGGACATCAGCGCAGAGCGCGAGATCGCGCTTGGCAGGGAACTGCCGGAGTTGAGAGCGGAGATTCGTGGTACGGACGGCGCAGTCAAAGGGGAGATACAGGGCAGTGGGGATCAGGCTTATCTGTATGTGAATGGAAATCGGGCCACCGGCTCTTACCTGGAACAAAACCACTGTGATCTGCGGGTCAAGCCGGATACGGGCGGGCTGAGGATTGACGGCACGGGCTGTGTCCATGGTATTTTGCCGGGGGATTACTCCGTGGAGGTGAGCCGGGAGGCGGAAGGATTTATCGTCCATGACACGGTATGGGTTACGGTGACGAACGAGAATGATTACCAATTTTTGGAGATTTGGCCGGAAGATAATGTGTACCTGATCACAGAACCAGCCGGGGGCGTAAGGATGCAGTACCGGTTGTTGCCGCAGCTGCGGGAGAAAGACGAGATCGTGTGGTCGGTGGAATCCGGCCGGAACATTGCAGAGATAGACGGCGACGGCCTCCTGACTGCAAAGGGGACGGCGGACGGTGCGGTGACGGTAAAGTGCGCTGTTTTGGACCGGGAATCCGGCCGGGAGCACATTTCCCAGAACTGCACGATCCTGGCGGCCGGCCAGGTGATTGGAGTGTCGGAAATACGGATCAGCTGCGCCGGGGAAGCCCTGGAAGGGGAGCGCATTCCGGTGGGGGTGACCGTGTTGCCGGAAAATGCCGGCAACAGGGCGTACCGTATTCTGGTGTCCGACCCTGAGGCCGGGGAGTTTCGGGATGGGTGGTTTTACGCCCGCAGACCCGGGAACGTCACCCTGACGGCTATTTCCGAGGATAACCCGGCGTGTGAGGATACGGCGGAAGTGACCGTAAAAAGGAAGGAAGACACAGCGCCGGACGGGGAAGGCGGAAGTGGAGAACTTGGCGGAAATGGCGGCAGCGAGGCAGACCGCAGCGATACAATTTCATATGGAGGACATGGCGGGGCTTCACGTGGAAGCGGGACGGAAGTATTCACATTCTGGCGGCTGAGGGACGGAAAATGGTACTACTACAGGGCAGATGGAACCATGGCCGCGGACAGCTGGGTTTTGTACCGGGATCAATGGTACCGGCTGGGGGCAGACGGTGTGATGTTAAATAACAGATGGTTCTCCGAAAGCGGGAAACAGTATTACCTGAGCGACAATGGAGCCATGATCCGGGGCTGCTGGGGCCATGTGGACGGCCAGTGGCACTATTTTGACCAAAATGGCCGGAGCCTTTCGGATGTTGAGGCGCGGGATGGCTTCCGGCTGAGCGGCCAGGATCTGGTTTATATGGGGCCGGACACCGGCAGTTGGATCAACGTGGGGATTTATACCTATTGTCTGGATGAGCGCAGGCGGGTGATGACCGGCTGTTGGGTAGACCAGGACGGAGAACGGTATTATGCCGGTGCCGGCGGCTGGATTTTGCGGAATCAGTGGAACGAAGTGAATGGAAACTGGTATTTCCTGGACGGAGAAGGCCGGATGGTGCGGGAATCCATCGTCTGGGAGGGGAAACGTTACCAGTTGGATGAAAATGGAATTGCTAGAGATACCGGAAGATAAGAGCGGAACGGGGCTTATGCCTGGCGCTGGGCCCCACCGGTATTCCGGGCCCGCGGGGATGGCCCCGGAAGGGGATGTACCTTGGAAATTGAATAAGAAACGCCATAGTTTGACGGGGGGTTATTAAATAAATTGTAAGGGAGAAGATTATGTAGTATAATGTGGTTATTCATGTCGGAATGTGGCCGGGCAGCGCGAAGACCGGCCAAAGAAAAGAGGAACTATGAGAACGTATCGAAAAGCGGTGATGGCCATTGCCGCAGCCGGCGCTCTGGCAGCGCTGGCTGCGGTACCGTCCTATGCGGGACAGTGGCAGCAGGACGGGAACGGCTGGTGGTGGCAGAATGACGACGGCAGCTATCCATATTGGATGTGGGCCTGGATCGACGGCAATCACGATGGGATTGCGGAAAACTATTATTTTGATGAGAATGGGTACCTCTCCACAGATACCGCCAGCCAGGGATTGCAGGTAAATGAAAACGGGGCTCTGCTGGTAAATGGAGTTGTTTGTACTGCGCAGATTCCCGGCGGTGGCGACTGGTACCCGGGCGTCGCAGTCGATGGGAAAATGTTTGTGGCAGAAGCCGACCGCTCCGAGGTCAATGCCGTGGAGGCCGCGCTGGCGGCGGAGCGGGAGGCCCGGGAGAGAGCGGCAAATGAACGCGAGGACATCGATCCCTCCGAGCTGGCTCTGCGGATTGTGGAGCTGGTCAACGAGGAACGGGTTCGAAAAGGAAAGACAGAGCTGGAAATCAATGACGAATTGATGGAGAGCGCACGGGTGAGGGCCGAGGAGGTGAGCGAGAATTTCTCGCATACGCGGCCGGATGGGACGAGTTATACGACTGCGATTACCTTGGAATATGCTGCTGCGGCTGAGAATGCAGCCCATGTATATGGACATACAATGGAGGAGATAGCGCATGATGCGTTGGATGCTTGGATAAAATCGCCGGGGCATCATGTAGCGATGATACAATCTAAATGGAGTGACACGGGAGTCGGGGTATATGTAAACGGTACTCAAGTAAGTGTTGCGCAGTTATTTATTAAAAACAAATAAAAGTATAGAGAGAAAAGGGCTATTGGCGAATCTGTATAGATACGCCAATAGTCCTTTTAATTTGTTGAAAGGGGGGAACGTATGTATTTTTTACGGCAGTTTAAGCGGCCAATTTCATTTTTATTAGTAGTTATATTGTCGGCTACATTATGTTATATACCAACATATGCAGAAACCAATATGGTTGAAATCTGGCCACGTCTAATTATTTTTGCAAATAAAAATTTTACAGTGTTTGGAAAAACACACCATATGATGAGTTACTATCAGGAGGGACTAAGTCCGGATGCACAACCAACGTTTTGCCTGGAACCGGGGAAAAAGCTGCCGGATGGGTCTAAGGCAACATATAAGATATATACCGCTACAGGAGATGAAACGATTCCGGGAGTTGGTGCTTCTGACAAGTTTGTTCCAATAACCCTTGCTTATGAGTGGATCCAGCATATCACCAATCTTAGGGATCCTGTTTGCTATGCAGTTGTTCAGACATATATTTGGGGATGTGTGGATGGCTATGCAGAGGATTGGGAGATTCAGGAGGAGGCGCAGAAAAAACTAGCTGATATTTTGAATAATAGCAGGGTTCTAAGCGAATTTGCCAGCTTAAAGGAATTTGTGCAAGATGGGATTGAAGAATTTAGTAATTCATCCTGGGGAGGATTTCCGGAATGGAATGGAACACAACAGACCATGTTTTTGGAAGATGGGAAATATACATTAACTTTAGATATAACAGCATGCCCGCAGTTGAAAAATGTTATCTGGAACTTTCCTGATGCTAATTGGAATTATCAGGTTATAGAAAACAAAATTGCTTTTCAATATAATGGCCCTGATTATCCGGAAGGTGAGGTAAGATCATCCGATTTATACGGTATTGGGAATAAGTATTATGCTTATATTTTCACGCCAGGAAATAATGGGCAATATCAATACCAGGTTGGGCGCTTTGCAAATGAAGAGGTTCCAGCACAGGCATTTTTTAGGGTCTCAGGATCTATTAAATCCCATGGTTCCGTCACCTTCACCCCCTACCGCCACACCGAACGCTTCGATTCCCATTACAACATTTCCCTTGAAAAATACTGTGCGGAGACGAATCAGCCGTTGGAGGGGTCTGTATTCGACATTTGGGAGGATTTTGACCGGTCGCAGTTGAGCGGTCGTAATTATAGGGAGGGAAACCCGGACAGACGGACCGGCTGTCTTTATGACAATGCGTTTGAGCCGTTTCCTTTGGGCGCTCACATTTGTGACACGATCACCACCGGACCGGATGGGCGGGGGGATCACCGGGATACCAGATCATACCGTTACAGCAAGACATACTGTACCGGGCATCCTGCGCCGGAATGGGTGGATGTGCCGGAGGAGGAGTACGATGAGGAGACAGGGGAATGCACAAACGAGGGGGAGATTGAGGCGGCAGAGGCGGAGAATGAGCGTCTGCATGACCTGTGGACAGCTCAACAGGAGCTGTGCAGCGAAACCTGTGATTTTCATGTGGGAAACGCGGATGAGGACAATCATGACTATGACTATTCCGCCCAGGAGGAGATGCTGGAGGACCGGGATGAGACTTATGAAGAATTCATAAATTTAGAATATTTATACACATTGAAGGAAAAGACTGCCCGGACCGGGTACATTCTCCACGGGCGCCACACCGATGATCAGGAGATGGAGACCGTGTCGGTTTCTTCCGCTGAGAGCGGGGGAAGCGCCAGGCGGGCAGAAATGAGCGGAATGCTGCAATCCGGTGCGGAGCCGGAGGAAACCGAGAATCAGCCTGCGATCAATGAGGAGTTAAAGCGCCTGGTATTTTCCGTTGCAGCGCCTGGACTGAGTCTGGAGGATCTGCGCAGGGTGGAGGACGTCGCCCCGCAGATCGTGACGGCGAGCGGAAGCAATGCTGCACGGAATAATAGCGTGGTGGCGGATCATTCTAAATCAAGCGTTTCTCCCGCAAGCGAAAGCGATGCGGACTACTTCATATTAATCGATGAGAGAGATGGGGATGATGATCATGAGTTTGAGGAGGAGATGATCCCCGGGAGCTATCGCTATACCTGGAAAACTGCGGAAATACCTCGAATGAGAAAGGCATCAGCCTCAGAACCGGTCCGGGACGAACCGGAAACTCCGGTGGAATCTCTGATCCCGGAGAGCTGGGGACCGGCGTTTTTCCGCCTGGCGATTGGACGCCTGACCGGGGAGCGGGGGATGGATATATCCGATGCATTTCCAGATTTTACGGACGACGATCTGGGCGGGATGGAGACAGGGGGCTATGGGGAACCGTCTACCCCACTGTATGCGTTTAAGGTGTGGGATCACCGGACGGAAGGGGAGCTTCACATCAATAAGCGGGATCTGGAGCTGTACCGGGCAGACCCGGAACACAGTTTTGGCAAAACCCAGGGGGATGCCACCCTGGAGGGTGCTGTGTACGGGCTGTTTGCAGCCCAGGATTTGGTGCATCCGGATGGGAAATCCGGGATTATCTATAATCGGAATGACCTGGTGGCCGTGGCGTCCACGGATCAAGATGGAGACGCTTCCTTCCTGGCGTTTACGGAGAATCCGGGAACGCGCCTTGATCCGGACGGAAATATCCTTGTGCCGGAAGGTCCGACGGGGGTCGGGAATCTCTATAACGGGGGTACAATCACCTCGTCAAGCTGCGGCTTCGGCGTCATTTCCTACCCGGATTATGCGGCGGAAAACGGAGGGCAGTGGATCGGGCGGCCCCTGCTCATGGGGCGCTACTATGTGAGGGAATTGAGCCGTTCCGAGGGCTATGAGCTGTCGGTACAGGGGATTCTGGCGTCGGAGACAAACCGGGAGGCGGACGGGAGTGCTGTTGTGGCCGAGGCAGGGACGGCCCGGATCAGCGCGGGACTTTCGGATTACAACGATATGAACGCGGATGGCTCCTGGAACGACTTTATTGTCGAGTCGTACAGGACGGAAAACGGATACGATGTGGTGGTTGCCGGTTACCCGGAAGGGACCAGGTTTTTCCGCATGGAGGTGGAGCAGGTTACGGAAACGGTTCAGACCATCACAGGCAGCACGCTGGAGCCAAAGAAGGACGGGAACGGCAATGTGGTATACCAGACCGCGAAAGGTGGAGAGTATAAGACGGACGGGGATGGGAATCCGATTGTGAAAGATTTGTCGGATCATTCAAAACCTCAGGCGGAGACGGTGCCTTACCGCTTCCGGATGAGCGGTTATCCCCGGGGAGAGGCGGAACCGGAGGATATCACGCGGTGGCAGGAGCCGGTGGGGGATTTCGACTACCTGAGGGATGAGGTCAACAAAATGTTTCAGGAGGCCGGTTACAGGGCCTTGTCCGATGAGGACGGCTCTCCCTGGTTCAATCTGAAATTGGCGGGAGACACCAACGCGGAAGCGGGGACGGAGATTTTAGACTGGTTTACAGAGCACAATACATGGGACAGCGCTTCGGTCCACTCGGTTTATGAGGATGAGGAGGGCGATCTGTACGCGCGTATCTATTACGATTACTCAAAAGCGGATGAGTCGTACCCGGCTTTTTACGATGCCATGAACCAGAAATTATGCATCCGCAAAGAAATGACAGTGGAGGGCAGAGAAGGAAACGGACATTATTGGGTGCAGTATGAAAAGGGGGAGTATACCCTGGGCGGCGCCACGGCAACGGCCGGGCAAAGGCGGGAGATACCGGAGGGCACGGCGGTACCGTTTGGAGATGAGATCGAGGTCTGGATTGAGGCGGTCTACCAGCCTTCCTATGAGACATACGCGCCAGGGGAGACATTGATGGGGCCTGACGGACAGCCTGTTCCAGTGATGGAGCGGACCTATACCTATGGGGAGGCCAAACAGACGGTTGAGCGTGAGAGCAGTCGGGAGATTGCGGCCTCCCGCGAGGTTTCTACCGGCTATTACACCATTCATGTGGAAAATGAGACAGATTGGGATGGAATAAGCGCGCCGGAATATACCAGGTTTCGGGCGGTGACACGGCAGACGGACATTGAATATGAGGGAGAGCCGATGCCTTACAACCGTTATCTGGTGGATGTAGCAGGCGCCGGAGTGTCGGCCAATGCCTCCGTGCCTGCATTCGATGCGGGGAGCTATATTGTGATGGGGATGCTGGTTTATCCCGGGCAGCTTGTGGTATACCAGGATGGCGGGACCCGTGACAAGCCTCTTCAGGTGCTGGAGCGGGTGATCAAACAGCCGATCCGGATAACAAAGGACATTTCCCAGGCTTCTTACGATAACGTGAACACCTACGGCTCCCTGCACAATGATCCCATGACGGTATTTCTGGGACTGTTTGGTGTGACCGGCGGCCGGGGAATCAAGCAGTTGAGCCAGTTCAAGTTTAAGCTGTACCTGAAGCGGAACCTGGAGGCGGTCTATGCGGATGAGAACGGCGAGGTGGTGTCGGAGGAACTTTATGATCCGGGATTCAAAGGCCTGGTTCAGACTGCATTTGCGCCGCCAAAAGAGGGGACCGGACGGCAGCTTCTGGAGAAAAAGGCGGATGGGACCTATGACTACCGCAAGTTTTTCGATGCATTGGAGGCTGCGGGACAGGCGGACGGCGCTCCCTGGGATTTTGCGGTCCGGCAGTTTGCCGTGACTTACCTGGATGTGGCGGGTTATAAGCAGGGAATCCTCGCGGCTGAACCGGAACTGGGCAGCGATATCGCTTATGAGCGGGCGCTGGAGCGGGCCGTGGACGAGGCTGCCGTCTATCTGTCTGCGTTTCGGGGGCTGGAGGAAAAGCTGGCAATCGCGTGGGACAGCGATCCAGGCGGAGGCTCCGACCATGACAGGACAACGCTTCAGTGCAACACAAAGAATGGGAAGGACGATTATTACAACAGCTCGGTTATGCTGCCTTACGGCACTTACGTGGTGGTGGAACAGGTTCCGGCAGCGGTGAAACAGGAACTGGCGAACCGGCATTATGAGCGGGATTATCCCAAGGAGGTCGTGCTGCCCTTTGCCCCGGATATCGGAAAAGATGAGAGTACCGGAGAGACGATTGTGGACAGCGGGACCGGGAATCCATTTTTTAATTACAATAGCCAGGACCGGCCGGAGGACCTGATCCGCAAGTACAAAATCCGTTTTAATGAAGAATCCCATGTGATCAGGGCGCACCGGTCGGACGGAGATTTTCTGATTTACAAATATGGGCTGAAAATGGATGGGGCACCGGAGGAATTGCAGGGAAAACACATATCCTGCAGCGAGGTCTCAGGCACGGTGGACGGCGTTGTCTACAGCGGCCGTGAGACGGACAGCGGGGAGCTGGAGATTCGGGACAACGTGGCCTCCATGACCGGGGTGAATACGGCGGTGGACGGAAAGTATGCGGCCATGCTGGTTCCCTGGACAATCCTGGAACCGGCGGTGGACCGGGTTAACCCCGACACCGGCAATGTGGAGACGCTGACGCCGTCGGGCAGCGGGGCGGATTTCAATTATGTAGCGTACGCCACAGAGGATTTTGAGAACAAATACGCCTCTTCAAAGCTGCGGATTGAAAAGCTGGACGCGCAGACCGGGGAGAATATTATCCATTCCGGCGCACTGTTCAGAATCTACGCTGCCAAGCGGGCGGTGGAAAAGACCGGGGGCGGCGCTGCAAGCGGCAGCGGGAAGGTGCTGTTTGGCGAAGCCGTGGATCTGTACGGCAACCGGGTGGTGGACGCTGCGGGAAAGCCGGTGCTGTACCCCAGAGTGGGACAGTCCAATGGAAGCGACGGCGACCTGCCTATCCGCCTGGACCGGGAGGGGATTCCCCTGTACGATGAGACTCAGTTGATCCGGCAGAGGGATGAAGACGGAAATGAGACCGGCATATTTAAAGCATATTCAACGGTGCGGGAGGTGGTAGTGGACGGCGTGATCCGCAAGGAAACGGTGGGGTATATTGAGACTTGCCGTCCGCTTGGGGCCGGGGCCTATGTGCTGGTGGAGATTCAGGCGCCGGAGGGATATGCAAAGAGCCGGCCGGTCGCCTTCGAGGTGTATGGGGACAGTGTGCATTATTATGCAGAAAAATGGCATTCGGATGGAACCACGGACGGCTGGGAACGGATTCCGGCCGTGCGGTATCAGTACGCGGTGCCCATACAGGAGGCGGCCAACAAGTTTGGGACGGAGACGGTCAGCCGGATTGAGGTGGAGGATTATCCGTCCAGAGTCGAGATCTACAAGGTGGAGGACGGCGACTCCCTGGTGGGAAATGAGAACGGCCTGAAAGCACAGGACGCCTGGGGCAACCCGGAAGCCAGCGGCGGTTTTATACAGGAAGTTGCCGTGAACGACGCGGGGGATCATCTGGTATACGAGGTCCGCGGCAGGAAGGAATATCTGGAGGAGCGGGGAGACGTGCAGGATATTTCCTATGATCCGGAGACAAAGGAGTGGTACGGCCGCGTCATAAAAACCAACGACGGGTATTCCGAGCAGATCATTGAGGGTACGGAACTGGAGTTAAAGGCCATGGATCACGTTAAACCGCTGTATCATCCGGACGGCACGTTCTCAGGAAGGGGAATCCGATTCGGCGTAGCGGTCAGCGGCGCCGGTCTGGCGCTTTATCGCGGGATAGAACTGGAAAAGACTGGGGAAAATCAGTATAAAGGCGTGACCGCGGTCTGGGCGGACGGAAAGGTGGAGCGCATCACGGACCGGAATACGGGAACCCACAAGGAAATCCGGGTCACCGGGTCGGATTCCGGTCCCGGCGGACTGGATATCTGGGACGCGGTGGAACTGGAGAATGCCCCGGTTGACTTGTATTTCTACGATCTTCAATCCGTGGAAACCAGATATCACTCATCGGACAATGAGCTGGCGGTGCTGGATAGCCGCGGCAATGAGATTTGCTTTGCGGATTCTGTCACGGGCATGGCTTACGTGTACGACGATTATGGCAGAATGATCGCGTACACGGCGGACGATCAGGGGCAGAAGGAGTTGGTGCGTTCCATTCAGATTAAGCGGGATGGCACGGTGGAAACGTTGTATCCGGATAAGGTCACGGAGGACGATGAAAATGGGCTTCCGGTTTATTACAGAAGCGGTTCTGTGATCACAAAGGAGGAGCGGTGGACCACGGATCAGAGCGCAGGGCCGGATGGGACGCCGGAAACGGAGGGGGCGGTCCACCGGATCGCGCGTCTTCCCTTTGGGGCGTACATATTACAGGAGGAACAGGTGCCTTACGGCCAGGGATATGTCCAGCCCCGTTACCTGGGAATCGTCCTGCGGGATACCGGGGAAGTGCAGAAGTATTTCCTTTCCAACGAATTTACCAGAACAGCGTTTTCCAAGGTGGACGTGCGGACGCAGAGGGAAATTCAGGGGGCGGAGATGACCCTTTACCGTGCGGAGGTGGATACTGAGGGAAAACCGGTTACGGATGAGAACGGAAATTACATCAAAGGGGAAGTTGTCGCAGCCTGGATCAGCGGGTATGAGTGCGACGACAGGGGGAATCTAAAGCTCGGAGAGGACGGAGAGCGGATTCCCACCACAAGGCCGCACTGGATCGACCATATTCCGGTGGGCCCATATGTGCTGGAGGAGACGGTGTGCCCCTATGAGCAGGGATATGTTCAGTCCAAAGCCATGTCCATTGATGTGCTGGAGACCGGAAATGTGCAGACCTACCGCATGGAGGATGATTTTACATCCGTTGACATCCGCAAATACGATACGGAGAATGGTGAGCTTCTCTATGAGGAAAGCGCGGCCTGGCTCTCCCTCTACCCCGCCCTGCTGGATGAGGAAGGCATTCCGGTGATGGATGAAGCCGGAGAACCTGCATTTGACCCGGAAAATGAGATTTTCACGTTCCGCGCCGCCACTTACAGGGACGGCCAGGAGGTGGCGGCTACGGGCAGGCTGACTGCGGACGCGGCGGGGAATCATCCGATCATGAAGTACGATTACTGCTACCGGCCGATCCCCAACACCCTTCAGGGGCGCTATTATTATACGGAGGCCGGCGCCACACGGATTGAGTATTTGCCGGTGGGAAGCTATGTCCTGGTGGAATCCGGGAATCCGGCGGGGTACGCCACTGCTCCGGCCATGCTCCTTACGGTTGAGGACACCGGCCATCTGGAAAAGATCCAGACGTTTGAGATGGGCGACCGGCCGCTGACGCTCCAGGTATCCAAGGTGAATATTACCGGAGGAAAAGAGGTAAAGGGAGCCGCAATGGCAGTCTATGAGACAGACGGCCAGGGAAATGTGTCGGGGCAGCCCCTTATGATCCGCCTTCCCGGCGAGGGCGGTGCCTACGAGGAGGTGGAGGCCAGCTGGGTATCCGGAATGGACGGGATCTATACCCGGGAGGAAGCGGAAGCAGGGGAGATTCCGGAGGGATTTGAGGTAGGGGATCTGAAGCCCCATATAATCCGCTACATTCCGGAGGGGGATTATGTTTTGGAGGAGGTAACCACCCCCTACGGATTTCTCCAGTCGGTCCGCATTCCGTTTACCATCCGGGATACCGGGGAACTGCAGGCGGTGGAGATGATTGACCGCATCCCCGACGGAGAGCTGGAACTGGTGAAATCCGATACTGATGAGCCGGAAATGAAACTGGCCGGGGCGGAGTTTCAGCTGTTGAACCGGACGCTGGGAAACGTGTGCGGGACCGTGGTGACGGATGAGCAGGGCGCTGCGAAATTTCCGGCCCAGCCCATCGGTTATCAAAACAGCCAGGGAGAATTTGCCCCGTACACCTATGTGTGTACGGAGACCAAAGCGCCTGCGGGTCATATGCTGACGCTGCCGGATTTTGAGTTTCAGTTCCAGTATGAGGACAGCCGCACCCCCCTTCTGACGGTAGAATACCGGCCTGCCAACGACTCCAACCGGGTCAGGGTGGATAAGGTGATCCGGGATACCGGAGAACTGCTGGAGGGCGCTGCACTGCAGATTGAGCGCACGGATCATCCGGAAGCACCGGAGAGTGGAAAATGGGAGGTGGTGGACCGGTGGATCAGCACCAGGCAGCCCCATTACAGTAAGGGTTTAGAAGCGGGAACCTACCGTTTGGTGGAGACGCGAACGCCGGGCGAGGGGTACCCGGTCCTGGCGGAGCCCATTTTATTTGTGATTGAGGACGGGATGCGGGAGGTACTCCACCTGACGATGCCAAATGACACGACCGCGGTGGAAATCGAGAAAACAGTCGGCGCTTCCCAAACGCTGCTGGCGGGAGCCAGGCTCGCGCTGATCTGTAAATCCGACGGAAGAACCGTGGAGGAGTGGACGTCGACGGACCAGGGAGCCCACCGGATCTATGGGCTTCTAGCCGGAACCTATATCATCCGGGAGCTGGAAGCGCCGTCCGGTTACCGAAGGGGAGAAGATCGGGAGATTGTGGTGGACCAGGGTGGAAAAATCCAGGTGTTTCAGTACGAAAACTACAGGAAGAGCTCCGGGGGAGGCGGGGGAACGCCGGATGCTCCGCAGGAAACCTTTGTCAGCTTCCGAAAGGCAGACACCAATGGAACCGCTCTGCCCGGGGCGCAGTTTACGTTTTACAACCAGGACGGGTCCGTGCTGGGCGTGTCGGTCAGCGACAGCAGCGGAACGTTCCGGATTAAAAAGCCCGTGGACGGCACCTACACCTTCCGGGAGACCGGAGCGCCGGAGGGATATGCGTTAAACAGTCAGGTGTTCAGCTTTACGGTCCTGAACGGAGTGGTCGAAACGGGAGTCTACCAGGTGGAGGATGCGCGGCTGGAGGTGCCGATTCGCAAGCTGGACGGTGAGTCGGGCCGTGGAGTTTCAGGCGCTGTGCTGCGGATTACGGAGCCGGATACCGGAAAGGTTCTGATGGAAGCCGGGACGGACGGCGAGGGTATGGCCGTGTTCCGGCCATCCGGGCCTGGTAGGTACCGTTTGGAGGAGGTTCAGGCGCCGGAGGGCTACGTGAGGACGGAGGCGCAGATGGAATTTGCAGTGATGCCGGATGGAACGGTGGAAGGGAATACCTGCGTGTACAACTTCCGGGAAGAAAAGAAAATCGGCAGAATCACGGCCTACTATAAAACCTCTTTGAGAGGAGACGGAGTGCTGCGGTTCAGGGGACAAACGCCGGAGCTCGTCAAAACAGGGGACGATATGCCGATAGAATGGATTGCCGCCGGGATTTTAATCTGTCTGGCCGGGATGATAATATCCGGCGGGATTGAGCTTAGGAGAAGAAAGCAGGAGGGAGATCGGAAACGATGCGGCCCGAATGAATTTGGGGGTCACAATGAACTGAGTGCAGGAATTCCGGTTAAGCGTGCACGCCTTAGACGGCGTATGTATACAGTTTTCTTCCTGGTTCTGCTCGCCGTGATTCTCTTCCTGATCCCGGTGTTTATGCCGCCCGCGGTAGCGGGGCAGCGGCTTTGGACGGAAATACAGGCAGAATCTTTGGAAGGGGCGGGGCCGGAAATGGATGGAGGCTCTGCGGTTTTGGGTGATGAAAACATCTCTCAGCATTTCCCACTGACGAAAGCGGTGGATGGCCGGGAGTATGTCCGAAAGAGGGTGGAACGAAAGCTGATCAGCGGTCTTCCGGACACTGTCCCCGGAAGAATCAAAACGGTTCTGAGCGATCCATTTCAGGATTTGCCGCAAAATCACATTCCGGCCGCGGTGATTGAATATGAGGGCCGGCGTTACAGGCTAAAAAGTTATGAAACCATACCGGCAAAAATAGACGGCAGAACGCTGGAGCTGAAAAAGCAAATCGCATATCAGGGGCTGGGGGCGGAAGAGAACCCGCCTCAGACTGCCCGCCTGGAGGTGAAAGATCCGGTGACCGGGACTGAAAGCAGTGCGGTTATGCCGCTTTTGAGCAGCCGTTTTTCCAATGAACGATGGGAGGACGGTCTGGATCTGAGGGTCATGGTCGAGGACTGTGACGCCGGAGTATTTCTTTTGGGAAATGCGCTGGTTCAACTGCCCGGGGATAACCCGGGCGCACCTTCCGCTGATGTCATAAACACAGACCTGTGCGCCGCCCTGCTGGAAGATCTGGGACTTCCGGCTGGTTGCTGCCAGATCACGGAGATCCGCTGGGACGGGCCTTCGTACGAGGAAAACGGCACGTTAAACAGACGCCTGCGGGTCAAGGGACGGCGGTTGGTGCGGGATTGCGAAGCTGTGTATGGGGGAAGGGCTGCGCTGAGTCCGCTGGACGGACAGCAGATTCAGGCGGTGTATGAGGAGTTGGAGCCGCAGGATACCATGGAGACAGACAGGAAGGAAGAGGAGGAAGCTGCGGCTGCGTCTTCGGTGGGAAAACGCCGGATATTGGAGTATACGGCCGTCTATGAGCGGTCTGAGATAAAAGGAGGGGATGATGTGAATCATAAAGAGGTGAGGCGCAGTGCGGCACGGTTCATTCCGGGGGTATTGGTGGTTCTGTTTTCTGTCGGCCTGATCGTCTTATGCGCCGCGGCTATCCGGGCGGACCGCGGGTACCGTGAGAACCAGGAGTCTTATGAGGCGGTCCGAAAACTGGCCAACGCCGTCTCGGACGGGGAGCAGGTTGGGGCAGTTGTGCTTTCGAAATTCCGGTCCGCAGCGCACCGTCCCACCCCGCCCGCCGATCCGTCCAAAGACGTCATTGCCCTGCCGGATATTCAGGAAGAAGCGTTGCGTAAAATAAACCCCGAATACTGCTTCTGGATCTACATACCGGGCACGCGCATCAATTACCCTGTGGCGCGGCATTGTGACAATCAGTTTTATCTCAGCCACAGATTTGACGGAGGTGAGGGCTGGTGCGGCAGTCTCTTTGCGGACTGTCGGGAGAAGCCTTTATCCGGGCCGGAAACCTTTGTTTACGGCCATAATATGAAGGACGGTACGATGTTTGCGGGCCTGAAGAACTATTTGGATGAGGACTTCCGGGTCCGGCATTCGAACATTTACGTTTATGATGGCGGCGCGTGGAATACTTACGCGGTGGAGTCGTGTTCGGTTGCCGGAATGGAGGAACATGCGTTGCAGGAACGCGGGCAGGAGATGGGGCGGATGCCGGATTCCGTCGGGACCGCCCCTGCGCCGACCGCCGCCGGAGCTGCCACCGTGCCGACCGCCGCCGGAGCTGCCACCGTGCCGACCGCCGCCGGGACCGCCCCTGCGCCCTCTCAGTATTTGACGCTGCTCACCTGCCAAAGCGGCGGGCGCAGGCTGGTGGTGCGGGCCGCTGCGAACAGGAAGGGGGCGCGGCTATGAGAGGACGGCCTGCGGTCCGGACTTGTTCCCGGATGTTATTGACAGCACTCCTTGGGTGCTTCCTGGCGGCCGGCACGGTTTTTGCCGGAACAGCCGGGAGCCGGGAGAAAGGGCTTGTGATAAACCAGGGCGAAAATATGAGAAAGACGATCCGCCAGGCTACCTTTATGGATGCCGCCGAGCGGGAGCGCTTTGTGCGGCCGCCGGAATACTACACGGATGAGTCCGGGGAACGATACCGGCTGGCGGACTGGAACGTGGAGTGCATTCCGGGAGAAACGGCTGGTCACGACGCAAAGAAGGAGGTAGTTTACCGGGCGGTGGAAGGGGCGCAGGTGATTCCCTGGCAGATTACAGTGGAGGAGGACCAGGACGGGGAGAACGCCCGGGGAGTGCTGGAAATGACGGAAAAAACAGTGCTGGGTGAGAGTTGGTCCGATGAATTTTCCGTGCCGGTCACCTTTCATTCCTATGGGGCCGAGCAATACGAGCTGGGAGAAATTATGATCCCCGCGGGCCAGGAATTTCCGCTGTCCGAAGCGTACCGGGAGGAACTGCTGCGGGTCCTGGGCCTTAAGAGCAGCGATTATGTGGTGGAGAACATGGTTTGGGACGGCGAACCTTATGCGGACGCAGGCGGCGAGGTCTGCCGGGATGCTGTCGCGTCTGGGAAAAAACGGGTGGCGGATTACCGGGTGGTCTATGCGGGACAGATCGTGAGGACGATTCCGGAGCGCTATTGCCTGAAAACCGTCTATGAGTTGAACATTCCGGTCCGGGAGCCGTCGGTAACCGTGATCCGCGAGACCACGGCAGAGGCAGAACAGACTGTTCCGGAATACGAAAGTGGAAAGTTCTGGTACCTGATACGCAGCGGAGTGGTGGTCACCATTGCAGTAGGGCTGTTTGCAATTTTACTGGGTACGATTGTGCTACTTGCAGCCTGGCGGAGGGAGGAGAGAAGAAAAAAGAGGAAATAAAAACGAATGCGCCGGGGCTTGAGCCGCCGGGGGGACATGTGGTAAAATGGCGGTGACGGGCGGTGAGCGCCCAAAAGAAAGGAGCAAGCGATATGAATCCGGTTTATGATAAACTGCTGCGCTGCTATGACAGCGTGAAGGACAGAATTCCGTTCGCACCGGACGTGGCGCTGGTGCTTGGGTCCGGGCTTGGGGACTATGCGGACCACATTCAGGTGGAGGCAGCCATCGACTACCACGAGATTGAAGGATTTCCCGTCTCCACTGTGCCCGGGCACAAGGGCCGTTTTGTATTCAGCCACATCGAGGGGGTCCCGGTGGTGCTGATGCAGGGGCGGGTCCACTACTATGAAGGGTATGCGATGACAGACGTGGTGCTTCCCATCCGCCTGATGAAGCTCATGGGGGCAAAGATCCTGTTTTTGACCAATGCGTCCGGCGGAGTCAACTTTGACTTTGCGGCGGGAGATTTAATGCTGATCCGGGACCAGATTTCAAGCCTGGTGCCGTCGCCGTTAATCGGTCCCAATCCGGACGAGCTTGGACCGCGGTTCCCGGATATGAGCCATATTTACGATGAAGACCTTCGCAGCCTGATTCGGGAATGTGCGGAGGAACTTGATATCCCGTTACGGGAGGGCGTCTATGTCCAGTTCACCGGCCCGGCTTATGAGAGTCCCCAGGAGGTGCGGATGTGCCGGATCCTGGGAGGCGACGCCTGCGGTATGAGCACGGCCTGCGAGGCGGTGGCGGCAAACCACATGGGGATGAAGATCTGCGGTATTTCCTGCATTTCCAACCTGGCCTGCGGCATGACGGATCAGCCCCTCAGCCACAAGGAGGTCCAGGAAACCGCCGACCGTGTGGCGCCCAGATTCCGGGAGCTGGTGACAAGGGCAATCGGGCGTATGGGTTCATTGTAGTGCGAACCAGTTTAGAAGGAATTTAAAAAAAATTAAAGAAAAAGACATAGCAATCGCCGTGGTTTCGTAGTAATATGTATCATGTATTCGCGCCGGGGGCTATTCCGGCGTGGATAACTGAGGAGTATTTTGTGAGAAGCAAAATAACGAAGAGGAGATACTGAATTATGAAAAAACATTATTTAGCCATCGCAGTGCTGGCACTGGCGCTGGGAATGACCGCCTGCTCTTCCAAGAAGGCGGAGGAGACCACTGCCGCCCAGACGACTGCAGCGGAGGCGACGACTGCAGCGGAGACGACCACGGCGGCGGAGACCACCGCAGCTGCCGAGTCCGATCAGGATGAGGAGTATTTTTACGGATATGTGAAGGAACTTACGGATCAGATCGTGACGGTTGAGGACGACGAGGGAAAACAGGCGAAGTTTACATACGCGGATGCGGAATTCTCGGATGACCGCAAGCTGGGAGTGGGCGACGAGGTTGAGGTTACCTTCTACGGCGAGCTGTCCGACGGTGAGAACAAGGCGGTATTTATCGATATCGTAACCTCCGCTGCCGAGGAGGCCGAGGAAGCGGCTGCCGAGGAGGAGGATCCGGTGACCAACGGCACCATCGAGAAGGTGGACGGCAAAACCATGACGGTGAAAACCGAGGACGGTACTTATACCTTTGACACCTCCATCGCCCAGCAGGTGACAAAGGGCGGCATCAAGGCAGGCGTGGAAGCGGAGATTACCTATTACGGAGATCCCGAGGACGAGGAAGAGCCGGCAATGGCCACCAGAATCGTGACCGAGGACGCCAGTGATTCTGCGGATGCGGATATCTACATGCTGACCGGAAAGGTGCTTCAGGTGAACAGCAACACCGTTGTTCTGGAGACCTCCGATGCGGATAAGAGCATCTTTACATTTGTGGGCGGGGACGGCATGTTTGACAGCCTGAAGGAGGGTGATACCGCCACGGTCAGCTATGAAGGAACCCTGACCGGACGGACCATCACCGCTACCGGTTTACAGTAAATTAGAAGAGAAAATACAGAATATGGAAAAAACAATGGCCCGTCAGTTCAACGACGGGCCTATTGCATCCTCCGATTTCCTTGCATTTGTGCGCATTCCCAGCCTGGTCCCGGCATAATTGGACAAAAAACCCCATAGGCTGTAAAAAGGATCGATATGGACGGAGATACCCTTATGATGATACCCACCGACATTTTGGCGCCAAAGCCGCGCAGAGGGCGGCTGCTGGGGCGTATGACGGAGAATGCGCTGTTCTGGGCCGTTCTTGTGCTTCTCGGCATCGGAGCCGTCACTTCATTTTACTATGAGCAGCAGATCACTGCCGCCGCACCGGACAAAGCCCATGAGTCCGTTTCCGCGCTGCCGGACGCCGCCCGGCAGGGCCAGCGCATCCTGCGCTATCAGATGCAGAATGGGCAGCTGACGGTTTATCCGTGATGCGGCTTTTTGGCATCCGCTCCTGAGTTCCCAATTCGTGCGCGCTCGAATTCAGAGAACAGGCTGTCAGAGAAACAGCTCCAGAAGAAACACCAGCCCGCAGGCGCCGCAGGCAACCCCGAACAGCCCGGCGCCGCGGTAGGCAAGTACCAGGGCGGCCAGGAAACCGGCCATGGCCGAGACCGGGCTGGAGGTGGCGGTGAGAATGGACGGGAAGGTCATGACCGCCAGCGTCACGTAGGGTACATAATAGAGGAAGGAACGGATGGTCCGGTTCCGGATGGGCTTTCGGATCAGAGTCAGCGGCAGCACCCGGATCAGGTAAGTGACGGCAGCCATGACAAAAATGTAGAGATATACGTTATGCTTCATGGAGTTCCTCCTTTTCTTCCGCTTCCTCCACCGGGAACAGGACAGCCCCGGCTCCGGCTACCAGCACGGTCAGGATAATGATGCGCATTCCCGTGGAGATTTGGCTGACCACCGGCAGAAGGGTGAACAGCAGGCTGGCCGCCATGGACACTGCGACCAGTCCGGCCAACACCTTCTGCTTCCTGGCCGGAGGCACAATCACGGCGATAAACATGCCGTAGAGCGCCACATTCAGCGCGTTTAATACCCTGGCAGGAAGGACGTTTCCGGAAACCACGCCAAGGAACGTGCCCAAGGTCCAGCTGGGAGCGGCTACGCTGATTGCGCCGTAGGCATAAAAGGGGTTTAACATTCTGTCCGCTCCGATGGAGATGCCGAAGATCTCATCCGTGACCCCATAGGCCACCAGCAGGCGGTGGAAAAAATGCATGTTCGGATCTAATTTCTGGGAAAGGGCGCAGGACATCAGGAAATACCGCAGGTTGATGATCAGCTGCGTGCACGCCATCTCCACGTAGGAGGTGCCGACCGTGATCAGCCCCAGGGCCGCGAACTGCCCGGCGGAGGTCAGGTTGGTGATGGACATAAGCGATGCGGGGAAGGCCCCCAGCCCCACATTTCTTGCCGCGATGCCCAATGTAAAGGAAACCGCAAGATATCCCATGGCAATGGGGATGCCGTCATGGGCGCCCTGCAGATACCAGTCTCGATTGTTCTTCATAATCTTTTATTCTCCCTGTTTTTCAAAAGTCCGCCCCTATTTTACCACCCCGAGGGGCAGGAGTGAACGGACTCTTCCCATTTTATACATTAGAAAATTTAATTGCAACACTAAAATATATAAGAACAAAAAATAGATAAAAAAATTAGCACTCACCTCTTGACAGTGCTAATAAAGCGTGTTATAGTACGACTAGAACACAGATACAAGAGCACAATTCCGAATAGAGGAGGAATGAGTGATGAACATCAATAAATTTACGCAAAAATCGATGGAGGCGGTGCAGAACTGCGAGAAGCTGGCTTACGAGTACGGAAACCAGCAGATCGACCAGGAGCACCTGCTGTACGCTCTGCTCACCCTGGAGGACAGCCTGATTTTAAAACTGGTGACCAAGATGGGGATTCAGGGCGATATGCTGAAAAATGAGGTGAAACAGGCGCTGGAGAAGCTGCCCAAGGTCAGCGGAGGCGGCCAGCTCTACATCAGCAACGACTTGAATAAGGTGCTGATCAATGCGGAGGACGAGGCCAAGTCCATGGGCGACGAGTACGTTTCCGTGGAACACCTGTTTTTGGCCCTGATTAAGCATCCCAGCCGGGCGGTCAAAAACCTGTTAAAGATGTACAACATTACCCGGGAGACATTTTTACAGGCGCTGTCCACGGTGCGCGGCAACCAGCGGGTGGTCAGCGACAACCCGGAGGCCACCTACGACACCCTGACCAAGTACGGCTACGACCTGGTGGAACGGGCGCGTGAGCAGAAGCTGGACCCGGTGATCGGCCGCGACAGCGAGATCCGAAACGTGGTCCGGATCCTTTCCCGTAAAACTAAGAACAACCCGGTGCTGATCGGCGAACCCGGCGTGGGCAAGACTGCCGTGGTGGAGGGCCTGGCCCAGCGGATTGTGCGGGGCGACGTGCCGGACGGACTGAAGGACAAAAAGCTGTTTGCTCTGGATATGGGTTCTCTGGTGGCCGGGGCCAAGTACAGGGGCGAGTTTGAGGAGCGTCTGAAGGCTGTGCTGGAGGAAGTGAAGAAGAGCGACGGGCAGATTATCCTTTTTATTGACGAGCTGCACACCATTGTGGGCGCGGGGAAAACCGAGGGCTCCATGGACGCTGGAAATATGTTAAAGCCTATGCTGGCCAGAGGCGAGCTGCACTGCATCGGCGCCACCACCCTGAACGAGTACCGCAAATACATTGAGAAGGACGCGGCGCTGGAGCGCCGGTTCCAGCCGGTGCTGGTGGATGAGCCGACGGTGGAGGACACCATTTCCATTCTCCGGGGCCTGAAGGAGCGCTACGAGGTGTTCCACGGCGTGAAGATCACGGACTCCGCGCTGGTGAGCGCCGCCACCCTGTCCGACCGCTACATTACCGACCGGTTTCTGCCGGATAAGGCCATCGACCTGGTGGACGAGGCCTGCGCCATGATCAAGACCGAGCTGGACACCCTTCCGGCGGAGCTGGATGAGATGTCCCGCAAGATTATGCAGATGGAGATTGAGGAGGCGGCCCTGAAGAAGGAGACCGACCACTTAAGCCAGGACCGTCTGGCGGACCTGCAGAAGGAGCTGGCGGAGCTGCACGACGAGTTTGCGGCCCGGAAAGCCCAGTGGGAGAATGAGAAGGCCAGCGTGGACCGCCTTTCCGCTCTCCGGGAGGAGATCGAGACGGTAAACCGGCAGATTCAGGACGCCCAGCAGCGATACGACCTGAACAAGGCCGCGGAACTCCAGTACGGCAAGCTGCCCCAGCTGCAGAAGGAGCTGGCCGAGGAGGAAGAGCGGGTAAGAAACGAGGATTTAAGCCTGGTGCGCGAGAGCGTGACCGAGGACGAGATCGCGCGGATCATTTCCCGCTGGACCGGAATCCCGGTGGCGAAGCTGACCGAGAGCGAGCGCAGTAAGACGCTTCATCTGGACGATCTGCTCCACAAGCGGGTGATCGGCCAGGAGGAGGGCGTGGAGAAGGTGACCGAGGCCATTATCCGGTCCAAAGCCGGTATCAAGGATCCCACCAAGCCCATTGGCTCCTTCCTGTTTTTGGGCCCCACCGGCGTGGGCAAGACCGAGCTGGCCAAGGCCCTGGCGGAAGCGCTGTTCGACGATGAGGGCAACATGGTCCGCATCGATATGAGCGAGTACATGGAGAAGCACTCCGTGGCCCGCCTGATCGGAGCGCCTCCGGGATATGTGGGCTACGACGAGGGCGGACAGCTGACCGAGGCGGTACGGCGCAAGCCTTACTCGGTGGTGCTGTTTGACGAGGTGGAGAAGGCCCATCCGGACGTGTTCAACGTGCTGCTCCAGGTTCTGGACGACGGGCGGATTACGGATTCCCAGGGGCGGACCGTGGACTTTAAGAACACGATCATTATCCTGACGTCCAACATCGGATCCCAGTACCTGTTAGAGGGCATCGGCGAGGACGGCCGCATCCGGCCTGAAGCCGAGACCGCGGTGATGAATGATCTGCGGGCCCACTTCCGGCCGGAGTTCTTAAACCGTCTGGACGAGGTGATTCTGTTCAAGCCCTTAACCAGGGAGAATATCGGCGGAATCGTGGACTTGTGCGTGGCGGATTTGAACAGGCGTCTGGCGGACCGGGAATTGACCATCGAGCTGACCGCTCAGGCTAAGGAGTTCGTTATCGAGCGGGGCTATGATCCGGTGTACGGCGCGCGGCCGCTGAAGCGTTACCTTCAGAAACACGTGGAGACGCTGGCAGCCAAAATCATTCTCCAGGACGGCGTCCGCGCAGGCAACACCATTGTGATCGACGTGTCCGAACATCAGGACCGGCTGATCGCCTATGTGGAGTAATTTTTAAATTTTTGGAATCCGTGTGAAAAAGGCGTGGGGGGCCTATCCTGCGCCTTTTTTAGTGGAAAAACCACTGGAATTTGCAAAAAATGAGCGAAATTGGGAATGAAGTCTTGACAATGAAAAACATAAGCGATAATAATATTGTGAACCGGATTCCAACTGGGTCCGGGTCAGATGATTCTGCAGAGACGGAGGAAGAAAACAAACCATGGGCAGTATACCGAAAGATCCGGTTATTTTATTGAGCTATATAAATACGCAGCTGAGGGATCACTATGGCACGCTTGATGAGTTTTGCCGTTCTGCCGGTGTACAGAAGGCGGAGATCGTCTCCACACTATCCGGTATCGGTTATAAATATGAGCCGGCGCAGAATCAATTCCGTTGAAACGCCTTGTATCAGGCCATGAGATTATCGCAGCCGGGCGGCTTTATCTGATCGGAATCCATCGGATAAGGCCGTTTTTTGTACGTCTGTGGGAAACGAAAGAGAAGGGGATGAAATGGCACGTTACCGCTATAAAGCGCTCCGGATGGACGGCACCTGCTGCGCAGGAACGCTGGAGGCTGCGGACGAGCAGTCGCTGCTTGAGATGCTTCACCGAAGGGGAATTTATTGTTACGAATATCGCAGAACAGAGGCGGAGAACGGCCGTCGGACTTCCAGCAGAGTGAAGTCCGACGCCATCCCGCCTTTCTGCCGTCAGATGTCCACCATGCTGGGTGCGGGCGTGCCTGTTTCCAGAGCGCTTTCCGTCTGCGGCAGTTCCACCCGTGACCGCTCCCTTGGGCGGATTCTGGCCCGGCTTAACGAGACGGTGCAGAAGGGGCGGACGCTGTCCGAGGCCATGGCGGAGATGAACGGGATATTTCCCGGACTGTTGGTCCATATGGCCGCTATGGGAGAGCTGAACGGTTCATTGGACCGGGTGATGGCGAAAATGGCGGATCATTACAGCCGGGAGGCAAAGCTGCGCAAGAAGATCAGGAGCGCAATGACCTACCCCGCCATTTTGCTGGTGGTCACGCTGGCGGCTACGGCATTTATGCTGACCGCCGTGCTGCCCAGGTTTGCGTCGCTTTTGTCCGGAACGGAGCTTCCGGCGTTCACTCGTTTCCTGCTGGGGACGAGCGCGTTTCTGAAAATCCACGGGCTGCATCTGCTGCTGGCTGTTCTGGGACTTTTGGGGCTGGGAGCCTGGATTTTGACGATTCCCGCGGTCCGTCTGGAAAAGGACCGGCTGCTTTTGGGGCTTCCGGTGGTGGGGAGGCTGCTGAAAACCGTGTACACGGCCCAGTTCGCCTCGTCCTTTTCACTGCTGTATGCCAGCGGTATCAGCATTTTGGAAAGCCTGGACGCTGCAGCGGCCGTGATGGGAAATTCCTACATACGGATGTGTCTGGGGCAGGTGGGAATGGACCTGCGCAAGGGAGAAATGCTCTCCCAGTCGCTGGAACGGCGGCGTATCTTTCTTCCGGTATTTATCTCACTGGTGGCGGCCGGCGAGGAATCGGGCGCGCTGGAGAGTATATTGGCGGATGCGGGGATCTTTTACGAGTCGGAATCCGAAAGGGCCCTGGAACAGATGGTTGCGCTTCTGGAGCCCTGTGTGATGATCGTGATGGCCCTGGTGGTCGGAAGTATTGTGATCGCCGTCATGATGCCCATTTACACCATGTATTCCCATATGCTGTGATGAGGAGGAAATCGTTGAGACATTATCTCTATCTGGAGGACAGGCGGATCGCCTATGTGTGCGGTTGCTTTAAGGGCGGAGTGTTCACGCTGCGCGCTGCAAAGACCGCAGAATTAACCAGTGCCGGGGACGTGCAGGAGGCAGTAGCGTTTCTGCGGTCAGCGGGCCTGGCCGGAAAGCGCGTGATTGCGGCGGTGGGTGGAAGCGAGACCGTTTTGCGTGAGATGCGCCTTCCCGCGGCGTCCGCGGAGATTACGCGGGGAATGATCCGAAATGAAATCGCCTATTTTCGGAAAACGGCCGCGGCCACTGCGGTGGACATGGATCTCCTGGAGCGGGCGGGACGGGGAAAGGAGCAGCATCTCCTGGCGTATGCCATGGAACTGGAACGGTTAGAGAAGCGGCTGCTGCCCTTAAAGGAGGCCGGTATTTCCTGCGCACGTCTGAGCGTGCTGCCGGACTGTATGGCGAAGTTTGCCTTTCGTATGGGAGCGCGCCGCCAGACCGCCGTGGTAGCGGCGCTGGAATCGGATCAGCTGCGCCTGTTCCTGGTTAAAGACGGGCACTGCCTTATAAACCGGAATGTCCGGCTGAATGTGAGGCGCTTCTGCGACGCTGGAGCGGAGGGACTTCTCTATGAGGAGATTGCGGATCAGATCGGAAAGCTGGTCCAGTTCTGCGAGGCCCGCACGGAGTCGGAGACCGTGCAGCAGGTGATGATTCTCCCGGGCAGACTGAAGGACGCGGATGCGGCGGCCGCTTCTGTGGGCGGTCTGCTCAGGCTGCCCTGCCGCTGTCTCCGGTTTGACATCCGCCCGGCTGGGAAAAGCCAGGCGGCAGAGGAGGACATTCACTTCAGCGCGATGGTGCTCTGCGCCGCCCACCGGCCTGAGAAGGGACTGTCCCCGGTGAATCTCCTGGCCGCGGAGCGCGGATTGTCCCGGCGTGGAAGGGGAATCCTGCCGGAGGGATTCGGCGCCCGCTGTCTGTTGTTTGCAGCGGCCAACGCGCTGGCAGTGGCCGGAATCTGGTGTTATCTGGAGGCCGGGACATACCGCGCACTGCAAAAATCCCGGGAGCTGTCCGCCTACCTGTCGGAGGATAAAGGCGTGGCGGCCTACCGGGAGAAGATGGCCAAACATCAGGAGCAGGCCGATGATCGCGCTTACCAAAGCCGGATGGAGGCGGCAAAGAACCGGATCCGAACAATGAAATGCCTGACCATGGAAGGCTTTGAGGTCCTGGAGGATTGCCTGGCTCCCGGTATGGACATTGAGTCCGTGGTTTACAACAAAGACACGGGATACCTCAGCCTGCGCATCACCATGCCGGATTCCGGGGAGGCGCCCGGATATGTGGAGCGCGTGCGGGACAGCGGATATTTTACGGAGGTGGAATACAGCTCCTGGGGTTACGGGACGGAAGCCGCCGGGAAACAGAAGCTTTCCATGGAGCTAAAGATCAGGCTGACGGGAAAGGAGGGACGGCAAAATGCGGTTCAGTAAACGGGAATGTGTACTGCTCACGGTGCTGGCGGTCCTTCTGATCTGGTCGGTTGGCCGGAGCCGGATTCTGGAGCCGGCCATGGAGCGCCGCATGTCCGCCCGTGAGGAGTGCAGCCGGTTGGAGCGGGAGCGGATTGAGGCGGAACAGTTCATCGACGTGGTGATTGTGTCGGAGCCGACCTTGGAGGAAAGCGGGGACCGGTTCTTTTATGAAACGATGGAGGATGTGACCTTTGACCGCCTGTTTCAGCGCATGGCCAGGGAGTCCGGACTGACGGTGCGCAGACTGGAAATCATCCGGTCAGAGTCCGGGAAGGGGGATTTCCAGCCGGAGAGGGCTGTGCCCAGGGCGGAAAGCACGGACAGTGCGGGAAATTCAGGCGGCGCGGGGAGTTCAGGCAGTGCGGGGAATTCAGGCAGCGCGGGGAGTTCAGGCGGCGCGGGGAGTTCAGGCAGCCTGGGAAATGCCTCCGGCCCGGAGTTCCGGTACGCGCAGATTCATTTGGAGCTGGCCGGCGACAGTGTTCGGGATGCAATGAGGATGGCGGACCGGATTGACGCAGAGCCTGCCAGCATGGTGGTGAGTTACATGGGAATCGAGCCGGACAGGCGCGTGAAGGCCTCGGCATCGGAGACGGCCGGCGTGATCTGCCGGATGGATGTGGATATTTACTGGGTGGAGCCGCGCGCAGCGGAGAAAGGCATGGAATAGGCGATATGGCGTACAAAAGAAAGGGCGGGCCGGGCCCAAGGGCGGGATTTTCATTGGTTGAGGTGATCGTCAGCGTGGCGCTGATCGCCCTGATCAGCACGGGATTCCTGTATATGATGGCGGCAAACTCGGAGCTTCTGTCGCGGGAGTACCGTTTGGACCGTTCCAGCTATGAGCTCGGCGCGCTGGCGGATCGCGGGGAGGGAAGGGCCGGGGAGAAGGTTCTCACAGTGTATTTCCAAATGGATTCCGGTGAAACGCTGGAAGAGTATTTTCGCGAGTACACGGTTGGGGAAGACGGGGAAAACCGGATTACCTATTTCCGGCACGAGTAATGGGAGGACATGGAGTGGGCAAAGACACAGAAAGCAGGGCCAGGCGCTGCGGTGGCTTCACACTGCTGGAGACCGTAATGGCATTGACCATTGCCTCCATCGCGCTGCTCTTTTTCACCGGTTTTCTGGTGCCCCAGCTGAAGCTGTATTACCGGTTCGGGCGGACCTCGGAGGCAAAACAGGTATGCGGCCGGATTTACCGCGAGATAGAGGAACAGCTGCGTTACGGGTACGATTTCGCCGTAGACCCCGAAGATCCCGCAACCTTGTATTACCGTGTGCGGGAGACGGAGCGGTCCGGGGACGGGTACCGGAGCGGCGTAGGGGAAGATGGGCCGCTGCAATTTGACGGGGCGCTGCTGGATGGAGGACAGGAGCTTGGCATGAGGCTGGAGCTGGATTTTACCGGCACGGATGAGGACGCGGTCTGTGTGCGGATTCAACTTTTGGAAGAAAATGGGGATGAAGTGATCTGGGAACAGAGGGCCTATGTTTCCAGCCTGTACGGGGAGATAGAGGAGGGAAAGCCGGATGGGACGCATTGATCCGCGCCAGGGAGGCAGTATGATTTACGTGGTCATGCTCATGACGATGTTTGCAATTCTGTCCACGGGGTTTCTGTACATGTCGCGTTACAGTATGGAAGCAGTTTTACAAAATCGCAGCTACATGGAAGCGCAGGCCACCGCAAAGATGATCCACCAGTCCTACTGCCTGGACGTGAGCAACGGCTCATCCGCTGCGATGAACCGGATTTGGGAGGAATTTGAGGAGGACTGCCTGTCTCTGGCGGGGAGAAGGGGCGCGGCAGAGCTTACAGAGGCCCTGGAAGCCTTGGAATACCGTGCAAATGGATACGGCGAAACGGGAGACCTTGCGGTGGAGATGGTTCTGACCGCCAGACCGGCCAGGGGCGAGGCCACCGTGGACACTCAGGTGACATGGCATGGATATACGTTCAGGCTGGGCGCGGAAATCCGGTTTGACGACGCGGAAGGCGAAGTGTTGATCATTCCGCTCCCGCAGGAGGATGAGCAGGGGGAAGACGGGGACCAGGATGAAGGGGAGCCGGACAGCGGTCTGGAATCAGATGAGGCTGCCCCGGACAGCGTCCCGGAATCAGATGCAGAGCCCACGGACAACGCCCCGGCTCCGGATACAGAAGATCCACAGACTGCAGTCTCCGACAGCCTGTACTTTAACATGCAGGGCCTGGGCGTCTACCGTTACTACGAGGGCGGATGTTCCCGGTAAACGGGCCGCGGGTGTGGAAACTGTCTCAAACCCCTCTGCAAAACACCAGATTCAGATACCAGATAAGGAGCTGTTCGCCCCAAAGCAGCGAGAGAATCAGGGAGACGGCGAAAAAAGGGGCCATGGGAATGGACGAGCGACGATGGATTTTACCGCGCAGCAGTGCCGGAGCGACCCAGACAGCGGCCAGGATATAGCCCCCAAGCATGGCAAGAAGCCCCCTCGGGAGGCCGAGATAGAAGCCTGCTGCGGCCAGAAGCTTGATGTCGCCGCCTCCGATTCCGCCGCCGGTGAGCCGGGAGACAATGAACAGCGCAGATCCGATGAGGACAGCCGCAACAACATGATCGCCCAAGCTTCCCCAGGAAAACCGCGTCAGAAGGCCGCAAGCAGGCAGCGGGATAAAGGAGATGAGTCCGGCCAGAAGGATAAACAGGGAGATGCCGTCCGGTATGTAGGTGAAATCCCAGTCGATCCAGGCCGCGGCGATCAGGGCGGAAGCGAACAGACAGGCCGGTACGGACTGGAATCCGGCCCCGAACACGTAAAAGCAGAGCAGAAAGACCAGTCCGGTCAATGCCTCGGTCAGCGGATAGCGGCGGGAGATAGGCCGGTGGCAGTAGCGGCATCTGCCGCGCAGAAACAGCCAGGAGAATACGGGGACCAGGTCTCCCGGACTCAGGGCGTGACCGCAGCGGGGGCAGGAGGAGCGGCCCTTTATTGGGGAGAGCCGGCGGGGAAAACGCCACACACAGACGTTTAAGAAACTGCCGGTCCATAAGCCGGTGAAGAGATACACGGCTCCGTAAAACAGGTTGTACACTTCCATAAAACTCCCCTCCCGGTCGGATTGTCGGTTACAGTATAGCATTTACATGAGAAAGGAACAATCTTAATATGAATATTCCGGTGGAAACACTGTTGCTTGAGCGCGGTTTGCTGACAGAACGCCAGCTCAGACGCGCCATGGAATTCAGGGAGCGCTGCCCGGACAAGGCCCTGGAAGAGATTCTGCTGGATTTCGGGTATGTTTCGGAGGCGGCGCTGTTGGCCTGCCTGGGAGAGCGGGACGGCCTGGAGGTGGTGGACTTGTCGGAGTACAAGGTGGATCCCGAGGCGTCCGGACTGATTTCCCACAACTTCTCGGATCAGTATCAGGTGCTTCCCATCGGCATTCGGAACGGAAAGCTGGTGGTGGCTGCGCGGGATCCGCTGATGTTTGATGTGTTCGACGAGATCGAGGCCGCGGCCGGGATGGAGCTGACCGTGGTGCTGGCCGCCGCAGAGTCCATACGGAATTGCGCGGCCGCGGTGTACCGGGAGCAGGATTTGAGCAACGCGGTGCAGAAGGTGAACAAGGAGGTTCTGGGTTCGGGCTACAGCCGGGAGGTCTCCGCGGCCAGCGAGCGCGTGGAGGGCACGCCCATTGTGAAAATGGTTAACACGCTGATTGAGCAGGCCTATGCCAGGGGCGCCAGCGACATCCACGTGGAGCCCATGGAGGACCGGCTTGTGATCCGTTTGCGCGTAAACGGCGATCTGGTGGAGCACGCATCCATGGCAATGGAAGCCCACCGTCCCATCGTGACCAGACTCAAAATCATGGGAGGCATGGATATTGCGGAAAAGAGGCTGCCCCAGGACGGCAAGTACCGCTATGACCGCGGGCAGGTGAAAACGGACCTGAGGATTTCCGCTCTGCCCACAATTTACGGTGAGAAAATAGTGCTGAGACTTTTAAACAGCGCCCGGGACGACTGTCTGATGGATGTGCGGCGCTTGGGTATGACGGAGGAACAGGAGGAGATATTCGAGCGGTTCATAAAAGCGCCCTACGGCTTGGTCCTGGTGACCGGTCCTACCGGAAGCGGCAAGACCACCACGCTCTATGCTGCCTTAAACCGGCTGGTCAGGCGGAAAATCAATGTGGTGGCAGTGGAGGACCCTGTGGAGAAGGCCATAAGCGGAGCCACTCAGGTTCAGGTAAATGTGAAATCCGGCCTCACCTTTGCCGTAGCCCTGCGGGCCATACTCCGTCAGGACCCGGATGTGATCATGATCGGCGAGATGAGGGACGGAGAAACCGCATCCATCGGCGTGCGCGCCGCCATAACGGGGCACCTGGTATTTTCCACGCTGCACACCAATGACTGCGCGGCCAGCGTCGCAAGGCTGCTGGATATGGGCGTGGTCCCCTATATGGCTGCGGCGGCCCTCACCGGGGTGATCGCGCAGCGCCTGGTGAAGGAGCTTTGTCCGCACTGCCGCCGGGAGTATGAACCGGACGGCCGGGAGCGGGAGCTTCTGGGAGGTACGGCCCCGGAACCGGTAAAACGGCTCTGGAAGCCGGTGGGCTGCAGCCGCTGTGGTAATACCGGTTATTCCGGCAGGCGCGCCATCTACGAGTTTATGGAGGTGGACGAGGAGATCGGCGGCATGATACAAAAAGGGGCTTCGCCCCGCGAGATACGGACCGTGCTGCGGAAAAACGGAAGCAAGAGCCTGCGGGAGCAGGCAAGGGATATGACCATCCGGGGAGAAACTTCCGTGGAGGAGCTGGAGAAGATCATCTATTCCGTTGAATGAGGACAGAAAGGAAAACATATGAGGAGAACTGACAGAAAGCGCAAGACGAACGGAGGGTTTACGCTGGTGGAGCTGATCTGCGTTATCGCAATCATGGCAATATTGATTGCGGTGGCAGTGCCGTCCTATCAGAACATGCAAAATAAATCCGCCGAGCAGGTAGCCATGGCCAACGCCAGATCCGAGTATTCCGCGGGCAAGGCGCAGCAGGCTTTGGTGGATGCACAGGTGCTGAAGCCGGATGAGACGGAGTCCTACGATTACGATCCCATCAGCGACACCGCCACCTGGGAGGGCGAGATCAACGGGAAAACGTACACCGCAACATTTGACGGAAAATCAGGGGAGGCAACGGTTAAGCACAAATAGCGGCAGAGTTTCCGATGAGGGGGATTTCTTGCCAAAGGCGCGCATTTATGGTACAATGGGCCATTGTCAGGGGCCGGTCTCCGAATGGACCGGAACTATTGCAGGACCGAAAAAGAGATGGGAAGAAGAGTGAATCAGAACAAAAGAGGCGGTTATACGCTGGTGGAATTGGTTGCCGTCATAGCAATCATTGCGATTCTCGTGACGTCGAGTCTGCCCCATATGGACTGGCTGACGAAAGCGGCCAGGCGCGTGGCTTCAGAGCACGAGGCCGTTGAGGTGGCCAACGCGGCGAGACGGTATTTGCAGGATAAAATGGACGCGGGAGAGCTGCCTGGTAAAGCGGCTTTTCATTTGATCAATCTGGAGCTGGATAAACCGGATAATGTGCTGCGGGATTATATCGGCGGAGGCATGGAGGGCGCGCGGATCGAAGCGCTTTTTATCGACGCGGAAGGCATCCTGGGTTATATCACCTATGTGAATCAGTTTGACCGCGTTCGGATAAGCTATGACAACGAGGGCAGACAGACCGTGGAGCACGTGGGCCCGGGAATATGAGAAAGAGAGGTGGCCGGTAATGAGAGAAATATGGCAGAGCACGGTGGAGGTGTGGTCCTGGCTGATGCAGCATCTGTGGTTTATCAACGTGCTGCTCTCCATCGTGATCGTATTTTTCCAGCGCCGGGATCCCAAGACCGTGTGGACCTGGCTGCTGGCCATCTATTTTATCCCCGTTTTCGGGGTTGCGTTTTACCTGCTGTTCGGACAGGATATGAAGAAGAGCCGTATGTTCCGGGTGAAAGAGGCGGACGACCGGCTGAAGTTCCCCATCAAGAGCCAGGAGGCCGTGATCCGCTCCGAGCGCAGAGAGGACCATCACCCGGATGCCATGACCAGGGAGTACAGCAGCCTGGTGCTCTACAATCTGGAGACTTCCGGCGCGGTTCTGACCTCGGACAACGCGGTGGATATCTACACCGATGGCCGGGAGAAGTTTGAGGCGCTGCGCCAGGCGCTGCGGGGGGCCAGGCGTTTTATCCACATCCAATACTATATCATCAAAAACGACGAGGTATTTGACTCCATTGTCCCCATTCTGATCGAAAAGGTCAAGGAGGGCGTGGAGGTCCGCATCCTCTACGACGGCATGGGCGGGCGGTTTATGCCCAAGCGGCGCTGGGAGGAGATGCGTTTGGCAGGAATCCGGGTGGGCACCTTCTTTCCGCCCTTTCTTGGCTGGCTGAATCTGCGCGTCAATTACCGCAACCACCGCAAGATCGTGGTGATCGACGGCACCACCGGGTTTGTGGGCGGCTTCAACATCGGCCGGGAGTATATTTCCAAAGATCCCCAGTTCGGCTACTGGCGGGACACCCACTTAAAGATCAGGGGGGAGGCGGCCATCAGTCTGCAGATCCGTTTTGCCCTGGACTGGAATTATGCCACCGGAGAAAATCTGTTCAAGGACCTGAGTTATTTCGGGGACGAGGCCGAGGCGGCCAGAAGACGCCTTATGGGCGAAGGAAACGGCCGTATCTGGCCCCAGGACCAGACGGACGCAGAGCAGGTGTACATGCAGATTATCACCAGCGGGCCGGATACCAGGGAGCCTCACATCCGCAATAACTACCTGGAGCTGTTTCACAAGGCCAAGCGCCATATTTATATTCAGACGCCGTATTTTATTCCCGACGACGCGATTCTCTCCGCCCTGAAAATCGCGGCTTCCTCCGGAGTGGACGTGCGCCTGATGATCCCCTGCAAGCCGGACCATCCCTTTGTGTACTGGGCCACCTGCTCCTACGCGGGCGAACTTTTGGATTACGGGGCCCGCTGCTATGTGTATGAGAACGGATTCCTGCACTCCAAGGGCGTGATGGTGGACGGACAGGTCAGCTGCTATGGGACCGCCAACATGGATATCCGCAGCTTTGAGCTGAATTTCGAGGTGAATGCCACGATCTACGATCAAAAGACCACCGAGCGGCTGGAGAAGGCATTTATGGACGATCTGCCCCACTGCCGGGAGATCACACGGGAGGATTACCACAGCCGCAGACTGTGGATGCGCCTGAAGGAGCAGATGTGCAGGTTGCTGTCGCCGCTTTTGTAAAACGGCGGGGCCGCGGTAAGTTCTGGAAATGTAAAATCCATGTATGGCACGGCGGGGCTTTTGTCCATACTATGGTTTATGAAAACGCTGAATTTAAAACAATTTTTGATTAACTTCTGCCGCTGCGGCATTGCCGGTTGGTGCCTGGAGGTGATGTTTACCTCCGTGGATTCCATCATGGCCGGGGACTGGCGGCTGATGGGCAGAACTTCTTTAATAATGTTTCCGATTTACGGCATGGGCGCGCTTTTGGGACCCATCAGCAGCATGATGGACAGCTGGCTGTCCGATCTGCCCGGCTTTGAGGAGGCCTCCCGGGAGCGGATCAGTCCCCTGGCTCTGGCCATCCGCCACGGGCTGCTGTTTATGGTGATGATCTTTATTGCGGAGTACGTGACCGGAATCTGGCTGACCGGCGCCGGAATCTGTCCCTGGGACTACTCCAGATGGCCGGACAACGTGGACGGCGTCATCCGTTTAAATTTTGCCCCGCTGTGGTTTTTTACCGGGCTGTTGTTCGAACGAATCACAAAATCAAAGAGCAGATCATGATACGAAAACCTGTTTCCAGGGTATTGTATTTGATCTGCTATTTTAATATAATAGAGGAAAAATATCCATGAAGTGGAAATGATTCTGTCATGGTTCCGCCGCGTTGGATAAAGATGACGTACATAGTAAGGAGAACACCGATGTTAAGGATTATTTTGGTCGCATCGACCGTAGTGCTGTTCCTGATTTTCAGTATTCCGATTCTGGGGATTCTGGCGCTGGTGGGTAAGGGAAACAGCCGCGCAAAACAGGACTGGAGCCTGCGGATCGTCCGCAGCGTGTTCCGGTTCATCCTGAAGCTGGCCGGCGTGACCATTACCGTCCAGGGCCTGGAGAACATACCCCGGGACCGGGCCGTGCTCTATGTGGGAAACCACCGCAGCTATTTCGACATCCTCACCGGGTATGTGACCGTTCCCGGCCTGGCCGGATTTGTGGCGAAGAAGGAGATGGCTAAGATTCCGCTTCTGAGCACCTGGATGTCTTATGTTAACTGCCTGTTTCTGGACCGGGTGAACATCAAGGAGGGATTAAAGACCATCCTGGAGGGCATCGAGAAGGTGAAGTCCGGCGTCTCCATCTGGATTTTCCCGGAGGGGACCCGCAACGAGGGGGATTTGACGGACCTGCTGCCGTTTCACGAGGGCAGCTTAAAGATCGCGGAGAAGAGCGGCTGTCCGGTGATTCCTGTGGCCATCACCGGCACGGCGGAGGTGTTTGAGGACCACCTCCCCCTGATCCGTCCCAGCCACGTTGTGATCCGCTACGGCGAGCCCATCTTCCTAAAGGAGCTGGAGCCGGCCAAGCGGAAGTTTTCCGGCGCTTACACCCGGGATGTGATCATTTCCATGTTAAACGAGATGGAAAAAGAAAAAAATAATTGACGGAGAAAGACAACCTATGAAGAACCTGGATTTGGGAGAATTGAGAGGACAGCTGGACGAGATCGACGGCCAGCTGGTCCGCCTGTTCGAGCAGCGCATGAAAATCTGCGCGGATGTGGCGGAATACAAGATAGAGACGGGTAAGGCCGTGTACGACGGGGAGCGGGAACGCCAGAAGCTGGAAGCGGTGGGTGCGATGGCCCACGGCGACTTTAACAGCCAGGCGGTGCGGGAGCTGTTTTCCCAGCTGATGACGGTCAGCCGGAAGCGCCAGTATCAGCTGCTGGCCCGGCACGGCAAGGGAATTGACACCGGATTCCAGGTGATCGAAACAATTCGGACGTCCGGAGCGCGGGTGGCGTATCAGGGCGTGGAGGGCTCCTACGGACACGGGGCGGCCCTTCAGTTTTTTGGCCGGGAGGCCTCGCTCTACCATGTGGCGGCCATGGAGGACGTGATGGCCGAGGTGGAGGAAGGACGGGCCGACTATGGAGTGCTTCCCATCGAGAACTCCTCGGCGGGAGCGGTCAGCGACAATTACGATCTGCTGGTGAAGCACAACAACTACATTGTGGCCGAGACGCAGCTGGCGGTGCGCCACGCGCTGCTGGGACTGCCGGAGGCGAGGCTTGAGGACGTGGAGCTTGTCTACTCTCATCCCCAGGCCCTGATGCAGTGCTCCCAGTATTTAAACGCCCATCCCCAGTGGCGTCAGATCAGCCTGGAGAACACCGCGGCTGCGGCGTTAAAGGTCACCCGGGACGGAGACTGCCGCCAGGCGGCTGTTGCCAGCGAGATCGCGGGCAGGCTTTACGGCCTCAAGGTGCTGGCCCCGGGGATTAACCACAACAAGAACAATACCACCCGGTTTATCGTGCTTTCCCGGGAGGCCGTGTACCGAAAGGACGCGTCCAAGGTCAGCATCTGCTTTGAGGGACTCCACCGCAGCGGCTCCCTGTACAATATGCTGGGCAATTTCATTTTCAACAACGTTAACATGCTGATGATCGAGTCCCGGCCCATCGAGGGGCGCAGCTGGGAATACCGGTTCTTCGTGGACGTGGAGGGCTCTCTGGGAGACGCCGCCGTCCAGAATGCGTTAAAAGGCATCTCCGAGGAAGCGGTCAGCATGCGGATTTTGGGCAATTATTAGATAAGAGGGTGAGCGACATGGATACAAAACAGTTGATTATATACCGCAACCTGGAATACCAGGAGTTATTTGAGGAGTTCGCCGGGCTGCTGGAGGGCGCCGGGGAGCGGAAGGACGCCGGAAGCCAGGAGAGCGCCGGGGAGCAGGAGCGCGCCGGAAGCCGGGAGGGCGCCGGGAGCCGGAAGGATGCCGGAAGCCGGAAGGATGCCTCCGGCCGGGAGGCGGCGCTTGCCAACCAGCTGATCGAGCTGGCGGTGACCTACGGCTTTGAGGGCAATTTATGGCACTGCTTCATGGCCTTCTGTCTGGCCAACAATGAGAACGCCTACAGCACCACCTGCGAGATCCAGGGCGGGGCGGGCGGCTCTTTGGACCAGCTGGCGCGCCGGGATTTCGCCGTGTTCAAGGATCTGTTCGACCGGGATATCCGGGTTTTGGGCGGACCGGTGTGGGAGATGTTAGCGGCCTACAAACCGGCCCGGACGGACAGCAAGGTATTTAACAAGCGCATCCGCGACCGCATCGTAAATCTGGCGGTCCAGCTGGAGCAGGCGGCGGACGTGGACGCCTTCCAGCGGCTGGTGGTGGATTTCTACCGGGAGTTCGGCGTAGGTAAATTCGGTCTCAACAAGGCGTTTCGGGTGGTGGAGAAGGAAAACGGCCAGCAGGTGATCATCGACCCCATCATCAATGTGGAGCATGTCTACCTGGACGATATCGTGGGCTATGAGCTGCAGAAGAAAAAGCTGATCGAGAACACCGAGGCGTTTATCCGCGGAAAAGAGGCCAACAACGTGCTGCTCTACGGAGACGCGGGCACCGGGAAGTCCAGCAGCGTCAAGGCCATCCTGAATGAATATTATCACCAGGGACTGCGTATCATTGAGGTATATAAGCACCAGTTTAAGGCGCTCTCCGACGTGCTAGAGCAGATCAAGGACCGGAACTACAAGTTCATCATCTACATGGACGACCTGTCCTTTGAGGACTATGAGCTGGAGTACAAATACTTAAAGGCCATCCTGGAGGGCGGTCTGGGAAAACGTCCCAGAAACGTGCTGATTTACGCCACCTCCAACCGCCGCCATCTGATCCGGGAGAAGTTCAGCGACAAGCGGGAGCTGGACGACGAGCTTCACAACAACGATACCGTACAGGAGAAGCTGTCCTTAGCCGCGCGCTTCGGCGTGACAATCTACTACGGGTCCCCGGACAAGTTCCAGTTCCAGAAGATCGTCAGCGTGCTGGCGGAGCGCTACCACGTGAACCTTCCGGAAGAGGAGCTTTACGCCGAGGCCAACAAGTGGGAGCTGAGCCACGGAGGACTTTCAGGCAGAACGGCGTCCCAGTTTATCACCCATCTGCTGGGCACCCTGGTGGAGTAGGTTTTACACATATTTTACGGGAAATTTACCGGGATTCGCTGCGCGGGAGCCGGGAATCCGGTATCATGGAAAGAGAGAAAAAACGTCGGATGAGGACGGCCCCGGCCGTTGTTTGCGGGGAGGGGAGGAACAAAAGTGGCAGTTCAATTATTTGCGGCAATCGATGTGGGCTCCTTTGAGCTGGAGCTGGGCATCTACGAAATATCGGGAAAAAACGGCGTGCGGCGCGTGGATCATATCCGCCATATGATCGCCCTGGGAAAAGAGACATACAGCGAGGGCAAGATCAGCTACGAACTGGTGGAGGAAATGTGCCAGGTTCTGGAAGATTTTGTAAAAACCATGAACGAGTACAAGGTGAAGGGGTACCGGGCCTACGCCACCAGCGCCATGCGGGAGGCCAAAAACAACCAGATCATCCTGGATCAGATCCGCGTGCGCACCGGCCTGAAGGTTCGGATCATCAGCAACTCGGAGCAGCGCTTTATCAGCTACAAGGCCATCGCCTCCAAGGCGGCGGAGTTCAACAAGATCATTCAGAAGGGCACGGCCATTGTGGACGTGGGATTTGGCAGCGCCCAGATTTCCCTGTTCGACAAGGACGCCCTGGTGACGACCCAGAACCTGTCCCTGGGGTCCCTGCGCATCCGTGAGCTGCTGGCCAGAATCCCGGCCAGCGCCAAGGCCCACAGGGAACAGATCGAGGAGCTGGTGGACAACGAGCTGTTCACCTTCCGGAAAATGTACTTAAAGGACCGGGAGATCACCAATCTGATCGGAATCGGGGAAAATATTCTCTATATGATGCGCCAGATGCAGTCCAAGCCCGTGGGGGATAAGGTGGAGGCGTCGGTGCTGAACACATTTTACGAGAAATTTAACAAGCTGACGCTGGATCAGGTGGAGGAGCGGTTTGGGGTGAACGCGGAGTACGCCTCCCTGCTCATGCCCACGGTGGTGGTCTACAAGCGGATTCTGGAGTTGACCGGTGCTCAGATGTTCTGGATTCCGGGCATACGTCTCTGCGACGGCATCGCGGCCGAGTACGCGGACGACACCCGTCTGGTGCGGTTCAGCCACAGCTTTGAGAACGACATTCTGGCAGCGTCCCGGAATATGGCCAAGCGCTACAAGTGCCACGCCAGCCACAGCCAGGTGCTGGAGGAGTACGCCCTGGGCATCTTCGACTGCATGAAAAAATACCACGGGCTGGGCGGACGGGAGCGGCTGCTTTTGCAGATTTCCGCCATCCTGCACTCCTGCGGAAAGTTCATCAGTATGAGAAATTCCAACGAGTGTTCCTATAATATCATTATGTCCACGGAGATCATCGGCCTGAGCCATCTGGAGCGGGAGATCATCGCCAACGTGGTGCGCTACAATATCCGGGATTTCGACTATGACAAGGTACAGCTGGAGGGCACGTACCAGGAGGGCACCGTGGAACTGGACCAGAAGGGCATGACCATTCTGATCGCCAAGCTGACGGCCATTCTGCGGCTGGCCAATTCCATGGACAGAAGCCACCGGGGCAAGCTGGCGGACTGCCGGATGAGTATCCGGGAAGGGGAGCTGGTGATTACCACGGGCTATGAGGGGGATATCGCGCTGGAGGCCATGTCGTTTGAGCAGAAAGCAGATTTCTTTGAGGAAATTTACGGCATACGGCCGGTGCTAAGGCAGAAGAGGAGGATATAAGCCATGGCAGACGCAGAAAAGACGAAGAGCTCCAAGGCTTCCAAGGCGAAAGCCGCGGACGCCGCCGGGAAAAAGGCGGCTCCGGAAGCCGGAGCGGAACATAGAGCGGCGGAAAACCCGGACGTGGAGGACAACGCCCAGGTAGAGCGGGAAATAGACGGGAAAGTCGCGGGTAAGCCGGAACCGAAGAAGAAAGCCACGGGTAAGCCGGAGGCGAAGAAAGAAGCCGTGGGCAAGCCGGAGACGAAGAAAGAAGCTGCGGGTAAGCCGGAGGCGAAGAAAGAAGCCGCGGGCAAGCCGGAGACGAAGAAAGAAGCCGCGGGCAAGCCGGAGTCTAAGAAAGAAGCCACGGGCAAGCCGGAGTCTAAGAAAGAAGCCCCAGGCAAACCGGAGGCAGCGAAGAAAGCCGCGCCCAAACCTGCGGCCGTGAAAAAGGCAGCGGCGAAATCCGGCGGGCAGAAGAAGCCGGCTGTGGCGGAGGAACCCGCACAGGAGCCGGATTTTGGCGCGAACCCGGACAATTATGTCAACCGGGAACTAAGCTGGCTGGAATTCAACTACCGGGTGCTCAGCGAGGCCAGGGACAAGACGCTGCCACTGTTTGAGCGGCTGAAATTCCTCAGTATCACCGCCTCCAACCTGGACGAATTTTATATGGTGCGCGTGGCCTCCTTGAAGGATATGGTGCATGCCAAGTACATGAAACCGGATATCGCCGGGATGACGCCCACCAGACAGCTGGAGGCCATTGCGGAACGGACCCATCAGCTGGTGGACCTGCAGTATTCCACCTACAACCGCTCCCTGCTGCCGGTGCTGCGCATGAACGGCCTGCGGGTGATCACCGAGCATGAGGACCTGACGGAGGAGGAGGCGCGCTATGTGGACCGGTATTTCAACGAGAACGTGTATCCGGTTCTGACGCCCATGGCCTTCGACTCCTCCCGGCCGTTCCCGCTGATCCGCAACAAAACTTTGAATATTGCGGCCCTTCTCCGGAAAAAGAACGGCGAGGAGGACGATGAGCTGGATTTCGCCATGGTTCAGGTGCCTTCCGTGATCCCGCGGATCGTGGAGCTGCCTGAGGAGAAGGACGAAGAGGGCAATCCCCAGCGGGTGGTAATCCTGCTGGAGGAGATCATTGAGCGCAACATGCCGTCCCTGTTCCTAAACTATGATATTATCGCCTCCCAGCCCTTCCGCGTTATGCGAAACGCCGACTTAACCATCGACGAGGAGGAGGCGGTGGACCTGCTGGAGGAGATTCAGAAGCAGCTGAAGAAGCGCCAGTGGGGCGAGGCCATCCGTCTGGAAATACAGGCGGGTGTGGATAAGCGCCTGCTGAAGATTCTGAAAAAAGAGCTGTCCATCAGCAGCCAGGACATTTTCGACATTGGCGGTCCCCTGGATCTGACCTTCCTGATGAAGATGTATGGGCTGAGGGGATTTGACCATCTCAAAGCGCCCGGGTATACCCCCAATCCGGTGCCCGCGCTGATGAATGAGGACGATATTTTCACCAACATCCGCAAAGGAGACATTCTCCTGCACCATCCCTACCAGAGCTTCGATCCGGTGGTGCGGTTTGTGCGCAGCGCAGCCCGCGACCCGGAGGTGCTGGCCATCAAGCAGACGCTGTACCGCGTCAGCGGCAACTCGCCCATTGTGGCGGCGCTGGCCGAGGCGGCGGACAACGGTAAGCAGGTGTCGGTGCTGGTGGAGCTGAAGGCGCGTTTTGACGAGGAGAACAACATCAACTGGGCCAAAAAGCTGGAGAAGGCGGGCTGTCATGTGATTTACGGCCTTGTGGGATTAAAGACCCACAGCAAGATCACTCTGGTGGTGCGCATGGAGGAGGACGGCATCCGCCGCTACGTGCACCTGGGTACCGGAAACTACAACGACTCTACCGCCAAGCTGTACACGGACTGCGGCATCTTAACCTGCAGTCCCCAGATCGGCGAGGATGCCACGGCGGTGTTCAACATGCTGTCCGGTTACTCCGAGCCTCTGGCCTGGAACCGGCTCTCAGTGGCGCCTCTGTGGCTGCGGGCGCGCTGCCTGCGCATGATCCGCCGGGAGACGGAAAACGCTCTGGCCGGACGCGAGGCCCACATCATGGCCAAGATGAATTCCCTCTGCGACAAGGAAATCATCACCGCCCTGTATGAGGCCAGCCACGCCGGGGTGAAGGTGGAGCTGGTGATCCGGGGCATCTGCTGCCTGCGCGCAGGCGTGCCGGGGCTGAGCGAAAATATCTCGGTGCGCTCCATTGTGGGCAATTTCCTGGAGCACAGCCGCATCCTGTACTTTTACAACGACGGCAGCGAGGAGCTCTACATGGGCAGCGCGGACTGGATGCCCAGAAATCTGGACCGCCGGGTGGAGATCATGTTCCCGGTGGAGGACGAGGCCCTTAAGGCCAAGGTGATACACATCCTGGAGGTGGAGCTGGCGGACAACGTGAAGGCCCATATCCTGCAGCCCGACGGCACCTATGAGAAGGTGGATAAGCGGGGGAAGGTTCTGGTCAATTCCCAGCAGCAGTTCTGCGAGGAGGCCACAGCCGAGGCAAAGGCGGTATTTGAGGCCATGGATCCGGCGGTGACGCGGATTTTCAAGCCCATTGAGAGCAGCAACTAAAACGGTGTCCGTGGCCTATTATTTCCAATCAATCAAACAGCCGGTACCTCTGTGCGTGAAGGATCGCACAGAGGTACCGGCTGTTTTTGCGGGTGCGCCCGGCGGTGGGGCGGGAAGCCCGTTGGATTTTACCCACAGCGTGCTCTCACGGCTCCAGCCGTCCGGAGGCGTTTTGCAGCTGCTTGGGCGAGTAGCCGAACTGTTTTTTAAAGCACTTGGAAAACTGGGCCACATCCGGGTAACCCACCTGTTCGCCGATCTCGTAGATCCGCAGGTTGCCCTGGCGCACCAGATCGTAGGCGATGTTCATGCGGTGCAGGAACAGGTAATCGCTGAAGGGACAGCCGGTGTCGTCCTTGAACACGGAGCTTAAGTAGGAGGGGCTGACGTGGAGCTCCCGCGCCACGGATTTTAAGGAGAGGCTTTCCCCGTACCGGCTGCGTATGATGGCCAGCGTCTTTTTCGTGTAGGGGCTCTGGCAGGAATCCCGGCGGACCTCGGTGAACACCATGGTGAGGATTTGATCCAGGGCTGTAAACAGATCATAGAGATTGTTGGGCTTCCGCAGCCGTTCGATGAAAACGTGCATGTCCAGGCCCGCGGGCAGGGGAAGCCCGTAGACCCAGGTCAGCTGTTTGTAAATTGTTTCCAAAAATTTGAAGCACTCAAACTGGAAGTCCAGATGCTTGCAGGTCCACCGGTTTTCCCGGCAGAACCGGAGAAACTGGCTGAGGGCTGTTTTCAGGCTGGCCTGATCCAGACTTTTGATCACCTCCGGCACAAGGTTCTGCTGAACTGGATCAAAGAGAACCCGGCTTTCCGGGGCCGGCAGGCGCGTCAGCAGCAGCCCGCACAGCGCCTGTTGCAGGAGCGCGTACAGGGAGGAGTCCGGCTCTTCCCGGCAGAGGCGTACCGCCAGATCTGCGCTGCCGTCCAGGGTTTTCTCCGCCGTGCCGAGCGCCGTCTGTTCCAGATCCGGGGCGGTGAAAAAGCAGCAGCAGGCCACCTGATCGGAGACCCGGGCCTGGTAGGAGGCCAGAAGGGGCAGGTCGAAACCGTCCAGAGCGCCGGGATCGGGAGGCGAGCCGGTGACGGAGACCAGCAGGAACGGGCGGCTGCCCTCCGGCGCGCCCGCCAGGCGGGCCAGATGAAGGAAGGTCTGATCCGCCTGGGGGACATTGGTCAGGGCGTCGGTCAGAATTTTTTCCACCACGGTCCGGTCGCAGTTCTTGCCGCTCCCGTCCTCTGTGCTGCGGATTTTTTCAGCGCAGCGCCGCACGCAGTCCAGAAGCACGTCCGCCTCGATGGGCTTTAACAGGTAGTCGAAGGCCCCCAGCTTGACGGCCTGCTGGGCGTACTGGAATTCCGAGTAGCTGCTGATGAAGATGGCCTCGCATTTCAGCCCGCAGTCCCGGATCTGCCGGAACAGCTCCAGGCCGCTGGCGTCGGGCAGGCAGATATCGGCCAGGATGATCTGTGGACGGTGCAGGGCCGCGGCCCGGACCGCTCCGGCGCAGTCCCCGCAGACCGCGCATACCTCCACTCCGAGGGCGGCCCAGTCGATGTAGGTGACCAGGCCCTCGCGGATCAGTTTTTCATCGTCAATGATCATGGCTTTTATCATATGCTTCATCCTTTCGGGAAATCGATGGACACGGTGGTTCCGGCGTCCGGGCTGCTGTCGATGGTAAAGCTGTAGTTGTCGCCGTAATAGAGGCGGAGCTGCCGGTTGAGGTTGATCAGGGCAAAATATTTGCCGTCGCTGCGGTCCTCGCGGATGCACAGATTGATGTCGTTTAAGTCCATAGACGTGATTCCGGCCCCGTCGTCCGTCACGCGGTAGCGGATTTTGCCGGACTCCACCGGGCTGAAGCTGACCGTGATGCGCCCGCCGCCCTTGGGCCGCAGGCCGTGGACCACGGCATTTTCCAGAACCGGCTGGAAAAAGTATTTGATGACCCGCTGGTCCCGGATGGAATCGTCCATCTCAATGGAGCTTTCGATGGTTCCGTCCATACGAACGTTTAAGAGGGATAAGTAGCTGGCCAGAACCTCGGCCTCCCGCTCGATGGTGATGTAGTCGCTGCCGTTGTTTAAGGTGAGGCGGAAAAAGCGGCTCAGATCGAAAATGATCTTGGAAATCTGAGGCACGTTATTCTTGTCTGCGATCCAGTGGATGGAATCCAGCGTGTTGTAGATAAAATGTTCCTTCAGCTGGGTCTGGATGAATTTCAGCTCGTAACCCTCCTTCAGGAGTCTCGTCTCATAGTTGGTGTGGATCAGGCTGTCGATATTTTTTAAGAGAACGTTCAGCCGGTGGCCGATGTAGCCCAGCTCGTCCCGCCGCCGGGTGTGGATGCGCACGTCCAGGTCGCCGTGCTCCGCCTCCCGCATCTTGTCGCTGATCTGCTTCATGGGCCGGATCAGGTAAAAGGAGACGAACAGGGCGGTGAGGATGAAGATAAAGACCAACGTGATCACGATATAGAACCAATACTCGGTCATCAGGGGTTCGGACACATTGTAATGTTCCAGAGGCACCGCGGCCGCGTAGTACCAGCCGGTGTACTGGGAGCGGAAGTAAGCCATCAGGCAGGGAACTCCCCCGGAGTTAAAGGGCACCCACCCGGACACCTGGCCAGGCGCGGAAATGGGCAGGTCCGCAGTGTCCACCGTGTTGGGGCCGGAAATGGGGATCCACTCCCGGTTTCGGGGCCGGATATAGAACTGGATGGCCTCGCTGGGGTCATAGACCTTGATGTGGTCGTGAAGGGTTTCCGTGGAGATAATGGCCCGGGAATAGGTGTACATGTTGGGATTGAAAGCGCAGAAGGGGCGGCTGTAGGTGGCGAACAGGGTCTGCTCGGGGTCCGAGGAGAGCACGTACCAGGCCCGGTTGCCGGTCAGCCCGGTTTTCTGGGCGTTCTGACGGATATTTTCAATCTGGGTTTCCGTGGGGTTGATTGCGATCTGACGCGAATTGCCGGGAGAGTTGCCGAACAGCGTGTTGCCGTAGGAGCTGTACACCTCCAGGGAGTGGAGATAGGGGTTGCTTAAGTAGAGCTTGTACAGCTCCATGCTCAGCTCCTGCCGCAGCCGGTAGTTTCGGTAGCCCACCCCGGCGGAATCGTCCACGGTCAGCCGGAAACAGTCGTTGGAGAAGGCGGTGTTGCCCTGGAGCTGGGACTGTACGAAATTCACGCTGCGGAACACCTCGTCCATGGTGTTGGAGATGCTGGTCAGGGAGGACAGCAGCTGGGAAGCTCCCTCCTTCTGGGCCAGCCGCTTGGAGGTCCCGTAAAGGGAGGCGTACAGCAGAATGATGGGCACCGCAAAGATCAGAAAATAGATAAACAAAACTTTCAATAGCAGGCTGTGGTTGTAGTTTTTCTTCTTTCCCGCCAATTTCATCGGTTCTCCCCTCTGTCTCAAATCTCTTCATACTTATTTTAAGGGAATTTTTCAGGAAAACAAGTGTTGACAGGCCGGATTTCCGAAGGCATCGTGAAATAATGTGATTAAATCACTAAAAATCGTATAAAAAGACAAGATGACCGAAAAATAATCGAATCGATTCACAAATTAGAAAATCGGCTGCCATTCCGAAAAATCAGGGGAGATTCTATAATGATTTCAGAATCAGACCGGGGAGGGACGGAAACATGACAGTATACATCAGCAACCTGGTGGCAGGGCTGGACAAGGGGCTTGACCATACGGAGCTGTTGCTTGAGATGACGGGGCCCTTTGGCGGGCGTGTGGGAATCGAGTTTTTCATCCATACCTACTCGGAGGCGTACATGGAGCGGATGGAGCATATCGGAGAGTGGGCGGGGAAACTGCCGCTGGCCCTCCACGGCCCCTTTCTCCAGGTGGAGGCCACCAGCGCTCCGGGTACGGCGGAGTACGGCGCGCTGACCGCGTCCTACGGCCGGGCGTTCGCTCTGGCGCAGCGCTTTGGCTGCGGGCACATGGTATTTCACGACCACGAGCGCTTTGTGAGGCCGGAACAGAAAATGGACCTGCAGGCCCGGTGCCTGGAAAACATCGGCGAGCTGATCCGCCTGGCAAAACCCTGGGGCGTGCGCCTGCTGCTGGAGAATCTGGCGCTTCCGGTCAAGGGGACTCCGCTGTTTGACCAGGACGAGTACATCGGGCTGTTCGACCGGTTTCCGGACGCGGACTGTCTGATCGACGTGGGACACTTGGGGGTGGCCGGCTGGGATATGGAGACGGTGATCGGCAGTCTGGCCGGGCGCATCAAGGGCTACCATCTGCACAACAACAATGGAACCGACGACAGCCACCGCCGGATCCGGGACGGCGTGATCGACTACGACCGGTTTTTCCGCCTGTACCGCGCTTATACGCCTTCTGCGGACCTGACGCTGGAGTATGGCGACAACCACGGCATCACGGCCGGGGATGTACAGCGGGACGTGGAGGATGTTCTGGAGCATGTTTTGGGCGACAGCCCTGCAAAATAAAGAGAGAAGAGAGGAAACAGTATGAGAAAAAAACGTTTAGTCAGCATGATGCTGGCCGCAGCCATGACAGCCGGGCTGCTGGCAGGCTGTGGTTCCGGCGCTAAGTCCGATTCCGGTTCCGCTGCCGGGGGAAATACCACCGCAGCGGCGGAAGGAGGACAGGCGGCAGAAGGAGGACAGGCCGCGGAGGATGAGAAAATTGAGCTCACCTTCTTTTATCCCATCGGCGTGGGCGGGGCTTTGGCAACGCTGATCGAGAACCTGGCGACGGAATTTACCAAGGAGAATCCCAACATCGTGTTAAACCCTGTATTTGCGGGGAATTCCACGGAGACCATGACCAAGACGGTATCCGCCCTTCAGGGAGGCACGCCGCCGGATTTCGCCATCCTGCCAAATCCGGAGCTTTACTCTCTGCTGGACATGGACGCGGTGATCCCGTTAGACGACTTTATCGCCAAGGACGGCGGTCAGGAGTACATCGACGACTTCATCCCCGCCTTTATGAAGAATTCCTATTATGACGGAAAGACCTACTCCATTCCCTTCCAGAGAAGCACGATCATTATGTATTACAATAAGGATCAGTTTAAGGAAGCGGGTCTGGACCCGGAGAAGCCCCCGACGAACTGGGATGAGCTGCGGGAGTACGCGAAGAAGCTGACCGTGACCGACGCCTCCGGCAATGTTTCCCGGTGGGGCGTGATGATTCCCATGGACGATCCCTTTATGTTCTACGGCTTCTGCCGCCAGAACAGCAGCGACCCGCAGTCCCAGATCATGGCGGAGGACGGCAAGAGCGTATACTTCGACACGCCGGAGAACGCCGAGGCCCTGCAGTACCTGGTTGATCTGGCGCAGGTGGACAAGGTGATGCCCGAGGGCTCCATCAAGTGGGGAGACGGTCCGTCCAACTTTATGGCAGGGGCAACCTCCATCACCTTCACTTCCAGCGGAAGCCTGACCAACATTCTGGACAACACGGACTTCGAGGTGGGAACCGCGTTCCTGCCCGCAGGCAAGCAGTACGGTTCAGCCACCGGCGGCGCGAACCTGTACATTTTCAAGGATATCGACGAGAAGAAGCAGGAAGCGGCCTGGAAGTTCATCCGCTGGATCACCGAGCCGGAGCGCGCGGCGCAGTGGAGCATTGACACCGGCTACGTGGCCACCCGCAAGAGTTCCTACGACACCGACCGGATGAAAGACTACCTGGCTAAGGTGCCTCAGGCAGCCACCGCAAAGGACCAGCTGGACTACGCGTGCAGCGAGCTGCGCGTGCACAACAACCAGCGCGTCCTGCAGGCCTTAAAGCAGGGAGTTGACGCCGCCATGACCGGGGCTATGACGCCTGAGGAGGCCATGAAGCAGGCGCAGGCAGAGGCGGAAGCGCTTCTGGAATCCTACCAGTAACACGAGTTCGAACTCCCGGAGGGCCCGGCGGCCTGTCCGGGAGTTCTCTTAAAGGCCAGGCGAAACGTATCAAGAGGTGAATGACTGATGAAACAGAAAATTTCCATGAGAACCAAATGGACGGTACAGGGCTGGCTGCTCATGCTGCCGTCGTTAATCTTCCTGGTGGGATTTACCGTCTACCCCGTAATCCGCACCCTGATCCAAAGCTTTATGAAAACCAGCAACAACGCCAAGGCGCCTGCGGAATTTATCGGGTTTAAAAATTACATCAACGTATTCCGGGATCCCGTGTTCGCCATCGTGATCAAAAACACGCTGAAATTCTCCCTGATCGTGATCCCGCTGGGGCTGGTGATCGGTTTTCTTCTGGCCACCCTGGTGAGCAAAAATATTAAGGGGATCGGCGTGGCAAGAGCCCTGGTCTTTTATCCCAACGTGGCCCCCGTGGTGGGCTTCGCCACCATCTGGACCTTTCTGTTCACCCCCAATATCGGCGTGATCAGCCATGTGATGAAGGCCCTCTCCATGAAGCCGGTGGATTTCCTCAATAACCCCAAGACCGCCCTGTACGCCATCATGGCCGTTTACCTTTGGCGGGAGGCCAGCTACATGATGATTTTCTATATCTCCGGCCTTCAGAATATTTCTCAGGAGTATTACGAGGCGGCGCATCTGGACGGCGCTTCCGGGTGGGATATCATGCGAAAGATCACCATTCCGCTGGTACAGCCCACCACCCTGTTCGTGCTGACCATCACCATGGCGGACGCCTTCAAGATGGTGGACCTGATCATGGTCATGACCACCAAGGGCGGACCCAACAACAGCACCAACCTGCTGATGAATCACATCTACCAGACCGCCTTCTCCTACTGGGATACGGGGCAGGCGTCGGTGCTGACCATCTGCATGCTGGGCTTTATGATGGTGGTCGCCCTGGTGCAGTTCACCACCATGGACAAGCGCGCGTACTACGAAAATTAAGGAGGCCTCTATGAAAACGAAAATGAGCCCCATCAAATACATACTTCTGGCGGCCCTCTGCTTTCTCTGGGCGTTCCCGCTTTTGTGGGCCGTGGTCACGGCGTTCCGGCCCAGCAACCTGGCCACCGGCTTTTCGCTGACGCCCAGCTTCACGCTGGACAACATCCGCGAGGTGTTCGGCGCGGCGCCCTTTGTGAAATACGGTCTGAACACGGTAATCATCGTGTTCGGTATCCTGGGAGTCCAGCTGGTCACCGTCACCCTGGGAGCCTACGCCCTGGCGCGGGTGGATTTCGCCGGGAAGGGCCTGGCAATGGCCCTGATCATGATGCAGATTATCATCCCCGCCGATATCCTGATTCTGCCCAACTACCAGACCTTGAAGGCCGTGAATTTAATCGACTCCCGGCTGGGCGTCATGGTGCCCTATTTCGCCTCCTCCATGGGTCTGCTGCTGTTGCGCCAGGCGTTCAAGAGCGTGCCTTCCGCCATCGTGGATGCGGCCCGCATGGACGGTGCCACGGTGCTTCAGACCCTGCGCTACATTTTCATTCCGTGCAGCAAGGCGGCTTACATTTCCTTTGCCATCTGCTCCATCAGCACCCACTGGAACAACTTCCTCTGGCCCATGATTGTGATCAACTCACCGGAGAAGCGCCCTCTGACCATGGGTCTGGTCCTTTTCGCCAAGGCCAACGATTCCGGCCCCATGTGGGCCCTGGTGACCTCGGCCACCCTGCTGGTCATGTTCCCGCTGTTCGTCATGTTCTGCGTTTTCCAGAAGCAGTTCGTGTCCAGCTTCGTGACGTCGGGAATCAAATAGAATATTGGAAAATTAAGGGAAATCCGGGATTTTATTCCCGGATTTTTTCGTGAATGGAACGGACCGCCGGGGCAGGGGCTCCGGGAGGGCCTGTTTTTTCCCGCCGTAACAGAATTTCCCACTATTTCTCATGAAAAAAGTAAGGAAAATCACAGCATCTTGTGATAGAATGTTAATTAATGTGAATATAACATTTAACATAAGAGGAGGAGCGACATGCCCGATATTAACATTCTGGTAGTTGACGACGAGAAAGAAATCGCGGATCTGATTGAAATCTATCTGGTGAGCGATGGCTATAAAGTATTCAAGGCTGAGAACGCGGCCAGAGGCCTGGAGATTCTGGAGAAGGAGGAGATCCACCTGGTGCTGCTTGACATCATGATGCCCGGTATGAACGGCCTCGAGATGTGCAAGAAGATCCGGGAGAACAACAACATCCCGATTATCATGCTCAGCGCCAAGTCCACGGACTTAGATAAGATTCTGGGCCTGGGAACCGGGGCCGACGACTATGTGGTGAAGCCCTTCAATCCCCTGGAGCTGACCGCCCGGGTGAAGTCCCAGCTGCGCCGCTACACCCAGCTGAACCCCAACAGCGGTTCCAGAGAGCAGGCCAACAACGAGATCACCATCAAGGGCATGGTGATCAACAAGGACAACCACAAGGTGATCGTGGACGACGAGGAGATCAAGCTCACCCCCATCGAGTTCGACATTCTCTATCTCCTGGCCTCCAACCCCGGCAGGGTGTTCAGCACGGACGAGATCTTCGAGAAGGTTTGGAACGAGAAGGTCTATGAGGCCAACAATACCGTTATGGTACATATCAGAAGGCTGAGAGGCAAGCTGAAGGAGGACACCAGACAGAGCAAAATCATTACGACAGTGTGGGGAGTAGGGTACAAAATTGAAAAGTGATATGAGCAGGCGTTACCACACCCGTGTGGTGACCAATATCGTTTACAGCGCGATTATCACCTGTCTGGTGGAAGTGTTCGTGGTGGCGAACATGACGATGATCGCCCGCTATATGGAAGACGCCGGGAAGCTGAACCGTCTGGCGGAGCTGCTCCTTTCCATGAACGCGGCGGTGGTGCTGGTCTACGTGGTGAGCGGAATCCTGCTCTTCTCCGTGACCTTCCTGCTTTTGCAGGAGTCCTCCATCCGCTACATCAGCCACATCTCGGATGCCATTCAGAATATTTCCGAGGGGGATTTGAACACCACTATCGACGTGATCGGGGACGACGAGTTCTCCAGTATGGCGGCCAATTTAAACAAGATGGCCGAGGACATCCGCCAGCTGATGGAAAAGGAGCGGGAGAGCGAGCGCACCAAGAATGAGCTGATCACCAATGTGGCCCACGACCTGAGAACCCCGCTGACATCCATTATCGGATATCTGGAGCTGCTGGCCGGCAATACCAGGATCGATCCGGAGATGCAGCACAAATACATAGAGATCGCCTACGGCAAGTCCAAACGCCTGGAGAAGCTGATCGAGGACCTGTTCGGCTTTACCAAGCTCAATTACGGCAAGATGTCCATGCACGTGGCCCAGCTGGATCTTGTGAAACTCCTGGGACAGCTTCTGGAGGAGGCTTACCCCAACTTTGCGGAGAAGAACCTGTCCTACGACTTACAGAGCAACGTTCCGGCGAAGATGATTTCCGCGGACGGCAATCTGTTAGCCAGGCTGTTCGACAACCTGATCGGAAACGCCATCAAGTACGGCGCGGACGGCAAGCGGGTGCTGGTGCAGATTTTTGCCGGCGAGGAAGTGGTGACGGTCTCTGTGACAAACTACGGGTATGTGATCCCGCCGGATGAGCTGCCGCTCATCTTCAACAAGTTTTACCGCGTGGAGCGGTCCAGATCCAGCAGCACCGGAGGCACGGGGCTGGGGCTTGCCATTGCCAAGGAGATCGTGGACATGCACGGCGGAACCATCGGCGTGACCAGCGATCTGAACGGAACCGTGTTCACGGTGAAGCTGCAGGTGCATTTTGATGTAAATAAAGAGAATTTTGGGACGATTAGCTGATTGTTGCTCCGGGGATGCGAGGAAGCGTCCCGGACGCATTCAGCTAATCGCGTTATGGGAGAACAGAAAATGATGGGAAGATTTCGGATATTGCCGCAGGGAAGACGCATCCGGGCCGCCGTGATTCTGGTTGGCCTGCTTTTGTGCATCCTGGCCGCGGTTCCGGCTGCGGCGCAGACCGCCGGGGCAGCGGAGGGCCTGGACGGAGGGCAGCTTAAACTGGATGTGGTTTACGGATATCAGGGAACCGCCAAGAGCGGGCGCTACCTCCCCTTAAAAATCCGCATTGAAAACCCGGGCGGCGCTCCATTTTCGGGAACGCTCTCCGTGCTGACCATGGAATCGGACTATGAGCTGTACCGCTATGAGTATCCGCTTAACCTGGAGGCCGGGGAGAGCTTTGCCAAGGACATGAGTATTTCCCTGGGCGCCCGCATCGACCAGATGTATGTGAAGGTTATGGACCAGGAGGGCCGGGAGATTGCCAGCAAACGCCTGAAGCTGAACGTGAGCATGGAGACCGCGGAGCTGTTTGTGGGTATTTTGAGCGACACGCCGGACCGCCTTCAATATTTAAATGGCGTGGGCGTCAACTACAGCACCCTGCGTACCCGGACCATTGAAATGTCCGCGCGGACCCTGCCCTCCCAGGAGATGGAGCTGGATCAGCTGGATGTGCTGCTGATCTCCAATTTTGACACCGGCACCCTGAGCGGCGATCAGGTGAAGGCGGTGTGGGAGTGGGTGTCCAAGGGCGGCGTTCTGCTTCTTGGAACCGGAGAGCGGGCGGAGGACGTGATGCGGGCCTTCGGCGATGATTTGCTGCTGGCTCCCCTGCCCCTGGCGGATCTGCAGGAGATCAATATGGGAGTGGAGTTTGCCAAGGACAGCCCAAAGGGAGCGACCATTCCCCTGGAATGCACGGACGTCTACATGCTGGGGGCCAGCGAGGTGCTCTCCAGCGACGAGCTGTCGGTGCTGACCTCCGTCACCGTGGACAACGGGCTGGTGGGCGCGGCCATCTATGATTTCGTGGACATTGAGGCATTCTGCCAGGAAAATGTCTCCTATGTGGACAATTTATTCTCCTCCCTTCTGGGGGAGGACCGGATCAACTATTTAGTCAGCTCCTCGGACGGCACCAACTCCAGCCAGTACTGGTCGGTCCAGAGCCTGATCAACACGGGAGATATCAACCGGCTGCCCAAGGTGGGACTTTACACCATGGCGGCGCTGGCCTATGTGGCCCTGGTGGGCCCGGGCCTGTATTTCTTCTTAAAGCAGCGGGGGATGCGAAGGTACTATCCACGGGCGGTGATTCTGCTGGCCCTGTGTTGTACGGGGATGGTGTATTTCATGGGCCTTACCACCCGGTTTAACGGTCCGTTTTTCACCTACGCCACCATCAAGGACATGGATGAGGACAACGTAGTGGAGACCACCTTTATTAATATGCAGGCCCCGTACAACAAGCCCTACTCCGTGGAGCTGGACCCGTCGTACATGGTGCAGCCCATTACCCGCAGCGCCTACTACGACGCGTACTATGGAAATATGCAGGTGCCCAAATTCACCGGCACCGAGGAGCCGGACGTGAACCTGCGGTTCGACGAGTCCGCAACCCGGGTCAGCGCCAGGAATGTGGGGGCCTTTGTCCCGCTGTATTTCCAGATGGAGCGCAAGACCGAGAATACCAGCAAGGCGGGATTTACCGGGGAGATCCATTGTTTTGACGGGACGGTCTCCGGGACCCTGACCAACGGCTACAATCACCCGGTGGACGACGTGGCGGTTCTGATGTACAATCAGATGGTGATGGTGGGCCATATGGAGGCGGGCGAGACGGTGGAGCTGGACAACCGCGAGGTGGTGTACGGCGTCATGAACTTCGGTTATCCCATGGCGGAGCAGATCACCGGCGCTTCCCGGTATCGGGAGGGGGATTTAAATGACGCCGAGTACGTGCACGCTCTGGAGCGCACCAACCTGCTGACCTTCTACATTGGAAATTATCTGACCGGCTACCACTCCGAGGCGCGGGTGGTGGGTTTCAGCCAGAACCAGCAGGGCGGCGGATTTTTGGCAAAGAAGGGATACGAGACCTACGGTTCCACGCTGATCACCTCCTCGGTGAAGGTGGATTATGAGCAGGACGGACTGGTTTACCGCTCCGGGCTGCAGAAGAATCCCAACGTGCTCAGCGGCGAGTATTACGCCAGGAGCAACACCATGTACGGCGTGACGCCTCTGATTCTGGAGTATTACCTGGGCAACGACACCGAGGTGGAGCGGGTGGATTTCCACCAGCTGTCCGACAAGGTGATCCAGAGCCTGCGTTACAATTACACGGTTCCCTTTGTGGGAAATATCTATTTCTACAACTATGATACCGGCAATTACGACCCCATGGACATCGGCGTGGAGGAATTCGGCCGGGAGGCGCTGGAGCCGTATCTGTCCCCGGGCAACACGCTGACGGTGAAATACGTGTACACGAACCCGGAGGATTACAGCTGGAACATTATACTGCCCATTCTGACGGTGATAGGGAGGAACAAGTGATGCTGGAAATCAGGGATCTGCACAAGGTTTACGGAAAATACCATGCCCTGAACGGTTTAAATATGACGGTCCGTGACGGCGCTCTGTACGGCTTCGTGGGCCCCAACGGCGCGGGAAAGACCACCACCATCAAGATCATGGCCGGGCTTTTGGGCGCGGACGGCGGGAGCGTGATGATCGGCGGGGAGGACGGCCTCGCCTCCCCGGCCAGGCTTAAGAAAATGATCGGGTATGTGCCGGATTTCTTCGGCGTTTACGACAATCTGACCGTATCCGAGTATATGGAATTTTTTGCCTCCTGCTACAACATAGACGGGCTGGTGGCGCGCAAGCGGTATACGGCCCTGCTGGAGCAGGTGGGGTTGGAGGACCGGCTGGATTTCTATGTGGACGGACTTTCCCGGGGAATGAAGCAGCGGCTGTGCCTGGCCCGGGCGCTGATCCACGATCCGGAAATCCTCATTCTCGACGAGCCCACCTCGGGCCTGGATCCCAGGACGCGGTTCGAATTCAAGGAGATTTTAAAAGATTTACAGGAGTCCGGGCGGACGATTTTCATCAGCTCCCATGTGCTCTCCGAGCTGTCGGAGCTCTGCACGGACATCGGTATACTGGACCAGGGAAGGCTGGTGCTGGAGGGCAATATCCAGGATATTTTGGCCCGGGTGAACGCCTCCAACCCCCTGGTGATTTCGGTTTACAGCAACCGGGAGCAGGCGTTAAGCGTGCTCAAAAGCCACCCCTGCGTGCAGACCATTTCCCTGCGGGAAAATGAAATCTGCGTCCGGTTTATGGGCGATAAGCAGGACGAGGCCATGCTGCTGCAGCAGCTGGTCGACGCGGAGGTGCTGGTCAACGGCTTTGTCCGCGAGACAGGAAGCCTGGAATCCGTCTTTATGCAGCTGACGGAGCGGGAGGAAGAGAGGTCGGTGTTATCCTATGAAGCAGAATCCGGTTTATAAGCGGGAATCCCGGGTGAATTCCCGAAGCCTGCGCCTGCCGCTGATCCTGACGGTGTTTAACGGCATCCTCTGCGCGGTGGCGTTGATGAATATGTATTCGGTGGTCTCCCAGGTCAAGGCCACGGCCACCATCCAGTACAGCAGCTTTATGGAAATGTACGAGTTTGTGGCCACCATTGAGTTTATTCTGCTGACCTTTATCGTGCCGGCGGTGACGGCCTCCAGCATCAGCGGGGAGCGGGAGCGCCAGACTTTGGAGCTCATGCTGACCACTCAGATGACGCCCTCGCAGATTGTGAGCGGGAAGCTGATGAGCGCCCTCAGCACGCTGCTGCTGTTGATTATCTCCAGCTTTCCGGCGATTATGATGGTGTTTGTGTTCGGCGGGATCACCGGAACGGACGTGGTGGCCCTGCTTCTGTGTTATACGGCGGTGGCGCTGTTTGCGGGGAGCCTTGGAATCTGCTTTTCCTCGGCCTTCAAGCGCTCCACACTGTCCACTGTGCTGACCTACGGGGTGCTGGTGAGCATTGTGGGGGGAACCTACTTTGTCAACCGGTTTGTGCTGGGGCTTTCCGCCGGCAGGATCAACAGCTACGCCATCACCTATGGCATCGGCAGGGCGCAGCAGCAGCCCACGTCCGGGAATTTTGTCTACCTGCTGCTGATGAATCCGGCGGCCACATTTTACGCAATTATCAGCGGGCAGGCGGGCAGCGGAAGCGGCGTCGACAAGCTGTGCCAGGCTTTCGGAATCGTTCAGAAGGGCTGGGTGATGGAAAACTGGGTGCTGATCAGCATCGTGCTGCAGCTGGCGGTGGCCGGCTGCCTGCTGACGTTAGCGATATGGTTTGTGAATCCGATCCGGCGCAGGCGGAAAAACCGCGGCTGAGCGGGAGGCACAGTGTGAAAACGATTATTCAGAAAGGGGAATATAGATTATGGGAATTATCAAGTCAGTAAAGTCGGCGATTGGGGGAGCCTTTGGCGACCAGTGGCTGGAGGTCGTGGAGCCCGATGACATGGGCGGACAGACCGTGTTTGTGCGGGGCGTGCAGGTGAGACAGGGGCGCGGCTCCAATGTAAAGGGAAGCAGCGACACCGTGACCAACGGCTCCGTGATCCACGTGTATCCCAACCAGTTTATGATGCTGGTGGACGGCGGTAAGGTGGTGGACTACACCGCGGAGGAGGGCTACTACACGGTGAACAACTCGTCCCTGCCCTCCCTGTTTAACGGGCAGTTCGGGGATTCTCTGACCGAGTCCTTCAACCGCGTGCGCTACGGGGGCATCACGCCCGGCGTTCAGAAGGTGTTTTATGTGAACCTTCAGGAGATCAAGGGCATCAAGTTCGGCACCCGCAACCCGGTGAACTATTTTGACAATTTTTACAACGCGGAGTTGTTTTTGCGGGCCCACGGCACCTACTCCATCAAGGTGACGGATCCCCTCAAGTTCTATGCTGAGGTCATTCCCAAAAACGCGGACCGGGTGGAGATCGAGAGCATCAATTCCCAATACCTGTCCGAGTTCCTGGAGGCTTTGCAGACCTCCATCAACCAGATGGCTGCGGACGGCACCAGAATTTCCTTTGTGACCTCCAAGAGCCGGGAGCTGGGCCGCTATATGTCCGACACCCTGGACGAGGAGTGGAACAAGCTGCGCGGTATGGAGATTCAGGCGGTGGGAATCGCAAGTATCTCCTACGACGAGGAGTCCCAGAAGCTGATCAACCTGCGCAACAAGGGCGCCATGATGGGCGATCCCCTGGTGCGCGAGGGTTATGTGCAGAGCACCATCGCCGAGGGCTTAAAGAACGCCGGTGGAAACGCGAACGGCGCGCTGGCGGGCTTTATGGGCATGGGGATGGGAATGCAGTCCTCCGGCAGCTTCATGGGGGCGGCTTCCAATACCAACATGGCCCAGATGCAGATGAACCAGATGCCCGGCGGACAGTGGCAGGGCGCGGCAGGGATGCCTTATGGGCAGGGGATGCCGGGAGCGGCCGGAGCCGGGATGGCCGGAGCGGCTGGAGCTAGTATGGCCGGAGCGGCCGGAGCCGGGATGCCGGGAGCGGCCGGAGCGCCGGAGGCGGAACAGGGACAGCCGGTGTCCGGCCAGGCCGGAACTCAGGCGGAGTCTCATCCCGCGGGATGGATCTGCCCGCGCTGCCAGAATGAAAATCACGGCAAGTTCTGCAGCGAGTGCGGCAGCCCGCGCCCGGTGAGCGAGTCCTGGGTTTGCAGCTGCGGTACCCAGAACACAGGAAAATTCTGCAGCGAGTGCGGAAAGCCCAGGCCATAACAGACACAGGGGGACAATTCGATCATGGCGACAATTACCTATAAATGCCCGAACTGCGACGGCGGGCTGCTGTTTGACCCGTCCACCCAGAAATATCACTGCGAATACTGCCAGTCCAGCTTCTCCCAGGAGGAGCTGGACGCCCTGGCTCCCGCGGCGGCATCGGATACGGCTGTGCCGGCGGGGATGGAGGCTGAGGGGGCGTTGGGCGGAGAAGCGGCGGGCGGGAGCGCCGGAGCCGCCCCCCAAACCGCGGAGGCATTTTCCGGCGAAGCTGCCCGTGAACCGGAGGCGGCTTCGGACGGTTATGCGCAGGATGCGGCTTACCAGGGCGATGCGATGCTCTACACCTGCCCCAGCTGCGGCGCGGAGATCGTGACGGACGCTACAACGGCGGCCACCTTCTGTTATTACTGCCACAACCCGGTGGTGCTGTCCGGCAGGCTGACGGGCACCTATCAGCCGGATTTTGCGATCCCCTTCCAAATCGATCGGAAGCGGGCGCAGGAGGTATTTTCCCAGTGGATTGCGAAAAAGAAGTTCGTGCCCAGGGAGTTCTACTCCCCCAAGCAGATTGAAACCATGACCGGCGTGTATTTCCCTTACTGGCTGTTTAGCTGCAAGGTAGACGGGTCGGTGCAGGGACAGGGGACCAAGCTGCGGGTCTGGACGGCGGGAAATCTGCGTTATACGGAAACTAAAATTTACGACATCGCCCGTCAGGGGACGGTGGAAGTGAATCATGTGGCGCGCAATGCCTTAAAAAAAGCAAACCGCCGTCTGGTGGACGGAGTCCAGCCCTTTGAGATGGGGGAGATGCAGCGGTTTTCCATGGGTTATCTCTCCGGCTTTATGGCTGAGAACCGGGATATGGAGCGGAATTTCTTTGAGACGGAGGTATCCCAGGAGGTGCGGGATTTCGCGGTTTCCGGGCTGAAGAGCCAGGGAATCTCCTACGACCGGATCCAGATCACCAACCAGAGGGCGGAAATCTCAGACGGTTTCTGGCAGTACGCGCTACTGCCGGTATGGACGCTCACCTACAAGGAGCGCCAGGGCGGCAAAATTTATTATTTTGCCATGAACGGCCAGACCGGAAAGGTCTGCGGCGAGCTGCCGGTGGACAAAGGGAAGCTGCTGATTCTGTTTTCCTCCATCTTCCTGCCGCTGCTGATCATTCTACTGATTTTGGGGTACATAATATGACAGGGATAAACAGGACGAAAAATGGCAAAATAAAAAGGCGCCTTCTTTCCTGGGCGGCTCTGATGATGTGCGCTGTGCTGGCGCTTCTGGCTGCGCCGGTGCTGCCGGTGGCGGCGGCCGGACCGGCGGTAGTTTACGGAGCGGAAAAAAAGATTGCAGAAGAGGTTCCCGTGGAGCGTATATTCGACGGCGCGGGGCTGTTCGACGCAAAGGAACGGGCTCATCTGGAAGAGATGGCGGCCAGCTACCGGGATGAGATGGGCGTTGACCTGGTGGTGGTGACGGCCTTCAACGACGGCAGGCATACCGCGATGGAATATGCCGACGATTTTTACGATTACGGCGGTTTTGGGGAGGGAAAGGATGCGGACGGCGTTCTGTTTCTGATTTATCTGGACCGGCCGGGCTCTGTCACCGGGGATTACTGGATTTCCACCACCGGAGTCATGATCCGGATTCTCACGGACAAGCGCATCGATACCATGAAGGCCAATGTGGTGGGCTTTCTCAAGGATCAGGACTATGCGGGAGCGGCACAGCAGTTTATGCGCGACGTGTCCTATTACGTGGATAAGGGCATTGTGTCAGGGCAGTACAATTATGACTCGGAAACCGGCAGGATCAGCCGCTACCACAGTATCCGCTGGTACGAGGCGCTCTTTGCCGTAGCGGTGGCCGCCGGCGTAGCGCTCTCGGCCTGTCTGGGCGTGATGCACCGGTATTCCATGAAGCCCAGCCGCCGCCAGAAGGAGAACGGTCTGATGGCCTACCGGGCGGGCGCCAATTTCTGTATGAACAATATACAGGACATTCTGGTCAAGCAGTTTACCACCCACACGCGGATTTCCACCTCATCCGGTGGCAGAGCGGGCGGAGGCGGCCGCAGCACCACCCACACCTCCAGCAGCGGCAGGAGCCACGGAGGCGGAGGCGGCAGGTTTTAAGGCACCCGCCCGTCCCGCCAAACGTTTAAAAAATGGTAAATGCGCGCCTCATGCACATTTTCCGGGATTTATGATATACTATATTAGAGACTGCAGTCGGCATCATCAAATGGTAATGCGGTGCGCATCCAGCTGGTGCTTTAAATAGATTACGGGGCGCTTTATCTCCGGGCGGCGATGACAGGTTATGGATGTCGTTGCCGTTTACATAGCACGCCACCGCAGCACGGGATTAGATTAACAGAATATGGAAGAAAAGAGCAACTACACCTATATCTTGACATGTGCGGACGGAACGCTCTACTGCGGTTGGACAAACCATCTGGAGCAGAGGGTGAAAGCCCATAATGAAGGCCGGGGCGCCAAGTATACCAAGGCGCGCCGGCCCGTTGTGTTATCCTACTGGGAAGCCTTTGACACCAAGGAGGAAGCGATGCGTAGGGAGTATGCGATCAAGCGGCTGAGACGGGGGGAGAAGCTGCGGTTGATTGAGGCCCGAGGCCTGAGCGCCGGACGGACCGGGAAAATATAAAAATAGTCATGATAAAGACAGCTGCCGGTGGGCGGCTGTCTTTTGTTGAATGCGGCGTGCGCCCCAGGCCGCCGTTTACCAGGTGTGCAGGCTTCCATCACCCTGGCGGCAGATAGGGATATACGCCTTACGGAACGGATACCGGGCTGCCGCTGCCTCGTCCACATCGCAGCCAATTCCCGGCCGGTCCTCCATGAACAGGGAGCCATTTTCATATACCGGACCGCCGGACACCACCTCGTGGATTAATCCGTCCGTGGTTCCATCCTCCTGGATACCGAAGTTGTACTCGGACACATTCAGATGCCAGTTCACGGCGTGAGTGATGGGAGAGACGTCGTTGGGGCCGTGCCAGGCTGTTTTGATATCATAGGTTTCGGCCAGTGAGGCGATTTTCCGGGCCTCGGTGATGCCGCCAACGCGGATCACGTCGCAGCGGATATAATCTACCCAATGGCCCGTGATAGCGGGCAGGCATTCCCAGCGGCTTTTGTAAAGTTCGCCGAAGGCGATCGGCACGGAGGTTTTTTCCCGCACATAGCGCAGGCTGTCCACGCAGTCCGGAGCAATGGGGTCCTCGATGAAGAACGGGTTGTAGAGCTCCAGGCTCCGCATAATCCGTATGGCCTGGTCCGGGCTGAAGCGCTCGTGGAGATCATAGATGATGCCCACATCCCGCCCCACGGCCTCCCGAACCCGGATGAAATATTCGATGGAGTTGTAGATTTCCTCCTCCGGGTTCCACGGCTCCACCAGGGGGCCGTTCTGAGGGGACTTGACCCCAAAGGTGCCCGCCGCCGCGGGGATGCCCGCCCTCAGGCGGATTACCTTCAGCTGACGCTGTTTCACATAATCTGCGGCCCGGGCGATTTTGTCTTCCATGGTCTTACCAAGAATGTGGGAGTAGCACAATACGCTATTGCGCATCTTACCGCCCAGCAGGGCATACAATGGCTTGCCCGAGGTTTTCCCCAGAATATCCCACAACGCCATGTCGATTCCGCACAGCGCGCTCATCATAATATTCCCGCCCCGCCAGTAGGTGCCTCGGTAGGCGAGCTGCCAGAAATCCTCGATCTGGCCGGGATCCCTCCCGATCAGCAGGGGAGTCAGATAGGCGTCGATCAGGTCGGCTACCGCCTGTTCCCGGCCGTTTAGGGAGGCGTCCCCCACTCCGTAGACACCGGAATCCGTGATGATTTTCACAAAAAGATAATTCTGGTTGGGAGAGGTAAGGATTGTTGTTACCTGTGTTATTTTCATATGTCAAATCCTTTGGTTTTAGAGTGTTGGTGTTGTGGAAAGAGAAATGGCTGGTTCCTCCATAAACCAATCCTAACGGAAAAATAGCGTTTCGTAAATCAGAAATGCAAATTATTGCAATAGATTCTATTTTATATCGATTACATTTGCAAAAATTTCGAATTTTCTTGTGGCAATATGGCTGGAACGCTATAATGGACTCATATGAAAGGAGAACGGAGTTATGGAAGAGATCAGAAGAGATGATGAATTTGGGGAGGATATCGAATACATAGGCAGGATCAAGATGCAGTACGCCTCCCTGTCCAAATCCCAGAAGCGTATCGCTAATTATATTTTAAATCACCGGGAGGCTGTGATCCACCACTCGATCACCACCATGGCTCAGAAAACCGGCACCGTGCCCTCCACAGTGACCCGGTTCTGTCAGGCCCTCTCCTATAAAGGGTTCAGCGAGATGAAGGTCTATATGGAGAAAAACCTGGCCTCCCCGCTGACGATGGATGCTCTGATCCAGAAAACGGACACGCTTCAGGTAGTTTTACAGAAACTGATGAATAGCTCCCAAAACGCTATTCAGGATACCATGCGGACCTTGGATGCCCGCAGTCTGACGGAGGCGGTGGATGCCATCCTGGCGGCGGGGAATATTCTGCTGTTTGGTCAGAGCGGCGGGTATATCTCCGCCACCTACGCCAGGCAGCTGCTATTGCGCATCAATGTTCTCAGCCAAGCGGTGAACGACCGGGTGGATGCAAACCTGGCGGCCAGCACGCTGAAGAAAGGCGACGTGGCCATTGGCTTTGCCTACAGCGGGGAAGCCAGATCCGTGATCGAAGCATTGACTACGGCCAAGCACAACAAGGCCACAACCATTGTTATCACCGCCAACACAAACTCCACCATGGCAAAGCTGGCGGACCTGAAGCTGTTTTACAGTTATAATATTCCCGACGATCTCCAGTACCTGCACTTGGCCAGCATGTGTGAGATCATGATCATCGGCGCCATCCAGGCGGAGATTTTGAGACGTCCCATGCAGCTGGAGAAAATAGATGCATGTAAAAAGGCGGTGCTGGCCAGCAGGGTGAAATAGCGCGGGAGTAGACCAAAATCGAAAAATTTGCAAAAATGTATGCGCAAAAGTAAAAACGATTGCAACAATTTGCATTTTCTGTTTACTTGCGCTGTTTTTTGATGTATTTTATAAAAAGAGCATATTTTAGCATTATTATTTGTTCAATTCTCCGAGAAATGGAACGAAAAATGGCTGGGGCACATAATTTGCTGAAATAAACCCGCTCAGATATCTGAAAATGAATGGGAGGTTTACAGTCCGAATGGAGGAGACTATGAATCAGGAGCTGATCGAGATCAAGAGCTGTGGGGAACCAGGCTATCATCCTCTGGTGTATTTTGGCGGATGGCGCGTGGCATTTTTAAATGACACTGCCAGGTTCCACCTGGAACAGATCAGGGAGATGCAGCGGCACAACACGTCGGACGAGGTGTTTCTGCTGATACAGGGCTCCTGCACGCTGTATGTGGCGGCGGCATTGGAGTCCGGAATCGGGGAGATTACTGCGGTGGAACTGGAGCCGGGCAGGATGTACAATGTCCGGAAAGGTGTCTGGCATACGCATGTCACCGGACCTGGAGCTAAAATCGCTATCATTGAGGATGCGGACGTCTCACCGGACAATTCGGAGTTGATCTCTGTGGATCCGCGGGCCTTGTACGAGGCCCAAAATCGCGAAAACGGCGGCGGTGCGGGGAATGCGCTTCCGACCCAAAACGGCGAATGACAAAACAGGAGGAGAAAACATGAAACGAAATTTAAATTTAGCATTGGTATCCATATTGGCTCTCTGTCTGGCGGCAGGTTGTTCCAGAACGAATGAGAAACAGGAGACAACTGCGCCGGCTGCTGCCCAGACTCCAACGGAAAGCGCTGCGGAAGGCGAGGGCGGGGGATTGAAGCTCTCCGGCCGTCACTGGAAGATCGGCGGTCAGGTGCGCCAGACCAGTCTTTATCTCTATTATGCCCGGGACTTGGGCCTGTTTGAGGAGGCGGGACTGGACGTGGAGATCGTGACACTGGCCAACGGTCCGGCTTTGAATGAAGCGCTGAACGCGGGGGAGATCGACGCGGCGGCCAACGGCATGGCGGCGGTGTACGTCCTTCCCACGGAAAACTTTTACTATGTGGGAGACGCCACCATCAACTTTGGCGGTCAGTCCCTTTACGCCCGCACGGACAGCGAAGTTGTAAAGGCAGGAGTCTATCAGGATACAGGCTATTACGGCAGCCCGGAGACCGTGAAAGGGACAACGATCCTGGGCCTGGGGGCAGGACCGCAGCAGTACATCGCCTTTGCCTATGCAGAGGCCATGGGCCTGTCTGCAGATGAGATTGAATTTGTAGCCATGGACCACGCTCAGGCCTATGAGGCCTTTATTACGGGCCAGGGAGACCTGCTGGGAACCACGCCGCCTTACTCGAACACTCTGGAGAGCGATCCCGCCTATACCCTGGTGGCGGACTATACGGACCTGGCGGGCGGCCCGCTGGTGGACTCCTTTATTGTGGGGAAAGAGCTGGCCGACCAGTATCCCGATGATGTGGTGGCGATTCTGAACTGCGTCTATGAAGCAATGGACCGGCTGGCTACGGACGACGGAGCCCGCGGGGAGTATGCCATGAAGCTGTACAAGGACGAAGGCGGTACCAATTACTCTGAGGAGGATATGGCATCCGAGATCAAAAACGTGACGTTCTGGACATGGGAGAATTTGGAAAATCCTGCTTACCCTTATGGAAATACCATGAAGGTGATGGGCAACTTCCTGATGACCCAGGGACTGATTGAGGACGATGCCATGCCGAGAATCGAGGCGGCGTTGAATCACAGCTTTATCGACCGGTTGTTGGAGTATCGTGCCGGACTGGAGAAATAATTCCGGGACAACCGCAAATTCTGGACAGAAAGTGTTGATCAAATGAAAAAACTGATAGAGCAATACAAGTATATTTTAATCTCCTGCGCCTCGGTGGCCGTGGTGCTCCTGGTCTGGTATATCGCCATCGATGTGATGAAGCTGGCCAAGAGCTCCGTTTTCCCGGGACTGGAGAAGACCGTGGACACGTTTCTCACGAAGCTGGTGGAAAAAAAGCCGGATGGCGCCACCCTGGGGCAGCATCTCCTGGAGAGCCTGAAGGTCTGCCTGATGGGGTATAGCATCGGGGCGCTTTTGGGAGTGCCTCTGGGGATCGCCATGGCCTGGAACAAGTGGTGCGACTGGCTGGTCCGCCCGGTATTCGACCTAATCCGGCCGGTACCGGGCCTGGCCTGGACACCTATGTTTATCCTGATTTTCGGGATCGGAATCGAAGCTAAAGCAATGGTAATATTTGTTAATTCTTTTGTGGCCTGTATTGTGAACACTTATACGGGAATCCGACAGACCGACCAGCTGCATCTGTGGGTGGGGGATGTGTTCGGAGCCAGTCAGTGGCAGAAGCTGGTCAAGATCGCGATCCCCACCGCCACGCCCATGATTTTCACCGGACTGCGGACCGCGCTGGGCGGAAGCTGGATGGCTCTGGTGGCAGCAGAGATGCTGGCGGCCAGCAAGGGGTTGGGATTCATGATCCAGCAGGCCCGTTACATCTCCCGCCCGGATCTGGTGATCGTGGGCATGCTGATGATCGGCGTGGTCGGGCTGGCGCTGGATGCGATTCTGCAAAAGATTGAGACAATGGTCGCGAAGGGAATGAATGCGCAATGAAAAAGAAACGCTTTAATACGATGGAACTGTTCTGTGCGGCCATATCGATCGGTGCGTTTTTATGCCTGTGGAATTTTGGCGTGACGGGGGATTTGGGAAGGCTGATGCCAGGCCCCATCCCCGTCCTCCGCAAGTTTTTTGAAACCCTGTTCGGCGGACGGATCGGTTCGAAAACATTGATAATGCATGTTGTATACAGCCTTTTGCGCGTGATGGCGGGCTACTTCATTGGGGCGGCCGTCGGCGTGGTGCTGGGGCTTAGTATGGGCTGGAGCCGGTTGGTTGAGGCGGTTTTTTCACCGGTCTTTCGGATCATCCGCCCCATTCCGCCCATCGCCTGGATCCCCATCTCCATTGTGTGGATCGGCCTGGGGGAGGGAGCGAAGGTATTTCTGATTTTTCTGGCTTCCTTTTGTTATGTCACGCTCAATGCGTGGAGCGGGGCGAAAAATGTAAATCCGGAGTACATCGATGCGGCCCGGATGCTGGGGGCAGGCAAGCGTAAGATTCTTTTTACAGTGGTTCTGCCTGCCACGATTCCACCCATTTTCGCCGGCCTGCAGGTGGCGTTGTCCAGCTGCTGGGCGACGGTGCTTGCCGCTGAGATGGTGCGCTCCTCCGAGGGGCTGGGATGGATTATCATTGCCGGGATGAACAACAATGATATGATCCAGATTATGACGGGAATTCTGGCCATCGGCATTGTTGGCATGCTGCTTTCCACTATATTCAGAAAGGTTGAGGCGAGATTATGTCGATGGAACAGAAGCGAGGGCTGATTGAATGCCAGGGGATTTGTAAAACATTCAAGGTCCCGTCGGGGGAACACCAGGTAGTGGCGGACTTTGACCTGACGGCGGACGAGAACGAGTTTATCTGCCTGTTCGGGCCGGGACAGTGCGGCAAGACCACGCTGATCAATCTGATCGCCGGTTTTGAGCCGCCCACATCGGGCACGATCACGGTGGCCGGCCAACCGGTTACCGGGCCGGGGCCGGATCGGGGCGTGGTGTTTCAGAACATCACCCTGTTTCCCTGGCTGACTGCAATTAAAAACGTGGAGTATGGCCTGAAAATGGCCGGGGTTGCTCCGAAGGAGAGGCGCAGGCGCGCCCAGAAATATATGGACCTGGTGGGATTGCAGGGATTTGAGGACTCCTTTCCCGTACAGCTGTCCGGCGGTATGAAGCAGCGCGTTGGAATCGCCCGCGCATATTGCATTGAGCCCCGGGTGATGCTGATGGATGAGCCTTTCGGCGCGTTGGATGCCCAGACCCGGTATCTGATGCAGGAGGAATTGCAGCGCATCTGGCAGACGGAGAAACGGACGATTATTTTTGTAACCAACAATATTGAGGAGGCGATCTACCTGGCGGACCGGATCGTGGTGTTGTCCAACTGCCCGGCCACGGTCAAAAAGGAGTATGTGATCGACCTGCCCCGCCCACGGAAATATACGTCCTCCGAATTTTTGGCGCTGCGCAAGGAAATTACCGGCATCGTGGACAAGACATTGTGAGGAGGGCGTTAACATGAGAGAACAAGAGAGCGGCAGCAGCCGGACCAAAGTGCAGGTCAGGCATCTGACTAAGAAATTTGGCGACTTGCTGGTGCTGGACGACATATCCTTCGATGTGGAAAAGGGGGATCTGCTGTGCGTTGTAGGCCCGACAGGCTGCGGGAAGACCACCTTTTTAAACAGCCTGACCAGGATCTATGACATCACCTCCGGCGAAATATTGCTGGACGGGCATCCGGTTGACCCTAAAAAGGACAATATTGCCTATATTTTCCAGGGAAATTCTACTATGCCATGGCTGACGGTGGAGCAGAATGTGGCCTTTGGCCTGGACATCAAGCATACGCCCCAGAAAAAGCGCCAGGAGCTGGTGGAGAAATATCTGGACATTGTGGGACTTACAAAATATCGCAGCTATTACCCAAAACAGCTTTCCGCCAGCATGCTGCAGCGCGTATCCATTGCCAGGGCTTTTGCCACGGAGCCGGAGCTGCTGCTCATGGACGAACCCTACGGGCAGTTGGATATTGAACTGCGCTTCAAGCTGGAGGACGAGTTGATCCGGCTGTGGCAGATGACCGGGACCACGGTTCTGTTTATCACTCATAACATCGAGGAAGCTGTGTATTTGGGCGAACACATTATGATCCTGACCAATAAGCCGACCACAGTCAAACAGACGCTGGAGAACCATCTGCCGCGGCCGCGGGACATCGCCGCTCCAGAGTTCGTACAGCTGCGCGAACAGGTGACCGAGCTCATCAAATGGTGGTGATTCGATGAATATGAGAACGTATGAGAAACTATTTCAGGACCGGGATTACCCGGTGCTGATCACGACACAGCAGAATATTTTTTACACGGTTGGTTTTTCCACTGCCGCCAGGAGACCGTCGCAGATCGGTTATAACTGCGTCCTGCTGGCGCCGGACGGCGCTTGGTTCTTCTTTCCGGCCGGGTGGCAGCCGCTGGTTCAGGAACAGCTTTACGCGGAGCCGGTGACCCTGGTGCCTTACCAGGGATCCGTGGAGCAGATGGCGGAGAGAATTGTCCAGCGCCTTGGAAATGCAAAATGCCTGGGATTTGAGCAGGACGGGATGGAGTTGAATCTCTATTTGACACTGCGGCGTTTGCTGAAGGAGACGGGCCGTTCTCTCTGCTGGACGGATGTGTCCACTCATTTGCAGCGGGCCAGGCTGATCAAATCACCCGAAGAGATTCAGGCGCTGAGGGACTCGGCACAGGTGGCGAAGGAGGCTATGGAGTACGCCAAGAGCCTGGTCCGGCCTGGGCTGCGGGAGCGGGACGTGGTGGCGGAGCTGGAATATTTTATGCGCAGGCTGGGATCGGAGGGCGTGCCCTTTACCATGAAGGCCCTGGCTGGGGAGAACGCGCTCAGGACCATCAACCTGCCAGGGGATTACCGGATACAAGAGGGGGATGTGGTCCTGCTGGATTTTGGGGCGGTAGTGAATCACTATGCCTCCGACTGGACGAGAAGCTTTGCCGTGGGCTACGCGGGGGAGGAGCAGAGGGAGCTTTACCAGCTGGTCTGGCACATCGAACGGGCCTGTATTCAGATGATCCGGCCCGGCGTTCGTTTCCAGCAGCTGATGGATCAGGCCATGAAGGTGATTCACGGACACCCCTATGCCAGATGGTTTAATCCGTATCTGGGACACAGCATCGGCATCAACAGCCAGGAATGGCCGGCCATTGTGCCGGGGGCGGAGGACGTGCTCAGGGAGAATATGGTGGTGACCATCGAGCCGGGAGTATATGTGCCAGGGGTGGGCGGCGTGCGCATTGAGGACGAGGTTCTGGTGACGGCAAATGGTTATGAGATTCTCACCGGCCTGCGGGATGAGGAGTTTGTGATTGGAGGCGCGGGTTATGGAGAAGAATAGGGGGAAATGCGGATGGTAGTGACGAACTGGCGGGACGCCGCGCCCACCATTGTCCATGACTTTGGCATCGATTACAAACTGCTGAAGGGGCAGGAGGCGTACGATCCCGGCATTCCCAACTGCTGCATGAGGGGCATGCTCTACGTGGCCTACGCCATGCTGCAGGAGGGCAAGGCGTACGAGGCTCACGCCCACGGGGATCACGAGGAGGTTTACTATATCATTTCCGGCATAGGGGAGATGACGGTGAACGGAGAGACCCGCGCCATACGGGACGGGGATGCGGTGTTTATACCAGCGGGATTTACCCATTCCATCGCCAACCGGGGCCAGGAATTTCTGGTGTTTCTGGCATTTTCTTCCCAGGTCCCGGACCGGGCAGCAGGAGCAGAGGGAATATAATCAGAAGGAGGAGATTGGGATGGAGAGAAGAAAAGCGGTGGTAACCGGAGGCAGCAGCGGCATCGGCCGGGGAGTTGTGTACTGCCTGGCGGCCGATGGCTGCGATGTGGTATTTTCCTACCGGAGCAAGGCGGAAAATGCCAGAAAGGTGCTGGAGGACCTGCAGGGTCGATATCCGGAAGGGAAATTCACCTGTTTTGAGGGCGATTTCTCAGAGGACGGAGCGGGCGTGGCCTTTTTTAATCGGGCGGTGGAATTTCTGGGAGGGCTGGATCTGATGGTCAACAACGCGGGCGTGACCATACTGGAGAGTATTTTTGACCTGACGGAAGAACATATGGATTATTTGATTCAGGTTCTGTTCCGCAACTACGTGATTCTCATGCGGGAGTCTGCCACCTATATGGCGGCTCACGGTATAAAGGGAAGCATTGTCAACATTAGCTCTGTGCGTGGGCTGAGCGCCCATCCCGGAGATCTGGTCTATGGTGGGATCAAGGCGGCGCTAAACCGCGCATGTCAGTCCGTCGCCCTGGACGTGGCGCCCTATGGAATCCGGGTGAACAACATTCTGCCGGGGGCCACGCGCCGGTTTACACCGGAGGAGGAGCAGTCTGCAGACCCGGCTCACATTGAGAAGATTAAATTTCTGTCCCGCCGGATTCCGCTGGAGCGGTATGGGACGCCGGAGGATATAGGGAACGCGGTAGTGTTTCTGTCCTCGGAGAAGGCCTCGTACATTACGGGAATCTCCCTGGTGATCGACGGGGGTCTGTCCCTTCCCGGCCTGGCTGAAACCGCCTGGGAGGCGGAAAGCGGCTGGGGAAAGGTCAAGCGGGAGGTGGACTGGAAGCCGCGAGGATGACAGGCAGGCCCGCGGAGAAATAAACGGAGATCGGCTCCCCTCTTGCCGAGGAGCGCTGTTCAAAATATAAAGGCTCGGAAAACGTATGATGTCCCAACGTTTTCCGGGCCTTTTCCGAGACGTGCGGCCGGGATGTCTCCTCAATCCGCTATCCGTATTTTCTCCATGCCCCTGGATTTCCCCAGCCGCCCATGGTATGATAATGCGTGTACTGTTTTACGCCACAAACCGGTACATCAGCACATAGTGGCACAGGCTTCCGCCCATGACGAACAGGTGGAAGATCTCGTGAGAGCCGAAATACTTGTGTTTGGAGTTGAAGAACGGCAGCTTCAGGGCGTAGATGATGCCGCCCACGGTGTAGATGATGCCGCCCGCCAGGAGCCAGGCAAAGCCGGCTCTGGACAGGGAGCTGACGATCTTGGTGAACGCCAGGATGCATACCCAGCCCATGGCGATGTAAATCAGGGAAGAGAACCACTTGGGGCAGGTGATCCAGCAGGCGTTGATGATGATACCCACGATGGCGATAGCCCAGACCAGACCCAGCAGGATCCAGCCAGTCTTGTCGCCCAGCACAATCATGCACACCGGAGTGTAGGTGCCGGCGATGAGAATGAAGATCATCATGTGGTCCAGTTTACGCAGAAGCTGGTTGACTTTCGGGGAAATATCCAGGCTGTGATAGATCGTGCTGGCGGCGTAAAGGCCGATCATACTCAGGATAAAGATTGTGAGCGAGATAAAATGCAGATGGTCCGGTTCCCGGGCCGCTTTCAGCAGCAGGGGAGCGGTGGCGCAGATGGCTAACACCATGGCGATAAAATGGGTGATCGCGCTGCCCGGGTCCTTGATCCGGCTTACGCCCTGTTTGATGTGTGTCTTCATAAAAATCAACCTCCCTGTCTTAATGTCAATTCTCTGTTGCCAGAGGGTGAATTATCAATAACTTTGATATGTAGTAATGAAAACTATGTTGCCTTATATTTTATACTATACACCAGCCGGGAAAATTATGCAATACTTTTGAAAAAATACTTTTATAATCAAAGTATTTTAGACGGCAGTTCAGACGGCGGGAAGATTGGTGTTGTAAGGCGCGTCGAGTGTGCCTGTAAGCACCCTTCGGAACCAATTTTCACACCGTTTGGACATCCGAGGCAGCCTGACCGGTGTTTCCGGTCAGAAAGACAGACTGTCAGAGTGTTTAGGAATATTTGTACCGGAGTGAAGGAGGAGCGATGATTACCGTATTATATGAAGATTCTGATGTGATTGTTGTGGAGAAGCCGGCGGGAGTGGAATCCCAGTCCGCCCGGGGCTTTGAGCCGGATATGGTGAGCCGCATCCGCACACATATCCACAAGTTATCACCAACTCCTTCCCCAAAATCCACAAACCATCCACCATATGTGGGAGTTATCCACAGACTGGACAAGCCGGTCCGGGGTGTGATGGTCTACGCCAAAAATCAAAAGTCTGCCGCAAACTTAAGCGCACAGATTCAAGAGGGAAAAATGCGGAAAATTTATGCCGCCGTGGTTTGTGGAAAACCTGTGGATAACCAGGGGGTCTATGTGGATTATCTGTTGAAAAATCAGGGAAACAGCGGTTCTGAGATTGTGGATAACTCTGTGGACGGCGCGAAGCGGGCGGAGCTTGTATACCGGGTTTTGGAAACGGTAAAAGCGGGGAGATGGATGGCGGAAAATCCGGAAATGGAGCTGTCTCTGCTGGATATTGAGTTGATGACCGGCCGCTACCACCAGATACGGGTTCAGATGGCCGGACATGGAACGCCGCTGTTTGGGGATAACCGGTATGGGAATTGTCTGGGCGGTGGAAAACGTGCGGGAGAAAGTGGATTTAGCGGGCCCAGGCAGCCGTTAGCCCTGTGCGCAAGGAAGCTGACCTTTTACCATCCGTCCACCGGCCGGGAGATAACCTGTGAGATAAAGCCCTCAGGCGGGGCCTTCGGGCTTTTTGGTCAGAATTTATTTGAATAAAAGCGGTTATGAAAGGCGCAGAGCCCATTCGCGGCAATCCCACACCGTGGTGGCCAGACCGCTGTAGAACTCCGGCTCATGGCAGATGAGCAGAATGCTGCCCTTGTATTCCTTCAAAGCGCGCTTTAATTCCTCCTTGGCCACCACGTCCAGATGGTTGGTGGGCTCGTCCAGGAGAAGCACGTTGGTTTCCCGGTTGATCAGCTTGCACAGGCGTACCTTGGCTTGTTCGCCGCCGCTGAGCACCCGCACCTGGCTCTCGATGTGATCCGTGGTCAGCCCGCATTTAGCCAGGGCGGAGCGCACCTGGTACTGGGTGTAGGCGGGGAATTCCTTCCAGATTTCCTCGATGCAGGTGGTGGTGTTGCCGGGGGCCATTTCCTGCTCAAAGTAGCCGATGGACAGGTAGTCGCCCAGCTCCACGCTGCCGCTTAAGGAGGGGATCAGGCCCAGGATGCTCTTTAACAGGGTGGTTTTTCCAATTCCGTTGGCGCCGGAGAGAACCACCTTTTCCCCGCGCTGCATGGTAAGGTTTAAAGGCCGGGACAATGGCTCGTCGTAGCCGATCACCAAATCCTTTGTCTCAAAGATCAGCTTTCCGGGGGTCCGGGAGGTGAGAAAATGGAACTCCGGCTTGGGTTTTTCCCTGGCCAGCTCGATCACTTCCATCTTGTCCAGCTTTTTCTGGCGGGACATGGCCATGTTGCGGGTGGACACCCGGGCCTTGTTGCGGGCCACGAAGTCCTCCAGCTCGGCGATTTCCTGCTGCTGGCGTTTGTAGGCGGACTCCAGCTGGGCCTTTTTCACCGCGTAGACCTCCTGAAACTTGTCGTAATCCCCCACATAGCGGTCCAGGCGCTGGTTCTCCATGTGGTAGATCAGGTTGATCACACTGTTGAGGAAGGGGATGTCGTGGGAGATCAGGATGAAGGCGTTCTCGTATTCCTGAAGGTAGCGCTTCAGCCATTCGATGTGCTGCACGTCCAGGTAGTTAGTGGGCTCGTCCAGCAGCAGAATGTCCGGCTTCTCCAGCAGCAGTTTGCCCAGCAGTACCTTGGTGCGCTGTCCGCCACTTAAATCCGTCACGTCCTTTTCCAGACCGATCTCATTGAGCCCAAGGGCCCGTGCCACTTCCTCCACCTTGGCGTCGATTACATAGAAGTCGTGGGCCATCAGCAGATCCTGGATGGTACCCAACTCCTCCATCATGGCGTTCATCTCGTCCTCGCCCACCTCCCCCATGCGGTCGCAAATCTGGTTCATCTGCTCTTCCATCTCAAACAGGAAGGCGAAGGCGCTCTTTAACACGTCACGGATGGTCATGCCCTTCTCCAGCACCGAATGCTGGTCCAAATAGCCCACGCGCACCCGCTTGGACCACTCCACCTTGCCCTCGTCGGGCTGCAGCTTTCCGGTGATAATGTTCATGAACGTGGATTTGCCCTCCCCGTTGGCTCCCACAAGGCCGATGTGCTCGCCCTTTAAGAGCCGGAAGGACACGTCCTGGAAAATAGCCCGGTCCCCGAAGCCATGGCTTAGATGCTCGACATTTAATATACTCATGATGAAGACTCCTTTATTGTTGTCAAAACGGTAATTTCAGCTTGATTTGAAGCGATTGAATGAATACAGCAGTATTATTCTACATGAGGGAGTATGTTCTGACAAGCGGAAATCGTATTTTTTGCGGAAATGTGAATGATCAAATGGTAACAAGAGTTAAAGCCCGATTTAAGTTTCGCAACTATTATTAAAATGATAACGCTCTGAGTCAGGAGGTTTCTGGAAGAGTAAATGATTTCCGATGAATATGAAATGATCGCGAATAAAGAATTTCAGGAATGGCCAAAGAAACATGAGCGTAATAAACATATAGATATGGAAGATAAATCTTATGATGTCCGCAGAAACTTCAAAGTTCCCACCAAAAAATCTACCTCTTCCCCCTCAACTGTGATATAATCCATAAGTGCGCCCGCGTGGCGCGTGAACATTGAGACGAAATAGTAGCACCGCGCCTAAAGGCGCGCAGAATGGAGATTATGGTAAAAGAATTATGGGAGCAGGTCCAAAATGGACAGGAAGAGAGACAGAATCTCAGTAAAATCAGACAGGTGATCAAGAATAACGGGGAGCGGAGGAAGCTTTCGGCCCTGGTGGAGGGAAAAGAGAACGTCCTGATCGGGCTGTTGCAGTCAGAGGATGCGAAAACCAGAAAAAATGCAGCGCTGCTCATGGGGGATTTGAGGAATCCGCCTTTTTTGGCGCCGCTGTGGGAGGCCTATCAGGAGGAGGAGCAGAGATTTGTCAAGAGCTCGTACCTGTCGGCAATGGAAAGTTTTGACTATCGGAACTATCTGGATGCTTTGAAGGAGCGTCTGGCTGAGCTGAAGGACGAAACGGTAACGGAAGAAAACCAGAAACATGTGATGGAAGAATTGCGAAAGCTGTCCTTCCTGATTCTCCATATAGAAGGAGTTTCTGCCCACCGGTTTACCGGGTGGAACGAGGCGTACGATGTCTTTTTGATCACCAACCGGAATTTCCGGGAGCTGACCCGCGATGAGCTGACGGCGCTGGAACCGAGCGCCAAAACGAAGCTGCTTGGGGCCGGTGTGATGGCGCGGGTTGCGAACCTCAACTGGATCCGGGAGATCCGCACCTACCAGGAGCTGCTTTTTGTGGTCCGGGGAATGGAGACCAGTGAAATGGAGCCGGAGCAGATTGCAAAGACCATTGCGAATTCCCCGCTGCTGGCATTTCTGGCAAAAAGCCACGAGGGGCAGGCGCCCTATTATTTCAGGCTGGAGTTAAAGAGCAAAAAGGACCTGGGCCAGAAGAGTGCGTTCCTGAAGAAGGTATCCGCCAGAATCGAGTCGTTATCCGATCGGAAACTGATCAATACAACGGAAAATTATGAATTTGAGCTGCGGCTGATTGAGAACAAGCTTGGAAAATGCAATATCATGATCAAGCTGTTTACGCTGAAGGATATGCGGTTTACCTACCGTCGGGACGTGATTCCCACCAGCATTCGGCCGGTGAACGCGGCTTTGACCGCAGCGCTTGCCAGGGAATATATGAAGGAGGACGCGCAGGTTCTCGATCCGTTTTGCGGAGTGGGCACCATGCTCATTGAGCGCCACAAAGCGGTCCGGGCGAATACCTCCTACGGGATCGATATTCTGGAAGAGGCGATTCTCAAAGCCCGGGAAAATGCCGAGGCGGCAAAGCAGGTGATTCACTTTGTGAATCGGGATTTCTTTCAGTTTACCCACGACTACCGGTTTGACGAAGTGATTACGGACATGCCCTTTAAGATGGGGCGGTTGACGGACGACGATGTCCGTGACATTTATGAGCGATTTTTCCAGAAACTCCCAGAACTGTTGAACGACGGCGCCGTGCTGATTTTGTATACCCATGATCATGAGGACGTGGCGCGGCTGACGTTCCGGACCGGCTTCAGTATTCTGAAAGATTACGAAGTGTCGCAAAAAGAAGGGACGCATGTTATGATCCTTCGCTATGCAGAGAAATAACTGCCGGTTTTAGAACGGGAAAGGAAGTTCATGGATCACACAGTCAGAAGCAACATTAAAATCGGGGCAGCGGTGAACGTTGTCCAGAAGCAGGACCAGGGAACCGGAAAATTGACGCAGGGCGTGGTGGCCCGTATTTTGACAAATTCCCCCAATCATCCGCGCGGCATCAAGGTGAAGCTGGAGAGCGGAATTGTCGGGCGCGTCCAGGAAATTATCGGGTGAAAATGGCGGAAAATTGGTTCCGCATTATAATGAAAACTCACAGGAGACTAAATGCAATTTAAAGACTTAAATATTATGCCTGAAATTCTCAGGGCATTAAAGAATGAAAACTATAAAATTCCCACCCCCATTCAGGAGGAGGCGATTCCCGTTGTGCTGAGCGGGCGGGATCTGCTGGGCTGCGCCCAGACGGGCACGGGCAAGACGGCCGCGTTTGCCATTCCCACGCTGCAAATGCTCAGCGGGGAGGAGACGCCCCGTTGGGAAAAACGGACCATAAAGGCGCTGGTGGTGACGCCAACCAGGGAGCTTGCCATCCAGATTTACGACAGCTTTAATACCTACGGCCAGTTTACCGACCTGAAATCCTGCGTGGTTTACGGAGGCGTTTCCCAGAAACCGCAGGAGGAGAATTTAAAGCGGGGCGTGGATATCCTGGTGGCGACGCCGGGAAGGCTGCTGGATCTGATGGATCAGAAGATTGTGAATATCGAGAAGATCAAAATCCTGGTGCTGGACGAGGCGGACCGCATGCTGGATATGGGATTTATCCACGACGTGAAGAAAATAATCGCCCGGACGCCGGCGGAGAAGCAGACGCTGTTTTTCTCAGCCACGATGCCCCCGGACATCGCCAAGCTGGCGGCTAAAATCCTGAAAAACCCGGAGAAAATCGAGATCACTCCCGCGGCCACTACGGTGGAGGCCATCGAGCAGTATCTGTATTTTGTGGACAAGGGAAACAAAAAGGATCTGCTGCTGCACATTCTGAAGACAAAAGATCTTGACTCGACGCTGGTATTTACGCGCACAAAGCACGGGGCGGACCGGGTGGTCCGGCAGCTGTCGAAGAGCAATGTGGTCGCCCAGGCGATCCACGGCGACAAGTCCCAGGGCGCCAGGCAGAGGGCGCTGAACGATTTTAAGGATAAAAAGCTGCGGGTATTGGTCGCAACGGATATTGCGGCCAGAGGAATCGATATCGACGAGCTGGCCTGCGTGGTCAACTATGATCTGCCGGATGTGCCGGAGACCTATGTGCACCGCATCGGGCGCACAGGCCGGGCCGGGCTTGAGGGAATCGCCATCTCCTTCTGCGACTTCGACGAAAAAGCTCAGCTCGCGGATATTGAGAAGCTGATCGGCAAGAAACTGACCGAGGTGGCGGACCACCCGTACCCATTGCAAAATAATTTCCCGTCGGTGAAGGCAACGCAGCCGAAACGGGGCGGGGGGAAGCGCGCGGATCAGGCAGGAGCAGCGCAGGGGCCGGCGAAAAAGAAAGAGAAAAAGGCGGTGCCGGGAACGGTGGAGTCCGAGGAGAGATTGTCGAAAAAATCACAATCAACCGGAGCACGGACGCCGAAGAAATCACGGCCGTCCGAAGCGCTGCAGTCGAAGAAAACCTCATCCCAGGGGTCCCGCCGCCAAACGGAAACTTCGATATCGTCAGCGTCATCGCCCCACAAAACGCCGGCTCCGGCAGCGCGTTCACAAACGAAGCGGCCGGCCCAGGGAGCCCCCTCATCAAACCGGGCCCCGGCCCAGGGAGCGCCTTCATCAAACCGGCCCCCAGCCCCGGCAGCTCCAACGCCGAAGCCAGCCTCAACGCCGAAACCAACGCCGCCCCAGCCCACCCCATCGCCCCAGAAACGCCGGAGAAATCCCTTCAGCGGCCTGCTGAGGAAACCGGGAGGCGGCTTTCGGTAAAAACTGCGCAGCTCCCATTGACAACCCTCATCCCTCGTGCTAAACTATACCAACAATCAAACAACAACCCGTCATGAGGGAGTAGTTAGCATTCAAATATGTGGCAAGTCAACATACTGACCGCAGAGCGGTCTGGCTTGTCTTAAATAACGAGACTCATGTATAGCTGATTCCGGCTATACATAGTCTCTTTTTTAGACCCAGTGTAGCAGTTACCGGCTATACCTGGGTCTTTTTGATTGCAGAAAACGATAGAAGGAGAGGAACATGACAAACGCATTTATGGAATGTCCGGAGGAAACGCTGGCCCGTCTGAAATCGGACCGGGAAAAAGGGCTCACGGCCCGGCAGGCAGGGGAGAGCCGGAAGGCAAACGGTGAGAATTCTTTCTCAAAAAGCGAGCAGAAATCGCTGTTTCACCGTATCTGGGAGGCGGCAACGGAGCCAATGCTGATCATGCTGGTGATTGCCGCGATTATCACGCTGGGGGTCAACGCGGCGCGGTATGTGACCGGCGGGGAGGCGGATTTTCTGGAATGTATCGGAATCTTTGTGGCGATTTCCCTGTCCGTTGTGATCACCGTGGTGATGGAGGGGAGGAGCGCGAAGGCTTTTGAGGCCCTGAGCCGGATTGGCGAGGATATCCCGGTCAAGGTGATACGGGACGGTAAAGTCTGTCTGATTCCCAGGAGAGACGTGGTGGTGGGGGATATTCTCTGTGTGGAGACGGGGGATAAGCTTCCCGCGGACGGGCGTCTCCTGGAGAGCCACGAGCTCATGGCGGACGAGTCGGCCCTGACCGGCGAGAGCATGCCGGTCCACAAGGAGGCGGGGATTGTGTTTGACAGCCCGCAAACGCCGGTGGCGGAGCGCAGGAATCTGCTCTACTCGGGTTGCTTTATCACCGGGGGAAACGGGAAAATCGCGGTGACCGGCGTGGGGGACCACACGGAGTTCGGAAAGATTGCCAGGGAGCTGGCCTCAGCGGACAGCGGCAGCACGCCGCTGCAGGAGAAAATGGCGGCGCTGGGAAAGCGGATCACGATCCTCGGCTCGGCAGCGGCGGCGGTGGTATTTCTGATCCAGCTGATCCTTTTCCTGTCGAACGGCACGGCTTCCCTGGACACGGTGTCCGAGGCGTTTATCACCAGCATCGTGCTGATCGTGGCGGCGGTGCCGGAAGGACTGCCCACCATCGTGGCGGTGTCCCTGGCCATCAATATTATTAAGATGTCAAAGCAAAATGCACTGGTGCGCAAGATGATCGCCTGCGAGACGGTGGGCTGTATCAACGTGGTCTGTTCGGACAAGACGGGAACGCTGACGCAGAACCGTATGACGGTCACGGATATTTTCAGCCACATGCGGCTGCTGAAGCCGGACCGCCTGAAGAACCACCATCTGCTGGACAATTTTTGCCTGAACAGCACCGCGGATGTGACGTTTGCGGACGGCCAGGTGAAGTTTATCGGAAACCCCACCGAGTGCGCGCTGCTCTTTGCCGCCCGTGAGGCGGGCCGGGATTATGAGGCGGAGCGGCGCCGGGCGGAAATTCTTTACGTCTACCCGTTCAGCTCGGAGACCAAATACATGACTACCGTGGTGAAGCGGGACGGGGAAATTGAGGTCCTGGCAAAGGGAAGCCCGGAGCGGATTATGGAGCTGTGCAGCCTGTCCGTAGAGGAACGGGAGGCGGCCAGGCTTCAGATCGTGAAATTTCAGGAAAAAGCCTGCCGCGTGATCGGATTTGCCCACAGAAGGACGGGGCCTGCCGCGGATTACGAGGGCTGCCGCGCCGCGCTGGAAACGGACATGGTGTTCGACGGTTTCACGGCCATCACGGACCCGATCCGGGCGGACGTGTACCAGGCGGTGGAACGCTGCCGGCGCGCGGGCATTGAGCTGAAAATGCTGACCGGGGACAACCTCATTACCGCCCGGGCCATTGCAGACGAGTTGGGAATCCTGGACGCGGAGCACATCGCGGTGGAGGCGCGGGAGATCGAGCGTCTGTCGGACGAGGAGCTTCAAAAACGGATTCCGTCCATCCGCGTGATCGCCAGGAGCACGCCGTCGGTGAAAATGCGGGTGGTGAACGCCTTAAAATCGCTGGGAAATGTGGTGGCGGTCACCGGGGACGGAATCAACGACGCTCCGGCGCTCAAACACGCGGATGTGGGCATCGCCATGGGCATCGCCGGCACCGAGGTGTCCAAGGAGGCCAGCGATATTGTGTTGCTGGACGACAGTTTTTCCACCATCGTAAAGGCTATCCAGTGGGGGCGCGGAATTTACGAAAATTTCCAGCGCTTTATCCAGTTCCAGCTCACGGTAAACCTGTCCTCGGTGATTGTGGTACTGGCCTCCATTCTGGCCGGGTTTACCGCGCCTTTTACCGCATTGCAGCTGCTGTGGATTAACATTATCATGGACGGGCCGCCGGCCCTGACGCTGGGGCTGGAACCCATCCGCGGGGACCTGATGAACCAGAGGCCCACGCCCAGGAACGCCAGCATTGTGTCCAAATCCATGCTTTTCCGGATTGTGACCAACGGCGTTTACATGTCCATCGTATTTATGGCGCAGCACAGCCTGAATTTTCTTGGCGGCAGCGAACGGGAGATGCCCACGGTCCTGTTCACCCTGTTTGTGGTGTTTCAGCTGTTTAACGCGCTGAACAGCCGGGAGCTGACGGATGTGAGCATTTTCAAAAATATTACAAATAACCGCCTGATGTTGGGCGTGTTTGGGGCGACCTTCGGGCTGCAGTTTGTGATCACCCAGTTTGGCGGTATGTTTTTTAACACGGTGCCGCTGCCGGCGGCCATGTGGGGAAAGATACTGGCCGTTGGGTCTACGGTGGTCCTGCTGTCGGAGGGCGTTAAGATGGTGAAGCGGGGAGCCGCAGCGGCGCAGAAACACCAGGGCGCGGAAGCTGTCTGCTGACGGGAGATATTTTGCCGCATTGTTTGGCGGAGACGGATTACACACAGGTGTGTCCGCCTCCGCCTTTTAATGAGCGCAATCAGCCGCTGTCGCGGTCTGCGGACGACAGTTTCCCGAGGGAGACGATGGAGGCGCCCGGTTCATTTTCATCCGGCAATTTGACGGCTGTGGTCCGGCTGTTATCGTAGGTTCTGAAATAATATCCCGGTTGGGACAGATCCATAAACGCGGTATACTGCGTGTAATCCATGGTGCCCCGGTCGGTCAGCACAATCCCCTTGGGGATGCTGACGCCTTCCAGAATATGGAACCCGGCGTTGATCGTCTCAGGGGTTCCCTCCGTGGCGGCGGCATGTGTTTTCTGGAACGCGGTCCGCACAAATCGGGACGGAGGCGTGTAGTCCCCGGGAAGCCCCCAGGCGCCCGCGCCCTGGCCAAAGGGAGTCAGATTCACCGGCCCCCAATCCTGACTTTTGGTCTGAGTGGGAGAGAGGTTGAGATAATTCCGAAGGTTGGTCAAATGCCACGGAAAGTCCGGGCTGTTGGTCAGCACGCCGACGGGATTATCCAGGATATGAAGGCCGTCGGCTGTTTTTTCGATGACCATGGAATTTCCGCTGGCGTCCGCGATCATCCAGTGCAGGGGCGCCACCGTCCCGGTGACAGAGTCCTCAACGCCGGTGATCCGCACCGTGCGCAGCAGCGAGGCGGCCTGGTCCAGGGAAGCGCAGAGCCCTAAGAGAAACCTGACGATTTCAATGGCCGCCACAGGGACCCGTGTGTCCGCCCCGTCGTCCGTTTTGTCGGAGTCATAATCCGCGTACCCGGGAAAATAGAGGGCGGCGGCCGCAAATCCGGCTTCGTTGACACCGTCGGCGAAGATCACGGAGGAGAGGTCCTGCCCGATTCCCATATAGCGGTAACGGTTGCGGATTTGATGAGTCCGAAGGAGGTTGGTCCACTGAAACCCTCTGGGCACAACGTACAGTTCCGGGTCTAAGGGATAGGAGAAATCCATGGTGCGGCCGAAGAAGGCGGCCCCCTGGGTATTTTGCAGCGTTATGGCAGTGCACATATTGTTTGTTCCTCCGTTTCGGTTCGATGTGATATAGATATGTATATTAGGTCTCGGAGGGAATCATGCGGAGGCGGGGAAGCGCGCTGGAATTCCGGTAGGACGCCCCAAAATCCCGTTCCACCTGATTTTTCCCCTCTCCGTCATTCTCATGTATCCCGCCTCTCAAACATGGAAACAATAAAGATTAACAAAAATTGGAAAGGACCGGCTCATATGAATGCACGTTTCAACCGTCTGAAAATGGTGAAAATTGCCGGAGGATGCTTTCTGGCCATGACAATCGCCGAGGGCCTTAACCTGCGGTACGGCGCATCGGCGGGGGTGATCGCCCTGCTCAGCATTCACGATACCAAGCGGGAAACCGTCTACGCCATGTTGAAGCGCCTGGGGGCGTTTGCGATCGCCCTGGCGCTGGCCCCCGTCTGCTTTGGGCTGGCGGGCTACACACCCCTGGCCATCGGAGCGTTTCTGCTGCTGTTCGCCCCGGTGTGCTCGCTGCTGCAAATCCAGGAAGGGCTGTCGGTGAGCACGGTGCTGATGACCCATTTCCTGACGGAAGGGGCCGTGTCGCCGGAAACGATAGCAAACGAGGCGCTTCTGCTGGTCGTGGGGGCCGGCGTGGGGGTGGGGATGAATCTGTATATTCCCGGAAAGCGGGAGTGGATACGGGGGCAGCAGCTTCGCATTGAGGAGCGGTTTCGGGAACTTTTTCTGGAAATGGCCGCATATCTTCAGGGGGAAACGCGGGGGGAGAAAATTGCAGAATGCCTGAGCGGGTTGAGCGGCATGCTGGATGAGGGCGAAGCCGCGGCCTACCGGGATATGGAGAACAATCTGTTGAGTGAGACGGAATACTACCTGCGCTACATGGTGCTGCGCAAAAGCCAGCTGGCGGTGCTGATCCGGATTTCAGACCATCTGCAAAGGCGGGAGGCATTTCCGAAGCAGGCGAAGTGGCTGTCCGGGCTTATGCGCTCCGTCAGCCGCTCCTTTCACGAGTATAATAACGCGCTGGGGCTGCTGGACGAGCTGGCGGGGGTGAAAGGGGAGCTGGGGCGGGAAGCCCTGCCGGCCACCCGGGAGGAATTTGAGGCGAGGGCGATCCTGTTCCAGGTGCTGCTGGAACTGGAAGAGTTTTTACGGATGAAACGGGAATTTGTGGCGGAGTTGACGGCAGAGGAGATTGGAGAATTTTGGAAGAACGACGTGGGCAGCCGGGACCGCGGCTGAGAAAAGGAGGCTGGAACGCAGCCGGAACGCAGCCCCGAGGCGGTTAAAAACCCATCAATAACCCACTGGTTCACATTTCACCTTGCTCCCCCTCCTAAATTGCGCGATAATAAATACAATGTTCCCAGTATGGGGAAATTTGTATATACTGCCGCCGCGTTTTCCAACCGCAACCAATTAAAATGAGTGAGGGGGAATTGATTGAACAAATTTAAACAATTACAGGAAAAAGATATAGAAATAATGCATAAAAATAAAGATAAAACTTAGATAAAACATACAAAGTGATAAAAAATATCAAAAATTTGTTGCGAACTTGTTCAATAAGTAGTATAAAAAGAATAGAACAAGTTGAACAACCTGAGATATTTGGAAACGGCAGAAAACGCAGCGAATACCAAAGAGACAGGAGAAGAAAAATGGCAGACAGCAAAATCAGCTCAGGAGAGTATATTTTTAACAAGTTAAAAGACAAGATCCGCAGCGGGCAGTACCAGGCGGGCGACAAGCTTCCCACGGAAATGGAGCTGGCGGAAAAGTATTCGGTGAGCCGTAATACGGTTAGAGGGGCCATCAACCGGCTGATCACGCTGGGGATGGTGGAGTCGTTCCAGGGAAAGGGCACGTTTGTGAAGGAGACCAATTTTACCAACAAGATCGAGAATCTGATCCCCATGTTTTTTTCCGAGGGCAGCGATTATCTCTCGCTGATGAATCTGAGGACCGCCATTGAATCCCAGGCCACCTACCTGGCGGCCCAGAAGGCCACCTACCGGGACGTACAGCAGTTGGAGGCGATTGTGGAGGATTTGGAGTTACATAAGGACGACCTGCTTTACTGTGCGGAGCATGACATTACCCTCCACTTTAAGATCGCGGAGATATCGGGTAACCGTCTGTTTCAGTCCCTGATTGAAATGATCCGCAACATGTTGAAGGACGTACTGGAGGATTTTATCATGGATTTCGGAAACTATGAGAGCATGATCGCCCACCGGAACATTTTAAACGGCATCAAGGCGGCGGACCCGGACATGGCCAGGGCCGCCATGCAGAAGCACATGCAGACCGTGATCAACCGTTACATGGCTATGCCGAAGAAACTGGACGAGGAGTAGGGGCAAAAGCGGTTTTTCTGACCGCGCTCCGGGGTTTAAGTATTGGGGGATTGCTTACATGAAAAATCTGGTGGAGTTTAAACACATCACAAAACGTTTTCCCGGCGTACTGGCGCTGAACGACATTAATCTGGAGCTGAAGGCGGGGGAGGTTCATGTGCTGATCGGTGAGAACGGCGCTGGGAAATCCACCCTGATGAAGATTTTGTCCGGCGCTTACCGCCAGGACGAGGGGGAACTGCTGATCGACGGCGAGGCGGTGAAGCGGAATTCACCGATCATCTCATCGTCCCTGGGCATCGGGATGATTTATCAGGAACTGAACCTGATTCCCGAGCTGTCCATTGTGAAGAATATCTTTCTCGGGAGCGAGCGGAAAAAGGGGATTTTCGACGACCGGGAGTATATGTATCAGGAGGCGGAGAAATATCTGCAGATGCTGCACCTGGATATCGATCCGGACACCCTGGTCAAGGACCTGGGCGTGGGCACCCAACAGATGGTGGAGATCGCAAAGGCCGTTTCCAAGCGCTCCAAGGTGCTGGTGCTGGACGAGCCCACCAGCTCTCTGACGGATTCGGAGATTCGGGAGCTGTTCTCCATCATCCGTATGCTGAAAGAGCAGGGGGTGGGCATGTTCTATATCTCCCACCGGTTGGAAGAACTGTATGAGATCGGGGACCGGGTGACCATCATGCGCGACGGAGCCAAGGTGGGGACGTACCGGCTGGACGAGATTCGGATGAACGAGATGATTGAAAAGATCGCGGGACGAAAGATCGAGAATCTCTATCCGCGCAACCGCATTCCGCATGGGGAGTGCGTGCTGGAGGTGAAAAACTGTTCGGGCGCCGGGTTTGAGAACGTCAGCCTGAAGGTGCACGCGGGGGAGATTGCCGGCCTGTCCGGCCTGGTGGGGGCGGGGCGGACCGAGCTTGCCAGAGCGATCTTCGGGATCGACGGCTACCATTCGGGGGAGATTCTTCTGGAAGGCAAAAAGGTGAAGAAAAACAGCCCCAAGGAGGCGGCCAGAGCCGGAATCGGCCTGCTGCCGGAGGACCGGAAGGTCCAGGGGCTGGCGCTCAAAAAGAATATCCGGGAAAATATGGTGGTCTCCGTGCTCAACAGTCTGTTTAAAAACGGCATTGTGGACACGAAAAAGGAGCGCACAGTCTGCAACCGGTATGTGGAGGAGCTGCAGATTGCAACGCCCACTGTGGAAAAGCTGGCTGGCTTCCTCAGCGGGGGCACCCAGCAGAAGGTGGTAATTGCGAAGTGGCTGATGGCGGATCTGAAGCTCTTTATTTTCGACGAGCCCACCAGGGGTATCGACGTGGGGGCCAAGAGCGAGATTTACCGGCTGATGGATGAGCTGGTACACCAGGGGGCGGCAGTGCTGATGATTTCCTCGGACCTGCCGGAGGTGCTGGGCATGAGCGACCGCATCTACGTCATGTCCCAGGGAAAGATTACAGGGGAGCTGGGATATCAGGAGGCGGACCAGAATCTGGTGCTGCGGTACGCGTACAATCAGGGGGGGCAAGCAGATGAAGAGAGATAAACAGGAATTTTCATTCAAGAAGCTATGTTCAAACTTGCCCAATTCCACCTACATATTTGCGGCGTTGTTCCTTGCGTTTGTAATCTTTATCCCGAATTTCGGCTCGGCGACCAATCTTTCCACCCTGATCGGGCAGGCGGCCATTCTGATGGTGTTGAGCTCGGCCATGTCTCTGGCGATTATCACGGGGGGAATTGATCTGTCGGTGGGCGGTCTGGTCTCACTGATCGGAATCGTGATCGCGCAGTTAATCGGGTGGGGCGTGAACGAGGGGGCTGCGATTCTGCTGGGCCTGCTGACTGCGGCGGCGTTCGGTTTCCTTAACGGGATTGTGGTGGTGAAGCTGAAGGTGGCGCCCTTTATCGCGACCTTCGGCATGATGGGAGTGGCCCAGGGCCTGGCCAACACCTTTTCCAACAGCAGGGCGGTGTATCTTCCCTCGGAAAACATCACGGTAATTCCGGTTTTGCAAATGAATCTGCTGGAATGGATGTTCCCTTCAGGAAATATTCTGACCATCAACGTGCAGGTGCTGATCACGGTTCTGGTACTGGCGGCGGTCATCTTGCTTTTTAAGAAAACGGTTTTGGGCACCTATCTCTACGCTCTGGGCGGCAACCGGGAGGCGGCCAAGCTCTCCAACATCCGCACGGATGTCTGGAATATCGGGGTGTATGTGATCACCGGGCTGTTAGCGGGCGTCGCGGCCCTGCTCATGCTCCTGCGGCTGAACAGCGCCCAGCCAACGGCCGGGGACGGTCTGGAGTTTCAGGCGGTGGTGGCGGCCGTGCTGGGAGGCAACCTGCTGGCCGGGGGCAAGGGCAGCATCCCCGGCGCGATCATCGGGGCGCTGGTGGTTTACACGGTTCGCAACGGCCTGTCCCTTGCGGGGGTCAATACCAACGCGGTGATGGTGATTCTGGGCATTGTCCTGGTGTTGGGCATGATGATGAACGAGTTCGCAGTAAAAGGGTTGAGAAAGAAGGGGGCGTAATTTATGAAGGATAAAAGCAAACTGTACGATTTCTCCACATTTTTAATCCTGATTCTGATCACCCTGTTTTTCACTGTTTTCGGGAAGGGCTTTCTGAAGCCGGGGAACATTTCCAATATCATCAATCAGGCCTCCTTTCTGGCGATCATCGGCGTGGCGCAGCTGGTGGTGATTTTGACCGGGGGAATCAACCTTTCCATCGGTTCCATCATGGCGCTGTCCACCGTGCTCTGCGGTCCCATGCTGGTCCGGGAAGCCAATGTGCCGGTGATCCTGCCGGTGTTTCTGGTGATTTTGTTCGGGGCGGCCGTGGGAACGGTCAACGGGCTGATGATCACCAGGTTAAACATCCCGGCGTTTCTTGCCACCTTCGCCACCATGTACGTGGCCCGGGGCGCGGCGTGGCTCTATATCGGAAAAGGGGTGTTTTACGGGATCAACGATCAAATCCGCTTCTGGGCCATGGGCGAGCTGGTCAATCTGAACGGATTCCGTATCACCATGCCCATTGTGCTGGTGGCCCTGTTCCTGGTTGTGATGTGGTTTCTGCTGGCCAAGACCACGCTTGGACGGCGGCTCTATTTTACAGGCTCCAACCCGGTGGCGGCGGAATTTTCCGGCATTCCCACAAAGCGCGTGATTGTTTTGGCCCATCTGCTCAGCGGGCTGATTTCCGGAATTGCGGGGATCATGTACGTGGCGCGGATCAACGCGGCGGACGCCAACCTGGGGACCCAGTACCACTTTGACGCCATATCCGTGGCCCTGATCGGAGGCGCGGTGATGTCGGGGGGCGTGGGAAGCGTCTGGGGAGTAGTGGGCGGCGCATTGATCATCTCGGTGATTCAGAGCGGTATGAACAACATGCAGATTCCCACGGAGATTCAGAAAGCGTTTTTAGGCGTGATCATCATCCTGGCCGTATTCTTCAACGCGTTCCTTCAGGACCAGAAGATGAAGGCGGGAAATGACAAGCCGGTGAAAAAAGGAAACACAGCAAATGCTTAACCATTAAAAGAGGAGGATTTCATTATGTTTAAAAAGTTGACGGCGGTAACTCTAAGTCTGGCTTTAGCAGCAGCTTCTTTAGTTGGCTGCTCAAACGTCAAGGGAACCAACGCGGGGGCGGGCACCACTGCGGCGGCGTCCGACCAGCCCGGCGGCGGACAGACGGCTTCCACCGGGCAGAAATACAAGATTGCCTTTATCGTCAAGAGTCTGCAGTCGGCATTTTTCATCAACATGACCGAGGCGGCGGAAAAATGCGGGCAGGATTACGCGGATAAGATCAGCGTGGAGATTATGGCGCCCCAGACTCCGTTCAATATTGAGGAACAGATCCAGCTGGTGGAGCAGTGCATCACCAACAAGATGGACGCCATTGTGATTGCGCCCTGCGATTCCGAGGGAATCGTGCCGGCCATCAAGAAGGCCAACGACGCCGGAATTCTGGTGGTCACGGCCAACACCAAGGCCAACGGCGGGGACATCGTCTCCTATGTGGGCGCACAGAACTTCGACGTGGGCTACAGCCTGGCCACCGCGCTGTTTGAGAAGTTAGGCGGACAGGGCAAGGTCATTCTCATCGAGGGCAAAGCGGGCAACTCCACCTCCGAGGAGCGCGCCGAGGGCTTTAAGGAAGCGCTTAAGGAGTACCCCGGAATTGAGCTTCTGGCCAGCCAGCCGGCGGACTGGGACCGCGCCTCCGCCATGACGGTGATGGAAAACTGCCTTCAGACCTATGACCAGATCGACGGCGTGCTGACCCTGACAAAGGACATGGGACTCGGCACCATCGAGGCCATCAAATCCGCGGGCCGGGACAAAGAGATCGTGTCTATGACCTTTGACGTGGACGACGACGTGATCTCTGCACTGAAGGCCGGAGACCTGTACGCATCCGGCAACCAGAACGAGCAGAGCCAGGCATATATCGCCATCATGACGGCCGTGTTCGCCCTGGACGGGTACAAAGTGGACAGCAGCCAGATTATGCCGATCACCGTTGTGACGGCGGAGGATTTTCAGTAAGCAGCAAATATAAGGAGAGGTGTGCAGACTATGATGAACAAAAAGAATTGGTATACAACAGAGGAACCGTCCGTTTTTTTTGAGGACACGTCCGTGGGAAGAATGAAAAAACAGCTGTGGGAGGCCAGCGAGGAGGAGATCGACCACATTTTGGAAGAATATGGAATTCCTTCTCCCTCCGAGCTGGGAATGGCCAACACCTATATCCAGACCACCAACCGCTCCAGGGTGATTGAGCGGAGGCGGAAAAACGATATCGTGTTCGTGCCCATCGGCTGCACGGAAAACCACGGAAAGCACGCCAACACCGGCCTGGACACCTTTATGGTGACGCAGATTCTGGAGGGCCTGCGCAGGTATACGGCAAAGCAGGGCAGGGAGTGCAGCATCGCCTTCACACCTCTCAACTACGGGGGACACCCCTACCACCATATCGCCATGCCCGGAACCGTGAATATGCCCCACGAGGTGGTGCAGGAGACCATTATCTACATGATGCTTGGGCTCTGGAACGACGGCTTCCGCAAGATCATCCTGGTGAACAACCACGGCCATCTCTGGATGCTGGAAGCGGCGATTCAGGAGTTCTGTAAACGGTTCCAGCTGCCCGGCATTTTCCGGGTAATCGACTGGCACCGGGCGATCCGGGAATTCTTCATCCCCGTGGACCGGGGGGACAGCTTTGAGACCACCTTCATCCACGCGGATGAGATCGAGACGTCCATGGGCATGCTGCTGTTCCCGGAGATGATGGACATGGAGCAGGCGGAGGAAGCCTGGCCCAAGGGCTATCTGCCGGACGGACATTTCGACGTGTCGGTGGACGCCTACAGGAGGCCCTGCCGCTGGAGCGAGGGCCAGGGCCATCAGGCCATCGAGATTGCGGGGACGCCGGAGGGCGTGGTGGGCAATCCCAAGCTGGCCACGGCCAGAAAGGCCAAGCGTCCCACCGCCGCTATTTTGAAATACCTGACTCTGGTGCACGATGAAATTCTGGAAGCATTTCCGGCCGGCACGGTGCCGCCTGTGGAGGAAATGACGCTGCGGACCGAGGCGGAGATGGAGCCGTACCTGAGAGAACCGCTCAGCGAGGGCTGGAAGTCCGTTTACGGCATTCCCAGGATCGGGGCGTTTGAGAAGCTTTAACCTGCGCGATACAAAACGGCCGGACGGCAGATTTTTAAGATTCTTAAAAGTCTGCCGTAAGCTTTAGAATGGGGAGGAAAATATGAATCTGTTTGATTTGACCGGAAAAAAGGCGATAGTGACAGGCTCCTGCCAGGGCCTGGGGAGGAGCATCGCGGAGGGGCTGGCACAGGCCGGCGCGTCGGTCTGCCTGATGGATTTGAACCCGGACTGCGCCGCTGTGGCGCAGGAAATGTCGGCTGGGGGTCTGGCCTTCGAGGGGGTGACCGCGGACCTGACGGACCGGAAGGACCTGGAGCGGGGATTTTTGGAGGCGGTAAGCAAGCTGGGAGGACTGGATATTCTGGTCAACAACGCCGGAATGCAGGTGAGAGGCGACGCAGAGGAGATCGAGCTGTCCCGCTGGGACAAGCTGGTGGAGCTGAACATCACCGCGGTGTTTGAGCTGAGCCAACTGGCGGCCCGGCAGATGATCCCCCAGGGCGGCGGGAAAATCATCAATGTGGCCTCCATGCTCAGCTTTTTTGGCGGTTTCCGATGCAGCCCCTACGCGGCCTCCAAGGGAGCCGTGGCCCAGCTGACCAAAGCCTGTTCCAACGAATGGGCGGGAAAGGGCATCAATGTGAACGCCATCGCGCCCGGGTACATGGACACGCCCTTAAACACAACGATTATCAATGACCCGGAGCGCAACCGGGAGATCACGCTGCGGATCCCGGCCCACCGCTGGGGACTTCCCGAGGATCTCAAGGGCACGGTGATTTACCTGGCTTCCGGGGCGGCGGATTATGTGTCTGGGGCGATTATCCCCATCGACGGGGGGTATCTGGGACGGTAAGGAGGCGGCATGAAGACGGAAACGGTTTTAGAATGGATTGACCGGGAAATGGTGATTGCGATTATACGGGGCGTAGGGCCGGGACAGATACTGGACACGGCCAGGGCCATAAAAGCGGGCGGTATTTCAAACATGGAGATCACCTTTGACCACGGCACGCCGGAGGGGATCGGAGATACGCTGGAATCCATCCGGCGGGTGAAGGCCGGGCTGGGAGACCAGGTCAACGTGGGAGCCGGCACTGTGCTGACCGCAGAGGAAGCAGAGCTGGCCGCGGAAGCGGGGGCGGAGTATATGATCTCGCCGGGCATGGACCCTGCGGTGATCCGGCGCACAAAGGAATTAGGCAAAATATCCATACCGGGCGCTCTTACCCCCACGGAGGTCTGCAAGGCCTGGGACTGCGGCGCGGATTTTGTGAAAATGTTCCCCGCCGGGGTGTTGGGCCTGGAATACTTAAAAGCGGTCCGCGGGCCGCTCAGGCATATTCCAATGTGCGCAGTGGGCGGCATCAGCCCTGAAAATATCGGTCTGTTCCTGGATGCGGGAATCCGCTGCTTTGGAATCGGCGGAAACCTGGTCTCCGTGGAAGCGGTCCGCAGAGGGGACTTCCATAAATTGACCCAGGCGGCCATTGGCTACCGCCAGGCCGTCTGCCGGTGGCAGGAAAACGGGAGGGGAGAGAGATGAGTGTTGTAAATGACATTATAAAAGACATACCCCTTCCCAATATGGTGAAGGTACGTCAGGAATTCGACCGCACCCGCCTGGAGAATGTGGCGGCGGAGGTGAGGAAATGCCTTGAGCGGAGGGAAATCCTGGGAAATCTGAGGCCGGGTATGACGGTGGCCGTGGCGGTGGGAAGCCGGGGGATCAGCAACCACGCGCTGATCGTGCGGGAAACCGTGCGCTTTTTGAGGGATCACGGGGCCAGGCCCTTTATCGTATCCTCCATGGGCAGCCACGGTGGAACCACGGCGGAGGGGCAGCGGGCGATCCTGGAAGGCTACGGCATCCGGGAGGAATACTGCGGCTGTCCGGTAAAGGCAGGCACGGACTGCGCACTGATCGGATATACCGGCGACGGCAGCCCGGTCTACATCGACCGGTATGCGGCGGAGGCCGGCGGCATTGTGCTGGTGAACCGGATCAAACCCCACACCGCGTTCCGCGGCCCCTACGAATCGGGGCTGATGAAAATGATGGCCATCGGCCTGGGAAAACAGAAGGGCGCGGAGACCTGCCACGCGGCTGGTTTTGAGAACATGGCGGAAAACATTCCCAGGTTTGCCGCCGCGGTGCTGAAAAACTGCAACATACTGGCCGGGATCGCCATTCTGGAAAACGCTTACGACGAGACCAGGGAGGTGATCGCGCTGGCGGCGGATGAAATTCCGGCGAAGGAGCCGGAGCTTCTGGAGCGGGCGAAGCGTTATATGCCCCGCATTCTGGTGGATCATGTGGACCTGCTGGTGGTGGGGCAGATCGGGAAGAATTTTTCCGGGGACGGCATGGATCCCAACATTGCAGGTACCTTTGCCACGAAATGCGCCAGCGGCGGGCTGAATACAAAACGTGTGGCCGTGCTGGACATCTCCGACGAGTCCCACGGAAACGGTGTGGGGTTCGGAATGGCGGACGTTTCCACCAGGCGGGCCTATGAAAAGTTTGACTTTGAGATGAGCTATCCCAACGCCCTGACCTGCCTGGTATCCCAGGTGGTCAAGGTGCCGATGATATTTGACAGCGATCAGCTGTGCCTGAAGGCCGGGATCAAGCTCTGCGCCGGCATCGAGCACAGGAACGCCAGGGTGGTTTACATCCACAACACACTAAAATTGGGAGAAATTTATATATCGGCCAACCTCGTACCCCAGGCGGAGGCTGTTGAGGGCGTCACGGTGGCAGGGGCGGAACGGCCCATGGAGTTTGACGGAAACGGAAATCTGATTTCAATCTGAAGAGGGATGGAATATGGAACAGTATATCATTACAATCGACGGCGGAACCACCAACACCCGGTGCATTTTGTGGGACAACCGCCGCAACCGGGTGGGGGAAGAACGGCGGGAGGTGGGAGTCCGCAACACGGCCATTGACGGGAACAACGAGCGGTTGAAGCAGGCGGTGAAGGAATGCCTGGAGTGCCTTACCCGGGATAACGGCGTGGGCTGGGACCGGATTCACCGGATTATTGCCAGCGGCATGATCACCTCGGATGTGGGTCTGGTGGTGGTGCCCCATCTGACCGCGCCCGCCGGACTCGCGGAGCTGGCAGAGGCTACGGTGGCTATTCAGATGCCGGAAATCTGCCCGATCCCCATCTATTTTATCCCGGGCATCAAAAATTTCTCCCAGGACGTAACCTTTGACAATTTTGAAGCAATGGATATCATGCGGGGGGAGGAGGTGGAGAGCATCCCAATCATTGAGAAATACCACAACGGCTCCCCCATGATTCTGGTGCTGCCCGGCTCCCACAACAAGTTCGTGGCCGTGGACGAGAACCGGAAAATGACCGGCTGTCTGACCTCCATTTCCGGCGAATTATTGGCCTCCATCACCAACGACACCATTATCGCCAAATCCGTGGGAAAACGGTTCCTGGACGCAGCGGACTATGACCGGGAATGGCTGCTTCTGGGATACCGCAACGCGAAAAAGACCGGCCTTGGGCGCGCTTGCTTTTCCGCCCGAATTCTCTACCTCTTTAAAGACAGTCGGGTGGAGAAGATTCAGAACTACATTCTGGGCGCGGCCCTGGCCGGAGACATCACGGCGATTATGAATTCCAGCGCCGTCCGGGCGGACCGGCAGACGGTTGCGGTGGTGTGCGGCAAGAATCCGTTAAAACAGGCGCTGATGGACATTATGGAGTGTGAGGGCATGTTCTCACGGATATTCTCCTATGAGCCGGTGGAGGGAATGTCCACCTCGGCGCTGGGGGCGTACATGATTGCGGAGAAGAGCAAAATTATATAGGGGGACGGTTGAGATGAGGGTTGTGATTACGGATTATCAGTACGACAATGTGGATGCGGAGCGCAGGCTTGTGGAGGGCGCGGGTTTTGAACTGCTGGATTACCAGGTGAAGACGCCGGGGGCACTAATCCCGCTGGTGAAGGACGCCGACGCCATCATCACCCAGTATGCGGATATTGACCGGCAGGTGATTGAAAGCCTGGAACATTGTAAAATGATCATCAAATACGGCATCGGCGTCAACAATATCGACTGCAGGGCCGCGGGGGAGAAGGGGATCTATGTCTGCAATGTGCCGGATTACGGCGTGCACGAGGTTTCGGACCAGGCGGTGACCATGATTCTGTGCCTTGGAAAGAAGCTGGAGCCGCTTCAGGAGGATTTGCGCCGGGGCAAATGGGGGTATGGCGGAATCGTCCCGGTGAAGCGTTTTACGGAGTGCAAGGCCGGACTCATCGGTTTTGGACGGATTCCGCAGATGGTGTGCAGAAAATTGCAGGCCTTTGGCATGGAGATTCTGGTTTACGATCCCTTTGTGGACGATGCCGTGATCGAGGCGGCCGGGGCGGTCAGGGCTTCCGTGGAGGAAATCTGCAGAAACGCGGATTTTATCTCCGTCCACTGCCCGCTGACAGAGGAGACGCGCCACATGATCGGGGAGAAGGAATTTGCCATGATGAAGCCGGAGTGCTGTATTGTCAATACGGCCAGGGGCGGCGTTGTGGACGAGCAGGCGCTGATCGGGGCGCTGAATGAGGGGCGTATTGCCGGAGCCGGCGTGGATGTGTTCGAGGAGGAGCCGGTTTCCGTATACCACCCGCTTCTTCACATGGAAAATGTGATCGCAACGCCTCACAGCGCATGGTACAGCGAGACCGCCATCACCACGCTCCAGCGCAAGGCGGCGGAGGAAGTGGTGAACGTTCTGCAGGGAAATGAACCCATGAACTGCGTGAACCGGCAGTATTTTCAATAGAAGATGGGCTGGGCCGCGCTTACAAAACGGAATGTGCTTGCGCTGTCCCTGGGGATTTTTTTCGACGCCCTGGGGGTGGCGCTGGTGACAAAGTCGGATTTCGGGATATCGGCGGTTTCCTCCGTGGCCTACACGCTGAGCAGCGTCTTTCCGGCCATGACCTTTGGGATGTGGAGCTATACTTACCAGTTCGGACTGTTTGTGCTTATGTGCCTGTTGGTGAAGCGCTGTTCGGCCGGTTATGTCATGAGTTTTATGATTGGGGTGGTGTTCGGGTACACGCTGGACGTTTGCCGGCTTCTGGTCGCGCCGCTTCCCTTTTGCCCGCTGCCACGGGTTGTGTATTTCCTGGCGGGAACCGGGATTCTGATCACCGGGGTTGCATTTCTGATGATCTCCAATCTGCCGATTATGCCGCAGGATCTGTTTACAAGAGAGATTTCCGCACATTTTTCCCTGCCCTTTAAGGTTGTCAAGACGGTGTTTGACCTCTCCTGCGTGTCGCTCAGTCTGGCCGTGGCGTTTCTCGCGCTGGGCCGGATTGCGGGCGTGGGGGCAGGGACCCTGGTGAGCGCGCTTATCACGGGAAAATGCGTGGATGCGGTAAAGCGGCGGCTATTATCCACTAAACGGTTTGGACAGGGGATGCAATAACCCGCAGGCTGAACCTGCGGGTTATCATTTCGTGGAGACAACAGGGCTCGAACCTGCGACCTTCTACACGTCAAGCAGACGCTCTCCCAGCTGAGCTATATCTCCATGCGAACATTATAGCATAACAATTAATCAATAGGCAACACAAATTTATCTTAAATACAGAATCGAGGCGACAAGATTCGAACTTGCGGCCTCTGCGTCCCGAACGCAGCGCTCTACCAAACTGAGCCACGCCTCGATATTGTTCTGTGGCGAACGGTAATTATCATATCACTTTAATCGCAAAAATGCAAGTGAAAAATGAAAAAGAAGGCAGTGGTCAACTGCCCTCCTCCACGATCTGCTCCAGGACGCGGATCAGGTCCTGAAGTGTGTAGAGCTGTACGTTCCGCTCCAGAATGTCGTTTTTCAAGTCAATGGACAACGACTCGAATTTGTCCCGGATTTTCGGGGATACATAAGATGCCATACAATCACCTCCGGGAATAGTATGCCATTTCGCGGACAATACTATTCCCGGAGGTGACGGAGATGGAAGAGAAGAAACAGGGAGAACAGAAATCCACCGAAGCGCTGGAGCGCCAGGCCAAAAATGTGGAAACATTCAACCCATATTGGAATAATGGTGAATTTCTGGGACCGAATACCACGCGGCATGAAGCGGACGTGGACGTTTACGGGGAGGGGGAGCAGTGATGCTTCCCCTCTCTTTGGGTATAAGTCCGGAAGTTATCCACAATAATGTGGAAAAGCCTGTGGATAATTTGTTAGTGTCTGACATTATGTGCATAACTTGTGTTCAAGGCAGAATAGAACGCCGATTTAAGCGGTGGAAATGCGCTGACAGATAGAGTATAATGATAGGAGGAATTTGTTTGCGGGTAATGACCGGAAAAGGAGAGTGTATAGACGATGAAAACGATAATCAAAAATGGTATGGTGGTATCTCCTGCGGAGACCTACGAGGCGGACATCCTCATTGATGGGGAGCAGATTCGCTGTATCGGGCGGAATCTGGCGGATGAAGAAGCCAGGGTGATCGACGCTGCGGGCAAATATGTGATCCCCGGCGCGGTGGACGTACATACCCACATGGATTTGCAGGCGGGCAGTTCCCGGGCAGTGGACGACTTTTATGACGGCACCGTGGCTGCGGCCTGCGGAGGCACCACCTCCATTGTGGACCACATGGCCTTCGGCCCGAAGGGCTGCGATCTGCATCACCAGCTGGCCGAATACCACCGCCTAGCGGACGGTAAAGCGGTGATCGACTACGGCTTTCACGGCGTGGCCCAGCATGTGGACCGCGGCATACTGGATGAGCTGGAAGCCATGGCAGAGGACGGCGTTCCCAGTATCAAGGTGTACCTGACCTACGATTTCCGGCTGAACGACGCCGAGGCGTTTCAGATTTTAAAGCGCATGAAAGAGCTGGGCGGGGTTACGGCCTTCCACTGCGAGAACCATGACATTGTGGAATACTGCCGCAGGACTTGCGTGGAGACGGGGCGTACCGATCCCATTTACCACGCCAAGAGCCGTCCCAACCTGGCGGAGTCCGAGGCGGTGGCCCGGGTGCTGAGTTTGGCCCGGCTGGCCGGGGACGCGCCGGTGTACATTGTGCACTTATCCTGTAAGGAGAGCCTGGAGGCGGTGCGGGACGCCAGACGGAAAGGCCAGAAGAACATTTTTGTGGAGACCTGCCCCCAGTATCTGACACTGACGGAGGAGAAATATCTGGATCCGGACGGCCTTAAATACGTGATGTCCCCGCCGCTGCGCACTGCCTCAGACTGTGAAGCCCTCTGGGAGGGATTGGCCTGCGGCGATATCCAGGTGGTGGGCACGGATCACTGTCCCTTCAATTTCCACAAGGAGAAGCAGCTGGGAAAGGACGATTTCACCAAGTGTCCCAACGGCGCGCCCGGCGTGGAGGAGCGGGTGCCTCTGCTGTTCTCCGAGGGCGTGCTGAAGAACCGCATTTCCTTGAACCGCTTTGTGGAGACGGTCTGCGCCAACCCGGCCCGGATTTACGGACTGTACCCGCAGAAGGGGATTTTGCAACCGGGAGCGGACGGGGATCTGGTGATTCTCGATCCCGCCGCAGAGTGGACGATCACCCACGACAAAATGCACAGCGCGGTGGACTACACGGCCTACGAGGGGATGGCGGTCAAAGGCAAAATCGATCTGGTTATGCAGCGGGGCCGGATTGTGGCGGAGAACGGGGCTTTCACCGGCGAGAGAGGCGCAGGGCGCTTTATTCACCGGAAATGTTATGGGGCGGAGTAAATGTGCTTCGTTCGATTTTGGCGGTAAAGATACCGGCGGTAAAGCGGGCCGGGATTCAAACATGGTCAAAAAATAGTGTGTATGAAATGGCGCAGCGTATTGCGGGTTATGTAAACTTGCAGGACGCTGCGCTTTTTGTTTGGATACGATGGGCCGCCGGCGCAGCCTGAAAAAACGCCGCCTTCCCGTTGAAACATGATTCTGCTGGCTAAAATAAGTATTATAGTGTAGAATGTTTAATAGACGGGCAAAAGATAAGTGATAGGAGTTTGAAATTATGAAGAATCCCAGATTTAAAGGTTATATATATTGGGGCGTGACGCTGTTGGCGGTGATCGCCTGCTCGGTGGCGTTCGTATTTTTTCTGCTGAAGTTCCAGATGGTGGCAGCGGCGGCGGGAAAGCTGGTGGACGTGCTCATGCCCATCATCTACGGCGCGGTGCTGGCCTACCTCATGCTGCCGGTTTACAACAAAACCAGGCGCTATGTGACGGAGAATCTGAGTGTTAAAGTCAAAAATGAGAAGATGGTCCAGAGCGCGGCCAGGGGGCTGGGGACTCTGGTGAGCCTGCTTCTTTTGATCGCCATCGTGGTGGGGCTGTGCTGGATGCTGCTGCCCCAGATTTATACCAGTATCCTGGGTTTGCAGGAGAGCTTTAGCGAGAACATCAACAACCTGTCCATTTGGCTGCAGAAGCAGCTTGCGGACAACGAGGCCCTGGAACAGATGGTGGTTCCGGTTTACGAGCAGGTTACGGATAAATTGGAAACCTGGCTGTACGACACCCTGGTGCCCAATATGTCCATGGTGATCAACATTCTCTCCACCGGACTGCTGGGCGTGGTCACGGTGTTGAAGAACAGCCTGATCGGTCTCATTGTGATGGTGTATTTCCTGAATATCAAGGACACGCTGTCCGCTCAGTCCAAAAAGATCGTATACAGCCTGTTTCCACTGAAGCAGGCCAACCGCATCATTGAGGAGGTCCGCTTCACCCACAGCGTGTTCGGCGGATTTATCACCGGGAAGCTGCTGGACTCCTTAATCATCGGCGTGATCTGCTTCTTCTGCATGCGCCTGCTGCGGATGCCCTACGTGCTGTTAGTCAGCGTCATTATCGGCGTGACCAACGTGATCCCGTTTTTCGGACCGTTTATCGGAGCCATCCCCAGCGCCTTTCTGATTTTGCTGGTGAGTCCTATGAAATGCCTGTATTTTCTGCTGTTTGTGCTGGTGCTGCAGCAGTTTGACGGAAATATCCTGGGTCCCAAAATTCTGGGCGAGTCCACGGGACTTCCCAGTTTCTGGGTGCTGTTTTCGATCCTGCTCTTCGGCGGCCTGCTGGGATTTGTGGGCATGGTGATTGCGGTTCCCACCTTTGCGGTATTCTATCATCTGGCCTCGGAGTACGTGAACCGCTGTCTGGAGAAGAAGGCGCTGTCCCAAAGTACGGACGACTACCGGGATCTGGATTATATCGACGAGGCGGGCAACGAGTACATTGAGCGCAAGGAATGACGGACAGGGAAGGTGAGACGTTGAACATACAGATTTTTGGCAGAGGGAAATGCTTTGACACAAAAAAAGCCCAGCGCTATTTCAAGGAGCGGGGCGTGAAATTCCAGTATATTGATCTGAAGGAAAAAGAGATGAGCCGCGGGGAGTTTCACAGCGTGTGCCAGGCCGTTGGGGGCTACGGCGCGCTGGTGGACGAACGCGCGAAGGATAAGGACACCTTGGCGCTCCTTCGATATCTGGCGGAGGAGGATCGGGAGGAAAAGCTCTTTGAGAACCAGCAGCTGATCCGCACGCCGGTGGTGCGGAATGGGAAATGCGCCACCGCAGGGTACTGCCCGGAGATATGGAAGGGATGGAGCTAGGAAATAACATAAAATTTTGAGCGCCCGGCTGGTTGTCAGCCGGGCGTTTTCCGTGAACAGGCCGGACGGGGGAAGGGAGCATAAATCCATGGATATCGCTTGTAAGAAGGGTTGTTTCTTAGTATAATGAAACCATTGAATACCATTTTTTGTAACTAATGATGGCAGATAAAGGAGAAGGGGTACGTGGGAGAAACGAATCGGTTATTGGAAGAACTTGCGCTCTATGAAAAACAATGCGGCCGTCTGGAAGAGCAGGCCGCGGAACTGTCGGGCCGGATCAAGAACACGGAATTTTTGGACGAAAATGCGGCCCGGTTGTTCGCAGAAAATTTGTTGGGTCTGGTTGAGCGGCAAGTCCGCTGCAAGGAGCAGTTTTGCCGCGAAATACCGGGGGAATGGCCCGGCTCACCGGTACAGGTCCGTGAAAAGCTGAATGAGGCGCTGCGCATGAAAATGATGGGACAGGTGAACCGTTTTTATGCGCTGTGCGGAGATGAGCGTATTGGCGGGAAATTAAAAGCGGAGCAGGAGAAACTGCGTGGACTGCTCTCGCCGGACGGCCCGGCGGGGGAGCTGGAAAATGCGCTGGAGCCGTATGTTCAGTATGTGCGCGCTTTTGATGTCATTAATAAGAGAGCAAAAGGGAACGCTCGCATAGGATATCTAGTAAAGTTTTTCGGTGACGAGCTGGTGGATGCGCTGGCAGAACACCGGATACAGGAGCGGGAGGACGCGACTGTGGAGCCGCAGGCGGAAGAAATGGCTGTGGGAACGGGAAGCGCTGTGAAAGCGATGAGCGCTGGTCTTGTGAAGCCTGCTGAGATGGATGGAAGCTGTGAGGCGGAGACGGCCGCCACGGATGTGGATACAGGGGATTTAGAGGCGGCGGACGAGACAGAAGTGGACGCGGTGGTTTGGGCGGAAACGGTGGGGCTTCAGGAAGAGGAAACGCTGGAGTTGGACGAGCCGGTCGAGGAAACGTTGGAGCTGGAGGAGCCGGTCGAAGAAACGCTGGAGTTGGACGAGTCGGTCGAGGAAACGTTGGAGCTGGAAGAGTCGGTCGAAGAAACGCTGGAGTTGGACGAGCCAGTCGAGGAAGTTTTGGAGCTGGCCGAGTCGGTCGAGGAAACGTTGGAGCTGGCCGAGGCGGACGAAGAAACGTTGGAGCTGGAGGAGCCGGTCGAGGAAGTTTTGGAGCTGGAAGAGCCGGACGAGGAAACGTTGGAGCTGGAAGAGCCGGACGAAGAAACACTGGAGCTTGAGGAGCCGGTCAAGGAAGTTTTGGAGCTGGAAGAGCCGGACGAGGAAACGTTGGAACTGGAACAGCCAGACGAAGAAACACTGCATCCGGAAACACCGGGAGAAGAATCGCTGGAGCGGCCTGCCTCCGAGCCTACCTCAAAAACCGCCCCCGAATCCGAAGAATCCGCCCAGCCGGCCGACGATGCGGCGACAGCGGAGCTCACCCCCCTTCCCGAAGATTTGTTTCAGAAAATGAAGGAAGCCGGCGTTTCTTTTGCATCGGATTCTCAGCCGTCAAGCTGGAAATACGAGGAGCCGAAGAACCGGAAGAACTCCAAGCAGAGACTGATTTTAGAAAAAATGTTCAGACTGACCAAAATGCTTCGGGATTACGGATACCTGGATCAGGAGCTGATTGGTATGATTGCGTCGGATATTCCCAAAGGTGAATTGAAGTATGTGATTGTGGAGACTTTGAATCGTGGATGGATCGGAAGATGCGTGCATGAGGGGTATCCGGTTATCTATCTGGAGTCTCCCCTGGCGCCGCGCATTGCGTTGGACATGCAAAGCGGAGATGTGCAGGTAAAGGTAGAGACATACGGGGAAGCGGCCAAAGATGAGTGCGGCGCATGGAACCATTATCTCTACGCAGTATTACTTAAATATTTCATGAAAATGCCGGGGATGCAGTCAATCCAGGTGCAAACCGGCCCATATTATACGGTGATACAGGGCGAACGCGACGGAAAAACCATTGCCGCAGAGATTGCCGCGTTCCCGGAATCTGTAGAGCAGAGCGAGCTGGAACAGTATACAAGAAGCGTGGACGCTTGCGCGGCCGCAAAAGGAGCCGCCGTCATACATGCCGCAGCAACCCGGGAAGCGGCGCTGGGCCTTGGCGGATGGTGGAAGCAGCGCTTTGGCTCCACTCAGTCCGAACAGTACCTGTTTGATGCGGAAACGGGTAAATTTGTGGAGCTTCGAGGAGAAAATGCAAATGGAGCGCCGCTTACGGAGGTTTTGAGAAGCGTTGGCGCAGAAGTAGAACTTATGGCAACGGAGGTGGATCGGGAAACACTACAATCAGAGGAAAACCAGCCGGAAGTGCCAGGGCAGCAAGAAATTCAGCCGGAGCCCCCCAAGCATGAGGAAAACCAGCTGGGTGCGCAAAATCCGCAGCCCCAGCAATCTGTTTCCACCGTCCCGCAGGGGCCTCATCCCGGCCAGACGCCCCAGGCGGACGCTTGCCCTGCGGACCAGCCTTCCGTTACGCCCCAGCCCTCCCCCGCAGACCAGCCTTCCCCCGCGGACGAAAAAACCCCGGACAAGAAAACCGCTGTTATAGACTGGGAGAGTACATACCGGAATATCCAGGAGATGCTGGCTCAGGACAAATATTACTGCGTATTTCCCTATCTGACCGCCAAGGGCCTGAGCGACAGGCAGTTTTACCAGGCGCTGGCTTACGCCTTCAACGAGCCCACCTCCCGGTGCGAATACACGTCCACGGGCATTTTCGACATATTCCAGTCCGAGGATATGAGCGGAGACGAGTTGATGCGGTACCTGTACCTTGCGGCGGCTCTGCGGAATTTCTTCTATAATCATGTGGAACACGACTATATGATGGAACCGCTTCACGGCAGCCTCCAGGGCTTTATGATCGAGAACATGCCGCTTAATGAGCTGATATATGAATTTAAATCCTTCAAACGCGAATTTTCCAAGGGAATCGATTACTATGCGGATTACCGCTGCCGGGAGCGTCTGGAGGTCGAATCGCAGATTGAGCGGGTGACGAGGCAGGCCGAGGGCTTCTACGAATTGATTCTTGCCCCCTTAAAGGAGAGCGTGCCCCAGAAGCGCTTCTTAATCACTCAGGACCTGATCTTCAAACGGGGCTCCATGATTGCCGGATGGCTGGAGAGCGTGAAAAACGACGAGCGGGAGCTGCGGGACTACCTTCTGGAGGAGGTGCAGGCCAAATTCATCAAAGACGGCTGCACGGTCTGCGAGCAGAACCTGGACCCGGAGAAAATCAACCGCTATCTGGATGAATGCTGGGACGAGTCCGTCAAGAGCATCCTGGCGGGCAAAAAGACCTCCGACCTGATGGGAAATCTGCGCACAAAGCTGTACAACCGCATTTACAAGAACCTGGTGCCGGTGTGCTGCTGGCTGGAGCTGGTGGACCGTTCCGACATCGCGGAGAACGACCCGGTGCTGGCGGAATACCGCAGGAAAAAAGATACCTGGCTGGGGCTGATTGAAGCTGCGCTGGAGTGCAACCGAGAGCTGGAAAAGACCGCGGTTTTAAGCCAGGTGGCCGGACTCCACTGCCTCGACCAGGCGCTGTGTGAATTCAAACGCAAACTGAACGGCGAATACCAGGAGGCGGAACAGAAATATTTTTATGTAAACTTACTGAGAAACGACCAGGTGCTGCTGACCGGCGGCTATACGCCGGATTTGCGGGACCGCTGCGAGGAATTGGGCGGATTTTCACTGGAAGAACGCCTGATTCTGCACTCGAAACAGCCCGAGCGGGAGTGGGAAGAGCGGCTCTATGAAATCTTTGAGGGTGAGAACGAGCAGCTCTACGATTACGGCTCCGGTGAAATGATCCTGGCCTATCTGAATGACCTGGGCCTGAGCGACGGGCTCAAAACCGATTACGACGTGAGCACCTATGTGAAACGGGAACGGGTGGATTTCCGGTACAATAACTTTGTGGAGGAGCTGGAACTGGCCCAGAGCTATGGCAAGATTTACGACACCAAGCGCAACCAGAAGCAGCATATCCTTTCCGTCTCCGAGGCCTGGTATCACGCCACGCTGGAGAGCCACAACTATGGCTTCTACTTCAAGGTGCTGGCCCGCTACCGGGAGAAGATCGACGAGGACGCCAGAGAGCAGGGCAGCGTGCACCGCAGACATTTTGAAAAGCTTCTGGCGGAGCACAAGGAGTACGCGGGCTGCCCGGTGGCCGGACGGATTGAGGAAATGCTGAAGGTGCAGAACTACACGGTGGCTGAGGACCTGATCCGCAGACTGCGGGTGGGGGAGACGGAGTTGGCGGAAAATGAATTTGCCGCGTCCGAGGATTACCTGACCCATTTCTGCGATACCTTTGACGAAAACCACCGCCTGGCCGGGACGTCGGGGCGGACGCTGAAAAATGAAATCGCCTCCGGTAAGTTCAAGAAGGATATGAAAGGCGGGCAGCTCCTCATCGACAACTGGCTGGTCTCCGGCCAGGAGATGGGCACGGAGAAAATGAAGCGGCTCATGGGCCGTCTGGGCTTCAATGTGGAGAAGGTTCAGAAGATTTCCGACGAGAAGCTGGAAAAATACACTATTCTCATGAAGCGTCCCCGAAACGGCAGAAGAAACAACTTTAAGCACCCCATTGCGGTGTTTGGAAGTCTGGCCGCACAGCAGCCCATCCAGGCCTGCTGTCTATACGGATATTTTGACACAGACCGTCTGATCGAGACCTGCAAGAGCATCGGCACCTCCAAAAATACCATTGTATTTCTGGATTACAAGCTCTCTATGGCGGAGCGCCGCCGTCTGGCGCGGAAGATGAAGAACGAGCTTCCCGAGAAGGTATTTGCCATCGTGGACCGGGTGGTGCTGGTGTACCTTGCCGCAAATTATAACGAAACCGCGGTCAACAAAATGCTGATGGCAGTGACCATGCCCTATACATTTTACCAGCCCTACGTGTGGAAATCCTCCAACGACATGCCGGCGGAGCTGTTTATGGGGAGAAAGTGGGAACTGGACGAGATCGAGTCCCCCAACGGAGCCAATATCGTGTACGGCGGCCGTCAGCTGGGAAAATCCGCCCTGCTCAAAATGGCCGCCAAGGAGATCGACTGTAACGAGAACGGCGACCGGGCGGTATTTATTGAAATTAAAAAAATGAACGTGGAGAAGACGGCGGCCCACGTGTCGCGGGAGCTGATCGACTGCGGCGTGCTGGAGGACGGTCAGGAGACCAGCGATTGGGACGAGCTGGCGCGCAGCCTGAAGCGGCGGCTCAACGTGGAAGGGGAGAAACGGATTCCCTACCTGTTGCTTCTGTTGGATGAGGCGGACGTGTTCATCGAGCGCTGCGCTGCGGTGAATTACGCCCCGTTAGACGCTTTAAAGAGCGTGCAGCAGATGGGCGTGGGGCGTTTTAAATTCGTGATCGCGGGCCTGCGCAACATTGTGCGGTTCAACCGTGAGGCCGCGCTGGGCAACAACAGCGTGATCCCACATTTCAGCGCCATCACCGTGAGGCCGTTTAACGTGGAGGATGCGAAGGAACTGCTGGAGGTCCCGCTGAGCTACCTGGGTCTGCGGTTCCCGGACGCGTCCATGGAAACGCTGATCCTGGCCACGACCAACTATTTCCCGGGCCTGATCCAGCTGTACTGCGCACGTTTGCTGGAATCCCTCAAGGAAAAGGCTTACGGGGGCTACGATGAGAGCAACACGCCGCCCTATCTGGTCAAGGACAAACACATCGAGAAGGTGCTGGCGGACCAGGAATTTTCCGACCAGATCCGGGAGAAATTTTTCATCACCTTAAAGGAGGGCGAGGACAACTATTATTACATTATCTGCATCCTGATCGCTTACCTGTACCACACCGAGGGCGCGGGCGAGGGTTACACGGCAAAACAGGTTCAGGACCTGGGCCGGGCCTTTGAAATCGACAAGATTTCCCAGCTCCCCGAGGAGCGGCTGTATGCGTTTATGATGGAGCTGTGCGAGCTGAACGTGCTGTGCGAGCAGGAGGAAGGCGGTTTTGGCTTTAGCCGTTACAATTTCTTCCAAATGTTGGGAAATACTCTGGCGGACGTGGAGAATGAGATCATTGGCTGTATGGACGGAGCGGGAGGTGTGTGATGGAAGAGATTTGGTGGAGACAGGTGACCAATGCGCGCAAATTCCGGGAGGAGATACAGGATGAAATCTTCGATCTCCACAGCATCGTCATACAGATACCGGAAAAACTGCAGTGGTACGAGGAAATGCAGGAAATGGTCCGGGAGGAACTGCACAACCGGGAATCGGAACGGCTTCTGGAGCGGATCGACGATTCCGGGGAGTCCATGGAGCCCGGCGAGCTGGTTTTAAGGCGGTACTGCAAGGAGGAGCGCCAGGCGGATTACCGGCCCAGCAAAACCCACGGTCAGTTTCTGGCCGGGTGCCGGGATATCGTGCTCAACACCCGGTATATCTGGGTGTCCAATCTGAGCTATGAACGGTACCGGAGCTGGCTTAAATTTCTTGCAGACTACGAGCGCTCTGTAAAGACCAAGAGCAAGGGCGTTTTTATTCTGGAAGTGAACGAGGCTGTGGGAGCGCTGAGGAAAGAACGCGGTGTCCACAATATTGTGTGGAAGGACATGGTGGGGCGTTACGACATCACCATGTTTGCCTTGCTGTTGCTGTCGGAGTGGAAAAAGCCGGATATTTACAAGCAGTATGTGGCGGAGCTGGCCGCCGCGCTGTCCGCAGACAACGCCAGACTCTGCGGCGCGCTCTCCGAGGCCAGGCTTGAGCTGGCGGAAAATCCGCAGAAATGCCTGGAGAAACAGTGCGAAAAGCTGGATTTCCCGACGCCCCCGGCGGAGACTTCGGCAAAAGCGGTCTGGGAAGTGCAGCTGAAGGTGCTGTTTCCCATCACCGAGCAGTTCCGCCAGCAGTTTACCGGGCGCTACGGAAACCAGATCGAGCGGCTCCTGCCCCTCCAGGCGGTCTACGGTGAGGTGTTCGACGAGCCGGGCACGGTGGAGTTGGGCACGTTAAAGTATTTGTGCAACCTGGGGAAACTGGCCGTGGCAGGCGAGGATTTGAGAAGGCTGGTGCTGTTCCATAAAACGAGGAACACCCTGGCCCATCTGCAGACAGTGGACTACCCGGAGGTGGAGGAACTGTTGCATTTTGCGGCGGGCGGGGATAAAAATTGAGGAACTGACCCTGAGAATGGTGCTATTCCACTTATGTCATGCATAAGATGTAAAAAACATCCTCAGGGGGATTCGTTTGAAGGAGTACATTGAAGAACGGGCCGTAGCCATCGCCAATTACATTATAGACCACAATGCAACGGTGAGGCAGACAGCGAAAAAGTTCGGGATCTCCAAGTCCACGGTACATAAGGACGTTACCGACCGATTGGAGCACATCAACCCGACCCTGGCATCTCAGGCCAGGGTGGTTCTGGATGTGAATAAATCCGAACGCCATATTCGTGGCGGACTGGCCACGCGTGAAAAGTATCAGCACAGACTTCAGATGTGCAGCAAAGACGACGATTAAGGCGCGCCCGTTCAAAAGGGATTCAAAATTGAAACGAATGAGGAGAAAGCCGTTCCGGTTTGGGGCGGCTTTTTTGTTGAATGCAGTGGGCCTCCGGCGTGCCCCGAGGCCTATCGGAATGTAGTGTGTGCCGCGGGCGTGTCCCGCGCCCTACCGCCTGTTCAGCCGTCGGACAACCGCGCCTTTGCAGTCTTCTTCCTACGATCTTCTAAATATTCCCATAAATGCCCGCAAAACCGTTCCGTGTTAGCCGCGGATAGTTCCGATGGCGATTTGTGTGTGAGCATGTAAAGCGTGCGCTTGGGAGGCGCGGGATCCAGCTCCAGGATTTTAACCGGAAATTGTTCCGCCAGGCCCCGGGCCGTGGTGGAAGGCATGACAGTCCAGTAATCCCCGATCTCCAGAAATCCGGTCAGGATGGAAATGCTGGAGGCCGTGACCAGGGGGCGGCGGGAGGCGCCGATATACCGGTCGTGCCACAGGCGGAATTCAGGGCCCCAGCCCACGTTGCTGTTAAAATGGGAACCGGTGAACAACTCCCGCTCCGGCGACAGCCCGGTGGGATCAACGGGGGAAATCCACGGGCAGGACTCCGGCGTCACCAGCACCATATCATCCTCCATCACCGGCCGCACATTTACGTGGGGGTCGTTTGTGTGGTAGAGGGCGAAGCCAAGGTCCGCCTGTTTTTTGGCCACTAGGGCGTAGATCATGTCTGCGGGATAGCATTTGATATCCAGGGAAAAGCCGTGGAGGGAGACCAGGTCCCGGTACAGGGGCGTCAGGTTGTAGTCCAGAAAGCTGTCCACCGTGGCCACGGACAGATGGGGGGAGTCGTCCGCCCGGCTCAGCTGGTCCGCTTCGTTCCAGAGGGACAGCATCTGGGCGGCGATGCGGGAAAATTCCGTGCCTTTGGGCGTTGGCACGGCGGCCTTCACCCCTTTTTTTCGCTCAAACAGCTCAAATCCCAGCTCTTCCTCCATAGTCCGCAGCCGGGAGCCGGCGGTGGATGGCGACAGGTATAAAAGCCCGGCGGCTTTCAGGAGATTTTTCTCCTCGAAAATGGTCATAAAAAGCTGCAGGTCGTCACGGTTCATGAAATTTCCCCTCCTGGTCGGAACATCAGGGGACGGCGGCCGCCCCCTATACATCCAGCATGGAGATGCGGTCCGCATTTGCCAGAATGAAATCCCGGCGGGGCTCCACATCATTTCCCATGAGCAGGGAAAAGGTGCGGTCGGTGTCTGCCAGGACGTCTGAGTCCGCTCCGCCGCCGGTGGTCACCTTCAGCAGCACGCGGCGTTCCGGGTCCATGGTGGTTTCCCAGAGCTGCTGCGCGTCCATTTCCCCCAGTCCCTTGTAGCGCTGGATCTTGTAAGTGCCGTCCCGTTCGTTTTCGTCCAGAATGCGGGACAGCTGTGCGTCACTGTAAGCATACCAGAGTTTGCGCCCTTTTTCTACCCGGTACAGGGGCGGTTGGGCCAAAAAAATGTGCCCGCTGCGGATCAGCTCCGGCATGAAGCGGAACAGGAAGGTCAAAAGCAGGGTGGTGATGTGAGCGCCGTCCACGTCGGCGTCGGTCATGAGAATGATTTTGTGATAGCGCAGCCGTTCCAAAGAAAAGCTCTCCAGAATCCCGGTGCCAAAGGCGGAGATCATGGCTTTGATCTCTGCATTGGAGGAAATCTTGTCCATGGCGGCCTTCTCCACGTTGAGGATTTTACCCCGCAGGGGCAGCACGGCCTGATTTTCCCGGCAGCGGGCGGCCTTGGCGGAGCCGCCCGCGGAGTCACCTTCCACGATGAACAGCTCGCAGCTATCGGGATTGCGGCCGGAACAGTCCGCCAGCTTTCCGGGCAGGGTGAGGCCGGAGAGGGCGGTTTTCCGGCGGGCCAGGTCCCTGGCGCTTTTGGCCGCATCCTTTGCTTTGCGGGCCAGCATGGCTTTGCTGCAAATGGCCTTGGCCGCGTCCGGGTGCTGTTCCAGAAACAGGATCATGCGGTGGTATACCAGACTGTCCACCGCGGGTCTGGCCTGGCTGCTGCCCAGCTTCTGTTTGGTCTGGCCCTCAAACTGGGGATCCTGCATACGGACGCTGATGACGGCGGTCAGGCCCTCGGTCAACTCCTCGCGGCAGAGGGGAGGCGCGGACTCCTTCAGCAGCTTGAGATTCCGCGCACAGTGGTTCAACGCACGCACCAGGGCGCTGTGAAAGCCGGTCACGTGGGAACCGCCCTCCGGGGTGGAAATATTGTTGACAAAGCTGTACAGGCGCTGGTCGTACCCCGCGGTGTGCTGAATGGCAAACTCCACCTGAATATCCCCGGAATCCGCGCCGCCGCAGATGATTTCGCTGTAAAGCGGGGAGGCGTCCCGGTTCAGCCAATTTACAAAATCTTCCAACCCTTTTTCGCAGAGGAAATGGTCCTGGCGGGGAAGCGTGGGCTGAGGCAGATTCGAGGATTCCGGGGACTTGGGGGCATCGGCGGTCGTGGCATCGGGAGTGGCGGCGGTGTTGGAACCGTGTTTGCAGTCCGCCCGCAGGTCTGTCAGCGTCAGGGACAATCCTTTGGTGAGAAATGCGGTCTCTCTCATCCGTTTTTTCAGCACCTCATACTGAAATACAGGGTCCCGGAAGATTTCCGGGTCCGGGAGGAACGTGACGGTGGTTCCGGAGACGGAGACCGTATCCAAAGCGCCTTGCCGCGCCGGAGAAAACGGGGCCTCATTCCGCGCCGAAGGAACCGGATCGTCCTGTCGCGTCAGAGGAATCGGATCATCCTGTCGCGCCAAAGGGCCAGTTGCGCAGCCCCGCACCGCCTCTTCCTTTGTCACCGCCCCATCCGGCACGCCCCGTGAATAGCTTTGCTTCCAGGTCCCGCCGTCCCGCCGCACCTCCACGCGAAGCCACAGGGACAGTGCGTTGACCACGGAAGCGCCCACGCCGTGGAGACCGCCGGAAACCTTGTAATTGCTGCTGTCGAACTTCCCGCCCGCGTGGAGCACGGTGAAGACCACCTGGAGAGCGGACAGGCCTGTTTTTTTCTGGATGCCCACCGGGATACCCCGCCCATTGTCGGTAATGGTGACCGAGCCGTCCCGGTTCAGGGTGACGGACACGGCGCTGCAATGTCCGGCCAGGGCCTCATCCACCGCGTTGTCCACGATTTCGCAGACCAAATGGTGGAGTCCTGCAGAGGACGTGTTGCCAATATACATGGCGGGCCGTTTGCGCACTGCCTCCAGGCCTTCCAGAATTTGGATCTGTTCTGCGCGGTATTCATTTTTCACCATAGTGCCCACGGCCTCGGGTTGGGATACGGAGGGTTCTTCTGGTCTCATAGCGTTACAATACTCCTTTTCAGTGTTGATACATTGTCGGCAGCCGCAGGCTGTCGATCAGAGCTACGTTTCCCTGTGATACATTGTCGGCAGCCGCAGGCTGTCGATCAGAGCTACGTTTCCTAATTATATCAAACTGGCCGGAAAAGCCTTGACGGATTTTCCGGCATAATATAGCGAAAAAATGGTCAAATGTCCACTCTGCCGCAGTAACATAAAATGGGAAAACAGGCTGTTCGTGCTGTAAAACTCCGGCTCGTGCAGGGCTTCTTGCGGGGAGGCCGTGAAATTGATATGATATTCACATACTATTGAATAAAGAAGGGAAATGAGTATGGTTAAGAAAATGACTTGGGCCGTGCGGACTCCGCAGATCTGCCTTGGATTTGTACTTCTGGTGATCGGCTACGTTATGTTTGCGATGATGAATTTTTCGGTGTTCGACGCCATTAAAGGGCCGGTTGAGCTGACAGCGGAGATGAGTTTACAGGAGATGGAGGGACAGTATGTGTCCTACGAGGTCAAATATCCCCTGGGCACCTACATGGAGGAAACGGTCACTAAAAAGGTGAACGGCGTGAGCACCGGTACTTCCAGATCCCGCCTGGGGTACATCGTGTACGATGAGAACCGGGATGATTTCCTGGCTGTGGAGTGCGCGGTGAAGCAGGAAGACGAGATGGAAGGGCTGGTAGATCAGTTCTGGGCGGCCCTGGACGGTCAGGGTGATGTTGCGGATACCGGGATCGTGATCAAGGGAAGCCTGGAGCTGCTTATGGGCGAGGATCTCAGATATTACAAAAAAAATCTGGGTTCCGTGCTTGACGAGGTACCGGAGTCAGCCTATGTGATTACGGGTGGAAAGATTAAAGGGGAGAAGATCGGCCAGATCTATGGGATCAGCGCTCTGGGCGTTGTCATTGCTGTGCTCGGAATTGCATTGCTTGCAAAATCTTCCTCCAAGGAGATCAGCCGGAGCGTAGCCGCCTACCTGGCCGCCAACCCTCAGTTCAAAGAGGAAGAGCTGGAGCAGGATTTTGCAGGAGCGGTGAAGCTGGGGAGTTTATGGGTCGGCAAGCGCTGGACCTTTGGTATGCTCTCGGATAAAAGCGCAGTTCACGACAATGATTCCATTATTTGGGTTTACCCCTACTCTGAGCGGAGCGGCAAAAATACAATCAGCAAGATGGGCGTGGTATTCCTGGACGGATCGTTTGCTTCCGCAATTCTGTCCGGCGGGCGCACGAAAAAAGCCATGGCGGAGTACGACCGCCTGGGTCATATCGTGACCGGAAACGACGTGTCCTACCGAAATACGCTGGCCAGCGGGCTGAGCGAGTTCCTCGCGCTTAAATATTACCCGGCCAAAGGCATAAACGCTGCCGCAACCCAGGAGCCGGCGCCGGCGCCGGAAACGGACCCGGAGCAGGAGGCGTAGCAGCGGACCTGTAAAAACCAGATCAAGGGCGTAGCTGCGCATCCGTAAAACGCCGGATCAAGGGTGCAACTGCGGATCCATAAAACGCCGAATCAAGAATGAAGCTCCGAAACCGAGAATGTTGGATCAATAGCGCAACTGCATATCTGTAAAATGCTGCATTCAGATGCGCCTTCTCAAGCTGTAGCGTGCGCTGCAACGCAGACACATATCTGAATCCACAAACTACATAACAGCAGGCCGCAGCCTCTGATGAATTTCTCAGAGTCCGCGGCCTGTTCGCGTCCATTTGCATATCAAGTCCGGTTCTTTTAGAATGCAATTATTACTTTATGTAAACCAAATTTCCGCCCGCCCGCGCTATTTGTCCCGCGCCGTCTCCAGCCAGCTCTGCGCCATCTCATACTGTTCCCTGTTAAACGTGATTTTACCCTTGTACAGGGTAAAAAATCCTTCCTCCTTCAACTGCCGTATGGTCCGGTTCAAGGTTTTCACGTTGATGCCGATCTCTTCCTGAAGGAGCTGCCGGGTCCGGCTGATGGTGACCTGCTTTGGCGGAGCGGGGCTGTCGATGCCGTACTGGCGGCCGTATTTTACCATGTAGTCCAGCAACAGATACCCGGGCGGGTAAAAGAGCTTTGCGCCGTTGTTGTAGGAGGAGCGGTAGAGCTTAAAAGCCGTGTGCCGGCTGGTGAGCCTTAAAATGTTGATGTCCTCGGACAGCCAGCGCTCCGCGTCCTTGCGGCTGATATAGGCCACCACATTTTCCGTCACCGCCTCGATGGTGACGGAGGTCCGGGGCATCCCGGCCAGAATGGTCACCTCCCCGATGAAATCGATGGCCTTGTTGCTCTCGATCATATAGACATTCCCGTTTTCAAATTCATTGATCACCCGGTTTTCGCCCTGGGCTACGATGCCGAAGTACCCAAGCTCCATATTTTTCTGATGGATAATGGACCCTGCGGCGTGTGTGCGCACCGTGCAGCGGTTGCGGATGTCCTCAGGCATATACCGTGTATATTCCAAAAGCTTTGGAACCTTGCGTTCCAGTTCGGTCAGCGTCATTTCTCTCCCTCGATTCTTTTGTACTGCGCGGTCCCTCCCAACGCGCCCCTCCAACTGCTCTAAGTATACCATCCAACAAATTCCAAAATCAACGTAAAATTTCGTGAAAAGTGCTCATTTGTCCTTTTTTAAAACAGATGATTTGGCTAAAATACTGATTACAAGGTGATTGTGACAGTCGGACGGGGTGAAAAATAACAGCCGGCTGGGAAGGAGGGGCTCTTATGAGCGGAAAGAAAGAAACTTATGTGTACGGTTCGCTGCGGGAACGGTTCGCGTTGGAATGGAAGATATTCGCGCTGGCCTTTGTGTTCATCCTGATCGCGGACAACATCGGGCAGATCAAGATCCCGGTGGGCAAGGGAATGTTTATCCTGTTCCCCATATTTTATGCCATCATTCTGGGCGTGCTCAGCGGACCGCAGGTATTAAAGATCGTGGATAACCGCCACGTGAAGGCGGCTTCCAAGCTGGTGGTGGTGGGGATCTGTCCCTTTATCGCCAAGCTGGGAATCACGGCGGGGGCCAACATCGACACCATTCTCAATTCCGGACCGGCGCTGCTTCTGCACGGCTTCGGCAACCTGCTGGGGCCGCTGCTGGCAATGCCCATCGCCATCTTGCTGGGGATGAAGCGGGAGGCCGTGGGCGCCTGCCACTCCATCAACCGGGAATACCATATGGCGCTGATCAACAACATTTACGGGCCGGAATCCGCCGAGGCCAGAGGCAGCCTTTCCATCTATATCGTGGGCGGCATGGTGGGTACGATCTACTTCGGCCTGATGGCCTCTGTGGTGGGCATGACCGGATGGTTTCATCCCCAGGCCCTGGGTCTGGCCTCCGGCGTGGGAGCCGGGATCATGATGGCCAGCGCCAGCGCCAGTCTGTGCGCCATCTATCCGGGCAGCGCCGAACTCATTTCCACCATGGCCAGCGCGGGCGAGACCATGGCTGGGATCACAGGCATTTACATTACCATGTTTATCGCAATTCCCCTGGCGGATAAGCTCTACCGGGTTCTGGAACCGAAGCTTGGAAGGTTTGCATTAAAGGAAAAGAAGGAGGAGAAAGCGGCATGAGATACATAGAATGGCTGGTACTGTTTATTCTGGGGGCCTGCGGAACGGGCCTTGCGAACCTGATCGGATACGGCGTGAGCTTCACGGACTCCATTCCGGGCCTGCTGGTGCTGATCGTGATCTCCATGATCGCCGTGTTTCTCACCAAGGTGCTGCCCCTAAAGCTGCCCATCGTGGCGTACTGCTCCATCATCGGCCTGATCTCAGCCTGCCCCCTCTCCCCGGTCCGGGAGTTCGTGATCCAGGCGGCCGGAAACATCAACTTCACCGCCCCCTTCACCATGGTGGGCGCATTTGCCGGGCTGGCCATCAGCGACCAGCTGAAGACGTTTCTCAGCCAGGGATGGAAAATCCTGATTGTAGGTATTTTCGTGATGACCGGGACATTTTTGGGCTCCTGTCTGTGGGATCAGATGATTCTGACCCTCACCGGGGCGATTTGATAGAGGAGGAAATAAGGGAATGCAGAAATGTGATCTGTTGATTAAGGGCGCGGATGTGTTGATAAATAGCGGCGAGCTGAGGGGAAATGTGGATATCGCCATAGCGGACGGGCGGATTCTGGCAGTGGATGCGGACCTGGCGCAAGCGTATGAGGCGGACGAGGTGCTGGACGGCCGTTATAAGCTGTTCATGCCGGGGCTGGTGGACAGCCACATGCACACCGGACAGCAGCTTTTAAAGGGGCTGGTTCTGGACGCCAAGCCCATTATCTGGACCAGGGTTATGCTTCCCTTTGAGAGCACGCTGACGCCGGAGAAAATGCGGCTTTCCGCCCAGGCTGCGGCTCTGGAAATGATCAAGTCGGGCACCGCCGGGTTCATCGACGCGGGCAGCTATTTCATGGAGGATGCCGCGGCTGTCTATGAAACGAGCGGTCTTCGGGGCGCGCTCAGTTACTCCACCATGGACGAGGAGGGCCTGCCGGAATCCATCGCCATGGACGCCAATGAGGCGGTGAGGCGCACGGACTCCCTGTTCGACGCCTTCCACGGAAAGGGCAATTTGAAGGTGTATTACTCCCTGAGGGCGTTAAATTCCTGTTCCAACCGCCTGGTGGAGTTGGAGGCGGAGCACGCCCGGGACCGGAACACCATGCTTCAGGCCCACATGAACGAGTACATGGGCGAGGTCAACGGCATCCTGGAGCGGGAGGGCATGCGGCCCTACGAGTACCTGGAGAAAATGCAGGTTTTGGGCGGCAATTTCCTGGGCGCTCACAGCCTGATCCTAACCGATCGGGAGAAGGAGTTGGTCCGCGACCGCGGAGTCAAGGTCTGCCACTGCCCCTTCAGCAACTGCGGTAAGGCGGTACCGGACACGCCCCAGCTTCTGGAAATGGGCATCCCGGTGGGCCTTGGCACGGACGGAGCGGCCCACGGCGGACTGAGCCTGTGGAATGAGATGAAGATTTTCCGCTCCGTGATGAACATTATCCACGGCGTTCCCAACCGCAACCCCAAGGTGATGCCTGCAAAGACCATTCTGCACATGGCGCTGGAGGGCGGCGCTGCGGCCCTGGGCGAGGAAGGGCAGCTGGGGCGCGTGGAGGCCGGGTACAAGGCGGATCTGATCGGCATCGACATGAATCAGCCCCACCTGTGCCCCACCGGGGATAAGATCCACACGCTGCTGGAGTGCGTGAATGCCGGAGACGTCTCCGATATGGTAGTGGGCGGCCGGGTTCTGATGAAGAACCGGACCGTGCTGACCCTGGACGAGGAGCGGATTCTCTATGAGTCCCGCAAATATATGGAAGAAACAGCGCGAAGCTGAGCGGGGAAATGCGGATGCGGGCGGCCATGCGGAAGGAATCAGAGCTGGCTCTCCCCGCATTAATAGAGCTGGCTTTGCCGGAATCAATAATTTTTTGGAGGAAATTGTAAAATGGGCTTCTGGATGATCGTAATTTTGGCAAACCTGATTGTGGGCGTGCTGGTTGGGCTGACGGGCGTGGCGGGCTTTCTGCTGCCCATCGTGTACACCGGCCCCCTGGGCATGGGCGTGCCGGAAGGGCTGGCGCTGAGCTTTGCGGCCTTTATCGTTTCCGGGGCCCTGGGTGCAATGAACTACAAGCGGGCGGGAAACCTGGATATTCCCTTTGGAATCCGCCTGAGCATCGGCAGCCTGGTGGGGGCGGTGCTGGGAGTGAAGCTGAACCTGGTGATCCCTGAGGGGCAGGTGAAAATCCTTCTGTACATGGTAGTGCTCCTGTCCGGCGTATCCATTCTCCTGCGCAAGGACAAGGTACAGACTGAGGGAGGAGGGAAAACGGGGTATCAGATCACGGAGCACCTCCCCGCCACCTTGGCCCTGGGCTTTGTGACAGGGGTGATCTGCTCCCTCTCCGGCGCAGGCGGCCCGGTGCTGGTGATGCCGCTGCTGGTGGTGCTGGGAGTGAACGTGCGCACGGCGGTGGGGATTGCGTTGTTCAACTCGGTATTCATCGGCATCCCGGCCTGCATCGGCTACATGACCCAGTGCTCCGCCCTGGATCTGCTGCCCGTGCTGGCGGCCGCGCTGCTGGCCCACAGCATCGGGGTGGTATTCGGCAGTAAAAATGCGGTGCGGATTAATCAGATCGTCCTGAAAAAGGGAATTGCGGTGTTTTCCATATTGATTGCGGTGTGGAAGCTGGCTGTTTAATGGGGATATGGCATCGTATGAACACAAAACAGGGTTTTTCACAAGTCCGGTGAGAATCCAAACCGAAAGAGATAACGAGGTCTTTCACGAGTTTCGCGTTTATGGTATAATATCCACGAAACAAGCGGGAACCCTTGATTTTACAGGGGTTCCCGCCTTTTTTGTTACTAATTCGTTATTAGTTCAATGTTCATTCGCAGTTCTTCTATATTTTTATGAGTGTAAACCCGTTCGCCCGTCCCCTTCGACTTATGCCCCATGAGCCTATCAATGCACACCTTATTTGCTCCGGCAGAATCAAGCCTTGATCTGAATGTGTGGCGGCACTCATGCGGCGTGTGTTTCATTTGTAGCTTACCCATGAGATCAGCCCAAATTTCCCGGTATTTGCTTTCGCTTACTTCGTTTCCTTCATACTCAAAAAGATACCCGGTTTTTGATTGTTCAAAGCGTTTCTGAACAATACCTTGAATTTTCGAATGTACAGGAATAAGCCTGTTTTTCCCGGCTTCTGTTTTGACACCGCCCCGCATAGTCCATTCTTTTAGGTCAACATTGGCAGTCCGTAAGGAAAGCATTTCTGAAATCCGAAAGCCTGTATAAAGGAAAAACAGAATTGAATCCACCCACGGAAGATTTTGATTTTCCCAAAGGCGGGAAACTTCTTTATCCGTGAAAACTTCCTTGGTTGTTTCGGGGATTGGTTCAGAGGTTAAAAGATTGGAATTGCATTTCATAATTATATCTAACTCCATTGCAAAGCGGTCAAGATGCCCCCACAAATTTTTGATTGCCCCTTGCGTGGAATATCCCTTCCCGCAGCTGTCAATACAATCTTGCATTTGGTAAGATTTGATTTGCTTATAGTTTGTCTTTGCTAATTTGGAACAATGTTTATATGCAGATTTCAAGGAACTTCGGTTTGAATCCCCCAACTTTACAGCCCGTTTTTCAAGCCATAGCGTATAGAGTTCTTCCAGCGTGATCTTGTCTGTCTTAATATCCCACGGATCATTGTTGTATTGTGCAAGCAGGATAAGCCCTTCTTCCTTGGTGGAAGTATAACCAATAGGCTTCTGCTTCCCGGACTTACCTTCCTTCACGATCCACGGTTTACGCCTGTTCCCTGACAGCTTTGTTACTGTTCCGTACCCATTCGGATTTTTCAATAACATCACCGCCCGTCTTGAGAAATGGCGGTCAAAGTGATATAATAAACCTGACCGCCTAAAATCACTTCATCCTGATTTTCGGTCATTCGTCCCCGTTGGTGTTGCAGCACTGACGGGGATATTTTTTTGTTTAGAAGCAATTTTGAACGATTGCTTTATAAATTTTATCGTCAACTTCAATCAACGAACGCTTACCATCTTTGAATTGAATGGCTATTGTATATATCCCTTTATTCTTTGCAGAAGCAGCCCCGGCGATTGCACCAACCCCGCCCAATAAAGCACCACCTACAATACCACGAGCAACACCGGAAGCCATACTTTTTTGATTTTCATTATTTATGACTTCATAGCTTTCAACGGTAGTTTTATTTAAGTAAAGCTGCTTAATAAATCCTATGGATATTCCAGCTTGTGAAACCCCACCACCTAAAATTTGTTTTCCGGCATAATCGCCTGATAGCACCCTGTTTTTTGCACTCATGTTATCAATCCTTTCTTGAAAAGTAAATTTCAAAAGTCAACAAGTCAAGTTCAACTTGTCTATTTCTCTTATATTATTTCTTTGAAAATATGAAAAATGAAGATTATAAAAAACCACTTCTTCTTAAAACTCAAAAACAAGTTGAATTACTTGACTTTTCTCGATTTTATCAAGAATCTAAGTTGACTTTTATCTTGACTTAAAGTTGACTTTTATCTTGGATTAAAATCCACAAATATCAAATTGCCTTCCCGCTTGATGATCCGTCTTTTGCAGAATATTTTTCTGCTTTCAGCATTTGCTTCATCTCACCCCGGATTTCCCCTTGATCGTCTGAATCAAGTTGGACATACATTCCAAACGCTTCACTGGCTGTTTTTCCGTGTTGCTGTTCAATCTGTTCAATCAGGTTTATTTCCTTTTGAATTTTTATAGTGTTGTGGCTTTCATCGAATTCATCCCAACAAAGAAGCGTTCCAACACTTACCCCCAACGCTTCGGCTATGGCTTTTATTTTGGATTGTGGAACATCGTTTATTCCCAATTCAATTTTATTGATTGTGGAGCGTGAGCCATACCCGCTTCTTTTGGCAAGTTCATCTTGGGACATATCTTTTTCGGTACGCAGTTGCTTTATCCTGTTACCAATTTCAATAAGATACTGCTTCCGCTGATCTTCGTTCAATGAGATCACCCCCTTTCTGATTCATATTATAGCACCGTGTCCCTTATAAATCAACTTTTTTTAATTTTTTTCAAAAAAAGTGTTGACTTTCAAGGGACAGGCTGCTATACTATGAAATGTAGACGGACAATCTACAAAACAAAGCCGCTGCAACGGTAGGAAGGATGAAGTGATTTTATGAAAAAGTATATGGTGTATATGGATGATGGAAGGGATTGCTTCAAAGCTGCTATCCCCGCACCAAATGAAAAGGCAGCAAGGAAGTATGTTGAAGGAAACGGTGAGGTTATCGCCATTAAAGATGTAACAAAAGATTTTCCTATCAGCCTTGACAAAGTAGCACAGGCTTTGAAGAACGCACAGTTTGGACAGATTGAAATTGACTTTATAACAAGGTGCTTATCCCTTAATGATATTGCAGAGTGAGAAAGGCGGTGCGATCCATGAGTGAAACAAGTTTGAAGCCTGTAATTGATAAACTTGAAAATTTATTTTCAAAATTCAATGAAAAGTTCTACGGCGGGGAACTTCAAAAGGCAGTTATCACAGTAAGCCCCGACACAACAAAGGGTGCTTACGGGTGGTGTACCGCTTGGAAAGCTTGGAGCAATCAAGAGCCGAAAAAGATTTCTGATATGAAGCCGGAAGAAATTGAAGCGGCAAAATCAGAAGGGTTCTATGAAATCAATATTTGCGCTGAATACCTTGCCCGCCCCTTTGAACAGATTTGTGAAACCTTATTGCATGAGATGGTTCACCTTTACAATCTGCAAGTTGGAGTTCAGGACACAAGCCGCAGCGGGACTTACCACAACAAGAAGTACAAGGAAGCCGCTGAACAGCATGGGTTGACCGTTGAAAAGGATTCAAAGTACGGTTGGACGAAAACAAGCCTGAACGATGAAGCGAAAGCTTTTGTGGATGGGTTGCAAGATAAGAAGTTCCAGCTTTTCAGAAAACCTTCTTTCAAGATGGGTGGTTCTTCCAAAACCAAACAATCTACCCGCAAATATGTTTGCCCCATGTGCGGCTGCATTATCAGGGCAACCAAAGAAGTTCATGTGATTTGTGGTGACTGCAATGTAGAATTTGAGGAAGCGGAGTAAACCCGCTTCCCGGAAAGGATGGTAGATATGAAAAGAATATTCATTCCATTATGGAAAGCCTTGAAAGATGCCCGTGAAATGTATGATTATCCCACCGATTGGGGCATGATGGCTTGCTATGATGTAGAAAATATGGGATTCTGCAAGGATGGAAAAACAAAATGGTATCATTTCACTTCGGTTGATGGCGTTCCGGCTTATACCTTAAAATATTGATTGGGGTTTGAAGATATGAGATATTACAGCACACAAAGACCGATTACACCGGGAAGCTTCCCCAAACCGGAAGGAAATACGATTGAACAGATCGTAAATTTCCCCGCCAAAACCTATGTGGATGAAATTTGGAAACAGGCTTGGGGATATATTGACTATGAAAAGCCCCTATCTGAAAAAGATGCTTCCGATTATGAGTTGACACAAGGCGGGGCTTATCACTAATACAGCCGAAACCGGGGAAGCCCGGTCACACGGGAATGACCGTCCGTGTCTGATGATGGCAGGTCAACGGCACTTTGAAAACTGAATCTATCCGGCAGCGGCTTAGTCAACCGCAAGGGGTAACACTGTAAGTCCCCTGTATAAGTGCCGTACAAATTCAAGTGAAAGGAAGTGGTTATATAATGACGAATACCGCACTGTTAAGGGAAAAGATTGATGAATCCGGCTACAAGATTAGATTTGTAGCAAAAAAGATTGGGATCACTTATCAGGGGTTCTTGAAGAAGATCAATAATGAATCAGAATTCAAGGCTTCTGAAATTCAGGGGTTAAAAGAACTTTTGAACCTGACTGATGAAGAAAGGGATAAGATTTTTTTTACCCTTTGTGTAGATTAACAATCTACAAGAAAGGCGGTGAACAGGATGAAGAAAGTGATTGCAGCGTGTATTGAACGAATTCTTGATTTTGATACCCCGGAAGAAGCGGCAGCTTACATTGATGGGTTGAGAAATAAAAAGACCAATTTTGTCATTGTTTCCCGTGAGGAAGCAGGCGGCAAGTATCGTATCAGGGTTAAAGAGCAGTACAACAAAAGCCCGATGATTCAGGATTAAAAGAAAGGATGAAGTGAAAATGAGTTTTGCAGAAAAATTGAAAGTCCTTATGGGCGAACTGGATTTATCACAGTCCAAACTTTCAGACCTTACCGGGATCGGGAAATCTTCGATCAGTCAGTATCTTTCCGGTAAGAATGAACCTTCCAAAGACAGGAAGAAGGAAATTGCCCGGAAATTGGGCGTTCAGGAAGATTACTTTGATACCTTTGAAACCGCTGCAACGGTTCAGCATGACGGGGTTTTCAATCTTCCGGTTACATTGGCAGCTAAGTTGATGGGGAAGTCCAAAGAGTGGGTGAAACAGGGTTTGCGTGATGGCGTGTTCCCGTGGGGGTATGCTGTGAAGCTTACGAATTGGAGTTACTTTATTTCTTCCGTCAAGTTTACAGAATATACAGGAATTAAAGTTCCTTTGAAGTTAGAAAGCGAGGGTTAAGTGAATGAGTGAAACAGGAGTTATCAGAGGATTCAAGGTGTTCAATCCTGATTGGACTTGCAGAAATAAACAGTACACTTGCCCCGGTACATTTGAAGAAGATGTTACCCCTTCCGTTTGTGATAGAGGGATGCACTTCTGCAAGCGGGCGGCTGACTGCTTCAATTATTACAATTTCAACCCGGAAAACAAGGTTGCGGAAGTGATTGCCTACGCTGATCGAACCGTTGAGGATGGCGACAAATGCGCCACAAATTACCTTGAAATTGTTCGTGAAATCAGTTGGCAGGAAGTTCTTGAAATTGTGAATACGGGAAAGGGTTGCACCGGACTTTGCAACAGCGGCAACCGGAACAGCGGCGATTGGAACAGCGGCAACCGGAACAGCGGCAACCGGAACAGCGGCAACCGGAACAGCGGCGATTGGAACAGCGGCGATTGGAACAGCGGCAACCGGAACAGCGGCAACCGGAACAGCGGCGATTGGAACAGCGGCAACCGGAACAGCGGCGATTGGAACAGCGGCAACCGGAACAGCGGCAACCGGAACAGCGGCAACCGGAACAGCGGCGATTGGAACAAGTGCAGCTTTTCCAACGGGTGCTTTAATACGGTTGAACCGAAAATTTACCTGTTCAATAAGCCGTCTGACTGGACTTATAGGGATTGGCTGAATAGCGATGCCCGTTATCTTCTGAATCAGATTCCGGGTGATGTTCTTGAATATGTGTGGTTCGAGGATATGACGGATGAAGAAAAGGCAGCGCACCCGGAAGCCAAAACCACAGGCGGTTATCTGAAACAGCTTGACAATTCCGAATGCGGCTCTATTTGGTGGCGTGGGCTTAATGACTACGAAAAATCCATTATCAAGGCAATTCCGAACTTTGACAAGGAAATCTTCAAAGAAATCACCGGGGTTAATGTTGATATGGAATAAGGGGGTGCTGATATGCAGCTATTCCCCCACCAACAAAGAGCCTTGCAGGAAACAGAGAAATTCAACCGGGTTGCCTATTACCTTGATATGGGTTTAGGAAAAACCTTTGTAGGTAGCGAAAAGGCGAATTCATTTCCTGAAAATATAATTCTGATTTGCCAAAAATCAAAAATTCAAGATTGGGTTGAACATTTCCGGCAGTATTACGCTATGGGGGTGTTTGACCTGACGGACAAAAAACAGTTTGAAGAATTTCAAGGTACAGTCGGAAGATTTGTAGGCGTGATTAACTACGATTTAGTGTTCAGGCGTTCATATTTTGCCCATATAAGCGGTTTTACCCTTGTCCTTGATGAAAGTTCCATTATCCAAAATGAAACCGCAAAACGGTCAAAATTTATCCTGAAAATGAAACCTAAAAATGTGATCCTTCTTTCCGGCACACCGACAGCTGGGAAATATGAAAAGCTTTGGTCGCAGCTTCACTTGTTAGGATGGGAAATCAGCAAAGACTTGTTCTATAAGCAGTATGTTGAAATCGAGTGGATCGAGGATCACAACAGCGGATTCAGGATTCCCCAAATTGTGGGTTATAAGAATGTTGACCGCCTGAAACGGAAGCTGGCTGAACACGGGGCAATTTTTATGAAGTCGGAAGAGGTCTTTGACCTTCCTGAACAGGTGATTATCCCGGTGTATTCCAAACCAACAAAGGAATACAGAAAATTCATGCGGGATGCAATTATTACCATTGACGGGCGGGAATATATCGGGGACACCATTCTTTCAAAGCGGATATATGCCCGGATGATGTGCAGCTACTTGAATAAAGGACGGGTGGCAGCCTTTAAGGATTTGGTGCAGTCCACAGAAGAACGGTTGATTGTATTCTACAACTTCAATGAAGAACTGAACACCATGCAGGAAGCGATTGCTGAACTGGAAAGACCTATTTCTATCGTGAATGGCAGCTTTAAGGATTTGACCGCCTATGAGGAAGCAAGCGATTCAATCACATTTGTTCAGTATCAAGCCGGGGCTATGGGGCTGAATTTACAAAAGGCAAACAGGATCATTTACTTTTCCATGACAGATAGAAGTGAACTGTTTGAACAGTCAAAAAAGCGTATTCACCGCATAGGGCAGAAAAAGCCTTGCTTCTACTATCAAATGATTTGCCCCGGTACGGTTGAAGAAGATATTCTTCACACTTTGGAACTTAGAAAGGATTATACCGATGAATTATTCAAGAAGTATCAAGAAAGCTTCGATAGGTAAAAGGATCGTGATTTCATGGCTGATTGTGGCAGCTGTCTTTTCCCTGATAGGTTTAGGGATTGGTGTTCTTATCCCCCAAAGTGGGGCGGCTGACATAGAGCCGGAAGAAGTTTCCCCTGATGTGCTTATCTACGGTGCGCCGGACGGGAAAATCTATGAAGGTGGATTCCCTGAATCCTATGAACTGGAAAATGATTTTGTGTTCACCACAGAAATTCCCGTTACCTTTGGGGAAGATTTGCAGGAATTCACCTATTACCTATCCGCAGCCTATGACATTGATTATACCCTTGTTCTTGCGATTATCTCAAAGGAAAGTGCTTTTATGCCGGATGGTATCAGTTCAACAAATGATTATGGACTGATGCAGATCAACGCTTGTAACCATGAATGGCTTACAGAAGAACTTGGTATCACGGATTTTATTGATCCCTATGAGAATATCAAAGCCGGGTTGTTTATCCTTCGTGGGTTGTTTGAAAAGTACGATTCTACTTCAAAAGTCCTGATGGCTTACAATATGGGTGAAAATGGTGCTTCTAAGCTATGGGAACAAGGGATATTTGAAAGTAACTATTCAAAAGATGTGCTGCAAAAGCAGGAAACATACCGCCAAATTTTAGGATGGGCGGCGATTGAAGGGAGTGCTGAAAGTGATTAAGTGTAAACAGATTATGGGCGGCGAAAAGCCCGATTGTGGCAAAGAAATTTGCTGCTATGAATGTGAACAGCGTGAAGGTTGTGTCAACGCTTGCAACTACTATGAGGATGAACCGGAAAGGGCTTCCGAATGTGAAGATAGGTTCAATGATGAAAATGCCCTTGTGACGATGAAACAGGAAGCGGCGGGGGTTATCAAGGCGATTGCCAACCTGACTTTGCAGAAAAAGGCGATCGAGGAACAGGAAAAGGCAATGCGGGTTCAGCTTATGGCAGCAATGGAGAAATACGGGGTGAAATCCTTTGAAAATGAGGATGTAAAGTTCACCTATGTTGCGGCTACAACCCGAACCACCGTTGACAGCACAAAGTTGAAGAAAGATTTGCCGGATGTCGCTGCAAAGTATTCCAAAACAAGCAATGTTTCCGCTTCCGTCAAAATCACGGTGAAGGAGTGATGTTATGACAAGAGCAGAAAGGGAAGCAAACCCGGAAGAATCTTTTGATGGTGGGTATCACCTTTACGCAAAGGAAAAGCACAAAGAACGGGTTGCAAAAAATTCTGATCGAATTGCTTATGCAATCAAGCAGTTTGAATTGAACAACATTGAATTCACCTTGAAAAATGAACAAAGCGGGCATTTTCATTGTAGGCGAAAATCTGATGATAAGCTGTTCCAATTTTGGGCGGGAACAGGGAAAATTCTTGGCTATGACCGATTGCGGGGAATTCATTCACTTATCAAATTACTTTTAGGGTAGGTGATGAAATGGCAGAAGAAAAACTATTTGAAGGGCAGATCAAGAAATACTTTCATTCAGTCGGTATATATCCGGCGGGCTTCCCTTCTGACAGAATGAAGGTTGAAATGGTCGGTTGGTACACCAAAATTTGGGGCGGCGGCTTTCAGAAATCCGGTATTCCTGACCTGATATGTTGCGTGAATGGGGTGATGCTTGCGGTAGAAGTAAAGGCTTCCAATGGCAGACCTTCTGAATTGCAAAAGCTGAATATCAACCGGATAAACACAAGCGGCGGGATCGGGGTTTTCCTCTACCCGGAAGGGTTTGACGAATTCAAAAATTTAGTGAAAGGGGTGATAGATTGCGGTATTCACATTCCAGCGTTGATTGCTTTGAAAAATGCAAACGCAAGTTCAAAATGCGTTATCTTCAAGGAATGACAACGATTCCGGCAACTGAACCTGATAACCCTTTGATTTTGGGGCAGACGGTTCACACCGGGATTGAAAAAAGCCTTGAAGAAGCAATCAGGGAATATTGTTTCAGCTTCCCGATTATCACGGATGAACACATAAACGAGATAATCAAGTTTGAAACGGTGATCCCGCTTGCGAGGGCGGCAATCCCGCCCGGTGGAAAGTTTGAAGTTGAAATCAAGGATGATGATTTCCACGGGTTCATTGATTACCTTGTACCCGCCCGAACTGAACAGCGTTTGAACGGGGAAAATCAAGAAATACCTGATGTGTTTGACCTTTACGATTTCAAGTATTCAAACAATGTTTCAGGCTATAAACAATCGGGGCAGCTTCACGAATACAAGTATTTCTTTGAGAGGAACAACCCCGGAAAGAAAATTCGGAATATGTTCTTTGTGTTCATTCCCAAAGTTACGATCCGGCAGAAAAAGACAGAAACCCTACTTGAATTCAGGGAACGCCTGAAAGAAGCGTTGTCCGGGGTGGAAGTCAAAATTGTTCAAATTGGGTTCAACCCTGAAAGGGTGATTGAATTCCTGTTTGGAATAAAAGCGGTGAATGAGGAAACAGAGTTCCCGCAAGAAAAAAGTTACCTTTGTAGGTATTGCGAATTTCAAGAATATTGTGAGAAAGGAAATGATTACATGATTAAATTACCCGAAAACAAGAGAAGGAACATTGAAGCAGTTGAAAAGCGTGTGCTTTGGATTTACGGTGTGCCGTTTTGCGGCAAAACCACCTTTGCAAACAACTTCCCTGATCCGCTGATGCTGAATACGGACGGCAATATCAAGTTCGTTGATGCCCCGTATATCCGCATTAAGGATGAAGTGAGGGTTGAGGGCAGACAGACGAAAAGAACCCTTGCTTGGGATGTGTTCAAGGACACGATTTCCGAACTGGAAAAGAAGGAAAACACTTTCAGAACGATTGTGGTTGACCTTTTGGAAGATTTGTATGAACATTGCCGCCTTTATATGTACCAGCAGATGGGCATTACCCATGAATCGGATGATTCCTTCCGTGCGTGGGATAAGGTGCGGGGCGAATTCCTGAACACGCTGAAACGCCTGATGAACCTTGACTATGAAAATATTATCCTGATTTCCCATGAGGACACCAGCAAGGATATTACCCGCAAGGGTGGCGATAAAATCACGGCGATCAAGCCGAACTTGCAGGAAAAGGTTGCAAACAAGGTTGCCGGAATGGTGGATGTGGTTGCCCGCATTGTGGCAGACGGTGAAACCCGCACTTTCAGCTTCAAGAGCAATGAAGTGATTTTCGGCGGCGGGCGTTTGAGAGTGAACGCAAAGGATATTCCCCTTGATGTGAAAGCCCTGTTTGCCGTTTACGATGAAGCGAATAAAAACGCTGCTTCTGGGATGGCAGAACCCGCAGCCCCGGCAAAGACGGGAAGAACCGGAAGAAAGAGAACGGAAACCCCCGCCACACCCGCAGATAAGCCGCAGGACAGCCCGAAAGAGGAACAGCCTACAACTGATACCCCTGAACCTGAAAGCCCGCAGGAAGCCCCTGAAACGGCGGCAGAACAGCAGCCCGAAAAGGAAACTGAACAGCCCGCCCCGGAAGCTGCAACCCCGGCTGATGGTGCAATGAATCCCCCGGAAGCCCCGGCAGAGGGTGAGGAAAAGCCCCGCCGTAAGCGTAAAGCAAGAGATTAAAGAAAGGTAGGTAAAAACTATGCCAAACAACCCCTTCGGTATTCCTGATGAAGTGTTGCTTGCTATGGTGAACGCAGCAATTCAGCAGAAAGGACAGCAGACAAAGAGCCATACCCCGGAAAACCCCTTCAAGGTTGATCCGGCAGCTATGGCAAAGAAATCCGCTTCCACGGCAAAGCAGCTTTATGATGCCTATGTGGAAGTAGGGTTCACAGCAGAACAGGCTTTTGACTTGGTTAAGGGTATCTTGACCGCAAAGAAAAATTAAAATCAGAAAGGTTAAAAAGGTGAAAAATCATGGCTAACATTTGGGATGATTTCGATAAGGCAATCGACACGGAAGGGCTTGCAAAGGATGTTGAGGAAGCAGCCGAAAACGGCGGGCGGCGTGAAGTTCCGCATGATACTTATGAAGTGGCTATCACAAAGCTGGAATTGGTGAAATCCAAAAAGGGCGATCCGATGGTTACTTGCTGGATGAAGATTTTGGAAGGCGAGTACAAAGGCAGCTTGATCTTTATGAATCAGGTTGTAACACAGGGCTTTCAGATTCATATTGCCAATGAGTTCATGCGGGCGTTGGTTGCGGAAATGGCTGATCCGATTGATATTCAGTTCAAGACCTACAATCAGTACGGCAACATGATTATGGATGTTATGGAAGCCATTGATAACAACTTCGAGTACCAGCTTGATTACAGAGAGAACAGCAAGGGGTACAACGAATTTGAGATCAAGGAAGTTTATGTTCTGGAAGATTAACGCAGAGCAACGGGGCAGCAATGCCCCGGTAATGCGGGGGAACGGTTGCAACCCCGTTCAAAACACAGAAAGGAGTGAATCAGGTGCTATTTTATGACTTTGAGGTTTTCGCCTATGATTGGCTTGTCGTGGTTATGGATATGACCGCAAAGAAAACCCATGTGATAATCAATTCACCGGAAGAACTTGAAGCCTTATATAAGGCAAATATAAGGGAAATTTGGTGTGGTTTTAATAGCCGACACTACGATCAGTACATTTTGAAAGCTATCCTTTGTGGGTTCGATCCTAAAAAGGTGAATGATTATATCATTGTGAAGGGAAATCCCGGCTGGAAGTTCAGCAGCCTTTTCAATCAATATCCCCTGAACAATTATGATGTGATGATGAACATTGACCGGGGGCTAAAGTCTTTTGAGGGGTTCATGGGAAACGATATAAAAGAAACTTCCGTTCCCTTCGATATTGACCGCAAATTGACAGAAGAAGAAATTGCTGAAACCGTCAAATATTGCAAACATGATGTTGAACAGACGGTGCAAGTATTTCTTCAACGGAAGAAGGATTTTGAAGCCCATATTGGGCTTGTGAAATTGGCTTGTCAAGGAAAGCCCCTTGATATGTCACTAATAAGCAAAACAAAGCCGCAACTTTCGGCAATTATCCTTGATGCCACAAAGCAAGAACATGATGATGAATTTGAAATTGATTTCCCGTATTCAATGCGAATTGAAAAATATTCAAAGGTGGTTGAATGGTATGAAAACCCGGAAAACCGCTGTTATCAGAAAGACGGGAAAAAGAATCAGCTTGATATTGTGGTTGCGGGTGTTCCTCACCAATTCGGATGGGGCGGCGTACACGGGGCGATTCCAAAGTATCACGGCAAGGGTTATTTCCTGAACATGGATGTTGCTTCCCTTTATCCGTCTTTGATGGTGCAATACAACCTTCATAGCCGGAATATCAGCGATCCGAAAAAGTTCGTTGAAATCTACAACCAAAGGTTGAAATACAAAGCGGAAAAGAACCCGCTGCAAGCCCCGTTGAAATTGGTGCTGAATTCCACTTATGGAGTGATGAAGGATAAGAACAATGCCCTTTATGATCCCTTGCAGGCTAACCGGGTTTGTGTTTACGGGCAGTTGCTTTTGCTGGATTTGATTGAACGCCTTGAACCCTATGCACAGATCATTCAATCAAATACTGATGGCGTGCTTGTGAAGATGCCGGAAGGACAGGATGAAGATCAATGGTATAGCCTGATTGATGATATAGCCCATGAATGGGAAGTTAGAACCGGGTTGAACCTTGAATTTGACGAATACCGGGAAATCTACCAAAAGGATGTGAACAATTACATTATCCTTGATTCGTGGGGGCATTGGAAATCAAAAGGGGCGTATGTGAAGGAATTATCTTCCCTTGATTATGATTTGCCGATTGTCAACCGGGCATTGGTTGAATACATGGTGCATGGTGTACCCGTAAGAAGAACCGTTTTGGAGTGCAACGCCTTGAAGGAATTTCAGCTTGTTTCCAAAATCAGCGGAAAATACACCCACATCTTACACGGAAGCCGGGTTGTGAAGGAAAAGTGCATTAGGGTATTTGCTTCAAAGAACACTTCTGATGCCGGGGTTCAAAAGGTTCATGCAGTAACAAAGAAGCCCGCAAAAATCCCCAATTCCCCGGAACATTGCTTCATTTGGAATGAAACGGTGAACGGGGTTGAAGTTCCTGAAAAGTTAGATAAGCAATGGTATATAGACCTTGCAAATAAAAGATTATCAGATTTTGGGGTGATGTAATGAATAACAATTTATATATCAAATGGGAAACCGGGTACATGAATATTTACATGGATTTCTTCTTTCCATGTTCACAACAGCGGTTCAAAAAGCTGTTGAAGGTGATTGCTTTGGATTGGCAGCATGAAGATGAATTGAAGGAAACTTTGAAAATTTATTTTCAAAATAGAATTGCTGATTTGGTGGAGTTGCAAAAAGAAAACGGAAAAAAATATTTCGATTTCAAGCAGAAAGCAGCGGACACACAACGAATGATCCAAAGCCGGAAGCACCCAAACGGTGTTTCACTTTCCAAAGAGGAATTAAAACGGGCAAGGGCAGATTTGAAAGAATATACTTCTTCCTACAAAAAAGCCCTTTCGGATGCGAACAGTAATTTGAAGTTCAAGAATTGGTTTGAAAAACAGCTTGAATTTTTGAAATCAATATAAGGTGGTGAGTTGAATTGTTCTTCAAAGGTTTTGTTGAAACCAAAAATAAAAAGTGCATAGAGAAATTCAAGGGCAGAACAGATTTCAAAACCTTTGAACAGGTTCAGTCATTACCGGAATACGCTGGAATATTGGCAGCGGACACAATTCTTGTTGATATTGATGATTCTGAAACTTCTGAAATACTGTTCAAGGTAGTGCAGGAATACGCCTTGACTTGCCGGGTTTACCGTACCAGCAGGGGCAAGCATTTCCTATTCAAGAACAGCGGAGTACCAACCAACAAAACAGGCTGCAAACTGGCAATAGGTTTGACCGCTGATATTAAAATCGGTACACGGAATTCCTATGAAGTGTTGAAATATGGTGGTAAAGAAAGGGAAATCCTTTATGATACCACTGAAAATGAGGAAGCACAGCCCCTTCCCCGCTGGCTTCACCCCGTAAAATCAAACATGGAATTCCTGAACATGGATGCCGGGGATGGCAGAAATCAAAGCCTGTTCAATTATATTCTTACGCTGCAAAGCAATGATTTTAGCGTGGAAGAAGCAAGGGAAACAATCAGGATAATCAATAAATTTGTGCTGAAAGTTCCGCTTTCGGATGATGAAATTGAAACAATCCTTCGTGATGATGCTTTCAAAAAGCCTGTTTTCTTCATGGGTTCAACATTCTTGTTTGACAAATTCGCAACCTTTTTGAAGAACAATCACCACATTATCAAGATCAACAATCAGCTACATATTTACAAAAACGGAATTTATGTTTCCGGGCTTGGAGAAATTGAAGCTGAAATGATTAAGCATATCCCACAGTTGAACAGAGCGAAAAGAACGGAAGTTCTTGCCTACCTTGATATTCTTATCAGGGAAAACACACAAGCGGAAGATGCTAACATGATAGCCTTTGCCAACGGGTTATATAACATTGTGGATGATTCTTTTGTGGCGTTTACCCCGGAACACATTATCACAAACAAAATCAGGTGGGATTACAACCCGGAAGCCTATTCAGAATTGGCAGATAAAACCCTGAACAAGATTGCTTGTGATGATCCGGCGATCCGGGCATTGCTGGAAGAAGCTATTGGGTATTGTTTCTATCGCAGAAATGAGTTAGGCAAAGCCTTCATTCTGACTGGGGATAAATCCAACGGCAAAAGCACCTTCCTTTCAATGGTTCAAACCCTGTTAGGGGAAGAAAATATTGCTTCCCTTGATCTGAAAGAACTTGGTGATAGGTTCAAAACCGCTGAAATGTTCGGCAAGCTGGCAAATATCGGTGATGATATAGGGGATGAATTCATTGCAAACCCGGCGATCTTTAAGAAGTTGGTAACGGGTGAACGGGTATCAGCAGAACGCAAGGGGCAAAATCCCTTTGAGTTCAACAATTATTCAAAGCTGCTATTTTCGGCAAACAACATTCCCCGTATTAAAGATAAAACGGGGGCGGTGCAGCGGCGATTGACAATCATTCCTTTTGATGCAAGATTTTCCGCTGATGATCCCGATTTCAACCCGTACATTAAGCACCTTTTGAAAACAGATGAAGTTATGGAATATCTGATAAATTTAGGTATTGTCGGATTGAAGCGGGTGCTGACAAACCGGGCATTTACCGCTTCCGCAAAAGTTCAAAAGGCAATGGATGAATACGAGGAAAACAACAACCCAATTTTGGGATTCTTCAAGGAATGTGAAGATGAAGATTTTCAAATTGAAAATGAACCAACGAACAAGGTTTACAAGCGGTATCAGGAATATTGCCTTGCAAACAGCTTACAGCCTATGAGCAACATTGAATTTTCAAAGCAAGTGAACCGCATTTTGAACATGAAGGTTGTGAATAAGACAATTCAAAACAAAAAATACCGGATATTTGTTCGGGCAGATAGTTGAAAGGGGTGAATATTTTGAATGAACACAGCAGAGAGAGAGAGAGAGAGAGAGAGAGAGAGAGAGAGAGAGAGAGAGAGAACAGAAGCTAAAGATTGGACGGGCAACCAAAGAAGCATTTATACAACATTGGGTGCTTCCAATCACAGCGATAAGGACAGGCAACAGCATGATTATTATGCTACTGAACCCCGTGCAATGGAACTTCTGCTTGCAGAAGAACATTTTGCCCCGATTATATGGGAATGTGCGTGTGGTGAAGGGCATTTGTCAAAGGTGCTGGAACAACACGGGTTCGAGGTTATTAGCACAGATTTAATATACCGGGGCTTTGGTGATCCTGAACCGCTGGATTTCCTGAAAGAAACCCTTGATGATTTTGAAGGGGATATTATCACAAACCCACCTTATAAATACGCTTTGGAATTCGTTGAACAGGCGTTGAATAGTGTGCAGCCGGGAAGAAAGGTTGCAATGTTCTTGAAGCTGCAATTCCTTGAAGGAAAGAAGCGAAAAGAATTCTTCTTACATAACCCGCCAAAGGTTGTATATGTGAGTTCTTCCCGCTTGAATTGTGCAATGAACGGGGATTTTGAAAAGTACCCTTCCAACAATGCAATCTGCTATGCGTGGTTTGTGTGGGAAAAAGGGTTCAAGGGTGATCCTATTATCAGATGGATAAATTGAAAGGGGCAAAGATGAACAATCCATATTTTAACAGTGAAGGGTATGCTGATCCTACGGCTTACGCCGGAACAAAGAACATAATCAAAGAGGAAAGCGAAACCGAAAGGCGGGCTTCTGAATTGATAAAAGTATTGAAGTTCATTATTCGTTTAGCGGGTTTTGAACTGATTGAACGGGTAAAAATCAAAGACACAAAAACAGGAAGGGAGTTCAGATGATGAATAATTTTACCGAACAGGATAGAATTGAACAATTCAAAAAAGTAATGAAACCGTGTATGCCTTATAAATTCCATTGGGAATTTGTTGATATTCTGAAAGAAAAGGGCTTCTTCACAGCCCCGGCTTCCATTCACCACCACGGGGCATATTCCGGGGCGTTATTCGATCATTCACTTGCCGTTACCAATTCGCTTTTATCCCTTACAAAGCGGCTTGAATTGAAGTGGCAGGATGAAAGAAGCCCCCTGATTGTGGGAATGTTTCACGATTTATGCAAGGTGGATAATTACACCCGAACCGACAATGAAGCGTGGGAATATAACAATGCAACCCTTCTTCCGGGGCATGGTGATAAATCGGTGATAATGCTGCAACAGTATATGCGGCTTACGGAAGAAGAAATGCTTTGTATCAGGTGGCACATGGGGGCTTTTGACGATAAAGAGAATTGGAACAGCTACGGGCGGGCAGTAACCAATTTCCCGAATGTGCTTTACACGCATACCGCAGATATGATTGCAGCCCGTATTTTGGGGGTGTGAGCATGAAAGAAGCGTATATTCTTGAAATTGATGTTCAAAATTTTTTTCCGGGAACATGGGAGAAAATGAGTATTGAGCAGCAAAAAGAAATACGAAAAAGATTTGAAAGATTGAAAAAACGACAAAAAATGAAAGGAAGGTGCGGACAATGAACAAATTTTATAATGGAATTATGGGGCTTGTGGTCGGTGATGCTTTGGGCGTTCCGGTGGAATTCCGAAAGCGTGACACCTTCACCATTACAGATATGACGGGTTACGGAACACACAACCAGCCGCCCGGTACATGGTCGGATGATAGCAGCCTGACACTTGCAACCCTTGACAGTATGGTGAAATTGGGAAAGGTTGATCCGGCTGATATTATGCAGAACTTTTTCCATTGGCTGAATGATGGAATGTTCACCCCTTACGGGAAAGTGTTTGATGTGGGTGGTGGAACAAGGCGGGCAATCGCCCGTTATGCCAACGGAAAGGATGCTGCAAAGTGCGGTGGTAAAACCCGCATGGATAACGGGAACGGGGCTTTGATGCGTATTCTTCCGGTTGCAATGTTACCTAACTACCCGGAAAAAGAAGCTGAACTTTTGAGCGTTGCACACCTGACACACGCACATTTCATTTCAGATTTCGCTTGCCGCATTTATACGGCGATTGTTGAAAACCTGATGAACGGCATGAAGAAGGAAGAAGCTGTTTTCAGCGGAATCGAAAAGTTCAAAGGGCAAATTGAAAGTGTTTCAATGCTTTCTGAATTCTGCAAGCTGATTGATCTTGAATGGTTGAAACGAACCTTTGTAAGAAGTTCAGGCTATGTGGTTGACACGCTGGAAGCCGCCCTTTGGTGTTTTCTGAATACTAACACATACCGGGATTGCGTTCTTACCGCCGTGAATTTGGGTGAAGATACTGATACCGTTGCGGCGGTTGCTGGCGGGCTTGCCGGGATATATTACGGTTGCGGTGGTGAAAGCGGTGTTCCTGATGAATGGATTTCGCAGATTCCCCGCCGTGATTGGATAAAGGGCTTGTGTGCAGAGCTGATTTTTGAAAATTAACTTTCAAAATATGCGGCAAGTCAACTTGCTATTCAAGATTAAGTCAAGTTGTTGTAGTGGGAACTTGACTTGTAAAAAAGCCTGATATATCAAGGGTTTTCGGGCTTTAAGTCAAGATAAGTCAACTTAATATTGATTTTTTAAAAGATGATAAATTCTTAAAACAATAAATTACACCGTTTCGCAAAAATAATATATAAAGAATTTATCTTCCGTATCTTGACTTATCTTGAATAGCACATTGAGAAAAGCCCCATTTTACAAGGGTTTTCCCGTAAGTCAAGATATAAGTCAAGATGAAGAAAGGAAGATTGCTATGAAGGCAAAAGAATATTTGCAGCAGTTACAGCGGTTAGATACCGTGATAAATCAGAAAATCAAGGAATTAGACGATTTGCGTTTGAAGTCGCAAAGCACAGGCAGCGTTGACTATTCCAAAGAGAGGGTACAAACAAGCCCTTCCGGGGATGCCCCGTTTGTGAAGCTGATAGGCAGGATCATTGACCTTGAAGCAGAAATCAATGCTGAAATTGATCGGTATGTTGATGAAAAACACAGGATAATCAATCAGATTCAGGGCTTGAAGAACCCTGATTATATCGCCCTTTTGTTCAAGCGGTATGTTGAGTTCAAGAAGTTTGAGGTTATCGCCGTTGAAATGAACTTTACATATCAGTATGTTCTTAATATGCACGGCTACGCCCTGAAAGCCTTTGAACAACTTATAAAAAGTGAGGAAAAATGATGTGTTTCATATATCATGTTATATAAGGGGCGTGTTATAATGTATAGTGAAAAATCAGCAAGGGAAACCTTGTTGATTTTTTATTTTCCCGGTGGGGTACTCATAGCCGATTTCGGGCATAGTCGGTGAACTCCTACCCACCGGGAAAATCTTTTTATGTTTATCAGGATGTTTGAAATTAACCTGACTGAAAGGGGGTGTTGCCGGATGGCAAAACTTACAGCGAAACAAAAGCGATTTGTTGAAGAATACCTGATTGACCTGAACGCAACACAAGCGGCTATCAGGGCGGGTTATAAGGTAGATAATGCAAGACAGACTGCAACAGAAAACCTTGCAAAACCTTACATTGCGGAAGCTATCGAAAAAGCCCTTGCCGAAAGAAGCCGCCGAACCGGGATCAATCAGGATCGAGTTGTTCAGGAACTTGCCAAAATTGCTTTTGTCAATATTGCGGATGTTGTCAATACTGATTGTGAAATTCTTCCTGATGCTGATGAAGCTGACCTTGCAGCGATTGAATCGGTAAAAGTAAAAACCATTCCAACCAAAAGCGGTGAAATAGGCGTTGAACGGGAAGTTAAACTTTCTTCAAAGCTGAAAGCCCTTGAACTATTAGGGAAGCATTTGGGAATGTGGAATGATAAGCTGGATGTAAATATGAATATTCCTATTATCTTTGAGGGGGAAGCAGACCTTGAAGAATAGTGAAGCGTTCAGAATAAACCTTCCGGCAATTATCGGCAAGAGTTACAAGGATTTTTGGCACACAAAAGCAAGATACCGTGTTTGTAAAGGTTCAAGAGGTTCAAAGAAAAGCAAAACAACCGCTTTGAATATGATTGTTCGCCTTTTCAAATATCCGCAAAGCAACGGTTTATGTGTTCGCCGTTATTCAAACACTTTGCGGGATTCGGTTTATAGTGATCTGAAATGGGCTATTCACAGATTAGGGCTTGATGGGTACTTTGAATGTACCGTTTCCCCTATGCAGATAACCCGAACCGATACAGGACAAAAGATTTTATTCCGTGGGTTGGATGATGGATTAAAGATCACTTCAATTTCGGTTGATAAGGGTGTTTTGTGTTGGGTGTGGATTGAAGAAGCCTATGAAATCACCAATGAAGATGATTTCAACAAACTTGATTTGTCAATCCGTGGTGAAGTGCCGGAAGGGTATTTCAAGCAAATAACCCTGACCTTCAACCCATGGAGTGCTACAAGCTGGCTGAAAGCCCGCTTCTTTGATACACCTGATGAAGATACCTTTGTAAAAACTACCACATGGCAATGTAATGAATGGCTGGATGAATCTGACCGCAACATATTCCTGAAAATGCAGAAAAACAACCCCCGCCGATACCGCATTGAAGGTGAAGGTGAATGGGGCATTGCGGAAGGGCTGATTTACACCAATGTTGTATGTGAAGATTTCAATGTTGATGAAATCCGGGCTATTCCCGGTATAAAATCAGCGTTCAATCTTGATTTCGGCTTCACTGATCCAAACGCCTTTGTTTGTGAAATGGTGGATAACGCTGCAATGCGGATATACATTTTTGATGAATGGTATCAAACAGGCGTTACCAACAAGATCATTGCCGAACAGATAAAGAAAATGGGTTATGGCGGGCAAAAGATTATTTGCGATAATGCAGAGCCTAAAAGCATAGCCGAACTTCAAGATGAAGGTATCAAAGCAGAGCCTTCCCGCAAGGGCAAGGATAGTGTGAATCACGGTATTCAGCTTATTCAGAACTATCAGATTGTAGTTCACCCCCATTGTGTAGAGTTCAAAAAGGAAATCGACAATTATTGTTGGGGTAAAGATAAAGATGGTAAGCTGACCGACAAGCCGGATCACGAATTTTCACATGGTATGGATTCCATGCGGTACGGGGTAACAAAACTTCTGTTGCCGGATGCGTTCAGCTTTGATTAAAATATCAAATTAGTAACAAGCAAGCCCTGAAACCGTATGTTTCCGGGCTTTTGATTTTATTATGCAATGAAGAAAGGGGTGAACAAGGTGAAATTTAAGGCTAACGGGCTGATTTGGGAAGTTCAAAGTGTTCAGCGGGATAATGAAAAACTGAAAGTCAAAGGTGCTGAATGTTTAGGCGTTACCTACTACAAGGATTTGCAAATTTTTCTTGATTGCACCCTTCCCAAAGAACTATTCCGGCAGACGGTTATTCACGAACTGATTCACGCTTTTTCTTTCAGCTTTGGGGTTCACCTTGTAGCCAACGAAAAGACGGAAGAACCCGTGTGTGATTTTATGGGTTCGCATTTGGATGAAATCTACACAACCACAAATAAAATAATGGCAGCTTGCTTTGAAAAGGGGGTGAAATAAAGTGTTGGATTTTATAGGCAATATGGCGTTGCGTGTTTCAAATTGGGCGTTGCAGGGCGTTCATGGAAGGATGCACGATAAAGAATTCCTTGAAAAAGAAATTGCCCGCTGGAAGAACAGCCCGCAGCGGATCATGCAGATCAAAGGGCATTTGTACTATGACAATGAACACGATATTATCACCCGCAAAAGAACCATGATCGGGGAAGATGGCAAGCTGGAAGAAGTTGATAATCTTCCGAACAACCGTGTTATTGATAATCAGTATGCAAAGCTGGTAAACCAAAAGGCAAACTACCTTTTGGGGCAGCCTTTCGCCGTTGAAGGCGAAAACAAGCAGTACATTGAACTTTTGAAGCATATTTTCAATAAGCGGTTTATGAAAACCCTGAAAAATACCGGGAAAGCCGCCTTGAATAGTGGTATAGCGTGGTTATACCCCTATTACAACGAAAGCGGGGAATTCTCCTTCCGTATGTTTCCGGGGTATGAAGTGCTTCCCTTTTGGCAGGACAATGAACACACCATTCTTGATTTTGCCGTGCGGCTTTATTTGGTGATTGGTTACGAGGGAACAAACCCGGTTGTGATTGAAAAAGTTGAAGTGTATGACCTTGACGGGGTACACAACTTCATTTTGGATGGTGGTTCGCTTGTACCTGATGTAGTAAATCAGGAAGCAGCAGATTCTCCCCATGTAACAATCATTGGTGAAGATGGAAAGGTGCAAGGCTTTAATTGGGCGAAAGTTCCCTTGATCCCGATAAAGTATAACGAACAGGAAACCCCGCTTTTGAAGAAGGTGAAATCCCTTCAAGACGGTATCAATGTTATGCTTTCGGACTTTGAAAACAATATGCAAGAGGACGCAAGGAACACAATTCTTGTTCTTAAAAACTATGACGGGCAGAATTTAGGTGAATTCAGGCGTAACCTTGCAACCTTCGGTGCGGTAAAGGTTCGCTATGATGGTGAAACCAAAGGCGGGGTTGAAACCCTTGAAATCCATGTAAACGCCGAAAATTACAAGGCGATTGTGGAAATTTTCAAAAAGGCAATCATTGAAAATGGCATGGGTTATGATGCCAAAGATGATAGGCTTTCCGGCAACCCTAATCAGATGAACATTCAATCAATGTATTCTGATATTGATTTGGATGCTAACGATATGGAAACCGAATTGCAAGCCGCCTTTGAAGAAATCCTTTGGTTTGTCAATGCTTATCTTGCAAACAGCGGGCAGAGCGATTTTGAAGGTGAGGAAGTAACGGTTATTTTCAACCGGGATATTCTTATCAACGAAAGTGAAGCTATTGCAAACTGTTCTGCTTCCGTTGGTATTCTTTCGGATGAAACTATCATTGGTATGCACCCGTGGGTTGACGATCCACAACAGGAACTTGAACGCTTGAAGAAGCAGAAAGAGGAAGAACAGGCTGAATTTGAACGGCAACAGGGGTATAACCCTTTCGGGCAGCAACCCGGCAATCAGCCGCCACAAAAGGAAGGTGAAAAAGATGAAGGTGAAAAAGATTGATATTTTACCCGTTACCCTTGAAGTGGAGTATAAGAACCCCATTTTAGGGCGGCTGTTCGCTTCCTTTGCGTGGCTGATGTTGGTGCGGTTCAAAAAGTTCAATCTGACAATGAATAATAGAACCGTGTGCAGCTTTTACCGCCTGATTGTTCCCCGCTTTGTGAAAGGCGGTGGAGTGGTTGAAGAATAGCGAATATTGGAAGCTACGGTTTGAACAGCTTGAACAAGCCCAAAACGGGCAGGGTGCAGCCGCCTTTGCTGAAATCGAAAGGCAGTACAAGGAAGCCCAAAAGCAGATTGAAGGGCAGATCGCCCGGTGGTATCAGCGGTTTGCCGATAACAACGGAATTACCCTTGCACAAGCCCGTCAATACCTGAAAGGTGCAGCCCTGAAAGAATTTCAATGGGATGTTCAGGACTATATCAAATACGGGCAGGATAACGCTTTAATGGGCGGCTGGATGAAGGAATTGGAAAACGCTTCTGCAAAGTACCATATTTCAAAGCTGGAAGCCCTGAAAATTCAGACACAGCAAAGCCTTGAAGTTATGTTTTCAAAACAGATGGGAACAGTAACCGGGGCAATGGGTGATATTTTTGAAAGCGGCTATTATCATACCGCTTATGAACTTCAAAAGGGGTTCAATATCGGTTGGGATATTGCAGGGTTGGATCAATCGCAGATTGAAAAGGTGCTTTCCAAACCGTGGGCGGTAGATGGGAAAAACTTTTCTGAAAGGATTTGGACGAATAAGGAAAAGCTGATTTCAGAACTTCACGGCGAACTTACGCAAAATATCATGCTTGGGGCTGATCCACAAAAGGCGATTGATTCACTTGCAAAGAAGATGAACACTTCAAAGCAAAACGCCGGGCGGCTGATTATGACAGAAGAAGCCTATTTCAGTTCAGCAGCACAAAGGGATTGCTTCAATGATCTTGATGTTGAACAATATGAAATTGTGGCAACGCTGGATTCCCACACTTCCGATATTTGTAGAAGCCTTGACGGAAAGCATTTCCCCATGAAGGATTTTCAAGCGGGTGTTACCGCCCCGCCCTTTCATGTATATTGCCGTTCAACCACAGTTCCCTATTTCGATGAAGATTTCGGGGATATTGGGGAACGGGCGGCACGGGATGAAGAAACGGGCAAAACCTATTATATCCCGGATGATATGCACTATGAGGATTGGAAGCAAACCTTTGTTGACGGTGGCGATAAATCCGGCTTTGATGTGGTGGATGATGGTTCAGCACTTCACTATTCACACCACAAAGAGCCTGAACCCGCCCTTCCGCCAAAGAAGGAATATCTGACAAAGAAAAAGCTGCAAGCCAAAATTGCGGATGCAGATGTTCAGCTTGAAGATTTGAATGTGCAGTTTATGGCTATTTCCGGTGGTTGGTCGTATGATGAAGCAATTAAGGATTTCGGATCGCTTGAAGGGCTTACTGATGGCGAGGATTTAACAAAGCTGAAAGACCTTCATTCACAGATGGAAGCCATTGAAGCCCAAAAAGCAGAGTGGCAGGAAAAATTGAATGAAAAGCTGAAAGCCGAACAGAAGAAAGCCCTTGCAAAGAAGCAGCTTGAACTTGAAGCCCAAAAAGCAGCGGTTCAGCAGCAGCTTGACGATTTCGAGATAAAGACCTATTCCGGGATTTGGTACAATAAGGATGTGACAACCGCCGATTGGGAAAGCCTGAACATTGCCGGAAAGAAGCAATACTATGAAGGCAAGTTCATTACTGAAACCGATCCTGACTTGATGAAGAAGTATCAAGACCTTTACAAGCAGCTTGAAGAACTTGATACAGAAGGCAAGAGTTACCACGATATTCAGCAGCAGTTGAAGAAGATTGAACAAGAAATTTCAAAAGTTCAAGCTGATTTGAAAAAAGTTGAAAATAGTGGTATAATAGAAGCGGTTGACGATGCCTATTCGCAAGCCCGCAAAGATGCCGCTATGTGGGCGAAAAGCACGAAAGAAGCGGATGCCCTATTGCGTGATAGGTGTGGTGAAGTGTGGCGTTCTTCCCCGCCTATTCAGAAAAATGCAATATATGACTATACCCAAAGTTACCACAAATTCAATGAACCGTTGCGGGGCATTGAATACGGCAGCGAAAAGTTTTTAGGCGTTGGCAATGTGGACTTGGATCAGATCGGGGTTAGTTATTCCGGTTGGAAACCCGGAGCAATGCGGAAAGAAATTAACGCTATGACTGATATAATCGAAAAATCGGTTTATCAGGAAGATTTTTGGTTGCAGCGTGGTTGTAGGTTCAAGGGCATGGATAAATTTTTCAATGTTCCAATGGATAAGCTGCAACACGCTTCACAAGCTGAATTGGAAGCCTTGCTTTTGGGTACTACCCCCACGGAATACGGCTTTTGTTCGTGTGGTGTGGCAAAGGGTAAAGGGTTCAGCGGTGATATTATCCTGAACATATATGCCCCTTCCGGTACTCAAATGATGTATGTTGAACCGTTTTCCGCTTTTGGTAATGGTTCGGGTAAATCGTGGGATGGGCTAAAGCCGCAAAGTTCATTCGGGCAAGAATCAGAAATCATTTTGCAGCAGGGAACAACTTTCCGTGTTACAAAGGTAGAAAAGACACCCGGAACAATTTACATTGATCTTGAAGTTATCGGGCAGAAACCGCAACGGTAGAAAGAAGGTGGCTGAATGGCTGAAAAGAAAACATTTGAAGAACGGTATGCGGATGAAGTTCTTTCGGACAACACCCAAAAGCCAAAATGTGAACAGTGTAAGGATTGCATTTTTCGGGATGATGGAACGGTATATTCCAGCCATTACACAAAAAGCAGTTGCCGGATGTACCCTTATCCAAAGTTCAAACCGCTTGCGGTTATAGACGGTTCGGAACAATGCGATTATTACGAAAAGGAAAAGCGGAAATAAGCACTTTTGAAATTAACTTCTCAAGGGTGCTTTTTTCATGCCATTTTTCAAGGTGTAAATATATCAAAGCCCTTTGAAGCGTGGCTATATGACGATTATATAAAGGCGATTTTTTCAGAAAAGGGGTGAATTTGTGGTAAAAATCGGTAATGGCAGTTAGAAAGGAACGGTGATCCAATTCTATCTTCCAGCTATGGGTTAAATAGTGTTTTCGTCTTTTTGTGCGGTGCAGACGGTAAAGAACAGCGGCAAAATTCATTTCGTGGTTCGTAACCCACGGTAAAAAACGGAAAATGAAAGGTAGGTACACACTATGAAGAAAGAAGATTTGATTGCAATGGGCTTGACAGAGGATCAGGCAAAAAAGGTTATGGATTCCCTTGATGGAAACTTTGTCACAAAGGCAAGGTTCAACGAGGTAAACGAGGAAAACAAGACCTTGAAACAGTCTGTTGCTGATAGAGATAAACCGCTTGAAGATTTGAAGAAATCCAGCGGCGATAATGCCGAACTGAAAAAGCAGATTGAAACCTTGCAGCAGCAGAACGCCGATCAGAAGAAAGCCCACGATGCGGAAATGGCACAGTTAAAGCTGGATAATGCCATTGATGCCGCCCTGACAGCAGCCGGGGCAAAGAACATAAAGGCGGTTCGTGCTATGATCGACACTTCTAAAATGAAATTGGGTGAAGATGGCACAGTTGAAGGGCTTTCCGATGCCATTAAAGCGGTTCAGAAATCCGATTCCTATATGTTCAATACGGTTCAGCAGAAGCAACAGACCTTCAAGGGCTTCCAACCGGGGGCTTCCGGTGAAGTGAAGCCGGGAACGGAAGTTGACACTTCCAAAATGACTTATTCGGAACTTGCGGCTTATATGGCGGCAAACCCGGATGCAAAAATTGATTAAAAAGAAAGGTGATTGAACAATGGCTAAATTTGACAGTAAGACTTTTAACCCGCAAGCCTTTGGTGCGTATGTTAAGCGAATTCCCAATGTCACCAAAACAGAGCTTGCAAAATCGGGTGCGGTAGGCACTAACGAACAGGCAAGAGCGGCACTTTCCAATCAGACAGGAAGCCTTTATGCCCGTATTCCCTACTTTGGGCGAATTGGCGGCGGTACTTCGCAGAACAATGACGGCAGCACGGATATTGTTTCCAGCAACACCACCACCTATGAACAGGGCTTTGTTACCGCTTCCCGCATGGACGGATGGACAGAGCGCAGCTTCAGCAAGAACATTACGGCGGGCGTTGACTTCATGGATAATGTTGCGGCACAGGTAGCCGATTACAAGATGGAAGTGAAGCAGGCTATGTTGCTTGCTATTCTTTCCGGTGTATTCGGTATGAAAACTACCGGAACGGATGTTGCAGCCAAAGCCGCAAAGGAATTCATTGATAAGCATACCTATGACATTACGGGTAAAGCCGGGGATGATGCCCTTGTCGGTGCGGCAACGCTGAATCAGGCAATTCAGAAGGCTTGCGGCGATAACAAGAACATTTTCAAGCTGGCAATCATGCACAGCGAGATTGCAACCCGCCTTGAAAACATGAAGCTGCTGAAATATCTGACACAGACGGACGGTGAAGGAATTCAGCGTGATCTTGCAATCGCTACTTGGAACGGGCGTTTGGTTCTGATTGATGACAATATGCCTACGGAAGATGTTGCGACTTCCGGTGATGTTGCGGCTTATACCGCCTACACCACATATATTCTTGGCAGCGGTGCGATTATCCTTGATGATATTGGGGATTCCGTTCCGTATGAAATGAGCCGTGACCCGAAAACCAACGGCGGGCAGGATACGCTTTATGTGCGTGACCGCTATATTTGCGGTGTGGATGGTATCAGCTTTGAGAAGCCCGCAAGCATTACAGCTTCCGCTTCCAACACTGACCTTTCCACGGGTACGAACTGGAACATTATCAACGATGGCAGCAAGGCAATCCCACACAAGGCTATTGCCATTGCAAAGATTGTTTCCAAAGGCTAATTGAAGGCGGTGATCCCAATGCTGGAAATGGTAAAGGAACGGTTAAAATCGTTTGGGTATGAGTTGCAGGAAGGGGATGAATTCGCCCTTACCTTTTCAATTCAGAAGGTGGAAAACACCATAAAGAACGATTGCAACACGCCTTCTATACCTGATGGCTTGGTGAATATCGCTGTTGATATGGCGGTAGGTGAATTCTTAACGGCAAAGAAAACCTTTTCGCCGGATAGCATTGCAGGGCTTGATTTAGATATGGCGGTAAAGCAGATACAGACGGGCGACACCAACACAGTATTTGCAACCGGGGAAGGAAGTTCAACGCCTGAACAGCGGTTGAACTCTTTTTTGAACTATCTTCTGACTTATGGCAGGGATCAATTTTCCTGTTATCGAAAAATCAGATGGTGAACGGACTGACCGCCGCACAAAAAGCGGCAAGGAAAGCGATTGAAAGCACCTATTCAGGTGTTTGCACCATTCTTGAACGCCGGGATGTGAGGGATGAAAAAACCAAAATCACCCGGAAGAATGAAGAAGTTCCCGTTGTCGAAAATCAGCCTTGCAAGCTATCCTTTGAAAAACTGAACGCCGTTGTTCAGACTGACACGGCGGCAAAGTTGACACAAGGCACAAAGCTATTCATAGCACCGGAAATCAAAATCAAACCCGGATCAAAAATCATTGTGGAACAGAACGGCACAACAACCGAATATTCCGCAAGTGGTGAACCCGCCGTTTACTTTTCCCATAGTGAATATATGCTTGAACTGTTCAAGGGGTGGGCTTAATGGCGAACATGGGCGGGTTTTCGGTGGCTGGAATGAAGAAGCTGCAAAAGCAGTTGAACAAAATTCAGCAAGGCAATGTTGAAGCCTTCATTGATGCTTGTGCGAAAGAACTTGCCGCCCGCCTATTGGCAAAAGTTATCAAGCGTACACCCGTGGGGCAATACCCCGCAAGTTCAGGTAAAAAAGGCGGTACACTTCGCCGGGGCTGGACTTCCAAAAACCATGAAGAAGCGGAAAGCGGGAAAAAAGCAAGTGCGAAAGCATACGCTGATTCCCTTACAATCCACCATTACGGAAACACCCTTGTTATTGAGATAGTGAACCCGGTTGAATATGCTTCCTATGTGGAGTATGGACACCGGACAGCCAATCATAAAGGGTGGGTTCAAGGGCGGTTCATGCTTACGATTTCGGAACAGGAAATACAGAATATAGCCCCGAAAGTGCTTGAAAGCAAAATCAAAAAGTTTATAGGGGAGTGCTTGAAATGATAAATTCCATAATTGAATCAATCAGCATTTCCTTAAATGCTGAATTCGGTGATGAATACACCACATATACAGAATCGGTTGAACAGGGTTTGAACGAACCTTGTTTTTTTGTGTTCTGCATTAACCCCACAAACCGGGTATTTCTTGGAAAGCGGTATTTCAGGGAAAACCAATTCTGCATACAATACTTCCCCGCCGATAAAGACCGGGCGAAAGAAGAATGTAATGCAGTTGCCGAAAGGCTTTTTTCATGCCTTGAATATATCACCGTTACCGGGGATTTGGTGCGTGGTACAAAAATGAAATATGAAGTAGTGGATGGGGTTTTGAACTTCTTTGTGAATTATGATCTGTTCGTTTACAAGGTCGCTGATTCTATCCCTATGGAAGATTTGTCACAAGATGTTACCGTGAAAGGATAAGGTGATGTGAATGGCGGTAAAGAAAACCAATAACCCCGCTGCAACCGAACCTGAAAAAATTGAAAAGTTATTTTCAAAGGAACAGTTGCTTGCGGCTGAACGCTTTCAGGAAAGGAAGGATATTGTAAATGCCCTTCTTTCCCCTGATAAGCAATACACGGTTGAAGCCGTGGAACAGATGATTGAAAAATATATGAAAGGACAGGTGAAATAACATGGCTTTAGGCGGTGGAACTTTTGTTACACAGAATAAAGAATTGCCGGGTGCATATATCAACTTCATTTCGGCAGCTTCCGCAAGTGCTACGCTTTCCGAAAGAGGTATTGCAACAATGCCCCTTGAATTGGATTGGGGCATTGATGGTGAAGTGTTTGAAGTAACCAACAGCGATTTCCAAAAGAACAGCCTGAAAATTTTCGGGTATGATTACACCCACGACAAGTTGAAGGGGCTTCGTGATTTGTTCCTGAACACGAAAACCCTTTATGCGTATAAACTGACTTCCGGGGGAACAAAGGCGGCAAACACCTATGCGGAAGCCCTCTATTGTGGGGTGCGTGGCAATGATCTGAAAATCACAATTCAGGCAAATGCCGATGATGATACCCTGTTTGATGTGAAAACCGTACTTGATACGGCGGTTGTGGATGAACAGACCGTTGCAAAGGCGGCTGATCTGGCTGATAACAGCTTTGTGAAGTTCAAGACTTCCGCAACGCTGGCAATCACGGCGGCAACCCCGCTGACGGGCGGCACGAATGGCACGGTTGACGGAACAGCTTATCAGACCTATCTTGATAAGATTGAATCCTACACCTACAACACTATGGGCGTTGTGGTTACGGACGATACCACAAAGGGGCTTTTTGCTTCCTTCGTCAAGCGTTTGCGTGATGAAATGGGTATCAAATTCCAGCTTGTACTTTACAACAAGGCGGCTGACTATTACGGCACTATCAGCGTGAAGAACAGGGTGCTTGATGATGGTTGGAGTGAAGCAAGCCTTGTGTATTGGGTAACGGGTGTTTCCGCTGGTTGCGAGGTAAACAAGAGCAATCAGAACAAGATTTACAACGGCGAATTCACCATTTTTGCCGATTACACGCAGAATGAGTTGAAGAAGGCAATCAAAGCCGGAGAATTCACGCTGCATAAGGTCGGAACTGATATTCGTGTGTTGGAAGATATTAACACAATGGTTACTACTTCCGACACACAGGGCGATATTTTCAAGGATAATCAGACCGTGCGTGTGATGGATCAGATCGCAAATGATATTGCGGTACTGTTCAACACAAAGTATTTGGGCGTTGTTCCCAACGATGCAGCGGGCAGAATTTCCCTTTGGTCGGATATTGTGAAGCACCATGAACAGTTGCAGGAAATCAGAGCCATTGAAAACTTTTCGGATTCTGATGTAACTGTTGAACAGGGCAACACAAAGAAATCCGTTGTGGTTACTGACCTTGTAACGGTTGTAAATGCTATGAGCAAGCTATATATGACCGTTACCGTGGCATAAGAAAGGGGTGAAAGAAAATGAATGGCAATGTGGTTATGAAAGCCAAAGATACCGTATTTGCGGCTTTGGCTGAATGTTTCGTTACTATCGGCACACGCCGCTATAACTTCATGCAGGCTATCAACCTTGAAGCAAAGTTCGAGAAGAACAAAACGGAAGTTCCCATTCTTGGCAAGACGGGCAAAGGAAACAAGGCTTCCGGCTGGAAAGGTACGGGTTCGGCAACCTTCCATTACAACACTTCTATCTTCCGGCAGATGATGTTGCAGTACAAGGAAACTGGGGAAGATATTTATTTTGAAATTCAGATTTCAAATGAAGATCCCACTTCCGGGGCAGGGCGGCAGACTATGATCCTGATGGATTGCAACATTGACGGCGGTGTGCTGGCAAAGTTCGATGCAGACGGTGAATATCTTGATGAAGATATGGATTTCACCTTTGAAGATTTCAAGATGCCGGAAGCCTTCAAAGACCTTGAAGGATTTCTTACCAACTAACAACCAACGGACGGGCTAAAATCCCTTGTGTGCGGCTTATATAAGCCCATATAAGGGGTTTTGCCTATTCAATGATAAACAATGAAAGGAAGATGTAAAATGTCTAAATTCGCTAAATTTATGAAGGCTAACAAAGCCGTAAAAGAGAACGGTTTTTACCCGGCAACAAAATCCCTTTGTGATGAAAAGGGCAACCCCCTTGATTGGGAGTTCAAGCACATTACTTCAAAGGAAAATGAGGAAATCCGGGAAAGCTGCACGATTGATATTCCCGTTACGGGCAAGCCGAATATGTACCGTCCGAAACTGAAAAGCAGCCTTTACATTCAGCGTATGATTGCGGCTTCCGTGGTTATGCCTGATCTGTTCGATTCTGAATTGCAGGACAGCTACGGAGTGAAAACCCCGGAAGATTTGCTGATGGCAATGGTGGACGATCCCGGCGAATACAACGATTTGGCGGCTTTCGTTCAGAAATTTCAGGGCTTCAATGTTTCCTTTGAGGATAAGGTGAATGAAGCAAAAAACTAATTGAAGAAGGGGATTGGGAAGCAAATTTCGCTTACTATGCCCTTCTTAAACTTCATATATTGCCTTCTGTTTTCCTTGCTATGGATGAACAGGAAAAGGCTTTCACCGTTGCGGCAATCAAGGTGAAAATTGAAGCTGACAAGAAAGAGAAAAAACGGATTGAAAGTAAATCCAAAAAGAAAGGTAGGTGATCCGCATGGCTACAATCAGAACAGCGATTGAATTACAAGACAACTTCACGGGGGTTTTGTATCAGGTAATCAATTCCGTAAATTTGGGGCTTTCCGCTATGGAAGATTTGCACCAAACCATGAATAGCCCTGTTGATACGGCTTCCATTGAAGCGGCAAGGGATTCAATCAATCAGGCTACGCTTGCGGTTCAACAGTTGGATGCAGCTATGCAGGGACTTGAAACCCCCGCTTCCGAAACACCTACCGCCCCGACAAATTCAGCCCCGGTTGTGCTTCCGGTGCAGCCGGATATTCCTGATCCGTTAGTGGATCAACCCGCCCCTGTTGATTTGCCTGTTGAACCGGAACAGCCTGAACCCGTGCAAGTTCCGGTTCACTGGCGATCTGACAACATGGAAGTATTTACTTCAACGGGCGTTGAACGCTTTGAACAGGAAGTTCAAAGTGCAAACAATATGTTGAACACCTTGAACCAAACGCAAAGCAGGATTGCAGCACAGGCGGCACAAACAGATTTGTTCCCGGATAATGCTATTGCCGATATGAACAATATGCAAAACCGCTTGCAAGCAATTCAGCAGCGTATTCAGACAATCGAAAGCAACCCCCTGAATATGGGTTCTGATACCGCAAATGCAGAATTGGAACAGTTACGGGGGCAGTTGGATCAGGCAGTTCAGGAACAGGAAGCGTTGAACCGTGCTGTTGAAAACATGGATGTTGAAGCAGCCAATCAAGCCTATTTGCGGTTATCTCAAACGGTAGGTAATACTGAAAGATATATCCGGGATAATGTTGACGAACAAGGGCGGTTCAATCGTGAAATTGAAGAAGGCACGAATGAAGCCGATTCCCTCATGCAGACAATCAAGGGGGCGGTTGCGGCTTATGCCACAATTCAAACCCTTTCAACAGCGTTGAATCTATCGGATCAGCTTACTTCTACAACCGCCCGCTTGAATCTGATGAATGACGGATTGCAAACCACACAGGATTTGCAAAACATGATTTATCTTTCAGCGGAACGGGCAAGGGGCAGCTATCAGGCAACCGCTGATGCCGTTTCCAAACTTGGACTTATGGCGGGTGATGCGTTTGGGAGTTCGGAAGAAATCATTGCCTTCATGGAACAAGTAAACAAGCAGTTCACTATTGCCGGAACAGAAGCAGCGGGCATTGATGCCGCTATGTTGCAGCTTACACAGGCTATGGGTTCGGGTGTTCTTCGTGGTGAAGAATACAACAGTATTTTGGAACAAGCCCCGAATATCATTCAAGCGATTGCTGATTACATGGAAGTTCCCAAAGGGCAATTAAAGGATATGGCAGCGGAAGGGCAAATTACCGCCGATATTGTAAAGGCGGCTATGTTTGCGGCGGCTGATGATACCAACGCAAAATTTGAAAGTATGCCGAAAACCTTTTCGCAGATTTGGACTTCTTTTCAGAATACCGCTTTGATGGCGTTTCAGCCTGTTCTTCAACGAATGAATGAAATTGCCAACAGTGAAGCATTTCAAGAGTTCGTGAACAACGCTATTGAAGGGCTTTCAATGGTGGCGGGCATTGCCCTTGAAATCTTTGATTTGCTTGTAGGTGTTGCGGGTGCGGTGGCTGATAATTGGTCGTGGCTATCCCCTATCATTTACGGTGTAGCAGCCGCCCTTGCGGTTTATTATGGGTGGTTGTTGCTGACAAAAGGGGCTGAAATGGCTATGGCGGCGGTTCACGGGATCGTTGCGGTAGCAAAGGGCATAATGGCAGCGGCTACAATGCTTGTAACGGGTGCAACATGGGCTGAAACAACCGCACAATACGGGCTGAACGCTGCAATGTACGCTTGCCCTATCGTGTGGATAATCATTCTTATAATCGCCCTGATTGCCCTGTTCTATGCGGCGGTGGCAGCGGTGAATAAATTCGCCGGAACTTCCGTTTCCGCAACGGGTATTATTTGCGGGGCGTTCATGGTTGCCCTTGCGTTCATAGGCAATATTTTTGTTGCCTTGTGGAATTTGGTTGTTGATGTGTTCGTGCTGATTTACAACCTTGTGGCAACCGTGGCAAACTTTATCGGCAATGTGTTCACCGATCCTATCGGGGCAGTTTGCCGATTATTCTTTGATTTGGCTGATACCGTGCTTGGAATTCTTCAAGCGTTGGCTTCGGCTATTGATGCAATCTTCGGTTCAAACCTTGCGGGAAGTGTTCAGGGTTGGCGTGATTCTCTTGGCGGTTGGGTAGATGATACCTTCGGCAAGGGTGAAGAAGTCATGGCGAAAATGAACGCTGACGATATGAAACTTGGTCGGTTTGAATACGGGGCGGCTTGGGATGCCGGATATTCCTTCGGTGAAGGCATTGATGAAAGCATTGCGAATTTCGATCCTTCCAGTTTGTTTAATACCAATGTACCCGGTGCGGATGATTACGCAAATTTGGGAAACTACGGTTCAGGCATTGGCGGGATTGGAAGCGGTGTTGATGATATTGCCGGAAACACCGGAAAAATCGCTGACAGCATGGATATTACAGAAGAAGATTTGAAATATCTTCGTGATATTGCAGAGCAGGAAGCGGTGAACAGATTTACAACCGCTGAAATTACCATTGAACAGACGAACCACAACACCGTTTCCGGTAAAATGGATTTGGATGGTATTGTTTCAGGGCTAACAGATGCGGCAAATGAAGCGGTTGACAGAATAGCGGAAGGGGTGCATGAGTAATGAGCAAAAACGGATATGATTTTTACCTGAAAAAATGCTTGTTACCAATCGCCCCGGAAAAGCTGCAAGTAAAAATCAACAATGCGAATGATACGCTTACCCTGATAAATGAAGGGGAAATCAATATTTTGAAAACCCCTGAACTTACGGATATTGAATTTGAGTGCAGAATCCCACAAGTGAAATATCCGTTTGCAACCTATAAATCAGGGTTCAAGGGGGCTTCTTATTTCCTTGATTACTTTGAAAGTTTGAAAGCGGATAAGAAGCCCTTTCAATTTATCGTTTCCCGGACTATGCCGAATGGGAAGGTATTGTTTTCAACCAATATGAAGGTATCAATGGAAGATTACAAGATCATCGAACAGGCGAAAGATGGCTTTGATTTGACGGTAAAAATCAAATTGAAGCAATACCGGGATTATGGAACAAAAACCGTAAATATCAAGATTGCCGCTTCCAAACCTAAAGCAAAGGTTGAAAAGCAAAGACCCGCCGATCCCCCGGCACAAAAAAGCTACAAAGTGGGTGATATAGTGAATTTTCATGGTGGCACACACTATTATAGTTCCTATCCGGGGGCAAAGGGCTATTCTGCAAGGGCAGGAAAAGCGAAAATCACGATTGCAAACGGTTCAGGAAAAGCCCACCCGTGGCACTTGATACACACCGATTCCGGTTCAAATGTATATGGGTGGGTAGATGATGGAACATTCGATTAAGGGGGTGTGAAGAATGAATGTTGAACTTTTGATTTCTGATCCTTCCGGTGAAAAAGCCTATATTCCGATTGTGGAAGAAGGTATTGAATGGAGTACAGAAAGAAGAAGCACCCCCGGCAAGCTGACCTTCAAACTTGTAAAAGATGCCGTTATCAATTTTCAGGAAGGGGCGGCGGTTCGCCTGAAAGTTGACGGCAAGCCCGTTTTCTTTGGATTTGTATTCAGTAAAAAGCGGGATAAGGATCAGATTATAGAAGTGACCGCCTACGATCAATTAAGATACCTGAACAACAAAGATACCTATGTTTATGAGAACAAAACCGCTTCACAGTTCATTCAAATGCTGGCAGCGGATTTTTCTTTGAATACGGGAACTTTGGAAGATACCGGGTTTGTGATTGCTTCACGGGTGGAAGATAACACTTCCCTATTTGACATGATAGAAAATGCCCTTGATTTGACCTTGCAGAACAGCAAAGAAATGTTCGTGTTGTTTGACGATTTCGGCAAGCTGACCTTGAAAAACATTTCTTCAATGTATGTGGGTGAACCGGGGGCTTACCTGATGATTGATGAAGAAACCGGGGAAAATTTTGAATACACTTCCAGCATTGACAGCGACACCTACAACAAGGTGAAGCTGACCTATGATAATGAGGAAACAGGAAAGCGGGAAGTGTATATTGCACAGGACAGCAGCCACATGAACCAATGGGGCGTTTTGCAGTATTTTGACACGCTGCAAAAGGGCGAAAACGGGCAAGCAAAGGCTGATGCCCTGTTGAAGCTATACAACAGCAAAACAAGAAATCTGAAAATTACAAATGCAATCGGTGATACAAGAGTTAGAGCCGGAAGCATGGTTGTGATAAATCTTGCTTTGGGTGATACCAATGTAAAGAATTTTATGTTGGTCGAAAAGGTAAAACACACCTTTAAGCTGGATTCACATTTTATGGATTTAACACTTCGAGGGGGTGAATTTATTGCCTGATGCAGTTGAATTTGTGAAAACAATCAAACGGGCGGCGTTGGATGCGGTAAAGGCTTCAAAGCCCGTTGAAGTCTGTTTCGGAAAGGTAACAAGTGCTTCCCCCTTGAAAATCCTTGTGGAACAGAAATTGCCTTTGGGTGAAGGGCAGCTTATTCTTACCCGGAATGTTACCGATTTTGTAACGGAAGTAACCGTTGATTGGAACACAGAAAATAAAGGCGGCGGCAGCGGGTACGCAAGCTATGAAACCCACAAACACCCTATCAAGGGTAGGAAGAAAATCACCGTACATAATGGGTTGGTTGTCGGTGATGAAGTGATTCTTATCCGGCAGCAGGGCGGGCAAAAATATATTGTGGTGGATAGAATCGGATGATACCTTCAACCACAGCCTTTCTTGAACAGGATTTCGAGATCACAGAACAACCAACCCATACCTACAAAATGAATCTTGAAAGCAATCTGATCCGGGGCTATACAGACGGACAGGAAGCAATGAAACAGGCAATATATAAAATCCTGAACACGGAACGATACCAATATGTTATGTATTCGTGGAATTACGGGATTGAATTGCTTGATTTGTACGGTGAACCCGTTTCTTATGTTTGCCCTGAATTGGAACGCAGGATCACGGAAGCCCTAACATGGGATGATAGAATTCAAAGCGTGGATAATTTTGAATTTAACATTTCAAAAAAGGGTGAAATCCTTGTAACTTTTACCGCACATACCGTTTTCGGTGATGTGGTTGCTGAAAAGGTGGTGAATTTCTAAATGTATGATGTAACTTATCGTGAAATCCTTGAACGGATGCTTGACCGGGTATCTGACAAGTTCGACAAGCGGGAAGGTTCGGTTATCTTTGACACCCATTCCCCCACAGCCCTTGAATTGGAATTGCTTTATGTGGAGTTGAACACCCTGATTGCGGAAGCATACGGGGATAGTGCTTCAAGGGAATATCTTATCAAGCGGTGCAAGGAAAGAGGAATTACCCCTTATGAAGCAACCCACGCTGTTTTGAAGGGCGAATTCACACCCACAAACATTGATGTTGCCGGACAGCGGTTCAATATCGGTTCAATCAATTTCGTTGTAACTGAAAAAATTGCTGATGGACAATATCAGGTGCAATGTGAAACCCCCGGAATTGTGGGAAATCAGCAGTTGGGAACTATGATCCCGATTGAGTATATACAAGGGCTTGAAACCGCTGAACTTACGGATGTTCTTATCCCCGGCGAGGATGAAGAAGATACGGAAGATTTACGAACCCGCTATTTTGACAGCTTCAAAGAAAAGGCTTTCGGCGGGAATGTTCAAGATTACCTTGAAAAAACAAACGCTATTCCGGGCGTGGGAAGTACCAAAGTAACAAGGGTTTGGAATAACGATCTTCGCCCCGCTGAAATGATACCTTCCGCAGCGGTTCAAGCGTGGTTCAACACGATTAAACCCACATTGACCGGGGAAGTTGCCGCATGGCTTGAAACCGTGTATGATGCAGCCCTGAACCGGAAGCTGACAACCGGGGGAACGGTGCTTTTAACAATCCTGAATTCTGATTTTGGGGTTGCTTCCGATACCCTGATTAAGACGGTGCAGCAAGTAATTGATCCTGACGAATACGCCGGGGAAGGGTACGGGGTTGCACCTATCGGGCATATTGTGAAAGTGCAGAGTGCGAAAAATCGTGAAGTGACCGTGAAAACCAATATCACCTTTGATGTTGGCTATGGGTGGTCGAACCTTCAAAGTTCAATCAATGAAGCTATTTCAAACTATCTGCTTGAACTTCGTAAATCGTGGGCTGATTCGCCTTATTTGGTGGTTCGTATCAGTCAAATTGAAACCCGCCTTTTGAGCATCAAGGGGATTGTGGATATTGACAGCACCAAAATAAACGGGGCTTCCGATAACCTGACTTTGGGGAAATATGAAGTTCCCGTGTTCAAGGGGGCGAGTGCATGACGAAAACGGTTGACCTTGTTTCCTACTTACCCCCGTTCATGGCTGACTTCAAAGAAATTTCCGTAACTTTGGAAGCGGAAAACCCTGAATTTGTGCTTGTATGGAAAGCCGCTGACAGGGTTCTTCAAAATGAATTCATTGAATCGGCTGATGAATACGGTATTTCAAGGTTTGAAAAAATCTTGAACATTTTACCTTCAACAGAAGATACCCTTGAAAGCCGCCGTGCAAGAGTTCAAGCCCGGTGGTTTAATACTATCCCTTACACCCTGAAAGCCTTCCTTGCAAAGCTGGTTGCCCTATGCGGCGATTCTGATTTCACGGTTACAAAGGAATATGAAAAGTACACGGTTAGAATTCTGACAAACCTTGAACTGTTCGGGCAAGTTGAAGAATTGGGACATATCATTGAAAGCATGATGCCGTGCAACATGATTGTTATTTCCCTGAATGAAATTCCTTGTGATGCAAAGGGCTTTGCCCTTATTGCCGGGGGCGTTTGTTCGGTGGAAACCTTCTTCATCACCAATGATGAACAGATTCACCGGGTTATCCGCGGCGGGGCAGCTTTCGGGGGTGGAACAGTACACACCGCCCATTATTTTATTACCAATGACAGCAGGGAAAACATTGCTGTTGACGGTTTGGCAACGCACGGCGGCGGGGCGGTAAATACCGCAACCGTGATTATTACCAATGATTTCAATGAACAGTTCAACATAAACGGTGAAAATTCAGTTGGTTCAGGCGTGGTTGTTTCTGAATTCATTGAAATAAAACAATAAGAAAGGATTGAATAAACATGGCAGAATTTTCAAAGTTGGTTATCACCAACAAAGGGCAAGCGTTACTTGCAAAAATGATTGCGGGAAGCGGCAACATTGAGTTCACCAAAATTTCAGCTTCCAGCACCGCATACACGGATGCACAGCTTGAAGGGCTTACTTCCCTTTCCAATGTGAAGCAAACAAGCCTGATTTCCAAAGTTACCCGCACAAATGAGGTTGCAATCAAGGTTGAAGCAGCCTTCACGAATACCGAACTGAAAGCCGGGTATTACATGAAGGCTTTGGGCTTGTATGCGGTTGATCCTGATGCGGGTGAAATCCTCTATGCCGTAACAAGGGAAACTTCCGGGAATTGCTATATGCCCGCCTATAACGGTATTACCGTTTCGGGTGCGTATGTGCAGCTTGTAACTACGGTTGGAAACGCTGAAAATGTTTCCCTTGAAGTGGATCAGGCGGCGGTTGCTACAATCGGGGATATTCAGGAGTTGCAGAAGCAGATAGCAGACCTTGAAGCCTTTATCGGCTATTCCGCTGATGATATTTACGGCGTGGAAGTGGACTTTGTAAACAAGAGATTTACCCGCCTTTCCGGGGCGGTAAACCGTACACCGGGGGCAGGGTTTGATTCAATCAATGCCTTTGGCGGGCGTAAACGCTGCAATGTTGCGGATGATGGTACAGTAACCGCCTATTATGGGGATTCAGGCTATACCACAACCGGAAAGAACGCAGCCGGAACAAAGGTTCAGGTTATGGTTGAACAGCCTAAATTCTATTACAAGGTTGTTCCTATGGTGCTTGAAAAGGGTGCAAAGGGCATGAAGATCAGGAAAGCCCGCTATTATGTTTCGGACACCCTGAAACCCGGCTTCAAGGTTCACCCCGCCTTTGTGGAAAATGGCAATGTGAACCCGTATATTTACCTTGCAGCCTTTGAAGGTTCGCTGTTCGACACTTCCGCAAACGCCTATATTTTGGACGATGCACAGGTGGCAGATTTCGCCGCTGATGTGCTTTGCAGTATTGCAAACGCAAAGCCCGCTTCCGGTTTAACGCAAAATCTGACAAGGGCGAACACCCGAAAGCTGGCACAAAAGAGGGGTAAAGGTTGGGAACAGGCATATGCCGCAACAATCGCCGCTTCGCAGCTTTTGATGCTGATTGAATACGCTTCTTTCGATATGCAGAAAGCGATTGGCAACGGCGTTGTCAACAAAACAGATGATGGCAGCACTTCCATGACAGAGATCACCGGGGCAACCGTGAATTTGGGTAACGCTTCCGGTTCTGTTACCAATATCAACGGTTACAACATTGTTTCCTATCGTGGTGAAGAAAACATTTGGGGTAACATTTGGGCTTGGATTGACGGCATGAACGAGGAAAACCCGGCAACTTTCGCAGCGGGCGATTGTGGAACGCTTTATGTTGCGGATCATGGCTTTGTTGATGATAGCAAAGCAAGCCCCTATAAGAACACCGGAATTCACCCCGATTACGGCAACGGCTATATTTCCGCTTTCGGCTATTCGGAAGAATTTGATTGGTTGTTCGTTATGGCTGAACACACGGGCAATTCCACCCTTCCCGTTGGTGACTACTCTTGGAATAGTAATCCCGGCTGGCGGGTTGCTACGTTGGGCGGTAGGTGGAATGACGGTGCTGGTGCGGGTGCTTTCTGTTGGTATCTGAATGATGCTGCTTCTCATCGTAGTCGGGATGTCGGCGGGCGGTTGGTGTATGTACCTTCCAAAAAGGAAGCCGCTTAACACCGTTGAACAAACATTGAAAAATTGAATAAAAATCGGTAGTTCAGGGAGTATTGTTGTTTACAATCCGGTTGAACAGACGGCACTAAAACAGAAACCATGAAAAAGGTTACTAAATTAGGCAGTAAATGGAATAACAGTGCTAATGCAGGTACTTTCTATTGGAATCTGAATAATGCTACTTCTAATCGTAATCGGAATATCAGCAGGCAGTTAGTAAATGCACGATTCAGGCGGGGATTTTCCCCGCCTGTTTCAATATAAATCTGTATTCCTGAAAGACCGTGCCACATGGCAAAACAGACAGCCCCCGAAAGGGGGAAGTTAAAAATAAAATTTGGTCGTGTTGGTAGACTTTGAAAGTTAATTTTCAAAGGTTGAAGATTCGGCTGATGTGCATACAAAAGGAACATTCAACAATGAAGCGATATGGGAATCTATACGAACAAATTTATTCTATGGATAACCTACGCAAAGCACACCAAAACGCACGGAAGGGAAAGGGATGGTATGAGGAAGTAAAAGCGGTTGATGCAGATGTAGAAGGCTATTTGAAACGCCTTCAAGAAATGCTTATCAATCACACCTACCAAACTTCACCTTACGAAAAATTTATCAAGCATGACAGCGGCAAAGACCGGGAGATTTTCAAACTTCCTTACTTCCCGGATCGTATTTGTCAATGGGCGATTCTGCAAGTGATTGAACCGTATCTAATGCGGCACATGACAAAGAATACCTATTCAGCGATACCCAAAAGAGGAATTCACGCAGCGTTGCATGATGTTCAAGATGCAATGTGGAAGGATGTTCCGAATTGCCAATATTGCTTGAAGCTGGATGTAAGGCACTATTACCCTTCAATAAATCACGATATTTTGAAAGCAAAGTTCAGACGGGTTTTCAAAGATGGTGAATTGCTTTGGTTGTTGGATGAAATCATAGATAGCATTTGCACCGCTAACATTGAAGATATTCGTGATCTTTGGTTCTTCGATGAAGATGTTGATGAAGAAACCGGAATACCAATAGGGAACTACCTTTCCCAATATTGCGGAAACTTCTATCTTTCTGATTTTGACCACTGGATCAAAGAAGAAAAGCGGGTGAAGCATTACTTCCGTTACATGGATGATATTGTGATTTTCGGCAGCAGCAAAGAAGAACTTCATGCCCTGAAACGGGAAATTGATGTTTATTTCATGCAGGAATTACGGTTGACAGTCAAAGGGAATTGGCAAGTGTTCCCTTCCTATGTGCGGGGTGTTGATTTTGTCGGTTATCGAACCTTCCTAAATTATACCTTGCTTCGCAAGAGTAGTTGCACCAACTTCAAGAAAAAGATGGTAGCAATCAGGAAGAAAACAGCAGGCGGGCAAATGATGAACTATTCTGAATGGTGTTCCGTGAATTCCTATAAGGGATGGCTAAAGCATTGTGACAGTTACCGCTTGCGGAAAAAGTACATTGCACCAATTCAAGACGATGCAGACCGATATTATCGGGATGTTGTCAAAACCAAAAAATATAAAAGAAAGGCGGCGTAAAACATGGTTGACTATGGCAGAGTAAGAAGCACCGTCAAGCCTGAACCCATTGTGATTGATGAATTCAGCGTTTGGCAGCATACCGACATTCAGGAAATTTCTGAAAATGTGGGTGAAGAAAATGAATTCGTGGGCTATGAATTCAACATGGTTCAGTACAGCAAGGACGAATTTATTTTGCAACAGGCAACGGACAATGCGGCGTTGCAGCAGCAGATCACAGATACACAGCTTGCGTTGTGTGAAGTCTATGAAATGATACCATAAGAAAGGAGTGATAAATTATGGCAAAAATCTATGCTGAACTTATCAGAAAAGGTCTTAAAACCATTGATGATGTGCCGGACAATCTCAAAGAAGATGTTCAGGGTATTCTTGGTGGTGATGACTGATGTTTCAGTTCATCATATATCAAATCTTATTTAGAAAGGATGTGAAAGAAATGGCAGTTGTTTATGCAACCCTTATCGTGAAAGGCAAGAAGGATTTTTCTGATGTTCCTGAAAGAATTCAGGATCAGGTGAAAGAAGTTCTGATTGACCTTGATTTGGCTGAATTGGCGCAGTAAAGTAAAATATCAAATGCTAACTTAAAACCCTTATATGGGGCTTATATAAGCCCTGTGTAGGGGTTTTTAAGTTGCACAGAAAGGCGGTGATACCCGATGGAAAAAATTCTGATGGAAACCTATTCCATCGCCCTTCCCATTGTCTTAACTGCTTTGATGGGGTACATTGTTTGGCTTCTGAAAAAGCAGAAGAAAGACAGGGACGCAAACAGCAAAGGCACAATGCTTTTGCTCAGGGTTCAGCTTATCGAATATCACGATAAGTACACAATTTTAGGTTCGATTCCTTCTTACGCCTACGAAAATTTTTGTGAAATGTATGAAGCATATCACGAATTAGGCGGGAATGGCATGATTACCAAAATGAAGGAAGAAATTGACGAATTACATTTGAAAAAGAAAGGGTGAAATTTATGAACAACATTAACTGGATTGTGAGATTTAAGAACAAGGCGTTTTGGGTTGCACTTATCCCGGCGATTCTGCTTCTGGTTCAGGTTGTGGCGACTGTTTTCGGCTTCACGCTGGATTTGGGCGATCTTGGGAACAAGCTGCTTGATGTCGTAAATGCGCTGTTCGCCGTCCTTACCATTCTTGGTATTGTGGTTGATCCGACAACCGCAGGAACGGGGGACAGTGAACAGGCTATGACTTATACCGAACCGAAAAAGAAAGGGTGATATAAAATGAGTAATTCAAGTTTGGTATCTTATACGCTGCTTTCCCCGAACCATTCGGGGAAGCGCACGCACTCTATTGATCGGATCACCCCGCATTGTGTTGTGGGGCAGCTTTCCGCTGCAAGTATTTGTGGCTGTTTTACAAGTCCTGACCGTGAAGCAAGCTGCAACTATGGTATTGGAAAGGATGGGCAGATCGCCCTTTGTGTGGACGAGGGAAACCGTTCTTGGTGTTCTTCCAGCAATGCCAACGATCAGCGGGCAGTTACGATTGAATGTGCTTCCGACAAGGAACACCCCTACGCTATGACGGATGCGGTCTACCAGTCGCTTATCAAACTTTGCGTGGATATTTGCCGCCGCAACGGGAAAAATAAGCTGCTTTGGTTTGGTGACAAGGATAAAACCCTTGCCTATGAGCCGAAAGCCGGTGAAATGGTTCTTACCGTTCACAGGTGGTTTGCCAACAAAGCTTGCCCCGGCGATTGGCTGTATTCCCGCCTTGGCGATCTTGCCGCAAAGGTAACGGCGCAGCTTAGCAGCGGTGCTTCCACCCCTTCCACAGATGGGACGCTGTACCGGGTGCAGGCGGGGGCTTTCAAGAACAAAGAAAACGCTGATAGACAGCTTGAAAAAATCAAGGCAGCCGGATTTGATACTTACATGGTGCAAGCTGGCGGCTACTACAAAATTCAGGTTGGGGCTTACAGCGTAAAAGCCAACGCTGAAAATATGCTTGCCAAAGTAAAAGCGGCGGGCTTCGATGCCTTTATCACCACAGAACAGGGGCAGGCTGTTTCTTCTACCCCGGCAAAGAAATCCATTGATGAAATTGCCCGTGAAGTGATCCGGGGTGATTGGGGCAACGGGCGGGACAGAAAGAACAGGCTGACGGCGGCGGGCTATGATTATGACGCTGTACAGGCAAGGGTGAATCAGCTTCTTTGATGCCTGAAAATCTGTTACTATTTTGTTACTAACTGACCGATTTTATATAGGTTTTGCATAGCCTTATATATTGAACAACCTTGAATTTATCGACATTTTCAGGACTTCAAATAAGCGGTCAATTATGGTATAATAGGTGCACTTGACGCTGCATGTCCGGGAAACCGGCGCACGTCGAAGGCATAGAGACACAGATGGGAGAGGCGGCCCCGGCGGCGGCAGTCTCCCATCTTTTTGTTGAGTGCAATGGGCCGCTGGCGCGGCCCCGCCCCCACGCCCACAAGGGAGGAAGTCATGGAGAAAGCAACAAATAATCAACTTCGGCTCAGATACGCCCTGGCCTTCCTGACCTTATTTGCCCTGGAGGCGTTTATCGCGCTGCGGGTGCGGGACCGGTTTGTGAGGCCGTACCTGGGGGATGTGATGGTTGTCTGGGTGGTGTACTGTTTTGTGCGGGCCGTCCGGCCGCGGGGGTGGAAGCGGCTGCCGCTTTACGTGTTCTGGTTTGCCGCCCTGGTGGAATGGCTGCAATTCCTGAACCTTTCAGACCTGCCGGTTTTTGCCGGAAATCCCATCGCCCGGGTGGTGCTTGGATCGGTGTTCGACTGGGCGGATATCCTATGCTATGGGACCGGCTGCCTGGTGCTGGCGCTGGCGGAGCAGTGGGCGGGCAAGCGCAGAACGTAAAGGAAAAAGCAGGAGGAGAATATGGAATACAACGAATACGACAAAGAAGCATTTTTTAACCAGTACAAGCAGATGTCCCGTTCCACGGACGGACTGAAAGGCGCGGGCGAGTGGCACGAGCTGCAAAAGCTTCTGCCGGATTTTTCGGGTAAGGATGTGCTGGATCTGGGCTGCGGTTTCGGCTGGCACTGCAAGTACGCGGTGGACCGGGGAGCCAGGAGGGCCCTGGGAATCGACTTATCCGCCAATATGCTGGAGGAGGCAAAAAAACGCAATTTTTCCGACCGCATCGAATACCGGCAGTGCGGTATTCTGGAATATGAATATCCCCGGGATGCCTTCGACGTGGTGATCAGCTCCCTGGCTCTGCACTACATCGATGATTTCGCGGCAGTCTGCCAGGGCGTGAACCGCTGCCTGCGGCCCGGCGGGATCTTCGTGTTCTCCGCGGAGCATCCCATTTTCACCGCTTATGGGAGCCAGGACTGGATCTACGGGGAGGACGGGAAGATTCTGCACTGGCCGGTAGACCGGTATTTTGAGGAAGGTCCCAGGGACGCGGTATTCCTGGGCGAACACGTGGTCAAGCAGCACAAGACCCTGACCACCTATTTAAACGGGCTTCTGACCCATGGATTTCGGATTCAGGCCGTGGTGGAGCCAGAGCCGGATCCGGAGATGATGGAAATCCCCGGAATGGCGGACGAACTGCGCCGGCCCATGATGCTGTTGGTCAGCGCGGTCAGGACCGATTAAAACCAGCAAACTTAAAACAGACGAAGGGAGCCAAGGCATGAAGCAGAGAGAGATCGGAACATCGGGAATATTTGCCAGTGAAATGTCCATGGGCGCATGGGCAATCGGAGGGGGAACCTGGTGGGGGGATAACGACGACGCAGAGTCCATCCGCACCATCCACGCGGCCCTGGATCAGGGGATCAACTGGATCGACACGGCCCGGGTCTATGGCTTCGGGCACAGCGAGGAGGTGGTGGGGAAGGCTGTTAAGGACCGCCGCCACGAGGTGATTTTATCCACCAAATGCGGCCTGCAGTGGTATGACGACGGCGGCGAGTACCATTTCACCGGGGACGGACACCAGGTGCACCGGGATCTGCGCCCCCAGGCCATCCGCCGGGATCTGGAGTTAAGCCTGAAGGCGTTGGGCACGGACTACATCGACGTCTATTACACTCATTGGCAATGTAAAACCTACGGTCTTGTCCCCATTGCGGAGACCATGGGCGAGCTCATGCGCATGAAGGAGGAGGGAAAGATCCGGGCGATCGGCGCTTCCAACGTGCAGCTGCGCCACCTGGAGGAGTACCGGCAGAGCGGCCAGCTGGATGTGATCCAGGAAAAATACAGCATGCTGGACCGGCGGGTGGAGGAGGAGCTGCTGCCCTACTGCGAAGCGAATACCGTTACGCTACAGACCTATTCTCCCATCGAGCAGGGGCTGCTCACCGGCACGGTGCCCAACGGCTATGTGCCGAGGCCGGGGGAGGCCAGGGAGAACAAGCTCTGGTGGAGGCCCCAGACCATTGCCATCGCCAATGAGATGATGGACGGCTGGCGGGATCTGGCGGATCAATACCACTGCTCCATCGCTAACCTGGTGATCGCCTGGTCCATGAAACGCAGCCCGCAGTTCAACATTCTGTGCGGTGCCAGGAAGCTTCATCAGATTGCGGAGAATGTGAAGTCCGCGGGCGTTGAGCTGACGAACGAGGATTTCGCGCGCATGGAGGCGGACGCGGATCAGGCCATTCTGCGGGCAAAGGCGCTGGGCTGAGCCGGAAAAACGTCTTTATAGTTTCTTTATAGAATCTTTATACGGCCCCGGGAAATTTTGTCTATCTTCTTTATATATTCTGCGGTTAAAATTAAATCAGGATATAGATGAGAGGAGGGCGTACTATGTTATTTCGCAAGGGTAAAAAGATCGTGATTGCCGGTTCCAGTCAATGGGGGGCAAGGTTGGCCGGCCAGCTCTCCGGCAAAGGCTATGACGTTGTGGTGGTGGACAGCCGGAGGGACGCGTTTCGCAAGCTGCCGGAGGATTTTAACGGAAATAAGGTGGAGGGGGACGTGACCGACCCCAAAGTGCTGGAGCGGTGCGGCGCCGGAAAGGCCGTGGCGTTCATTGCAGCCACCCAGAATGACAATGTAAACCTGATGGTGGGCCAGATCGCCCGCTGTCTCATGGAGGTCGAGCACGTATACGTGATGCTGGAGGACCAGCAGCGCCAGAAAATCATCGGCGGTTCGGGTATCAAGACCATCTGCCCGCTGGAGGCCTCGGCTGAAGAGTGCGCGCGGCTGGTGGGCGAGGCCTGCCGGAAGGAGGCCGTATGAAGATCGCGGTTGCCGGAGGCCGGGAGACGGCGGATTATCTGACCGGCCTTTTGAGAGCGGCGGGGCACAAGGTGGCGGTAATCCAGGAGGACCGCGCCTTCTGCGAGCACCTGTCCGCGAAATACGACATGTCCGTGACCTGCGGGGACCCCTGCCGGGAGGATGTTCTGGCGGACGCCGGAATCCGTGGCTGCGGCCTGTTTTTGGCGCTGCTGCCCGAGGACGCCGACAATCTGGAGGTGTGTCAGATGGCCAAGCGGCTGTTTGAGGCCAAAAAGACTGCCTGTCTGGTCCGGAATCCGGCCAATGTGGCGATTTTTGAAAGCCTGGGTGTGGATCATGCCGTCAGCCCGGCGGGGCTTCTGGCCGCATACGCCGGGGAGGGCTGACCGGCCCGGCAGGCATTTGCTGGAGGGAAACGTTTTATATGTCTCATGATTACGGAAAAGAAGTGGCGCAGTTTGTGGGAGCGTGGATGAAAATTGCCATTATCTGGGTTTTATCCACGATGCTGGCAATTCTCATGAGCAGAGCGGGACTGCGGGCGGAAAATCTGCTGTTGGTCTATCTTGTGGGCGTTCTGATCAGCATCGTGCTGACCGGCAGCCTGACCTGGGGAATTCTCTCGGCGTTTGTGTTCGCGCTGACGTTCAACTACCTGTTTACGGAGCCGAAGCTGACGTTCCACATGTACGATGCCAACTACGCGATCTCCGTGTTGATTTTCGTGGTGGTGGCGGTCATCGTCTCCACTCTGATGGTAAAATTACAGCGCCAGATGCAGATCGCCAACAAGAAGCGTGAGATCACAAGCAAGATCAATACCATTGGGAACGGCTTTCTCAACGTCTCCGGCTTTGACGAGATCAAGCGCTACAGCGAGGAGAGCCTGGCGGGCCTGACGGGTAAGCGGGTGACCGTGATGCTCAAAGAGAGCGAGCGGGAGGAATTTCCCAACGCGCTGGCCGAGTGGTGCTACAACCAGTCCCTCCCCTGCGGCCACGGGGAATGCCAGTTTCCCGGGGACAGCGGGCTTTACATTCCCATCAAGAACCGGGAAAAGACCTACGGCGTGATTGTGTTCGACTGTACGGACTGGTCCCTCCGGGAGGAGGAGAAGGTCTACGTGGACACGGTGATCTCCCAGATCACCCTTGTGATCGAGCGGGAGCAGCTGAGCCGGGAGAAGGAGAACAACCGCATCCAGATGGAGCGGGAGCGCTTAAAGAGCACGCTGCTGCGCAGCATCTCCCACGACCTGCGAACGCCCCTGACCGGCATCGGCAGCAATGCCGGTTTCCTGTATGACAACATCGGAATCATCGACCAGGACACGGTCCGGGGGATGTTAAAGGACATCTGCAAGGACACGGAGTGGCTGAGCACCATGGTGGAAAACCTGCTGAATCTGACCAGAATCCAGGAGGGCAGGCTGGATATCAATAAAACCAAGGAGGTGGTGGACGATATCATCGGCTCCGCGGTAAAGCTGGTGTCCAAGCGCGTGGGAACCCACCGCCTTAAGACCAAAACGCCGGAGGAGATTCTGCTCTTTTCCGTGGACGGGCGCCTGTTCATCCAGGTGCTGGTGAATCTGTTGGACAACGCCTTCCGCCATTCCGGAGAGGGCACCACCGTGACCATTTCCGCGGAGCGGGTGGGAAATAATATCCGGTTCCAGGTCTCCGACGACGGCGTGGGGATCCCGGAGGGCAAGATGGCGCAGATATTTGACAATTTCTTTACCACCGCCTATCAGGACGGCGACCGCCAGCGGGGGGTGGGCCTGGGGCTCACCATCTGCAAGGCCATTGTTGAGGCACAGGGCGGGACCATCTCGGCCTTCAACAACAGCGCCGGTGGGGCGACTTTTTCAGTAGAAATGCCGATGGAGGACATGAAAGGTGAATGAACTGACTATACTGGTGATCGAGGACGACAAAACCATTCAGAACTTTCTGAAGATATCCCTGCAGACCAAGGGGTATAAATACATTCTGGCGGACAACGGCTTGTCGGGTATTTCCTATTTTTACGCGGACAATCCCGACCTGATTCTGCTGGACTTAGGGCTGCCGGACATCGACGGCATGGAGGTTCTGCGTCAGGTCCGCCAGAAATCCGAGGTGCCTATCATCATCGTGTCCGCCAGAGGTCAGGAGCGGGAGAAGGTGTCGGCGTTGGACGAGGGGGCGGACGATTTTGTGATGAAGCCCTTCAATGCGGAGGAACTGCTGGCCCGAATCCGGGTGGCCCTGCGCCACAAGGGCACGGTGAAGAAGCAGATGTCCGAGTTTGAACTGGACTCCCTGAAAATTGATTTTGAGAAGCGCAAGATCTTTGTCCACGGGCAGGAAATTCATCTGACGCCCATTGAGTACAAGATGATGACGCTGCTGGTGAACAACAGCGGCAAGGTGCTGACGCACCACTATATTCAGAACCAGGTCTGGGGCTACGACACTACGGACGATTACCAGTCCCTGCGGGTGTTTATGGCGAATATCCGGCGCAAGATCGAGGACGACACGGCTAACCCGCGCTTTATTCTCACGGAAGTGGGAGTGGGGTACCGGTTCGCGGACGAATAGCGGGAATTTAAGAAAAACAGGAAGAGGAATTGTCTCGGCAGACGGGACGATTCCTCTTTTGACGTTTATGGGATCTTTATGAACAGCGGAAAGTGAGCAATGGAATCTTTATCAGGGGACGTGCTAACATAACTTATCATAAAACGAGGAGGAAAAAGCTATGGCAATCATGTACGGCCTTGTAGGAGCGGCCGCGGTAGGGATACTCCTATACCTGATTATAATTCTGCTGAGAGGTGATAAACAATGACGAATGTGGCTGTTCAGATGATCGGATATTGTATCATACTGGTTCTGTTGGCAATCCCGCTGGGAAATTACATTGCAAAGGTGATGAACGGGGAACGGGTATTTCTCTCCGGAATCCTGCGCCCGGCGGAGCGGGGGATTTACAGGCTGCTGAAAATCGATGAGAACGAGGATATGGACTGGAAGAAATACTCGGTCTGCACGGCGGTGTTCAGCGTGTTCAGCCTGTTTGTGCTGTGGTTTATCCTGTGCTTCCAGAAATTTCTCCCAATGAATCCCCAGGGGACCGGCAATATGAGCTGGCATTTGGGATTCAACACGGCGGCAAGCTTCGCCACCAACACCAACTGGCAGGCTTACTCCGGCGAGTCCGCTTTGAGCTACTTCAGCCAGATGGTGGGACTGAATTTCCAGAACTTCGTCTCCGCCGCCGTGGGCATTGTGGTGCTGTTCGCCCTGATCCGGGGGTTTGTGCGGGTGAAGAAAACCGGCCTGGGAAACTTTTATGCGGATATGACGAGAACCGTGCTGTATGTGCTGATTCCCCTTTCCGTGATCGTTTCCCTGGTGATCGCCTCACAGGGCACGCCCCAGACCTTCAGCCGGTACGAGGAGACAGAGCTGTTAGAGCCTGTTACGGTGGAACATGAGGACGGGACGGAAACAGTGGTTACAAAGCAGGTGATCCCCCTGGGGCCGGCGGCCAGCCAGATTGCGATCAAGCAGCTGGGAACCAATGGCGGCGGTTTCTTCGGAAACAACTCCGCGCATCCCTTTGAGAACCCCACGCCCCTGTCCAATCTCTTTGAAATGGTCTCCCTTCTGCTGATCCCAGCGGCCCTGTGCTTCACCTTTGGCAGGAATGTGCGGGATAAACGGCAGGGGATCGCCATTTTCCTGGCCATGTTCATCCTGCTGGCGGTATCCCTTGCCATCGTGGGAGCGGCCGAGCAGAGCGGCACCCCGCAGATCAGCCAGAACGGCGCGGTCTACACGGGAACCGACGGGCAGTCGGGCGGTAACATGGAGGGCAAGGAAACGCGGTTTGGCATCGCCTCTTCCACGACCTGGGCCGTGTTCACCACGGCGGCGTCCAACGGCTCCGTCAACAGTATGCACGACAGCTACACGCCCATCGGCGGCATGATCCCGATGCTGCTCATGCAGCTGGGAGAGGTGGTGTTCGGTGGGACGGGCTGCGGACTCTACGGGATGATCGGGTTTGCCGTTCTGACGGTGTTTATCGCCGGATTGATGGTGGGCCGGACGCCGGAGTATCTGTGCAAGAAGATCGAACCCTTTGAGATGAAGATGGCGGTTTTAGTCTGCCTGGCCACTCCGGTGGCGATCCTGGTGGGCAGCGGTATCGCGGCTCTGCTTCCTGCAACCCACGACAGCTTAAACAATCCGGGGGCCCACGGACTTTCCGAGGTTCTCTACGCGTTTTCCTCCGCGGGCGGCAATAATGGTTCCGCTTTTGCGGGATTTAACGCCAATACGCCGTTTTTGAATGTGAGCATTGGGCTGGTCATGCTGTTCGTGCGTTTTGTGCCCATGTTTGCAACCCTGGCCATCGCGGGCAGCCTGGTTAAGAAGCAGAAGGTGGCGGTCAGCTCCGGCACTCTGCCCACCCACAACGCCATGTTCATTTTCCTGTTGATCTTCGTGGTGCTGCTGGTTGGGGCGCTGAGCTTCTTCCCGGCTCTGTCTCTGGGACCTGTGGCGGAATATTTTGAGATGATTGCATAGATCGCATAACGGAAGGAATGAATCGATATGAAGGACCAAAAAAATAAAAGTATATTTGCCGACCGAAACATGATGAACCGGGCACTGAGGGATTCGGTGCTGAAGCTCAGTCCCAAAGTCCAGGTAAAAAATCCGGTGATGTTCATGGTGTTTGTGTCCGCCATCCTGACCCTGGCGCTCTTTGTGCTGGCCCTGGCGGGAATCCGGGACGCCCATCCGGGATACATACTGGCGATCTCCATTATCCTGTGGTTTACCTGCCTGTTCGGCAACTTTGCGGAAGCCATAGCGGAGGGCAGAGGCAAGGCTCAGGCCGACGCCCTTCGGGCGGGCCGCAGGGACGTGACGGCGGCAAAAATCCCCTCCACGGACCGCAAATCCGAGGTGCAGATGGTGAAATCCACTAAGCTGCGCAGAGGCGATCTGGTGATCGTACAGGCAGGGGAGCAGATTCCCGCCGACGGCGACGTGGTGGAGGGCGCGGCCTCGGTGGATGAGAGCGCCATCACCGGCGAGTCCGCTCCGGTCATACGGGAGAGCGGCGGCGACCGAAGCGCCGTGACCGGCGGCACCACGGTGATCTCCGACTGGCTGGTGATCAAGGTCACCAGCAACCCCGGCGAGGGCTTTATGGATAAGATGATCGCCATGGTGGAGGGCGCTTCCAGAAAGAAAACCCCCAATGAGCTGGCGCTGCAGATTTTTCTGGTGGCCCTGTCCATTATCTTTGTGCTGGTGACCGCGGCTCTGTACTCCTACTCCCTGTTTTCTTCTGTGGAAAAGGGAACCGTAAACCCCACCTCCATCACCAACCTGGTGGCTCTGCTGATCTGCCTGGCGCCCACCACCATCGGCGCGCTGCTTTCCGCCATCGGCATCGCGGGCATGAGCCGTTTGAACCAGGCCAATGTGCTGGCCATGAGCGGAAGGGCGATTGAGGCTGCCGGGGATGTGGACACTCTGCTGCTCGACAAGACCGGTACCATCACCCTGGGAAACCGGCAGGCGGACGCTTTTATCCCGGTGGACGGGGCGGATGAGCGGGAGCTGGCGGACGCCGCCCAGCTCTCCTCCCTGGCGGATGAGACGCCGGAGGGCCGCAGCATCGTGGTATTAGCCAAGGAGCGCTTCGGAATCCGGGGCCGCAGCATGGAGGAGCTGAACGCGGAGTTTGTGCCCTTCACGGCCAAAACCAGGATGAGCGGCGTCAACATCCACGGTTCAGAAATCCGCAAGGGCGCTGCGGACGCGGTGAAGGCTTATGTAACCGGCCGGGGAGGCTGTTTCAGCAAGGAGTGCGAGGACACGGTCACCCGCATCGCCAATCAGGGCGGAACGCCCCTTGTGGTGGCCAGGGACGGCCGGGTGCTGGGCGTCGTGGCGCTGAAGGATATTGTGAAGCAGGGCGTCAAGGAGAAATTTGCCGACTTAAGGAAAATGGGAATCCGCACCATCATGATTACCGGCGACAACCCGCTGACCGCGGCGTCCATTGCGGCGGAAGCGGGAGTGGACGATTTTCTGGCCGAGGCCACGCCTGAGGCGAAGCTGGAGATGATCCGGGAGTACCAGGCGGGCGGCCATCTGGTGGCGATGACCGGCGACGGCACCAACGACGCCCCGGCCCTGGCCCAGGCGGACGTGGCGGTGGCGATGAACACCGGAACCCAGGCGGCAAAGGAAGCCGGCAATATGGTGGACCTGGACTCCTCGCCCACCAAGCTGATCGAGATTGTAAAAATCGGCAAACAGCTGCTGATGACCAGGGGGTCCCTGACCACCTTCAGCATCGCCAACGACGTGGCAAAATATTTCGCCATCATTCCGGCGCTGTTTATGGGGCTTTACCCGGGGCTGTCCGCCCTCAACATCATGGGGCTTCACAGCGCCCAGAGCGCGGTGCTCTCGGCCATTATCTATAACGCGTTGATCATTGTGGCGCTGATCCCGCTGGCTCTTAAGGGCGTGAAATACCGCGAGGTATCCGCCGCCAAAATGCTCAGCGGAAATCTCCTGGTTTACGGTCTGGGCGGCATCATCATCCCCTTTGCGGCCATAAAGGCCATCGATATGCTGCTCACGGCCACCGGCATGATTGTATAGGAAGGGAAGGAAGAAGATTATGAAAACAGTAAAATCAGTTATACCGAAGATGCTGGGATTTTTCCTGGTCATGCTGGTGATCACCAGTCTCGTCTATCCGGCGGTCATCACGGCGGCCGCCCGGGCCGTGTTTCCGGACCAGGCGACCGGGTCCATCATTGTGGGAAACGATGGGAAACGGTATGGAAGCGAGCTGCTGGCTCAGGAGTTTACCGGCGAGAATTATATGTGGGGCAGAATCATGAACGTGGATACCGCCACGTTCATAGGAGAGGACGGAGAGCCGCTCCTGTATTCCTGGGCGTCCAACAAATCGCCGGCCGGGGAGGAGCTTGAAGCGCTGGTTGCGGAGCGGGTCAAGCGGCTTCGGGCCGCCAACCCGGAACAGGGGGATGAACCGATCCCTGTGGATTTAGTCACCTGCTCCGGCAGCGGGCTGGACCCGGACATCTCGCCGGCAGCCGCTGAGTACCAGGTTCAGCGGATCGCCGACGCCAGGGGGATTCGGCCGGAGGACGTGCAGGCGGTGGTCGACCGTTACACCACCGGCAGAACCTTCGGTTTATTCGGAGAGCCGAGAGTCAATGTATTGAAGGTGAACCTGGCGTTAGATGGAAAATTGTAAATATTTAGAAAATATTTCCGGGCTGCCGCGGTATGTGGCGGCTCTGTAGTGCGTTATCCAGTTGGAGAAACGTGAGGGCGGGGGAGCGCCGCAGGGAAAATCCCGGGCGCAAAATGGTCCCATGGGCGGGCCGTATCTGCCCTTCCCACGGATCTGGCGGCGGACGCAGTTTTAAAAACAGCAGTTTTATAAATAAGACAGGGGTTGTGAATCTATGGATGGCAGACCGGATCCGGAACAGATTTTAAAAAAGAATTTTCCCAAGGGGTTAGAGAGCGGCCACGGGCGGCTGAAAATTTTCTTCGGCTATGCGGCCGGGGTGGGGAAAACCTATGCGATGCTGGAGGCGGCGCGGGACGAGGCGGCGGCCGGCCGGGACGTGCTGGCCGGGTATATCGAGCCTCACGACCGGCCGGAGACCATGGCCCTGCTCTCCGGGCTAGAGGTGCTGCCGCCCCGGTGGATCAAATACAGGGGAATCGAACTGCGGGAATTTGACCTGGACGGCGTGCTGATGCGCCGCCCGGGTCTGGTTCTGGTGGATGAGCTGGCCCACACCAACGTGGACGGCTGCCGCCACAGAAAGCGCTGGCAGGACGTGATTGAGCTTTTGGAAGCGGGGATCGACGTTTTTACCACAGTGAACGTGCAGCATCTGGAGAGCCTTCACGATATCGTGGCCTCGATCACCCACGTCCGGGTGAGCGAGCGCATTCCGGACCGCGTCTTTGACCAGGCGGACCAGGTGGAGCTGGTGGACATTTCCCCGGAGGAGCTGCAAAAGCGCCTGGAGGAGGGAAAGATTTACCGGAAGGAGCAGGCCGGGCGGGCGGCGGCGAACTTCTTTACGGTAGAAAATCTCTCCGCACTGCGGGAAATCGCGCTGCGCCGGACCGCGGACCGGGTGAACCGGGAGGTGGTCCGGGAGCGGGAGGCGGCGGGCAAGGACTATTACACCGGGGAGCACGTGCTGGTCTGCCTGTCTCCGTCCCCCACCAACGCCAGGGTGATCCGCACCGCCGCCCGCATGGCCGGAGCGTTTCGCGGCGACTTCACGGCGATTCTGGTGGAAACATCCCAGATCAAACAGGAGAACGCGAAAATATCCAAAAAGATGGAGGCAAATATCGCTTTGGCCAAACAGTTTGGGGCCAATGTGATCACCTTGTACGGCGAGGACATCGTGGAGCAGATTGCCGGGTATGCCAGGCGCAACGGCATTTCCAAGATCGTTATCGGGCGCACGGTGCAAAAGCCCCATCTGTTCTATGTGAAGCCCACCCTGATCGACCGGCTGATCAAGCGGCTTCCCAATATGGACATCTATGTGATTCCGGACAGCAACGCGGGACCGCAGTCACGGAAATGGGAATTTTTGGAACTATTTCGGGTGAAAAGCAAGAGTGATTTTCTTAAGACAGCCTTGATTCTGGGCGCCGCCACCCTGTTGTCCGCGCTGCTGTACCGGCTTCAGGTCGGGGAAATCAATGTGGTGATGGTCTATATCATGGGCGTGGTGTGGGTGGCCTACGCCACCGGAGGCAGGCGTTGGGGCGTGACGGCCTCCCTGGCCTCCGTGGTGCTGTTCAACTTCTTTTTCACAGAACCGCGCTTTACCTTCCAGGCGGATGCGGCCTCCTATCCATTCACCTTTGGGGCCATGCTGTTCTGCGCGCTGGTGACCAGCACTCTGGCCGGACGCCTGAAGCAGCAGGCTGGAATTGCGGAGCGGGATTCCCGGTACATGCAGGTGCTGCTGAATGTGAGCCGCAGCCTGAGGAAGGGCAGGAGCGCGGAGGAGGTGCTGGAAATCTGCGGGAAGCAGGTGAAAAATCTGCTTGGCCGGAATATCGTGGTTTACGACACAGCGGACGGCAAGCTCTCCGGCCGCAGAATCTTTGCGCTGGAGGGCCAGGAGGAATCCGCCGCCCAGACCTTCTCCGGCAGCGACGAGGAAGCGGTGGCGGTCTGGGCCTTCAAAAACCGGCACAAGGCGGGGCGCACCACCGACACCCTGCCCGGAGCCAAAGCCCGGTACACCCCGGTCTACAGAGGGAAATCCACCTACGCGGTGATCGGTGTGGAGCTTAAAGGGGACGACACCATCCCGCCCAATGACAAAAACGTACTTAACACCATCGCGGCGGAGGCGGCGGCCCGGCTGACGGAGCTGGCGGGAGAGTGAAGGCGGTGGCGGGACGCCGGGATACCGGGCGGCGGTCGGGGAGGCCCGCTTCGCTCCTTCTCTATTTATAGAAGATTTACGGCAGCAGGGCCGTATGGAATGGAAAATTTATGAGCATCCATGATATCCTTTTATTGAAAGCAATAGGACGCTGGCGCAGCCGGCGGGCGATTGCTATAGAGAGGAAGTGATCTCATGGTAGTGAAATTGAAAATGAACCTGAAAGCTCCGCTGGAAGCATTCTGCGACCGTTTTCCGCTGTTCTCCATGGTAGTGATGCAGGCCGTGATGGCGGTTGTTTTGATGGCGGCGGTGGGAGCCATCGCGCTGGCGGGCGGCACTGTGATCTGGCTGTTTTACCGGGCCGTCGGTCTCATGTAGGGAAAGCCAAAACTGAAAGATCCTGTAAAACGTGAAAATGTACTTGAAAAATCCTCGTAAACTGTATAAACTGTTAGGTATACATGTTCAGGAAAACTGAATACCGGCAGGATTGGACGAGGATACAGACATGAAGATATTGTATAGTAAAACGCTGGATGGAATCTGCATCCGGCGTTGTTTTGGTTTAGACGGAACGGTGCAGATTCCGGACAGTCTGGCGGGGGAGCCGGTCACCCGGCTGGCGGCCTATCTGTTTTCCGGTTCCATGGCGCGGGCGCTGCGGGACCGGGGCGGCTTTGAGGAGCCGCTGTTCCTCTGGGACAGCGAGGAATCCCCGGATTTTCCCGGTGTTTCCAGGCCGGTTTCGCGGGAGGAGGCGGACACCGAGCGATGTGACGGACTTCCCGCTGTCTGCGGCGCAGCGCTGCGGGAGCTGTGCCTCCCAAACGGGTTGAAGGCGGTGGGGGCCTACGCGTTTTACGGCTGCGAGGACCTAAAAAAGCTGGGATGCGCTTCCGCCACAACGGACTGGGGCGCGGGTGCGTTCACGGGCTGCACCGGGCTCAAGCGGCTGAGCGTGCGTCTCCTTCCGGGGCGCAAATCCTGCCTTAAGGAGATTCTCTCGGAGCTGCGCCAGGCCCTCAGGGTGGACTTAAACGATCCGGCCGGGGAGCCGACGGCGCGGCTTGTATTTCCGGAGTTTTACGAGGACGCGGTGGAGAATACGCCGGCCCGCATCATCATGCGGGAGGTTCACGGCTGCGGCCATATGTACCGCTACTGCTTTGACGGAGGGGAGTTTGACTTTTGGGAATACGACCGCCTGTTTCCCTACGTCCGGGCCCAGGAGCCGGAGGAATTCGTCTCAAAGCTGGCCCTTTGCCGCCTCTGTTTCCCAGCGGGACTGAGGCCGGAGGCGGAGGAGGAATACCGGGCCTATATCCGGGAACATCCCGCAGCGGCGGCCCGGGCTGCCATGGCGGAGCAGGATGCAGCCATGACCGCCCGGCTGGCAAAGGAGGCCCGGGAGCGCGGACAGCTCCTGGCGATGATCGGCGAGGCGGAGCAGGCCGGAAACGCCGCCGCTCTGGCGCTGTTTATGGATCGCCTGCACCGGCGCTTTAAGAATGAAGGCGCAGCGGGAAGAAGATTTGAGCTCTGATAAAGGATTCATTAAAATACATTCAGGAGGAAAATACAATGTCAAAGAAAACAAATGGACAGGAACTACAGGAAAAGCTGACCTGGAAGTTCCCGCATATCGCAAAGGAGGCCCCGCAGCAGATGGAGAAGGCGTCCAAGTTCTGCGAAGGCTACAAGGAATTTTTAAACGGAGGCAAGACGGAGCGGGAGTGCGTGCGCCTGGCGGTCCGCATGCTGAAAAAGGCGGGTTACAAGCCTTTTGACCCCAAGGCTTCCTACGAGCCGGGGGACAAGGTGTATTACGTCAACCGTGAGAAGTCCGTTATCGCCACCACCTTCGGCAAAAAGCCGCTGACCGACGGGCTGCGCATCAACGGCGCGCACATCGATTCCCCGCGCCTGGACTTAAAGCCCAACCCGGTTTACGAGAAGGAGGACATCGCCTACTTTAAGACCCACTACTACGGCGGAATCCGCAAGTACCAGTGGGGGACCATCCCGCTTTCCATGCACGGCGTGATCGTGAAGAAGGACGGGGAGAAGGTGGAGATCAGCATCGGCGAGAAGGAAGGGGATCCGGTTTTCTGCGTGACCGATCTGCTGCCCCATCTGGCCGCTAAGCAGAACGACCGGAAGCTGGCGGAGGGAATCAAGGGCGAGGAGCTGAACATCGTCGTCGGTTCCGTGCCGTTCCAGGACGAGGATGTGAAAGAGCCGGTCAAGCTTCTGGCGCTTCAGATTTTGAATGAAATGTACGGGATTACGGAGCACGACTTCTACCGGGCGGAGATTGAGATGGTTCCGGCCCACAAGGCCGCAGACGTGGGTTTTGACCGCAGCATGGTGGGCGCGTACGGACAGGACGACCGGGTTTGCGCGTACACGGCCCTGCTGGCGGAGATTGAGACAAAGAAGCCGGCCCGCACCACCGTGACGATCCTGGCCGACAAGGAAGAGATCGGTTCCAACGGCAACACGGGGCTGGATTCGGATTACGTGCTCCACTACATAGAAGATCTGGCGGATCAGGCCGGAGTGAAGGCACGGGATGTGCTGAGAAATTCGCTCTGCCTGTCCTCCGACGTGAACGCGGCCTACGACCCCACCTTCTCCGACGTCTACGAGGCCCGCAACTCCAGCTATATCAATAAGGGCTGCGTGCTGACCAAGTACACGGGCGCAAGAGGAAAGTCCGGCTCCAACGACGCCAGCGCCGAGACCATGGCCAAGGTGATTGGAATCATGGACTCTGAGGGCGTTTACTGGCAGGCCGGCGAGCTGGGCGCGGTGGACGCGGGCGGCGGCGGAACCATCGCCAAATTCGTGGCCGGAATGGATGTGGACACCGTGGATCTGGGCGTGCCGATCCTGTCCATGCACGCGCCCTTTGAGCTGGCGTCCAAGCTGGACGTTTACAACACCTACAAGGCGTTTAAGGCATTTTATAAGTAAATGGGGAACGGTTTAGGCGGTTTATCTTCCCGTCAGGGAAGGCCAGTCGGGAAAGCCGCCTTGGCGCGGCTTCCCGCACCAATTTTCACGCCGTCGAAACTGTTCTGCAAATAACCTTAAAATTTCATGAAATTCGTGGAAAAGCTTTTTTTTCAACGGCAGGTATGATATAACTAAGTACAGCGCACCGCCGGGGGCGGGCGAAATGAAGGGATAGAAAAGGAACGTTTAAGATGAAAAAGTTTGCTTTATTATGTATCTGCGGGGCAGTGGCCGCCGCTGTTTTGACCGGCTGCTCAGGCAGTGACAAGCTGGCTCAGTATAAGGGAGTGGAAGTTTATGTCGCTTCCCGGGAGGTATCCGAGGGCGAGGTTTACGCCAAGGTCAAGGAGATCATGGACGCCAACCCCAACTACGTTGAGGTGGACCGCCCGGCCAAGGAAGGCGACATCGTCAATATCGATTATGTAGGCACCCAGGACGGCGTGGAGTTTGCAGGGGGAACCGGCGACGGCGTGGATCTGACCCTTGGCTCCAACCGGTTTATCGAGGGCTTTGAATCCGGCCTGATCGGAACCAAGAAGGGCGACCACAAGGTTCTCAACCTGACCTTCCCTGAGAACTACGGAGAGGCCGCTCTGGCCGGCCAGGCGGTGGAGTTCTCCGTTGATGTGAACGCGGTGAAGGAGAAGCAGGAAGCGGTTCTGGACGACGCGTTTGTACAGCGCGTATCCCCCTTCCAGACTGTGGACGAGTTCATGGCGGATACCAAGGCCGATCTGGAGACTGAAAAGAACCGGCAGATCGATACCCAGAAGCAGCAGGATGTTTTGAGCCTGGTGGTGAATGATTCCGATATGAAGCTGAGCCGCAGCGAGGTTTCCAAGCGCTACAACCAGGAGCTGGACAATTACACCAAGCAGGCCAAGGCTTTCGGTACCACGCTGTCCGGCATGGCCCAGAGCTACGGCACCGACGAGGCAGGCTTTAAGCAGATGATCATGGCTTCCGTGAAGCAGCAGATGAAGACCCAGAAGGTGATCGACACCATCGCGGCACAGGAGAATCTGGTGCCGGATGATGCGGACCGTCAGGCGTTCGCGGAGATGAACGGCACGGATATCAAAACGCTGTCGGATTCCTACGGCGAGGAGACCGTGGCGGAGCTGGTCAAGAACTACAAGGTAATGAAGTTCCTTGCCGACAACGCGGTGGAAAAGACCGCAGGGGCAGAAGAGGGAGCTGAAGGCGAGACCGCAGCGGCAGAGACCACCCCGGCAAATGCAACAGCAGCAGAAGAGACGACTCAGGCGCAGACAGAATCAAACGCACAGTAGTGCGAAGTTAAAAAACGCGTATCGAAAGAAAAAGGAGGATTCTCTCGTGCAGATTTTAAAAGACAGAATACGGAAAGACGGCAAGATCAAGGCCGGAAACGTGCTGAAAGTAGACAGCTTTTTGAACCACCAGATGGACATTCGCCTGTTTGGCGAGATCGGTAAGGAATTCAAACGCCGCTTCGCGGACTCTGAGGTGACAAAGATCCTGACCATTGAGGCGTCCGGCATCGGCATCGCCTGTATTGTCGCCCAGTATTTTGACGTGCCGGTGGTATTTGCCAAGAAAACGCAGACCAAAAACATTGCCGGAGAGGTGTACACCACCAAGGTGGAATCCTTTACCCACGGCAGAGTGTACGATATCATCGTATCCAAGGAATTCCTGGGACCCGATGATAAGGTGTTGCTGATCGATGATTTCCTGGCCAACGGCAAGGCCCTGGAAGGGCTGGTGGCCCTGGTCAAGGACTCCGGAGCCAAGCTCGTGGGAGCGGGAATCGTGGTTGAAAAAGGCTTTCAGGTGGGCGGCGATCTGCTGCGCTCCGAGGGAATCCGCCTGGAGTCCCTGGCCATTGTGGAGAGCATGGACGAGGACACCCAGACCATTGTATTCCGCGACGACGAGTGACCTGCAGACTGACAACCGGCGCTACTGTTCACAGTGACTGAAAATTTGAGGACTGATCAAGTAAGCATGAAGAATCGCAAGGCATTATTTTTTGACGTAGACGGGACGCTGCTGCCAGAGGGCACGCGGCAGATCCCGGAGAGTGCCCGGAACGCGCTTAAGGAAGCGCGTTCCAACGGGCATCTGATCTTTATCAATTCCGGGCGCACCTACTGCAACCTGGATGAAGTAAAACGGCAGATCGAGGCCGACGGATATCTGTGCGGCTGCGGGACCCATATTATTGCCGGGGACCAGGTGATCTACCGTTATTTTATTCCCCACGAAGAGGGAGTCCGCCTGAAACGGGACATCGTGGAGTTCGGCCTGGACGGCGTTCTGGAGGGAGCGGAGAGCTGCTATATGCGCAGCCAGCCCTCGCGCTTTCCGGAGATCGAGGGTCTGCGGGCTGATCTGCGGGAAAACGGCGCGCTCTCGCCCTACAACTGGGATGTGGATTACTATGAGTACGACAAGTGCTATCTGGCTTCCGACTGCCTGAGCGACTGCGAGGGCCTGTTTGCGCGGATGAACCGGATGGATATCATCGACCGCGGGGGCGGTTTCTACGAGTGCGTGCCGTCCGGCCACTCCAAGGCCACCGCCATTGAGCGCGTGCTGGAGTATTACGGTCTTCCGCTGGAGGCGGCTTACGTCTTTGGTGACAGCAGCAATGATCTGGCCATGTTCGAGTACGCCAGCAACTGTGTGGTGATGGAGAAGCACAGTCCGGAGCTGGACCCCTTTGCCACGTTCGTGACCAGGAGCGTTGAGGAGGACGGGATCGCCTATGCTATGGAGCAGCTGGGGATCGTCCGCGGACAGGTGTCTCTGTGATGAAAAAAAGGACTTGGATTATGATCGCCCTGATGTATGCCGCGGTTTTTCTGGCATGCTTCGGGGTTTTACATATTATGGATCAAATTATGGAGCCCGGAGGCCCTGTGATTGCGGAGAGCAGCGGGACGCCGGGGAACGGCAGCCCATCCGAAGCCGTTCCGGCCGAGAGCCGCCCCGTCGCCACCCCGTCTGCGCCTGCGCTGCCTCAGGCGGAGGAGGACTGGAAGCCGGTGGATCACGGGTACGAGGGCTGGAAGCAGCAGATCGCCGGGGCCTGGACGCCGCCGGAGGAACCGCAGCAGCCCTACCGCCCGCCCCGCCTTGTGCTGGCCACGGACCTGCATTACCAGAGCGCGGCGGCGGACGACGGGGGGAAGGCATTTCAGGAATTTGTGGAGCACAGCGACGGAAAGGTGGTTCGCTACCTGACGGAGCTTTTGGAGGCGTTTTTAGACGAGGTGATCGCAGAGCGGCCGTCGGCCCTGGTGCTCAGCGGAGATATCACCATGAACGGAGAGAAGATCAACCATCAGGAGCTGGCGCAGCGCCTGAAGCGGGTGCAGGACGCCGGGATACAGGTACTGATCATTCCGGGAAATCACGATATCAACAATTACGATGCGTCGGTATTTTTTGGAGATGACAGGACTCCGGCGGAGACGGTGGATGCCCGTGAATTCTATGAGATTTACCGGGAATACGGATACGATCAGGCGTTCAGCCGGGATGAGAATTCCTTGAGCTATGCGTATGCCCTGGACGAGCGGAACTGGATGCTGATGCTGGATTCCGCCCAGTACGACCCGGTGAACCGGGTGGAGGGGCGGCTTAAGGAGAGCACTCTCGCCTGGATGGACGGGATTCTGGCCCAGGCTCAGGAGCAGGGGGTGTTTGTGCTCCCCGTCGCCCACCACAACCTGCTGTATCAGAGCCGCATGTATACGACCCAATGCGCGATGGAGAACAACACAGAGGTGATCGATCTGTTTCAGAAATACCGCCTGCCCCTGTTTTTCAGCGGTCATCTGCACGTGCAGCGCATACGCAAACACAAGGCGGAGCCGGGAGTGCCGGACAAGGAGTACGGCATCCTGGAGATCGTCACGGACGCGCTCAGCATTCCGCCCTGCCAGTACGGCTTCCTGGAGTGGAAGGAGGACGGCAGCCTGGAGTACGCCACCCGGGCGGTGGACGTCTCCGCCTGGGCCCGTGCCCACGGCGTGGAAAATGAGGACCTGCTGCATTTCCAGGACTGGTCCTACCGGTATATTCAGAAACTGATCAGCGACCAGATTGGAGGCGTGATCCGGAATCTGGGAGACGATATCATGAAATCCATGTCCGGGGTTTACGCCAGGGTCTACATGGATTACTACGCGGGCCGGAAGATCGATCAGAAGGCGGTGCGCTCCAGCCTGGGATATCAGTGGTGGGAGCGGAACCTGCCGGACAGCTATCTGCTGCGGGAGATCGAGGCCATGATGGCGGACTCTGACCGGGACAACAATTATTATCTGTGGGAAGGGGAACCCTGAGGCCAAATGCCAGGCGCTCAGGCCTTGAGGATTTCCCGGATTTTACAGCGCACCAGGTCAAAAGCCACGTCGTTCATCCCGCTGTTGGTGATGATGTCCGCAAAGGTGCGCGTGGGCTCCACATAGAGGCTGTGCATGGGTTTGACGGTGGTCAGGTACTGGTCCACGATATTTTCCACATCCCGTCCCCGCTCCTTGGTATCCCGAAGGATGCGCCGCAGGATCCGCTCGTCCGCATCCGCGTCCACAAACACCTTGATGTCCAGGAGATCCCGGATCCGTGAGTCGAAGAGCACCAGGATGCCTTCCAGTAGAATGACCCGTCCGGGTTCGATGCGCATGGTTTCCCTGGCGCGGTTGTGGCGGCTGTAGTCGTAGGTGGGGCATTCGATGGTCTTTCCGGCCTTCAAAAGCTCCAGGTGGCGCAGCAAGAGCTCGGTCTCAAAGGCATCCGGATGGTCGTAGTTGAGGAGCTTGCGCTCCTCGAAGGGCAGTTCGTCGTGGGCGCGGTAATAGTTGTCATGGTAGATCACGGTGACCTGATCTTTGAACTCATCCTTAAGCCGGTTGGTGAAGGTGGATTTGCCGGAGCCGGTCCCCCCGGCGATGCCGATGATAACAGGCATTCTATGCTTCATTGATAAATTCCCCCGTTTCTGTGAATTGTTTGACGGTATGTCCGTTAATCAGTATACAACAGACGGGGGATTTTTGGTATAGAAGCGGCGGAGAAAAAATTTAAAAAAATTAGCACTTAACCCTTGACAGTGCTAATAATAAGTGTTATATTACAGATAGAACAAAGAAGGAACGAAACTCATAGATGATTTCCCTTCCGAGTTTCCAGGAAACGAGTTGGCTGAGCATAGTATGAACGATAAAGGAGCGATGAATTATGTTAATGCCGAGTATTTTTGGAGAGAACTTGTTTGATGATTTTATGGATTTCCCCTTTGGAGGAAAGAAGATCAACACCATGATGAAGACCGATATCCGGGATACGGACAGCACTTATGAGCTGGACATCGATATGCCTGGTTTTAAGAAAGAGGACATTAAGGCCCAGCTGAAGGACGGATATCTGACCATCAGCGCTTCCACCAGCGCCAACAACGACGAGCAGGACAAGGACGGACGCTATATCCGCCGGGAACGCTACGCGGGCTCCTGCAGCAGAAGCTTCTATGTGGGCGAAGGCGTGAAGGAGGAGGAGATCCGGGCGAAGTTTGAGAACGGTATTCTCAAGCTCTCCATCCCCAAGGTGGAGAACAAACCTCAGGTTGAGGAAAAGAAGTACATTGCCATTGAAGGCTGACAACGATTGATACACTCTCCGCGGGAGGGCCGGCGCGATTAGGCGCCGGCCCTCTTTGCGCAAAAATATGAAAAAAATGCTATTTTATCCAGTAAATAAATGGAAAATAAATAAAAAATCCCCCAGAATTGTCCATGACACTGGGGGATTTTTCCATGTCCCTGTCATTGACAAAAAATGCCGGTGGCCGTATAATCCACAAGGAAACCGATAACGGATCGAAAAAAGGGAGGAATTGCAATGGCAAGACCAAAGAGAACCATGACCGCTGCGGCCAAGGCTGTGGAGGTAAAGGAAGAAGTGAAGGAAGTGGTCAGGGAGGCTGCGAAGGCTCCTGCGGCCAAGGCTGAGGCGAAAGCCGCAGATCAGGCCCAGGCAAAAACCGCGGACAAGGCTGACGCGAAAGCGAATGTGAAAGCGGAAGTGAAAGCAGCTCCCAAGGCAGAGAGCGAAAAAACCGTAGTGGTAGAGTTCGGCGGTAAGCAGATCAAAGCGAAGGACGTGTTGGCCCAGGCCGAGAAGGCTTACGCAGAGTCTCACCCGGAAACGGAAATCAAGACCGTGGAGCTTTACATCTCCCCGGAGCAGAACGCGGCTTACTACGTGGTGAACGGAGAAGCCTCAGACGATTTTAAGATCGAGCTGTAATTCAGACCGGACCTGAGGCGGCTCCAGGCTGCGAGGGGTCCGGCAAACCATAATAAAAGAGGGAAAACGGCGCTCAGACCGTTTTCCCTCTTTCCCATATCAAGAGCCTGTGGAAAGCTCCCCCGCTTACGCGTACTGATACACCTGTGTGTACCGTTTCCGGTAATACAGCGACAGCAAGGTGCTGCCCAGCTCCGCGATGGGGATCGCCAGCCACACGCCGTCCACGCCCAGCAGGGCGGGGAGAATCAAAAGGCTGGTGATGATCAGCCCGAAGGTCCGCACGAAGGAGATGATGGCGGAGACTTTGCCATTTCCCAACGCCGTAAACAGGGCGGAGGAAAAGATGTTCAGCCCGGAGAACAAAAAGCCCATGGCAAAGACCGAGAATCCGTGGCTGGCCAGCTGCCAGACCATGGTGCCCCGGCGGGCGAACACCGTCACCACGGTGTCCCCGGCGAACTGCGCGAACAAAAACACCGTCACGGAGGCGGCCACCGTGAAGATCATGGCGGTCCGGTAGACCTGCTTTAACTGGGCATGATTCCGGCTGCCGTGGTTGAAGCTGACCACCGGGGAAATTCCCTGGGAGAAGCCCATAAACAGCGCGTTCAGCAGAAACTCCGAATACTGGATAATGGTGATGGCCGCCACGCCGTCCTCCCCCGCGAACCGCATCATGGTCAGGTTGAACAGGAAGGTGATGATGCCTGCGGATAGGTTGGTGACCATCTCCGAGGACCCGTTTAAGCAGGTTTCACCCAGCTCTGCGCCGGACATGCGGGGGCGTACAAACCAGAGGGACCGCTTCGCACAGGCAAAGTAGATCAGCCCGAACAGCGCCGGGATCATATAACCGGTAACCGTGGCGATGGCGGCCCCGGCGATTCCCATCCCCATGGGTACGATCAGTATATAGTCCAGCACCGCGTTGGTGATTCCGGCCGCGATGGTGAGAAACAACCCGATTCCCGGCCGCCCCTCCGTCACAAAATACATCTGAAACAGAATCTGAAGCATCAGCGCGGGCGCGAAGCCCAGCTGCCAGCGCAGGTAGGTGACGCAGTCTGCCAGAAGCACGTCGCTGGCGCCCAGCATGCGGGATAGGGGAGCTGCGAACAGCGTGCCCAGAACCGCCAGGACCAGACCGATGACCACGTTCAGAAAAATCACGGCGGTAAAGGTCTGCCTGGCCTCTTCCGGCTTGCCCTCGCCCATCTTGCGCGCCACGATGGCGCTGCTGCCGGTGGACAGCATAATCGCCAGTCCCAGCACGATGTTGACCGCCGGATAGACGATATTGATGGAGGACAGCGCGTTGGTGCTGACGAAACGCGAGACGAACATGCCGTCCACAATGGTATAGAGGGACATAAACACCATCATAATGGTGGTGGGCAGTGCAAATACCAGCAGCGACCCGAAAGTAAACTTTTTCGACAATGAATAACTCATAAAAAACACTCCTATATTTCTTGCATATTTCAGCCGCAATCATTATGATAGACTATAGGGTAACCCGATAGTCAAGAGGAGATTTGAAAAAAATATGGAACAGAGAAATGAACTCTATTTTACAACCGGCGAATTTGCGGAGATCCTGGGGGTGAAAAAACACACCCTGTTTCACTACGACGAGATCGGCCTGTTTTCACCGGCGGTGAAGGAGGAAAACGGATACCGGTATTATTTTGTGTGGCAGATGGACGCCTTTGAGGTGATCCGGGCGCTGCAGCGCCTTGGCATGCCCCTGGGCGAGATCAAGGCCTACATGCAGGAGCGCTCCCCGGAGCTTTTTTTGAAAATGATGGACCAGCAGGAGCACCAGATCGACCAGGAGATCAAGCGGCTTCGGTCCATGAAGCAGTTTATCCGCCATGAGAAACAGAATGTGCAGGAGGCGCTGGACGTGCGCCTGGACGAACCCTATCTCGTCCGCCGGGAGGAGTGCTGGCTCCTGCTGTCGGACGTGAAGGGCCGGGAGGAGCGCAAGCTGGCCGAGGAGATCGCCGAGCACGTGCGCCTGCGGGAACAGTACCGGGTAACCCAGAGCGCCGTGGGGACCATCTGCCTGGGTCAGGACCTGGATCAGGGGAAATACAACCGGTATGTGAGCGTTTACTCCAGAATCACCCGGCCTGTGTCCGGTCTGAAGACGGTCCGGCAGCGTGCCGGGCGGTACGTGGAGGTCTGTTACCGCGGTTATGAGGACAGCATGGAAAAGCCTTACCATTTGATCCGGGAGTACGCAGAGCGCCGGGGACTTCGGCTGGGCCAGGAGTGGTACGAGGACTTTCTGCTGGACGAGCTGACCGTCAAGGGTTACGGGGATTATATCGTCAAGGTGGCGGTGGAGGCGCTGTAGACAGTGTACCCGGCTTGGGGGGATTTTACCGGAAATATTGTCTCGGGGGGAAAATACGGAAATGTGGGCGGAAAACCCATGAAAATGCGGCCCGAAGAGGGAACGGCCGGAATTTGACTTGCGGTCATGGGGGAATTTGCATATAATAGAAACGTATGTGAACCGGCACCGGCAGATGGGCATCCCTTGTCCCGCGCGATGAAGTTCCATGGAATCCATATAATATGGAAGGAACGGCCTGACGCCCGTTAGCCGCTGCGCGTCCGTCCCTCGTCACTCCGTCTTTAAAATAGGAATTGACATTTGTCCCATCCAATGATATAAATAAAACCACACTAAGCTACTATGAATAGTGTGGTTAAACGCTTTAAGATGCTGAATAAGCTGGCGCCTTCAGAGGAATCCTAAGGGAAACAGCCGGCTCAGAGCGGATGAAACGTCAGATCCGTGCGGGAGAGCAGAATGGCCTCCCGGCGGGGAACCGGTCCAAGCTGATAGGAGCCCGTGCTCTCGCTGTTCATGTGCGAAATGGGAACCAGGCGGTTGGCCCTCCGGGGCTGGTCGGGGATGATCCCGATGCCCTCACGGACGAGGTCCTCGATATCCCGGCCCTCCTCGTAGTACCCGTCGAACACCAAAAGGCGATCCGGCTCCCCGAGGCCGGTGACCAGAACGTAGTGACCGCACTCGTAGATCACGCGGATCACGGCCACGCCGCCCTGGCGCAGAACGCTCAGAATGGGGCTGTCCGCTTCCAGGTGGACCTGGTCGGCTTCCAGAAATTGGGTTTTAATGGGGAAGTGAACGGATTCCCCGTAGCCATTGATCCAGGAGCTGATAAAGCGCATGGCTGCTGCGGAGGTGCCGCGGCGGCAGGGATGGCCCTGCCCGTCAAAGCCGTCCAGGCAGTAGGCCATGATACGGCGGATCATCTCAGGGGGAATTTCCTCCCGGTCGAACAGAAAGGACAGCGCGTTCGTCAGGGACGTGGGTCCGCAGTCGAACTCGGTTTTCTGATAGGAAAAAGGGACCTTCATGGGCGCGCACCTCATTTTCGGAGTAATGATGTTATGAACTATACAACTACAGCAGGCCTTTGTCAAGAAGATGGGGCCATGTGGGCAAACAAGCAGGAGGAATAATTATGAAGATGAACCGTGGGATCGCGAAGCGGGCGCTGGGATTGGGACTGGCCATTGTGATGGCGTTGTCCGTGACGGCGTGCGGCAAGAAACAGTCCGGTGAGCCCGGAGCTGCGGGCGGACAGCAGGAACAGTCCGGCGGCCAGCAGACGCAGGCGGCCGGAGGCGAGAAGATCGTCAACGTAGGCGTCACCGACACCTTAAACACCTTAAATCCCCTGTTGATGGACGGCGGGGAGATCAACAAATACGCTACCGGCCTGATGTTCCTGCCCCTGATGGAGCTGGATTCGGATTTGCAGTTTGAGGGCATGCTGGCGGACTCCATCACCGCGGAGGACGAGCACAATTTCCTGGTGCATATCGATGAGAAAGCAACTTGGTCCGACGGCAAGCCGGTGACCGCGGACGACGTGATTTATACCGCCCTGCGGCTGACCAGCCCGGTGATCGGCAACCCGGCCATGATGTACTACGTCTTTGTGGGCGTCGGCGACGAAGGCTACACGGAAAAGGGCGCGGACCACGTGGAGGGAATCACCAAGGTGGACGACAAAACCGTGCGCTTCACCACCAAGGACCCCATGTCCCTGGTGACCTTCCAGAACTCCTACGCCCGCTACCTGATGACGCTGCCCAAGCATGTGATCGAGGGCATCGCGGAGGAGGACTTAAAGTCCAACGAGTGGTTCAACCATCCCGACGTGGTGAGCGGCCCCTTCCGGGTGACGGATTTTGACAAGGACCACTACATTTCCTATGAAGCCAACAAGGACTACTGGAAGGGCGCTCCCAAGATCGACCGCCTGAACATCAAGATCGTGGAGGGCAGCCAGCTCTACGCGGGCTTAAAATCCGGGGAGATCGACGTCACCCAGAATACCATGAGCGCCATTCCCATGGAGGACTACGAGAGCATCGAGGCGCTGGAAAACGTGACCCCGGTGTACGGCGACCCGGTGACCAACCAGTCCGTGTTCATCCAGACCGCCAACGTGCCGGACCCCAGAGTGCGCCAGGCTATGCTCTGCGCCATCGACCGGGGCCGCATCCTGGACCAGCTGATGAAGGGCCACGGCGAGGTGATCGACGGCTTCCTCTCCAGCGCCAGCCCCTACTTCGACGCCTCCATCACCCCGGTGTCCTATGATCCCGAGCGGGCCAAGGCCCTGTTGGCCGAGGCTGGATGGGATTCTGGCAAAACCCTTAAGTTCTATGTGAACTCCGGCGACAGCACCTTTATCAACGCCGCTTCCGTGATTGCGGCCCAGTGGGCCGAGGTGGGAATCAAGGCGGATATCCAGACAGTGGACTTCGCCACCCTGATGGCCACCGCCACCTCGCGGGATTACGACGTGCTGGCCGTTCAGTACACTTACGCGCCGGTGGACCCCTATGCGGATATCAACTGGCTGATCAATATGGAAGACAGCTGGACCAGCTATGTAAACGCGGACGTAAACGACGCCCTTTCCAAGGTCCAGGTGACCAACGACACCGCCGAGACCGCAAAGCTTTACTCCATCGTGGACAAAAAGGTGCAGGAGGACGTTCCCATGTTCTCCGCCTATGTGATCAGCTCCCTGGGAGCGGTGAACAAGCGTCTGACCGGAGTGCAGCCCTCAGTCTACGGGTTCTTCAACCACGTAGAGCAGTGGGATGTAAAATGATCCTGGCGGCCGGCTGCGACAAACGAACAAGGTAGCGAACCTGTACTCCCGGAAAGCGCCCCCTGCGGACGCTTTCTGGGTGTCCTTGTTTGAAGGCAATGACTGAAACTCAGAAAGGAAACAACATGTCCCATATCCTGGAAGTAGAAGGACTCACAACTGTATTTGACGGTGACGGCGGCCAGATGACCAGCGCCGACGGCATCAGCTTTTATGTGGATCCCGGAGAGATCGTCTGTATCGTGGGCGAGTCCGGCTGTGGAAAGAGCGTCACCTCCCTGTCCCTCATGAGCCTGCTGGGCCGGGGCGGCAAGGTGAGAGCCGGAAAGGCCCTGTTCGAGGGCCGGGATCTGCTGAGTATGTCGGAGAAGGAGCTGGACAAGATCCGCGGCGACGCCGTGACTATGATTTTCCAGGACCCGCTGACCTCCTTAAACCCCGTGTTCACCATCGGGCGGCAGATCACGGAGAGCATCCGCGTCCACATGCATCTGGACAAGGAGGCGGCGTTCAAGCGGGCCGTCTCCCTGCTGGAGAAGGTGGGGATGCCGGACGCCGCCTCGGTGATGAAAAAATACCCCCATTTGCTCTCAGGCGGCCAGCGCCAGCGGGTGATGATCGCCATGGCCTTATCCTGCCGGCCCAGGCTTCTGATCGCGGACGAGCCGACGACGGCTCTGGACGTGACCATCCAGGCGCAGATCATGCAGCTCTTGAAGGAACTGCAGAAGGATCTGGGGATGGCGGTGATCCTGATTACCCACGATATCGGCCTGGTGGCGCAGATGGCGGACCGGGTGCTGGTGATGTACGCGGGACAGATCATCGAGCAGGCCCCGGTGCTGAGGCTGTTCGACGAGCCGGGCCATCCCTATACCCAGGCGCTGCTGCGCTCCGTGCCCTCCATTCCGCGTTTCAGTGGAAGCCGGGAAGAGGTTTTGGCGGCCCAGGAGGCGGACGGAAAACGGCTGGAGTCCATACAGGGCGTGGTGCCCGAGCACTACGACCGGATTACGGGCTGCCGCTTTGCGGACCGCTGCCCCTACGAGGAGGAGCGCTGCCATGAACCCCAGGAGGAAGTGGCCTGCGGCCCGGCCCATGTGGCGCGGTGCTGGAAGACCGCCCGTCTGGAACAAACGGACGGAATGAACCAGGAGAAGGAGGGATAAGGGATGAATTCGGAACAGAACCATGGGGGCGGGGCCGGGATTAAGCCGGGCCGTCCCGTCGATCCCGCCTCCCGGACGCCCATCCTGACCGTGGAGCGGCTGAAAAAATATTATCCGGTCAAGGGCGGCGTGATCACCCACAAAATCGGCGACGTGCGCGCGGTGGACGGCGTCAGCTTTACGGTATACCAGGGGGAGACCCTGGGGCTGGTGGGCGAGTCCGGCTGCGGCAAGTCCACCCTGGGGCGGCAGATCGTGGCCCTGGAGCGGCCCACCGCCGGGAAGATCCTCTACCGTGGCGTGGACCTGGCCTCCATGAACCGCAGGGAGATGGCAGGAATCCGAACGGAGCTGCAGATGGTGTTTCAGGACTCCTACTCCTCCTTAAACCCGCGCAAGCACATCTATGAGATTCTCTCAGAGCCGATGCTCTACCACGGCCTGGCAACGAAGGATAACCTGGACGCAGAGCTGAAACGGCTTTTGGACATGGTGGGCTTGCCCGCCCACTCCCTGGGGCGTTATCCCCACGAATTTTCCGGGGGCCAGCGCCAGCGCATCGGCATCGCCAGGGCGCTGTCCCTGCGCCCGAAGCTCATGGTCTGCGACGAGCCGGTCAGCGCTCTGGACGTGTCCATCCAGGCGCAGATTTTAAATCTGCTGCGGGATTTGCAGAAGGAGCTGGACTTAACCTGCATCTTCATCGGCCACGGGCTGGGCGCGGTGAACTACGTCAGCGACCGCATCGCGGTCATGTATCTGGGCAAGATTGTGGAATTGGCCGACGCCAGGGAGCTGTTCGCCGATCCCATTCACCCCTACTCAAAGGCGCTGTTCAGAGCGGTGCCCATCCCGGACCCCAGAGCCAGGGAGACGGAGATTCCGGTGCTCCAGGGGGAGATTGCCAGCAACACCCGCCCGCCGTCGGGCTGCCGCTTCCATCCGCGCTGTCCCTACGCCAGGCAGGAATGTTCTGAGATCGAGCCGGAGCTGAAACCGGCTTTTGCGGGCAGCGGCCATCTGGTGGCCTGCCCGGTGCTGGCCGGGGAAGAGAATGAAAAAGGAGGCGGTCCTACCTATGGGTAAATACATTTTAAAACGCATTCTGATCGCCATCCCCACGCTGATCGGAATCACCATTATCGATTACGCCATCATGTGCATGGCGGGAAATCCCCTGGAGATGCTTCAGGGCGCCCGGATCTCCCAGGCAGCCATCGAGGCCCAGAAGGCCGCGCTGGGGCTGGATCAGCCCTTCTACATCCAGTATTTCGTGTGGTTGTCCAACCTGCTTCAGGGCAACATGGGCTATTCCGTCAAGACCTACCAGTCCGTCAGCGCCATGATCGGAAGCCATCTGGGGCCGACCCTGCTGCTCATGGGCGTATCCCTGATCGTCAGCCTGCTGATGGCGGTGCCCGCTGGGATTTACAGCGCCATCCACCAGTATTCCAAGGGGGATTACACGGTGGTGACCCTCTCCTTCTTCGGAAGCAGCATCCCGGGCTTTTTCCTGTCACTGTTGCTGGTGTATTTGTTTACCGTCAAGCTGGGCTGGCTGCCCTCCGGCGGCATGACCACCCTGGGCTCCTCCGGGGGCGCCGCGGACATCGCGGCCCACATGGTGATGCCGGTGATCGTGCTGTCCGTGTCCATGGCGGGCACCAACATCCGCTACATCCGCAGCGCGGTTTTGGAAATCCTGCAGCAGGATTACCTGCGCACGGCCAGGGCCAAGGGCCTGGGACGCCGCCGGGTGGTGAACCAGCACGCCCTGCGCAACGCCATGGTGCCCATCGTCACGGTGATCGGCATGGAGATTCCCGTGCTGTTCGGCGGGGCGGTGATCGTGGAACAGCTGTTTTCCTGGCCCGGCCTGGGGCTAATGACCATGAGCGCCATCATGAGCCGGGATTACCCGGTGATCATGGGCGTATGCCTGTTGTCCGCGGTGGTAGTGCTGGCGGGCAATCTGATTACGGATATTCTGTACGCGGTGGTGAACCCCACCATCCAGTATCAATAGGAGCGGCCCATGAAGAGACAAACGGATATTACAAATGAAAGCTATTTACAGACGGTCTGGCGGCGCTTCAAACACCACCATCTGGGCGTCGCCAGCCTGATCCTGCTGAGCGTGATCTGCCTTGCCGCCGTGCTGGCGCCTATCATCGCGCCCCACGACCCGGACGCTATCGTAGGACCCTTCAGCGAGGCGCCCAGCCTGCGCTTCTGGCTGGGGACGGACCAGATCGGCCGCGACATGTTGAGCCGCCTGCTCTACGCCACCCGCATTTCCCTTCTGGTCGGCCTTCTGGCCACCGCCATCTCCACCGCCGTGGGCGTGGTGCTGGGGCTTCTGGCCGGGTATTTCGGGGGCTGGCTGGACATGCTGATCATGCGCTTCACCGACATGGTGATGTCGTTCCCCTACATCCTCCTGGTGCTGGTGGCGGCCGCCATCTTTGAGCCTGGGCTGTGGAGCATCATTCTGATCCTGGGCTTTGTGGACTGGCCCGGAATCGCCCGCCTGGTGCGGGGAAATGTGCTCAGCCTGCGGGAGACCAACTTTGTCAAGGGCGACATTGTGGCGGGTATGCCCCTGCGGCACATCCTGTTTTCGGAGATTCTGCCCAACACCGTGGCCCCCATTCTGGTCTACGCCACCTCGGTCATGGCCCTGTCCATGCTGGACGAGGCGTCCTTAAGCTTTTTGGGTATGGGCGTGCAGCCCCCGACGGCCAGTCTGGGCAACATGCTCAACAGCGCCCAGTCCCTGACCGTGCTCACAAAGCAGCCCTGGCTGTGGATTCCGCCGGGCCTGCTGATCGTGATCCTGGTGGTGGCCATCAACTTTGTGGGCGACGCCCTGCGGGATGCGGTGGACCCAACGGCCACCCTGCGGCGCTAGGCCGAAACAGCCCGGGCACCCGTTTCCCTGCCGTCTGAACTGTCACAAGAAACGAGGTATTTGCCATGATATACATTGAGAAAAACCACGCGATTCACACCTTTTCCCCGGAGCACCCCCCGGTCAGCCGGGCGCGGTCCGGGGAGAGTGTAACCTTTGAGACCTACGACTGCTACAAAGGCCAGCTGCTGCCCGGGGACACCACCTTTGCGGATTTGGACCGCGGCCTGGAAAATCCCGCCACCGGCCCTCTGTTCGTGGAGGAAGCAGCGCCGGGGGATGTGCTGCGGGTGGATATCCTGGACATTTCCCTGGACCCGGTGGGGATTCTGGACATGGGTCCCGCCAGCGGCGCGTTGAAGCACAAAATTTCCACTACCGTGATCCGCCGCGTGCCGGTTCAGGATAACCGGATCCATTACAGGAATCTGGAGATACCGGCCAGACCCATGGTGGGCGTGATCGGCGTAGCGCCGGAGCGCGGAGCTGTCAGTACGATGACGCCCATGAATCACGGCGGAAATATGGACTGCACCCGCATCGAGGCCGGCTGCTCCCTGTATCTGCCGGTGAAGGCGCCCGGAGCTCTGCTCGCAATGGGCGATCTGCACGCCATTATGGGGGACGGTGAGGTGGGCAACTGCGGCGTGGAGATCGGAGGACGGGTCACCGTGCGGGTACACGTTCTCAAAGGGCTGGCCCTGGAATATCCCATGATCCGCAATTCGCAGAAATGGATCACTGTCGCGTACGGCGAAACGCTGGATGAAGCCGGGGACAAAGCGGTTCTGCAGATGTTTTCCTTCCTCACGGAGCACACGGGGGCGGACACGGTGGACGCGGGCATGTACCTTGACATGCTGGGCGACCTGGCGGTCTGCCAGATCGTCAATCCAATGAAAACCGTGCGCCTGGAGCTGCCCCGTTTGGTTACGGAGGCGGAGGGCTTTACCGGCTTTGCCCAGGAGGACGGCCTATGACCATACACCAGATCGAGTGTTTTCTGGAAGTGGCGCACACGCTGAATTTTACCGAGGCGGCCAGTCATCTCTACATTTCCCAGCAGGGGCTGAGCCGCCAGATATCCTCCCTGGAGAGAGAGCTGGAGATGCGGCTGTTTGAGCGGACCACCCGGGAGGTGCGTCTGACCCGCAGCGGGGAGATTCTGCTGTGGAAATGGCAGAATATCCCATCCCTGATCCGGGAGTCGGTGGATATGGCCCGGGAGGACAACAAGCGGGAGAAAGACCGCATACACGTGGCGATTCTGAAAATGAACGGCGTGATGGACGTGGTGGGGCGGATCCTGACGGAGTACAGCGACCGTTTTCCCCAGACGGAGTTCCAGCTCAAGGAGTACAGCGACGTGAAGGACCTGGCCGGGATCAACACGCCGGACCTGATCATTACCTTGAGCAACGGGTTCGACTACACCAAGATCAAGGACAAGTTCAACTGGGCGGAGCTGCACAGCTTTCCCCTGTACTACGTGTTTTCCAAAAAAAATCCAATGGCCTGCATGGAGCGCCTCAGCAGCGCCCTGCTTCAGCAGCAGACGCTTCTGGCCGTGTTCCGGTACGAGGAGTCCGGTATCGGTATGAAAATCCTGGAATTTTTGGGAAATCTGGGGTATCTTCCTAAAAAGGTGCGCTACTTTGACAATACGGACAGCCTGGAGCTGGCCTTAAACGCCAACGAGGGGATCCACATCGGTTACCGGGAATATTACCACGACTTTGGGGACCGGCTGGCTATGTTTCCGATTCCCACCCCGGAAAATCAGGCGGAGGCCAAGGTGATGGCGCTGTGGCGGGTGGAGGACGAGGAAAAACTAAAAAATCTTGTTTCATACTTAAATTCCATTGATCTGCGCAAACGGGAATGAAAACAAAAAGATGGACAATTAACATCATATAGTTGTTAATTGTCCGTTTTTTGATGTTAGACAATAAAGGCATATATGTCTAAAATACAAATGGTTGGTTTGTAACGAAATGGGGGAGAGCTGTTGCCTGGCAACGGTTGATTCCCCTTGTTTTTTTAACGAAACAAGGAATACAAAGCAGAAAGGAAAGAGGAGAAGATGAAAAAAGGAGTGAAACGTGCAATTTGGGCGGTTGTGATCGTGGTCATAGCCGTGTTCCTGTTTTTGCGCCTGACAAAGAAGACGGAATTCGCAGAGGCTACGGCGGACCCGGTGGTGACGGTTGAGAAACCGCACATGGGCGACGTGCGTCTGTCCACCCAGCTGATCGGCACCATCGAGCCGGCGGATGTGGTATACATTTTCCCCAAGGTCGGAGGCGATATCACCGCGGTGAACATCAAGGCCGGGGATACCGTGACGGCGGGACAGGTGCTGGTGGAGATCGACACCAAGCAGGTGGATGCGGTCAGGACCTCCATGGAGGCGGCCAAGGTGTCCGCGGAGAGCGCGCAGAACGTGTTGAACCGCATGACCCCCCTGTATCAGGCCGGTTACATATCCGCCCAGGACTACGACGGCTACAAGGCCCAGGCGGACGCAGCCAGACTTCAGTATGAAGCGGCGCAGATCAATTACAACAATCAGCTGGAATTCAGCAACGTTACCAGCCCCATAAGCGGCCGGGTGGAGCAGTGCAATGTGGAGCTTCACGACACGGTCGGCCAGTCCACCCAGCTCTGCGTGATCGCGGGTGAGAACGGCAAGGTGGTTTCCTTCTATACCACTGAGAAGGTGAAAAACAATCTGAACCCAGGAGATCCCGTGGTTCTCAACAAGGACGGCGTGGATTACAACGGAACCATCACCGAGGTCAGCAACATGGCGGATGCAGGCGTGGGCCTGTTCAAGGTCAAGGCCTCCGTGGACGACAACAATACCATGACGCCGGGAACGGACGTGGAGCTTGAGGTTCCCAAGGATTCCGCTCTGAACGCCATGCTGGTGCCCACCCACAGCGTGTACTACCGCGGCGGGGACGCATTTGTCTACACCTACGATGCCGGTGAGAGCGTGATCCGGGAGGTGCCGGTGGAAGTGGGAATCTTTGATACTGAGAATATTGTGATCAAGTCCGGCCTGACCATGGACGATCAGGTACTTACCACCTGGACTTCCGAGCTGAAGGACGGCTACAAGGTGTCGCTGGCGGACGGCGAGGCAGCTGCCGAAGCGAACCAGGCAGAAGCTGCGGCTGAGTAAGGAGGGCGTAAAACTATGGGTTTAACAAAACTAGTCCTGAAACGGCCGGTGACCACGGTACTGATGATCCTGTGCCTGGTGGTGTTCGGTCTTCAGGCCTTCATGTCATCGCCTCTTGAGCTGATGCCGGAAATGAACATGTCCATGATCGTCGTGATGACGCCCTATCCCGGCGCCAGCCCCGAGGACGTGAACGATCTGGTCACCAAGACGGTGGAGGATCAGGTGGGAACCTTGAGCGGTCTGGACACCGTATCCTCTATGTCCCGTGAGAACGTGTCCATCACCATGCTGGAATACAAGTACGGCACCGATATGGATAAGGCTTACGACGATCTGAAAAAGCAGATGGATCTGGCCAAGGTCAGCATGCCGGACGAGGTGGAAGATCCCATCATGCTGGAGCTGAACGCCAACCTGATGGCCAACATGATCCTGGCGGTCAGCAAGGACAACACCGATAACCTCTATAACTATGTAAACGACGACGTGGTGCCGGAGCTGGAGAAGCTGTCCTCCGTGGCGGAGGTATCCATCAACGGCGGCAGCCAGGAGTACATCCGCGTGGAGCTGCTTCCCGAGAAGATGAGCCAGTACGGCGTGAGCATGAACTCCATCGCAACGGACATCGGCAGCGCCGACCTGGCTTACCCGGCCGGCAACGCCGATCTGGGCGACCAGCAGCTGGCCGTGTCCACGGACCAGAAATTCGACACCCTGGAGACGCTTCAGGACATCCCGCTGACGGTTTCCGGGAAGAACACCATCTATCTGGGCGATGTGGCCAATATTTACCTGGGTGAGGATGACACTACCAGTATTGCCCGCTATAACGGTCAGGACACGATCGCGGTTTCCGTGACCAAGCAGCAGGATGCGGCCTCCCTCACCCTGTCCTCCGACGTCAACGATGTGATTGAGGAGTTAACGGCTGCGGATCCGGACCTGAACGTTACGGTGGTTATGGATACCAAGGACAACATCATGTCCTCCCTTACCTCCGTGTTCCAGACCATGATCGCCGCGATTGTGATTTCCATGGCCATCATCTGGCTGTTCTTCGGCGACATCAAGGCATCCCTGATCGTCGGAAGCTCCATCCCGGTATCCATCCTGGCCTCCTTTGTGCTGATGAACCTCATGGGCTTCTCCCTGAACGTGATCACCCTCAGCGCCCTGGTGCTGGGCGTCGGCATGATGGTGGATAACTCCACGGTTGTGCTGGAGAGCTGCTTCAGGGCCACCACGGACACGGGCTTCAGGGAATTTTCCAAGGCGGCCTTAAACGGTACCGGCGTGGTGTACCAGTCGGTTGTGGGTTCCACGCTGACCACCTGCGTGGTGTTCCTGCCCCTGGCAATGTTGAGCGGTATGACCGGCGAGATGTTCCGCCCCCTGGGCTTCACCATCGTGTTCTGTATGGTGGCGTCCCTGATTTCGGCTATCACCGTGGTTCCGCTGTGCTACATGAACTATAAGCCGGTGGAAAAAAAGACGGCTCCCCTGTCCCGCCCGGTGGAAAAGATGCAGCAGGAATACCGCAGGATCATGAGACGTTTCCTGCGGCACAAAGGGCTGGTTATGCTCTCCTCCGTGGCGCTGCTGGCGCTGTCCATCGTGCTGGCCATGAACCTGAGAACCGAGCTGATGGGCGAGGACGACATGGGTCAGATTACGGTGGAGGTGGAGACCAAACCGGGTCTGCAGCTTGGAATTGTGGAAGATATTTTGAACCAGGTTGAGGAGGTTGTGAGCGCCGACCCCAATGTGGAGGATTACCTGACCCAGTCGGGCGGCGGCGGCCTGAGCAGCAGCATGAGCTCCAACCCCACGGTTTCCGCCTATCTGAAAAAGGACCGGGATATGGAAACTGACGACGTGGTAAAGCTCTGGAGAAAAGAGCTGGAGAGCATACCCAACTGTAACATCACGGTCAGCGCAAACTCGACCATCGGTTCCATGATGGGAACCAGCGACACCTACCAGGTGATTCTGCAGAGCACCAACTACGATGCGCTCAAAGCGGACAGCGACAGGATCGTTTCGGCGCTGGATGCGCGCTCTGAGGTGACCAAGGTGCACTCCGACCTGGAGAACGCAGCCCCGGTGGTGAAGGTGCGCGTCAACCCCATCAAGGCCAAGGCCGCAGGGCTGTCCGCCGCACAGATCGGCGGCACCTTAAACAGCATGTTAAGCGGCGTGAACCCCGCATCTCTGGAGATCGACGGCCGCGACGTGGATATTAAGGTTGAATATAATAAAGACCGGTATAAGACTCTTGCTCAGGTTCAGAATATCGTACTTCAGACGCCCACCGGAGGAGCGGTTGCGCTGACGGACGTGGCGGACCTGGTGTTTGAGGACAGCCCGGCCACGATCCGGCGTCAGGATAAGCAGTACCGCGTGACCATCACCGGCACCTATACCGACAAGGCGACGGAGACTACGGAGAAACAGCTTCAGACAGAGGTTGTGACGCCGCAGCTGAGCCAGGGCGTTTCCATTGCTATGAACAGCATGCAGAAGTCCATGCAGAAGGAGTTCACCAACCTAGGCAAGGCCATTGCGATGGCGATTTTCCTGGTATTCGTCGTGATGGCGTGCCAGTTCGAGTCGCCTAAGTTCTCAATCATGGTTATGACCACCGTGCCCTTCTGTCTGATCGGCGCATTCGGTCTGCTGTGGATTGTGGACAGCGCCATCAGCATGACCTCCCTGCTGGGCTTCCTGATGCTGGTCGGTACAGTTGTTAACAACGGTATTCTGTATGTGGATACGGTGAACCAGTACCGCCAGAGCATGGATATGGAGACGGCTCTGATCGAGGCGGGTGCAACCCGTCTGCGTCCCATCCTGATGACCACCCTGACCACGGTGCTGTCCATGCTGCCCATGGCGCTGGCGCTGGGCGATTCGGGCGAGACCACCCAGGGTCTGGCTCTGGTAAACATCGGCGGCCTGACGGCCTCCACCATTCTGGCGCTGCTCATGCTGCCCGCTTACTACAGCGTGATGAACCGCGGCGGAAAACAGAGTCTGATGGCGGATTAAGCCAAATTTTAATAGAGGGACCAGATGCGTGCCGCACCCGGCCCCTCTTTCTTTTAAAAAGTATGTCAAAAAATAGACAAACAAAAACTTTTTGTCTATCTAAAAAATATTTATGAAATAATTAGAAATTGCATTGAAAATAAAATGACGATGAGGTATAATCTATTCATATTGTACAAAAAATAAGAGAATCCTGAAAAATATGAAGAATTTGTTCGCTGCCTTATGGCAGGGGGTTCTTTTGAGAGAGGAGGATGGAGTTGGCCCAGGAGATCATTGACGCAATCCGTCAGGCGGAACAGGCGGCGGAACAGCGGGAAGCCCAGGCGGGGCAGCAGGCGGAAGAGATTATTGCGGAAGCAAGGTCGGGTGCGGCTGCGCAGAAGAGCGAGCTGATTCGCCAGGCCCGGGAAAAAGCCGCACAGACGGAAGACGCCGCCAAGGCCCAGGCGGACCGTATTATGGCGGACGCCGAACAGGCGGAAGGCGCTGAGCTTGAGTCACTGCGAAGCGCGGTAACAGAGAAGTCAGATCAGGCAGTAAAAGCGGTATTGGCTGAACTGCTGTAGAAAGGAGGCGCGTAAGATTGGCAGTAGTGCCTATGAAGAAAGTGCTGATCTGTGGCCTCAAAAAGGACCGCAAACAGATCCTGGAGCTGTTGCAGCGCCAGGGAGCTGTGGAGATCACGAGCGGGCTGGAGGAAGACAGCATATTCAGAAAGACTGACGTTTCCTCTTCCAAGACAGTATTCGAGCGCAACGCCGCCGTAGCGGAGCAGGCATTGTCCGTGCTCGCGGAGTATGCGCCTGAGAAGAAGGGGCTTTTGGCCGGCTTCGAGGGGCGCGAGACGCTGTCATTGGAGGAGTACGAGTCCAGCGCCGGCAAGCATGACGAGATTATGAAGACCGCCTATCGCTTGCAGGAACTGGAGAAGGAGATTGCCGAGAACAAGGGCATGATCCCCAAACTGGAGCAGCAGATCGATGCTCTGGAACCGTGGAAAAATTTCGATCTCCCGCTGGATTACCGGGGGACGAGGAAGACCGCCGCGTTTATCGGCTCGCTGGCCGGGGACATCACCCTGGAGAAAGTGCACGAGCTTTTGGGGCAGTACGCGCCCCAGGTGGAATCCGTGGATGTCACGGGAATCGGCGGAACCGCGGAACAGATCTGTCTGTTCATCGTCTGCCACCGGGCGGACGCGGAGGCGGTGGAGGATGCGCTCCACAAGATGAATTTTTCCAGGCCGCCCCTGTCCCATGAGGTTCCGGCTAAGAAGCAGAAGGAGCTGGAGGAGAAGATCCGCCAGGTGAACGCTGCGGTGGAGAACGCCAAAGCCGAGGTGGTCGGGCTTGCCGGCCAGGCGGGGCAGATCCGTTTTGTCATGGACTATTACACCATGCGTGCCGAGAAGTACGGCGTGCTTGGCGGTTTGGTTCAGTCACGGCGCGTATTTCTTGTCACGGGGTATATTTCCGTGCCGGAAGCGCCAAAGCTTCAAAAGGCCCTGGAGTCGCGCTACGACGTGGTGGTGGAACTTACCGAACCATCCGACGGGGACGACGTGCCGGTGATCCTGCACAACAACAAGTTCGTCGAGCCGGTGGAGAGCGTGGTGGAGAGCTACAGCCTGCCGGGCAAAGGCGAGATGGATCCGTCCGGCGCCGTGGCCATGTTCTACTATGTACTGTTCGGCCTGATGCTCTCGGATGCGGCCTACGGCCTGATCATGATCATCGGCTGTACCTATTGTCTGAAAAAAATCAAAAACCTTGAACCCGGATTCCGGAAGATGTTAAAGATGTTTCTCTACTGCGGCATCTCCACCACCTTCTGGGGCTTCATGTTCGGCAGCTTCTTCGGGGATGCGGTGAACGTAATCGCCACCACCTTCTTCGGACGGCCGGATATCCGGCTGGCGCCGCTCTGGTTTGAGCCGGTGAGCCTGCCCATGAAGATGCTGGTGTTCGCCTTTGCACTTGGTATCCTGCACCTGTTCACAGGTCTTGGAATCAAGCTGTACAGCTGTGTGAAGGGCGGCAGCGTGACGGATGCGCTTTACGATGCGGGATTCTGGTACATGCTGGTGGGCGGAGCGATCCTCTATCTGCTGACAATGCCCATGTTTACCGATATGCTGGGCCTGAGCTTTGTGGTGCCCGCGGCCGTGGGCAACGTATGCGCCGTGCTGGCGGTGATCGGCGCGGTGGGCATTATTCTCACCAGCGGCAGAGAGTCCAAAAACTGGTTCAAGCGGATCTTGAAGGGGCTTTACGGCGTTTACGGCGTAACCTCTTACCTGAGCGACATACTGTCCTACTCCAGACTGCTGGCGTTGGGACTGGCGACCAGTGTTATCTCCACAGTGTTTAACAAGATGGGAAGCATGCTCGGAGGAAATGTTTTCGGAGCGATTGTATTTATCCTGGTGTTCTTAATAGGCCACAGCCTGAACCTGGCGATCAACGCCCTGGGCGCCTACGTGCACACCAACCGTCTGCAGTTTGTAGAGTTTTTTGGAAAGTTTTATGAGGGCGGCGGAAGGAAATTTGAGCCTTTTGCCATTCACACGAAATATTATAAAGTCAAGGAGGACATTTAACTATGGGAAATCTCGGAATTGTATTTGCACTTACAGGGGCAGCGCTGGCAGCACTTTTAGCAGGAATTGGTTCCGCAATCGGAGTGGGTATCGCGGGTGAGGCCGCCGCAGGCGTTATCACGGAAGACCCCAACAAGTTCAGTAAAGTTCTGGTTCTGCAGCTTCTGCCCGGTACGCAGGGTATTTACGGCCTGCTGATCGGTTTCATCACCCTGACTCAGATCGGTATCATGGGCGGCGATCCCAACGTTTCCGTAGCCAAGGGTCTGTTATATCTGGCAGCCTGCCTTCCCATGGCGTTTGTGGGCCTGTGGTCCGCGATGAAGCAGGGCAAGGCCTCCGTGGCAAGTATCGGCCTGGTCGCAAAGCGTCCGGAGCAGTTCGGTAAAGCCATGATCTTCCCGGCAATGGTTGAGACCTACGCCATCCTGGCTCTTCTGATCTCCATCCTGTCCATCTTCGGCATCGGCGGACTGGCAATTTAAGTCTACAGTCGGCGGAAGAATGAACATAACGGGAAAGGAGAACAACGCATGGCGGGATTAGACAAGATTATCGCCCGGATTCAGGCAGAGTCTGAGGAAGCGGCGGCCCGTACTCTGGAGGCGGCGAAGGCCGAGGCGGAAGCGATTCTCCAGAACGCCAGGGAGGAAGCGGCCGCAGAGTGCGCTGCCATCGGCAGAAAAGCGGAACAGGCCGCGGCCAATATCCTGGATCGGGGCCATTCTGCGGCGGAGCTGAAAAAGCGGCAGAGAATCCTGGCCGAGAAACAGGTATTGATAGGCAGAATTATTGGTGAAGCAAAACAGCAACTGAAAAATATGCCCAAGGAGGCGTATTTTGAAAATATCGTGAAGCTGGCGGTGAAGGCAAGCCAGAGCGGCAAGGGGACCATCCTGTTCTCGAAGGCCGATCTGGACCGCCTTCCGGAGAATTTCGCGGATACCTTAAACGCAGCGCTTGTTGCGGGCGGCAAAGAGGGAGCGGCGTTGACTGTCTCCGGCGAGACGCGGGACATTGACGGCGGCTTCGTGCTCACATACGGCGGCATCGAGGAGAACTGCTCCTTCGACGCGCTGTTTGATTCCGCGCACGAGATGCTGCAGGATAAGGTTCAGGAGATTCTGTTCGGCACGGTTTAGCGGGAGGTTTATGAATGGCAAAAGATCAATATGTTTATGCGGTGGCCCGCATCCGTTCCAAAGAGCTCTCCCTGCTTTCCGGTTCAGTTATTGAGCAGCTCCTGGGGGCGAAGGGGTACGACGAGTGCCTTCAGCTTCTCCGGGAAAAGAACTGGGGCGACAGCGACGCCGGGGACGCCGGGGCCATCCTGGCGGCGGAGCGGGAGAAAACCTGGCAGCTCATCGGCGAGCTGGTGAAGGACCTCTCCGTGTTCGACGTGTTCCTGTACGCCAATGATTACCACAATCTGAAGGCGGCGATCAAGGAGGCCCGGATGGACAGCGAGTATCCGGGGATCTACATCGACCAGGGGACCGTGGATGTGAAGCGCATCCGGGAAGCCATCCGCACCAGGGATTTTGCAGCGCTTCCGGAAGCCATGGCAGAGCCCGCGAAGGAGGCCTACGAGGTGCTGCTTCAGACCGGCGACGGCCAGCTCTGCGATATCATCATTGACCGGGCGGCCCTAAACGCCATCTACCAGGCGGGCAAGGCCGTGGGGGACGAGTGCCTGAAGCTCTACGGCGAGTTGACGGTGGCCTCCGCTGATATCAAGACAGCGGTGCGCGCTGCGCGTACCGGCAAGGACAAAGCATTTTTAGCGCGGGCTCTGGCCCCCTGCGACACGCTGGACGTGAGCCGTCTGGCCCAGGCAGCGGTGGAGGGCGTGGACGCCATCTGCGCATATCTGGAACTCACGCCCTACGCGGAGGCGGTGGAGGAGCTTCACAAGTCGCCCTCGGCCTTCGAGCGGTGGTGTGACAACCTGCTGATCCGAAAGATTCGCCCCCAGAGATTCAACCCCTTCGGGCTGGGACCTCTGGCAGCGTATATTCTGGCGCGGGACAATGAAATCAAGACAGTACGGATCGTGCTTTCCGGCAAGCTTAACCATCTTCCGGAAGAATCCATCCGGGAAAGGGTAAGGGAGATGTATGTATAAGATTGCAGTTATGGGCGACCGCGACAGCATCTACGGATTCGCGGCCCTTGGCCTTGAGCCGTTTCCCTTCACTGATCCGGCGGATGCGGGAAAGAAAATGAGGCAGCTGGCCGAGAGCGGCTATGCGGTGATCTACATCACCGAGGCTTTGGCGGCCCAGCTGGGTTCGGAGATCGAGCGCTACCGGGAGGCGGATCTCCCGGCCATCATCCTCATCCCGGGCGTGTCCGGCAATACGGGACAGGGCATCCTGGCGGTGAAGAAATCCGTGGAGCAGGCGGTAGGTTCGGATATTATATTCAACAACTAGTGGAGGTAGAAAATGAGCAAAGGCGTGATTAAAAAAGTAGCCGGTCCGCTGGTTATCGCTGAAGGCATGCGCGACGCCAACATGTTCGACGTGGTGCGCGTGAGCGAGCAGCGGCTGATTGGCGAAATTATAGAGATTCACGGTGATAAGGCTTCCGTCCAGGTATACGAGGAGACGTCCGGCCTGGGCCCGGGCGAGCCCGTAGAGTCCACCGGCGTTCCCATGAGCGTGGAACTGGGCCCCGGCCTGATCGGAAGTATTTACGACGGAATCCAGCGTCCCCTGGACGCCATCATGGAGGTGACCGGCGGCAATCTGTTGAACCGCGGTGTTGAGGTTCCCTCCTTAAAGAGAGACAAAAAGTGGGAGTTTGTGCCCACCGCCCAGGTCGGCGACAAGGTGACCGGCGGCGACATCATCGGTACGGTCCAGGAGACCGACGTGGTGCAGCAGAAGATCATGATCCCCGTGGGCGTTGCAGGCACCATCACCTATATCAGCGCCGGCGAGTACACGGTGACCGCCACGGTTGCGGTGGTGACCGATGACCGGGGCGAGGAGCATCCCATCGGCCTCATGCAGAAGTGGCCGGTGCGCCGCGGGCGTCCCTACAAGACCAAGCTGTCCCCGGATATGCCTCTGGTAACCGGGCAGCGCGTGATCGACACATTGTTCCCCATCGCCAAGGGCGGCGTTGCGGCGGTTCCCGGACCCTTCGGTTCCGGTAAGACCGTGGTGCAGCACCAGCTGGCTAAATGGGCGGATGCGGATATCGTGGTATACATCGGCTGCGGCGAGCGCGGAAACGAGATGACCGACGTTTTGAACGAGTTCCCGGAGCTGAAGGACCCCAAGACCGGCAAGAGCCTGATGGAGCGGACGGTGCTGATCGCCAACACCTCCGACATGCCCGTTGCGGCCCGTGAGGCTTCCATCTATACCGGTATCACCATCGCAGAGTATTTCCGCGATATGGGTTATTCCGTGGCCCTGATGGCCGACTCCACCTCCCGCTGGGCCGAGGCTCTGCGTGAGATGAGCGGACGTCTGGAGGAGATGCCCGGCGAGGAGGGCTACCCCGCGTACCTGGGTTCCCGTCTGGCGCAGTTCTACGAGCGCGCCGGCCGCGTGATCTCCCTGGGCAGCGAGGGCAGAGAGGGCGCGCTGTCCGTAATCGGAGCCGTGTCCCCCGCAGGCGGAGATATCTCCGAGCCTGTAACCCAGGCCACCCTGCGAATCGTAAAAGTATTCTGGAGTCTGGACTCCAACCTGGCCTACAAGCGCCATTTCCCGGCAGTGAACTGGCTGACCAGCTATTCCCTGTACGTGGACACCATGGAGAAATGGTTCAACGCCGAGGTGGAGAGCGACTGGACCGAGCTGCGCGGACGCCTGATGCTGTTGCTTCAGGAAGAGGCGGAGCTGGATGAGATCGTGAAGCTGGTTGGTATGGACGCTCTGTCCGCGCCTGACCGCCTGAAGCTGGAGGCGGCCCGCTCCATCCGCGAGGACTTCCTGCATCAGGACGCCTTCCACGAGGTGGACACCTTCACATCCTTAAAGAAACAGCACATGATGATGATGCTGGTGCTGGCATACTACGATCAGGCAGGCGAAGCTCTGAACAAGGGCGTGAACATCGAGCGCCTGGTGAACCTGCCGGTCCGCGAGACCATCGGACGTTTCAAATACACCCCCGAGGGCGAGCTGGATAAAGCATACGACAACATTCTCGACACGCTGCGCATTGAGATCGGCGACGAGCTGAGCAGAAAGGAGGACTTCTAATGCCTAAAGAATACAGGACAATCGAAGAGGTTGCCGGTCCCCTTATGCTGGTACGCGGCGTTCAGGGCGTAACCTACGATGAATTGGGAGAAATCGAGCTGGCAAGCGGTGAGAAGCGCCGCTGTAAAGTTCTGGAAATTGACGGTGGAAACGCGCTGGTACAGCTGTTCGAATCCTCCACCGGTATCAACCTGGATTCCAGTAAGGTCCGTTTCCTGGGCCGTACCATGGAGCTGGGCGTATCCGAGGATATGTTGAGCCGTATCTTCGACGGACTGGGCCGTCCCATCGACGGAGGCCCCGACATTCTGCCGGAGAAGCGCATGGACATCAACGGCCTGCCCATGAACCCGGCGGCCAGAAACTACCCCCAGGAGTTCATCCAGACCGGCGTCTCCGCCATCGACGGACTGAACACCCTGGTAAGAGGACAGAAGCTGCCGATCTTCTCGGCGTCCGGTCTGCCCCACGCCAACTTAGCGGCGCAGATCGCCCGTCAGGCTAAGGTGCGCGGCACCAGCGATCCCTTCGCCGTGGTGTTCGCTGCAATGGGTATTACCTTCGAGGAAGCCAACTTCTTCATGGAGAGTTTCAAGGAGACGGGCGCCATCGACCGCAGCGTCATGTTCATCAACCTGGCAAACGACCCCGCCGTAGAGCGTATCGCCACCCCGCGTATGGCTCTGACCGCGGCCGAGTATCTGGCCTTTGAGAAGAACATGCACGTGCTGGTGATTCTGACCGATATTACCAACTACGCCGACGCACTGCGCGAGGTATCCGCAGCCCGAAAAGAGGTTCCGGGACGCCGCGGCTACCCTGGCTACATGTATACCGACCTGGCCTCCTTATACGAGCGCGCAGGCCGTCAGAAGGGCAAGAACGGTTCCATCACCATGATCCCGATCCTGTCCATGCCCGAGGACGACAAGACCCATCCCATCCCCGACCTGACCGGATACATCACCGAGGGCCAGATCATCCTGAGCCGCGAGCTGTACCGCAAGGGCGTGACCCCGCCCATCGACGTGCTGCCCAGCCTGTCCCGTCTGAAGGATAAAGGGATCGGCGAGGGCAAGACCAGAGCGGACCACGCCAACGTGATGAACCAGCTGTTTGCGGCTTACGCAAGAGGTAAGGACGCCAAGGAGCTGATGGTTATCCTGGGCGAGGCGGCTCTGACCGATATGGATAAGCTGTACGCCAAGTTCGCCGACGCCTTTGAGAAGGAGTACGTGTCCCAGGGCTACTACGCGAACCGCGATATCGAGGAGACCATGGAGATTGGTTGGAAATTGCTGCGTATTCTGCCGAGAACCGAGCTTAAGCGTATCAAGGACACCTATCTGGATCTGTACTACGACGAGAAGTAACCGGTGAACTCGTAACGAAAGGAAGTTGACAGAGTATGGCTGCAAAACATGTGAACCCTACGCGTATGGAGCTTACGCGCCTGAAGAAAAAGCTGACCACAGCCGTGCGCGGCCATAAGCTTTTGAAGGATAAGCGGGATGAGCTGATGCGTCAGTTTCTGGAGCTGGTGCGGGAGAACAAGGCGCTGCGGGAGAAGGTGGAGGCCGGCATCGCGGCTGCGAACCAGAACTTTGTTCTGGCCCGCTCCGGCATGACGGACGAGGCGTTAAACGTAGCCCTGATGGCCCCCAAGCAGGAGGTCTATCTGGAGTCCGAGACCAGAAACGTCATGAGCGTGGAGATCCCGGTGTTCCACTACAAGACCAGGACCTCGGATGCCAACGACATCTACTCCTACGGATTTGCGTTTACTTCCAGCGATCTGGACGACGCGGTGAAAAGCCTGGCGGACCTTCTGCCGGATATGCTGCGCCTGGCGGAGATTGAAAAGTCCTGCCAGCTGATGGCCGCCGAGATCGAGAAGACCAGACGCCGCGTAAACGCGCTGGAGCACGTCATGATCCCGGAGACCCGGGAGAACATCCGCTACATCACCATGAAGCTGGACGAGAACGAGCGAAGCTCCCAGGTCCGCCTGATGAAGGTCAAGGATATGATGTTGGAGGAAGCCCACCATTACAGCGCCAGAGAAGTGGTGCCTGTGGTGGAGGAAGCGTAACGATAAAGAGAATCATAAAGAGCGCCGTCCCGGTCCCGCAGTTTACGCGGGGGCGGGACGTTTTTTTTGCGAAAGACCGTACGGCGCCCGGCCCGGCGGCAGCCCTCCGCTTTGCACAAATTTTACATTAATTTTCCTTAAATACCACTTGCGTTGTATATTCTGACGTGATATAATCAATTCAATGGATTAAATAAACGATAAAAACGGCTGATGATTTCAAAATAATTGCGATTTTACATAAATTTTACTACTTTTTAACAAAAAATATTTAATAAAATAAATGGATTAAAAAAGCAAACAGCATGCCAGGCGCATGTTGGGATAGATTTTCACAAACACAAAGCGGTATGGAATCGCAAAAGGAGGAAAATTATGAGATTAAAAAAATTTGCAGCGATCGGGCTGGCGGCTTTGATGGCGGCGTCGACGGCCGGATGCGGCGGCGGTTCAGGCTCTGCGTCCACAGAGGCCCCCACCACAGGCGCCACCGAAGCGACGGAAACGTCCCAGGCTGAGACTGCGGCTGAGAGCGCGGAGGAGAAGGCAGAGCCGGAAGGAAACGTGGACCGCAGCAAAGAGCTGGTGGTCTACTCTAACTCCACCTCCAACGGCCAGGACGAGTGGTTGTTAAAGGTTGCCAAGGAAGCCGGATTCAATATTCAGATCGTATCCATCGACGGCAGCGCCCTATCCGACCGCCTGGTGGCTGAGAAGAACAACCCCGTCTGCGACGTGGTGTTCGGCTTGAATGCGGTGGAGTACGAGCGTCTGAAAAAAGAGGAACTGCTGGTCAAATATGAGCCCGAATGGGTGGGCGAGGTGGACATGTCCCTGGGCGACGCGGACGGCTACTATTATCCCACGGTGGTGCAGCCTCTGCTTCTGGTCTACAACAAGGACATCGTGACCGATCCGCCCCAGGATTGGCCCGACCTGTGCGATCCCAAGTACAAGGGCCAGTACAACCTGTTCCAGCTGCAGGGCGGAACGGCCAAGATGATCACGGCCAGCATCCTGGCCCGCTATCCTGATCCCAACGGCGAGTACGGCGTGTCCGAGGAGGGCTGGAAGGTCATCGAGGAACTCTACACCAACGGCTACTACCAGCAGGACGGCGACGACTACATCGGCAACGTGATTGACGGTACGGTTCCCATGTCCGAGCTCTGGGGCGCGGGCGTGATCCGCTACCAGAAGGAGCGGGGCGTGGAGTTTGGCCTTATGCTTCCTGAGATCGGCGAACCCTTCGTGGTGGAGCAGGTGGGAATCATAAGCGGCACCGAAGAGGAGGAGCTGGCCAAGGACTTTATCAACTGGTTCGGAAGCGCTGAGATCCAGAAGGGCTGGAGCGACAACGTGGGCGCCATTCCCGCCAACCAGAAGGCCCTGGATATGATCGACGACAAGGACATCAAGGATCTAATGAGCAAGGTGAAGATTCAGGATGTGGACTGGGGGCTGGTGAGCGAGCACGTCAACGACTGGGTGGAGAAGATTCAGCTGGAATATCTTGAATAGCAGTAACTGTTCAGTCGGCCTGCGCACTTGCTGCGCTGACCGTACGAAAACCTGTGCTTACAGGCAAAAATCCCATTGCCGAAGGCGATTTTCATGGATTTTTGCTCGTATCTGTGAGGGTACTGAACAGATACGAATCGCAAATAATGTACAGGGGCAAGTCAATTCGTTTGGCCTGCCCCATTTCTCTATTTTATGAGGTGGTAATTGTGATTGAATTGAAAAATGTAGAGATCCGCTATGGGGATTTTGTAGCTGTCGACAATCTGAACCTGACCATCAACGAGGGAGAATTTTTCACCTTCCTCGGCCCTTCCGGCTGCGGCAAGACCACAACCCTGCGGGCTCTGGCCGGGTTCAACATCCCCTCCAAGGGGCAGGTGGTGATCGACGGACGGGATGTGACGGAGGCGCCGGTGGAGAAGCGCCAGATCGGCATGGTGTTTCAGAGCTACGCCCTGTTTCCCACCATGACCGTGTATGAGAATATCGCCTTTGGGCTGAAGGTCCGCAAGATGAAGGCGGACGAGATCAAGCGGCGGGTGGACGAGGTGGCGGAAAAAATCCGCATCAGCGCTACCCAGCTGGATCGCAATGTTTCCGAGCTCTCCGGCGGCCAGCAGCAGAGAATCGCCCTGGCCAGAGCCATTATCCAGGAACCCAAGATCCTCTGCCTGGACGAGCCGCTGTCCAATCTGGACGCCAAGCTGCGCATCGGCCTGCGGGGCGAGTTAAAACGCCTCCAGCGGGATTTAAATATCACGACCCTCTACGTGACCCACGACCAGGAGGAGGCGATGAATCTGTCCGACCGCATCGCGGTGTTCAACAACGGCTACATCGAACAGGTGGGCACGCCATACGAGATCTACAACAATTCCGCCTCGGAATTTGTCTGCGACTTTATCGGGGACATCAACCGGCTGGACGGCGGGATTCTGGAGGAGATCAACCGGCAGACCGGAGGGACGGGAGGAAAGCGCCTGGATGCCGGGAAAACCGGATTTATCCGCCTGGAGCGGGTGCTGTCCGAGCCCAGGGAGGGCTGCGCCGGTCTCACCGGTACGGTGGAAGAGCTGGAGTACGACGGCATGCTGGCCCGGTACCAGGTGAATGTGTGCGGGCAGCAGGTGAAATGCGTGGAAAAGAACGACGGCAGGGCGTTTTTCAAGAGGGGACAGGAGATCTGTCTGTATGTGAACCCCGACTATGTGATGCAGTTCTAGCCCGCGGGAGGTGGATGAATCGATATGAAAACACACGGCAGAAAACAGAAAATGACGCCCCAGGCCATTGCCATCCGCATCGTGCTGGTCTGGTTCATCGCGGCGTTTATTCTATTTCCCAACATCAATATCATGATCAGCGTGCTCCAGGAGGACGGCCGGTTCAGCGCCGAGGCCGTCACCAAGCTGTTAAAGTCCAAGCGGGCGGTGAAGAGCATGATCAACAGCCTGGTGCTGGGCATCAGTCTGGTAATTACGGTGAATCTGGTGGGCACCCTGGTGGTGCTGTTCACGGAATACTGGGACATTAAGGGAGCGTTTTTCCTGCGGCTGGCCTACATGACCTCCCTAGTCTACGGCGGCGTGGTGCTGGCCATGGGCTACAAGTTCGTGTACGGCTCCAAGGGGATCGTGACCAAGGGCCTGACCCTCCTGTTCCCGAATATGAACGTCAACTGGTTCACAGGCTTCGGCGCGGTGCTCTTTGTCATGACCTTTGCCTGTACGTCTAACCACATCATTTTCCTGACCAACGCCATACGGGCCCTGGATTACCACACCATCGAGGCGGCCAGGAACATGGGGGCCTCGGACAGTCGGATTCTCTTCAAGGTGGTACTGCCCACGTTAAAGCCCACGCTGTTCGCGCTGACGATCATGACCTTTCTCACCGGTATCTGCGCGCTGTCCGCGCCTTTGATGATCGGCGGCAGCAAGTTCCAGACCATCAACCCCATGATCGTCAGTTTTGCCCAGTCTCCGGGATCCCGGGATCTGGCGGCGGTCCTGGCCATGATTCTGGGCCTGATGACCATTGTGCTGCTGTTTATCATGAACCGGGTGGAGCGGAAGGGAAATTACATATCCGTGTCCAAGACCAAGGCGAAAATGCGCAAGGCCAGGCTGCGCAACCCCGCGGCCAATGTGGCGGCCCATGTGGTTGCCTACGCCATGTTCGTGATCTACATGCTGCCCATCTGCCTGGTGGTGCTGTTCTCCTTCTGCGACGCCCTGGCGATCAAGACCTCGACCCTGTCCTTAAGCGCCTTCACCCTGAAAAATTACGTGGCGCTGTTCACGAAACAGGACGCGTTCAGGCCCTACCTGGTGAGTATCGTTTACTCCGTGGCCGCGGCGGCGGGAGCCTGCGTGATCAGTGTGATTGTGGCCCGGTTTGTGCGCAGGAACGAGCACAGGACCGACGCGTTTTTCGAGTACGGCCTGCTGATTCCCTGGATGCTGCCCACCACCTTTATCGCCCTGGGGCTGATGTTCTCCTACGACGTGCCGCGGGCGGTTGTGGGCGGTAAGGTGCTGATCGGCAGCATCTGGATCATGCTGATCGCCTATATTGTGGTCAAGCTTCCCTTCTCCTTCCGAATGATCCGGGCGGCGTTCTTCGGCGTGGAGGACAGCCTGGAGGAGGCGGCAAAGACCATGGGGGCGGGAACGTCCTACACGATGGTCCGGGTGATACTGCCGGTGATCATGCCCACGGTGGTCTCGGTCATGGCTATGAATTTTAACGCGCTGCTTTCCGATTTTGATTTGTCGGTTTTTTTATATTCTCCAAAATATCAGCCATTAGGTGTTATAATTAAGTCAGCCAGCGACGAGGGCGTGAATGAGAACGCCCAGGCCATGGCGTTAGTATATTCCGTGGTGCTGATGATTCTGTGCAGCTTTGCCCTTTACCTGACCCAGGGGGGTGGGGCGGCAAAGATCAAAAAGAGGCTGTTTGGCCGGAAACGCCGCTGAGCCATAAACATGTAGAAAGAGGAGCTTAAACTGTATGAGAAGATTGACAAGTCCCGACAGAATGAAACTGATCAATGAAAAGAATATCCTGAAAATCGTTCATGAGAACCCGGGGATCTACCGGAAGCTGATCGCGGAAAAGACAAATCTATCTTCCCAGACCGTCACCAACCTGGTGACGGAGCTCGTCGAGCGCAGGGTGCTCTTGGAGTATGCGCCGTCCCTGGGGATCAAGGGCCGCAACCCCGTGTCCCTGTCCGTCAACTACTCGGGCTTCTATATGATCACGGCGGACATCAACATCGGCCGGGTGGCGGTCTATGTAAATGCCCTGGACGAGACGGTGATTGCCTCGGAGGAGCGCCCGGTGGGCCAGAAGACGGACGTGCTGGACGTTCTCAAAGAGATGATCGGCCGGGTGTTGGAGCGGGCGGGGACGGTAAGGACCATCCTGGCCTGCGCCATCAGCGTCACCGGCGTTGTCAACGAGGACAAGGGCATCGTGGTGGAGGCTGGAAAACTGAACTGGTACAATCTGGATCTGGCCGGGGAGCTGTCATACCTGGGCGTGCCCGTGCTGGTCCGCAACGACGCGAACATGTTCGCCTACTATGAGAAATCGCAGTTTCCGGCGGATTTGAACTTTATGATCGCCAAGATCGACGTGGGAATCGGCTCCGCCTTTGTGCTGGGCGGCCGGGTGCTGGAGAGCACCAACAACGTGGCCGGAGAGCTGGGCCACGTGACCGCCATGGCTCAGGGCGCGGAGCGGCCCTGCGTCTGCGGAAAAACCAACTGTCTGACGAAATTTATCTCCCTGGAAGCTCTGGAGGCGGACTACGGAAAGCCCTACGGGGAGTTGGTTGAGGAGGTGAGGCGCAAGGAGCCGAAGGCCGTGGCGCTGATTGAGGATGTGTGCGCATATCTGGCTCCCATTCTGGCCAACGTGATCATTTTGTTGGACCTGGACCGGATTATCCTCTGCGGCTGCACGGTGGAGTATTTTGAATCCATCATCTACCCCTGCCTGGACCGGAAAATCCGCAAGCTGTTGAGCTATTGGGTTTCCTTCAAACGGCTGGAAATCCGCACCAACGTGAAGATCACGGCCATCAGCAGCCGGTTCCTGCTGGACTATTATTTTTCCACGGAGAGCGATATCAGATTGTGATGGGAGCGCTATGAACAACTATTTGGATATTGTGGACAGCCGCTGGTCCTTTGGAAGCTATTACCGGAGGCGTTTTTTGGGGGACACGCTGTACACCTGTTTTTTCTATAAAGATATCGAGCTGGTTCTGGACCGGGAACACGCAGCGGTCCGGGACCGGTTTGCGGAGGAGATGAACCGGGAACATGAGACCGGCGGGGAGGCGTTAGAGCGGTATTACCGGCAGTTGAGGCGCTTTTTCGACCAGATGGAGTCCTACGACCAGTGGACTCTGGAGCAGATTTACGGCAGCGTCCACAGCATCCGCAAGCAGTTTCTGGGCGCAGGCGCCATCGAGAAGGCCCAGATCCGCAGGTGCCTGGGATCCGGGACCATGGGCCTGGGCGCGGGGATTGACCAGAGCGGCGTCTGGCAGCGCCTGATGGAGGACAGCAACGGGGTGGTGTTCTGCCTGGCGGACCCGAATTATTTCCAATATATGGTAAACGACATGGGGCGGGCGGCGGAGCTGGGAAAGGATCTCTACGTGCTCACCGGTCAGACCGCCGGGGATGCGATCCTGACCCGGGAGGCCCTGGCCGCGCTGCCGGGTATGGCTCCGGGAGGCAGAGAGCCGGTATTTTTGGAGGACAGGGCAAGATATTCGCTGCTGGATTTGTCCGCAGTCCGGTACAAGGAAGGGTTGCAGCGGGATATTGACCTGGGAAAGGCCGTTCTCATTGTCTACGGGGACGACGGGCTGTTCCACTGCCGGAATCTGAATCTGCCGTCCATTGTGCGCACCGTGCCGTCCTGCTATTTCGCAAGGGCCATTGCGGGCCAGTTCGTGGGCCGCGGGCTCTGCACCATCTATGTGCCGCCTCATTTTGACATTCTGCCCCTGGTGCCTCTGATTGAAAAGACCAGAGCGTCCTACTGCCAGCTTGCGCGGCTGGAGCGGGACTTCGGGCCCGAGATCTATGAGCTGGGGCTGGAGCGGCTGTACGCCCGGTATCCGCAGTATTTTATCAATATTTACGGGGAAGGCGGGGAGGAGCGGCTGCCGGTGCGCATGGATAGCGGCGAGGAGGATTCCTGCAGTCCGTATTTCTACGGCTCCTACTGCCGCCGGCGTGAGGAGCTGATCTCCGGGTATCTGAACGGCGTTCCCGGCCTGCGGTATATCTCAGCTTACATGGATGGGAGGACGCTGTCGGAGATTCCGGTCCCCTGGGGCTGCGAGGAGCCCCAGGACGGCATTCTGGTCCAGGGCGCCGTGATGGCAAAGGCCCGCGGGTCCCGGGTGATCCTGGCGGATGGCGGCGCCCGCTCCCCCAGGGCGTTGGTGGCGGAGGGGGAGGAGGAAGGAATGCTGTTGATCTCGAATTTCCTGTTTTTCCTCACCCCCAAACTAGTCTCCTGGTACAACGAGCTGCGCCAGGAGCGGCCGATGGAGCAGATCGGGCTGGACGGCGGCCACCTGGATTACATGCTCCGGTACGAGGGCGGGCGGCGGGTGGAGACATTTCCACTCTACCGGAAGGCCTGCGTGGCCATGAAGCGGGACGGAAGCTTTCTGTTCTTTCAGTACGCTTTGGGCGGCGGGAGTATTTCCCTGGGAGGGCGGCGGCTTTCGTGGACGGCCCGGGATGTGAATCCGCAGGACTCCCCCGGCCCCGTCTGCATTTTCACGCCTTACCGCTCGGCTCACAGGACGGAGGAAAAAACGGACGGCTACTGCGAGTTTGCCGGGGAGGGCCGGTTCAACCTGGTGGTGATCCAGGACAAGGTGGTCTGCGCCCGCATGGGGGATGTGATGGTCCCCAGCATCGGCGCGGTGGTGTCCCTGGCGCGGGAGACGGGGGAGGATTTGATCCGGGCCCTGGGCTTTGAAGCCGCCGGGGACGGATATTACCGCTGGGACGGCCCGGAGGCCGTGATCTGCCTGGAGCCGCCCGAGGGAATCGGGGCGGAGGACTGGGACTCGGTGTGCTGGGCCTTTGGCGGCGGCATGTCCCTCATAAGCGATGGGGAAAGCCTCTTTGAACAGGAGACCGGCCTGTCGCGGCTGGAAGACGAGGGATGGCTGGGACCGCTGTCACGTCAGACTCAGGAGAGCGAGATCCACAGGCTTTCCAAGCACCCCAGGACCGCGGTGGGCGTTACGGACCAGGGGGAGCTGTTCGTTCTGGTATTTTCCGGCAGGACGGCCTTGTCTGTGGGGGCGGACTACGCGCAGATGGGCAGAATCGCCCGGACGCTGGTGCCCAACGTCCGGCATATGATGAATGTGGACGGCGGCGGCTCCGCGGTGTTCGGAATGGCGGTGGGAAAGGTGTTTGTGGAGCTCAGCTACCCCGCCACCTCCTATACCAGCCCGGCCGGTATGGTGCGCCGGATCAACACACTTCTGTGCATGAAACAATAAAATACCCCCATTGCGGGGAATCACTGCGCCCGCGGCCGGACTCCGGCCCGCGGGCGTCCATAGACGTAAAGGAGACAGACGCATGATAAAATTCGGTACAGGCGGATGGAGAGCGATTATCGGGGACGAATTTACCAAGGAGAATATCTGCATTCTGGCAAAAGCAATGGCGGATAAGATGATCTGCGAACAGGTGGATGGGAAAGGCGTGGTCATCGGCTACGACCGGCGTTTCCTGTCCAGGGAGGCGGTGATCTGGAGCTGCGAGGTCCTGGCGGCCGCGGGGATCAAGTGTTACTTCGTCAACCGGTCCGTCCCCACCCCGCTGATCATGGACTACGTGATGAAGCACCAGTTTCCCTACGGTTTCATGGTGACGGCCAGCCACAATCCGGCCATTTACAACGGCATCAAGGTGTTCACCGGCGGGGGCAGGGACGCCGACGAGGTTCAGACCCGGGACATTGAGCGCTATATCGCCCGGGTGGATGCGGCCGGTATCCCCAGAAAACGCTACGAGGAGGCGAAAAAGCAGGGCCTGGTGGAGGAGATCTACCCCATGAACGAGTATATCGACGGCATCATGAGCAAGATTGACATGGATGCCATCAAGAAGAGCCAGCTGAAGGTGGCCTTCGACCCCATGTACGGGGTCAGCAAGACGGCGTTAAGCACCATTTTGATCTCCGGGCGCTGTGATCTGGACGTGATTCACCAGGAGCACGACACGCTGTTCGGCGGAAGGCTTCCGGCCCCCACGGCGGACACCCTGCGGGCGCTCCAGAACCAGGTGATGGAGTGGAACTACGATCTGGGAATCGCCACGGACGGCGACGCGGACCGGCTGGGCGTGATCGATGACAAGGGGCATTTTCTCCATCCCAACGACATTCTGGTGCTGCTGTACTATTACCTGATCCGCTACAAAGGGCTGAGGGGCCCGGTGGTGCGCAACCTGGCGACTACCCATCGCCTGGATCAGGTGGCGGCGGCGTTCGGCGAGAAATGCTACGAGGTGCCAGTGGGTTTCAAGTACATTTCCGCAAAAATGACGGAGACCGGGGCCGTGATCGGCGGGGAGTCCTCCGGCGGCCTGACGGTGGCCGGGCACATCAACGGCAAGGACGGAGTCTACGCCGCCACCCTGCTGGTGGAGATGATTGCGGTCACGGGCAAACCTTTGAGCGAGCTGGTCCTGGAGATCCGGAAGGAGTGCGGGGAAATGTACATGGAGGAGCGGGCCTACGAGTTCACGGAGCAGGAGAAGGAACGGCTTTTGGAAGTGCTCTATGAGAAGCGAAAGCTGCCGGACCTGGCAGATTACCAGGTGGACCGCGTCTCCTACATGGACGGCTGCAAGGTGTATTTTAAGAACAACGGCTGGGTCATCGCCCGGTTTTCCGGAACGGAGCCGCTGCTGCGTATTTTCTGTGAGATGCCGGATAAACAGGCTGCCAGGGAGATCTGTGGGTTGTTTGAAACGTATCTGGGCCTATAGAGGCGGGGAGAGTGAACATGAAGGAAATGATTGACGTACAGCAGTTGATCCATATAATACGGAATATGAAGCCCTGCTTTCTGGACGGGGAAATGTCCGGCCGGATCACCTTTAAGGGGGATATCGACTTTGCCACGGAGGCGGACTTTGCCGTGCAGAGGCAGGTGCAGGAGCGGCTTCTGGCACTGTACCCGGATATCCAGTTTATGGGGGAGGAGAAGGACAACAGCGGCATCGATTTTGCGGGCGCGGTCTGGATTCTGGACCCGGTGGACGGCACCACCAACCTGGTGCATCGGTTTGACCACAGCGCCGTCTCACTGGCTTTGGCCGTGGATTCCCGCCTGGAGCTTGGCATCGTCTACAACCCGTACCGGGACGAGCTGTTTCACGCGGTTCGCGGAGGCGGCGCGTATCTGAACGGAAATCCCATTCACGTGGGGCCTGCGGCGCAGATGCGGGAAGCGCTGATCAGCGTGGGAACGGCCCCCTACTACCATGAGCTGGCGGACCGTAATTTTGAGCGGATCAAGAGCATTTTCCTGGACTGTCAGGACATCCGGCGGCTGGGGAGCGCCGCTCTGGATCTGTCCTATGTGGCCTGCGGCCGAATTGACGCCTATTTCGAGCCCAATCTGAAACCATGGGACTATGGGGCAGGCGCGCTGCTGGTGAAGGAGGCGGGCGGCTGCGTCACGGACTTCGAGGGGCGGGAACCGGCGCTAAACCGGCCCTGCTGCGTTGTTGCGGGAACGCCGGGGATTCACAGGGCGCTGCTGGAGCGGTATCTGTGAGAATGGGGCGCTTGTGCAGCCGGTTTTGTGAAGGCTGATCCGCTTTACTTTCCGCCTCCCCGGTGTTAAAATGAAACCGGAACTGTGTCCGGCTGGGGGAAATTGCCCGCCGGGCCTGGAATTGGTGAATGAGGAACACGAGAGATGGAGACAAAGCGCGTTAAAATTGAAGATACAGCCAGAATCCATGACAGGGAGCTTTTGGAGGCGGCGGAGATACTGCGGGAGGGCGGACTGGTGGCCTTCCCCACGGAGACGGTGTACGGCCTGGGGGCCAACGCCCTGGACGAGGCGGCGGCCCGGAAGATTTATGAGGCCAAGGGGCGTCCCTCGGACAACCCGCTGATCGCCCATGTGGCGGACCCTGAGGACGTGGAGGCGCTGGTGGAGTACATACCGGAGAACGGGCGCAAGCTGATGGAGGCCTTCTGGCCGGGGCCGCTGACCATGATCTTCCCCAAGAGTCCGGCCGTACCCTACGGTACCACCGGCGGTCTGGACACGGTGGCCATCCGTATGCCCAGCGACCCGGTGGCCAACCGCCTGATCGCCCTGGCCGGGGTGCCGGTGGCGGCCCCCAGCGCCAACACCTCCGGCCGTCCAAGCCCCACTACGGCGGACCACGTCTGGCAGGACATGAACGGGCGCATCGATATGATTATCGACGGCGGCCCTGTGGGCATCGGCGTGGAGTCCACCATCGTGGACGTGTCCTGCCGGATTCCCACCGTGCTGCGGCCCGGGGCCATCACCATGGAGATGCTGCGGGAGGTGCTGGACGAGGTGAAGATTGACCCGGCCATCCTTGGCCCCATGGGCGCTGATATGAGGCCCAGGGCGCCGGGCATGAAGTACAAGCACTACGCGCCCAGGGCGGAGCTGACGCTGGTGGAGCCGACTGAGGGGCAGGGCGAGGACGCCGCAGCGGTGGAGCGCATGATTCAGCGGGTGAACCAGCTGGCTCAGGAGAAGCTGGCGGCCGGAAGCCGGGTGGGCATTATCTGCACCGACGAGTCCAGGGATCGCTACGAGGGCGGTCTGGTGCGCAGCATCGGCGCCCGGGCCAAAAAGGAGACTGTGGCCCACAATCTGTACGCAGTGCTGCGGGAATTTGATGATCTGAAGGTGGATTATATTTATTCTGAAAGCTTTTCCGAGGACCATCTGGGACAGGCGATTATGAACCGGTTGTCTAAGGCGGCGGGGTATCATATCGAGCGGGTGTGAGTTGGACGGGCAGGCGGCCGGAGTTCGCCCGCCCGCTGCCCGCAGACAGGGACTTCAGGAACAGGAGGCATTCATGGAAAAGCAGACGTTAGGCGAGATTACCGCCCAGAAGCTGGTGCGGATGATCCAGGAAAGGGGATACGTACCCGGGGACAAGCTGCCCACGGAGATGGAGCTGTCCGAGGTCCTGGGCGTTGGGCGCAACACCGTGCGGGAGGCCCTGCGGATCCTTATGTCCCGGAATATCGTGACCATCCGCCAGGGCTCCGGCACCTTTGTGTCGGAGAAGAACGGAATCCCCGACGATCCCCTGGGATTTACCATGATGGAGGACACCGGGAAGCTGACCAGGGATCTGCTGCAGGTGCGGGTGATTCTGGAGCCGCCCATCGCGGCCCTGGCGGCCCAGAACGCCACTGGGGAGGATCTGGCGCGGCTGGAGCAGATTTTGGACGAGGTGGAGGCCCTGGTGCGGCAGCGGAAGGACTATGCGGAGAAGGACTCCCAGTTCCACGCCCAGATCGCCGCGTGCAGCCACAACACGGTGATGTCCAATCTGGTTCCGGTGATCACCGACGGCGTGCGGGTGTTCGCCAGCGCGGTGCGGGAGACGGAGTATGATCAGACCCTGGTGTCCCACCGGGCTATTTTCGAGGCCATCCGGGACAAAAAGGCGGTGGAGGCCCAGCAGGCCATGTATTTCCACCTGATGTACAACCAGAACCGGTATTTGATGGAACAGAATCATTAGAGGCGGCAGCTGGGAAGATACGTTTCCTAAATATTTAAAATTCATGGGATGAATATAAGGTTCATCCCATTTTTTATTGACTTATATTGGATAATGTGATAAAAATATTATATATTCATGGGATGAATATATGCCCGTTATCAGAACAAGTCACAGATGCCACGAAAACCAGGAGGGGCGGAGGAAATGGAACAACGGTATGATGTATTGATTATCGGCGGAGGCGTGGTAGGAAGCGCCATCGCCAGGGAAATGTCCAGGTACCAGCTGAAAATCGGCGTGCTGGAGAAGAACCTGGACGTCTGTTATGAGACCAGCGGGCGCAATTCCGCTGTGGTTCACGGCGGCTTTGCCTATGACACCGGGACGCTGAAGGCAAGGCTTTGCGTGGAGGGAAACCGGATGATGGACCAGCTGTCGGAGGAGCTGGATTTCCGGTTCCGGCGCTGTGGAAAGGTGCTGGTGGGCAACACGGACGAGGACATGGAGACCTTAAAGCGTACGCTGAAGCAGGGCGAGGCCAACGGAGCCAGGGGCCTGGTGATCATTGACAAGGAAAGACTTCACGAGCTGGTTCCGGCGGTGGTGGGAGAATTCGCCATGTTTTCACCCTACAGCGGCATTTTAGACCCCTTCAATTACACCATCGCTCTGGCAGAGAACGCCCATGACAACGGGGTAGACTACTATCTGGACCACGAGGTGACGGCCATTGAACGGGATGGGGATGGAGTGTACCGTCTGGCCACCGACAAGGGAACATTTTCGGCCCGCTGGGTGGTTAACAGCGCGGGGCTGGGCTGCGGCAGGATTTCCGACATGCTGGGGATCAAGGGATACAAGGTGATTGGCTCCAAGGGCGATTATATCATCCTGGACAAACGCACCGGCCCGCTCCTGCCCATGCCCGTCTACCCGGTGCCCAGCAACACCTATATGGGCATTCACGTGACCAATACCACCGACGGCAACGTGATCATCGGGCCCAACGCGGAGACGGTGTCGGACTTCGCCTACTACGGCGTGCCCCAGGAGAACATGGATTATCTGGCGGACAGCGCCTCCGACCTGTGGCCCTGCATCCACAAATCGGACTACATACGCAATTACTCCGGGATTCTGCCAAAATGGGTGGACGATCAGGGGATGATCCAGGACTTCAGGATCGAGATTCGGGACGATCTGGCTCCCCGGGCCATCAACCTGGTAGGCATCGAGTCCCCGGGCCTGACCGCGGCCGTGCCCATCGCCCGGTATGCCATTGGGCTGATGAAGGAGCGGGAGGAGCTGAAGCCCAACCCGGACTTCAATCCGGTGCGCAGGGGAATCGTCCGTTTTGCGGAGCAGCCCATGGAAGAGCAGGCCCGCCTGATCGCCGCGAACCCGGATTACGGCGAGGTGGTCTGCCGCTGCGAGAAGGTGACCAGGGCGGAGATTCTCCAGGCCATCCACAATTCCCTGGGCGTGGACACCATGGTGGGGATCAAGTACAGAACACGATCCATGATGGGGCGCTGCCAGGGCGGTTACTGCCAGATGCGCATCGCAAAGATGATTGAGGAGGAGCTGGGAAAGGCTGAGACGGATGTGCGCTACGCCAGAGCCGGTTCGCAGATGTTCTTCGGCAAAGTCCGTGAGGAGGTGCAGTGATGGAGATTCGTAAAGAAAATGTGGATGTTGTCATCGTGGGCGGCGGACCGGCAGGTCTGGCGGCCGCGGTCAGGCTGTACGAGAAGGGAGTCCGTGACATTTTGATCATTGAGCGGGAACGGCATCTGGGGGGGATTCTACGCCAGTGCATCCACGACGGATTCGGACTGACCCGTTTTAGAACCACCCTCAGCGGCCCGGAGTACGCCAGGCGCTTCATCGACCAGGTGAGGGAGCTTGGGATTCCCTATGTGACGGACACCACGGTGCTGGAGGTGAGCAGCGGCAAGGTTGTGACCGCCGTTTCCTCCGGCGGACTGGTGCAGTGGCAGGCCAAAGCCGTGATTCTGACCATGGGCTGCCGGGAGAGGACCCGCGGAGCCCTGGGCATTCCCGGGGAGAGACCCACGGGAGTGTTTACCGCGGGGGTGGCCCAGGCATATATGAACCTGTACAACCGGATGCCTGCCAAAGAGGTGGTGATCCTGGGTTCCGGCGACATCGGTATGATCATGGCCAGGCGGCTGACGCTGGAGGGGGCCCATGTGAAGGCTGTGTTTGAGATTCAGCCGTATCCCAGCGGGCTTCCAAGGAACATTGAGCAGTGCTTAAACGATTACGGCATCCCGCTGTTTTTAAGCCACACGGTGACGGAAATTCACGGGAACGCGCGGCTTTCAGGGGTGACGGTGTCGGAGGTGGATGAGCGCATGAAGCCGATTCCGGGGACGGAGAAGGAGTACGCCTGCGACACGCTGATTCTGTCCGTTGGACTGATCCCGGAGAACGAGCTTTCCCTGGACGCCGGGGTGACGCTGGATCAGCGTACCAAGGGAGCGCTGGTGGACGAATATTTCCAGACGGATGTGGAGGGGATTTTTGCCGCAGGCAATGTGCTGCACGTCCACGACCTGGTGGACTTCGTGTCCATGGAGGCGGAAGATCTGGCGGAGAGTGCGGCGGAGTATGTGCGCACAGGCCGCCTGCCGGAGTGCCCCCTCGCGGTGCGCCTGGACGGGAATATCAACCACACCGTACCCCAGCGGGTCAGTGGAACCAGGGCGTTCAAGCTGTCCATGCGGGTGAACCGACCCATGAAGGACTGCCGTGTGGTGGTTCGCCAGAACGGTGTGGAGCTTGCGTCAAAGAAAATGAAGAAGGCAATCCCGGCGGAAATGATCCAGCTGGCCGTAAAAACGGACCGGATCGCGCAGAACGGGGATCTGGAGGTGAGCGTGGAATGTTGAGAGAGTTTACGTGTATTATCTGTCCCAATGGCTGTGAGATTACCGCCGGGGTGGAGGACAATCAGATCATATCCATCGAGGGCGCTCTTTGCCCTAAAGGCGAGACCTATGTCAACCAGGAGCTGACCGATCCCCGGCGCAACATCGCCACATCGGTGCTGGTAAAGGGCGGCGAGCTGCCCCTGGCCAGCGTGCGCCTGACAAACCCCATTCCCAAGGCGAGGATATTCGACGCCATGGCCGAGATTCGCGGCATCGCGGTGGAGGCGCCGGTGGAAGCCGGGACCGTGGTGATCAGGGGGATTCTGGGACTGGACAGCGACGTGATTGTGACGAAGGGGGTGGGGAGGCGGCAGCTTCCCGAATCATAGGATTTTTCAGCAATGGGCCGTTGGCGCGGCCCATTACATTCAGCAATCGCCCGCAGGCTGGGCCAGCGGCCCATTGCATTCAATAAAGCAGGCCGTAACGCGATGTGATACGCGTCCGGCCTGTATTTCTTATATGCCAAATTCCTGAAACAGCTGTTCCTGATATGCGGAGTCCTCTGCGGAGCGGATGATGTCATCCGCACGGCCGGCTGCCGCCAGCCGGGTGATCAGTGCGTTTACCCGCTCCTGGCCGTGCTGGGTGCCCTGTACGACGCCCGCCTCCAGGCCCTCCTCATAGCTGATCTTTTTCTCGCTATTGATATGCAGCTCCTCGTCGTATTCCGATAAGATCATTTCTCTCACCTCCTCGCGGTGTTTCAACAGGAAGTTTTTTAAAACGTCATGCTGGATACAATCTTCCACGGCCTGATCCACCGCTGCTTCCAGGTGAAGGCCCTCATTCAGACGGCTGCGGACTGCGTTGATCAGAAACGCGTACTCGTACAGCTTCCGGCAGCTCTTCATCATTTCTTCATTATGCCCATAGTTGATATTGATCATGGTGGCGGTGCACTCCAGGCAGGGAACGCCTTCGGCCTGGTAGAACAAATCGGACAGCCGCAGCTGTGTGCGGTCCGGCTGCTCCATGGTCCCGTTGTAAAACACGATGAACTCCGGAAACGGAAGGGACAGCGGTCGCCGGGAATAGAGATCCAGCTGGTGTTCCTTCAGATATCCCTGGTAGAGACGGCTGAAATAGAACAGTCCCCGAAGCGGCATGTTTGGATTCCAGGTGCTTTGGGCCTCATATAAGCTGAGATGCTGTCCGATGAGGAACGAGATATCGTTCTTCATGCCCAGATACAGAACGTCCCCGATGGTTGTGATGATCAGGTCGTCGGGATTCTCATAGTGGGAACCGTTGATGGCATTGTAGAGCTCCAGCAGTTCCTTCTTCTCACTGAATATCACCCGGAACAGGCTGTCCTTAAATTTGCGGTTTACGCGCACAATTACCATGTGCATTTCTCCTTTCATTGTACTATAAACAGAGTGGGATTGTAAATGGTTGTGGAGGGATGAATTTAGAAATGAATCATGAACCACAGATGCCCCTGGGGCCTGGAACAGTTTCCGGCGGCGCAGGAAACTGTTTTAGAAAGATAAGAACAGAATAGCACAATCCGGCCGTCGGCGCAACATCGACTTTTCCTGTGATTGCCGTTTCACATGTTATTGTTTTTTTCTTCAATATGTTCTATGATAAAAGGAAACAGCTTTGGCGGCGGGCCGGTGAGACCCGGACCTGCCGGGAGAGAATGCTTGAATTTATGGATTGAGGAGGAGAAGAAAATGACAGGAAAACGCACGGATTATATTACGTGGGACGAGTATTTTATGGGGGTGGCTATTCTGGCGGGGAAGCGTTCCAAGGATCCCAGCACCCAGGTGGGAGCCTGTATTGTGAGCCCGGACAATAAGATTTTGTCCATGGGATACAACGGATTCCCCAAAGGCTGTTCCGATGATGAATTTCCCTGGGAAAGGGAGAACGAGGCGGACGACCCCTACAACGCGAAGTATTTTTATTCCACCCACAGCGAACTCAACGCGATTCTCAACTACCGGGGCGGAAGCCTGGAGGGAAGCAAGCTTTATGTAACCCTGTTCCCCTGCAACGAGTGCGCCAAGGCGATTATCCAGGCCGGAATCAAGACCATTGTGTACGGGCAGGACAAGTATGCGGACACCCCCGCGGTGCAGGCTTCCAAACGCATGCTGAACGCGGCGGGCGTGCGCTATTACCAGTATCAGTCCACCGGGCGCAAGATTGAGATTGAGGTGTAATCCCATGAAATTTCTTTTGGCGGCGGTGAACGCCAAATATATTCACTCCAACTTGGGGATTTACAGCCTCAAAGCCTGCGCGGACGCCCGTATGGCCGGGGGGCCGGTGGAGATCGAGCTGGCGGAGTACACCATCAACCATCAGCCGGAACAGGTGCTCCAGGACATTTACCGCCGCAGGCCGGAGGCGGTGGGATTTTCCTGCTACATCTGGAATATTTCCTTTGTCCGGGAGCTGATCGCCGACTTAGCCCTGGTGCTGCCCAAAACGGAGATTTGGCTGGGCGGCCCGGAGGTTTCCTTTGAATGCGAAACGCTGCTGCATTCCCTGCCCGCGGTTCGGGGAGTGATGAAAGGGGAGGGAGAGGAGACGTTTTGCAGGCTGGCGGCGGCCTATGGGGAGGCTGAGAGGCTGGGAGCGCCGTTGCAGGCGGAGCGTGGGATCCCAGGCCCGTCGGACGCCGATCTCGCCGCCATCCCCAACCTGGCCTTCCGGCGCCGCCACGGCGGCATTTTCCAGACGCCGGCCGGGCCGCCGTCGGATATGGGTTCATTTCCATTTTCTTACAAACAACTGGGACTAGAGAATCTGGAGCACCGGATCATCTACTATGAGAGCAGCAGAGGCTGCCCTTTTTCCTGTTCCTACTGTCTGTCCTCCGTGGACAAGGCGCTGCGTTTCCGGCCCATTTCCCTGGTAAAGCGGGAGCTGGACTGGTTTCTGGAGCGGAAGGTGCCCCAGGTGAAGTTTGTGGACCGCACGTTTAACTGTAAGAAAAGCCACGCTCTCGCCATATGGAGGCATATCCTGGAGCATGACAACGGCGTGACCAACTTTCATTTTGAGATTGCCGCAGACCTGTTGGACGAGGAGGCGATGGAGCTGCTGGAGAAAATGCGCCCCGGCCTGGTGCAGTTGGAGATCGGCGTGCAGTCCACCAATCCGGAAACGCTGCGGGAGATCCACCGCCGCACGGACATCGGGGAGATTCGCCGGATCACGGCGCGCATCAACAGCTGGCACAATATCCACCAGCACCTGGACCTGATCGCGGGGCTGCCCTGGGAGGGAATCGAGTCGTTCCGAACGTCCTTCAACGAGGTGTACGGCATGGAGCCGGAGCAGCTGCAGCTGGGATTTTTGAAGGTGCTGAAAGGTTCTCATATGGCGGAGATGGCGGAATCCTACGGCCTGGTGTATTCCCGGCGTCCGCCCTACGAGGTGCTCTCCACCAGATGGCTGTGCTATGAGGAGCTGTTGGAGCTCAAGGGCGTGGAAGAGATGGTGGAGATCCATTACAACAGCCGTCAGTTTGTCCACACACTTGGGCTGTTGCAGGAGGAGTTTTCCACACCCTACGACATGTTTCTGCACATGGCCCGGTTTTACCGGGAACAGGGGTGTGCGGGGCTTAACCACAGCCGCGTGGCCCGCTATGAGATTTTGTGGAAAATGATCGGTTCCCTCACCGTGGATTGTGGACGGAGGGAGATTTACCGGGATGCGCTGGTCTTCGACCTGTATCTGCGGGAAAATGCCAAAAGCCGGCCGGAATTTGCACGGGATCAGAATCCTTTTAAGGAGCGGATGCGGGAATTTTACCGGGCGGAAGCGGAGAAACCCAGGTACCTTCCGGGATACCAGGGCTGTGACGGCCGCCAGCTTCAGCGGATGACCCACCTGGAGGGCATGGGAGACGGGACCTTTGTGCTCTTCGACTACCGGGACCGGGATCCGCTGGATTACAATGCCAGAACCTGGCGTTTGGATTTGGACGGAGCGGTAAAACGGTGAACGGAACCGCGAAAAAGGTTGACATAAAGCTGAAAATGTGCTAAATAATAGAAGCTTATAATTGCGAGGAGCCGTTATGGGCACAGAATGAACACACTGAGAAAGGAATACGGACCGGAATGGCAAGACGAGAGACAAAAGCGCAGCAGGCGGAGCGGATCCAGAAGATATTGGCGGCACTGGACCGGGAGTACGGCACGGAATACCGCTGCTATTTGAATCATGAAACCCCATGGCAGCTGTTGATCGCCGTGATTATGAGCGCCCAGTGCACGGACGCCCGGGTCAACATGGTCACCGCCGATCTGTTCCGCAAATACGACACCCTGGAGAAGTTTGCGAATGCCGACTTGAAGGAGCTGGAACAGGATATTCACTCCACGGGCTTTTACCATATGAAGGCCAAAAATATTATCGCCTGCTGCCGCGACCTGGTGGACAAGCACGGCAGCGAGGTGCCGCGGACCATTGAGGAGCTGACGGCACTGGCCGGGGTGGGCCGCAAGACCGCCAATGTGATCCGCGGAAATATCTACAATGAACCCAGCATCGTGGTGGACACCCATGTAAAGCGGATTTCCCGCAAGCTGGGCCTGACCAAATCCGAGGACCCGGTTAAAATCGAGCAGGATCTGATGAAGGCGCTGCCAAGGGATCACTGGATTCTCTGGAATATCCACATTATTACCCTGGGCCGCAGCATCTGCATCGCCCGCCGTCCCAAGTGTGGGGAGTGCTTCCTGCGGGAGTTCTGTCCGGGGCGGGAGGATGAGGGATAAAATGCTTGCTCGGAAAAACAATCGCCAGGGGGCTGCAACAGCGGCCCATTGCATTTAATAAAAAGACAGAGGTACAGCCTGACCGCCAAACGGTGATCGGTTGTACCTCTGTCTTTTTGCCCGAGGTGATATGTATTGCAGCTGGCAGGCGGTCACTGCGTGTGATGGGCCGCTTGCACACCACTACAACATCTTCTCCGCAATCGCCTGTGAGGTCTTTTGTTTATTTTTCTCCGCGTCGCCGTTCATGCGCCGGAACAGCTCAGCGTAAAGAATATCCACCATGTACATCTGGGAGGCGATAGCCGAGATGGAACCGCCCTGCATGGGGCCCTCTCTGGCTCCGCATTGCAGGAGAATATCCGCATAGGGCGCCGCCGGAGTCTTTAAAAAGCTGGTGATGAACACCGTGGTTCCGCCGGACTCCCGGACGGACTTGGCGATCTGGATGCAGTCCTTGGTCATGCCGGAGTTGCAGAAGATAATAGCCAGATCCCCGGGGCGCAGCAGCGTGGCGGAGGTCAGCTGCATGTGCGCATCGCTGGTGAAGGAGATATTGGGCATAAGCCGCAGGAACTTGTTCTGCATCTCCAGCGAGGTGATGGCGGAACCTCCGAAGCCGTATAAGTAAATCTGATTGGCGGATATGATCTGGTCCACCGTCCGGCTCACGGCCTCAAAGTTTAAGTAATTGTAGGCGTGGTTCAGCGCCGCCGTGTAGACGGACAGGATTTTCTGGGAAATTTCCCGGATGTCCCTGGAGTCCGCCACGTCCACATTGGCATTGATATCCAGCATCTCGCGGGAGTGGGTACTGAGTGCCAGTGACAGCTTGAAATCCTGATAACCGCCCAGCTTCAGGGAACGGCAGAAACGGAATACGGTGGTGTCGCCCACTCCGCAGCGCTCCGCCAGGTCGCTGATGGTCAGATCCAGAACCTCCTGGGGGTTTTCGAGCACAAAATCAGCCACTTTTTTTTCCAGCTTGGTGAAATGGCTGTAGGATGAGAGGATTTTGTCAATCAGATTGACGTCCGCCATAGAGTACCTCCAAAAAAATGTATGTCATGTCTACGATTCGATGGCCTGCACAAAGCGCTTGGTGATTTCCAGAGGTCTTGTGATAGCGCCTCCGATCACAGCCGCGTGTATTCCATCCATAGAGAGTATATCATGGAGCTGCTGCGGCGTCCAGATACCGCCCTCGGCAATCACGGGAATTCCCATGGTCTGCCCCAGACGGGCGATCAGATCCATGTCCGGTATCTCCGTTCCGGCCGTCTCACGGGTATATCCGCGCAGGGTGGTTCCCACGATATCAAATCCCATGTCCCTGGCCGCGGACGCGTCCTCGTAAGTGGAGCAGTCCGCCATAAAGAGCTGGCCGGGATATTTCCTGCGGATCGCGGCAAACAGTTCCGGCAGGGAAACGCCGTCCGGCCGGGGCCGGCTGGTGGCATCCAGCGCGATCACCTCCGTGCCGCAGGCAACCAGCGCATCCACTTCGCGTTCCGTGGGTGTGATGAAAACCGGGCAGTCCCCGTACACGCGCTTGATAATGCCGATCACCGGCAGGTCCACGGTCTCCTTGATGGCCGTTATATCCTCCACCGTGTTTGCGCGGATTCCGGCCGCGCCTCCCAACATGGCCGCGTAGGCCATCCGGGACATAATATAGGAGCTGTGGAGCGGTTCCTGCTCCAAAGCCTGGCAGGATACAATCAGCTTTTTGTGAACCTGCTCAAGAAAGTTACTCATTTATTAGCACCTCCGAATTGAAATGATGAAATGTCGCATACGGGAAATGTATGGAAACCGACCAGGTCAGAGCCGCTGCCCTTATTATAAATTACACAAAGAAAAAACACAAGAATAAAAGAAAAATTTATTTTTATATCTGTTTTCGATATGAAATAAAAAATATTTTCGTTTTCTATGTTGATTTTGCATAATCGGTATGCTAATATAAAAGCACGGGAAAGGTATGGCTGTGTTTTATAAAACAGAGCTGAACATAGTCAATTATGATCATAAAAGGAGGAGTTATCAGTTATGAGGAAACGTTATTTAGCAGGGGTATTGGCAGCGGTTATGGTAATGGGGCTTACGGCATGCGGCGGCGGCAGCACGCCCACCACGGCGGAGACGAAGGCGGAAGCGAAAACCGAGGCAAAGGCGGAGCCCGCCGGGGAGCAGTCCGCTGCGGAGAGCAAGGAGGAAGCAAAGACCACCGGGGGAAAGCTGGTTGTGTACTCCCCCAACTCCGAAGGCATCATGAACAATGTAATTCCTGGATTTGAGGAGAAATACGGCATCGAGGTGGAAGTGATTTCCGCGGGAGCCGGAGAACTGATCAAGCGCCTGAGTTCCGAGGCAAACGATCCCTATGCGGATATCGACTTCGGCGGCGTGAACTATGCCATTTACAAACAGAACCCGGATCTGTTTGAGGAGTACGTGTCTCCCAACGACAAGAACCTTCCGGAAGAATTCCAGAATACAACAGGTTTCTATACAAACTACACCATCAACGGCAGCTGCCTGCTGGTGAACAAGGACCTGATCGGAGATATCAAGATTGAGAGCTACGACGACCTGCTGAATCCGGAGTTAAAGGGAAAGATCGCTACCTGCGACCCCGCCACCTCCTCCAGCGCATTTGCGCAGCTGACCAACATTCTGCTGGCCAAGGGCGGATACGACAGCGACGAGGCCTGGGACTTTGTGGGCAAGCTGATCGAGCAGTGGGACGGCAAGGTGCTGTCCGGTTCCAGCGCCGTGTACAAGGGCGTTGCGGACGGCGAGTACACCGTGGGTCTGACATACGAGGATCCCTGTGCAACCCTGGTTGCGGACGGAGCGCCGGTTGAGATCGTATTTCCAAGCGAGGGCGCCGTATACCTGCCCAGCGGAGCCGCGATCATCAAGGGTGCCAAGAACATGGACAACGCCAAGCTGTTCATCGATTACCTGATTTCCGATGAAGTACAGCAGCAGTTCGGCGACAACTTAACCATCCGTCCCATTATCGCCTCCATTTCCAGCAAGACCCTTACCCCCATCGGCGAGATTCATACCATCACCGAGGACATTGCCTACATCGCAGAGCACAAGAACGAGATTGTGGAGCGCTACAAAGACTTATTTGCAAGCCTGCAGTAAGGTAAAATACAGCATAATGTTCATCCGGCCCGCGCAGGAGCTGCGCGGCCTCAAAAAACGTGGAAAAGCAGGCACAATCCCACCGCCGCAGGCGTTTATCCGGGATTGTGCCGGTAACTGCCGGGGTATCGGACAGTTGCCAATCAAGGCCTCTGGAGGAGATATAACATGAGTGTTGCAATCAAGATCAGCCACGCAGTTAAAAAATACGGTAACAACACGGTGATTCCGGATCTGTCCCTGGACATTCGGGAGGGTGAGTTTTTCACCCTCCTGGGCCCCTCCGGGTGCGGAAAAACCACACTTCTGCGAATGATCGCCGGCTTTAACAGTATTGAAGGCGGGGATTTTTATTTTAATGAGAAACGGATCAACGACGTGGAGCCGAACAAGCGCAATATCGGCATGGTATTTCAGAACTACGCCATTTTCCCCCATCTGACCGTGCGCCAGAACGTGGGCTTCGGCCTGAAAAACCGCAAGTGCAGCAAGGAGGAGATGGAGAGCCGGACCGACGAGTACCTGAAGCTCATGCAGATCGAGGAGTACAAGGACCGTCTGCCGGAGCGCCTCTCAGGAGGACAGCAGCAGCGCGTGGCCCTGGCCCGGGCGCTGGTGATCCATCCGGACGTGCTGCTCATGGATGAGCCCCTCTCCAACTTAGACGCCAAGCTGCGGGTGGAGATGCGCTCCGCCATCAAGGACATCCAGAACCAGGTGGGCATCACCACGGTTTACGTGACCCACGATCAGGAGGAAGCCATGGCCGTTTCCGACCGCATCGCCGTGTTCGACCACGGCGTGATCCAGCAGATTGGAACGCCCCAGCAGCTGTACCAGCGGCCGAAGAACCTGTTCACGGCTACCTTCATCGGGCGAACCAATATCGTGGAGGGCACGCTGACCGTCGGGGGAAATGGAACCGGAAGCCTGGTGCTGGCCCGGACCTGCGGCGCGGACATCACCGGCCTTAGGGGACTTGGAAACGGCACATACCCCGTGAAGGTTTCCGTGCGCCCGGAGGAGTTTGTCATCCATGAGTCGGGGAAAGCCGGGGCGGTGGAGGCCGTGGTGGAGAGCAGCATTTTCCTGGGGCTGAACACCCATTACAATGTGCGCCTTGCCACGGGAGAGCGCGTGGACATTATTCAGGAGTCCACCATCGACCACATTATCAAGCCGCAGACAAAAATATCCCTGACCGTGAAGCAGGAGAAGATCAATATTCTCTCCGAGGACGGCAGCCGCAATTACTTAGTGGGAGTGGAGGACGATGAAGAGTAAATTCAAACTGGACGTTTGGGGTTATATTACCATCGCACTGCTGGGCGCGTACGCGATTTTTCTGCTGTACCCCATGCTGAACCTGCTCCGGCGCTCCGTGTACAGCCCGGACGGCGTTTTCACGCTGGGCTATTTCAGCAAATTTTTCGGCAAGAAATACTATTTTGGGACCCTGTTGAACAGCTTGAAGGTGACCCTGTGCACCACCGTCACCACGCTGCTTCTGGGCGCTCCCCTGGCGTATTTCTTTACCATGTATAAGATCAAGGGCAACGGGGTGCTCAGAATCCTGATCATCCTGTCGTCCATGTCCGCGCCGTTTATCGGCGCATATTCCTGGATTCTTCTGATGGGCAGAAGCGGAGTGGTGACCACCTTCTTAAAGGACACCTTCAACATCCAGGGAATCAACATCTACGGTTTTGCGGGTATCCTGGTGGTGCTGACCCTGCAGCTTTACCCGCTGGTATTCCTGTATGTGTCCGGCGCCCTAAAGAACATCGACCAGTCCTTAATGGAAGCCAGCCTTAACCTGGGATGCAGCGGCGTGAAGCGTTTCTTCAGCCTGATTATCCCGTTGGTCATGCCCACCATTCTGGCCAGCAGCCTGCTGGTGTTCATGCGCGCCCTGGCGGATTTCGGCACGCCCATGCTGATCGGCGAGGGCTACCGGACCTTCCCGGTGCTCATCTACAATGAATTCATGGGCGAGGTCAGCGGAGACGACGGCTTCGCGGCCGCCATCAGTATCATTGCCATCATCATTACAGCGTTGATCTTCATGGCCCAGAAGCACGCCTCCAACAAGCTGGCGTTTACCATGAACGCCCTTCACCCCATCGAACCCAAGGAACTCAAAGGCGTCCGGGGGGTGCTGATCCACCTGTATTCCTATCTTGTGGTCGGCCTTTCCATCGTGCCCCAGTGCTACGTGATTTACACCTCCTTCCTGAAAACGGAGGGCCTGGTGTTCAAGGACGGGTACTGGCTGGGCAGCTACCGCACGGCGTTTTCCAAGATGGGCAGTTCCATCGTCAATACCTTTGTGATCGCGGGCAGCGCGCTGGTGGTGATCATTCTCATGGCGGTGCTGATCGCATACCTGGCGGTGCGCAGGCGCAATGCGGCCACCAATACCATGGACCTGATCTCCATGATGCCCTATATTATCCCCGGTTCCGTTATCGGAATCGCCATGTTGATCTGCTTCAACCGGCCGCCGCTCATCATCAGCGGGACCTTTTTGATCATGATCGTAGCCCTGGTTATCCGCAGGCTACCCTACACCATACGGTCCAGCGTGGCGATTTTGCAGCAGATTCCCATCACCATCGAGGAAGCGTCCATCAGTCTGGGGACCTCCAAGATGAAGACATTTTTCGCCATCACCATTCCCATGATGGCCAACGGGATCGTGTCGGGGGCGATATTGAGCTGGGTGACGATGATCACGGAGTTGTCCACGGCGATTATTCTGTATACGGGGAAGACGAAAACGTTGACGGTGTCCATTTATACGGAGGTAATCCGGGGAAATTATGGAGTCGCGGCGGCGCTTTCCACGGTGTTGACGTCGTTGACGGCGTTGTCGATTTTGATCTTTATGAGGATTTCTAAGTCTAAGGATATTACGATGTGAGTGAAATAAATAGTATCCCTGCAACTGTTGCTTTTGGAGTGACGGGTGTGGGGATTTTTTTAGGGGGTGGGGTGGAAGGGGAACGCGGACGGGATAAGGTAGTTCCGGAAAAGAGGCGGGGGACGGGCAGTGAGGCCGGGCTCATAGTCCGAACCGGGGGATGGCTCTAAGCCCGGAGAGGACGCTCCGCAGGGGGATCGGGAAAACTCCGGCGCAGGCCGGATGCCTGCCCCTCCGTATTCCCTTTCGCTCGGGCGTGGAGCGCCCTCCCTCACCCCCTGCTCCGCGTCCTCTCCAGGCTAAGACCCATCTCTCCTCCCCGTCCCCCACCTCTTTTCCCCCTCAATTTTTCTCCCCGTCCGCTGGCGCATCCACGTTATAGAAGAAGGTCGCCCGCCCATTCTGTTGCCTGTGGCAAAAGATGTATATCCCATTAGGTTGATTCGTGAGTGGGTGGGGCGTAGAAGAGCTATTTATAGCGTATTAGGTTAAGGAGGAGCCTGGAGGGCCGAAGAAATGTTTTTTCTCTCTCCAAAAACGTGGAAGTGCGAGAGGGGAGGAGAGAAAGAGTAGTGGGTGAGGGGCAGGGGAGCGGGGGAGGAGGTGACTGTGGAGTGGTTCGGAGAGTCTTGGGCGGAAGGGGTGTGAAAAGGTGGGATTGCGGAGGGCTCTCAAAGCCCGCAGCAAAGCGTAGCCGGAGGGGGCCGGCATCAGGCCGGCGCCCGTAGTGCGGAGCGGTGCCCGCCTTTTCGCGCCCCTTGCGTCCTAGACTCTCCCACCACGGAGCCCTGGAACCTCCTCCCCCGCTCCCCTGCCTCTCACGAACGCCACCCCCTCCCCCACCACCCCTCTCCCTCTTCCCCTATAAGCCCCCTTAATCACTTCTTATCACCTCCCCTTATCCCATCGTGCAAGCCCACAAAAAAAATTTCAACTGGTTGTGCACTTGAACAAGATATAAAATTTCTGTCGCATTTCATTGAAAGAAGTCACTCAAAATGATATGATATCCTCATAATAAACAAAAAAGAAACAGATATTTAGGAAGATACTGGACAATATAGTATCTTCCTTTCCTGATAAGGAGGAAGCGCCTATGCCGGATTCTGTATTAACCCGTTACTCCTGCCGCGAATTCACACCCGACCCGGTCACCGTGGAACAGCTGCAGGCCATCATCCGCGCAGGGATGCAGGCTCCCACCGCCAAGAACGAACAGCCCTGGGAATTTTTGGTTGTCCGATCAGAGCAGGGCAGGGAAGCGCTGGCCGCGTCCAGCCCCTACGCCGGGAGCTGCCGCAGAGCGCCTGTGGTGATTGTGGCGCTGGCAGATCAGAACCGCATTTCGCCGGAAAGCCCCTGGTGGGTACAGGACATGAGCGCCTGTGTGGAGAACATGCTCATCGAGGCCGTGGAACAGGGGCTGGGCGGCGTGTGGCTGGGGATGTACCCCAGGCAGGACCGGGTGAGCGCCATCCGGGAGGCGTTTGAACTGCCGGAAAACCTGATCCCCTTCGCAGCTGTTCCGGTGGGATACCCGGCGGCGCAGCAGAAGGCAAAGGACCGCTTCGACCCGAAGCGCATCCGTTGGGAAGGATGATCCGTCGGGCGCAGCCCTTTCATAAGGAGCGATTATGAGTGTATATTTGTCGGTAGCCCAGGCCCAGAATATTGTGTTCGAGCTGATGGAGATCGTGCCCAAGGGAGTCAGCGTGGCGGATGAGAACGGCTGCATTATCGCCAGCTCCAGCGCTGCGTTCCTGGGAAAGTCCTCCAGGCTGGCCAAAGAATGCATCGAGCAGGCCGGCCAGCTCCAGTCCTACAATGAGCGGCATTATGAGGGAAATACCACCGCCACGCCGCTGTTCTTCCGGGACATCTGCGTGGGAGCCATTATTATGACCGGAGACCCGGAGCGGATCAAACGGCTGACCTCCATCGCCAAGGCGGTGGGCGAGAGCGTGATCTGCCAGCCCTATTTCAATAATCCCGACCAGACCAGCTACGTCATGTATTTCGAGTACCTGACGGAGTGGCTGAACAATACGGAGGAGTACACCCTGCCCTTTATCCGCAGGGGCGTGCGCCTGGGAATCGATGTGACGCAGCCGTACTATACGGTGGTGCTGGACGGCATCTGGAACCCGGTCAGCGCCCAGAAGGCAGTGGAGCGGATCCTCAGCGGACCCAACTATTACCTGTGCCACAACAACAGCTGCCTGGTGCTGATCCTGCAGGAGGGAACCGACGAGTCGGTGCTCCGGCAGGTGGCGGCCCTGTTTCACGACATCAAGATCGCGGTGGGCAGCGTGGAGACCAGTCTGAACCGCTCCTTTGTGGTGGCTCAGAACGCCCTGTTTGCGGGCAAACGCCTCCATCCCCAGAAAAATATCTACGATTACCGGGATTACGAGTTTGCCTACGCCCTCTCAAAAATCCAGGATCTCAAAGTCAAAAAGGGCGTGCTGGAGCTATTTGAACAACCTCAGCACGCGGACCTGCTTCAGACCCTTGAGATGTACATCCAGGAAAGCGGCAACTCCGCGGAGGTGATCCACAAGCTGTTCATCCACCGCAACACCCTGAAATACCGGCTGGACAAGATTCAGGAGCTGACCGGAAAGAACCCCAGAAGTTTCCAGGACCTGTTTTATCTCTATGTCCTGTACGTCCTGTACCGTCTGTCCAAGTGACGGTACAGGGGTACTAAGCGGACTGCACCGTGGGATTGTTCCGCCTTCATAACGGATACAATATACAATGTACATGTTCTGAAAATGAACCCCCAACCATGTGAGTATTTGGCCGGTTTCCGGCTGATAAGTGTTATACAACCAAAGGAGGATAAAGATGAAGAAGTGTGGAAAGAAGCTCATCGGTTTGCTGATGGCGGCGGCCATGGTCTCGACTATGGCGCTCAGCGGATGCAAGGAGAAAGCGCCGGAGACTACGGCGGCTGAGACAAAGGCCCAGACGGAAGCCGAACAGAATACGCCGGAGGCGGCGGGAACCGAGAGCGCGGGCGGGGAGAGCCAGGCTCAGGCGGACGGCAAGGACCCCAACCGTCTGATCAAGATCGGTTTCCTGTTCAGCAACGTGATCAGCACGGACGCGTGGGCTCAGACCCATGAGAACGCCAGGCTGTACCTGGAAGAGAACTGTGAGAACGTGGAGACCTTCAAGGTGGAGAACATCGCGGGCGGCGCGGACTGCGAGCGCGTGATGAGAGAGTACATAAACGACGGCTGCGAGATCATCGTGGGCACGTCCTTCGACTATTTGGACTACATGCTGGCTCTGGCCGACGAGTACCCGGACATCGCGTTTATCAACGGCTCCGGCTATGAGACCAAAGACAACCTGTCCGTTTACATCGCCAAGCTGGAGCAGGGGCGTTACCTGACCGGCATGATGGCGGGCGAGCTGACGGAAGTGGACAAGATCGGCTACTGCTCCAGTATCCCCTTCCCGGATCCCATTAAACAGCTGAACGGCTTTGCAGCGGGAGTGGCCGCCACGAACCCGGATGCCAAGGTAGTGACCCTGTGGTCCAACTCCTTCAACGACCCCACCACCGACGCCCTGTGCGCCAACACCCTGATCGACCAGGGCTGTGATCTGATCTGTATCGACTTAAGCTCTTCCGCGGTAGCGCAGGTTTGCGAGGAGCGCGGCGTGAAATTCATCGGCAGCTCCGTGGATATGCGGGAATTCGCACCCACGCAGCAGCTCACTTCCAACTGCTGGACCTGGGGCCCCTGGATGGCCAAACAGGTTGAGGCGGTCCGCGAAGGCAACTTTAAGGGCGCCTGGTGCGAGCTGGACATCAACGACGGAGCCATCAGCCTGGCGGATTACAGCGACGCGGTTCCCCAGAACGTGATCGATATGATCGAGGAGCAGAAACAGAAATTTATGGACGGCGAGGAAGTCTTTGTAGGCCCGCTGTACGACAACACCGGAAAGCTGCGGGTGCCCGAGGGCGAGTCCCTGACCGGCGAGGCGGCCAACAGCATGCAGTGGTTCCTGCCCAACGTCATCGACAACTGGGCGGATAAACCGGTAGATTAAACGAAGGCAGCAGGCGGATCGGACAGCGCCGGGGTGGGCGAAAGACTGAACAGCCCGCCCCGGCGTTTTGGTTCGGAGCAGGAAGGAAGAAGGTAAATGGCTGAAATTGCAACGGTAGAAATGAAACAGATCCGCAAGGAGTTTCCCGCTACGCTGGCCAACGACAACGTTGATTTCACCGCCTATAAAGGGGAAATCCATGCGCTGCTGGGGGAAAACGGCGCAGGGAAAAGCACCCTGATGAACATCCTCACCGGCGTGTTAAGGCCGGACGGCGGAGAAATCCTGATTAACGGAGCGCGGGTCTCTATGAAGTCGCCGGGGGACGCTCTGGCGCTGGGAATCGGTATGATTTACCAGCATTTTAAGCTGGTGAAGCCCTTTACGGTGGCGGAAAACATCGTGCTGGGCATGGAACAGGTAAAAATCCTCAAAACGCAGGCCCTGGAGCAGCAGGTGAAGGCCCTGTCCGAGGAGTATAAAATCGACATCAATCCCGCTTCCGCCATATGGCAGCTGTCCATCGGCGAGCAGCAGCGGGTGGAAATTTTAAAGGTGCTGTACCGCAAGGCCAATATCCTGATTCTGGACGAGCCCACGGCGGTTCTGACCCCGGACGAGGTGAGGGAGCTGTTCGGCACCCTGCGCAACATGGCCGCCATGGGCTGCACCATCATTTTCATCACACACAAGATGAACGAGGTGATGGAGTTCGCGGACCGGATCACCGTGCTGCGGGACGGCCGCCTGGTGAAGGCCCTGAAAAAGGAGGAGACCACGGAGCAGGAGCTGGCCCAGCTGATGGTGGGCCGGGAGATCTCCATGGGACGCCGGAACACGGAAAATACCACCAGAAACGAGGCGATCCTGCGGGTTAAGGGCCTGACCGTGCTAAACGACAAGAAACTGAAGGCGGTCAATGATTTGAGCTTTGACCTGTACGCAGGGGAAATCCTGGGCATTGCAGGGGTGTCCGGAAACGGGCAGAAGGAGCTGATGGAGGCGCTGGCCGGCTTAAGGCCCACTGTGTCCGGCTATCTGGAGGTCCGGGGGGAGGACATTTCCAGGTCCTCGCCCAGGGAGCGGATCAGCCGGGGCGTGGCCTTTATCCCGGAGGACCGCTACGGCTTCGCGCTGATCAAGACCATGACCGTGGCGGAGAACGCCAGCTTAAAGTGCTACCGCAAGCCGGAGTTCTGCCGCCGGGGCGTGCTTAATTACCGGAAACTGGAGCAGCAGGCCGGGCGGTTTATCGAAGAATTTGAGATTAAGGTGGGCGGGCCTAAGAGCCTGGTGCAGAGTATGTCCGGCGGAAATGCCCAGAAGCTGATTCTGGCCCGGGAGACTGCGGAGAACCCGTCGGTCATCCTGGCCAGCTACCCGGTGCGGGGACTGGATATCAAGGCCACGGAGAGCATCCACAAGATCCTGGTCCAGGAGAAGTCCCGGGGAGCCGGCGTGCTGCTGGTGTCCGAGGACCTGGACGAGATCTTCCAGCTCAGCGACCGTGTGGCAGTGATGTACGAGGGAACATTTATGGGAATTCTGCCCGTCGGCGAGGTCGGTCTGGAACAGATCGGCATGGCCATGGCGGGAGCGGCCCGGTTAGGGGGTGAGGCGTGATGGAAGAGACAATCAAACGGCAGAGAGCTTTGACGCTTGTAAAGCGCATGGAGACCCCGGGCTGGTTTAAAATCGCGGTGCCGGTGGCCTCCATCATCGGAGGATTCCTGTTTTCGGCCATATTTCTGATGGCGGCGGGGGAGTCGCCCATCCGGGTGTACTCCGTGATGTTCGGCGGGGCCTTCGGCTCCCTCTACGGTCTGGGGGAGACCGTGGTGAAAATGATTCCCCTGATGATCGTTTCCGTGGGCGTGTCCTTTGCCTTTAAGATGCAGATTTGGAACGCCGGAGGCGAAGGCCAGCTGCACATCGGGGCGGCTGCCGCCACCTACGTGGTGCTCCATCTGCAGGGGTATGACAAGAAAACTACTCTGACCGCCGCGTTTCTGGCCGCTTTTATCTGCGCGGGCCTTTACGGCCTGATCCCGGCCATATTAAAGGTAAAATGGAAGGTGAACGAGCTGATCACCTGTCTGATGTTAAACTACGTGGGCACCCTGTTCATTTCCTGGCTGATCCAGGGGCCCTGGAAGGATCCCACGGGCTTTGCTTTCCCGCGAACGGAAAAATTCCCCAGGGTCGGGGAGATGCCCACCTTCTTCGGCACGCGCATCCACGCTGGGGTGGTGATCGGCGTGGTCATTGCGCTGATTCTCTGGTTCATTCTGGCCAAGACCAAGTGGGGGTATGAGATCAAGCTCATCGGCACCAATCCCAGGGTGGCCGAGTACGCCGGAATCCCGGTGAAGCGCTACGTGCTGGCCGTGATGTTCGTCAGCGCCGGAATCGCCGGTCTGGCCGGTATGTCCGAGGTCTGCGGCATCACACACCGCCTTCAGGCCAATTTCGCGGCCCAGGTGGGGCCGTCGGGAATGACCATCGCCTACCTGGCCCAGTGCCATCCCCTGGGAGCCGTGCTGGTGTCCTTCCTGTTCGGAGCGCTGCTTGTGGGCGGCAATACCATCCAGAAGCTGGGACTTCCGGTCTCCACGGTGCAGATGATTCAGGGTTCCATCCTGTTCTTTGTTGCGGCGGGAACCATGTTCATGAATTACCGGATTGTTTGGAAAGAAAGGTAGGGTTTGTCATGGTACAAGTGATTTTATTGGCGACATTGACGGCCGCAGTGGCCCAGGGCACACCTCTGCTCATCACCGCGCTGGGGGAGATTATGACACAGCGATCCGGCGTTCTGAACCTTGGGCTGGAGGGCATGATGCTCATCGGTGCGGCGGCTTCCTTCATCGCGCTGGTCAACACCAACAGCCTGATTCTGGCGGTGCTCATCGGAGCGCTGTGCAGCGGCCTGCTGGCCCTGGTACACGCGTTTCTGTCCATCACCTGCCGGGTCCACCAGGTGATCTGCGGCCTGGCCTTAAATATTTTCGCAGGGGGCCTAAGCGGTTATCTGGGCAAGGACTACAACGGCATCGCGGCGCCCAAGGTGCTGCCCAGCTTCCGGATTCCGCTGCTGGCGGATATTCCCTATGTGGGGGAAATTTTCTTCCACCAGAACCTGCTGGTCTACTTATCCTACGCCCTGGTGATCGGCCTGACCTATATGATTTTCCACACCCAGACAGGTTTAAAGCTGCGGGCCTGCGGCGAGAACCCGGCGGCTGCCTATTCCATGGGCGTGGACGTCAACCGCACCCGGTATATTTACGTGGTGCTGGGCGGGATGCTGGCCGGAATCGGCGGCTCCTTCCTGATTCTGAGCACAGTGCCCAGCTGGGTGGAAAATATGACCGGCGGGCGCGGCTGGATCGCCCTGGCCATTGTCACCTGCGCCATGTGGAAGCCCGGCGCGGCCATGGTGGCGGCCTACGTGTTCGGCGGAGTGGAGGCCCTGGCCTACCAGCTCCAGGCCGTCAGCGTGAACGTGTCCCCGGTGCTGTTAAAAATGATGCCATACGCGGCCACCGTGGTGGTGCTGGTAGCGGTATCCATCGCCAACCGGGACAAGGGAGCCGCCGGGCCGGAGGCCCTGACCACGCCCTTTGTGGCTGAGGATAACTAGGAGGATATGACAGATGGAAGAGAGAGAATTGACAGAACAGGGGGAGGCGTTCATCCGCGGCTGGTATGCGCGCATCGACGCCAAGGTCCCCTTTGAGGAGATCGTCGGGGACACGGCGGGGGAGAGCCTGATTGTGGATTTCCCGGGCAATCCTTTAGATTTTTGTGGATTTAAGAGCTGGTATGAGGGGCAGTGCCGGGATTTTACGGGCCGGCACCAGCTCCATACTGTTCGGGTGTCCGGCAGCGACACGGAAATGGAAATTTTTTCCGAAATTACCTGGACAGCGGAAAAGACAGAGGGGGGAACGCTGACGCTCTACCCCAACGTGACCCTGAGGCTGGTAAAGGATGGCGGCTGGAAGGTGTGTTATTACGGCTGCGTGGACCGGAAGTAAGAATAAAAAACAGAGGAGTTTTAACAATGAATAAAAAGAAATTCGACGGCAGTATCAGTGAGATTATGGTGGCCTACAAACCCAACGGGGATCTGGACTTCGAGCCGGTGAAGAAGATGGTGGAGTTCCAGGTGGAGAACCACATCGACGGCCTGTTTATGGGCGGCCTTTCCACCCAGACCTACCTCCTGAGCATGGAGGAGAAAAAGCAGGTGTGCGCGGAGCTGATGAACGCCGCCGCGGGCCGGGTGCCGGTGATGATGAATGTGATGGAGGATTCCATCCGGGATGCAAAGGAGCTGGTGGAGGCTTACATGGAGATCGGCGTGGACGCCGTGTGCATTTCCCAGCCCTCCGTGTTTCCCTATACGGAGCAGGCCCTGTACGAGTTTTTCGACGAGGTGATTCCCGCACAATACCCCACCTATATCTACAACGTGCCTCAGACGGGCAACACCCTGTCGCCCAGGCTGACGGCGCGCATCGCCAACGACCATGCCAACGTGCTGGGCTACAAGGACAGCACCCAGAACATTTCCGGCCTGCAGGATCTGATCAGCCAGGTGAAGAACCCGGACTTCCAGTACATCGCGGGCAGCGACGCCATGACCCTTCCCATGATGGCTCTGGGCGGCGTGGGCGTGATCTCCGCCATCTCCGTGCCCTTCCCCAAGGTGGTGTTAGACATTACGGACAAGTTTTTTGCAGGGGACTTTGAGGGCGCGCTGAACGCGCACCGGTTCTCCATAAGAGTGCGCAAGCTGTTAAAGACCGCCACGGACATGAACGGCTACTACTATGCCTGCGAGCTGCTTGGAATGCCCTTTAACGGCACCCGCATGCCCAAAAACATGACCATGGTGACGGATGAGCAGAAAATGATCATCAAGACCGGGCTTCAGGAAATGAAACTCATATAAGGGGGCGGGATAAAGTGGACAGACGGGTTGTAGTGCTGGGCAGTTGCAGCGTGTGCCATGTGTTCGCCTCGCCGAATCTGCCGAACCGGGGCGAGACGGTGATCGGGGACGATTACCACATCGTGGTGGGCGGAAAAGGTTCCGGCCAGGCCATCGTGGCCTGCCGCCTGGGCAGCGAGGTGTTTATGCTGGAGCACCTGGGAGACGACGCTTACGGGCGCAGGGAAAAAGAGTCCTACCAGGAGATGGGCATCCACACGGATTATGTTTACCTGGACAAGGACTGCCCCACCGGCACCGGAGGCATTTTCCTGGACGCCGAGGGGCAGAATAAGATTATTATTGTGCCGGGAGCCAACAGCAATGTGAGCTGCCGGGATATCGACAATATGCGGGAGGTGCTGCGGGGAGCGAAGATTCTGGGAACCCAGTTCGAGGTTCCGGCCGCCACCGTGGACTACGCCATCCGCACGGCGGACGGCATGGGGGTGCGGACCTTGCTTGATCCCGCGCCGGTGATGGACTTTGACGAGAGCCTGTACCCGCACATTTCCATCATCAAGCCCAACGAGTGCGAGGCCGCGGAGCTGACCGGAATCCGGGTGGAGGACACAGACAGCGCCGCCAGAGCAGGAAAATGGTTCCTGGACAAGGGCGTGAAGGAGGCCGCCATCATCACCCTGGGCGAGAAGGGGGCCGTGCTGGTCACCAGGCAGGGCGTGAAGCATTTCCCGGGCCTGACCGTGAAAGCGGTGGACACCGGCGGCGCGGGCGATACCTTCGCAGGCGCGCTTCTGGCCGCCCTCAGCCGGGACTGGCCGTTGGAGAAATCCATCCGCTACGCCCAGTGCGCCTCTGCCATCTGCGTGACCCGCACCGGGTCCTACTCCATGACGCGGCAGGAGGAAGTGGACCGGCTCTTCGCCGAGACCTACGCCTGCGAGGCGGTGTGAGGCCGGTCACAAGGACGGACTGCGGCGGCGCATCCGGCAAATTGAGATAAGGAGAGCGATTATGGACCGAGAGAATCTATTTCAGGCGGTGGACCACACCCTGCTGGCACAGACCGCCACATGGGAGGAAATCCGACAGATCTGCGACGATGCGCTGGCTTACCACACGGCCTCCGTGTGCATTCCCCCTTCCTATGTAAAGAGGGCGGCGGAGTACCTGGCCGGGCGCATGGCCGTGTGCACGGTCATCGGATTCCCCAACGGGTATCAGACCACGGCCGTGAAATGCTTTGAGACAAGGGACGCCCTGGACAACGGGGCGGACGAGATCGATATGGTGATCAATATCGGGGACTTAAAGGACAAAAATTACGCTGCGATCGAGGATGAGATCCGCAAATTAAAGGAAATCTGCGGGGAGAAAATACTCAAGGTGATCATTGAGACCTGTCTGCTCACCGACGAGGAAAAAATCAAAATGTGTCAGATCGTCACCGCCTCCGGCGCTGACTTTATTAAGACGTCCACCGGTTTTTCCAAGGCCGGGGCAACATTTGACGACATTGCGCTGTTTGCGGCCCACGTGGGGCCGGGCGTGCGCATGAAAGCGGCCGGGGGAATCCGTTCCTTTGCGGACGCGGAGAAATTCATGGAGCTGGGAGCCGGCCGTCTGGGCACCAGCCGGATTGTGAAACTTGCCAAGGCGGAACAAAACAGTTGATCACAGGCCGCTTCCCGGCGGCCATGGCCCCACAGCGGGCCGGATCAAGCCGGTTGTTCTGCCATGCGAGCGGCAAAATGACCGGCCCCGCGGGACTGCCGCCCCGGACTGAGACCAAAACGGGCTCACGAAGAGGAGGCGGCCGCGGGAATAAATTCATACTACCTACCTACCAAAATGGAGCCGTTCGGGGAACAATCCCGGGCGGTTTCCGCTTTGTGCGGTAAAACTTGCAACCCGTCTTAAAAAGCTGTATACTGAATGGCATAAAAAACACATGAGAACTGATACTATTAGAAAAGAGGATACAGTGACAAATTCATACGTTGCGATCGATATCGAGACCACGGGCCTGGAGCCCAGGCTGGATAAGATAACGGAAATTGCCGCCCTGCGGGTGGTGGACGGGGCGGTGGAAGGCCGTTTTGTGACCCTGGTGAACCCGGGGCGGCCGCTGGGGGAGCGGATCGTGGAGCTGACGGGGATCACCGACGGCATGCTGGCCGGGGCTCCGGCCATCGGGGACGTGATCGGGCCTCTGGTGCGCTTCTGCGGGGACCTGCCCCTTCTGGGCCACAACATCCTGTTCGACTACAGCTTTTTAAAGCGGGCAGCCGTGAATCAGGGCCTGGATTTCCAGCGGGAGGGCATCGACACGCTGAACCTATGCCGCGCGTTTATGCCCGGGGAACATAAGAAGAACCTCTCCGCCGCCTGTGCATTTTACTGCATCGAGCAGGTGGAGGCCCACCGGGCGGAGGCGGACGCCCTCAGCGCCCATCTGCTTTACCAGAAATTGCTGGAGGGCCGCGGGGAGGGCAGGGAGGAGCTGTTCACCCCGAAATCCTTGATTTACAAGGCAAAAAAGGAACAGCCCGTCACAAAAAGGCAAAAAGAATACTTGCAGGATTTAATAAAATGTCATAGAATAGACGTAACTGTGCAGATCGATACCCTGAGCCGCAACGAGGCTTCCAGAATGATCGATCGGATTCTCTCACAGTACGGAAGAAAGGCAAAGATTAAAGAGGTGAATTTACAATGATTAACATGAGCGATCCGAAGATGAAGAAGATTATTTCCACCATTATTGTAGTCGTGCTGGTGTTGGCGATGATCGTGCCGATGGCGTTAAGCGCGCTGATGTATTAAGTTACAAGAGGAGCAGTTATGAAAAAGAGAGTATGGAAGAACGGCCTCGCTGCTGCGGCCCTGGGTATGGGGCTTCTCGCGGCAATGCCGTCCATGGCGTTCGGCGCCCAGGTACTTCCGGAGGGACTGTACGTGGGTGAGCAGAGCTTGGGCGGCATGACGGAGGAGGAGGCGGAGAAGGCAGTGCAGGCCTATATTGACAACCTGACCGCGCTGCCCGTATCCGTGGATATAGATGGAACCACAGTGGAGACTACCACCGGGGAGCTTGGGCTTACCTGGTCCAATCCCGATGTGGTGAAGGAGACTGCGGACCAGTACGAGTACGGAAGCCTGGTGAAGCAGTATATGGCGCGGAAGGATCTGGAACAGTCCCCCGTGAAACTGAGCCTTGAAGTTCAGACCGATCCCGCCAGAGTAAAAGCGTTTGTGGATGAGAAATGCCAGGGCTTTACCGCCCAGGCTCAGGATGCTTCCATCACCCGGGAGAACGGCCAGTTCGTGATCACGGATTCCGTGGTGGGAGTGGCGGTAGACACAGCGGCCACGGAGGCGGCGTTAAACGAGGCCATCACGGCGGCGCTGGCGGATGGCGGCAGCACGCAGATTCAGGTGGCGGCCGCGGTGACGGAGCAGCAGCCCCGGATCAAGACCGAGGACCTGGCCACCATCCAGGATGTTTTAGGCACATTTACAACTGATTTTTCCAGCAGCGGCGCGTCCCGCTCCACCAACCTGACGGTGGGGGCAGCCAAGATTAACGGCCATGTGCTGATGCCCGGGGAGACTTTGTCCGGTTATGAATGTTTACAGCCCTTCACCACGGCCAACGGCTACCGCACGGCGGCCGCCTACGAGAACGGCCAGGTGGTGGACAGCGTGGGCGGCGGCGTCTGCCAGATCGCGACCACGCTGTACAACATGGCGTTAAACGCGGAGCTTGAGATCACCCAGCGGCAGAACCACTCCATGATCGTCACCTACGTGAAGCCCTCCAAGGATGCGGCTATCGCCGGCACCTACAAGGACATCAAGTTCACCAACAACTACAGCACTCCCATCTACGTGGAGGGCTATACCGAGGGCAAGAAGCTGACCTTTACGGTGTACGGCAAGGAGACCAGGCCCGCGAACCGCAGGGTTGAGTATGTTTCCGAGACTCTGGGCACCACCAGCCCCGGCGAGCCTCAGCAGATTGTGGACAATTCTCTGGCGCCCGGCGCCAGGGTGAAGGTGCAGTCCAGCCACACCGGACTTCGCTCCAGGCTGTGGAAGGTGGTCTACGTGGATGACGTTGAGACGGAGCGGACCTTGCTGCACACGGACACCTATAACGCGTCCAAGGCTATTTACCGCGTTGGCCCGGCAGTGCCTGCGGAAGCGCCGGTGGAGACCCCTGCAGCGCCCACGGAGACGCCGGTGGTTGAACCTGTGACCGGTGTGGACGGAGGTCCCGGCGTATCGCCGGCCCCCAGCCCGGAACCGGCTCCCGGCCCGGGTCCTGATCCGGCCCCTGCGGCCGATCCGGCGGGCCAGCCGGGAGGTCCCCAATGAGGACAGCCGGTCAGGGACCCCGCGGCTTTAAAAGACGCGACGGTGAAATGAGACCCGGACAGGACCTGATCATGGCGGGATACGCCGGTCTGGACGGCGCCTGCGGCATTGCCAGGGCGCGCCGGGAGGAGCTGGAGCGCAGATTCTGCAGCGCGTTCTTAAAACAGCTGGCCGGTTCCCCGGGACCTTCGCCCGTCATATGGGCAGGGGAACACCTGGGAGCGGATATAACAGCTTATGAAGTATTGGGAGAGGGCGGCGTATTAGCTGCCCTCTGGAATTTATCAGGGGTTTTTAACGCGGGCATCGAATTCGACCTGCGCCGGATTCCCATCCGTCAGGCCACGGTGGAAATCTGTGAGCTCTACGGGCTGAACCCCTACCGGCTGCGCTCGGGCGGAGGCTTTATGGCCGCCGCGGACAACGGAGGGCGGGCGGTGCGCGCCCTGGAGGCTGCTGGGATACCGGCTGCGGTGATCGGAAGCGTGATCCCGGGAACGGCCCGCAGGATGAGCCACGGCGGCGAGAGCGCCGGCTTTCTGGAGCGGCCCCAGCCGGATGAATATGATAAGATATGCGGCGATGAGCGGCAGACATAGAAAAGAGGAGAGGAAATTATGAGAGAACGTATACTTGCGGTTATGGAGAAAAACAGCAGAATTGATATAAAAGATCTGGCGATCCTGCTGGGCGAGAGCGAGGTGGCGGTGGCCAACGAGATCGCGCAGATGGAGAAGGAGCACATCATCTGCGGCTATCACACCCTGATCAACTGGGATAACACCAGCGACGAGAAGGTGGTTGCCCTGATCGAGGTGAAGGTGACGCCCCAGAGAGGCATGGGCTTTGACAAGATCGCGGAGCGGATTTACCAGTTCAGCGAGGTGGAGGCCGTGTACCTGATGAGCGGTTCCTTTGACTTCACCGTATTCATTGAGGGCAAGACTATGCGCCAGGTGGCGCAGTTCGTGTCCGAGCGCTTGGCGCCCATGGAGTCTGTTCTGAGCACGGCAACCCACTTTGTACTGAAAAAGTATAAGGACCACGGCACCATCATCAGCGATCCGGTGCAGGACGAAAGGATGTTGATTACCCCATGAGAAATCCATTATCCGATAAAATCGTGCAGATCCCCCCTTCCGGGATCCGCAAATTTTTCGACATTGTCAGCGAGATGAGCGACGCCATCTCCCTGGGCGTGGGCGAGCCGGATTTTGACACGCCCTGGCATATCCGCGAGGAAGGCATCTATTCCCTGGAAAAGGGGCGCACTTTCTACACCTCCAACGCGGGCCTGCGGCCTCTGAAGGTGGAAATCTGCGAGTATTTGAAGCGCCGCTGCGACGTGCTTTACGACCCGGATCACGAGGTGTTAGTCACCGTGGGCGGCAGCGAAGCCATCGACATCGGCCTGCGCGCTATGTTAAACCCGGGCGACGAGGTTTTGATCCCTCAGCCCAGCTATGTGTCCTACATGCCCTGCGTGGTGCTGGCAGACGGCGTTCCGGTTGTCATCGAGCTGGAGGAGAAGGATCAGTTCAAGCTGACCCCGGAAAAGCTTTTGGAGAAGATTACTGACAAAACCAAAATCCTGGTGCTTCCCTTCCCCAACAACCCCACCGGCGCCATTATGGAGAAGGAAGAACTGGAAGAAATTGCCAGAATTGTCATTGAGAAGGACCTGTTCGTCATCTCCGACGAGATCTATTCCGAGCTTACATACAGCCAGCGCCACCACACCATCGCTGCGTTTCCCGGCATGAAGGAGCGGACCATCCTGATCAACGGTTTCTCCAAAGCCTATGCCATGACCGGCTGGCGCTTGGGTTACGCCTGCGCCCCGGCCAACATTCTGGAGCAGATGTTAAAGATCCACCAGTACGCCATCATGTGCGCGCCCACCACCAGCCAGTACGCGGCCATCTCGGCCATGAAAAACGGCGACGGCGACGTGGCTATGATGCGGGAGTCCTACAACCAGCGCCGACGCTACCTGCTCCACGCCTTTAAGGAGATGAATATCGACTGCTTCGAGCCCCTGGGGGCATTCTACACCTTCCCCAACATCAGCCGGTTCGGCATGAGCTCGGAGGACTTCGCCACCACCCTGTTAAAGGAGGAGAAGGTGGCCGTGGTTCCCGGCACCGCCTTCGGCGACTGCGGGGAGGGCTTTGTCCGCATCTCCTACGCCTACTCCCTGGAGAGCTTAAAGGAAGCCTTAGGCCGCATCGAGCGTTTTGTCAGGCGGCGTGACGGAAAGGCGTGATTCACATGATGAACGTTGTACTTCTGGAGCCCGAGATGCCGGCCAACACCGGCAACATCGGCCGCACCTGCGTGGCCACCGGCACCCGGCTCCATCTGATCGAACCCCTGGGCTTTAAGCTCAGCGAGAAAGCCATCAAGCGGGCGGGCCTGGACTACTGGGATAAGCTGGACGTGCAGGTCTACGCCGATTACCAGGACTTTTTGGACCGCAATCCCCAGGCAAAGGGCAATCTGTATTTTGCCACCACCAAGGCGCACCAGCTCTACACCGAGCCCGCCTACCGGCCGGACTGCTATCTGATGTTTGGCAAGGAGAGCGCGGGGATCCCGGAGGAAATTCTGGTGGCCAACGAGCCCTACTGCGTGCGGATTCCCATGTGGGGTGAAATCCGCTCCCTGAACCTGTCCAACTCCGTGTCCATTGTGCTCTATGAGGCGCTGCGGCAGAACCGGTTTGGGGAGCTCAACCCGGCGGGGCAGCTTCACCGCCTGCACTGGAACGGGGAAACCTGATAACACCACTCTGTAAACACACCCATACCCAACGCGGGGCAGACGCGATTTTGGACCAGTCCGGAATCTCCGTCTGCCCCGTTCTTTTGATGCCGCCCCGTCCCATTCACCACTATTCGCTCATATTCTTTCTGTTCCCTTCATACCCTAGAAGTAGCTGAAACGGCACTTCCCGTTTCGACTAGTTAGAGTGTGGAGGGGTTGAAATGAACGAGAAGTATGTGGAAGCGCTGGAACAATATGAACTGGAAATCTTTTCCGTCCGCAAGGGACGCGGGTCCTGGATCTGCGAGACGGAGGACGGCTGCAAATTGCTGAAGGAATACCGGGGAACCGTAAAACGTCTGGAATTTGAGGACCAGGTTCTGGACCAGTTGGATACCGGCGGCGCACTGCGGGCGGACCGCTATGTCCGCAACCGGGAGGGCAGCCTTCTGTCCATCGCCGGGGACGGGACGCGCTATGTGTTAAAGGACTGGTTTTTGGACCGGGAATGCGACTTGAAGGATAACCGGGAGATCCGCCTGGCGGCCTCCCGGCTGGCCATGCTGCACAAAAGCCTGCGCAAAGTGCCGTTTCAGGAGGAGTGGAACATGGGCTCCATCCTGATCGAACCGTTAGAGACCGAGCTGGAGCGCCATAACCGGGAGCTGCAGCGGGCCAGGAACTACATACGGGGCAAGCGGAAAAAGTCCGAATTCGAGCTCTGCGTGATCGGCAATTACAATATGTTTTATGAGCAGGCGGTCCAGGCGGTGGAGGGACTAAAGGGGCTGTGGGAGGAAACCAGGGCCGCATCCCTGGACGGTGAGGACTCAAAACCCCTGTACCTGTGCCACGGGGACTTGGACCAGCACCATCTGCTCATGGGCGACGGCTACACCGCCATCATCGAGTACAACCGGATGCATCTGGGCGTGCAGTCCACGGACCTGTACCGCTTTATGCGCAAGGTCATGGAAAAACACAACTGGAACGTGGACCTGGGCCGCTCCATGATGGATGCCTACGAGCGCGTGCTGGACATGAGCGCTAAGGAGATGCGCTGCCTGTACTATATGTTTTTGTATCCGGAGAAATATTGGAAGCAGATCAATTTTTACTACAACGCCAACAAAGCCTGGATTCCGGCCCGCAATATTGAAAAGCTGCGCAGCCTGGAAGAGCAGCAGCCGGTGAGAAACCGGTTTTTGGAACAGATATTTGCGGGGGTATAAGGCGTCTGAACTGTTACATATGAGGAGCGTACCGGACTCGCGGGGGCGAATTTGTACTTCCTTTTTCTGGTGGGGTATAGTATAATCATAATCAGAAATACCCAGCGGAAAGGCTGAAACAGAAGGGAGTATGATGCTATGAAGGATTACATGAAAATCTATGAAGAGTGGTTGAACAACCCCTATTTCGACGAGACGACCAAAGAAGAGCTTCGCGCCATTGCGGGCGATGAGAATGAAATCAAAGAGCGTTTCTATATGGACCTGGAGTTCGGAACCGCCGGCCTGCGCGGCGTGATCGGCGCGGGCATCAACCGCATGAACATCTATGTGGTGAGAAGGGCGACCCAGGGGCTGGCCAACTACATTATCAAGCAGGGCGGCGCGGATAAGGGCGTTGCCATTGCCTACGACTCCCGCCGTATGTCGCCGGAATTCGCCATGGAGGCCGCAATGACCCTGGCTGCCAACGGCATCAAGGCTTACAAGTTCGAATCCCTTCGCCCCACCCCGGAGCTGTCCTTCGCAGTGCGCGAGCTGGGCTGTATCGCCGGTATCAACATCACCGCCAGCCACAACCCGCCGGAGTACAACGGCTACAAGGTATACTGGGAGGACGGCGCCCAGTTCACCCCGCCCCACGATAAGGGCGTAACGGAAGAAGTTCTGGCCATCGAGGATTTGTCCACGGTGAAGACCACGGATGAGGCCAGCGCTGTTGCAGCCGGCCTGTACCAGGTGATCGGCGCCGACATCGACGACAAATACATCGCCCAGGTAAAGGCTCAGGTAGTGAACCAGCAGGCCATCGACGAGATGCAGGACCAGATCACCATCATCTACACCCCCCTTCACGGAACCGGCAATATCCCGGCCAGAAGGGTGATGAAGGAGCTGGGCTTCACCCACGTTTACGTGGTTCCGGAGCAGGAGCTGCCCGACGGGGAGTTCCCCACCGTCAGCTACCCCAACCCCGAGGCCGCTGAAGCCTTTGAGCTGGGACTGAAGCTTGCCCGGGAGAAGGACGCGGACCTGGTGCTGGCCACCGATCCCGACGCGGACCGTCTGGGCGTGTACGTGAAGGACGCCAAATCCGGCGATTACATTCCGCTGACCGGCAACATGTCCGGCTCCCTGCTGTGCGAGTACGTGCTCAGCCAGAAGAAGGCCGCGGGCAAGATCCCGGCGGACGGCCAGGTGATCAAGTCCATCGTCTCTACCAACCTGATTGACGCCGTGGCGAAGGCCTACGGCGCAGAGCTTATCGAGGTGCTGACCGGCTTCAAGTGGATCGGCCAGCAGATACTGAAAAATGAGGCCAGCGGACATGGCACCTACCTCTTCGGCATGGAGGAGAGCTACGGCTGTCTGATCGGCACCTACGCCAGAGACAAAGACGCCATCTCCGCTACCGCCGCCCTCTGCGAGGCCGCCGCTTACTACAAGAAGCAGGGCAAGACGCTGTGGGACGCTATGGTGGACATGTATGAGAAATACGGCTATTATAAGGATGCGGTGAAGTCCATCGGCCTGTCCGGCATCGAGGGGCTAGCCAAGATCCAGGCGATCATGGAGAACCTGCGCCAGAACACCCCCACCGAGGTGGGCGGCTACAAGGTATTGTCCGCAAGGGACTACAAGCTGGACACCGTCAGGAATATGGAGACCGGAGAGGTGAAGCCCACCGGACTTCCGGCATCCAACGTGCTGTACTACGATATGAACGACGGCGCATGGATCTGCGTGAGACCTTCCGGCACCGAGCCGAAGATCAAATTCTACTACGGCATCAAGGGCGGGTCCCTGGAAGATGCTGAGGCCAAGGCAGCCGCGCTGGGCGAGGCCGTGATGGCGATGGTGGATCAGATGCTGTGATGACATGACAGAAAAGGGTATTGCAGAGGGAGAACGGTTAGAACTCTCTGCAATACCCTTTTTTATAGCGCCAATATTGGGCGTTCCGAATCTAATACGCGGCTTCAAAGGAAGTGTATCAGTCCATCGTCTCCGGCTTTCCGTCCCCATCCTTCTGCCTGCGCCCCGCATTTTCCCGCAGCTCCTTTAAAGCCTCGCTGAAGCGGGAGGAGGAGGCGGAGGGGTTGCCTTTTAAGAGGCTGCGCCGGTAGAAATCCATGTGGGAGGAGAGCTGGCGCCGTTTCTCGGTGAGAGCGGTCAGACGCTGGGACAGAGCGGCCATGCGCTCCCGGCGTTCCCGGTCCGCAGCCTCCGCTTTGGCCGCTTTGTCCACGGCAACTCCGTCGGGAATTCCCGCCTGATCGTCCGCCTGATCGTCCGCCTGAGGCGTACCGGCGGTGGAATCCGCCTGTGCCCGCTGGGCCAGGACGCTTGAAACCCGGGCCGCGGCGTCCTCGGTGAGAGAGGACAGGCGTTCCGCTGTCCGGGCCACCTTGTCCGCGGTGTCCTCCACGAACTCACCCATGCGTTCCGCGGTGTCCTCCACAAACTCGCTGATCCGCGCCGCCTTGCCCTCCATGCGGCTGACAGTGGATTCCCCGATGGCTCCGGCTTTCGCTGCCGCTTCGGATTTCAACAGATCCAGGCGCTGCGCCGCCTCATCCCGCGCCTCGGACACCCGCTTGCTGGTCTCGCTTTTGAGCAGGGCCATCTGCACCTGGATATCATCCAGCTCCGCGCGCATTTTGGTCATGGCATCCAGAACCTTAGCCAGATCCAGAGCCGCCCGCACGGACTGCACGGCATCCGCCGTGAACATGACGGTAACGGCTCCCACTGTGATCAGGGCGGGAATGGGGTGGAGCAGAAGCGCCAGCCGGGAGATGGGCGGGTGTACGATCTCCGTGAGGAAAATAGTAAGAAATCCCCAGGCCACGGAGGAACTCAGGCAGATATACCCGTTCAGATTAAAGCGCTGGTTGCTGTAATCCCAGTATTTCATTTTGAACAGCCGTTCCATGGCCCAGCCCGTGACGTATTCCAGCACCGTGGCGGCGATCATTCCGGAAATGTACACCAGGAACACGTTGTGTTTCAATGGCAGAGACACCCACAGCATCATAACGGCCCCGGTGCCGTAAAGGGGCAGCATGGGAAGCCGCAGGAAACCGCGGTTCACAAACCGGCGCGTCTTGCACGACACGTAGGTGGATTCGAAAATCCAGCCGAAAAAGCAATAAGTGTAAAAGATCAGCAGCCATTGGTACCAGGTGTAAGTGTACATATTGATTCTTCCTTTACTCAGTCGATTGAAAATGCTGTTATTATCATACTGTGTTTTGGCAAAAAAAGCAACGTATGACCGCGGGCGGGGTAGAACTCACCAGTCTACGACCCGGTTGAAAAGAATAGCCTGCTCCGTACTGGTCCGCCGCAGGTAAATGTGGGTGGTCTCTATGCTATCATGCCCAAGAAGGTCTGAGAGAAATGCAATATCGCCGCCGTTTTCGATAAAATTTTTGGCGAAGCGGTGGCGGAAGGAGTGGGGATACATGACTTCCGGGTCCAGGTGATACCGGATGGCAAAGGTTTTAAGCTGTTTGCGGATTCCGGAAACGGTCATGGGGCGGCCAAGGCGGCTGATAAAAAGAGGGCCGTCTCGCCGTCCCTCCGCCGCCAGCCAGTCCAGGCACATTTTTTGGAGGGAGGAGGGGATGTAAATCCGCCGGGTCTTATTTCCCTTGGAGTAGAGGTCCCGGTAACCCACCTGCACGTCCGGCAAAACCAGTGCCACCAGCTCGCTGACCCGCACACCGGTGGCGGCGATGAAGCGCACAATAAAATAGAAGGTGTACTGCTCATCCTCCCACAGCCTGTTTTTCAGATACTCATAGTCCGCCTGGCTGATGACGTGGTCGATGAAGGATTTTTGCTGGAGGCGGACGGAGGGGATTTTATAGTCGTGGATATCTTGTGATTTCAGAAAACAGTTCAGCGCCCGGATGCGCATGTTGACGGTCTGGGGGCGGTAGCGTTCCATCAGGTAGACTTTGTAAAGGCTTACGTTATTCTGATCCAGCTCAGGGTAGCGGGAGAAAAAGGTTTTAACACCATAGACGTAGGACAAAATGGTATTACCTGACAGATTTTTCGCGGTCATGTACCGGAGGAAGGTTCCCAGCAGCGCTTCCAGGTTTCCCTGTGGGAGGATGGAGGCGGGAGGGGGATTAGAGGAGGACATGCCCATATGTATTTGCTCCTTTTTTCGATTTTACAACGTAGGGTGCTCTGGCGCAACCAGTGGATAAAAGAACTGCACCATAACGGTTTTACAGTTATGGTGCAGCACTTATTAGCAATTAGAATTTCTAATCGTTTTAACGAAAATTAGTTTTCCAGAACTACCTTGGTGATCTCGTAAGAGCTGTTGACGGAGAACTTATAGTCATTTCCGTCCTTGGCAGAGCTCTTGCCCTTGGCAATGGTGCCGTTGCTTCCGACTAAGTAGTATTTTGTGGTAGCGGTATCAAGCTTCGCATCTTCAGCGCGGGTCCAGGTTACGTCGCCGTCGCTATTTGTGGTTCTGATAAAGCTCTCGTCATCAACCCGCTCCCTCAAGAATTTGGGAGTATCGATTTTTTCTACAGCGATTGCTTTACCATCCTGGAAGCTTACTTTATAGATGCTGTACTTGTCATCTTTATCAGCCTTTACCTGTTTGCCTGCCATGTACAGCTTCTTATCATCGACACCAACATAGCCGGCACCTTTCAGAGCTCCGGATTTATTGAATTTGAATGTAAAGGAATCTCCGTCAATGTTTACGGTCTGAGTGCCGGTTCTCATGGCGCCGTCATCGCCGAAGTAGTAGCATCTGAGAGTTCCGTCAGCAATTTCCCCTTTATATTCATTTACAAATTCATCGAATGCGTCCTCGGTATCATAAGCACCGGTTGTCGCAGCCTTTTTGTTGTCCTCCAAAGACTTCGAGGAATCCGGCTTCTTAGCATCATCCGCAAATTTCATCTCGATATTGACGGATTCGTCATCGCCGGTAAAGCTCAGGAACGCTAAGCCGGTAATATTGCGGCCATATTCATCAAAGGCATACTTTTTGCCCTTGATCGTCCGGATTTCATTCGCATACAGGTTACCATTTCCATCGGCGTAGTACCAATACTCATCCCCGTCATCGTATTTGCCCTGCTGCAGATAATAACCGGGTACAACCTTAAACCATTCTTTCGTGTAACGAGCGCCGCTTTCCGGACTGTTAAAGTACAGGAATTCTTTGGTGTAGTCAGTCGCACCCTGTATCATTTCTGTACCGGCAGCAACAGGAGAAGTGGCCTTGGCTTTCGAGGTTGTAGCAGTTGTATACCAGGAGGCGATCATACGGCCATCCTCGTCAAATCCATATTTGTGGCCATCAATGGTCTTATTTGTCTTATCAGTCTGTTTTTTGCCGGAGGGTTTAAACCAGAAGTAACGGTCCTGATCTTCATCCCAAGTGTCGCCAAGCGGATCCGGCTGATCGGACTCGTAGTTGCTATCCGTAATGCTGATCAGTCTCCAGCCAGTGGCCATAGCGCCGTCATCTTCATCGCCGAAATAGTAATCACACTCTGACCAAGCCTCATCATCAGTCTGACGCACGCCATCTTTTACCCAGCCGAACTGCATCTTACCTTCATCATCAAACGTATATTTTTTACCATTGATAATCTTCAGAGACACATCGCCGGTGGCGTTATCACTCCGCTTATAGGCTTTTCCGTTGGCACCAAAATAATACCACCAATGCTCCGGCTCATCTTCCTCTCCGGCATCTTCATTCTCAATCGCTACCCACTGGTTGGTCGCCATAACACCGTTGACATCTACGTAGTAGTAGTCATCATCATCCTCAACCAGCATATCCACAGCCATCTCGCCGTTGTCGTCCAACCAATACCAGTTGGTTCCGGATTTCTTCCACTCGCTCTCTACTCTGTCGCCGTTCTTGTCATAATAAACCCAAGTCCCATCTTCCTCAGCCCAACCCTGAGCCGCAAAAGAGGTCATGGATGCACCAATGGCGAGCAGTGCTGCTGTGGATAATACAGCAACTAATTTTGTCTGCTTTCTCATAATTAATGCACTCTCCTTTTTCTTTTTGAAATACTTTTTGAAATTCCTAATTGCATTACGAGTTGATTATACTTCCAATAAGGGAAAGTATGAGGAGTTGACGGTAGAGACGCGTTTGCACAACAAAAAAGAGACAAAGGCTTGCCGTGTGGGATCACGTCATTGCTCGCCTTTATCTCTTTCTTTCGCAGGCTCAGCGCCTGCGTGGGAATGGTAGGTATATTATAGTTTGTAAAAAAGAAAATGTTGATAGGGGGGTCGGACGGTTTTACCCGTCCGATATGAGTATGAAAAAGCTTTCTTTGCTTTACATGTATTATCATACCGGAAAAATGTGAGGAAAATATGGACGTTCCATGAAAAAAAGATAAAAATTATTAGGAAATCATGAAAGACAAACGGTCAATTATTATGGAAATCTAAAAACAAAGCGGGCCCTGTCCCAATAAATGCATACAATCTAAAAACATGTCGATGTACAAGCCCGGACGGCAAATGATAAAATAAAAACAGAACGTAACAGAACATTTCACCGAGGCCAACGTGAATCGCAACCGGCCGGCATGAGAATGTGCCGGCCTCCACAAAAACAGACAGGGAGAGGTATCAGATGAGAAAAAATATGAAAAGGGCAACTGCGCTTTTGATTGCGGCCGCCATGGCCGTGGGCCTGTCGGCCTGTTCTTCCGGGGGAGGCGGGGAAGCGAAAGCGCCGTCCGGGACTCAGACCGCAGATTCCGCGGATTCCGGGACCACGGCAGAGCCCGCAGAGGACAAGAAGGAGGCCGCGAAAACCGCCTCCGATGAGAAGGTGACCATCCGCTTTTCCTGGTGGGGGGCCGATACCCGCCACGAAGCCACCTTGAAGGTGATGGACATGTACATGGAAAAGCACCCCAACGTCACCATCGAGGGGGAATACGGGGCGTTCGACTCCTTTTATCAGAAGCTTCAGACCCAGCTGGGCGGAGGAACGGAGCCGGACATCATTTCCGTGGATTACAAGTGGGTCAGCGACCTCACCGCCCAGGGCGAACTGTTCGTGGATATGAACAGCCTGACGGATCAAATCGATATGAGCGGATTCGACATGGATTTTGCGAAAATATACGGGGCCAAGGACGATTACCTGATCGGCCTTCCGGTGGGAATCAACGGCATGGGTTACCTGTATAACGTGGAATTTTTGAAACAGTACGGCGTTGAGCCAAGTGACGACTGGACCTGGGAGACTGTGCTGGAGAACGGAAAAAAGGTGCAGGAACAGGACCCCTCCAAGCACCTCATGTACAATCACGCGGATCACTGGGTTTACATGGTAAAGGCGATCTTAAAGCAGATGAACGGCCAGAACCTGGTGAAGGACGACTATACTCCGGGCTTTACCGCCGAGGAGATGGCGAAGATCTTCGACTATGAGAGACAGCTGGTGGAGACCGGGACCGTGCCTCCTTTTGCAGAGGGCGTGCTCTACGAGACCGTGTATGCGGACCAGAACCCCAACTGGTTGAACCAGGATCTGGGAATTTTCCCCACATCCTCCTCCCTGGTGCCCGGCATCGCCAAGGCCAGCGATTTCGAGCTGGCGACCCTGCGCTACCCGGTGGCAAAGGACGCTGTGGATCCCGGAATCCTGGTGACCCCGTCGGTGTTCCTCACCATCTCAGCCAACAGCAAGCACCCGGATGTGGCCGCGGACTTTATCAATTATATGCTGAATGATCCGGAAGCCATCTCCGTTCTCAAGGATACCCGGGGAATCCCGGCCAACGAGACGGCCAAGGAGCAGCTGGTGGAGGAAGGCGTTATCGACGGAAAGGTCTCCACCATGGTGGCCCAGGCCCTCAGCGGTGCCGGAGCGGCGGAGAACGGGCCCAGCCTGAACTCGGAGGTCCTGGTGCTGTTGAAAGACTACATCCAGGAGGTCGGCTACCTTCAGATGACCCCGGAGGAAGCGGCGGCCGAATTCCGGTCCGAGCTGGAAGCGCTGCTGGAAACCATCAAACCGTGAGGCTGAAGCCGCGGCTTTGCAGTGCGTAACCTGAAAAATAGAGACAAAATTGCCAAGGGGTATTGCCGGGTCGATCAAACGGACGCAATACCCCTTCCTGTTGAACGAGACAAGTTGCCGGGACGGCCCCCAGCGGCCTGCGCCCCAGCCCTGCCGGGGCCACGGACCTGCCCGCGCCACGTCCCAGCCTGCGCCACGTCCCTGCCCGCGCCTACCGGGGCCGCCCATTACCCTGCGCAGAGTCTCTAGCGGGCACCCCTTGTACACCCATCATTCAACCGCACCACCCGACGATTAGGAGATGATAAGATGAAACGGACAGACCACCAGCCTGTGGCGTACCTGTTTATACTGCCCTGGATCATTGGATTTCTTATATTCCAGCTGTATCCCTTTGTGGCTTCCTTTGTGTATTCCTTCACGGATTTCTCGCTGTTAAAGTCCATGAAATTCGTGGGCTTTAAAAACTACGTGCAGATGTTCACCCGGGACCGGGTGTTCTACAAGTCCCTCTGGGCCACGGTGAAATACGTGCTGATCGCGGTGCCGGGCAAGCTGGTGTTTGCCCTGATCATCGCCATGATCTTAAATATGAAGCTGAAATGCATCAATTTCTACCGGACCGTTTACTACCTGCCCTCCATTCTGGGCGGCTCCGTAGCCATCTCGATCCTGTGGAAGTTCCTGTTCAGCAAAAACGGAACTGTAAACACCTTTCTGGCCCATCTGCATATCCCGGCCCTGGACTGGCTGGGAAGCCCCAATCTGGCGTTAGTGACCATGGGACTTCTGGTGGTCTGGCAGTTCGGCTCCTCCATGGTGCTCTTCCTGGCGGCGTTAAAAAACGTGCCAGCGGAGCTCTGCGAGGCGGCCAGGGTGGACGGAGCAGGGCGGATCCGCACGTTTTTCACCATCACCCTGCCGCTGCTCACGCCCACCATCTTTTTCAACCTGATCATGCAGATGATCAACGCCTTCAAGGAGTTTAACGCCCCGTTTCTGATCACTAAGGGAGGGCCCTTAAACTCCACCTACCTGTACGGCATGATGGTCTACGAGAACGCCTTCCAGCACTCTAAAATGGGCTACGCGTCGGCCCAGTCCTGGGTGCTGTTCATGATCATCCTGGTGTTCACGGCCCTCACATTCAAATCGTCCCCCTACTGGACGTTCTACGAGGACGGAGGTGAATTCTGATGAAACGCGCGCACAGACTTGTGATTACCTACGGTTTGCTGACCGTCATCGGCATCGTGATGGTCTACCCTCTGCTTTGGATGATCTCCGCGTCCTTTAAGACCAACCGGGAGATTTTCAGCTCCCTGTCCCTGATGCCCACCGAGATTCTGTGGGACGGATATTCCAAAGGCTGGCAGAGCAGCGGACAGTACACCTTTGCCACCTACTTTGCCAACACCTTTGTCATGGTAATTCCCACCGTACTCCTGACGGTGGCCTCCAGCCTGCCGGTGGCCTACGGCTTTGCCCGGTTCAGGTTCAAGGGTAAGGGAGTTCTGTTCACCCTGGTGATCGCCTCCCTCATGCTGCCCACGGAAGTAATCATCATCCCCCGGTACATGCTGTTCAACAAGCTGGGCTGGCTGAACACCTACCTGCCTTTCATCGTGCCGGCGGCATTTGCCACCTATTCCTTCTTTATATTTATGCTGGTTCAGTTCATCCGCGGGATTCCCAGGGAGCTGGACGAGGCGGCGCGCATCGACGGCTGCGGTCCCTGGGGCACGCTGGTGAACATCATTCTGCCCCTGTGCAAGCCCGCCCTGGTCTCCTGCGTGATTTTCCAGTTCGTTTGGCGCTGGAACGACTTTTTAAATCCCCTGATCTACATCAGCAGCGTGAAAAAATACCCCCTGTCCCTGGCCCTGCGCATGGCTCTGGACGTAACGGACACGGTGAGCTGGAACCAGACCATGGCAATGTCGGTTCTGGCAATGGTTCCCCCGGTGGCCCTGTTCTTCCTCTGCCAGAAATACTTTGTGGAAGGCGTGGCCAGCACGGGACTGAAAGGATGATGGAAATGGACGGACAGAATCAAAGCTTTGAGGTGCGGGCGCTGGAGTTGCACAGTCAGTACGCCTGGGACTACAACTGGATCATCAACACCATGGATTTTATGAAGAACCTGGACTTCAACACCCTGGTTCTCCACCGCAATGATTTTATCGACCTGATCATTTACCCGGGAAAATACTTCGGGTACGAGGAAAAGGCCGGGGACACGATCTTTGAGACCTACAGCCACATATTCCGCAAGCTCTACCGGTACACCCCCACCAGGCGTTCCGGCCCCTACCAGCGCCGGGCGTTCTTAAAGCGTGTGCTGGAGCAGGCCAAACGCCGGGGCATTGACGTGTACATCGAGAACAAGGAGTTGTATTTCCCCGACATTCTGCTGGAATTTTACCCCAATCTGGTCCACGACGGCCACATTTGTGCAACAGATCCCTTCTGGCTGGAATTCCTCCAGGTAAAATACCGGGACTTTTTCTGGGAATTTCCCGAGGTGGCGGGAATCATCACCGCCCCGGCCACCGGTGAGAGCCGCATCTCCATCAAATCCAACCGCTGCCAGTGTGAGCGCTGCCGTTGCGCCCGGAAGGAGGACTGGTTCGACAATGTGCTGCGGGCCATGTACGCCCCCATCCACGAGGCGGGGAAAACCCTGGTGGTGCGGGACTTCGTGTTCGATCCCCAGGCCCACGGCGAGATTGCGGGGGTGATGGAGCGGCTGCCGGAGGACGTGGTCATTTCCCTGAAAAATACACCCCACGACTATTACCCCACGTTCCCGGACAACAGCCGGATCGGGAACGTGGGAAATCACCGGCAGTGGATCGAGTACGACGCCATGGGCCAGTATTTCGGCTGGGGTGTTGCCATGGCGGACTTGACCGGGGATTACCGCAAACGGATGCGCTACGCCAGGGAAAAGGGGGCCACCGGTGTGGTGATCCGTACGGACTGGGAGAGCCTGGACGGCCACACGGCCTTTGGAACGCCCAACCGGATCAACCTCTACGCCGGAGCCATGCTGGCGGCCGATCCCGGCGTGTCGGACCGGGACATTTACCTGCGGTTTCTGCGGTCGGAAAACTGGCTGAAGGACGGCCTTACACCGGAGGAGACCGGCGAGGCCGCCCGGTGGTTCGGCCGTCTTATGGGCAGGACCTGGGAAGCCACCAGGCGGATGCTGTACGTGCAGGGCTGCGTATTCTCGGATTCCAGCCTGATGCCCGTTTCCTTCGCCCACGCGTTCTGGCTGGCGGAGGAGAAAAACTCGCTGAAGGCCTGGGACCCCTCCAAGGCGGACGCCCTGGCGCCGGACCGGGAACACCTGGAGGCGGCCCTGGCGGAGAAAAAGGAAGCGGTGGAGCGCGTTACCGCCCTGTGCGCTCTGTCCGGGGAGCCTCCGGCGGGGATCCGGCCGGAAAAAGCCGGAGAACTGGCCCGGCGGTTTGGGATTCACTGCGAATACGCGGAAATGTACGCGGCCGCAGTGAGCGCCCTGATGCTCACCCGGTACGTGCGGGAGACGGAGGAGGACCGGAACTCCGAATATTACCGGGCGATCTGTTGGAAGCGCCGCCAGGCGGTGGAAGCCCTGGCGGACTGGGAGATCAGGCTGCGGCGCATGGCTGTGGAGACAGATTACACGCCCCACACGGTGTACACGCTGATGGACGGGGACCGGATGCGCTGCCTGTACCGGGATTTGAGAGAGGAGGAGACAGATGAGATCGGTTGAGGAAATGTTTCGGGTGGACGGGAAAATAGCCCTGGTCACCGGCGCCGCCGGGGGAATCGGCCTGGCCTGCGCCAAAGCCCTGGCGTCCGCGGGGGCGGATCTGATTCTGGCGGATATCGACGGCGGGCGGCTGGACGCGGCGGCGGAGGAGATCCGGCGGGAGAACGGTCCGTCCGGAGGGCGCTTTCTTACAGCGGTCTGCGATGTGGCGGATATGCGGTCCGTTGAGACGCTTATGGGGCAGGCGCGGGAATTCGGCGGCGTAGACATTCTGATTCACAGCGCCGCCGTCACCAACCGCAAACAGCTGTTGGACATGACCGAGGAGGAGTGGAACCACATTCTCACCGTAAACCTAAACGGCGCCTATCACATGGGAAAGCAGGTGGGGGAGCTAATGACCCGGCAGGGCCGCGGTGGGAAAATGACCTTTATCGTGTCCACCGGCGCTTACCGGGCGGGCGTCAACTTCGGAGCCTACAGCGCCAGCAAGGCTGGGGTGGTGATGATGATGAAAACCCTGGCCCTGGAGCTGGCGCCCTGGGGGATCAACGTGAACGCCATTGCGCCCACGGCCACGGAGACGCGTTTCACGGAGGAGTATTACCGGGAGAATCCCCAGGCAAAGGAGCGGGCGCGGACCAATCACCCACTGGGGCGGCTGGGCCGGGCGGAGGACTACATGGGCACGGCCCTGTATCTCTCCTCCGGGGCCTCGGACTTTGTGACCGGCGCGCTTCTGGTGGTGGACGGGGGCAAAACAGCAAAATGATTGGGGAATTCTGGAAGATACGAAGGCTTGCGCGCGGCAAAGCGCAGGTATTATAATAGTCTTATGACAATGGATAAAGGGGCGGGCGTATGTATCAGATGATCGTGGTGGACGACGAGGCGGAGCTGCGGGAGGGAATCAGCAACTATTTCCCCTGGGAGAGCTTAAATATCCGGGTGACCGGAATCTTTGAGAACGGGCGGACGGCCTTTGCCTATCTGAAGGCCCATCCGGTGGACATCGTACTGACGGACATCCGCATGCCGTTTATGGACGGCCTGGAGCTGATCGAGAAGGCCAAGGCGGTGTCCCCGTCCACCTGTTATGTGATCCTCAGCGGCTACCGGGAATTCGAGTACGCCAAGAAGGGCCTGCTTTTGGGGGTAAAGGACTACATCCTGAAACCTACCAAATATTCCCAGATCTATGAGGTGTTTTCCCGCATCACCGCGGAGCTGGACCACAGCGCGTCGGCCCAGCGGCAGGAGGAAAATCTGCCGGATCCCGAGCGCTCCGTGATTTCCAGCGTGAAGAAATATATCCGCACCCACTATGCGGAGGTCACGCTGGACGGGGTGGCGGAGTACGTTCACCTGAATCCCTACTATCTGAGCACGTTTTTCAAGCAGCAGACCGGGGAAAAGTTTTCCGACTATGTACAGCGGGTGAAAATGGAAGCCGCCGCCAGCCTGCTGGAGCGGGGCGGCCAGAACGTGAAAGAGGTGGCGGAGGCGGTGGGCTACACCAATCCCAACAGCTTCACCCGGGCGTTCCGGCAATATTACCAGTGCAACCCGAAGGACTACCGGCGCATGAAGCAGGGGCTGTAATCAGGACAGGGAGGACATTGCTATGAAAATGAAATTTTTCCGCAAGACCCTGTCCTTTTTCATCGTGCCGGTGATGATCCCGATCCTGATTCTGGGCACGCTCTCGGGCATCACCCTGAACCGGTACATGCGGCAGGGTATCGACGAGCGCTATGAGGACCGGTTGGAGAGCCACCGGACCAGGATCGACGCCATGATGAGCGAGCTGGACTGGCTGAACATGAATCTCAGCAACAACCCCAGCATCCAGTTCCGCCTAAAAAACATGATCAGCAAATGCAAGGACGGGATTCCGGCCAACACCTACGACGAGATCAACACCATCATGGACCTGCTGTACGGCTCCTACAACGCCAACACGGCGGTGGAGTCCATCTACATCTATTTTAACAACGCGGGCCGGCAGTTCATCAGCAGCAACAACCGCATCACCAATCTGGACTATTTCTTCGACCAGGACTGGTACGACAGCTACCAGGCCCACATCAGCGGTCCGGAACAGACGTGGAGCGAGTTCCGCAAGATCGCTCCCTACAACTTTGCAGGCTCCACCCGGGAGATATTCACCATCTACCGCAAGATCTTCTCGCCGGGGAAGCGGACCCCGGAGGGCGTGATTGTACTGAACGTGCGGGGAGATCATGTCAACCGCACCTTAAACGAACTGGTGGGCGAGGAGAACCACCTGTTTTTCGTCACGGATGGGGAAGGGCGCGTGATTTTCCGCAACCGGCAGGCGGGCGCAGAGCGCGCGGAAGCGGTTTTGGCGGCGGGAAACGCGCGGGAGGCCCGGATTACAGGGCAGGGAACCTACCGGGTCTACCGGCAGGAGTCCGGGGATCTGGGGTGGAACTACTGCCTGGCGGTTCCCGGCGAGGTGGCCTACCAGGTTCCCAACCGGCTGACCCGGATGGCCGCCGGGCTGATCTGCCTGGCGCTCTTTTTAAGCACGGTCACGTCCTATTTCTTTGCACGCAAGAATTACAAGTCCCTGATGGGGATCGTGGATATTTTCGACAAGGCCACCCACGGACAGGAGCTTCCGGCGCTGTCGCAGCGGACCACCGACGTTTACAATTACATTCTCTACAATATCGTGGAAACCTTCCTGCAAAATGATTTCCTGCAGGTCCAGCTCTCGGAGCGCAGGTACAAGTTAAAGGCCATGGAGCTGATGGCCCTGCAGTCTCAGATCAACCCCCACTTTCTCATGAACACACTGCAGACTGTGTACTGGCGGTGTATTTCCCTGACCCAGGGCCCAAATCCGGCCACGGAGATGCTGGAAAACCTGTCCGAAATCCTCCACTATTCCCTGGAATCCAGCCAAGAGCTGGTTCCGCTCAAGGAGGAGCTGAATATTACCCGGTGCTACCTGGACATACAGGTGCAGCGCTATAAAAATCAGTTCGACGTGATCTGGGACGTGTGGGCGCCCATGGAGGCGGTGATGGTGCCCAAGCTGATCATCCAGCCCCTGATTGAGAACAGCATCTACCACGGCATCCGGGACAAGGCGGGCCATTCCACCATCAAGATCAAGATCGACTCCAGGGACGGCTGGGTGGCGATCACCGTGCTGGACAACGGCCTGGGCATGGACCGGGAGCGGTTGGAACAGCTGAAAAAGCGGCTGGAGGGGGAGGACACCCAGGAAGGCGTGCACATCGGCCTGCTGAACACCCACAAACGCCTGGAACTGATCTACGGCGGGGACTACAAAATACGCCTCCTGAGCCGCCCGGGCCGCGGAACCATGATCCAACTGAAAATCCGGGCGCTGCCCCGGGAAGGACAAGGCGCGGGGGCGTTATCCGGCCCTCAGCCCGGCGCGGTGTAAAGCGGCCGGGGAAAAATCACCGGATTAAAATCATCAAACGGCAACCTTCAATTTTCAATTTGAAATAATCGGCAAAACCGCTGGGAACATAAAACAAATCGTGGTAAAATAAGTTCATTCACACCACGCTTGGAGGGAACCGCAATGGAGTTTAACGTCATCTACACCGCAGGCCGCTGTGCCGTGCTGGAAACGGCCGACGGGGGCATTTACACCACAAAGGAAGCATATCAGCTGTTTTTAAACGGGGAGCCGGCCGGCCCGGTTCAAAAGGTGATCACTCCCATATACGGCCTGTCGCCCAGGACGGACTACCTGGCCGAGCTCAGGTTTGGGGACGGCGTCGTGGCTCAGGCCCGGTTTACCACCGAACCGGAGTCTGTGACCTTAAACGTCCGGGATTTCGGCGCGGCGGGGGACGGAATAAAGGACGACACTCTGGCGATCCAGTCCGCCATCATGGCCTGCCCGCCCCAGGGCCGCGTCCTGATCCCGGCGGGCCGCTACTCCTTCGTCTGCCTGTTCTTAAAGGACGGGATCAACCTGGAACTGGAGAAAGGGGCGGAGCTCTCCGCCGTCACCGACCGGGAGCGTTTTCCCTTCTACCCCGGCATGGTGCCCTATACCGACCAAACCGGGGATTACTGCCTGGGCACATGGGAGGGGGATCCCCAGAAAATGTTCTGCGGCCTGATCACGGGCGTCCACGTGAAAAATGTAAACATCTACGGTGAGGGAACCTTAAACGGCAATGCCAGCCACGAAAACTGGTGGCATAACTGCAAGGAGATGAAGATCGCCTGGAGGCCGAGAGCCGTGTTCCTGAACGGGTGCGAGAACATTTCCCTGGTGGGCCTGACCGTCAAAAACTCGCCCAGCTGGACTATACATCCATATTTTTCCAATCATCTGCGTTTCCTTGGCCTCAATGTGCTGGCGCCCAAGGATTCCCACAACACCGACGGTCTGGACCCGGAAAGCTGCCGCCAGGTGGAGCTGGCGGGCATCCATTTCTCCGTGGGGGACGACTGTATCGCCGTCAAGTCGGGGAAAATCTACATGGGAAAGACCTACAGGACGCCCAGCGAGCATATCACCATACGCCAATGTTCCATGAACGACGGCCACGGCAGCGTGGTGATCGGCTCGGAGATCGGCGCGGGAGTGCGGGATCTGACTGTCCGGGACTGCATATTTAAGGACACGGACCGCGGGCTGCGCATCAAAACCAGGAGGGGCCGCGGGGAGGACTGCGTAGTGGACCGGGTCGCCTTTGAGAACATACGGATGGACGGCGTTCTCACCCCCTTTGTGGTCAACTGCTTTTACTTCTGCGATCCGGACGGGAGAACGGAATACGTTCAGAGCAAAGAGCCTCTGCCGGTGGACGAGCGCACCCCCAGCATCCAGGAGCTGAGCTTTAAAGACATCCACGCTGAAAACGCCCACTACGCCGCCGTATGCGCCTACGGACTTCCGGAGCAAAAGATCGGTCACCTGATATTTGAAAATATTTCTGTCTCCTACGCCCCCCGGGTACAGCCTGAGATCCCCGCTATGATGGACGGCCTGGAACCCATGGCAAAGGCCGGTATTGTGGCAAGGAACGTCCGCCTCCTGACGCTGAAGAACGTGGACATAAAGGGCTGTGCCGGTGATCCGGTTCAGGCGGAGAATGTGGAAACCATTGAAAACAGGGAATAGACACACCCCATACAAAAAACGCCTGGAAGGCCGCGCCTTCCAGGCGTTTTCGATGTGTGCCCGGCGGCGCACGTTTCTAACCGGTGCAAGTCCGGAATCCGCCCGGTAGTGGGAAGGATATAGCCGAAGGCAAGGGTGTCCATCGTGAGGTGGAATCTGAAGGAAGCCGGATATGGGGAACATACTAACCCATGGGCAAATCTCTGGTCTGACGAACAGAAATCACATCAGGCTATGCATGAGGGTAAGACTGCATCACAAGTTGAAGCCCAATAACTACACGGAATCATGTATGGTAAATGTGGCAGATAGATGGAGAGAAAGAAACGTGTGTGTCTTCGCTCCGCTTCGGTCCGTGCAGAACAAGCATCCACTGGATGCTTTGCACCCCGGGGAGGTCTGTACGATATGTCCTGAAAGGGATAACCATTATCGTGAGATAATGCTGAACGTACAGAAGTCAGCCGAGGTCATAGTAGCCGAGAGGCAAAGGACCGAATCAATAGGAGTCCTTAGTACAACCGGGAAAGGAGGAAAGAACATTGGGTGCAGAAAACAGAGAAAGCTGCTCGCAAAGAGATAGCGCGGAACGTGAAGGGTATGTGAGAGCGCACCGTTCTTTCCGTCGGATATGGAAGGAACGGGACAGTGCACAACCGGAGCTCTTAGAGAAGATACTGGATAAGGACAACCTGAACAGAGCGTTCAAGAGAGTAAAGGCAAACAAGGGAGCACCGGGAATCGATGGAATGACCGTGGAGGAAGCCGGAGCCTACCTTCGGAAGACCCAGAAAGAGCTTATCGGGAGAATTAAAAGGGGGAAATATACTCCCGACCCGGTAAGACGAGTGGAAATCCCAAAACCAGACGGTGGAATACGAAAGCTTGGTATTCCAACAGTCAAAGACCGTATTTTCCAGCAAGCCATAACACAACAGCTCATGCCGGTCTATGAGCCGCTATTCTCGGAAAACAGCTATGGCTATCGACCGGGGATAAGCGCAAAAGCCGCCATTCTGAAAGTGAAGGAGTATGCAGAACAGGGATATACCCATGCAGTGACATTAGACCTGTCGAAATACTTTGATACACTTAACCACGAAATGCTCCTGAATATCTTGCGAAGGAATGTAAAGGACGAAAGGGTAATCCAGTGGATTAAGAGATACTTAAAGAGTGGTGTCATGGAAAACGGTGTAGTCATGGAAACCGAAGAAGGATCGCCGCAGGGCGGAAACATCTCACCCCTGCTGGCCAATATCTATCTGAACGAGTTCGACCAGGAGTTTGAGAAGCGGGGAGTGGCATTTGTACGCTACGCAGACGATATTGTGCTGTTAGCTAAAAGTGAGAGAGCCGCAAAGAGATTACTGGAATCCAGCACGAAATATCTGGAGAAAACACTGAAACTGAAAGTGAATCAAAAGAAAAGTCGTGTAGTAAGTGTGTTTGCAATCCGAAATTTTAAGTTTCTTGGCTTCACATTGGGAAAGAACGGGAAGGGCATATATGTCCGGGTTCATGGGAAGTCATGGAAGAAGATGAAGACAAAACTGAAAGAGCTCAGTTCCCGAAGGTCTTGTCAGAGTATACGTCCTTCATTGGAAAAGATAAAAGTATTCATGCGTGGATGGCTGAATTATTATGGGATTGCGGATATGAAGAACAGGATAGACGAACTAAACTCATGGCTGTATCACCGTATTCGAATGTGCATATGGAAACAATGGAAGTTACCCAAAACAAGGAAAAGAAATCTTATAAAACTCGGAATACCTGAATATTTTGCACATCAGGCGGCAAACAGCCGCAGGAAATACTGGTATGTAACGGGAATGGGAGCGGTCAACAGAGCATTAACACAAAAAAGACTGATAAACAGTGGCTTTTATGATTTAGCTACTGCCTATCAGTCCGTGCATGTCAACTATTGAAACCGCCGTGTACCGAACGGTACGCACGGTGGTGTGAGAGGACGGGAGTTAATCACTCCCTCCTACTCGATTAATCACTCAGACCGGCTCATGTTTCTTTAACAGCTCGATATAAGCCAGCACCAGCGGGGCCACCCCCTTGGCCTCATTCTTTACGATTGGTTCCCTCATGTAATAATCAAAGGTTCCCTCCCGCCGCTCCACATTTCCCAGCCCGGCCACCAGGCAGATGCCGTCCAGCTGCAGCTCGCCGTTCTCCACCGACAGATACCGGCTGCAGATGCCGTCAAACGCCTTTTCCCCGAAGGAGAAATAGGACGGGGGGAGCAGTCCGATCCGAGCGCTCTTCATGATCGCGTAGGCGAAAATAGCGGAACCGGAGGTTTCCAGGTAGTTGGGTTCAATTCCGCCCCGGTTAACCACCTGATACCACATGCCGGACGCCTGATCCTGGTAGGGCAGCATGGCGTCGATCAGCTCCCGGTACATGGCGCTCAGCCGTTTTCTGGGCTCACCGGTCATCAGCTCTGCGGTGTCTACCAGCGCCATGGCGAACCAGCCCAGCGCCCTGAGCCAGAAGCTGTCGGACAGGCCGGTGACCGGATCGCACCAGAAGGCGGAGCGGGAATCGTCGTAAGCGTGGTAATACAGACCATTGCGCGGATCCCGCATGTACTCCCGCACATTGCAGAACTGCCTGAGGATATCCCCGCAGTTTTTGCCTCCGTTGTACTCCACCTCGTACTGCATATAAAATGGAAGCGCCATGTAAAGCCCGTCCAGCCAGATCTGATTGGGGTAAATCTGCTTATGCCAGAAATTTCCGCCCTTCGTGCGGGGCTGGGTTTGCAGCTGGCTGTAAATGAGATCGATTCCCTTCCGGTACTTCGCCTTTCCGGTCAGGTGGTATAAGTCGAAAAGCGTCTTTCCGGCGTTGACATTGTCCAGGTTGTAGTCTTCCGGGCGGTAAGAGACGATGGAACCGTCCTCATTGACAAAGCGGTCGATGAAGCCGTCGGCAAATTCCAGGTAGCCGGTATCCTGGTTCATATGATAAAGCTCCAGAACCGCTTTGATCATACAACCGTCAATGTAGTTCCATTTGAGCCCGCAGCCCTCCTCGCGCTTCTCTTTGAACCAGGCCGGGCATTCCGGGGTGCTGTTTTCCAGCAGCTGGCTGATATAACGATCTAAAATTTCCATTGAAATGACTCCTTCTTCCATAGTAAGCAGACTTCGACGATGATTAAAAAGGATGAAAATCAAACGTTTGCATTTATTGCATCATAACATAGAAACACAAAAAAAGGAATTGTACACTATCGATAAAAATGCAAACTAAAACCTGTCAAAATGTACAGTTGACAGATGAAATATAGAGTGATATTATAAAATTACAAGTTATTCAATGCACATTTGTTCTATGATTCACAAAAAAAGGTTCGTAAAAATAGAAGATGTGCATTATTTTGAAATAATAGTTGCAAACCTTTGCAAAAGCTGAAAAGCAATGCAGGAAAAATGAAAAGGAGGAAGAATTTTATGAAAAAATGGAATCGCGTACTGGCGGCAGCCATGGCGGCTGTAATGGCAGCCGGTTTAACTGCGTGTGGAGGCGGCAAGGCGCCGGAGACCACTTCGGCGGCCACAGAGGCGGCGAAGGCCGAGACGGAGGCCCAGGCAGCCGCGGAGACCACGGCGGCACCCGCGGCAGCGGAAGGCCTTGCGGTTAACACCACGGATCCCATTGAGATCACCTTCAGCTGGTGGGGCGGAGACTCCAGACACGAAGCTACCCTGAAGGCAGTGGACGCATTCATGAAGAAATATCCGAACATCACGGTAAAAAGCTCTTACTCCGCATGGGACGGCTGGGAGGATAAGATGTCCTCACAGTTTGCAACCGGAACCGCACCCGACGTAAACCAGATCAACTGGAACTGGATTACCTCCTTCAGCTCCGATGGAAGCGCCTTCTATGATCTGAACAAACTCTCCGATATCCTGGATCTGACCCAGTTCTCCCAGGGCTATCTGGACCAGTGCACCGTTGCAGGCAAGCTGCAGGGCGTGCCGATTTCCATGACCGGAAGAATCTTCTACTGGAACAAAACAACCTACGAAAAGGCGGGTCTTGAGACGCCCAAGACGTTGGCCGAGCTGACCGCGGCCGGCAAGGTGTTCGAGGAAAAGCTGGGCAAGGATTATTATCCTCTGGCAATGAATGAGTACGACAGAACTATTTTCATGGTATACTATCTGGAGTCCAAGTACGGCAAGGCCTGGGTTGAGAACAGCCAGCTCCAGTACACCAAGGAAGAGATCGAAGATGGCCTGCAGTTCATCCAGTCCCTGGAAGAGCAGCACGTGATCCCCTCCATCGCCACCATCGCAGGCGACGGAGCCGCTTCCTTTGACAAGAACCCCAAGTGGATGGAAGGCAAGTACGCCGGTATCTTCGAGTGGGATTCCGCGGCTCCCAAGCAGCAGGCCGCTTTGAACGAAGGACAGGAGTTTGTGGTAGGCGAGGAGCTGGCCGACATGGGCGACTACAAGGGCGGATTTGCCAAGGTTTCCATGTGCTACGGCATCTCTGAGAACACCAAGTACCCGGCGGAGTGCGCGGCGCTTGTGAACTTCCTGCTGAACGAAGAGGCTGGCGTGGCGCCGGTAGGCTCCGAGAGAGGAATCCCCTGCTCCGCAGCCGGTTTACAGATCTGCAAGGATCAGGGACTTCTGGATCCGATTGTCACGGAAGCCAATGAGAAGGTTCTGAGCTATGTGTCCTTCCCCCTGGATCCCAAGTTTGAGGCCAGCGCGTTAAAGGCCACCAACGAAGGCGTTTACTGGGATGTGATGGCAGGCTTGAGCTACGGAGACTACGACATCGACGAGGCCTCCGACGTGCTGATCGAAGGGATCAACAAAGTCCTGCAGAAGTAAAGAATGAATGAAGAGCAGCACAGCGGTCTTCGCGCCATGCGGGGAGGCCGCTGCAATTATGAGAAGGAGGGAACGGTATGAAAAAGGCGGCGGTTAATGCTCAGCCCGCGGGCCGCAAAGGAATGAAAAAGGTAATAAAGGAGAACAAGGGTTTCTTCTTTATCCTTCCCTGGCTGATTGGATTCCTTATTTTTAAAGTGTACCCCTTTGGGTCGTCCTTATTTTACAGCTTCACGGATTATCATCTGTTCGACGGGATATCGAAATTCGGTCTGATGAACTACGATGAGATCATCCACACCAAGAAGATCGTAAAGGCCTTTGTGGTGACCATGAAATACGCGTTCATGACGGTTCCCCTCAAATTGGTGTTCGCTCTGTTTATCGCTTACATCCTGAATTTCAAGCTGAAGGGCGTGAACCTGTTTCGAACCGCCTACTACATTCCCTCGATCCTGGGCGGGTCCATCGCCATCGCGGTGCTGTGGAAAGCAGTATTTAAGGACGACGGCATCATCAACATGCTGCTGGGCTACATTGGCATCGAGGGCCCCAACTGGCTGGCCAGTCCGCCCCACGCCCTGTTTGTCATCTCCCTTCTGAGAGTCTGGCAGTTTGGTTCCGCCATGGTCATTTTCCTGGCCGCCTTAAAAGGCGTTCCCGGGGACCTGTACGAGGCGGCTTCCATTGACGGAGCCGGAAAATGGAGACAGTTTTTCAGCATCACGGTGCCGTTAATCACGCCGGTGATATTCTACAATCTGGTCACCCAGCTGTGCCAGGCGTTCCAGGAGTTCAACGGCCCCTTCATCATCACCCAGGGCGGTCCCAGAAACGCCACCATGCTGATCTCCATGCTGATTTACAACAACGCGTTCAAGAGCTACGAGATGGGTATGGCCAGCGCTCAGGCCTGGCTGCTGTTCCTGATCGTGATGACCTTTACGGCCGTTGCATTTATCAGCCAGAAGAAATGGGTTTACTATTCAGACGAGGATGGGAGGTAGGAAAATGACAAGGGAAACCAGAAGAGCCATCAATACGTTCATGCGTTATTTGGTCCTCATTGTCGTGGGTCTGGTGATGATCTATCCTCTGATCTGGATGGTGGGAGCCACATTTAAAACCAACAACGAAATATTCAGCGGAATCGGCTTTATTCCCAAGAATCCTACGTTCTCCGGCTATAAAAACGCTCTGAAGAACTACGGCGGCGACATTGACATTTTCAAAGCCATGATCAACACCTACAGCATCGTGCTGCCCAAGGTGCTGTTCACTATCATCTCCGCCACCGTTACGGCATACGGATTCGCTCGTTTCCAGTTTCGGGGGAAGAACCTGCTGTTCGCGGTGCTGATGTCCACCCTGTTCCTGCCCCAAGTGGTGCTGAACGTGCCCCAATTTATCCTGTTCAACAAATTCGGCTGGATCGACTCCCCACTGTACATGGCGCTCATCGTCCCCACCTTATTTGCCACCGACACTTACTTTGTGTTCATGCTGATCCAGTTTTTGCGGAACATCCCCGGCGAGCTGGAGGAGGCGGCCTGCATCGACGGCTGCGGCTCCATCAAGACTCTGTGGTACGTGATCGTGCCCATGCTGAAGCCCTCCATCGTATCCTGCGCCCTGTTCCAGTTCATGTGGTCCTCCAACGACTTTATGGGCCCCCTGCTCTACGTGAATACGCCCGCCAAATATCCGGCTTCCATTTTCGTAAAAATGTCCATGGACGCGGATGCGGGCTTTGAGTGGAACCGCGTGCTGGCCATGTCGCTGATCTCCATTATCCCGTCCCTGATCGTGTTCCTGGCGGCTCAGGATCAATTTATCGACGGAATCGCAGCCGGCGGCGTAAAGGGTTAACCGGAAAGCGCTTCCCCTCTTTGCAAATAAGGAAAAGAATGCTATAGTAAGACAAGAAACGCATTGACAGGAGTGTGACCTATGGCAGTTACAATCAAGGACATTGCAAAAAAGGCGGGCGTATCCTATTCAACGGTATCCAGGGCATTGAACGATCAGAACGCTGACAAATCAGACAAGAAAAAGAGGATTTTAAGAATCGCCAAGGAGATGGGCTACGTGCCCAACCAGGCGGCTATCAACCTTAAAATGTCAAGATCCTATGTGATCGGGCTCTATTTTTCCACGATCAGCAAGATGACCTCCCCCTTTGTGCTTCACGATGTGCTGACCGGGGTCTACAGCGTGGTGGGCAGCCGGTACAATGTCGTGGTCAAGGGCATCGACATGCACGAGCCGGGCACGCTCAACCCCACCTACTACGATGGCATCATCGTCCTGTCCCAGCGGAACGAGGACCTGGCGTTCATGGAAGAGGTTATGGACAAGAACATCCCTATGGTAGTGATCTGCCGCACCGTGTTCCTGGACGTCCCCAACGTGACCACGGACGAGTCGCGGGCCGTGGAGAAGGCTATGGACTACCTGCTGGAAAACGGCCACAAAAACATCGGTGTGATCGAGGGAGACCCGCGCCTGGATTCCACCAGGCTGCGCCACAGGGGATGGAGGGCCGCAGCCGAGGCCCACGGCCTCGATCCGGAGCGCATCCCGGTGGAGTACGGAAATTACCGTTTTACAAGCGGATATCAGGCGGCCAGGAAGCTGCTTGAGCAGGAACTGACCGCCATACTGTGCTTTAACGACGAAATGGCCTTCGGCGCCCGGGAGGCGATTGTGGAGCTGGGCCTTAAGGTTCCCGACGATATCTCACTGATCGGATTCGACAACTGGGATATGTCGGGTTACGCCAGTATGAAGCTGACCACTGTGGAGCGGAACATGGGCGATATCGCAATCGAGGGCACCCGGATTCTCCTGCGCCGCCTGGAGGACGGAATCATCGACAACCGCAGAGTGTACCTGGAGAATAAACTGATCATCCGCGAGACGGTGAGAAACTTAAATTGAAAGTGCTGCCGGGGCGGTTCGGCTGTGTGTCCGCACTCTGCTGCAGCCATTAAATGGAAGTGTTGCAAAATGACTGTTTTTAGTTATGAGCACACTTCCTTTTTGCATTTTCAGAAACCAGGGATACTAAGGCCACGGAATAAGGGAATGGCAATGCCATCCGAAAATATTCCGGGAAGCTTTGAAACGGGTATTCCGTGTGCTATAATAAAAAAATATAAAGTACCATATGGCCGTTTTTGGAGCTGGTTAGGAGCATATGTACATGATGGATCGACTAAAAAGAAACAGAACGAACAGCAGAATATGGACGGCACGGTTTCTGATTGTGGCGCTGCTCAGCTTTTCGGCGGAAACGCTGAGCCCAATCCGGGCCTCGGCTTCCCAGGCGTCTCCTGAAAATCATGGGGACAGCTTTCCGGCAGAATATTTCTCCGGTCAGGGAGAGATATGGGAGAAACTGGAAACGAACGGCGAGGTTATGGTCGCATTTCCAAGCCAGATTGAGGCAGACATATCTTCTCCGGACGATGAGGACCGCTATTCCTTCGAACTGGAGGAAGAAAGCGATTTGACATTGTCGCTGGAATCCGAATACCCCTGCACTATGGAACTGATGTGTCAGGGGCAGGTAATCGGCGTTTCCGACCGGCCCTACAGCCAGATTCTGGAACCGGACGGACTGGAAGCGGGAACCTATACGGTGCGGGTCATCCCCCAGGAGCATGTGGATACATCCACCTACACACTGCGCATTTCCCGTCAGAGCGACCGGAAAAAGCAGCCGGACTATTCGGAGGCGCACATTGCCGGAACGCTGTTTGATCCCAAATCCCCATTCCGGGCAATCAATATTCAGAGTGAGGAAGAGAAAAACCGGGGCGGCAGCCCGATTATGGCGATTCACTACCTGGCCCACTGGCAGGGGCCGGTGGATGAATCGGTGGTTCCCTATTACGATAAAGGTGATTTTAGTGAGGTTCCCAGCGATTACATTAAGTATAAGAAAGCAAAACCAAACTTCCACGTACAGAATGCGGTCATATTGCCGGGATATCAGGAAAACGGTGTGCACATGGAGCACTGGAAGAACGCGATTATGACTTATGGGTCGATTGATACCGGATTTTTTACCAGTTACAATTTCAGGGATAAAAATGAAGGTCCCGGTTATCCGGATTGGGATTTTGAGTATTTTTATGTGCCGAAAGATTGGAATTACGAGAAATATGGAGGTCATGCCACCTTGATTGTGGGGTGGGATGATACCGTTGAACGAGAAAAATTCCGTGTTACGGAAAGAGACGAATCTGGAAAGATTCTCGCCGAGGCTATGCCGGAACAGGACGGAGCATGGATTTGCAGGGATTCCTATGCGGGATTGCTGCCGGATTATTTTTATGTTTCCTACGAATCTCAGGATTTCGGAGGCCCGTCTTTTGTGCCCACAGCCTTTGCTCCTCCGGAGCAGAGCGATAACTATAACCACCTCTACAGCAATACTTCCGGTGGAATGATGGATGTAGCGTCCAAGGCCCGCGGCTTTATTAGAGGCGTGCAGGCTTTTCAAAATGAAGGCGGCAGCGAACTGTTGAGGGCAGTTGGATTTGCTACAGGACAGGGCGAGATTTCTTATGAAATAGGGGTTCGTATAGGAGATGGCCCCCTTGACAGGGTTAAGACCGGTTATCTGAAATATCCCGGTTTCTATACAGCCCGCCTGGACCAGGGAATTATGATTCCCCCCGGTGCGGATTTCGAGATCCATGTGGCCCTTTCCGGTGATGATGATAAGCTGATGTCGTTTTATACATGCCAGAATGTGGAGGGCTGGATCAACGGGATCAAGGCAATCCCTGGAAAATCCTACTATTATACGGACTGGGATGGCCAGTCGGACTGGGTGGATGCCTCCGCCCAGGGAGAATACCCCTGCATTTTCGCATATACATATTCTCCGATGGACCAGGAGATCACCATTTTGGACAACAGGGAGCCGGCTGGAGAAATCGGGAAAGCCACGGCCTCGGAGGCGGACCGGGAGGCACAGAAAGCCACCGCCTCGGAGGCGGATCAGGAGGTAAAGCATGCCACGGCCTCGGAGGCGGACCGGGAGGTAAAGCATGCCACCGCCTCGGAGGCGGATCGGGAGATACAGCGGGCCACTGCCTCGGAGGCAGACCGGGAACTACAGCCGCCCACCGCGCCCCAGACGGACCGGAATGCAGACCGTGCCGCCGCTTCCAACGCGGAGGCAGGGATTGAGAAGGCCACCGCCTCCCAGGCGGTCCCCAGGTATGATACCGCATCCGGGAGCAACGCCGCAAAAGCGGAGGAAGACGCCGAAGACGAAGAAAACGAGTGGGAGGATATCATTCTGTTCGATGACAGTGAGGAGGAGGCGGCAGAGGCAAAGCGGGTGAAGGAACAGAACTTCTGGAGAATCCGGGAGGCGGAGTCCGGTGCGATTCCGAATGACAACCCAAATGAGTTTGAGGTCGATCCGCTGAACCTTGATTTTCCGGCCAAATACGATTCCAGGGACTACCACTTAGTAACAAAGGCCAAGAACCAGGGAAACAGCAATCTCTGCTGGACATTTTCAGCAGCAGGCGCACTGGAGACCGGTTTTTTGAGATATGGGAATCAGATGATCGACTACCCCAGAGGATTAAATCTCGTATCCCGGGATTATCCGATTGTGGATGGAACCATCTCATTGAAACTCAGAAAAGGGGAGGAAATCCCTCTGAACCTATCAGGCGCCCTGTATTCGGACTGTGAATCGTTCAATCCCGGAAGTCCCCAGATCTATTGGGAGATTTCCGGCGATTTGGGAAGCGTGGAGGAAGGACCGAAACTGTCCGAAAGCGGGCAGACATTCTGCGCGCTGAAGGCGCTGGGGCCGGGCCGGGTAACCGTAACCGCCGTCAGCATGGCGGACGTCAGCCTGAGAGTTTCGTGTCAGGTTGAGATCCTGGAAATGCTGCCGGCCAGAGTCCATATTGAACCGGAAACCATGACGCTGGAGGTCGGGGAGATCAGGAATCTGAACGCCACGGTGGAGGCCGATGAAGAATTGACGGTTGTCTACTCCTCCGACAGACCCGATGTGGTCTCAGTGGATAAAGACGGGCGGGTTATGGCGTTGAGGCCTGGCACTGCGGTGATTACGGCAAAAGCCGGCGAAGGAAATGCCGCCTGCACCATCACGGTAAACCACAGAAACAGCTCTGATTCCGATGATGACGGGGATTGGACCACAGCAGACGGTCCGGGCGTTGCGGACACCGCCCGCGGAAGCTGGGAACCGGCCAGCGGCCAGTGGCGTTTCCAGAAGGAAGATGGAACCTATGCCGCGTCCTCCTGGGAACGGATCGGAGGCGTGTGGTATTACTTCAAAGAAGATACCTATGCGGCCTCCGGCTGGTTCCAGTTGGGAGATTCCTGGTATTACTTAAGCCAGGAGGCGGAAACCTTTGGCGGAATGCAGACCGGATGGCTGTATGATCCGTCCTATGAACGATGGTTCTATCTGGAAGAGCGCGGAACCATGGCGGTGGGATGGAGGCAGATAGACGGAAAATGGTATTATTTTCATGCGGTATCCGACGGTGAAATGGGAAAGATGTATGCAGGAGAACGGACTCCGAACGGATATGTGGTAGGAACAGATGGTGAGTGGAGTCATTGACAGACTGAATTTCAACAATAATGGGCCGCCGGCACAGCCTGCGGCCCGCTGTTTTCAAACAAACAATAAATAAACCGCCTTGCCTGCGCAAGACGGTTAAACTTTTTAGGGGGGCCGGCTAAGGTGCGACCCTTAGCCGGTATGAGTATGAAAAAGCTTTGTGATTCCAAGTAATCACTTGAAACAAAGGCCTTGCTCACCTCTCGGTGAACATGTTATTATGATAGGCCAGAATTGTGACAAAAGTATGTCTACACAATGAAAAAAACATAAAGAATATAAAAAACAAAAAAACCCTTTGAAAACTTTGCGATATTGTATATAATAGAAGCAATGCAAGAATGGCAGTAGCCGCGCAACCCCTTATTTTACAAGCAAAAACGTAACAGTTCAGACGGCTCATCTTCTTGACCGAAAAAGACGGGTCAAGAAGCATCGGATGTCCATCCGATGTGAAAATTGGCGCGGAAATCCGCTTATAAGCGAGCTTGACGCGGCTTACCGCGCCAATTTTCTCGCCGTCTGAACTGTTACGCAAAAACGGGGTTTCCGACAGAGGCGGCGTGACAGATGGGTACACTGTGTTCCGGGACAAGCCGCCCGGGATGCTTACAGCAAGGAGGAAATAAATTATATGTTTTCAATGATGTCAAATGATATAGGAATTGACTTGGGAACCGCCAGCATCCTGGTGTACATCAAGGGTAAGGGCGTTGTGTTAAAAGAACCTTCCGTGGTCGCCATCGACCGCGACAGCAACAAGATTATCACCTTCGGAGAGGAGGCCCGCCTGATGATCGGCCGTACGCCTGGCAACATCGTGGCCGTGCGTCCCCTGCGCCAGGGCGTGATCTCCGATTACACTATCACCGAGAAGATGCTCAAATACTTCATCCGCAAGGCGGTGGGCAAGAAGACCCTGCGCAAGCCCAGAATCAGCGTATGTATCCCCAGCGGCGCCACCGAGGTGGAGAAAAAGGCCGTTGAGGACGCCACCTACCAGGCCGGCGCCAGGGAAGTGGCCATCATCGAGGAGCCGGTGGCCGCAGCCATCGGAGCCGGAATCGACATCGGCAAGGCCTGCGGAAACATGATCGTGGACATCGGCGGCGGCACGGCCGACATCGCGGTCATCTCCTTAGGCGGCCCCGTGGTCAGCACCTCCATCAAGGTGGCGGGCGATGATTTCGACGAGGCCCTGGTGCGCTACATGCGCAAAAAGCACAACCTGCTCATCGGCGAGAGAACCGCCGAGGAGATCAAGATCAACGTGGGCGCGGCCTACCGCCGTCCCGAGGTCCTCACCATGGAGGTGAGAGGCCGTAACCTGGTAACCGGCCTGCCAAAGACCATTGTGGTGACCTCCGACGAGACGCTGGAGGCCCTGAGAGAGCCGGCCATGCAGATCGTGGACGCCGTGCACAACGTGCTGGAGCGCACCCCGCCGGAGCTGGCGGCGGATATCTTTGACCGCGGCATCGTGATGACCGGCGGCGGTTCCCTGCTCAGCGGCCTGGACGCCCTGATCGAGGAAAAGACGGGCATCAGCACCATGATCGCGGAGGATCCCCTGACCGCGGTAGCCATCGGCACCGGCAAGTTTATCGAATTTGCCCACGGAATGGGTCTGGATGGGGAACGCGACGAATACTGATCCGGGGACTGAAAGCGCAATATGGCAACGATCACAGGATTTATTGAGAAAATCAAGTTCCGGAACGAGGAAAACGGCTACACGGTCCTGACTGCCACGGACCAGCACGACGGCGACGAGGTAGTCATGGTGGGAAACTTCGCCTATGTGGGCGAGGGTGATATGATCCAGGCCACGGGCCGTTTGACGGAACACCCTATATACGGTGAGCAGCTGCAGGTGGAGAGCTACGAGATCAAGACTCCCGAGGACACGCTGTCCATGGAACGATATCTAGGCTCCGGTGCCATAAAAGGCATCGGGGCCGCTTTGGCTGCCCGGATTGTCCGCCATTTCAAAGCCGACACCTTCCGGATTATGGAGGAGGAGCCGGAGCGCCTCTCCGAGGTCAAGGGCATCAGCGAGAAGATGGCCATGGCCATCGCCGAGCAGGTGGAGGAGAAAAAGGACATGCGCCAGGCCATGATGTTCCTGCAGAACTACGGCATTTCCCTCAATCTCGCTGTAAAAATTTACCAGGAGTACGGCCCCAAGCTCTACGGCATTCTGAAGGAAAATCCCTATCGCCTGGCCGACGACATTCCGGGCGTGGGATTTAAGATGGCGGATGAGATCGCCGGGAAGGTGGGCATTTTCACCGACTCCGACTACCGGGTGAAGGCGGGGATGCTCTACACCCTCCTGCAGGCGGTGGGAAACGGCCATACATACCTGCCGTTAAACGAGCTGCTAAAGGAGGCCTGCGAGCTGCTGAAGGTGGCCCCCTCCGCCATGGACAAGCACCTGATGGATATGCAGATGGAGAAGCGCCTGGTGGTGAAAAATACCCCGGAGGGGCAGATTGTCTACTCCTCCCAGTATTATTACCTGGAGCTGAACACGGCTCGGATGCTCCACGACTTAAACATCCGCGGCGGCATCCCGGAGACGGAGATCAAGAGCCGCCTGCTGAAGGTGGAGCAGCAGGAATCCATTCAGCTGGACGGACTCCAGGAGCAGGCGGTGATGGAGGCGGTGAACAGCGGTCTGCTCATCATCACCGGCGGCCCCGGAACGGGAAAAACCACCACCATCAACACCATTATCCGCTACTTTGAGATGGAGGGCATGGAAATCCTTCTGGCGGCCCCCACCGGCCGCGCAGCCAAGCGGATGACCGAGGCCACGGGCTGCGAGGCCAGAACCATCCACCGCCTGCTGGAGCTGGTGCCCGCTCCCGCGGCCACGGCCAGGGATATCCCCGGAGCTCCCGGCGGCAAGGGAGGGCCGTCCGGCATGGCGGGGATGCATTTTGAGCGCAACGAGGAGAATCCGCTGGACGCGGACGTTATTATCATAGACGAGATGTCCATGGTGGACATCCACCTCATGCACGCCCTGCTGCGGGCTGTGAATGTGGGAACCCGGCTGATCCTGGTGGGCGACGTGGACCAGCTGCCCAGCGTGGGACCCGGAAACGTGCTGCGGGATATGATCGATTCCCAGTGCTTCAATATGGTCAAGCTGACCCGCATTTTCCGGCAGGCGGCCCAGAGCGACATCATCGTGAACGCCCACCGGATCAACGAGGGCCAGCCGGTGGACCTGGCCAAGCGCAGCAACGATTTTCTGTTCATCCGCCGGGAGAACCCGGACGCCATCATAAGCGCCATGGTCACCCTGATCCAGAAGAAGCTGCCCGGCTACGTCAAGGCCCAGCCCTACGACATCCAGGTGATGACGCCCATGCGCAAGGGGGCCCTGGGGGTGGAGCGGCTGAACCAGATTCTCCAGAGCTTCTTAAATCCGCCGGACAAGACCAAGACGGAGAAGGAATCCGGCGGCACCATCTACCGGGTAGGCGACAAGGTCATGCAGATCCGGAACAATTACCAGATGGAGTGGGAGGTTGTGAACCGCTACGGAATTCCCATTGAGACCGGGAGCGGAATCTTCAACGGCGACATGGGCATCATCCGGGAGATCAACGACTACGCCGAGCTTCTGACCGTGGAGTTTGACGAGGGCAAGCGGGTGGAGTACAGCTTCAAGCAGCTGGAAGAGCTGGAGCTGGCCTACGCCATCACCATCCACAAGTCCCAGGGCAGCGAGTACCCCGCGGTGATCATCCCCATGCACAGCGGCCCGCGGATGCTCATGACCCGGAACCTGATCTACACCGCCGTCACCCGCGCCCGTACCTGCGTCTGCCTGGTGGGCCTGCCGGAGGTATTTGCCGCCATGGCCGGCAACAGCATGGAACAGAAGCGCTACACAGGGCTGCGGCAGCGGATTGAAGAGCTGTACGCATTGGAGGAGGAGTAGATTCCATATCCGGAGGTGCTGATGATTTTAAAATCCCTGACAGACTGCGCAATCGACGCGCTTTTTCCACGCCGCTGCCCGGTCTGCGGCCGCATCGTCGTGCCCAGGGGGCGTCTGATCTGCCCTGGCTGCATAAACCGCCTGTCCTGGGTGAAGCAGCCTGTCTGCAAGTCCTGCGGCAAGGAACTGTCCGTGGACACGGTAGAATACTGCTTCGACTGCGCACGCCGTCCCCACAGCTTTGTATACGGCCGCGCCCTGATCAATTACAACGAAGCGGCTTCCCGCTCCATGGCTCAGATCAAGTACAACAACCGGCGGGAATACCTGGACTACTACGCCGGGGAGATGGTCCGCCGGCTTGGCCCCGCGGTCAAGGCCATGGGCGCCCAGGCCCTGGTCCCGGTGCCCGTTCACCCGGAGCGTTTGAAAACCAGGGGCTTCAACCAGGCGGAGGAGCTGGCCCGGCGTCTGTCTGACGGTCTGGGGCTGCCGGTGGAAAACGGTATTCTGTCCCGCAACAAAAACACCGCGCCCCAGAAAGACCTAAACCCCGCCCAGCGCCTGAAAAACCTGGAGGAGGCATTTTCGGCAAAACGTCCCCGGGCGGGCCTTACATCCGTGATCCTGGTGGACGACATCTACACTACCGGCAGCACGGTGGAGGCGTGCAGCAGAGTTTTGAAGCGGGCCGGCGTTTCCAGGGTGTATTTCCTTTGTATCTGCATCGGAGGCGGGCACTGAGCCGCGCGCAGTTGTATGCGGTATCATACAGGGAACCGGCGAAAGCTGAATAGGGAGGAAGAAAAATGGGAATATTTGACTATGAGGTAATACAGATCGACGGCGATTACGCCCATCTCAGGAATCTGGACCGCCCGGAGGACGAGTTAAAGCTGGTGGCAAGAGCGCTGCTGCCCCAGGAGATACAGGAGGGGAGCCGCCTGCATTACGAGTGCTTTGAGTACACGCTGACGGGCAGATAGCCGTGGCGTTCGGGCGGGCGTTTTTGTCCCGCGGCATGCGCGCCGGTTTTACGTTGTATCATCCCTGGAAATATGCGAAAATCCAGGTTTTTCCAGCAAAGAAACCGCTAAAAACCCATCCGGCGAAATCCGGCGAAAACCCGTAAAATTCGCGCATTATGCTTGACAGTATGCGGTTATTGTGGTAAACTGTACGGGCGAATGGAAGAGCTTAGGTCTTTTTTTTATGCTCAAAAATAAGGTCCTGAGCAAAATGTGAACTACGATAATATAAGTGGAGGTGGAAGTCGTGCGAACAAAGATCACACTGGCATGTACAGAATGCAAACAACGCAACTACAACATGACTAAGGATAAGAAAACTCATCCTGACCGTATGGAGACCAAGAAGTATTGCAGATTCTGCAAGACCCATACGATGCACAAAGAAACGAAGTAATCCGGCTCAGTAAAGGACGTGAACGTTATGGGAGAAACAGCAGCCAACACTGCAGTAACCACAGAGAAAGCGGCCAAGGCTGAAAAACCCGACAAGGCGAAAAAAGCCAAGAAGGAACAGAAGCCCAGCTTCTTTAAGGGGTTGAAAACTGAGTACAAGAAAATCGTCTTTGCTGACAGACAGACCGTTACCAAGCAGACCATTGCCGTTGTCCTGTCATCTATTTTTCTGGGTGTGGTGATCATGCTCTTGGACATGGTGATTAAATTTGGTTTGGGATTTATCTTTTAATAAGGCGAGGGTGAATGTATGTCAGAAGCACATTGGTATGTAGTCCATACCTACTCAGGTTATGAGAACAAAGTCAAGGTCGACATTGAGAAGACGATTGAGAACAGAAACCTTCAGGACCAGATCTTAGAAGTTTCCGTGCCCATGCTCCCGGTTGTGGAGCTGAAAAACGGCGTGGAGAAAAAAGCTGATAAGAAAATGTTCCCGGGTTACGTGCTGATCCACATGGTCATGAACGACGACACGTGGTACGTGGTGCGCAACACCCGCGGTGTCACGGGCTTTGTGGGTCCGGGCTCCAAGCCGGTCCCCCTGACCGAGGACGAGATGAAAGGTCTCGGCTTCCGACATGAGGATGTCGTCGTTGACTTTGAAGTTGGAGATACGGTCGTTGTAACAAACGGTGCCTGGAAAGATACCGTCGGCGCCATCAAGGCGATTAACGACGGCAAGAAAACCGTCACGATCAACGTGGAAATGTTCGGTCGTGAGACACCGGTTGAACTTGGCTTCGCGGAAGTCAAGAAAATGTAACACAAGGAATCAGCCGCTGCAGGCGCAGCAGCTGGTGGGAGGGAGATTCCCGACAATACCACATAATTTTAGGAGGTGCCTAAGATGGCAAAGAAAGTAACAGGTTACATCAAATTACAGATTCCTGCTGGTAAGGCAACACCAGCACCGCCAGTTGGACCGGCTCTTGGTCAGCATGGTGTTAATATCGTACAGTTTACGAAGGAATTCAACGCTAGAACAGCAGATCAGGGTGATATGATCATCCCGGTTGTTATCACTGTATATGCGGACAGAAGCTTCAGCTTCATTACCAAAACTCCGCCGGCTGCCGTACTGCTCAAGAAGGCTTGCAATCTGAAGTCCGCTTCCGCAGTTCCGAACAAGACCAAGGTAGCCACCATCAGCAAGGCAGAAGTACAGAAGATCGCAGAACTGAAGATGCCCGACTTAAATGCCGCAAGCGTCGAAGCTGCAATGAGCATGATCGCCGGTACTGCCAGAAGCATGGGAATCGTTGTAGAGGACTGACTGTGAGCGCTTCGTGAGGTATCTCACGAACTTAGCGCGAACGTCGTTCGCGAATCTTAGCGAGGTCTTATCGAGCTTAGATGAGTGAACATACCCGATTAAAACATGCAAATTGATGGGATTAACATGAAAACGTGGGAGGGAGATTCCCCGACAACACCACTAGGAGGTTATTTAGAATGAAATCAGGTAAAAGATATGCAGAGGCCTTTAAGAATGTAGACCGTACTGCTCTTTATGACACCGCAGATGCGATTGCATTGGTTAAGAAGAATGCTTCTGCCAAATTTGACGAGACTGTAGAAGCCCATATCAGAACAGGCTGTGACGGACGTCACGCCGACCAGCAGATCCGTGGAGCCGTTGTTCTGCCTCACGGCACCGGCAAGGTGGTTCGTATTCTGGTATTCGCAAAGGGACCGAAGGCCGACGAGGCTCAGGCCGCAGGCGCAGACTATGTAGGCGCTGAGGAGCTGATCCCGAAGATCCAGAACGAGGGCTGGCTGGACTTTGACGTAGTTGTGGCAACTCCGGACATGATGGGCGTTGTAGGCCGTCTGGGCCGCGTGCTGGGCCCCAAGGGCCTTATGCCCAACCCCAAGGCCGGAACCGTAACCATGGACGTTACCAAGGCCATCAATGACATCAAAGCCGGTAAGATTGAGTACAGACTCGACAAGACCAACATTATCCATGTGCCAGTAGGAAAAGCTTCTTTCGCAGAAGATCAGTTAGCCGACAACTTCCAGACGCTTATTGAAGCAATCATGAAAGCGAAGCCGAGCACCGTTAAGGGCGCTTACCTTAAGAGCGTTACCCTGACCTCTACCATGGGTCCTGGCGTAAAGCTGAACGTAGCGAAGCTGACCAACTAATTCGTGTTTGCGTATATTAAAGGTAACAGTTCAGGACAGCGGGGGAATTGGTGCAGAAAGCAGCGTCAAGCTTGCTTGTAAGCTGTTTTTTACACCAATTTCCACATCGGATGTCCTGAACAGTTACTATTAAAGATGATTTTTCATCTTGACATCCATCATATCGTATGATATGATACCCGAGTATTGAATGCCTAAGACAGCAGGTGCCGCAAGGCGTAAGGCGTAACCGCCTGCCGAGGAACATACAAAAACTCAAGCTTTTTTGTGATGAGATTTTGCAGACCTCTCTGTCTTTGGGACGGAGAGGTCTTTTCCATGCTATGACGGTTTTCAATGCGAAAATTTTATAAGGAGGTAAACCATTCATGGCAAAAGTTGAATTAAAACAGCCGATTGTGGACGAGATCAAAGGTGTGCTCGACGGCGCTCAGGGAGCGGTTGTCGTAGATTACCGCGGCCTTACAGTTGAGCAGGATACTCGTCTGCGCAAGCAGCTGAGAGAAGCCGGGGTGATCTACAAGGTATACAAGAATACCCTGATCAAGCGTGCCGCAGAAGGGACAGCGTTCTCCGCTCTGAATCCCGATCTGGAAGGCCCGACTGCTCTGGCCGTATCCAAGGAAGACGCCACAGCTCCCGCAAGAGTTCTGGCCAATTTCGCCAAGACTGCTCCCAAGCTGGAGTTAAAAGCATGTGTTGTTGAAGGCACATACTACGACACCAAGGGAACGCAGGTGATCGCTACCATCCCGTCCAGAGAAGAACTGCTGGGCAAGCTGCTTGGAAGCATCCAGTCCCCGATTACCAACTTTGCCCGCGTTATCAATCAGATCGCGGAGTCCAAGGGCGGCGCTGCCGAGGCGTAAGTTTCGGTCGCTATATTATCAAAACACAAATTCGAATTATAATAGGAGGAATATAAAATGGCAAAGTTAACCACCGCAGAGTTTATCGAAGCTATCAAGGAATTATCCGTATTAGAACTGAACGATTTAGTAAAAGCATGTGAGGAAGAGTTCGGCGTATCCGCAGCAGCAGGCGTTGTAGTTGCAGCAGCAGGCGGCGCAGCAGCAGCTGAGGAAGAGAAGACCGAGTTCGACGTAGAGCTGACCGAGGTTGGCCCGAACAAGGTTAAGGTTATCAAGGTTGTACGTGAAGCTACCGGCCTGGGCCTGAAGGAAGCCAAGGAAGTAGTTGATTCCGCTCCGAAGGCTGTTAAGTCCGGCGTTTCCAAGGAAGAGGCCGAAGAGCTGAAGACCAAGTTAGAGGCCGAAGGCGCAAAAGTTACTTTGAAATAATTCCGCGTAACAATTTAGACGGCGGGAAAATTGGTGTGGAAGGCCGCGTCAAGCTTGCTTGTAAGCGGCCATCCACACCAATTTTCACATCGGATGAATATCCGATGCTTCTTGACCGGTTTTATCGGTCAAGAAGACAAGCCGTCGGACGGTAGCGACGCTCTAAAAAATGGCGGGAAAATTGGTGTGGAAGGCCGCGTCAAGCTAGCTTGTAAGCGGCCATCCACGCCAATTTTCACATCGGATGAATATCCGATGCTTCTTGACCAGCTTTATCGGTCAAGAAGACAAGCCGTCGGACGGTTGCGACGCTCTAAAAGCGGCTGCAGAAGCATTTCCAAGCTTCCGCAGCCGCCTTTTTGCCCTTTTCTCACCACGTAACAATCTCATCAATTATCGCCCGCTGCTCGTTCGAGGACCGCGTCAAATAAATCCGTGTAGTCTCAATGCTGTCATGCCCCATCAGATCCGCCAGCAGCGCAATATCGTTAAATCTGGACAAAAAATTCTTTGCGAACCGATGCCGGAACGAGTGCGGGTAGACGGTATCCGGGTTGATCCGGTAACGCCTGGCCAGCACCTTTAACTGCGAGCTGATTCCGCGTGCGGTAAACGGAGCGCCGTTTCGGTTGGTAAACACAAAGCCGGTCTGAAGCCCTCTCGTCTCCAGCCAGTCCAGCGCGTCCCGGCACAGCGCTTCCGGAAAATAAACCCGGCGGACCTTTCCGCCCTTTGAGTACAGATCCATATACCCCATGCGGATGTGTTCCGCCTTGATCTGGAGCAGCTCGCTGATCCGCGCGCCCGTGCTCCCCAGAAAATGGACCACAAAATACCAGAAGACGTTATGATCCTCCTTAAGCCCCCGTTTAAGGCGCTCGTAATCCCGCTGGGAGATCACATTGTCCAGAAAGGGCCTGTGCTGCAATTTGACGGCAGCCAGCTGATAGCCGGCCGGTATTTCCGCGCCGTTCTGCTCCAGGAGCTTCAGGTATTGATTCATTCCGTAAATGCGTGAATTGGCCGTGGACGGCTTGTAATGGGCGATCAGGTAATTCCGGTAATCATTCAGAGATTCCAGGCTCAGATTGCCGTACAGGGACTCGTAGAGCCACAGTGAACGGGCGTAGGTATTAATCGTGTTTGCGGAGGCTCCGCGCTGTCTGAGCCGTTCTTTAAAATACTCCAGGCGCTGCTCTGCCCCTGCGTTCAGATCATAGTATTCCATCGCATCACTCCTACCAGTTTACAACCTGATTGACAATCCGGGCCTGTTCCGTGCTGCTTCGCCGCAGATAAATCCGTGTGGTTTCCAGGCTTTCATGTCCCAGAAGATCAGACAGCAGCGAGATATCCCCTGAATGCTCAATAAAATTTTTGGCAAAACGGTGGCGGAAGGAGTGAGGGTACATAACCTCAGGATCCAGATTATACCGTGCGGCGAAATCTTTCAGCCGCGAGCGGACTCCGGTGACGGACAGGGCGGAACCATAGCGGTTCAGAAAGAGAGGGCCTGTGGTGCGGTGTTCCTGTTCAAGCCAGGTCAGGATTGCGCATTTTAAGCGGGTTGGAACGTAAACCCGCCGCATCTTATTTCCTTTGGAATAGACGTCCTTGTGCCCGAGCTTTATGTCCTCGACGCAAAACGTAACCAGTTCGCTGACCCGCACGCCGGTGGCCGCGGTCAGCCACACCAGGTAGAAGTAGCTGTATTCCTCATCCTCCCACAGCCTGCGTTTCAAGTATTCATAGTCGGCTTGGGTTATAATCTTGTCCAAATATGTTTTTTGCTGTACCTTTACCATCGAAAGCGGACAAATGTCTGCTTTGCAGTATTCAAGATAAGAGTTGAGCGCCCGGATCCGCAGGTTGACGGTTTGAGGTTTATAGTGCTCTATGAGATAAATTTTGTAAAGCTGCAGATTGCGGTAGGTCAGGCGGGGGTAGCAGTGCAGATACTGTTCCACCGTAAAATGGTAAATGTGAATGGTGTTGGGGGCCAGGTTGTGGGCTGACAGATAGGCGTCGAAGCCTCGTTTGACCATGGCAGCCGCTGGCTGGATTGCCGGCATAGTGCATTACCTCCTTCCGGTTGTATTTACGAGCCAGTATAACATTATAAAACCACGAAATGTCAATATGGTTCACAAAAAATTCACTATATTGTCGGAATTCTCTCGCGCAAACCGGGAAAGTGCCACATTATTGCCACGAAAATTTTACATAAACTTTACAGAGACTGGTTAAAACATGGGCCGCCGGCTGCGCCAGCGGCCCATTGCGTTCAATCATGGCCGGCAGGTTAATCCGGCGGCCATTGCGCTCAATAAAGGGCCACAGGCTGCGCCGGTGGCCCTTCGCGTTGAAGAAAAGGCCGCTGTGCTTTTTACGGCACAGCAGCCCTGGAAAATCTGAGGTCTGCCCGGCGCAGTATATCGCCGGGCAGTTTTGTCGCAATTTGGAATTTTCTTATGTCAATGGATGATTAGTCTTCTAAAACAACCTGAGTGATCTGGTAGTTCTTCACATTGAACTTGTAGTCCTCGCCGTCCTTGGCAGCAGATTTATTCTTAACCATGGAACCGGAGGTATTTACCAGATAAAGCTTAACGCTGGAGTCAATATCGTCATTCACATTCCAGGTCGTGGCGTCCTCGTCGTAATCCTTGTCGCCCGCTTCCAGCTCGTGGCAATACTCGGTGAGGAAATCATCGGTATCCATCTTCTCCATGGTCACGATGCCGTCCTCGTCCTCGCTGTAAATCACCACCTGATACTTATCGTCGCTGTCGGCCTCGATCAGCTTGCCGGCGCTGTACAGCTTGTGGTCGTCGATTCCGTTGATACCGGCGCCCTTACTGCTGCTGCTGTCCTTGAACTTGAAGGTAAAGGAGTCGCCGTCAATCTCAACCGTCTGTCTGCCGGTCTTCATGGCGCCGTCATCCGAGTCGCCGAAGTAGAAGGAGCGGATCTCGCCGCTGGAAATCTGGGGAGCGTAGTGAACCACAAAATCGTCGAACGCATCCTCGGTATCGTAGGGGATATCGCCGTCGTCAGCAAACTTCTGAGCGATTTCGGAGGAATCCACCTTGCCGTTCTCAGTCGCCATCTGCAGGAATACCAGACCGTCAATCATACGGCCGTAGTTGTCGAATGCGTACTTTTTGCCCTTGATGGTCTTGATTACGTTGGAGTAAATCTCGCCGTCGCCGTCTGCATAATACCAGTAATCGTCCCCGTCGTTGTATTTGTCCTCGTGCAGGTAATAGCCGGGAACAACCTTGAACCAACCCTTGGTGGCGCGGGCGCCGTCCTCAGGAGTGCTGAAATACATAAAGCTGCTGGTATAGGAGGCAACGCCCTGAGTTGCGGTGCTGTAGGAGGCGGTCTCCGTGAACCAGTCGGCGATCATACGGCCATACTCGTCGAAGCCGTATTTTCTGCCGTTGATGGTCTTGGTCTTTAAGGTGTCGCCGTCATCGGAATCCGCAGCTACCTTCTTGCCGGAAGTCTGGAAATAGAACCAGCGGTCCTGATCCTCGTCCCAATATTCGTCGCCGGGCTGCAGATCCTCGTATTCATCGTCCACGATGGAGATCTGTCTCCAGCCTAAGCTCATAGCGCCGTCGTCCTCATCGCCAAAGTAGTAAAGGCTCTCTTTCCAGGCATCGTCATCGGTCTGGCGCTCGCCGCCGCTTACCCATCCGTACAGCATTCTGCCTTCCTCGTCAAAGGCATACTTTTTGCCGTTAATGGTCTTGGCGGAAACGGAGTCCTCGCTGGCATTGTCGGATCTGGTGTAGGCCTTGCCGTTGGCCTGGAAATAATACCAGTAGTGATCCGGCTCATCCTCCTCGCCGGCGTCCTCATTTTCAATGGCAACCCACTGATTGGTGACCATCACACCGTTGGCGTCAACGTAATAGTAATCGTCGTCATCCTCAACCAGCATATCAACCGCCATCTCGCCGTTGTCGTCCAGCCAATACCAGTTATCCCCGGATTTCTTCCACTCTTCGGTCACTCTGTCATTGCTGCTGTCATAATAAACCCAGGTTCCGTCCTCCTCAGCCCAACCCTGAGCCGCGAAGGAAGTCATGGATGCGCCGATGGCCAGCAGTGCTGCCGTAGATAAGACGGCAACTAATTTTGTCTGCTTTCTCATAATAAATGCACTCTCCTTTTTCTTTTTAAAATACTTTTTGAAATTCCTAATTGCATTACGAGTTGATTATACTTCCGATACGGGAAATTATAGACACCAGCAATGTAAATGCTTACAATTTTTCTCCGAAACCTATTGAATATTTCCGGAGAATGTTGTATAGTAATCTCAGCAAATAAAAGGAAAGCGCAGTGCACCCAATAGTGTAAGCGCTTACAAGTAGTCACTCACACTATTTCATATGGAGGTAGCAAATCATGAGCAGCAACGTAAAAGAAACAGTCATCCAGTTTGGCGAGGGCGGATTTTTACGCGGTTTTGTGGACTATTTCTTCCACAAACTTCAGGAGAAGGGCCTTTACGACGGCAAGATCGTAGTAGTGCAGCCCATCGAGAAAGGTATGTGCCAGACCCTGGCGGAGCAGAACTGTGAGTACAACCTGTTCCTGCGCGGTATTGACAATGGTCAGGTTGTAAACGAGCACACCCATGTGACGTCCATTTCCCGTGCACTGAATCCCTACACCCAGTACGACGAGTACATTGCCCTGGCATCCAACCCCGATCTGCGGGTTCTGGTCTCCAACACCACCGAGGCGGGCATCGAGTATGTAGGCACTGAGAAACTCACCGACATGCCGCCCAAGGCATATCCCGCCAAGCTGTGCCAGTTCCTGTACAAGCGCTACCAGGCCGGTTTAAAGGGTCTGATCCTGCTTCCCTGCGAGCTGATCGACGACAACGGCGACAACTTAAAGAAATGCGTGCTCCAGTACGCCGATCTGTGGGAGCTGGAGGACGGCTTCAAGAACTGGATCGAGACCGAAAATGACTTCTGCAGCACCCTGGTGGACCGCATCGTAACCGGCTATCCCAGAGACGAGGTAGAGGAGCTGACCAAACAGATCGGCTACGAAGACAAGCTGGTTGACACCGCAGAGATCTTCCACCTGTGGGTAATCGGCGGCCATCACGAGGACGAGCTGCCCTTCCAGAAGGCCGGCTACAACGTCGTATGGACCGACGACGTGCATCCTTATAAGAAGAGAAAGGTACGCATTCTGAACGGAGGCCACACCTCCATGGTACTGGGCGCCCATCTGTACGGCCTGACCACCGTAGGCGAGTGCATGCAGGACGAGACCGTAAGCTCCTTCCTGAAAAAGTGCATCTTTGAGGAGATCATCCCCACCATCGGCGACACCGAGGACAACCGCAAGTTCGGCGCTGCCGTGCTGGAGCGTTTCTCCAACCCGTTTATCAAGCATCAGCTGTTAAGCATCGCGCTGAACTCCGTGAGCAAATTCCAGGTCCGCGTGCTGCCCACCATTTTGGAGTACAAAGAAAAATTCGGCAAATACCCGGCCGGCCTTACCTTCTCCATGGCCGCCCTCATTTCCTTCTACCGCACCGACAAAGCCAACGACGGCGAGGAGATCATGAAGTTCATGAAGGATGCATCCGTCGAGGAGATCCTGAAGAGAGAAGATTACTGGCATGCCGACTTAAGCGAAATGATTCCCATGGTCCAGGAATACTATGACCTGATCCAGGCCAAGGGAATGGCCGATGCCTACAAGGAAGTTCTGGCCAAATAGGACTTACGCCTCTCATCGCGGAGGCGTAAACACCAGATCATTCCAGGGGAAACATGAGTATATCGAGTGAGATAGATCCGGAAAGGGCAGCGCATTTGGCGCTGCCCTTTCCGCAATACAAGCACAGACTTTGTCGTCTGAATCCCCATCTCAGGGGGCGTCCCGAAAGCTATCGTCAGGTTGCATGGATGGATATGGAAGATTGTACTAATATCTGTACAATTTGCGATAAAAATAACACTTCTGTAATAATTATGTAAGAAAATGCACAGGTAAATGTTATGGTATTTTAGGCCGGACTATTATATACTAAATGCGTGTGATGGAGTTGGTGGTATGCCTCCAATATAAATTGTCATATTTTAAGTATTTTAGTAGAAAATACAAAAAATGCAAAAAAACTATTGATAATTTCCCTTATTGGAAGTATAATCAACTCGTAATGCAATTAGGAATTTCAAAAAGTATTTCAAAAAGAAAAAGGAGAGTGCATTAATTATGAGAAAGCAGACAAAATTAGTTGCTGTATTATCCACAGCAGCACTGCTCGCCATTGGTGCATCCATGACCTCTTTTGCGGCTCAGGGTTGGGCTGAGGAAGATGGGACTTGGGTTTATTATGACAAGAATGGCGACAAGGTTACCGAGTCCTGGAAGAAATCTGGGGACAACTGGTATTGGTTAGATGACAACGGCGAGATGGCTGTTGACACCCTGGTTGAGGATGACGACAACTATTATTATGTAAACGAGAACGGCGCCATGGTTTCCAATCAGTGGGTAGCGATTGAGAACGAAGACGCTGGTGAGGATGATGAGCCTGATCACTATTGGTACTATTTCCAGGCTAATGGTAAAGCTTACAAGAGATCTGACAGCGCTTCTGATACATCTATTTCCGCTAAAACCATCAATGGCAAAAAGTATGCTTTTGATACAGATGGCAGAATGCTGTATGGTTGGGTAGATGCTGGTGAGCGTCAGACTGATGATGATGCTTGGAAGACCTGCCAGTACTACTTTGGCGATGAAGATGACGGCGCTATGTCCGAAGGCTGGAGACTGATTTCTATTACTGATGACGAAGCTGAGGATGCACAGCCTGGTGATGAGTTCTGGGATGAAGATCAGGATCGTTGGTTCTTCTTCCAGGCTTCTGGTAAGAAAAAAGCAGCTAAAGACGGCGAGAGCTACACCGACAAAACCATTAATGGTAAAAAGTATGGCTTTGATGAGTTTGGCCGTATGGTAGCTTCCTGGTATACAGAGGCTACTGCTGCTGTAGCTTCTCAGGGTACTGCTACTTACAGTAATACATTTATGTATTTCAACAATCCCGAGGACGGAGCTCGTTATACTAAGGGATGGTTTAAGGTAGTTCCTGGTTATTACCTGCAGAAGTCTAAGTACGAAGATGGAAGCGAGTATTGGTACTACGCCGATGGCGATGGCCAGATTTACTCTAATGAAATCAAGACCATCAAGGGCAAGAAATATGCGTTTGATAACTATGGCAGAATGATCAGCGGACTGGTATTCTTGGAGATGGCTAATGGTACTACCAGCAACGAGATCCAGAATAAGTTAGCTGATGATGATGACCTTCATCCGTATGATACCGAGGATAACTTTGATCAGTTTGTAAAAGACTTTGCTACGGAAATCAACGATCATACTATCAGAAGCTACTACTTTGGTGGATCTGATGATGGCGCTATGAAGACTGGCAAGCAGACTGTAACGATCGATGGCGAGTCCTTCACCTTTAAGTTTAAGACCGGTAGCAACCTGAAGGGTTCCGGCTTAGTTGGCGAAGATGATGATAAGCTGTACATGGCTGGTAAACAGGTTAAGGCCGATAAGGACGATAAGTACACTGTTTATAAGTATGATAAGACCAATAACTCTGTAACCGAGATGACCACGACCGACTTTATTGCTACATGCACCGATGGTGGTAAGCATGATGATGATAAGGAAGAAACCGTATACACTGTTACTACAACTAATACGGACAGCGTTAAGTATTATCTGGTTAATACCTCCGGTACTATTCTGAAGAATAAGACTAATGCTAAGGATGCTGATGATTACAAGTTTAGCGTTAGCAAGCGTCAGATTACAAAGGTTGTATTAGAGGACTAATTAATACTTTAAGTTGAAGAAGTTCTAATTGCGAAATGAGCAGCTGCCGCACTTAATGATTGAACATCATAGGTGCGGCAGTGCTTTTGATTTAAAAAAGATTAACCAGATGGGAATACTACTTCTGCCCTTTTACTAAAAATGCCATGATGTTAATATTTTAGTTTAGAATATATTCTTAATGATTAACGAGTTATCCTTGTTAATCAAATGGGATTGGATTATTTAGTCTACAAGTAATTATTATGAATCTATAAAAAATACCGAACTGTTGCAAAAATGGATAAATGATCTAGTAGAGCATTATTTCCTTTTCTGCGCCCCCAAAACGGAAAAGCGGACTTCGAAGAGTCCGCCATTCCGTGGTATAATTAAGTATGCGAATAAATAATTATACTACTAAAAAATCAATATTGCACTTATCAACTGGTTTTACCATTAAGTTTAAAAGGACTGGTCCCAAATGATGATTTTCTACTGATTTTTTATGCAGAGCGAGGGTGCCGCTGAATCATCTATGTTTGATGATTTTACGACACCCTCGATATCTCTAGCAATTAGCCTGCAAATGAAAAGTCAATAGAGAATAGAGGATATTTGCAAAAAAGTTTTATGCAGCGTTTAAGTACTACAAAAAGACCACCGTAAAACGCTGGCCTATTGGATATTGAGTCAAGGTTATTCTGGTTTGGGTAAGGCAGCTAAATACTCCTTCACACGGCCATAGTAGATTCGCAGGAACTTATTGGCACCGGCAGTCATGTAGACATAGTACGGCTTCCCTTCTGAACGTTTCTTGTCCAGAAAGCGATAAACAGCGTCTTGCGCAGCTGCGGTGATCCTCGCTTGGATGTACGGACACTACGTGCCTCATAGGTGCCGGATTGATTGACTCCAGGGTCCACACCGGCAAATGCAGTTAATGCTTCACGATGGGAAAAGCGAGAGAGATCGCATATTTCGGCCATAAGTTGAGGGCCGAGTGAGGGGCCTACCCCCTTCATGGCCATGACTACCTGATACTCTGGCAGTTGGGCAGCAAGACGGTTCATTTCCAGGCGGAGCTGTTCCACTGTGAAAGATACCGTATTGAGCTGCTCCACAGCCTGCTTAACCAAAAACTTAGTCACAGGGTCTTTCGTGAACACGGAAATCAGTTCTTTGGAAAACGAATAAATCTGTGCTGGTTTTTCTGGTTGGAAGTTATAGCCGTGCCGTTTGCACCATTTTTGATAGCGCTCAGTAAACGCAGCAAGCCCAAGAGAGCGCACACAGTCCACGTGCCAGAATGAGGAAACAAAGTCTACCCATTTCTGGCTGCCATCGCTGCGGGCAGGGCTGTCAAAGAAGTCATTAATGCCAGGGTAAGTCTGATCCAGCAGGGAGATGAGGTTATTCTTGTAAGAGGTTTTCTATTTCATGTAGAAGCTGAACTGGTGATTCATGATTTTTAATTGATTGCGAATGATATCCATACTGGTATACTGGCGCAAATCCTGCCAGTTGTCAAGAGCATAGCGCGCAATCTTAACGGAATCAGCTTTATCTGTTTTAACTTTACGGAGAGTGTTATTGCCGTAATCCTTAATCAGCTTAGGATTAACCGTACTGACAAAGAACCCAGAGTCAGAGAGCCATCGGGCCATAGGTTCATAATACCGCCCTGTATGCTCCATGATAATCCGTGTACTGCCGTCCAAAGAACTGAGCTGATCAACTAGCTGATGGAAACCACTGGAGGTATGCGGAACTTCAAATGGTTTGGCAACAATTTCGCCGAACGGGCGGAGGGCAGCAACCATACTTTTACCTTTAGAAACATCAATGCCAACTGCGTTCATAGATCCAACTCCTTATTTAGATTTGTAATGGGAACCCAACCTTTACTCATTGCCGATTCTATCTACTGTGGTGTGACACGGACGTACTGGTAACCAGCAGTTCAACCTGCATAAAACGAACGGCTGCGAATGAGAGGCTGGCAGACAGACTAATTTACGGACGAAATGTCCAGCATTTCCGTCGTCAGCCCATTGCACTCTCTATTCTAACAGCTTTAGCAACAAGAGGGATATAGACACGACTGGCTGTCGTGTACTTTACCCATAAATACATTGTAGTAGTATTTCCTAAATATTACGATTGGACTATTAATCCTCCTGTACAATTTTGGTGATCACTTTATTCTTATCTACAGTAATCTTATAATCATTACCATTTTTAACACTCTTACTCTTGGAAACAGTACCGGAAGTATTAACTACTCGGAAATCACCGGTTACATAATCGCCGTTAGCATCCTTAACAGCAACCCAAACCTGGGCATCCTTCTTGTAATCAGGATCTGTAGTACTTGTCACCTTAGTAAACAGAGTGTTATCGCTAATAAGATCTTTCGCTTTAACCTGAAGAGAATTACTTGCGGAATTACCATATCCGGCTTCTACATTACCGGTGCTGTCAATAGACGCGATCATGAATTTATCTTCCTTATCGGCCGTGACTAACTTTCCGCCTAAATAGTACTTATCGTCGTCTTCGCCATTAATGCCAGCGCCCTTCAACGCACTCTTGGTCTGGAACTTAAAGGTGAACTTATCACCGTCAAGATCAATCGTCTGTTTTCCGGTCTTCATAGCACCATCATCGGATCTACCAAAGTAGTAGAAATGGTAATCGCTCTGACCAGCATATTTAGCAGCAGTTTCATTAAACTTGTTTTCTGTGTCGTACGGATCAGTATCGTCGTTATCAGCAATCTTGAAGTCAATGTCTGTGTCATTGTTCATGTGCAATAACACAAGACCGGAGATCATTCTGCCTTACTCATCAAAGCCGTATTTCTTATCTTTGATTCTCTTAATCTCATTGGCAACCAGGTTTCCATCTCCATCTGCATAGTATCAGTACTCAGAATCATCCCCATACTTGCCCTGCTGTAAATAGTAACCCGGAACCACCTTGAACCATCCCTTGGTATAACGCGCGCCATCCTCAGGATTGCTAAAGTACATAAAGGACTCAGTGTAATCTTCGGTACCCTGTTTGGATGTAGTTACTGTCGCAACACCATTGCTGTCGGTAGATACGTTAGGAGCAGTAGCATCTTTTTCTACCGGTGTTAAAGTAGTATTCCAGGATGCTACCATACGGCCCCACTCATCAAAGCCGTACTTCTTGTCATTAATTTTCTTATTCGTGCTCTCGCCTTGCTTCTTGCCGGAAGCTTTAAAGTAGAACCATCGCTCCTGATCTTCATCCCAGAAGTCATCGCCGAGCTGATCTTTTACAGCGTCATCATCGGTGATAGCGATCAATGCCCACTCATTAGCTCTAGCTGCACCATCATCTTCTCCACCCAAATAGTATTGGCAATTCTTCCAAGCTTCATCATCATCACGCTCAAAGGAATCATTTACCCAGCCATACAGCATTTTGCCATCGGTGTCAAATGCATATTTCTTTCCGTTGATAGTTTTGGGAGAAAGAGAATTACTGTCATTACTTCTCTTGTATGCCTTACCATTAGACTGGAAATAGTACCAGTAATGATCCGGCTCATCTTCTTGACCAGCGTCTTCATTCTCAACAGCTACCCATTGATTGCGAACCATAGCACTGTTCTCATCAACGTAATAGTAGTTATCATCGTCCTCAATCAGCACATCTGCAGCCATCTCGCCATCGCTGCCCAAAAAATACCAGTTGTCCCCAGATTTCTTCAGGACTCAGTTGCCATCTCGCCATCTCTGTTGTAATAAACCCAAGTCCCATCTTCCGCAGCCCAACCCTGAGCCGCAAAAGAGGTCATGGATGCACCAATGGCGAGCAGTGCTGCTGTAGATAATACAGCAACTAATTTTGTCTGCTTTCTCATAATTAATGCACTCTCCTTTTTCTTTTTTAAAATACTTTTTGAAATTCCTAATTGCATTACGAGTTGATCATACTTCCAATTAAGGGAAATTATTGAAAGCTGGAGAAATGCAAAATAAAAGCAAAATCAGATATAAAAATATCGCGCCGTACATAGCCATACAGCGCGATCTATACTAACAATATAATATAACATTTTTGTGCTCTTGCGCATAGTCAACCAAATCCTGCGTAAAGCCGCTAATGCTAAAAAGGATATAATACTCAGTCCGTTTATCACGATTCCATTCAACTGCTGAAGATTTTAGGCGCAATTTTTCTAATATATCCAGGCCAATGGGAGACCTCCAATACTTGCACTCTCCGAAAATAATATTGTTTCCATCCGAGTCAAGCGCGACTATATCAATTTCATTTTGACCATCCCACCATCTTCCAGCTCGCTCAAAATGAAAATCCCAAGCCCCATCTCCGTTTAATTTCCAAAGAATTTCCAAACAAATATCTTCATACACATAGCTAACATGGTTATCGATAAAATTACTCTGAATTTTCTTCATAGCAATTTCGCTATGTCCGGACTCAATCAGGCTAAGATTTGGATAAATAAACTTGAACCAAAACAAAAGAAAATTATCCTTTATCCTGTATAGCCCCCGTTTGCTTTTTTCTGGGGATTCTTCCGTTATTGGCACTTCACGCTCGAGAATATCCAAATCAATTAATGTTTTTAAATATTTAGTCAAACCCGTCTGTTTCATTTCCAAAACGCCGGCAATCTTGCCTAATTTTTGATTTCCCGCCGCAATCGTCTTGATCAGCGAATAATAGCTCCCAACCTCATTAACTTCCCTCTGTAATAAAAAATTGGGTTCGTCGTACAAAAAGCTGGACTTCTGTAAAACATTTTTTGAAATAGCTTGGTAAATATCATTTTCGCTATGAAACAGCTCTATATATTTGGGAACACCGCCTGTCACTGCGTAATACTCAATCAACTCCCGAAGCCCTTTGTCTGGAAAAAACTTATTGTAGTATGAGAATGGTATTTGCTTCAATTTGATTTGGCCGGTTCTACGGCCATACAAAGGACTGGAATATGATAGGGTCTGACTTTCCATCATCGATATAAGGGAACCACAGAGAATCACCATCACGTTTCGATCTTTCAAAATAGTATCCCATATTTTTTGAAAGATCGAAGGAAATGCAGGATTCGATTTACCCAAATACTGAAATTCATCAATAAGAATAATTAATCGCTTATCAGTGACCGAATCGGTTAGCGTTTGGAATATTAGGTCCCAATGGTCAACTGCTGCCGCCTTCAACAAGGCGTTTCCTGTAAAATATGCAACCATATCTTTGAAAGCATTGCGATTCTGATGTTCGCTTTCCTCTGTTACCAAAAAATATATAGCATGTTTATTTTGGATGAAATGTGTCATAAGCGCAGTCTTTCCAACACGACGCCGACCGTATAGAACAATCAGAGAGGCACTTGACGCTGAATACTGATCTTCCAAAAATTGTAATTCATTTTCACGATCTATAAAGTTTTTCATTTTATCACCTCGATTATATTATAATTCAAAATATTATAATTGTAAATATAATAATGGTATTTTCTCAATTTCTATTATACATACATTTTTTCGTTTTTATGTAGCTTTCAATAATTTCCCTTTATTGGAAGTATAATCAACTCGTAATGCAATTAGGAATTTCAAAAAGTATTTCAAAAAGAAAAAGGAGAGTGCATTAATTATGAGAAAGCAGACAAAATTAGTTGCTGTATTATCCACAGCAGCACTGCTCGCCGTTGGTGCATCCATGACCTCTTTTGCGGCTCAGGGTTGGGCCGAGGAAGATGGGACTTGGGTTTATTACAACAAGGATGGCGACAAGGCAACTGATTCCTGGAAGAAGTCTGGGGATAAATGGTATTGGTTAGATGACAGCGGCGAGATGGCTGTTGATATGTTGATTGAAGATGATGATGATTACTATTATGTTAATGCTAATGGCGCAATGGTAACCAATCAGTGGGGAGCTATCGAGAACGAGGATGCTGGCGAAGATGGCGAGCCGGATCATTACTGGTACTATTTCCAGGCCAATGGCAAGGCATTCAGGAGAGGTGATAGTGCTACTACCATCTCTGCTAAAATTATCAACGGTAAAAAGTATGCGTTTGATACCGATGGTAAGATGCTGTATGGCTGGGTAGATGCCGATACATTCGAGAGACAGACTGACGAAGATACCGAGTGGCAGGATGGCGATTATTACTTCGACGGAGAAGATGATGGCGCTATGAGAGTTAATACTTGGGAGTTGATCGCTATTACAGATAGTGATGATACCGAGAATCTGCAGCCTGGCGATGATTTCTGGGATGAGGATCAGGAGAGATGGTTCTACTTCCAGGCTTCTGGCAAGAAAAAGGCTGCCGATGAGGGCAAGACTTATGTAGACAAGAAGATCAATGGCAAAAAGTATGGCTTTGACCAGTATGGACGTATGGTAGCTTCCTGGTACACTGAGGCATCTGTTGCTAATGCTACTCAGGGTGTTGCAAGCTATAGTAACTCCTTCATGTACTTCAGCAGTCCCGAAGATGGTGCTCGTTGCACAGGGGGGGCAAGGTAGTACCTGGCTATTATCTCCATGAGTCCAAGTATGAAGATGATGCGAATTATTGGTACTATGCAAATGGTGATGGAAACATTATTGCCGATCGCGTTAAGAAGATCAAAGGCAAGACCTATGCATTCGATAACTATGGCCGTATGATCAGCGGCTTGGCACTGATTCAGTATTCGACAACCTCTGACGGTGATGGACAGATTATCGCTAAGATTGCGGATGATGATGACAATCCGTATGATACAGAAGATAATTTCAACGAGACTGCAATGAATAAGATTGCAAAAGAGCTTGCTGACGGATCCTATCGGTTTATGTATTTTGGCGGAGCCGATGATGGTTCTATGAAGACTGGCAGACAGACTATTGATCTTGATGGCGAGAGCTTCTCTTTCAAATTCGAGACCAAGAGCAATATCAAAGGTGCTGGTATCACCGGAGAAGATGATGATAAGTATTATGTAGGTGGTAAACTGATAAAGGCTGATAAAGAAGATAAGTATCAGATCGTTGAGATTGCCTCCTTTAAGAATACCGATAACTTAGATGTAAATGTTGTTATCAACGATGGGGTCAAGGTTGGGGATATTATTTCTAACGTATCTGGTGATCGCGTAAAAGATTCTACAGTTTAGGATCTTAAGAATGTAGATCTTTCTAATTACAGAGTTATCAATACCTCTGGTAAGATTGTGGATGGTAATAAGTCTGTAAAGAATGGCGATGACTATAAGATCAAAGTAAATAAAGAGGGTATTATTGAGTCCATTACCTCGGAAGACTACTACAATGTATTTATGGGTAAAGTACACGACAGCCAGTCGTGTCTATATCCCTCTTGTTGCTAAAGCTGTTAGAATAGAGAGTGCAATGGGCTGACGACGGAAATGCTGGACATTTCGTCCGTAAATTAGTCTGTCTGCCAGCCTCTCATTCGCAGCCGTTCGTTTTATGCAGGTTGAACTGCTGGTTACCAGTACGTCCGTGTCACACCACAGTAGATAGAATCGGCAATGAGTAAAGGTTGGGTTCCCATTACAAATCTAAATAAGGAGTTGGATCTATGAACGCAGTTGGCATTGATGTTTCTAAAGGTAAAAGTATGGTTGCTGCCCTCCGCCCGTTCGGCGAAATTGTTGCCAAACCATTTGAAGTTCCGCATACCTCCAGTGGTTTCCATCAGCTAGTTGATCAGCTCAGTTCTTTGGACGGCAGTACACGGATTATCATGGAGCATACAGGGCGGTATTATGAACCTATGGCCCGATGGCTCTCTGACTCTGGGTTCTTTGTCAGTACGGTTAATCCTAAGCTGATTAAGGATTACGGCAATAACACTCTCCGTAAAGTTAAAACAGATAAAGCTGATTCCGTTAAGATTGCGCGCTATGCTCTTGACAACTGGCAGGATTTGCGCCAGTATACCAGTATGGATATCATTCGCAATCAATTAAAAATCATGAATCACCAGTTCAGCTTCTACATGAAATAGAAAACCTCTTACAAGAATAACCTCATCTCCCTGCTGGATCAGACTTACCCTGGCATTAATGACTTCTTTGACAGCCCTGCCCGCAGCGATGGCAGCCAGAAATGGGTAGACTTTGTTTCCTCATTCTGGCACGTGGACTGTGTGCGCTCTCTTGGGCTTGCTGCGTTTACTGAGCGCTATCAAAAATGGTGCAAACGGCACGGCTATAACTTCCAACCAGAAAAACCAGCACAGATTTATTCGTTTTCCAAAGAACTGATTTCCGTGTTCACGAAAGACCCTGTGACTAAGTTTTTGGTTAAGCAGGCTGTGGAGCAGCTCAATACGGTATCTTTCACAGTGGAACAGCTCCGCCTGGAAATGAACCGTCTTGCTGCCCAACTGCCAGAGTATCAGGTAGTCATGGCCATGAAGGGGGTAGGCCCCTCACTCGGCCCTCAACTTATGGCCGAAATATGCGATCTCTCTCGCTTTTCCCATCGTGAAGCATTAACTGCATTTGCCGGTGTGGACCCTGGAGTCAATCAATCCGGCACCTATGAGGCACGTAGTGTCCGTACATCCAAGCGAGGATCACCGCAGCTGCGCAAGACGCTGTTTATCGCTTTCTGGACAAGAAACGTTCAGAAGGGAAGCCGTACTATGTCTACATGACTGCCGGTGCCAATAAGTTCCTGCGAATCTACTATGGCCGTGTGAAGGAGTATTTAGCTGCCTTACCCAAACCAGAATAACCTTGACTCAATATCCAATAGGCCAGCGTTTTACGGTGGTCTTTTTGTAGTACTTAAACGCTGCATAAAACTTTTTTGCAAATATCCTCTATTCTCTATTGACTTTTCATTTGCAGGCTAATTTAAAAGATCTGATAGTTCTATGAAATACTAATTGCTAAACCAAAGCTTAAGTATGTAGTTAGGAGTTGCTACAAAGTGGATGTAATAATATCATCCACGGAGTGGCAACTCCTTTCTGTCATAAGTCTGTTTCTTTGTCAACCCAACTAGTGACAAAGCTTAAATCGAGTAGGAGGGAGTGATTAACTCCCGTCCTCTCACACCACCGTGCGTACCGTTCGGTACACGGCGGTTTCAATAGTTGACATGCACGGACTGATAGGCAGTAGCTAAATCATAAAAGCCACTGTTTATCAGTCTTTCTTGTGTTAATGCTCTGTTGACCGCTCCCATTCCCGTTACATACCAGTATTTCCTGCGGCTGTTTGCCGCCTGATGTGCAAAATATTCAGGTATTCCGAGTTTTATAAGATTTCTTTTCCTTGTTTTGGGTAACTTCCATTGTTTCCATATGCACATTCGAATACGGTGATACAGCCATGAGTTTAGTTCGTCTATCCTGTTCTTCATATCCGCAATCCCATAATAATTCAGCCATCCACGCATGAATACTTTTATCTTTTCCAATGAAGGACGTATACTCTGACAAGACCTTCGGGAACTGAGCTCTTTCAGTTTTGTCTTCATCTTCTTCCATGACTTCCCATGAACCCGGACATATATGCCCTTCCCGTTCTTTCCCAATGTGAAGCCAAGAAACTTAAAATTTCGGATTGCAAACACACTTACTACACGACTTTTCTTTTGATTCACTTTCAGTTTCAGTGTTTTCTCCAGATATTTCGTGCTGGATTCCAGTAATCTCTTTGCGGCTCTCTCACTTTTAGCTAACAGCACAATATCGTCTGCGTAGCGTACAAATGCCACTCCCCGCTTCTCAAACTCCTGGTCGAACTCGTTCAGATAGATATTGGCCAGCAGGGGTGAGATGTTTCCGCCCTGCGGCGATCCTTCTTCGGTTTCCATGACTACACCGTTTTCCATGACACCACTCTTTAAGTATCTCTTAATCCACTGGATTACCCTTTCGTCCTTTACATTCCTTCGCAAGATATTCAGGAGCATTTCGTGGTTAAGTGTATCAAAGTATTTCGACAGGTCTAATGTCACTGCATGGGTATATCCCTGTTCTGCATACTCCTTCACTTTCAGAATGGCGGCTTTTGCGCTTATCCCCGGTCGATAGCCATAGCTGTTTTCCGAGAATAGCGGCTCATAGACCGGCATGAGCTGTTGTGTTATGGCTTGCTGGAAAATACGGTCTTTGACTGTTGGAATACCAAGCTTTCGTATTCCACCGTCTGGTTTTGGGATTTCCACTCGTCTTACCGGGTCGGGAGTATATTTCCCCCTTTTAATTCTCCCGATAAGCTCTTTCTGGGTCTTCCGAAGGTAGGCTCCGGCTTCCTCCACGGTCATTCCATCGATTCCCGGTGCTCCCTTGTTTGCCTTTACTCTCTTGAACGCTCTGTTCAGGTTGTCCTTATCCAGTATCTTCTCTAAGAGCTCCGGTTGTGCACTGTCCCGTTCCTTCCATATCCGACGGAAAGAACGGTGCGCTCTCACATACCCTTCACGTTCCGCGCTATCTCTTTGCGAGCAGCTTTCTCTGTTTTCTGCACCCAATGTTCTTTCCTCCTTTCCCGGTTGTACTAAGGACTCCTATTGATTCGGTCCTTTGCCTCTCGGCTACTATGACCTCGGCTGACTTCTGTACGTTCAGCATTATCTCACGATAATGGTTATCCCTTTCAGGACATATCATACAGACCTCCCCGGGGTGCAAAGCATCCAGTGGATGCTTGTTCTGCACGGACCGAAGCGGAGCGAAGACACACACGTTTCTTTCTCTCCATCTATCTGCCACATTTACCATACATGATTCCGTGTAGTTATTGGGCTTCAACTTGTGATGCAGTCTTACCCTCATGCATAGCCTGATGTGATTTCTGTTCGTCAGACCAGAGATTTGCCCATGGGTTAGTATGTTCCCCATATCCGGCTTCCTTCAGATTCCACCTCACGATGGACACCCTTGCCTTCGGCTATATCCTTCCCACTACCGGGCGGATTCCGGACTTGCACCGGTTAGAAACGTGCGCCGCCGGGCACACATCAAAAGCGCTGCCGCACCTATGATGTTCAATCATTAAGTGCGGCAGCTGCTCATTTCGCAATTAGAACTTCTTCAACTTAAAGTATTAATTAGTCCCCTAATACAACCTTTGTAATCTGACAAAAATATAACAAAGTAAATTTCACGCATTATTATATTTTTCAATTAATCACCTCACCTTTAATCTATATTATTTCAATATTTACTCAGTTTTTGTTGATTTAGCAGTTGCTATAGAGAAGTAGTTACTATCGCCTATATAGCAATTCTTTTGTTATTCGAATTATTTTAAAAATAAAAGATTGCGTTATAATTACGTTTTCGATTTATAATAGGCATGGCAAACACTATAGTTTTAGCAAGTTCTTTATATTTTCCCTGTTTTGGATATTTTATGTAAGATATTCTCCTATTTGGTCTAAAATTTAATCAAAACATATTACTTTTTGCGAATATATAGGTTAATATACTATATGATGTTGATCAAAAGGAGGAGATTATAATGGCAGTTTTAAAGGAGGCGGATTCGCTTGATAGTAGAGGTACCGATTTATATCAAGAAAGGTTCCGGGATTATTTGACAAGTAAGAACATGTCAACAAATACTACCTGTGTATATTGCTATGCAGTTAGGCAATTTTTTGAGATTCATAAAGAGCTTACGATTGCTACATTACAGCTCTACAAAGTTTACCTATTGGAGCATTACAAGCCACAGACGGTCAATCTGCGAATACGGGCTCTTAATTGTTATATGGAGTATTTAAACCATAAAGACTCCAAAATGACCATGATTAAAATACAGCAAAAAATGTACTTGGACCGCATTATCAGTCAGGCGGATTATGAATATCTAAAGCGCCGGCTATGGGAAGACGAGGAGTTTTCATACTATTTCGTCATTCGTTATATGGCGGCCACCGGTGTCAGAATAAGTGAACTTGTAAAATTCGAAATTGCAGATGTAAAGTTTGGATTTAAAGATATTTACTCCAAGGGAAATAAAATGAGGCGTATTTATATTCCTACTGTTCTTAAACAAAAAACTGAGGTATGGCTGGAAAAAAGTAAAAGAAATAAAGGAGCTTTATTTCTGAACCGTTTCGGAAACCCAATTACAGCTTCGGGAATCCGAGGGCAGTTAAAAACATTTGCGCTGCGTTATAATCTTGACCCAGAAGTGGTTTATCCCCATTCATTCCGCCATAGATTCGCCAAAAATTTTATAGAAAATAGTGGAGACATCGCACTGTTGTCAGATCTTCTGGGACACGAAAGCATAGAAACTACTAGAATTTACCTTAGAAGAAGCAGCAGCGAACAGTACCGAATTGTAAATAAAATTGTTGACTGGTAAGGAGAAAAAACGATGACCGAATTTCAGCAAGAAGAAATTGAGACGTTTAAGGAGTACTTAAAGAAACGCGGGGCAGCTCCCAATACAATTAGCGCATATACAGCTTCTGTGCGACTTTATTATTCACTGTATTCTGATATGAATATTCCCAATCTTCAATCATACAAAGAGTACCTTTTGGAGCATTTTAAAGCAAATACTGTTAATATACGAATATTCGGTATTAATCAATACATTGAAACACTGGGCGGCAATCCCGAAATGAAGCTGGAAAGTTACAGGCTGCCTTCCGTTAAACGCCAACAGAAGCCTTTTTTGGATAACGTCATTTCAAAAAGGGATTATGAACGCCTTAAACGGTGCCTAAAACGTGATGGAAACATGTTCTGGTATTTTGTGGTACGATTTCTGGCTGCCACAGGAGCGAGAATCAGCGAATTGGTAAAAATTAAAGTAGAGCACGTTCGTATTGGCTGCATGGATTTGTATTCGAAGGGTGGAAAGCTAAGAAGAATTTATTTTCCCGAAAAATTATGTTTAGAAATGCTCTCTTGGTTGGCTAGGGAAGGCCGTGACAGTGGTTTTATTTTTGTAAATAAAAAAGGCGATCAGATTACTCCTAGAGGAATCAGCAGCCAACTGAAAGTTTTGGCAGTTCGTTACCACATTCCACCAGAAACAGTATACCCTCATTCCTTTCGCCATCGATTTGCGAAAAATTTTTTGAACAAATTTAATGACATTTCACTTCTGGCCGATTTGATGGGGCATGAGAGTATTGAGACTACGAGGATATATCTAACTAAATCATCGCTGGAACAGCGAAAATTTATTGATAAGATTGTTACATGGTAATATAAAGTATGGCGGCTGCTATCGTAGCGTTGTATAACGAATATGCAGCCGTCTAATTTTTAGATGATTAAGTTTACCTGACTAAGCATGCAAAACGCTTGTAATGTCTTGTGTACATTTAGACAGTAGCATTTTGTGAACTATAAAATAAAAAATGGTGATTCGAGAGAACGAGAGCACTCAACATCATTTTCATCGGAATAAAATTACTCATAATTAAATTTGTTTTCATGCAATGACACTAGCCAGTTCATTATTGTGAAGAGCTGGTTTTGGCAGGAATGTACTCCACGATGTTTTCAAAATGGTCATATAAACAATTTTGAGAATGCATTATAATACATAAGAACATTTACAACCAACACAAGGATATTCTGATTATGAAATCAAGGAAGAAGGTGACAAAGTCCGATTATAACTATACTGTCCTAGCGAGTTAGCGGTACGGTTATGTAGCCTCCTGATCAGTTTAGGTAGTTTAACAGTAGTAACAAAAGAGAAAGGGGCTGTTGCAAAAGTAGATAAATAATCTACTGGAGCAACAGCTCCTTTTCTGTACAAAAACAGAAAAGCGGGCTCCGAAGAGTCCGCCATCCGTGGTATAATTAAGTATGCGAATAAATAATTACACTACTAAAGATTATACCGAACTTGGCCGCACTTATCAACTGGTTTTGCCATTAAGTTTGGAAGGGCTGGTTCCGAACGATGATTCGGTCCGACTGCTGAGCCACGAATTGGAGGATTTAGACTATACAAAGCTTTATCAGGCTTACTCTGCCAAAGGCAGAAATCCGGCAGTGGATCCAAAGACCATGTTCAAGATCCTGACCTATGCGTATTCCCAGAACATTTATTCATCAAGAAAAATTGAGACCGCCTGTAAACGGGATATCAACTTCATGTGGTTGTTAGCTGGACAAAAAGCGCCGGATCACAGTACCATTGCCCGGTTCCGTTCCGGTTTTCTGGAGGAGGCATGTGAGGACCTCTTTTATCAGATGGTACACCGTCTGGAACTGGCAGGTGAACTTTCCAAAGAAACTGTCTTTCTTGACGGGACGAAATTAGAAGCCTGCGCCAATCAATACACGTTCGTATGGAAAAAATCCGTTGGGAAATGGGAAGAAAAAATGTTCATTAAAATCCAGGAGGCGGTGAGGCTTGTAAACCAGGAGTTTATCCAGTCCTTCCGTGTGGGAACCGAATACCGGGTGCAGGACCTCCGAAAAATCTGCCGTTTTCTGGAGGAGATATGCAGGGAGCGGAACATAGAGTTCGTTTACGGCCGTGGAAAACGCAAATCCATCGAGCAGCGGTATCTGGAGCTGTTCCAAAGGTACCTGGAGCGTCAGACCATTTATGACTGGCATACAGCCAGCTTCCAGGGAAGGAACAACTACTGTAAAACAGACCCGGATGCAACGTTTATGCATATGAAAGATGACCACATGCGCAATGCCCAGTTAAAGCCAGGGTATAACGTACAGATTGGAGTGGACAGCGAATACATTGTAGCGGTCGATATTTTTCAGGATCGAAACGATGTATGGACGCTGGTGCCATTTTTAAAGCAGATGAAAGAGAAACTGGGTTTTAACTATCCGAGTGTTACAGCTGATTCAGGATATGAAAGTGAAGAAGGGTACAGCTATCTGCGGGAGGAGGGGCAGCAGCCATACATCAAACCTCAAACCTATGAAAAATGGAAGAAAAGGAGTTTTAAACAGGATATCAGTAAACGGGAAAACATGGGTTACGACCAGGAGTCCGATACCTATATCTGTCATGCCGGGAAGGAGCTGCGGGTGATCTACCTGAAAAAGCAGCGCAGCAAAAGTGGGTATGAATCTGAGGTGACAGTATACGAATGTGAGGACTGCACCGGCTGTCCCTACAAAGAAAAATGCACCAAAGCGAAGGGGAACAAGCGTCTGTACGTGTCCAAAAGCTTTTTGGAGAAGCGTGAGGAGTCGTATCAAAACATACAGAGCGAGAAGGGAATTAAGTACCGGATGAATCGCTCGATTCAGGTAGAAGGAGCTTTCGGTGTATTGAAAAATGACTATGGATTTGAACGATTCCTGCTGCGGGGTAAGAAGAAAGTAAAACTGGAGATTCTCCTGCTGAGTATGGGATACAATCTAAATAAACTACATAGAAAAATCCAGAATGAGCGGACTGGAAGGTATTTGTTTGATCTAAAAGCGAGTGCATAAATACAAGAAAAACCGAATGCTTATTAAAGTATGCCCAAAATCAGGAGAAAGTCGATCGAAAATGATTTTCTCCTGATTTTTTTCTATATACAGAGCAAGGGTGCCGCTCAATCATCTATTTTGATGATTTTGCGACACCCCCCATACTCTTTAATTATAGCAATTAGAATTTCTAACCAATAATTACATATTAGTCTTCAAGCACAACTTCGTTAATTGTCTTGCCGCTTACATAGAACTTATAATCATCAGCATCCTTAGCACCGCTCTTGCTCTTTACTACTGTTCCGGAAGTATTAAGCAAATAGAACTTTACAACCTCAGGTGCATCGGTAGCATAGTCTGTATAAGTGATCTTCCAAGTGGTTTCCTCTTTTGTAGAACTGTAGCTCTTTTCTACCTTATCAATACCATCCTGAACCTTAAGGAATTCAGATACAGTCATATCTTCAACCTTACAGTAATTGCTGTCTGCCTTAGTTGTCACTTTGTAAACTTTGTACTTATCATCCTTGTCAGCCTTAATCTGCTTACCTGCGGTATAAAGCTTATCATCGTCAAAGCCATTAATACCAGCGCCCTTCAGATTAGAACCGGTCTTGAATTTGAAGCTAAAGCTATCTCCATCAATGGTTACATTCTGTTTTCCGGTCTTCATAGCACCATCATCAGAACCACCAAAATAGTAGCTTCTCACCTTACCGCTGGCAATTTCATCCTGATGATCTTTTACAAAATCATCGAAGTTATCTTCTGTATCATAAGGACCTGTCTTGCCATTATCCTGATAACCAGCCTTGTCATAAGTACCAGCATCATCAGCATACTTCATAGCGATGTCGCTGGAAGTTTCATTGTCTGCCATCTCCAGGAATACTAATCCGCTAATCATACGACCATAGTTATCAAACGCATACTTTTTGCCTTTGATTGTTTTAATCACATTTGAGTAGATCTCGCCATCACCATCAGCATAATACCAGTACTCATCACCGTCATTATATTTTGCTTCATGCAGGTAATAACCAGGAACTACCTTAAACCAGCCCTTCGTATAACGAGCGCCACTCTCAGGATCGCTGAAATACATAAATGCCTCAGAATAAGAAGCTACGCCCTGAACCTGATCAGTAGTAGACATAGAAGTAGAAGCTGCTGTAGTAGTGGCAACTACATCTTTGGCATACCAAGAAGCTACCATACGGCCATACTCATCAAAGCCATATTTCTTGCCATTAATGGTCTTATTAGCCTTGCTGGTCTGCTTCTTACCGGAAGACTTGAACCAGAACCAACGATCCTGATCTTCATCCCAGAATTCATCACCAGGCTGAGCACCTTCTGCGTTATCATCAGTAATGGAAATCAGTCTCCAGCCAATAGACATAGCGCCATCGTTTTCATCGCCAAAGTAATATGCATCCGGATCCTGCCAAGCGTCATCATCTGTCTGACGTTCGCCATCTTTTACCCAACCATACAGCATTCTTCCATCTGTATCAAAAGCATATTTCTTACCATTGATAACTTTTGCATTAATAGCATCACTGCTGGCGCTATCGGATCTTTTATAAGCTTTACCATTGCTCTGGAAATAGTACCAATAATTATCCGGCTCGTCATCTTCTCCGGCATCTTCATTCTCAATGGCTACCCACTGGTTACGAACCATAACACCATTTGCATCTACATAATAGGTGTCATCATCATCCTCAACCAAAGTATCAACGGCCATTTCGCCATTATCATCTAACCAGTACCAGTTGTCTCCAGATTTCTTCCAAGCTTCATTTACCTTGTCGCCATTCTTGTCATAATAAACCCAAGTCCCATCTTCCTCAGCCCAACCCTGAGCTGCAAAAGAGGTCATGGATGCACCAATGGCGAGCAGTGCTGCTGTGGATAATACAGCAACTAATTTTGTCTGCTTTCTCATAATTAATGCACTCTCCTTTTTCTTTTTGAAATACTTTTTGAAATTCCTAATTGCATTACGAGTTGATTATACTTCCAATAAGGGAAATTATTAGCAGTTTTAGTTTGGAGGGATAAAAGAAAGGGGAGTGTATTAAATTAATAAAGCATTAAAAGAAATCGGTCTTTTTTGTAAAAATATAAAGTTGTCGAACCGGATTCGTAATGATATACTGTATAAAGGGATTTATCCGGTATATTAAAACATATGTAAGGGAGAAACACTGCGATGGAAATTATGCATGATAATTATGATCATACATCATCTCAACCAATATTGGAAGAGACTCCTGATTTTATTCGAAACGGTAAGAGAATAATTTCTTTTTTATTAGCACTTTATTTGGTTGCAATATTATTTGTATTTCCTATTTACTATAGAAATTTTTATTTTGATATCCTGGGTGCGAAATACCAATTTTATTATATCAGCACTTTAACGTTGATAGGTGGGGTTGTATTAACTGGCATTTTTATGTTAATCATAGATCTGGTGCAGTATGAAGGGAAATTTACAACGGGGTTTTTGCAAAAGTTCAGTACAAAAAATATACGAACTACGTTATCTGTGCCCGATGTTTCATTAATTTGTTTTTTGGCTATTGCTGTGTTATCAACGGTTTTTTCGGATTATATTTACGAATCATTTTGGGGAAATGAAGGTCGTTATACCGGTCTTTTTTTACTGTTGTTATATGGTGGTTCATTTTTTATTGTCAGTAAATTTTTACATTTTCGATCTTGGTATCTGGATGTTTTTTTAGTATCATCTGTTCTGGTATGCGCATTTGGAATTACAGACTATTTCAATCTGGATATTTTACATTTTAAGGAGAATATTGATCCAAAACAATACAATATATTCATGTCTTTTATGGGAAATATTAACACGTATACAGCTTACCTCAGTTTAGTGCTTGGCGTATCGAGTGTACTGTTTGCAGCAGAGAAAAAGAATGGGAAGTGTGTTTGGTATTATATATGCCTTGTTATGGGTTTTTTGGCAATTATTACCGGACAGAGTGATAATGCATATTTGGCTTTACTGGCATTGTTTGCCTCCCTGCCTTTTTATATGTTCCGAAGTTGGGGTGGAATCAAGCGATATCTAATAATTTTAGCCAGTTTTTTTTCAGTGGTGCAGGCAGTTGATATTATTAATCAGACAATGTCGGATCAGGTATTGGAAATACAGGGGATATTTAATTTTATCGTGAATTTTCAAGGTTTAGCGTATATTGTTATTGGCTTATGGATAGCGGTTGCCGCATTTTATGCACGAAAATATATTATAAAGCGGCAGGAAACGCCGGTTGGAAAAATGCCCTGTAGAATATGGGGAATTGTATTTTTGACAGGGATAGTAATCGTTTTATGGATATTGTTCGATGCAAATATAGCAGGTAATGGTGAGCGTTATGGCGCATTAAGTAATTATGTAGTGATCGATGATGAATGGGGGACTCACAGAGGCTATATCTGGAAATTAGCGATGAGAAACTATAAAGAATTCTCCACAGTCCATAAGATATTTGGCTCAGGGCCGGATACGTTCGGCATCATCACCGTTAAAAACAATTATAATGAAATGACTAGTCGTTATCACGAGATTTTTGATAGCGCGCATAATGAGTATTTACAGTATTTTGTTACGATTGGCCCGTTTGGACTACTGGCATACCTTGCCTTACTGATTTCATCGGGAGTCAGAATGATAAGGCACGCGGCGGATAATCCATACATGATGGCTACACTGTTTGCAGTATTATGTTATGGAGCGCAGGCATTGGTGAATATTAATTTACCAATTGCGACGCCTGTGATGTGGACCATTTTGATGATTGGATTGGCTGGTTGCAGAAGGATGGAATAAGACAGGGAAATACGGAACTTCTAACTGTGGTATCAACACATGATGTAAAAGGCGTGAAGTTATTTTATGGTGTCCATGTAATGATTAATGGTTGGTATTCGGGTTGTTCATAAAATATCGTAGAACATACGTCCTGTCCATTTATAGCTGGGGCATAACTTGCTGATCCCCCGGACGTTTTTCGGGAATTGATTTGTCTGTTTGCCCCCCGATCCGTTGGCTTTATAGGTTGGGTGGTGTTTTTTGGAGGTGGTTGTGTAGGTTAGTTGGGGGTGGGGGTAATGTTGCCCGCTATAGGGGAAGTAGACGCTCCGACCAGAAAATGTACCCTCGCCTTCTGACTTATGAACTGCATAGGGTCATCATAGCATATGTTCAACTAACGGATGGCGTTATCTTTGTCCATATTGTGTATGACCTGGTTCTGGAAGGTATTCTTCGGCGCTAGCCAGTACATTTTATTCTCCACCAACAGCACTATTTGTATCGTTCAAACTGAAAACAGCGGTAGAATCGCTAAAGTAGATTCCTGCCGCTGTTTCTTCGCGTCAGTGTATCTGCCAATGATTGGTTGTTGACCATCACAAGTATGGTCTCTGGGTTCATGTGGTGGTGCTGCTCCTGCGGGATTCCTATAATTAGGACGTTTATTATCAGGTTGCCTATCTTATGTATGATTTTTGACAGGCATGATAGTGATAAACTAGAACTGCCCGCTATATTTGGAGACGACGAACTGAGAAAGATGCTGGAACTGAAGACGCTATGATTGGTGGTATATCCTTCACTTTGAAAAAACATTAGATGTCTGTAGGACCGTTCACTTGTGAACCAAAGAATGCGAAAATCTATAATCTATTGTAGTCGGATTTCTGTAAAGCCTATGGGTATCCGGCTGCAGAGGTACAGATGGAAGGGCGAGAAAGGTTATACGGTATTTTGTAAAGGGAAAACAGTCTAGGTATACAGGACATTACAATGCTAGAGGTTTCAGTGCCTACAGGGATTTGGGGTATAACGGAGTATCCCTATCGGGAGGCGGTGAGTCAAACAGCAAAGAGATTGCAAAAAAATATATCATTATGAAGCTTTACGAGTAGCAAGAAGCTAGCTATAATACAAAACCAACTGTGTGGAATGAAGAATTGTGAGCTTGGCTGGTTGTGATTGTACACGATTATTTGGGGAAAGATGAACGCGTCGGAAGTGAAAAAGAACCCCTCAAACCATGTAACAAAAATATCAGTCTGGAGGAGACTGTGGAGCGTTACCAGGAATGCTGATGGACTCAATATAAACGGAAAACGTTTGCACCGTAAGCTCCGCTAGATACGGCTGGCCATCTGATTGTGACGAGGTAGCAGAGGGCAAACGACGGCAACAAGGAAGATTGTGATGTGTTTTTTTGTGGTTTTTTTGGTTGTGGGTGGGGGGGGGGGGCAAAATCGGCGTTGCGGATGATGGTAATGGACTAAGCAAGATCATATTCCAGCTTGACGTAATGAAGTTTATAGTAATCACATTATCTATATTTGTATCAAATCTATTCCTGATTCGGAGGCGAATATTTTTACCTTCTAGTATTTTCGAGAGTTATGCATTTTGGGTGGCTGTGTGTTCGTATATGAGCCCTGACCAGTACATACTAATGAAAGAAATATAAAGCGAAAAAGTTTTCCTCTTTTAGCTATAGCATGAAATTTAAATTAATAATGTCAATTTTTAATAAAACCTTAAAGGATTTCCAGTTGTTTTCGCCGTAACATAAGTTGCATATTCCAGTTTGAAATGCTATACTATACAAAGGTTTATCGTACCTTTTGAGGAAGTATGGTGTATAGGGTCGGAGAGTATAATGAATAGAAGATATTCGGTATTGATGTCGGTTTATTATAAGGAGTGTCCGGCGTATCTACAGGCAGCAATTGAGAGTATGTTGAACCAAACAGAAGCGCCAGATGAGATAGTTCTAGTTTGTGACGGGCCATTAACTGATGAGCAGAATCTAGTAATAGGTGAATACTTGGATTGCTTGAAAGTGTTGCGCTTAGAATGTAACAAAGGACTTGGAACTGCACTAGCAGAGGGTATTAAGTTTTGTAGAAATGAATGGATTGCTCGAATGGATAGTGATGATATTTCGGCTGATAATCGTTGCTCTCTTCAAATGGATTATTTTGAGAAGCATCCAGAAATAGATGTGTTAAGTGGTACGATAGCAGAATTTGAGGGAGAAGCTTGTACAGAAGAAGAGGTTTTGGGAAAGGTTACATCTTATAAGTTCCTTCCAGAATCTAACGGTGAGTTAAAAGAATATATATACTGCCGTAATCCGATCAATCACCCATGTGTTATGTTCCGAAAATCAAGTGTTTTAGAAGCAGGGGGATATCAAGCGTGCCAGTTTTTTGAGGACTATGATTTGTGGATGAGGATGTTCAAAAGAGGTGCAGTATTTGCTAATGTTCCTAATGTTCTTTTATATATGAGAATTAATCATATGTATGAGCGACGTGGAGGATTAAAGTATGCAAAGGCAATTATAATGTTTTACAAAAAGATGTACACAAATAAACTCATTACCATGTCCCAGTTTTTGACGGCAGTGGGAATTCGGGTAATAATAAGTCTAATACCGGCTAAAGCTAGACAGTATTTGTACGAGACCGGGTTAAGGAAACATTAGAATATGGGTGAAAAAAAGAACAACGCTAGATTCGAACCATATAAGCGAATTGTAAAGTTTTTAAGTTCCGCTATTATTGTTCTTGCAGAGCTAATCATCTACTATTATGTGTGGATGAACTATTATAACATAAATATGACCGTTTCCTTTTGGAGAAGAGGAAACTGGTTAATTGTAGGTGAATATCTGGTGCTGTTGTTAATTTTGCATCGGATGTATGGTGGTTTGAAGATAGGTGTTTTTAAATATTGGAATCTGGTCTATTCCCATATGATATCTATTTTGGGTGTTAATGTATTTTCCTATGTTCAGGTTGTCCTATTTGATAAGAAGATACATAATCCTATGGCCCTTATACTAATGACAGTATTAGAGTTTTTGGGGGTGATGTTGTGGGCGTTTGGATTTAAAAAGTTTTATGCAATATTATTCCCCCCAAAAAAGTTATTGTTAGTTTATGGAAAGAAGTCTATGTTTCACTTGATGAATCGAATTGACACGAGAGAAGATAAATATGAAATAGCTATGGTACTACCGATTGATGAGGGAATAGAGCGAATTATCAAACGGGCGGAAGAATATGATGGGATTATTATTGGCGATATACCAGCGAGAGCCAGAAATCAGCTGTTGAAGCTGTGTTATGCAAATAATATTCGTAGTTATACAGTGCCTAAAATTAGTGATATTCTTCTTCGCAGCTCTATAGAACTAAATATATTTGATTCGCCGCTATATCTGTCAAGGAATTATGGTGGCTTAGCATGGGACCAGCGAGTGATTAAACGCATTGTAGACATTGTAATAGCAACATTTATGCTGGTGATATCAGGCCCATTTTTCGCAGTTATTGCACTTGCGATTAAATGTACAGACCAAGGTCCGGTGTTTTATACGCAAAATAGATTAACTAAAGGCGGGAAGATATTTCGAATTTACAAATTCCGAACAATGGTGGTAGATGCGGAAAAAAAGAGTGGACCGATAAAGGCAGGAGAAAGGGACCCAAGAATTTTGCCGGTTGGAAGGTTGCTTCGGGCAACGCGCATGGATGAATTACCGCAGTTGCTAAATATCTTAAAAGGTGAGATGAGTATTGTGGGGCCAAGGCCGGAAAGACCGGAATTAGCTAATGTTATTACAAAAAATATACCGGAATTTGATTTTCGCTTAAAAGTAAAGGCTGGGTTAACAGGCTATGCTCAAATTTATGGGCGCTACTGTACAACTAGCTATGATAAATTGAAACTGGATTTGACCTATATTCGCAATTACTCTATTTGGATGGATATTAAACTTATTTTTATGACTCCCAAAGTGTTGTTAATGAAAGAGTCTACAGATGGTTTCGAAGAGGGAGAATGGGAAGATCCAGCACTAAAAGAATAGAATGGAATGGCTATGGAAAAAATATTAACTATTGTAGTACCAACATACAATGCTGAGAAGTATTTAAGAGATAATCTAGCATCATTCTGTATTCCAAGACTGTTACCATATTTAGAGGTTTTGGTTATTAATGATGGTTCTACGGATCGTTCATCAGATATAGCAGAAGAATATGTGAAACGCTATCCATACACCTATAAACTAATTACAAAAGAGAATGGTGGGCATGGCTCTGGAATTAATACAGGTATATTGAATGCAACGGGAAAGTATTTTAAGATAGTAGATGCAGATGACTGGGTCGAAGAAGAACCTTTTGTGAGGCTGGTTGAGACTCTGAGAAAAAGCGATTCAGATATCGTGGCTTCGGGGTTCTACTGGGTGTATGATGAAGGGCAGGCGGATAAGGCGGAATTCGCTCGAAAACCGGAGATGAAAGTCCCGTTTTTAGGAGTCGACTATCAAAAAAAATATGTATTCGATGAAATCGCAGATCAGCTATATATTAAAATGCATCATATGACAATTAAAACTGCAATTTTAAAGGAACATAAAATTGAGATTGATGAGCATTGCTATTATGTAGATACAGAGTATATTACATATCCGATTCCGTATGTAAATACAATAGAGTTTGTGGATGGATTTGTCTATATGTACCGTTTGGGAAGGCAAGGGCAAAGCGTTAGTATGGAGAAAATGCAATCAAATGAAAAAAACTATGATAGGGTAATGGAATCGTTATTAGCATTTTATGCAAACTTAGAGTGTCAATCTTCATGTTCTCAAAAGAAAAGACAATATATTGCACGAGTCATTGCACGAGTTGCTGCTGGGAAAATAAAGATTATGTTGAGTTTTCCGCCAACAAGTTCGAAAAAAGCATCTTTGATAGAGTTTGATAATTACTTGAAACTCAGTTATCCTGCGATATATTATAATAATGTAAACTCATCATTAAGGCTCCTTAGATATTCCCACTACTTACTTTATACGGCAGCTAGTATATTAGTCAGACGGAAATATAAATAATCTAATTAAATGTAACTTTATTGAAAAAGAAAGGCACAAAAATATGGGTCGAATGATAGACAGAATTAATACATTTAAACAATATAAACCATTGCTAGAACAACTGGTTTTAAAGGATATTAAACTTAAATATCGGAGATCTTTTTTGGGATATTTATGGAGTATTTTAAATCCGTTGATGATAATGGTTATTATGGTAATAGTTTTTTCTAATATGTTTCGTTTCGATATAATTAATTATCCAGTATATTTGATTATAGGGCAGACACTTTTTGGTTTTGTTTCAGAATCAACTAATCAAGCAATGTGGTCAATTACGGGGAATGCAGCATTGATGAAGAAAACATATGTTCCTAAATATATTTTTACGTTATCGAAGGTAACTAGTTCGTTTGTTAACACTGTGTTTTCTTTGGGAGCGATGATTATAGTATTTGTTATATGTAAGATAAAACCGAATACCAACATGTTATTTATTCCGGTGATACTTTTTCAGATGTATATTTTTTGTACAGGATTAGGAATGATATTGGCTCAAGGGACAGTCTTTTTTAGAGATATTCAATATATTTATTCAGCAGTGCTTACAGCATGGATGTATCTCACACCTATTTTTTATCCAATACAGCAGTTACCATTATCACTTCAAAAAATCATTAAGCATTTTAATCCGCTTTACTCATATATTACACAATTTAGAATTATAGTATTGGAGGGAGCATTTCCGGATCCGAGACTAATATTGTACGGTTTTGCTGTTGCATTTGCAGTGCTGATTGTGGGAACTATTGTATTCTTTAAAAATCAAGATAAATTTATATTATATATATAAGAAAGAGTGTGTCAATGAAGAATGAAGATTATGCAATAATTGTTGATCATACAACAGTACGATTTAATATGGCTTCCGAACGAATCGACAACTTAAAGGAGTATTTTGTAAAGCTTGCAAAAAGAGAACTTATGTTTAAAGAATTTTTAGCTTTAAAGGACATTTCTTTAAAAGTGAAAAAAGGTGAGGCATGGGGGATTGTTGGTACTAACGGATCAGGAAAGTCTACTCTTTTGAAACTGATTTGTGGTATCCTTAAACCCTATAAGGGAACGGTAACTATCAATGGTTCAATGGCGCCGTTGATTGAATTGGGGGCTGGTTTTGACCCTGATCTTACAGCCAGAGAGAATATTTTTTTGAATGGTGCAGTGCTCGGGCATGATAAATATTTTATGCAAGAACATTTTGAGGAAATAGTCGATTTTGCTGAGTTGCAGAATTTTTTGGATATGCCAATAAAAAATTATAGTTCTGGTATGTCAGCGAGATTGGGATTTGCTGTGGCAACTGTAACTAGACCAGATATATTGATATGTGATGAGGTCCTTGCGGTTGGGGACTATGCATTTCAGCAGAAATGTGAAAAGAGGATGCAGGATATGCGGGATTCTGGAACAACATTATTATATGTTTCACATTCAGCAGAATCAGTTAAATCTGTATGTGAGAGAGCTTTGTGGCTAAACAAAGGAGAGTCAGTTATGATTGGAAATGCAGAAGAGGTTATGGATCATTATATTGAATTTCTGGAGTGCTAATGAAAATTTTAAAACATTTTTTTGTTTCTACAAGAAGATTGGTTGAAAAAAGACCATTCCTTAAATGTTGTCTCAAATTTATATATAGATTACCACATAGGGAGTTTCAGGAATATGTGGCAAGGTATATACCGACTATATGTGTGAATGGGAAGACTATTATAACTAGAAATATATCTGTAGTGACATTTGGACAAAAAAATCCTAATAGAGTAATTGTGTTGACAGAAAGAGATTCGGGATCAGGAGGGTTTTGTGCAGAATGGATATATTGGCTTAATAGGCTGTGCTTTTCTGAACAGATGGGTTTTTTGCATTGTATTAGTTGGATAAATAGCCAATTTTTTGTAGAGAATACTATGCAAAACGTCAATATATTTGAACATTATTTTGTACAACCTTATGGATTGGATGTTGAAGATGTAAAACAAAGCAAATACGTGATTTTAGATAAAAATAGTATAGATTACGGATATTATGATGTATTTGCTCCCGGCCGTGATGACGATTATATGATAACAGATGAGGATTTTTATAAGTTGGCTCAGATGCAAAAAAAATATATACGCTTGGAAGCAAAGATAAAGGAGGAGATAGACAGGGATATATCCCAGATGATAGGCACGGACAAGGTTTTGGCAGTCCATGCAAGAGGTGCAGATGCACAGGTTCATTATAAGAATCACCCTATACCTATTGGGATAGATAGATATATAGAAGAGACAGCGAAAAGTATGGCTTTGATAAATGCGAATAAGATATTTTTGGCTACAGATGATAATAATATATTAAAAGCATTTATAGATAAGTACCAAGAAAGTCTAATTTATTATAAGGATGTTGAGAGATCCGATGGGATGAGAATGAGCTGTTATGGTGAAGTAGAACGTGAAAAACACCATTATAGATTGGGGAAAGAAATCGTAAAAGATGTATATACGCTGGCGGCGTGTGAAGGCCTTGTATGTAGCTCCTCGTATGTAAGTTATATGGCAAGAATAGTTAAAATGGCCTCAGGAAAGACTTACCAAACAGTTAATAATATAACTTCAACTATAAGGACAACGGGAATGAATCTCACCGATCCTTTCACTATAAAAAGAGTAGAGGCAATATGGAATCAAGAATTGGAAGTTGCAAAAAAGGAGAGATAAGATGAAAAAGGCATTGATTACAGGAATAACGGGTCAGGATGGGAGCTTTTTGGCGGAATTTTTACTAAAAAAAGAGTATGATGTCCATGGAATTATACGTAGGGCGTCTATTTCTAATACTGCAAGGATAGACCATTTGATAGAAAGCCAATGTGTTACCCTTCATGAAGGGGATTTGACGGATACCAGCAGCCTGATTAGAATTATTGGATTGGTTCAGCCGGATGAGATCTATAATTTGGCAGCTCAAAGTCACGTGCAGATCAGTTTTGATGTACCGGAATATTCTGGAGAGGTAGATGCGATAGGCGTTTTGAGGCTGTTGGAAGCGGTCAGAATACTTGGGTTATCAAAAACTTGTAAGATATATCAAGCCTCTACATCGGAACTTTTCGGTAAAGTTGAAGAGGTTCCGCAAAGAGAAACTACACCATTTCATCCGTATAGTCCATATGCGGTGGCTAAGCAATATGGTTTTTGGATTGTTAAGGAGTATAGAGACGCGTATGGGATGTTTGCAGTAAATGGAATTTTGTTCAATCATGAGTCGGAAAGACGAGGAGAAAATTTTGTTACAAGAAAGATAACATTAGCGGTGGCGAGAATAGCGTGTGGTTTGCAGGAAAAATTGTATTTGGGAAACATGGATTCACTGAGAGATTGGGGGTATGCTAAAGATTATGTTGAATGTATGTGGTTAATGCTACAACAAGAAAAACCGGAAGATTTTGTAATAGCTACTGGGGAGCAACATACGGTTAGAGATTTCGTAGAAAGAGCCTTTAAACGGGTCGGAAAAAATATTATATGGGAAGGCTCTGGAATAGATGAAAAGGGAATCGACAGCGAAAGTGGCACGGTGATTGTTGAAGTAGATGCGAGGTGGTTTAGACCAACAGATGTTGATAATTTATGGGGAGATCCAACTAAGGCTAAAACTGTTCTTGGATGGAATCCGCAGCAAACCAGTTATGAAGAACTGATTAACATAATGGTAGATCATGACATGAAAATAGCAGAAAGGGAAATGAGGAATAAATAATTATGGAATTTAAATTATGTGACAATCCATGGGGGAACGAAGAAATAGCCGCAATAGAAAAAGTGATAAGGTCTAATATGTATACTATGGGCCAGGAAGTGAGAAAGTATGAGGAAGATTTCGCAAAGCGGTTTGGTACAAAATATGCTATTATGGTGAGTTCGGGTTCGACTGCCAATTTGCTCGCAATAGCAGCGTTAGTGTATTCACATAGATTGCCAAGAGGGAGCGAAGTTATCGTTCCAGCGGTTTCGTGGAGTACTACATATGCGCCCTTGGAACAATTTGGCATGAAAGTGGTGTTTGTTGATATAGATAAAGAAACGTTAAACATCGATTTGAATTCGCTTAGAAGAAATATAACAAATAAAACTAAGATGATACTTTTGGTCAACTTATTAGGTAATCCGAATGACTTTGATGTTATAAGAGATATGTGTAAGGGTAAAGATATAATAATTATGGAGGATAACTGTGAGTCATTAGGAGCCAAATACAACGACAAACAGGCCGGAACATTTGGGATAGTCGGAACGTACTCATCATTCTACTCCCATCACATCTGTACTATGGAGGGTGGAACAGTGGTAACGGATGATGATCAATTATACGAGTATATGCTGGCAGTCAGAGCACATGGATGGACCAGAAACCTTCCGGATAATAGCACTATATATGAAAAAAGATCAGATCCATTCTATGAGAGTTTCAACTTTATAATTCCGGGATTCAATATAAGGCCGCTAGAAATGGAAGGGGCTATAGGGCAGGAACAGCTCAAGAAGATGGATGGTATGATAAAACAAAGAAGAAAGAATGCAGAGTATTTTAAGAATAGAATGCAGAAATTCGAAGATATAAGAATCCAAAAAGAAATAGGGGAATCTTCTTGGTTTGGATTTGCATTGCTTCTTCAGGGAAAACTCTTAGGGCAGAGGGATAAGATCGTTCATGCGTTAAGGGAGAATGGTATTGAAACTAGGCCGATCGTGGCTGGAAACTTTACCAGAAATAAAGTGATTGAATATATGGACTATAGCATACCAGAAAAACTGGTTAATGCTGACGACATTCACTTTAATGGGTTTTTTATCGGGAATCATAGTTCCAATAATAATAAAGAAATAGATTATTTTATAAAGGTACTGGATGAGGCAATTAAACAATAGAAAGAAAAGCAGATGAATAAACAAGATAGGATATATGTGTCTGGACATACAGGGTTAGTTGGAAGTGGGATTGTTAAAGAATTAAAAAAGCAGGGATATACCAATTTGGTGCTGCGTACGCACAATGAGCTTGATCTTACCGATCAGCGAGCGGTAGAGGTGTTCTTTGATAAAGAGAAGCCAGATTACGTGATAGTAGGTGCTGGATTAGTGGGGGGGATCAAGGCGAATAGCGAAGCTCCAGCAGATTTTTATTATGTTAATATGCAAATAGCAAATAATGTAATTTGGTCAAGCTATAAGCATAAAGTGAAAAAATTATTATATCTTGGTAGTGCATGTATGTATCCAAAAGAGTGTGAGCAGCCAATGAAGGAGAGGATGATCTTATCAGGATATCCTGAAGCTACAAATGAAGGATACGCGTTAGCTAAAATTGCTGGCACGAGATTGTGTTCATATCTCCATAGGCAATATGGTGTAGATTATATATCTGCAATACCAGCTAATGCATATGGGGTAGGAGATTGTTTTGATCCGGATAAGTCGCATGTAATTCCGGCTCTTATTATGAAGTATCAAAAGGCAAAAGAGCAGTGTGATGATAAAGTGATTTTGTGGGGGACAGGAAGCGCAAAGAGGGAGTTTATCAATACAAGGGATATCGCGTCAGCTAGTATTTTTCTGATGAATAATTATTCTGCCGAGGAAACAATTAATGTGGGCACCGATGAAGAGGTAACAATAAAAGAGTTGTCAGAAATGATTAGAGATATAGTTGGATTTAATGGCCGTATAGAATGTGATATCAGCAAACCTGATGGTATGCCACGCAGGATCTTGGATTCTACGAAGATACATGCTCTTGGATGGAGTTCATCCGTGGCGCTTCGGGATGGACTTGAAGAATTGTATGAGGATTATATAAGTAAACGAGGATGATATTATGCTGATACCAGAAGTGGGATTTGGAACTGCGGATTTGGCGGAGGATGCAGAGGAAGCCATATATACTGCTTTGACACATGGGTACAAAGTGATTGATACGGCCAGAGCATATGGAAGTGAAGCGGCAGTAGGGCGGGCGCTGAAGAAAGCGTGTAGTGATGGCGAACACAAAAGAGAAGACTATATCATACAGACAAAAGTAACGCCTGGCGTGGTTGGATATCAGGCTGTTTTGGATGATTTTGAACAGTCGTTGTCAAATCTTGGAGTTGACTATGTAGATGTATATTTTATCCATTGGCCGGTAAACAGAGGCAGTGAAAAAACATATCATCATGAGAATGTGGAGATATGGAGAGCTTTTGAAGATCTATATAAAGCTGGAAAAGTAAAAAATCTTGGTGTATGCAATTTTTTAGAAAGGCACCTTGCAGATATTTTGGATAATTGTAAGGTGAAGCCTACAGTTCACCAGTTGGAGATACACCCAGGATATCAACAGATAGGTCTGGTACAATATTCTCAAAAAATGGGAATGGATATAGAAGCATGGTCTCCTATGGGTAGAGGAGAACTAAATAGTAAAGTGTATATGGATATGGCGGATAGGTACAACTGTAATGTGGGACAACTTGCGCTGAGATGGAGTTTGCAAAAGGGATATACGCCCTTATCGAGGTCAAAGACAAAAGAACATATAATTAATAATAAGTTTTTGGATTTTACTATCTCCAAGGAAGATATGAAGAAGATAGATGAGCTTAACACTAATACGAATTATCTGGATATATGGAGCTATAAACGACAACAAATGTATTGACTGCACTACATAAAAGGAGATATAGTAACATGAGAGTGGCAGATTTTCTTGCAGAAAAATTGAATAGTGTTGGAATAGAAGATGTGTTTATATTAACTGGTGGAGGACTTATGTTCCTGACCGATGGAGTAGCATGTAATAAAAATCTTACCCCTATACCGTGTCTTCACGAACAGGCAGCTTCCATGTCGGCTATCGCTTACGCACAAATAAGAGAAGGATATGGCTGCTGCTATGTTACTACGGGGTGTGGAGGAACTAATACTATAACAGGTGTGTTGCATGCATGGCAAGATCATGTTCCGGTAATATTTGTGTCAGGACAGTGTAATAGAAGCGAAATGATGTCAATCGCTAAGTCTAAAGTTCGGCAGATAGGACTTCAAGAAGCGGATATAGTCTCTATAGTTGAGTCTATAACAAAATATGCAGTGACAATTATGGAGCCAGATGATGCAGTGTATTGTATAGAAAAGGCTTTATATGAGGCGAAAAGTGGTAACCCAGGGCCGGTTTGGCTTGATATACCTATGGATATTCAGGAAGCAGAGATAGATCCCAATAAGCTTAAACATTTTGTGCCAGAACAAAAAATAAAAACAGAATGTACTGAAGATGAGATTAGTTATGTGATTCGAGCGCTGGAAGAGGCAGAGAGACCGATTATTATTGTTGGACAGGGTGTTAGGCTTGCAGGTGCTTGCAAAGAATTGTCTGAATTCATCGATAAATATCAGATACCAATGGTCGGAACACGTATGGGGTGGGATATATATCCAAGAAATAACGATCTTAATATTGGATTGGTAGATACAAGGGGAACTAGAGCCGGTAACTTTGCAGCAGAAAATGCAGATATAGTGGTATGTATAGGAAGCAGGCTGTCTATGATGACTACTGGATATAGTTATAATCTGTTCCTTAGAGGGGCTAAAAAGTTCATAGTAGTTGATATAGACGTAGAAGAACATAAGAAGGATACAGTGCATATTGATAAGGTTATCAATGCGGATGCTAAAGATTTTATATCTAAATTAAAAGGGATTAAATTAAAAGACATTAGTGCATGGCGTAATAAGTGCTTGTATTGGAAACAGAAATGGCCTATGATTACAAAGGACCATGAGGATGATAACTGTGGAATCAGTAAGTTTGCATTTATTGGTGTGTTGAACAAACATCTTAGATTGGATAGCGTAATTACGACTGATGCGGGAGCCACAACTGAGATTCCCATGCAGGCACTTAATTTTACAAGTGCTAGACAACGATATCTTGGTAGTGCTTCCCAGTGTGAAATGGGATATTCTATACCAGCCGCTGTGGGAGCTTCAGTGGGAAGAGATAAGAAAGAGATATTATGCGTAGTTGGGGACGGCAGTTTACAGCTGAATATCCAGGAACTCCAGACAATCGTGACCCAAAAACTTCCAATTAAGATATTTGTTTGGAATAATAATGGGTATGGAACAATAAGAGGGCATCAGAAGACCATTTTTAAAGGTCGGTATGTCGGTGTAGACGAGGCAAGTGGTACGGCGTTTCCGAATTTGGAAAAGATATCTGCCGCATATGGAATTAGATATGAGTCAGCTGCTACATTAAAAGAACTTGATCAAGTTATGAAAAGTGTAATAGGCAGAGATGAACCTGTTATAGTTGATGTAAAATGCTGGATTGAGGAATTTAATCCTATAGCTAAAGCGCAAGTAAGGATGGAGGATGGGACTAAAGTAGCGATGCCTTTGGAGGACATGGCCCCATTCATGGATCGAGAAGAATTTGAAAATGAAATGATAGTTAAGCCGATTGTATGGTGGAAAAAATAGGGTAACTACAAAGATGGTGAGAGACAAGAAAGAAGAAAAAAATATTCATATATTGAGGCCTTTGTATGTTCCGGTTAGTAATGCAATTAGACGCACCTTTGGAACAAGAGGATATGTTTTTGCAATATGTAAGTTCTTGCGAAGATTGCCTGAAATGTATTTTAGAAACTATATTAATAGTTATAGAAGCCCATATGGTTATAAAAGCATTGACGAAGAAAGACATAAAGTAATTAATATGCAAGTACATGTTCTTGGTGACAATAATAAAGGGAAAGTAATAATGCTTTTGGAGAATCAATCGCATCATGCCGGCTTTTGCGCTATATGGGTGTATATTTTAAATAGGCTTTCTTTTTCAGATAAGATGGGATTTTATCATGTTATAGATTGGGAAGAAAGCGAGTTTTACCAAGAAGATCACCCGATACATGGATCAACCAGTATATTTGAATATTATTTTGAACAGCCATCAGGAATATCCCTTGCGGATGCTAGAAAAAGTAATTTTGTGGTTTATGATTGGAATAGTCCTGAATACGGCTATAATGATGCATTTCATGTAGGTGATAATAATGATTACAGATTCACAGATAAAGACGTGGAGCAATTTGCGAAGATACAACGAAAGTATATACATTTGCATAAAGAGATTGAACTTAGCATAAAAGACCAAGTGGAAAAATTGTTTCAGGGAAAAACCAATGTGATTGGTGTTCATGCTAGAGGGGCAGACACTAAGATAGGATACAAAGGACATCCAACTATCGTGACATCGGAAGATTATATAAATGAGACCGAGAAAATGGTAAAGAAATTCAAAGCAGATATGATATTCTTAGCGACAGACGATCAAGTAATGTTGGATCAGTTTAAGAATGCTTTTGGAAATAGGCTTGTATACTACGAAGATGTTATAAGGTCAACCAGTACTATTATGAACTGTTTTATAGAAGAAAAGAGAGAAAATCATCACTATCTGCTAGGTTTAGAAATAATTAGAGATGTTTATACGCTTGCTGCGTGTAGAGGATTTGTATGTGGTATGAGTTATGTAGGATTCATAGTGCAAATTATAAAGAAAGCAAATGAAGAATGTTTTGATGATTTTATTAGAATTTCAAAAGGGATAAATATGGACGGATTAGATCTAAATAAGAGTACTGTTAGAAAAAAAATTGGAAATGACTGGAAAAAAGAATTGAAACAAAAAGGACGTATCTAATAAATCGTTTTAAGGAGGATAAAATAATGAATAAAATTCATCTTTTAGATTGTACGCTTAGAGATGGCGGATATGTAAATAACTGGGAATTTGACAATGGCGTTGCTAAAGAGATCGTTAATGGTCTTTATAAAAGTGGCATCCATGTTATAGAGATAGGAATTATGGGACATGGTGGGAAAGTAGGGAAAAGCACGAAATTTGCCTCTTTTAAAGAGGCTGAATCGTTATTGGAAAATAGAAAAAAGGATTGTAAATACGCAATTATGCTTAATCAAGCAGAAGCAGCGAGTTTTGATATACCGGCTAGAAGTGAAAAAACAGTGGATATGATAAGACTGGCTTACTTTAAGTCAGAATTTCAAAATGCTATTGTATTAGCTAAGTCACTGAAGGATAAAGGTTATGAAGTCTTTTTACAGGCCATGGCAACATTTATGTATTCAGATGATGAAATGAATGATATGCTTAGGCAAATTAATGATATGAAACCCAAAGCATTTTATATTGTTGATAGTTTTAGTAATTTATTCCCTGAGGATATTGCAAGAATGGCCAAACAGGTGTTGCTGAAACTTGATAAAGATATAGACTTTGGTTTTCACGCGCATAATAATATTCAGATGGCGTTCTCGAATGCAATAACTTTTATGGATGTTGAGAGCGACCGTGATATATATATTGATGGAAGTATATATGGAATGGGCAGAGGAGCAGGGAATGTGCCAATAGAGCTACTTATGGATTACCTCAATAAAAAGGAGAAGCTATATAATCTGGAAGTTTTATTAAAAACATACCAAGATTATATAAAACCTATTTTTGAACAGTATTTTTGGGGTTATACACATCCGTATTACTTGACGGCCAGTAAAGATATGAACTCAGTATATAGTTGGTATTTTATGAACAATGGTATTAATGACATTGTGCGGTTAAATAAAGCGCTTGATATGATTTCGGACGATTCAAAATATGCGCTGATGAAAGATGAGGCTTCAGAAGTTGTAAAAAAAATCCGGGGTGAGAACGGATGAAAAATGAAATTAAAATATTGAGAAAATCCATACTGGATATGGCGTATTATGGACAGGATGCGAATCTACAGAGTATTTTTTCCTCAGTAGAAATTTTGTGGACACTATACTATGAGGTTATGAATTATAATATAGATAATATGAATGATCCTAATAGAGATGTATTTGTTTTAAGTAAAGGTCAATCTACTATGGGAGTTTTGGCAATCCTTGCTCAGAAAGGTTTTTTTGATAAAGAAGAACTCAAAAAATCCTGTCAATATGATTCCTTTATCAGTATGCAGGCAGATAGAACAAAGGTTCCAGGATTTGAAGTGTCCGCGGGCAGCTTGGGACACGGTTTCCCCATTGCAGTAGGGATGGCTTATGGGAAAAAAGTGCAGCGTCAAGATGGACATGTATATGTTCTGGCTGGTGACGGAGAGATGAATGAAGGCACTATGTGGGAAGCAGCATTGTATTGCGGTAGCGAAAGGCTGGACAACTTAACATTAATTATAGATGACAATCATTCTATAGATGTTATGATTAATATAAGAAATATACAGGATAAGATGAGAGCTTTTGGATTTGAGGTAATTATTGCGAATGGACATGATATAACAGACATGAGAAAGGCATTGTTATTTCGGCAGAGTAATAAGCCTGTAGCAATAATTGCTCAAACGAAAAGAGGGTATGGTTCTGCTACAATTATGACAGATGACGCATGGTTTCATAGAGCACCGTCAGAAGAGGAATTGACTAGACTCAAAAAGGAAGTTGATGACTTTGAATAGAAAAAATTCACCGTACAAGGTAGTTAAGTCCGAGGTACATAATATAGGGAGAGTAACCGTGGTGAAGGATACTTTCCTTATTGAAGGAGACGAGTATCCATATACATATGTAATTAATAAGGATAGTGTGTGTATTATTCCTATAGTAGGAGATCAGGTGATTGCTATTGAACAATACCGATATACTTTGGATCAGTGGATGCTTGAATTTCCGGCTGGTAGTGTAGATGATGGAGAATCAAGCGAGGCAGCGGCTAAGAGAGAGTTGGAAGAAGAAACAGGTTATATTTCAGAAAAACTTATTTATTTGGGCGAATATTATATGAATCAAGGGATATCTTCAGCGAAATGCGATTTGTTTTTTGCAAAATGCATAGACAAAAAAGAGGAATGTCGAGAAAAGACGGAATTTATAAAAACTAAACTTATACCGATCAATCAGTTTCAAGAATTGATATTTAGTAATCAGTTTAAATTATTGATCGGGATAGCCGGTTGGAACAAAGCTCAATATATGGGACTGGTATAAAGGAGAACGTAAGTGAGAACAGCAATGAAGTCATGTGTTATAGATATGATTCGTAACCACAGTAATACTATGTGTATACTCATAGATATAGGTGCATTTGGATTTAAGGATTTGATGAAAAGTTATCCAGAGAGGGTGAAAAATATTGGTATCTTTGAAGATGGTCTAGTTGGCGTGTCCGCAGGGCTGGCTTTGTCTGGTCTGGTACCTACTATATATGGAATTACACCTTTTATTGTGCAACGGTCACTCGAACAACTGAAACTTGATTATATCTACCAAAATGTAGGAGGAAATTTTATAACGACAGGGGCTGCATATGATTTTTCAAAACTTGGGTATTCACATTATTGTCCGGAAGATGTTGAAACCTTAAAGACATTGCCGGGTATAGAGATACTTACGCCTGGAACGCCAAAACAGTTTGAAACGTTGTTTAAACAGTGCTATATGAATGGAAAACTCTCATATTTTAGAATGATAGATCACTGTAATAAAACACAAGTGGATATAGAATTTGGTAAAGCTAAAGTATTAAAAAAGGGTACTAGAGGTACGGTAATAGCTTTTGCAGAAGCGCTAGACGCAACTATCGCGGCTTGCGAAAACTTGGATATAACATTACTATACTATACAACGGCGGAGCCTTTTGATCTTGAAACGTTAAAGAGCAATATTGTTAATAACAGAATATTTATATGTGAACCGTTTTACCAAGGAACATTTATGGCAGATATTATGCCTATTTTGTCAAAAAGCAGAATTGCTGTCGATGGAGTTGGAGTGCCTAGACAGGTTATACGCACTTATGGGACTAAAGAAGATAAAGATATGCACCTTGGATTGACAGCACGAAATATAAATGATAAGTTAGCGCAGTTTTTGGAGAAAGAACTATGAATATAATTCTATTATCAGGTGGGTCGGGGAAGCGGCTATGGCCGTTATCTAATGATATTAGGTCAAAGCAATTTATAAAGCTGTTTAAAACAGAGCAAAACGAATATGAATCTATGATTCAAAGAATCTATAGACAGGTAAAACTCGTTGATGAAGAAGCAGAGATAACAATTGCGACTGCAAAATCGCAGGTATCTTCTATTATAAATCAACTGGGAGATAATATAGGTATATCAGTAGAACCGTGCAGAAAAGATACATTCCCGGCGATTGCGTTGGCGGGGATGTATCTTCATGATATTAAAAAGATACCAGATGACGAGACGGTAGTAGTTTGCCCAGTGGATCCTTATGTAAATGATGAATATTTCGAAGCATTAAAAGAGCTTGACATAATTGTACAGGATACAGATACAAACTTGGTTTTAATGGGTATAGAGCCAACATATCCGAGTGAAAAGTATGGCTATATTATACCTAAAACTAGAGATAAATTTAGCGATGTAGAAATGTTTAGAGAAAAGCCTGATGCTAAAACTGCTCAGCTATATATAAGTAATGGTGCGCTATGGAATAGTGGAGTGTTTGCATTTAAACTCAAATATATAGTTAATAAGGCCCATCAATTAATGGAATTTAGGAATTATCAAGATCTTTATGATAAATATCAATTTCAAGAAAAAATCAGTTTTGATTATGCTGTAGCGGAAAAAGAAAAATATATCAAAGTGATGAGATTTACAGGAAAATGGAAAGATCTTGGTACGTGGAATACATTGACAGAGGAAATGTCTAACTGTATACTTGGGAAAGGTATTCTTGATGAAACATGTGAAAATACCAATATAATAAATGAATTAAACATACCAATTTTATGTATGGGACTTAAAGATATGGTAGTAGCAGCAAGTAATGAGGGAATATTGGTCTCAAATAAAGAACAGTCTAGTTATATAAAACCCTTTGTTGATTCTATAGATCAACAGATTATGTTTGCTGAGAAATCATGGGGATATTATAGAGTCATAGATTATACCTCAAATAGCATAACAGTTAAAGTCACATTACATAGAAACTGTAATATGAATTATCATAGTCATGAGTATAGAGATGAAGTATGGACTGTAGTTTCTGGAGAGGGAACAGCCGTCATAGATTCAAAAAAGGTAGCTTTAAGACCAGGTGTAGTAGTCAACCTGCCTTGTTTTTGTAGGCATACAGTAATTGCAAAAACAAAGCTTGAAATAATAGAGATTCAGATGGGGGAAGGGATTACTGTACACGACAAGAAAAAGTATGAATATGATTATACTAATATAATAAACGAGTGGGGGAGAAACTAATGCGGCAACCATTAATAAGTGTTATTGTACCAGCATACAATTTGGAGGACTGCTTGGGGCGAGCCTTAGATTCTATCTTAAAACAAGGAATAAAGGATATGGAGGTAATAGTCGTTGATGATTTGAGTAGCGATGGCACTTGGGAATTGATAAAAAAATATCAAAAAAGTGATAAGCGCATAGTACCTATTCATATGAATCAACGATCAAAGCCATCAGGAGCTAGAAATGCCGCATTGGAAGTGGCTACTGGTAAGTATATTCATTTTTGCGATGGAGACGATGCTATTCCGGCAAAAAGCTATAAAATAATGCTTGAGATAGCGGAAAAAGAGAATGTCGATATAGTTACAGGGAACTATATGAGGATGTATCCAAATGAAAGAAATGCGGTAAGGCCTTTTTCGCAATATACTTCAAATACGGCGATTGAACGCTGTTTTGAAAAAAGTAATACAACATTGTGGAATAAGTTATATAGACGTTCATTTATCGAAGAGCATGGCTTGCGTTTTGATGAGACACTTAGATATAGTGAAGATTTGTTGTTTTACATGGAGTTTATGCTAGGAAATCCAAAGGCAGGGTATACTGATGCTAATGTATACATATACACAGAACCAACACAAAATGTAGAAATTGATGAATCTATCATTGGTGTTCAACGATTTGCCAACAAACTGTGTATGCAAAATGGTATGTATTGTTATAGCCATGTTTTTGAAAAACCGCTAACAAAGAATATAGAGCAATGGAAAATTCTGTATCGAGACAATCTAAATTGGCATTATCAGTGTGTTTTTAGGCTTATAAATTCTCCAAAAGAGAAAGAAGAAGCGTATACATGTATGAAGGATGAAATAATTAAGATTGCTAAAGCAAATCCAGGTGTACTTGACTGGTCAGATGCAAAATCATATAGAGAATTCGTAGATATAATGCATATGAACTTTGCGACTTTTCAGACTTTAACATATAGAGAGTTTTTAATATTGGATTCTATTCGGGAAAGAGCAAGATGCAATTTTAGTGGTGTAAATTTACAGGAGTTGCATGAAATAATTAGTGAAATCAATATTAAAGAATCAAATGACGTTGACAAAGTGCTTTATGATAAGTTGATAGAACAAATTAATGATATAAAAGCAAGATATTTAAGTACAAAATATATTTATCAAAAAAAGCTAATTCAATCAACATACTGGACTGAATGGCAATTAGTAGTCAGACATACATGGGCACCAATACAGAATATTGAGTTAAAGAAAAACGCATGGAATATAATGCGGGATACTATAACTGTACTTTCAGATAATGAAATATGTAGTTTACTTTCTGAAACTGCGTTTTGGAAAATTCGAGAAGTGTTTGGGGTTGATTACCCAACTCTTATGGCATTAAGTTACGAAGAATATATACTGGCTACTAGCATTAAAGAAGTAAAAGAAGATTTGAATACAGATGTTCAAAAAATATTTATAGATGACTCATATGCTGGGAATGTAGGTATGAAAGTTATAATGAAAGCGGCTAGAGGATGGATGACTTTTAAGATTAATAGAAAACTTAAAAGATAAGCTTTGAAGGAGGGCAGGATAGAGGATTATCTGGAGCATTAATTTCAAATAAGTGCTGATTAAAATGTGGGAAATGCACGTTGAGGATAGGGCTGTCAAATGAAGTTGCTTGCTCTTGATACAGTTAGCAATACATGGAGAATAGCGTTTTGGCACTTATAGTTATATTCCAAGTTTTGATAATAATGGTAGAAGAGCCTATTAAATTAACCTGCAAATAAAAAGTTAATTGGAAATTGAAGATTTTTTGAAAAATTTCCGTGCAGGAAAAAAGAGTACAACAAATAGGCTGTCGGTGTCCGTCAACCAGACAAAGTTATGTAAGCTACTGGCTGCTGAGGAAGAGCATTTAAGTATTCTTTGGCTCTTCCATAATAAATATGGAGAAACTTGTTTGCATTGGCAGTCATGTATACATAGTAGGGTTTACCTTGCGCTTATCTATGAATAGGTAAACAGAGGCATTCTATGGCTTTGTCTTGATCAGGACATCCATGACCTGGAGCAGAGGCTTGCGCAGTGCAGGTATGCTTCGAGGCATAGACGATTTTCTGTGAATAATCGCCGGAATAATTTACGCCGGCAAATGCGGTAATGGTGCCTTTAAGAGTAAAAGTGTTACATCTTCGAGCTGAGCCATGAGTGGGGCCCAAGGGAAGGGCCGACACCCCTCATAGCCATGACCACCGGATACCCCGGAAGCGTGGAGACAGTCTCGTTCATCAGAAAACGGAACTGTTCAACGGACAGGGAAGCCGCATTTAACTGACTGACTTCCTGGTGGGTGAGGCGTTTGGTAAAATTGTCCTTTGGAAGTACAGGGGCCAGCTCCCTAGCGATTCTGTAGATTTCTTCAGCCGTTGCTTTGCTGAAGTTGCACTTCTTATGGCTGTACCTTTCTGATAATGGTCAGTAAAAGCATTGAGGGACATCGTCAAAGTCTTTAATTGGTTGTGTATTTCATCTATAAGACTATATTGTATCAACTTGACTCACCTATTAAGCGTGTACCGTGCGATTTAAAGGGAATCCGCTTTGTCGGACTTGACTTTGCGAAGTGGTGGGCCTTGTCCTGGTAATTGTATATGGGGTGTGGGTTCATAGCGCCGAAAAAAGGCTAAATGCCGTAAGCTCCCATACGATGGGGCATAATATCGCCCGGCGCATTCCATGATGATACGGGACTTGCCATCAAGAGATGAGATACGGCTGGCCAATGACTGGATATGAGCGGACAGATGGGACACGTCGGAGGGTTTAGCCACAACTTTACCGCCTGAACGGGATGGCCATAGTGCTTTTCCATTTAGAGACATCAATATCTACTGCGTCCATAATCATAACAATATCACGCCTTTATAATAGTGGCAATGGCAAGTACCAGTTTTACTTATTGCCTATTCAATCTACTGGGGTATAACGCGAACGCACCGGGATGGGGGGCACAAAAGATGAACGCTGTGAATGAGGAGCTGGTTATTAGACTAATCTACGGACGCTAAGTCTAAGGAGGACTCCGATATACCGATTGCGTTCTGCATTCTAACAGCTTAAGCATCAAGATGGATCATTCCTTACTTGCTGTAAGGGATATTAACCATAAATATATTGTAGTAGGAGGAATTAATATCATAAATTGATAATGAGTATGTTTGTGCTATAAAGGACCAGATGAAATTAAGTTGTGTGGAAAAGGGATAGGAAATGAAGACTATAAAAATTAAATTTGTAGATTTTAATGCCCCAACATTTGATGCAGAAAATCAGTGGGTTACAAAAGTATTAAGAGAGCGATATAATGTTGAGTTTTCGGAAGAACCAGAGTTTATCTTTTATAGCACGTGGGGACTCAATTTTAGAAATTATCCGAATTCTGTTAAAATTTTTTGTGGTGGGGAGGCTGTTTCTCCTAATTTCAATGAATGTGATTTTGCCTTTGGATTTGAACCTATCTATTATAATGATCGCTTTTGTCAATATCCGTTAGGAGATAGTGATAGTCCAGGCCTTTATGACATTACACGATCCATACAGGACCGGTCTGCTGTAAGCGCTGATTTGTTGGAACGTAAATTCTGTAATTTTGTTTATTCCCAGGACTGGATGGGAGAAGGGGCTATCCTACGTAGAGAGTTCTGCAAAGTCCTTATGGGCTATAAGCATGTAGATTGCCCAAGTTATGTGATGAATAATATGCCCCGTGGTACTATTTCAGATCGTTGGACAGGTTTATCTTGTGGCAACGGTACTGTATCATCAGGGTGGAGTGATGGAAAATTAGAATTTCTAAGGCGATATAAATTCACCATTGCGTTTGAGAATACTGCACTATCAGGCTACACAACAGAAAAGATTATTCAGCCGTTTCAGGCCTTTTCTATTCCGATTTATTGGGGAAATCCAGATATATTAAGCTTATTTAATCCGAAGGCGTTTATTAACTGTAATGAATACGGAAATGACTTTGATTCCATTATTGAGCGAGTAAAAGAGCTGGATAACGATAACGATAAGTATCTTGAGATGCTATCTCAACCACCTATGCAAGAAAGTTTTGACTTTGACCGTAGAGAGAAAGCAAAAGAGTTCTTGTACAAAATTATCGAACGTGGGCCATATCCCTTTGCAAAAGATGCCTTACGAATTTCATCCTCATATAGAACATTTAATGAATACAACCGTGTGACTGAAGAATTGAATACCACCAAGGAAGCAATGAAACGGATGGGGTATGATTCAAACTCCAATACCTGGAAGTTAGTACAAAAACTTCAACGGTTTGGTGATTCCAAATGGGGGTATATTCCTAAAAGGATATTTCATATTCTTATACGCATTTATAAGAAACTGAAAATTGTAAAGGCGAGATACTAGTGTAGAATCTAGTTGTTAAACAGATTTTTTTGTGATAATGTTAAACAAAAAAGGCGGCCATCGCACATGGCAAAAACAAGTTCAAATAATAAACATAACTCAAGGAATGAAGACCTCCTTAGTGATGAGCAGATATGTTTTTTGAGAGCATTACTTTCCACGGATAAAACAACACTTACAATTAATAAGCGTGCCTTAATCCTTCTTGCCATCTACAATGCTTCCGGTAAAAAGTTTACCCACTGCCAGATTGCTGAAAGTCTGGATATTTTTACTTCAACCGTACATCGTACGACTAAACATTTGGTGGACCTGGAGTTTGGTGAATGAATCACGATTCATCGCAACCCCAGACAGAATAATATCTGTAAAATACAGGGCGACCAGCAGGCTCGCCTGATCCAGTTGGCCTGCAGTACAGCATCCAAAGGCCATTCCATCTGGTCCCGGCAGCTCTTACGTGATCGGGCGGTTGAATTTAAAATAGTTGAGCCGGTTGCGGTGGAGACGGTATACGCCGCTAAAAAAATGAACTTGAGCCTCACAAAAACGAATACTGCTGCATTCCCTCAAAGCAAAACGTAGATTGTGTAGCCTGTATGGAAGAAATCCTGGATACTTATAAACTACCTTACAAAGAAGAGGTTCCTGGTGTGTGCATGGATGAGAAGCCATATCAGCTGCTGGATCAGGTTCAGAAGCCCTTCCAAGTGAAGCACGGAAGTATTCGGAAGGAAGAGGCCGAGTATAAGCGGAAAGGAACCTGCAGTATCGCTGTCTTTGTACAGCCCCGGGCAAATTATCGCCACATCAGTGTGAGAAAAAACCGCACAATGGTCGATTGGGCGAAGGAAATTGAATATTCGTTCACAGTCATATACCCTGATAAGAAAAAGGTCATACTGGTTATGGACAATTTAAACACCCATACATATGTGCCGTTTTATAAGGCGTTCCCACCTGAAAAAGCCGGGAACTGGCAAAACGGTTGAACACCTGTTATACCCTCAAGCATGGCAATTGGCTGAATATAGCGGAAATCAAACTTAATGTAATGACACGTCAGTGTTTAAAGCGTCGGATACCCAATATAGATAGCCTGTCTGCAGAACTAACGCTTGGGGAAGCGTACGGAATAGGGGAAAAGGAACCGGAGGTTGGCAGTTTACGACAGCAAATGTAAGAATAAATTTCTAGTCTCTTTATCCTAAGGTGGTGATATCGCAAATATGGCACTTTATATAACCAAACCATTAATGAGAACTAGTTGATGCACTAGGAAGATTGTGGGGTTTCACCGATTGCTACATGATGACATTGGTATAGAGTAGATTATTAATATTAGAAAATAATAAGATGTTGGATGGTTGGTTTTTCTTTTTATACTAGTGAGAAGAAATACTATAATAAAATTAAGTAGTTGCGTGATTGAGGAGGGGAATATCGACCTAGCATTATATTATTATATTTTATACTAAGACAACAATACTTTGCCGGAAGTGATTATTTCTGGGGCGCTGCCCGAAATTTTGAAATTTATTTATAGCCTGCGACTTTTGGGAAATAAGAAAATTTGTGAATAGAGAAGTACAGTTGCATAACTTGTATAGGAGTGTAGCAGTATCGATAGAATAGTTCCTACGAACTTTATTATAAGTCTCCAAGGACTCTTGGCAAGATAAGTAAATTGTAAAGTGGATGAAATTTTCCAGTGATATTTCTGATGAAAATGTGGATGGGATAACTCATGCGTGATTTATATTTCATTGCTTATCATTGTGTTCTGAGACTGCCATAACAGAAAACACCTCAGTTTATCTATCTTATGACTGCTATCCGCGTCAGTTATCCACCGTCATTATGACGAACTCCCGATAGTGACGAATTCGTTTATTTCTTCAATTTATGGTAAAATACTAGTAACGAAACAAAGGGGTGAAAGGCCATGGTAGCCGGTGCAAAGGACATCCGGTTCAAGGAGCTGAAGGATACGATCTCACAACTGAATACAACCACCCGTACCCCAAATGATCTGGTAATATCCCTGCAGAAGGTGCTGGAAGAACGCAATGCAAAGGACGATGAAAGAGACTGGATCATTTCAAATCTACAGGCATAGCTTGAATACTTTAAGCAGAAGCTTTTTGACAGCGCCAGTGAACGATGTAGTGACATGCCTGGCCAGATGAATCTTTTCTTCGGTTATGATTCAGAGGAAGAACCATTTCCGGAACTCATTGAACCAGAGTTCATCAAAGTTAAGAACAGCGAACAAGGACGTAAGCCCAAAGTGAACTATAACGAGATGTTCATAAATCTGCTAACCCACTATGAAGAGATGGATACACTGACAGACGAAGAAAACCGTGTCCTGCTTGTGGAGCCATGATGATTCCAGCCGGTCATAAAGAAATCAGGACAGAACTGTGCTATACCAAAGCAAAGCTGGAACGTATTGTGTGCGTTGTAACCACTTATAGCCGCCCTGTCTGCAAGGATACGGAAGAACCATAGTTTATCAAAGATGAAGGAGTCCCGGCACTGATACCTGGTGGCTACGTCCCATCACCCCTTGTGTCGCACATTATGTATGAAAAGTACATAGGTGCGCTTCCATTGTATCGACAGAAAAAAGGATTTGGACTCCTTTGTGTCAGCAGCAGAACGCCCATAGTGAGTTGGATCATCACCTGTTCCAAGAAGCATTTGAAATCTGTGTATGACTGACTACTTTCAATGTGAGCTGCTGAAATGGTATTTCCTGATGGCTGCAGTGGAAGATTTCATGCACTGGCGGGATGCGCAGCACCAAGAAAAGGGAAGCCGCATGGATGAAGCAGTGACTTATCTCCGAAATCGAAAAGACACGATAATGACTTATCTCAAAGACAGTTGATGCAGCCTGAGTAATAATCCATCAGGGAATTTAATCAGGCCGCTAACCTTAGGCTGCAAAAACTGGCTGTTCAGCGACAGCCAGGATGGTGCGAATGCGAGTATGGAGGTTTATACCATGTAGAGACAGCGAAAGTGCAAGGGCGGCATCCATACAACTATCTGCAATACCTGCTCGATAGCCGCCCTGGTAAAGATATTTCGATGCAGAGTTCTGGGATCTCGCACCGTGGAGTGAAAAAGTCAGGATAGAATGTAACAAAAAATCAGAGTAAAACGCTCGCAACCCTGGCATCAAATGTTGGTGCTAGGGTAAATGTGTTGGGATACCCTAACACTTGGCGTTTACAATAATATATGGGGGTCAGAATGATGAAAAAAATTAGCATATTGTTTTTTTGTTGTTTTTTACTACTTTGCGCGTGTACGTCAGAAACAGCTTCACGAGATGAAAGTCCTGAAGAATCATTTTCAGCTTCAATTGGGTTAACAATAAATGGATATACGGTATATTTAAATCCAACTATTTCTGATAATTGGATAGAACCGATGTCAATGGCTGCAGATGCTCCGAATATTTTTGTGTTTTCGACTTTTTCTGGTTATAAAATAAAATGTAATAATATTGAAGTTCAGAGCGGTGATACTGTAGAAGTGATGATAGATAAAGGATATCTTAAAAAAAGCGATGGAATTGAAATTGAGTTTACTAATAAAAAAAGTGGATTAGTAACCAAACAATTTGTGCGTTGTTTAAATGAAGGATTTCCTGAATTCATTACGATTAATAATGGTGCCGAGTACGGGTATTATTATTTTGATCCTACACAAGACTGGATTGTCAAAATGAATACTAATTCGGAAATCATATATTTTAATTATTGTGAAGATAATTTTTATGATTTTAAGCCGATTGAGACAAAAAATGGAGAATTATATTATAGTTATTTAACGCCCTATTCTGATCCAGATGAAAAAATCAAAGTAGTTACAAATTCTTTTACTGAATGTAAAGCTGTCATAATGAATAGTAATTACCAGGTGGTAAAAGAAATTTTGGGCACATTAGATGAGGATGGTAAATTTACTAATATAGAACTAGATATGCACGAGTTTCTGATGTTTGATGAAATGAATTATATTACATTGTCCTATATTCCGACTTATGTAGATAATATTCCTGAAAAACTGACAGGAAGAGGAGGTTACCCGTCAAGGGTTTATGCTGCTTATATACAGGAGGTGAGAGATGGAAAGGTAGCATTTGAATGGAAAAGTACAGATTATCCTGAGTTTTATGATATGAGCGTAGAAGGTAATCAGTTTGACTTTACTAATGAAGGATGGTGCGATTATATCCATATAAACAGTATTGATATTTGTCCGAATGATGGTAATTTAGTTCTTTCAATGCGCCACGCTGATTCTGTGGTTGAGATTGACCGGAAAACCGGAGATATTGTTTGGATACTGGGCGGAAAACATGATATGTTTAAATTGAAGGAAGAAGAGAAATTTACTAGGCAGCATTTTGCGCGTTTTACGGATAGTGGAACGTTAACGCTGTTTGATAACTCTACAAATTATGTTGTAAGTAGTGCCGAAAATTATATTGGAAATGGGACCGGTTTTCCCAGGACTATAGAATTTTCTCTTGATGAGAGAGAAAAAACGATTTTAGATTATAAATCATACGACTATAAAGTAAAACAGAGTGAGGTAATGGGGTCGTCGCAGAAGTTGGCAGATGATATTTTTTTGATTGGATGGGGAGCGAGTATGGAGGTTCCATCGAAAATATTGTTTTCAGAAATTGATTTTATTTCGCAGAAGGTATTATTTGAAGCCTCAAACAAAAGTGGAGTTAATGTCACTTATAGAGTTCATAAGTTTCATAGGTGAATTTATAAAATCAAGAAAATGATAAATATGAATGTAGGTCCGGATAGCTGTCAGATTGTAAATAGGGCGGTTAAAGATATGATGGAAGAGCTTAACTGTTTTTTTATTGGGGGATTGGGTGGTTGGGGGGGGAGAGAAAATCAATAATTTATTGTTTCTGAATGTATTAAACCATAGATCAAAAAGGAAAGGAAATATGTTGTTTTTGCTTCTATAAACACCATACAAGATTAAAATGGATACAATCGTACAGACAAGATGGAAAAACTGGTTGTCCCAAAGCCTGAAAGACGCTGATCTAACAGCGGAACTCCAAGCGATGGCAGAAGATGAGAAAACGATTGAGGACTGTTTCTACAAGGAATTGGAGTTTGGGACCGGAGGGCTGCGCGGCGTGATTGGCGCTGGGACCAACCGGATGAATATATACACGGTAGCAAAGGCGACTCAGGGATATGCTGATTATCTCAATGAATATTTTGCATCTCCATCAGTTGCTATTGCCTATGACAGCCGGATAAAGTCGGAGCGGTTTGCAGAGGTTGTAGCCGAGGTATTGGCGGCAAACGGCATTCAGGTTTATATTTATCTGGAACTAATGCCCACGCCGGCTCTTTCCTTTGCAGTTCGAAATCTGAGCTGTTCTGGCGGAATTGTGATAACAGCCAGTCATAATCCAGCAAAATATAATGGCTATAAGGTATATGGTGCAGATGGCTGTCAGATTACGACGAAAGCAGCTAAAGAGATTTTGGCAAAGATCAACGCTGTCGATATTTTTTCCGGAGTTAAGAGTATGAAATTTGCCAAGGGAATTGAGCAGAAACGTATTTCTTACATCGGAGAAGAGACAGTAGAGGCATTTATTCGTGCGGTGTCAGCGCAGTCCCTGTGTGGTGATGCGGCCTGTGATAAGAGTGTATCCATTGTTTATACGCCTTTAAATGGAACAGGATTAAAATGCGTGTTGCGCTGTTTGAAGGAAAATGGTTTCACAAATATTTCTGTGGTCAAAGAGCAGGCAGAACCGAATGGCCATTTTCCTACATGCCCCTATCCCAATCCGGAGATTAGAGAAGCGCTGGAGCTGGGGCTAAAAGAGGCCAAAAGGTTGGGCAGCGAGCTTCTGCTGGCAACGGATCCGGACTGTGACCGGGTTGGCATTGCCGTTAAATCGGGAGATGACTTTGTTCTTCTCAGCGGCAATGAGGTTGGAATGCTGCTTTTGGATTATATTTGCAAACGCCGTTTGGCCTTAAAGCGAATGCCCAAGAACCCGCTTGTAGTAAAAACTATTGTGACCATTGATATGGCAAAGCGTATCGCGGCGGATTATGGAGTCCAGGTTATTGATGTGCTGACTGGATTTAAGTTTATTGGCGAACAGATTGGATTCTTGGAAAAAAAGGGGCAGGAAGACCGCTATATCCTGGGATTTGAGGAAAGCTATGGGTACCTGACGGGGAGTTATGTGAGGGACAAGGACGCAGTCAATGCCTCGCTTATGATCTGCGAAATGTTTGCCTATTATAAGGCTAAGGGACAAAGTCTTTTGGATGTATTGAACGGACTTTATACAAAATATGGATATTGTCTGAATACCCTTCACAGTTATGAATTTGAAGGCGCTTCCGGATTCCGAAAAATGCAGGATATTATGGAAAAATTAAGAGACAACTGTCCAAAAACATGGATGAGACGTAAGATAATTTCCGTTAGTGATTATCAGATGTCAATTACACGCTATAATGATGGGAGGGTGGAGAAAATTGACCTTCCGGTTTCAAACGTGTTGAAATTTGAACTCGAAGATAATCTTTCGGTGGTGGTGCGCCCCTCCGGAACTGAACCGAAGCTTAAAATGTATATGTCTGTTAGCGCAGGAAGCCGGGAAGAGGCGGGCGATTTGGAGCGGCATTTTGTAAAGGAGCTTGAAGCAATGTTTGCATGAATGGCATAGTTTTCGGATCCTCATCGGTTGTATAGACAATGTATCATCAGGGAAGCTATAAATGATCAGAGAGAGGCATTAATATGAGTAAAAACCTGTCATGGAAAATGTTGTCTGAGGAGACAATTATTAAAGATCCTTGGATCGACCTTCGTGCCAGCACTTGTCTGTTGCCAACCGGTTTGACCATATCTCCGTTTTATGTAAATCATTTGACGGATTTTTCAGTGGTTGTAGCAGTGACACCAGATCCAGAGCGAAAAGTGATTTTAGTGCGCCAATACCGTCATGGGGTGGAGAAGGTATTGCTGGAGTTGCCGGCCGGCTGCATTGAGGTTGGTGAGAATCCCAAGGATGCTGCCACCAGGGAGCTACTGGAAGAAACTGGTTATAAGGCCGGGCATATGGAATTCATGTTTCAGATTGCCCCCAACGCGACAAATTGTACCAGCTATGCACAGTGCTATTTGGCATGGGATGCGGAACAGGTGGAGGCTCAACATTTGGATGAGACGGAATCACTGGAGGTGGTGATACTGGAGAGCAGTGAGGTCAGGCGCCTTCTGCGGGAAGGTGGTTTTGAGCAGGCTGTGCATGTGGCAGCACTGTACCGGGCCATGGAACTCGGAGCGTTGTGAGATTTTGTAGGTTGGCTTAACAGCGGGAATGAATGGAAACGCCTTAATCCAAACCTTAAAGAGTATGTGAAAGTTTTTCTGTAACTAAGGTTTTATAAGGTCTTCTATGGTAAAATAAAAATCATAGGAGGCCTTTTATTATGGCAAGAGAAAAGAAACCCGTACACAAAGTACAAATGACAGATGGGAAAAGGAACATTATCCAGCAGCTCCTTCAGGAGTATGACATCCAGTCCGCAGAGGATATTCAGGATGCTCTCAAGGATCTGCTTGGCGGCACAATCAAAGAAATGATGGAAGCAGAGATGGATGAGCACCTGGGCTATGAAAAATCAGAACGTTCGGACACGGATGATTACCGTAATGGTTATAAGCCTAAGCGCATCAATAGCAGCTATGGCAGTATGGACATTCAAGTCCCCCAGGACCGTAAATCCACGTTCGAGCCGCAGGTGGTCAAAAAACGCCAGAAAGATATCTCCGATATCGACCAGAAGATCATTTCCATGTATGCCAAAGGCATGACTACAAGGCAGATTTCTGATACGCTGGAGGATATTTATGGTTTTGAGGCATCCGAAGGGTTCATTTCGGATGTGACCGATAAAATCATGCCGCAGATTGAAGACTGGCAGAATCGCCCGCTTTCCGAGGTATATCCGGTACTCTACATAGACGCCATCCATTACTCAGTTCGTGATAATGGGGTGATCCGCAAGCTTGCGGCTTATGTGATTCTTGGCATCAATCCGGATGGACGCAAAGAAGTCCTGACCATCGAGGTTGGCGAAAACGAAAGCTCTAAATACTGGCTGTCTGTACTAAATGGCTTAAAGAACCGGGGAGTGAAAGACATCTTGATTCTCTGCGCAGATGGACTTAGCGGCATCAAAGAGGCAATCGCCGCAGCGTATCCAAAGACGGAATATCAACGCTGCATCGTGCATCAGGTGCGTAACACCATGAAATATGTGTCGGACAAAGACAGGAAGCCCTTCTGTGCGGATCTTAAAACAATCTATCAGGCGCCAACGGAAGAAAAAGCCCTGGACACCCTGGAGCGGGTGACGGAAAAATGGAGCGAAAAATATCCCAATTGCATGAGGAGCTGGAAACAAAACTGGGATGCCATTTCCCCGATTTTCAAATTTTCCACAGCGGTCAGAAGGGTCATTTATACGACCAACGCCATTGAGAGCCTGAATGCCACTTATCGTAAGCTGAACCGTCAGAGAAGCGTGTTTCCAAGCGATACCGCACTGCTAAAAGCCTTGTACCTGTCTACGTTTGAAGCTACAAAGAAATGGACCATGCCAATCAGGAATTGGGGACAGGTATATGGTGAACTGAGCATCATGTATGAGGGCCGTCTGCCGGAATAAGCCAATCTGTCTTATTTTTCACAGGCGGAATATTCGCCTGCTCTTGACATACAACGATAGTTGCTGTTATATATAAAACAAGGGCTGAAAGTCCAAAAAGGAACTTTCAGCCCAGTGATTATCATAGAAGATCAGCATTTACGGACTTTTTTTCGCACACTCATCTTAAAAGTCTATTTATGCACCAATGTAACCACAAAAGCCGGAGCAGTTTCATGCCCTGCTCCGGTCCATTTCGCTCAATTATTTCCCAATCATTCAATCATGCCTGGTGGTTTATAAAATGCTACTCCTAAACTTACTGGGCTTTTGCCTTACCCCTTATAAATCCCCGCAATCACCCCCACCACCTTCTCCACCCCCAACTTACTCAAATTAAACAACATCTGATGGGATTCAATGCTTCCCCATTCCTGCTTGGTATAATTTTCATAATACTTCCGCCTCTGGCTGTCCGTGTGGCGGACGGCGCTGGCGGCTTCCTTGCGCGGGATCTGGTAGCGGTCCATGATGCGGCTTATGCGGTCCTCCATGGAAGCGCAGAGGAAGACATCGATGAGATCCGGGTAGTCCCGCAGTATGTAGTCTCCGCAGCGGCCTACGATGATACAGGGGCCTTCCTTGGCCAGGGTTTCGATGATGGCGGTCTGGGTTAGGTAGGTGCTGTCGTTTAAGGGGAGACCGTAGCCGGTTACGTCGTTGGGGGTTTTGGGAATCCGGTAGGTGGACAGGAAAGAGTGAAGCGCAGCTTCATCCACTTCCTCTACCGTGATGGGGGAGAGGCCCATTTTCTCTGCGGCCATCTCAACCAGGCTCCGGTCATAAAGGGGGATCTGCAGAAGTTTCGACAACCGTTCCCCGACTTCGTGTCCGCCGCTGCCGAACTGGCGGGCGATGGTGATAATCTTATGACTCATAAGCGCGCTCCTTTCTGACAAGTGTGGGAATATAGTGAGATATACTTCTATTATAATGCATAACATGAAGAAAAGATAGCGAAATGTCAGAAAATATGCGCGGTGAGAATGCATGATTTACTTGACAAACCCGCCCCCACCGGCCCCTATATCAATAATTTGATTTCCCGCCTCAATGCTCCTTTTGCAGTCCCGGAATTTCCCGTGTGGCTGCGGCCTCTACCCCTGAGTGATTCGCCTCCGTGCCGGAGCCAACTACATCCACCCCTGCCTCAGCCTTCACCACACCGTCTCCCGGATGGTTATCGACCGCTCCGTCCACCTTCCCCGCCGTCTCCACGCTCCTCTTCTCCAACCCCTTCTGCGCACGCAGCATATCCCAAATCGTATCGTGCATCCAGCTGACCGTGTCGCTGAGTATTTTGTTTTCCGCGTCCAGATCCATGATAACGTTGCACAGCTCTGCGATGGTCTCGCGGCTGTTGAAGCGCTTGTGGGGTTCTGTGATGCGGGCCATGATGGAGGGATTCCGTTTTAACATTTCCATGGAGAGATAATTGTCACGTTCCTCACATGTCATATTCATAAATTCGGTATAGTACATCTTTAACATGCACATGGCTGTGCGGCCGTCGCCGCATTTGGGACAGACCGGATGCCGGGATGTCTGGTAGTATGCGTAATGACCGCAATCCGGGCAATAAAATACCGCTAGTTCGCGCATAAATGAATCCTCCCTTTCTATTTCCGGATCCCAGTGCGGATTTGAAACCGGTCGTACCGCGGCACAAAGCGTTTTCAAACCGGCACTGGGCTTACATATGTAATGCCGATTGCCGGAGGCATAGCCCCCCTACATACTATTTATAACGCTGAAATCGTCAAAATATACCTCGTGATTAGAGAAAATACAATTTTTTGGCAAAATATACAAAAATACGGCAAGACTTTTAGCAAGTCTGCCGCATTTTCGTCTCCCTTTTTATCGGATGTCGTCTTAATGTGTTTGAACGGATGTGTGTATCAGGAGGGAGATGGTTGGTTTTTCATGGCTGCCATCGCGGCAGCCATGGAAAGAGGTAGGGCGCGAGCGCCTTACTGCTGGATAACGCCCTCGGTGCTGACAACCCAGATCTTATCGTTCTCATCCTTGTAATCCTTGAAACCGTTGCCTAACTCGGGCTTGGTGCTGGATTTGGAGGAGGAGCTGGCTTTCTGCACAACGCCGTTGGCGTTTACCAGGTACTGATTGCCGTTCAGCTCTACCGGAACGTAGCGCAGGTCCTTGTCGGCTTCCTGGCGCAGGCCGTAGATATACAGAACGTTATCCTTGATCCCGTGGTAACCCTGGCCCTTTCTGGAGCCGTCGGTGTGGAAGTACCAGTTCTGGTTCTCGTCGTTTTTCTCATCGTAGATTACCTGCTTGCCGGTGCGCATTACGCCGTCCTCGCCGAAGTAGAAATTCGCCACCTCGCCGTCGCCGGTGTTGACAACCTGTTTGCCGGTCTGCATTTCACCCTTGGTGTTAAACGCATACTTTTTGGAATCGATGGAGAACAGCTCCAGGCCGCTCTCGGCGTAGTAGGGCTTGCCGTTCTTGAAGTAGAAGCGGTAGGTTTCCCCCTCTTCGCTGATTCCCTCAACGCCCTCGATGGTTCTCCAGTCGGAGGCGCGTTTTCCGTCCTCGTCGTAATACTGGTAGCCTGCCACGCTGTTGTTAGCGGGAGCTGCCTCGGAGGCGCTGGCAGTCTCCGTTACCGGAAGCTTGTACCAGCCGGTCTGCATACGGCCGTCCTCAAAGGTGTAGTATGCACCGTCAATCTTTTTATCGACCTGGTTTTCCACGCGTTTGCCGCTGCGGTCATAGTAGAACCAGGACTCAGTGTAATCGGAATCTTCGTTTTCATCCTCCAGCTGGATCCAGCCGGTCTTCATTTTGCCGTCGCCTTCTTCGCCCAGGTAATAGTTGAAGCCGTCAAGGCTGATTTCGCCGGTCATCATGTGGCCGTCCTCATTGAAGTAGTAGGTGCTTCCTTCGATGGTCATCCAGCGGGATGTGGTCATTTTTCCGTTTTTTCCGTAATAGTACCAGTAATATTCCGGCTCGCTCTCATCGTTGCCGTAATCTTCGTTTTCCACGGAGATCCAGCTCTCGGTGACGCGCTTTCCGTCTTCTCCTACGTAATACTCATCTACCTGCGCATTGATCGCCTGCATTCCCTCGGAATCCAGATAGAACCAGTCGTCGCCTCTCTTTTTCCAGGTATCCGTCAGCAGATCGCCGTCGGAATCGTAGAACACCCAACCCCCATTTTCCTGAGTCCAGCCTGCGCTTGCAGCGTATACGCTGGATACGGGAGCGTTGGATAAGAAGTTCGGGGCAAATGCCGCCATGAACGCGGTAGTGGATAATACAGCCAGTACTTTTGTGTGTTTTTTCATAATATTGATGTCTCTCCTTTTTGATATACTGTTTTGGATTCGTATGTGGCCGAAAATCCGTCGTTGCATTACGATCATGATTATAGCGGACGCGGGGGCATTTGGATAGTGAGGGTTGCTGGAAGTTCTGGAAGCGGCTGGGGAGGGGAGAAAATGAACGGTGTGCGCGGGTATGCGAGGAGATCCGCAGGGGTCCCCCGCCGGGCGCGGCTTAACATGGAAAACAGCGGATTGCCCCGCTGCAGTCCGGCATAGAAAACGGTTTGTCCATCCGGGCGCGGCAGCGCGCACAAAACATTTTAATAGCTTTTGGCGTGTCCCGTATGCCCTCCGGCCACGAAAAACAGTAGGATTTTGCGGGAAGTTATGCTATACTCACGTTATACAAAATTGACCGCAGAATCAGAGGAGAAGATGTTTATGAAAAAAAGATTGTCCGACTATATTGCCGATCGGTTGGTGGAGGCGGGAATTTGCCAGGTGTTCACGGTGACCGGCGGGGGAGCCATGCATTTGAATGACGCCCTGGGACATAAGGAAGGGCTTCACTGCCTGTACAATCATCATGAGCAGGCCAGCGCCATGGCGGCGGAGTCTTACGCGCGGATTCACAACCGGATCGCGGCGCTCTGCGTGACCACCGGCCCAGGCGGAACCAACGCGATCACCGGGGTTGTGGGCGGCTGGCTGGATTCCATTCCCATGCTGGTGCTCTCCGGTCAGGTGCGCTATGACACCACGGCCCGCTGGTCCGGCGTGGGAATCCGCGCCATGGGTGATCAGGAGTTTGACATCTGCAAGTCCATCGACTGTATGACCAAATACAGCGAGATGGTGATCGATCCGGAGCGCATCCGGTTCTGCCTGGAGAAGGCATTGTATCTGTCCCAGTCCGGCCGCCCGGGCCCCTGTTGGCTGGACATCCCTTTAAATGTACAGTCCGCTCAGATCGAGACGGAGGCGCTGGTAGGATTCGACCCTGCGGCCTACGAGGCGGGCGGGACCGGCTGGGGCACGAAAGAAGCCCAGGATTCCCACGGCATTCCCGGGGATTTTGCCGGAAAAGGCGAAAAACGCCAGGTTCTGCCCCCGCCGGTGGCGCGGGAGACGGCGATGGCCGTGATCGAAAAGATCCGCGCTGCGCAGCGTCCGGTGATCAACGCCGGAAATGGAATCCGCATCGGCAAAGCCTTCGACGTGTTTGAACGTGTGGTGAACAAGCTGGGCGTTCCGGTGATTACCGGCTGGGACAGCGAGGATCTGATGTGCGACGACGATCCGCTGTACGTGGGCCGCGCGGGCAATATGGGCGACCGCCCCGGGAATTTTGCCATCCAGAACAGCGATCTGGTGCTGAGCATCGGCAGCCGCCTGAGCATCCGCCAGGTTGGCTACAACTACGGCACCTGGGCCAGAGCAGCTTACGTGATTGTCAACGACATCGATGAGGAAGAGTTAAAGAAGCCTTCGGTTCACAGCGATATGCGGATTCACGGGGACGCCAGGGACCTTTTAGAGCAGATGGACAAGGTGCTGGACGAGATTCTGACCGCGGAGGGGGGAAGCGCCGGGGGAGAAGCCGGCTGGAAACCGTTCTTTGGCGGCGGCCAGGGGCTTGCCGGCATGAGCTGGATCGAGACCTGCCGGATGTGGAAGGAGAAATATCCGGTGGTGCTGCCCAAGCATTTTGCGCACAGTGATGAGGAACCGGCCAATGTATACGCCATGATCAAGGAGATCAGCAGCCGCCTTGAGGAGGGCCAGATCACGGTGGTTGGAAACGGCTCCGCCTGCGTGGTGGGCGGTCACGCCTGGGTGATTAAGAAGGGCCAGCGGTTTATCACCAATTCCGCCATTGCGGCCATGGGCTACGACCTGCCGGCGGCCATTGGCGTGTGGGCGGCTTCCAGGGATCAGCAGTGCTACCACCAGGGCGACCGGGCGACCGGGAAGGACCTGATCCTGCTCACCGGGGACGGCAGCATCCAGATGAATCTGCAGGAACTGCAGACCATTATTCACCATGAGATGAATATTAAGATATTTTTGATCAATAACGGCGGCTATCATTCCATCCGCCAGACCCAGAAGAATTTTTTCGGGGAGCCCCTGGTGGGCATCGGTGTGGACAGCGGGGATCTGAGCTTCCCGTCCATGGAGAAGCTGGCCGCGGCCTACGGCTATCCCTATGTGGCCGCTTACCACAACAGCCAGCTGCCGGAGGCGGTGGAGCAGACATTGGCCATCGACGGACCGGTGATCTGTGAGGTGTTTGTCAGCCGGGACCAGAATTTCGAGCCCAAGTCCTCGGCCAAGCGCCTGCCGGACGGGACTATGGTGTCTCCGCCCCTGGAGGATCTGTCTCCCTTCCTGCCGGATGAAGAGATGGACGCCAATATGATGATTCCCAGGATCAAGGAATAAGGTCCGGGACTGTGAAGGAGTATGTGACATGCGTATTGTTGTGACCGGAGCCACCAGTTTTATCGGCAGGGCCGTTGTGGAGGAACTGCTGGAAAAACGCCATCAGGTGTTTGCGGCGGTGCGCCCGGATTCGGCCGGGCGGGGGGAACTGGAAGCAATGCAGCGGGAGACCGGCGGGCAGCTGACTGTGCTTCCGGTGGATCTTAGCGCCTGCGGGACGCTGGACCGCCACCCGGCCCTGGAGGGACGGGCGGACCTGTGGCTCCATCTGGGCTGGGAGGGCTCGGGGAGCGCCAACCGCACGAATCCTGAGATTCAGGCCCGCAACATTGGTTATGCCCTGGAGGCGTTGGGGGCAGCCGCGCGTCTGGGCTGCACCCGCTTTCTGTTTAGCGGTTCCCAGGCGGAGTACGGGATTGCGGACGGTCTTATGCGCGAGGATTCCCCCTGCCATCCGGTGTCGGAGTACGGCAAGGACAAGTTAGAGGTCTGCCGCCGGGTCGGGGAGAGGGCTGCAGAGCTGGGAATCACCTATCTGCACGCCCGGATTTTCAGCGTTTACGGGCCGGGAGACCATCCCTGGTCTCTGGTGTCCAGTTGCGTGGACACCTTTTTAAAGGGCGGGCATATGGAGTTTGGAGCCTGCACCCAGCTGTGGAATTATCTCTATATTAAAGATGCGGTCCGGGCGATTACCGGTCTGCTGCTTGCAAAATCCCCTTCCGGCGTGTATAATGTGGCGGGTAACGACACCAGGCCGCTGCGGGAGTTTATCGGGGAAATCCACCGCCTTTGCGGAGGCCGCGGCACCTTTGAGTACGGAAAACGTCCGCCCAACGCGGAGGGCGTGGTGTCGCTGAACCCGGATACGGGGAAATTATACCGGACTGCGAATTTTCAGCCCAGGATCTCCTTTGAGGAGGGAATCCGGGAAATGATTGCCAACCATGAGTTTTATAAGGAGAATAGCAAATGAAACGATGCATCGCCTGCGGCGCCCCTTTGTGGGAGACGCCGCTGCTTACGCTAGATAACATGCCCGCTTCGGCCCAGCACATGCCGGAGGCAGAGGGCGTTAAGACGGACGAAGGGCTGACTCTGGACTTATGTCAATGCGCCGGCTGCGGGCTGGTTCAGTTTGACTGTGAGCCGGTGGATTATTACCGGGATGTGATCCGGGCCGGGGGATTTTCCAAGACAATGGTGGAGCTGCGCAGATACCAGTACCGGCATCTGATCGACACCTACCACCTGGAAGGAAAACGGTTTATTGAGGTGGGCTGCGGACAGGGCGAATTTTTAAGCGTGTTGTCCGAGTTCCCGGTGGAGGTCCACGGAATCGAGCACGATCCCAGGCTGGTGGCCCTGGCCAGGGAGCGCGGTCTGGATGTGACGGAAGGGTTTACGGAGACGGAGGACACGGTTTTTCCGGACGGGCCTTACGATGTGTTTCTGTCCTTCAATTTTTTGGAGCACCAGCCGGATCCCTGCGCCATGCTGCAGGCGATCCACCGCAATCTGGACGACGACGGCATGGGCCTGATTACAGTGCCCAGCTTTGAGTATATCATGGACCACAACAGCTATTACGAGCTGATCCGGGATCACATCGCCTACTATACCTTTGACACCCTGACACCGCTTCTGGAGCGGAACGGTTTTGTGGTGGAGGAATGCGAGATCATCAACCGGGACACCCTGTCAGTAGTGGTTAAAAAGCGTCCGCAGATGGAGACGGGGAATCTGCTGGAATGTTATGTGAACCTGCGCAAGGAAATGGACACGTACCTGAAATACCTCAAGGCGTGGAATAAGAAGGTCGCCATCTGGGGCGCCAGCCACCAGGGCTTCACGCTGGCGGCCACCACCAAGCTGGGGAAAAAGGCGGAGTACATCATCGATTCCGCCCCGTTCAAGCAGGGAAAATTCGCACCCGCCTCCCACCTGCCCATCGTAGGCCCGGAACATTTTGAAGAACACCCGGTGGACGCCATCGTGATCACCGCACCAGGGTATACCGACGAGATCGCAGCAAGTATCCGGGAGCGGTTCGGCAAAGACGTGGAAGTCCGCGCGATGCGGTTCAATCACCTGGAGACGTTATAAGAGTTCCCTTGTCCTAAGGGGTACCAGGCAAAGCCTGGTGGATTCCTTAGGACGGCCCGCGAATTCCCCCTACCAAACACATAAAAAGAAAGGATCCCTCCCTCTATGAAAGCATTCGTACTAAAAAAACCAGGAGTAGTCGGCTGGCATGACGCTCCCGAGCCGTCTCTCGTCCCTTACGGGGCAATACTCGCCCCGGTGGCCATGACGCCTTGCTCGTCGGACGTGCACACCGTGTACGGCGGGGGTTCGCCCAAGGCGCCCAATCTGATTCTGGGTCATGAGTGCGTGGCGCGGATTCTGGAGGTGGGGGACCAGGTGCGGGATTTCTCTCCCGGAGAGATCGTCGCGGTTCCGGCCATCACGCCGGACTGGCGGGCTCTGGCGATCCAGGAGGGCAACGACCGCCACGCCGGGAAGCCATTTTCCGGCCACCAGCTGGGCAGAACCCAGCCGGGGGTATTTGCGGAGCGGTTTCTGATTCCGGACGCGGACACCACGCTGGCGAAGATTCCCCCGGGGGTCACGCTGGAGCAGGCGCTGATGTGCGTGGACACCATGACCACCGGCTTTACGGGAGCGGAATACGCGGATATCAAGGCCGGCGATACCGTGGTCGTGCTGGGCATCGGGCCCATCGGCCTGATGGCGGTGGCCGGGGCGGCCCACATGGGCGCGGCGCGGATCATCGGCGTGGGAACCCGCCCGGTCTGCGCCGCGTTGGCCAGAGAGTACGGAGCCACGGATGTCATCAGCTACCGGGACGGGGACGTGGTGGAGCAGGTCCTTGACATGACGGACGGTCTCGGGGCGGACGGCGTGATCATCTGCGGCGGCGGGGACGAGGTGTTCACCCAGGCCGTGGACATGGTGCGCTACGGCATTGGAACGGTTTCCAATGTGAATTATTACGGCGGAACCGGCTCCATCGGCTATCCGAAATTTTCCGGCGGCAGAGGCATGGCCGGAAAGACCATCCACATGGAGCTGGCCAGAGGCGGCCGCGCCCGCATCGAGCGTATGCTGAAAATGGTTCAGTACAAGCGGGTGGACCCGGGGAAAATGGTGACCCACCGGCTGCACGGCCTGGACAAGGTGGAGGAGGCGTTGGAGCTCATGCACCACAAGCCCAAAGACCTGGTCAAGGTCATGGTACAAAACGATTGAACGCAAATACGATATCCTGGAGTAAACGAGAGATAATATGAAAACCATAAGTATTGTAGTGCCTTGTTATAACGAAGAAGAGAATGTAATCCCCTTAAGCCGCGCGATCACGGCCCTGTTTGAGAAGGAGCTGGCGGATTACCGGTACGAGCTGATTTTTATCGACAATGATTCGAGGGACCGGACCCGGGAGCTGCTGCGGGGGCTCTGTCAGAGCGACCCGGACATCAAGGCGATTTTTAACGCCAAGAATTTCGGCCAGTTTAATTCCCCCTATTACGCCATGCTGCAGACCAGCGGGGACTGCACCATTCTCATGGCGGCGGATTTCCAGGACCCGGTGGAGATGATTCCCCAGTACGTGCGGGAGTGGGAGTCCGGGTATAAAATTGTGATCGGCATCAAGAAGAGCAGCCAGGAGAACAAGTTTATGTACTGGCTCAGGGGATGTTATTACAAGCTGATCAAAAAGCTTTCCGACGTGGAGCAGATCGAGCAGTTTACCGGCTTTGGCCTTTATGATGCCAAATTTATCCAGGTTCTGCGGGGACTGAATGATCCCACGCCGTTTTTGCGCGGAATTGTGGCGGAGCTGGGCTTTAAGCGCAAGGAAATACCCTACGAGCAGCCCCTGCGCCGGGCCGGCAAGACCAGCAACAATTTCTACCGCCTGTACGACGCGGCGATGCTGAGTATCACTTCCTACACCAAGGTAGGGCTGCGGCTGGCTACCATTTTCGGCAGCATCTGCGCCGGGCTCAGCATGGTGGTGGCCCTCGTCTACCTGGTGATGAAGCTGATCTGGTGGGACCGTTTTCCGGCCGGCATGGCGCCCATGCTGATCGGGATGCTGTTTCTTGGGTCAATTCAGATTTTCTTCATTGGATTGCTTGGGGAATATATTATGAGCATCAACCAGCGGGTGATGAAACGGCCTCTGGTGATCGAGGAAGAGCGGCTGAATTTTGGCGGGGATGAGAAGTCCGGGGCGCGGCAGATACAGGATGGTGAGTAAACGATGAAATATAAAGTTGATGTGGTCCGGATCCGGGAAAATTCCATTACCTTAAACGGCTGGGTGATCGGCAAATCCCCGGAGAGCAAGGCGACGTTCCGTGTGGAGGACGAGCGGCACAACCCGGTGAAATTTAAGTATGTCCCCACCAGACGGGACGATGTGAGCCAGATTTATTATAAAAAATGTTATGACAGGGACTTCGGGTTTGATATCCGGTTTCCCTATGAGCGCGGAAAAAACTATTTCCTGCTGATCCGCTGCGAGGGGAAGCAGGCGAAGATCAAATATAATGAGGAGCTGATCGCCAGGCGTTCCAGCGTGGCCCACAAGCGCATCGAGAAACTCAAGGACCTGATGAACATGGAAACGGTCCATGTGGCTATGGATTTCTGGAAGGAACACGGCCTGAAGGCCCTGGTGGTCAAGTCCAAACACAAGCTTCAGGGGCTGGACAACGACTATGATTACGGGGAGTGGTACGAGCTGACCAAACCCACGGAGGAGGAGCTGGAGGCCCAGAGGAAGAAATTGTTCGATTTTGAGCCCAGGCTGTCCATCGCCATTCCGGCTTACAAGACGCCGGAGCGGTATTTGAAGGAGATGCTGGACTCCATCCTGGCCCAGACGTATACCAACTGGGAGGTTTGCATCGCCGACGGCAGCCCCAAGGGCGAGAGCCTGGAGCGGGTGCTGCGCAGGTACGCGGAGAAGGATTCACGGATTCGTTACCAGATTTTGGGTGAAAATAAGGGGATCGCGGGAAATACCAACGCGGCCATGGATATGGCGCGGGGGGATTTTCTGGTGCTTGCGGACCACGACGACACGCTTCCGCCTCATGCGCTGTATGAGGTGGTGAAGGCGATTAACGAGCGGCCCAATGCACAGGTGATTTATTCGGACGAGGACAAGCTGGACATGGACGGGAAGGCGCTGTTCGACCCGCATTTCAAGCCGGATTTCAACCCGGATCTTTTGACCAGCGTGAATTATATCTGCCATTTGTTTGTGGTGCGGATGGATCTGCTGGAAACGGTGGGAAGGTTCCGGCAGGAGTTTGATGGGGCTCAGGACTATGATTTCATTTTCCGGTGCACGGAGGCGGCGAAGGAAGTTTACCATATTCCCAAGGTGCTGTACCACTGGCGCTGCCATCAGAATTCCACGGCCAGCAACCCGGAGAGCAAGCGGTATGCCTTTGAGGCAGGGGCCAGAGCCATTATGGCGCACTATGAGCGCATGGGAATCGAGGCGGAGTCCGTGGTGAAGGGTGTGGACTTTGGGATTTATCGCACGAAGTTTAAGATTCAGGGGGAACCGCTGGTGTCGGTAGTGATTCCCAATAAGGATCACTGGCAGGATCTGGATGTCTGCGTGAAGTCGCTGATGGAGCGGGCGACTTATCGGAATCTGGAATTTGTGATTGTGGAGAATAATAGCACGGAGGCGGAAACCTTTGCGTATTATGAGCGGCTTCAGGCGGAGCATGGGAATGTGCGGGTGGTGACCTGGGAGCGGGAGTTTAATTACTCGGCCATTAATAATTTTGGGGCCGGGTTTGCAGCGGGAGAATATCTGCTGCTGCTGAATAACGATACGGAGATTATTGAGCCGGATTGTATTCAGGAAATGTTGGGTTTCTGTCAGCGCGAGGACGTTGGGATTGTGGGCGCGAGACTGCTGTATGCGGACGATACGATCCAGCACGCGGGCGTGGTGGTCGGGTTCGGCGGGATTGCCGGGCACACGTTTATCGGGCTGCATAAGGCGGAGAACAGTTATTTCCACCGGGCGATGTGCGCCCAGGATTACAGCGCGGTGACGGCGGCCTGCATGATGACGAAAAAGTCGGTGTTCGATCAGGTGGGCGGGCTTTCGGAGGAGTTGGCCGTGGCTTTTAATGATATCGACTATTGCATGAAGGTGCGCAGTTTGGGGAAACTGGTGGTGTATGCGCCGTATGCGTTGCTGTATCACTATGAGTCTAAGTCCAGAGGGCTGGAGGATACGCCGGAGAAGATCGAGCGGTTTAACCGGGAGGTGGCGGTTTTTATTAAGAAGTGGCCGGATATCATTCAAAATGGAGATCCGTATTATAATCCGAATCTGACGCTGCGCAAGTCTAATTTCGCGCTGCGGGATCTGCTGAAGGAGAAAATCGGGGAACCCTATGATCTGAGCGTGTATGACCGGTTTGCGCCGGAGGAACAGGCATGAAGCGGACGATGGTGACGGTGGTGATACCGAATTATAACGGACTGCGGTTCATGGAGGATTGCTTCGCGGCGCTGGATTTACAGGTGTACCGGCATTTTAAGGTGCTGGTGGTGGACAACGGGTCTACGGACGGCAGCGTGGAATGGCTGAAGGAGCGCGGTGTTCCCACGATTTTTCTGGAGAAGAATACGGGATTTTCCGGGGCGGTGAATGTGGGGATCAAGGCGGCGGATACGCCTTATGTGATCCTGTTAAATAATGACACGGAGCCGGAGCCGGATTATGTGGGGGAATTGGTGAGAGCCATCGGAAGGTCGGAACGGATTTTTTCGGTGAGTCCTAAGATGGTGCAGATGTTTAACCGGGAGCTGATGGACGACGCGGGGGATATGTACTGCGTGCTGGGATGGGCGTTTCAGAGAGGCGTGGGGAGGTCGGCGAGGAAGTATAACCGGGCCTGCAGGGTGTTTTCGGCGTGCGCGGGGGCGGGAATTTACCGGAAATGCGTGTTTGAGGAGATTGGGTATTTTGATGAGATGCATTTTGCGTATCTGGAGGATATGGATGTGGGATACCGGGCGAAGCTGGCCGGGTATGACAATGTGTATTGTCCGGATGCGGTGGTGTATCATGTGGGGAGCGGGACCAGCGGGTCGAAGTATAATGAGTTTAAGGTGAGGCTGGCCGCAAGGAATAATGTATATTTGAATTATAAGAATATGCCGGACTGGCAGCTGGCGCTGAATGCAGTTCCTCTGGCAGTGGGGATTTGGGTGAAGTATGGGTTTTTTAAGCGGTTGGGGTTTGGGAAGGTTTATTGGGATGGGGTGAAGGAAGGAATTGAGAGTAGGGGGAAGTGTAAGAGGGTGGATTTTCGGAAGGTGAAGAATGGGGCCTGCTGGAGAGCTCAGGGGGAGATGATGGCGGGAATGATGGTGTATTTGTGGGAGTTTGGGTGGAGACAGGTGGGGAAGATTAGGGGGAAGTGAGAGTGATTCTGACGGGGAAGGGATTGGCGGGAGCTGGAAATGAGGTACTGGCGGGAGAGAGTCCGCCGGGAAGCCTGGGGCCGCGCGCGGCCCCAGGCTTTGTGGCTGTCGCCACACAGGGAACCTTAGAAAAGTGCCCGGGAACGTGCGAGCACGCTCCCGGACCCTTTCCTAAGGCCCCCTGCCCGGCTCGTAGACGGAAAAAATTAAGATATTTTTTATAGTCAAGCCTTGACAGATCATGTATAATATACAGGATATTCGGAGTTTTTTGAGCGGATTTTGCGGCGGCGGGGGTTGGCCGGGAATTAGGGTGAGATGAGATAGAATGATTAAGGATAATCAAAAGACATTGAACCGGCTGCATGTGGTGCTGGACGCGCTGTTTATTGTGGTGACGTACAGCCTGGTGTGGCTGATTATGATCAGCGGTAAGGTGCTGCCTGTGACGGAGGGCGTTGTCCCGGCGCAGTATTATTTCGCAGCGCTGCTTTTTATTGTTCCGGTGTATCTGCTGCTGTACGGCGGATTTCACCTGTATGCGCCGAAACGGGTCCAGGGACGGCGCCTGGAGTTTGCTAATATCTGTAAGGCCAATATTATCGGCCTGATGCTGATTACATTTGTGCTGTTTGCAGCGCGTAAGAACGGCTACCTGTACCATTTTTCCACAAGAATGATTTTGGCGTTCTTTGCGCTGAATATTGTGATGCAGGCCCTGGAGCGGAATGCGATCCGCCTGTTCCTGCGTTCCATGCGTTCCAACGGCTTTAATCTGAAACACATTCTGCTGATCGGCTACAGCCGGGCGGCGGAAGGGTTCGTGGACCGGGTCTGCGTGAACCCGGAGTGGGGATATCAGATCCGGGGAATTTTGGACGACCATCAGCCGGCGGGTTATGCCTACAAGGGAGTGGAGGTCCTGGGACCGATTGCCAACCTGGAGGTGTTTTTGGCTTCCAATACGCTGGATGAGATCGCGATCACCCTCAGCATCAAGGAATATATGAATCTGGAGGAGATTGTGGCCGCCTGCGAGAAGTCGGGGGTTCACACCAAATTTATTCCGGATTACAATAATATGATACCGACCATACCGTTTATGGAGGACCTGCAGGGCCTTCCGATTATCCATATCCGCCATGTGCCGCTGACCAATATGTTCAACGCCACCATGAAGCGGCTGGTGGATATTGCGGGGGCTGTGTTTGGTCTGGTTATTTTTTCGCCCATTATGCTGCTTACGGCCCTGCTGGTCAAGGTGACTTCTCCGGGACCGGTGCTGTACAGCCAGGAACGGGTGGGATTGCACAACCATACGTTTAAAATGTATAAATTCCGTTCCATGGAGGTCCAGGATCCTAAAAAGGAGCGGAGTCAGTGGACGACTCCCCATGATCCCAGAGTGACTCCCATCGGGAAGTTTATCCGCAAGACAAGCATCGATGAGATGCCGCAGTTTTTCAACATTCTGGTCGGGGACATGAGCCTGGTGGGGCCAAGGCCGGAGCGGCCGCTGTTTGTGGAGAAGTTTAAGGAAGAAATTCCGCGCTATATGATCAAGCACCAGGTGCGGCCGGGACTGACCGGCTGGGCGCAGGTTAACGGCTACCGGGGGGATACCTCGATTACGAAGCGGATTGAACACGACCTTTATTATATCGAAAACTGGAGCCTGGGGTTTGATTTCAAAATTATGTTTTTAACGATCTTTAAAGGCTTTATCAATAAAAACGCATATTAATTGTATGGGAAAACACATACTATTGATACCTAAGTGGTGTGCGCGACTGGAAGATGGTGCACGCGCAATGGAATGAGGATGACGCATGAATCGTGAGTTTGAGAGTGGAAATGGATTTGATCAGGAGGAGATGAACGGCGCAGGGCAGAGCCGCCGCAGGCAGGCGGCGGGCCGGCAGGCGGATCACGCTGCCGCGGGCAGGCCGGCGGGAATAGAGCGCGCGGCGAGGCCGGCGGCTGGCGGGGATTCGGCCGGCCGTACATCCGGGACCGATAGAACGGCGGGCCGGGCGGAGTATGGTGCGGGAGAAGCTGGCGCAGCCAGACGTCCGGCGGGAAGCGCGGGTCAGACGGCGGCGGGAGACGCGGCCAGAAGGAGACCGGCGGACGCGGCCGGGGCAAGGCCGGACGCCGCCCGTTCAAGACGTGCGGATGCAGGGGCTGCGGGCGGTTACGCCGGCGGCCGTGTTGCGCTTCAGGGAGCGGCTGGTCGGACCATGGCGGCTGCCAGCGCCGATGGCAGGAGCGGAGCCAATGGGCTTGGAACCGGAGGCCGGACTGCGGCCGGAGCTGCGGGGGCGGGAAGCCGCGCTGCCGGAGCTGCCGCGCCGTCCGGAAGCAGAGGCCGGATGGCGGGCGGAAGCGGCGTTGGCGGAGCGAGAGGCCAGATGGCGGGCGGAAGCGCCGGAGTTGGAGCGAGAGGCCAGATAGCGGGCGGAAGCGCTGTTGCCGGAGCGAGAGGCCAGGCAGCAGGCGGAAGCGCCGGGGCCGGAGCGAGAAGCCAGATGGCGGGCGGAAGCGCTGTTGCCGGAGCGAGAGGCCAGGCAGCAAACGGAAGCACCGCCGCCGGTGCGAAAACTCAGGCAGCGGGCAGAACCGCCGCCGGACCAAGAACCCAGTCCCCTAACGGAACCACAGCCGGTTCAAGACCCCAGACGTCCGGTGCAGCCGCAACCGGCGCCCGGCGCGCCGGGCAGCCCGGCAATGTTCCGGGAACCGCTGCGGCAGGCAGACAGGGCGCAGCCGCGGGGCAGCGTGCTGCAGGAGGAGATCGCCCGCGCTTTAAAGGCGAGACGGGCGGGGCGCCTGGCGCCAGAGCGGCCGGAATCGGAACCGACGGCTGGATTGATCTGGATGAGAGCGGCCGGAAGACGGACCGCAAGGGCGGCGGCTCCGGAAACGGAGGCAGTCGCGGAACCGGCGGAAGCGGCGGAGGCCGGGGAAACGGCGGGGGAAGCGGCAAGCAGAGCTCAGAGAACCGCTATTGGCGCAAAGTGATGATCGGTGTGATCGTGGCGGAGCTGCTGTTCCTGGCATTACTGTTCCTGGTGATCGTGCCCGTCAAAAAGAAACTGAATTCGATTCAGCGCAACCCCAACATCAATATGGCGGAGATGACGAACCCGAACCTGTCCTACGAGAAAGTGGAGAGCATGAAGGGGTTTTGGACCGTGGCGCTGTTCGGCGTGGATAGCCGTAACAATTCCCTGGGTAAGGGAAATAACGCGGACGTAAACATTATCTGCAACATAAATCAGGATTCGGGCGAGATCAAACTGGTCAGCGTGTTCCGCGATTCGTATCTGAACATAGATGAGGAAGGAAGCTATAATAAGATCAACCAGGCGTATTTCAAGGGTGGCCCGGATCAGGCCGTTAAGGCGCTGAACCGGAACCTGGATCTGGAGATTGACGATTATGCCGTGTTCAACTGGAAGGCTGTTATCGACGCCATCAACATCCTGGGCGGTGTGGACATCGAGCTGAGCAAGGCGGAGTTCTACTACATCAATGCATTTATCACAGAGACAGTGCAGGCCACCGGAGTCGGCTCCGTACAGCTGACCCACGCGGGTATGAATCATATGGACGGTGTTCAGGCGGTGGCTTATGCCAGACTGAGAAAGATGGACACGGACTTTGCCAGAACGGAGCGCCAGAGAAAGGTTATTCAGCTGGCCTTTGACAAGCTGAAAAAAGCGGATTTTGCGGTTGTGAACAACGTTATGGAGGTTGTGCTGGGCCAGATCGAGAGCAGCGTGGATTTAAACGATCTGATTCCCCTGGCGAAAACCGTGACCAAATTCTATATCGGGGAGACCACAGGCTTTCCCCAGGCCAGAGGTGACCTCAACATGGGCAAAAAGGGCGACTGCGTGATTCCGCAGACTCTGGAGAGCAATGTGGTGCTGCTGCACCAGTTCCTGTTCGGGGATAATAATTACGAGCCCAGTGACATGGTTAAAAAGATCAGTTCCAAGATCGCAGCGGACTCGGGACTTTATAAAGAAGGCAAGCCCATAGATCACGTGGGTACGGACGGCGGATATATCCCCAAGCCGACACAAGCGCCTAAGGCAACAACGGCTGCGGAAACCGAAGAGGAGGACGAGGAGAAGACCACCGCATTTGAGACGGAACCCGGTATTATCGACGGTGAATTTCCGGACGGCCTGGAGCTGGAGACAGACGAATTCGGCAATGTCATCGACCCGCCGGAGGACGAAGACCCGCTGTATCCGGGCGGAACCGGCACTTATCCGGGAGGCGGAACCTACCCGGGAGGCGGAACCGGCGGGTATCCGGGCAGCGGAACCAGCGGGTATCCGGGCAGTGGAACCAGCGGGTATCCGGGCAGTGGAACCAGCGGGTATCCGGGCAGTGGAACCGGCGGGTATCCGGGCAGTGGAACCGGCGGGTATCCGGGCGACGGAACCAACGGGTATCCGGGCCAGACCAGGCCATCACAGCCGGGCAGTGACAGGCCCACGTCTTCCAGCACGGCGGCTTATCCGGGGGCAGGGGCAACAACCTCCCCGGACGATGTATCCGGCCCTGGAGCGACGACGGCGCCCACAAGGTCTCCGTACAACAATAACCCCACTGTACCTTCAACCACCAGGGCGGCAGAATCCACGGAAAACAACAGCCCGGGAGGTCCCGGATCAGTGATTTTGGGCCCGGGCGGGAACGGTTGAACCGGTGAATCGAATACAGAACCACGTGCCACAGGGCGCCAGCTTTCGCTGGCGCCCTGTTTGTCTGTGGACTCAGAAATATCCGGGATTTGCTCAGAGGCACGAAAGCCTTCTGGAGAGAAAGGCGATAAACTGCTGTTCGCGCAGGTTCAGCTCGTAGAGCTGGGACTTGATTAGACAGATTGCCACCGGCTCGCCGTCCGCCAGGGGTTTGCTGACGCAGTCCATGGTTTCCAGGTTGCCAGGATGCATGAGTCCGGCTAACAGGTAACCGCCCTTGCAGACCGCGTCGTAGGATGTGCCCCGGTCCGACACATAGAGGGTATTTTGCCGCCCGTCCGACAGGCTGAGGCGGTCGTCGGTGTCCAGATTGACATCCATTACAGTGGGGTAACAGCTCAAGTCCGCCTTGGTTACCTGGATCGCGCCGGCCAGAGGGTGGGAGCGGGACATATACACATGCATGGGAATATCCTGTTTCATTACGGTGAAATCCAGCTTGTAATCGCTGGCAAGCTGGATGTATTTGGGGAGCTGGCTTTCCAGCATCATCAAGATTCCGATCCGGCAGCGCCGGTTCACGATACCGGTCATGGTTTCCTTCAGCCCGCTCTCCAGAAAGGTGTCGCTGCACTTGGCGGGATGGAGTTGTTTATAATCCAGAAAGTATTGGAAAATGTTGGAGGACGGGGTGCAGCAGATGGTCAGCGTGTTTCTGTCCCGGAAAATGTCGGGCACGTCCAGAATGCTATCCCAGTTTTTTACAATTTTTTCGGCATTTTCCAGAAAATACCGTCCCTCGTCGGTGGCAGTCAGGCCGGAAGGCGTGCGGATGAACACGGCATAGCCGATCTCGCTCTCCACGTTTTTGATGATACTGCTCAAGTGTGATTGGGAAATGTAGACATTCTGCGCCGCTTTGTTGATGGAGCGGCATTTGTAAGCTTCCAATATGTACGCCAGGTTTTTGATATCCATAAGATTCTCCGTTGTCCCCCGCTTATCTGTATTTGAGATAACCTATCCACGATCCGTATTAGTAAAACCGTCCGGCATATGCTAAGATTGATTATAACATAACAAAATCCGGGCCGGCAAGGGAATTCAAACGCAAGGGACGCTTCCTTCTGCAGAGGAAGCCTGCCAAACATAGGAGGGTAACAAATGAGTAAAAATGTAGCTGTTGCTGCTGCGCGGGATGAAAAAAAATCCCGCGTGGACAGAATACTGGACTCCATCGAGCGCGCTGGGAACGCGCTGCCCCATCCGTTCATTCTGTTTATGATCCTGTCAGGTATTATACTTGTGCTGTCGCTTGTCATGTCCCGGGCCGGGGTCTCCGTGACCGCCCTGTCCGCCACCAACGGGGGCAGCGAGACTGCTGAGACGGTATTTACCATTCAAAACCTGGTGACCAAAGACTATCTGTTAAACCTGGTCATCAATTTTCCGCAGACCTTTATCTCCTTCGGCCCGTTAAAGACCGCTTTGGTGGTGATCATCAGCATCGCGGTGGCGGAGCGTTCCGGCCTGTTGTCCGCATTTGTGCGCCGGGTTCTGCTGGGGGCCTCGCCCACCTGGATGATGCTCATTATCGCCTTTATCGCGGTCAACGGTAATCTTCTGGCGGACGTGGCCGTAGTGGTGCTGCCGCCGCTCTCCGGCGCGATTTTCGCCGCCATGGGCTTTAACCCCTGGCTGGGAATCACCCTCTCCTACATCGGAGCAACGGCTGCCAACTCAGCCAGTATTGTGATCACCAGCACGGACATCAACCTGGCCGCCGTGACCCAGCAGATCACCGGGAACCTGGGGATCAACGCCCCGGTCAATCCGCTGATGAACTGGTATTTTATCATGGCCAGCACGTTCGTCATCACGATCACCATGGTGGTGGTCAGCAAAACCATCATGAAGAACAAGCTTCCGCTGCGGGACCCAAACGCCAATTTGACCGGCGGGGGGAGCACGCTGATCTCAGACAGCCAGTTGACGCCGGCCGAGCTGAAGGGCCTGCGGGCCGCGGGGATTTTTTCGCTGGTTTATTTCGCCCTTCTGGCCGTTATGACCATTCCGTCCGGCGGCATTCTCCGGTCTTCGGAGGGCACGATTCTGCCCGCGTCGCCGTTTTTGAACGGTCTGGTGATGATCATAACCCTGTACTTCATTTTCGCCGGTATCATTTACGGCAAGGTGTCGGGAGGCCTGAAAAGCCTTCAGGACCTGCCGGATATGATGGCGAAAGGAATCACGGATGTGTCCGGGTTCATCGTCATCATCCTCAGCGCCAGCATCATGATTCAGGTGTTCTCGGACAGCCACATCGGCGATATGATCGGCGCTGCCGGCGGGCAGTTCCTCAAAGATTTTAACATCGGACCCACCGCCGCGCTGGTGGGGCTGATCCTGATCACCATGTTCTCCAACCTGTTTGTGATCAGCGGACTGACCAAATGGCTTCTGTTCGCTCCGGTATTTATCCCGCTGTTCGCCTCCATCGGAGTGTCTCCCGCGGTGATCCAGATGACCTACCGGATCGGCGACGCCATCACCAACTCGATCTGCCCCATGAACGCCATGCTGGGCGCAATTATCGGTTATTATACGCTCTGGAAGCCAAAGGGATATGGTAAGGTGGGCCTGGGAACCATTATGGTTCTGGCTCTGCCCTACACGATGGCCATCGCCGTGGTGCTGATCCTGCAGTTTCTGGTCTGGATGCTGTTTGGGCTTCCTCTGGGACCAGGCGCCGGTGCTTTTATGTAAATAATCATTGCTGTGAAATGGAGGAATCTATGTCTTTCAAAAATAATACCATCATTGAGACGCGCGTACTTGAGGTCCGGGAGCTTGGGGGGCCGGGAAAACGGCGATGGAGGGAAATTCTGGTGGAATACCCGGAGATTTCATTCGGGCCCGGACAGTTTGTCATGATCCGAAAGGATTGCGGCCCGACCTGCTGGGCTTATCCCTACATGCTCCAGAGAAGCACAGACCGGGGATTTACGGTCTGCGCAGTAGAGAATTCATCCCTGTATGAGGCGGAGGCCGGTACCCCGCTGGTGGTCTGGGGAGCCAATGGCCGCGCGGTGCGGCCGGGCGTGGATACAGTAGTTCTGTCCCAGTCCGCCACATTGTTTCTCGCCGCGCCGTTTCTGGAAGCGGAGCCCCGGTGCAGGCAGATTGTGCTGTGCGATCCGGCGGACAGGAATTTCCTGGAAAGCAGTCCGTCCATACTCCCGGTGGAATCGGTGGAGGAGATGGCGCGGGAGCTGGAACTGGCCCGGCCCGGCGCTGTGGTGGCTGCGCTCAACGTCTCCGTCCTGCTGGAGCTTGCGGCTGCCTGGAACCGGCCCGAAAATCTGCCCTTTGACGTGTTTGCCGCCACCAAGATCAGCTGCGGGGTGGGAGGCTGCAAGAGCTGTTACCTGCACAGCCGGTCCATCCGGCTGGGAATACCCGTGTGCTGCAGCGGTCCCTATCTGCCTTATGAGCGGGTGGACTTTGAGATGGACTGCCGCTGTTTTCACACATTTGAATAGACAGGGGGAACGATATGGCTGATTTAACAGTTCGCATTCCCGTAGGAAAACGGGAACTATGTTTTAAAAATCCGATCATGCCGGCCGCCGCCGGGCTGGGCGATCTGATCGAATACGGAAAATACTATGATTTGAGCCTCCTTGGCGCGCTGATGCCCAATTCCATCATGCTGGAGAGCGGATCAGTCTCCAGAGCCAGGAAGCTCTACGGCGCGGAGTACGGCTACATCACCTCCCTGGGCAGCAACAGCCTGGGTGTGATGGAATATGTGAAAAAAATCGCCGTGCATTTGCCCTGGCGGGAATCCCCGCTGATTTTGAACCTGAAGGCCGAGGACCTGGAGGGGCTGGTGCGGCTGGCCGGTACCGCGGCTGGCTGCCGGGAGGTGGCGGGAATTGAGATTAATATGAACTGTCCGTATTCCATGGCGGCCACGGACCCGCGCCAGTATTGGCGGGATTACGGGTGGCTGCGGGAAATGATCCGGGGCGTTCGGGAGGCCGCTGGCGAGAAGCTTTTAATAATCAAGGTGCCCACCACTATGGTGGATGTGGAGGACATCGCCGCCATTGTCAAGGAATGCGGGGCGGACGGCTTTACCTCTTTTGGGGCGCTGACCGGCTGTGCCATCGACGTGCGCACCCGTGAATTCCGCTGCGGAAACAGCGGCAGCGGCGGCTACTGCGGTCCGGGACTCAAACCCCTGGCTCTGTGGAGCTGCAGCCGGGTTCATAAGGCCGTGGACATTCCTATTTTCAGCGCCGGAGGCGTGACGAACGCCGACGATGTGATCGAGCACATCATGGCCGGCGCCTGGATGGTGCAGGTGGGTTCCGCCAATCTGACCAGACCGGATTTCATGCCCCGTCTGATCGAATCCCTGGACCGGCGTCTGGATGAGCTGGGAATCCGCTCTCTGGATGAGATACGGGGCTGTGTAAAACCGCATTAACCGTTTTTTAGGACCGCTGCCCGGTTTGCCGGAGCAGCGGTTTCAATATTTTAGGGTTTCCTAATAAAAATGTCACAATTTTATCACATTTCACTGATAAACTTAATCCCATAATCGGAACATATGAGAACGTTCAGAGAGAGGGGTGCGTGTTTTGTACGAGAATGGACAGCAGTATGAAAATGGAATGAATTACAGCCAGGGCCCGCAGCAGGGCCCGGGTTCTTACAATAACCCAGGGAGCGGAGCGCCGCAGCTGGGCGGGCCTTCCAGGCCGCCCCGCAGGAAGAAGGGGGGAGCGGTCAAGAGAGTGGCCGGCCTGATCGCCGGCGCAATCCTGTTCGGCGGTGTGTCGGGAGCCACCATGGTGGGCGTGAATCTGGCGGCCGCCAGTTTTCTGCCCCAGGCTGTGTCCGCGCCTGAGGGGACTGTGAGTACGGATGAACAGCAGGCCCAGGAGCCCCAGACGCCCGGCCAGGACAACGGGAATATTGAGAATATCCAACCTCCGGCGGGGAAATTTTATGGCAACGGCGGAGGCTCCTACAACTCCGGCGGGGTGGACGTGTCCTCCATCGTGGAGGAGGCTATGCCCTCTGTGGTGGCGATCACCAGCCTGATGGAGTATCAGAGTAATGATCCCTACTCCTGGTTTTTCGGAGGCGGCGGTACGCAGACTTACGAGGTGCCCAGCAGCGGCTCCGGCATCATCGTGGGGGAGAATGACAAGGAGCTGCTGATTGTGACCAACAACCATGTGGTGGCGGACTCCAAGGAGCTTAAGGTGGCGTTCATCGACGACGAGGTGGTGGAAGCGGTTGTCAAGGGCACGGATTCCGACTCGGATCTGGCTGTCATTGCGGTGTCGCTGGAAAATATTCCGAAGGAGACGCAAAGCAAGGTCCGTGTGGCGAAGCTTGGAGATTCCGACGCCCTCAAAGTGGGGCAGGGCGTGATCGCCATCGGCAACGCCCTGGGCTACGGCCAGTCGGTGACCGTAGGCTATGTGAGCGCGCTGAACCGCGAGGTGCGCACCTCGGAGAACAACACCAGGACGCTTTTGCAGACGGATGCGGCTATCAACCCCGGCAACAGCGGCGGCGCTCTGGTAAACATGAAGGGCGAGGTGGTCGGTATCAACGCGGCCAAGTACGCCTCCACCGAGGTGGAGGGCATCGGTTATGCGATTCCCATTTCCAAGGCTGAGGGTATCATCGGCGATCTGATGAACAAAAAGACTCAGACCCAGGTGGCCGAGGAGAAAAGGGGATATCTGGGAATTCAGGGGATTGCCGTGGACGCGGATACCGCAAAGGCTTTAGGGATGCCCGAGGGCGTGTATATTTACAAGATCCTGGAGGATGGGGCTGCGGCCGGCTCCGGGCTGTTTGAGAAAGACATTATCACCAAGTTTGACGGTCAGTCGGTGAAAACCATGGCGGATTTGCAGGAGGTCCTGGCCTCCTATGAGGTAGGAGAGACGGTGAACCTGACGGTGCAGTCGTTGCAGGACGGACAGTATGTGGAGCACAAGGTGCCGGTCACCCTGGCTCCAATGCCGGCGAATGAGCCGTAGGACCGTTCCATTTATTGAAAATGCTTCCTCTTGTTAGGGGAGGCATTTTGTTATATACTAAGAGGAACGGAGACTCTATTTTTGAGAAGCAGAGAGGAGAAATACTTTGGGAGAGAGCGATAAGAACCAGGATGAGATAAAGGAAAATCCCGCCGGTCCGGAGGACAAGGACCAGGCGCGGGATGACGATCAATATGAGAAGGTGTGTTACATATGCCGCAGGCCGGAGAGCAAAGCGGGAACCATGATCTCCATGCCCGGGGGCATGAATCTCTGCCACGACTGCATGCAGAAGGCATTTGACACGGTGACCAAGAGCGGAATGGACCTTTCCAAGCTGCCCGGGATGCCATATATGAATATGAATCTCAACGAGATGAATTTAAACCAGCCCGGTATGGAGATACCCAAGAAGCAGAAGATCCGCAAGAAAGCGGACAAACAGCCGGCGCTGTCCATGAAGGATATCCCGGCGCCGCACCAGATCAAGGCCCGGCTGGACGAGTACGTGGTGGGCCAGGAGAAGGCCAAGAAGGTGGTCTCCGTGGCCGTTTACAACCACTACAAGCGCGCGTTCCTGGGCGGGAAGCCCGAGGAGGAGACCGTCTCCGGGCCGGACGAGGAAGTGACCATTGAGAAATCCAACATTCTGATGATCGGCCCCACGGGCAGCGGCAAGACGTACCTGGTGAAAACCCTGGCCCGGCTGCTGGACGTGCCCCTGGCCATCGCAGACGCCACCTCCCTGACGGAGGCGGGGTATATCGGAGACGATATCGAGAGCGTGGTCAGCAAGCTGCTGGCCGCTGCGGACAACGATGTGGCGCGCGCTGAAAAAGGCATCATTTTCATCGACGAGATCGACAAGATCGCCAAGAAGAAGCAGACCAACACCCGGGACGTCAGCGGCGAATCCGTGCAGCAGGAGCTGCTCAAGCTGCTGGAAGGCAGCACGGTGGAGGTGCCGGTGGGGTCCAACCAGAAGAACGCCATGACGCCCATGGCCACGGTGAATACGGATAATATCCTGTTTATCTGCGGCGGCGCGTTCCCCGACCTGGAGGAGATCATCAAGGAGCGGCTGACCAAAAAGTCCTCCATGGGCTTCGGCGCGGTGCTGCGGGACACCTTTGACAAGGATCCCAACCTGCTTAGCTACGTGACCAACGAGGATCTGCGGACCTTTGGCATGATCCCGGAGTTCCTGGGACGCCTGCCCATGACGGTGACCCTTCAGGGGCTGGACCGGGATATGATGGTGCGTATCCTCAGAGAGCCGAAGAACGCCATCACCAAGCAGTACGAGAAGCTGCTGGCTATGGACGAGGTCCGGCTGGTATTTGAGGACGACGCCCTGGACTGGATCGCCGGGGAGGCCATCAAGCGCGGCACGGGCGCCAGAGCGCTGCGGGCCATTCTGGAGGAGTTCATGCTGGATATCATGTATGAGATCCCCAAGGATTCCAACATCGGCTCCGTGGTGGTCACCCGTCCGTACCTGGAGAAGAGCGGCGGGCCGTTGATCCGGATGCGCGGCTGACATTGCCCTGTTGACACTCGAACGTTTATATTCGAACGTTTATATTCGTAAGTTTGTACCCGTACGTTTGTATCTGTGATTTTTTTCCGCAGATTTATTCCCGCAGATGAAGAAATGTCTGGAACAGATCCAGCGCGCCATACCCCCACTCGCGGTTGGGGTAGGACAGCGCTGGATTTCGTTTTGCTCCCCGGACCAGGTAGGAGCGTATGGCCGCCTCGCTCATGGAGCGGTCGTTTCCCTCCACAAACCCCCAGCTCATCAGGTTGGCCACCGCTCCGGCGGCGTGGGCGGCGGCCACGGAGGTGCCGGTGCGGCGCGTCATGGGCACGGTGCCCGGGGGGCCGGTGAGGGCGGGGCCGTACACATCCACGCCGGGAGCCGCCAGGTCCGGCTTGATCACGTTGGAAAGGGTGTAACCGCGGCTGGAGTGGATGTAGATGCTGTTGTTGAGATGGTTGTAGGCTCCAATGGTCAGGGGCGACGGAGAGTTTCCGGGCAGCGTGATGGTGTTGTTGGGGCTGGGATTGAGAAACACCGTCTGGTCGGAGATGAAGCTCTCCACGGGCAGCCACATGTGATAGCTTCCGGTGAAAAACTGGGAGTTGTAGACCCGGATGCGCCAGATGCCCACAGTGGGTTCTTCGAACCGCATGAAGATCAGCTGACGGCCGGTGAGGGCCTCGATCAGCTGGTAATTGACGGTGATCACCGTATCCTCCAGCAGAAAGGGGATGCGGGTTTCATTGCCGGAAATGATGGGGATCCGGCTGATGGCCTCGCCGGTGGGGGAGACGAAGCCCACGGAGTAGGTGTCCGAGTTGGTGGCCCACAGCTCCAGCACGAATCCACGGCGGGATTCCTCCTCCCCCACACGGATTTCCACATCCTGGTAAGGCTCGTCGGAGGGGATAATGCCCTCGAAGTGATGGGACAGGCCGGTCTCATTTCCCGCGGCAATCACGGCGGAAAAACCCAGGAAGCGGGTTACGTCCTGGATTGAGGTGCTTAAGGGCGAGAGCCCCTCGTGGCTTCCCATGTTGGAGCCCAGGGCGATGAGGATGACCAGAGGCATGCGGTAGCGGTGCGCCATGACCCGCAGGTATTTAATGCCCATCATGATGTCGTTTTCCTGAAATGCGGTGGCGCCTTCCCGGATCAGATAGTAATCCCGGAGGTAGCGCTTGGCCTGCTTCAGTTTGACCACCACCAGGCTGCACTCCGGGGCCGCTCCGGTGAAGGAGTCGTCCGGCAGCGTCCCCCCGGCAGCGATCCCCGCGATAAAGGTGCCGTGGCCGTTGGTATCCCGGGAGGGAACCAGGGAAAGCGGATCGTCGGAGGCCAGTGCTTCATTGATCTGTTCTTCGGTGAATTCGGTGCCGTAGGACGCTCCGCTCATGGGAAAATAATCCGGCACGCCGGGGGGAAGCTCATTCGTGTCCTCCGGCAGGGTCTGATCCCAGATTCCCAGTATCCGGGTGGTGCCGTTGGGGTTGCGGAACAGACGGTTGGTGTAGTCGATGCCGGTATCCAGAAAGCCGATCATGGTGCCCGCGCCCTTGTTTGCCAGGGCCGGTGTGTTGAAGGTGGAGAGGATGCCGGAGGCATCCATGCTGGAAGTGTCCAGGGGGGTGAACAGATTAGGGATACTGTAGTAAGCATACTTCTCCAGAGAAAGGGGAAGGATGCTGTTTAGAGGGACGTAAAAGATCGCATAGTTTTGCGTGACGAATTCCGTGCAGGCCCCGGAGAGCAGAGGGCCGGTGGGGGAGAGCACATTCTGGCTGCTGTAGTTATAGATGAAATCCGCGTAGTCCTCGGAAGCCGGGTTAAAGGGACAGAGTGCCATAAATTGCCTCGCAGTCCGGGCGTTTCTACTATTATATGCGAAATTTTAGAAACGTTTCACTGGACGGTGGGTGGAGAACATAGTAAAATAATGGTAGCGGTTTTGCGAGCCTGGGGATTTGAGGAAAAGGGTGAAGTTTTCGGGCAGGCTAAGGTGCGGATTTTTGTTGGTGATTGTGGGGAGTCCGGACAGTTACGAAAATATAGGTTGGATTTGAATGGGAAAAGGAGGCGGAGCGATGTACGGTTGGCTGATTGGAGGATTGACGGCTCTGGATTTGGGGATTAAACAGGTGATTGAGGATCAGGAGGATGAGACGTTTCCTCGGGATCTGCCCTGCGCGAAGGGGTGGATCAGGCTGTATAAGAATCATAACAGCGGTTTCCCGTTTGGGGTGCTTAAGCAGAAGCCGGAGCTTGTGAAGGGGATTCCGCTGATGGTAGTGTCCGCGCTGGTGGGGGGACTGGTGGCGCTGATGGAACGGAAGGATTCGGCGGTGGAACGGATTGGGCTGGCGGTGACCATTGGGGGAGCGCTGAGTAATCTGTATGACCGGATTTTTAGAGGATATGTGGTGGATTATTTTAGTGTGCAGTGGAAGGGACTGAAGAAGGTGGTGTTTAATCTCGGGGATATGTTTATTTTCCTGGGAGCGATGATGATTGCGGGGGCGCAGGTGGTGAAGAGTTTGAGGGGGGAATAAGGAGGATACGGAGTTCCTGGGCGGTGGCTTGGGGGCTCTTTTTTTGAGTGCGCGGGGGGACGCGGGGGTACGCGCCGGAACGGGGCGCAAACGGATGAGCGCGCAGGGGTGGAAAACGAAGCGCAGGGGCTAAAGCCCGGGGAGGGAGAAAAGCAGGGCACCGGCTCTATTCGCGGAGAAATCCTGAAGGCTTTCTCCGCTCAGGTCGCCTGAAATCGTGTTTTGGAGAACACGATTTCTCCCTGCTTTTCTCCCTCCCCGGACTTAAGCCCCTGCGCTTCGTTTTCCAATCCCCCTGCACACTCATCCGTTTGCACCCCGCTCCGGCGCTGGGGACCGGGCGGGAGAGATGAGGGGGGATGCACGATGGTTTTTTTGAGGGAGAGCGGTATTTTGTGTGGAGACGGGAGTTGCAGTGTGTTTGGGGTTAGCTTAGCATGCCGCCCAGGGTGCCGCCGGCGGCGCAGAGGGCCATGACGGTGAGGGAGCGGTGGATGTCGATGGCGGAGCCGCGGTTCATGAGCCAGGATACGGCGAAGAGGACCAGGAAGTAGAGCAGGCCGGACAGGAGGCCCCAGAAGAAGCGGCGCTGGCGGATGCCTTTGCCGGCGGTGAGGCCGCCAAGGAGGCAGGTGATGAAGTAGATCGCGTAGACCATGATGTTTACCTGTCCCTCTTTCAGGCGCAGCTGGTAGAGGGCGAAGGCCAGCACGGCCAGGAGGATGCCGCTGAGCACGTAGGAGACCAGCAGGGAGCGAAGCATGGGTTTGGCAATTCCGTTTTCCATTTATTTTTCTCCTTTTACAGTTCTTATGGTCCAATATATTCCCCGGGATTGCGGGATATTCGCAATTTCCCGTTGCATGGGCCGCGATCCTGTGTTATAATTTCATGGAATTATATTTTGGAGTGAAAAGAGGAGGTGTCGCTATGAAGCGCGTTAAAACTTTAAATGCCAATACCCTGAAGGATACCATGAAGAAGGGCGGATGTGGCGAGTGCCAGACTTCCTGCCAGTCCGCATGCAAGACCTCTTGCACCGTAGGCAACCAGAGCTGCGAGAATGCAAACCGCTAACATGTACTGAATGTGATTGGTACAGGATTTTGATTGGTCAAAGCCCCTGTGGTCCGCCGGATTATGGGGGTTTTCTCATGTGTGTGAGCGTTGTCGGAACGCTTCGGAAAGAGAGAGTGTATTTGTGATTCATCAATTTTTGAATAATGGTTATCATATCGTGCTGGATGTGAACAGCGGTTCCGTGCATGTGGTGGACCCGGTGGTCTACGACGCGGTGGAGGTGGTTTCCGAGCTGGTGCCGGAGCTGGATCAGCCGGAGAAGCTGGCGGATGAGGTCAAGGTCGAGGTGAGAAGCCGGCTGGCCGGGCGTTATCCCCTGGACGATGTGGAGGAGGCCCTGGAGGATATTCAGGAGCTGATCGATCTGGAACAGCTTTTGACCAGGGATATTTATAAGGACTTCGTAATGGATTTTAAGCGGCGTAAGACTGTGGTCAAGGCGCTGTGCCTGCATATCGCCCACGACTGCAACCTGGCCTGCAAGTATTGCTTTGCGGAGGAAGGGGAGTACCACGGGCGGCGGGCTCTGATGAGCTACGAGGTGGGCAAAAAGGCCCTGGATTTCCTGATCGCCAATTCGGGCAGCAGGGAGCATCTGGAGGTGGACTTCTTCGGGGGCGAGCCGTTAATGAACTGGGATGTGGTGAAGCGCCTGGTGGAGTACGGGCGCTCTAAGGAGGCGGAGTTCCACAAGAAGTTCCGTTTCACCCTGACCACCAACGGCGTGCTGCTGAACGACGAGGTGATGGAGTTCTGCAACCGGGAGATGAGCAATGTGGTGCTGAGCCTGGACGGACGTCCGGAGGTCAACGACAAGATGCGCCCCTTCCGCAACGGCAAGGGCAGCTATGAGCTGATCGTGCCCAAGTTCCAGAAGTTCGCCGAGCTGAGAGATCAGAACAATTATTATGTGCGCGGGACCTTCACCCGCCACAATCTGGATTTCGCGGCGGATGTGCTGCACTACGCGGACCTGGGCTTCAAGCAGATGTCCATGGAGCCGGTGGTGGCTCCGCCGGAGGAGGATTACGCCATCCGTGAGGAGGATATTCCCCAGATTCTGGAAGAATATGACAAGCTGGCATTGGAGTACATCAAGCGCAAGAAAGAGGGGAGAGGGTTTAATTTCTTCCATTTTATGCTGGATCTGAATGCCGGTCCCTGTGTGGCCAAGCGTCTGGCGGGCTGCGGCTCCGGCACCGAGTACCTGGCCGTGACGCCCTGGGGCGATTTATACCCCTGCCACCAGTTTGTGGGAAATGAAAAGTTCCTGCTGGGAAATGTGGACACGGGCGTTGTGAACACGGAGATCCGGGACGAGTTCAAGATGTGCAATGTGTACGCAAAGGACAAATGTAAGGACTGTTTCGCCCGCTTCTATTGCAGCGGCGGCTGCGCGGCGAACGCTTACAATTTCAGCGATTCAATCACCGGCGCTTACGAGATCGGCTGCGAGATGCAGAAGAAGCGGATCGAGTGCGCCATCATGATCAAGGCCGCCCTGGCGGACGACGAGGCGTGAGATCTATGGAATATAAAGTGATAACAAAGGACGGCCGGGCCAAGCGGGCGGAGATGAAAACCGTCCACGGCACCATCCAGACCCCGGTGTTCATGAACGTGGGGACGGTGGGCGCCATCAAGGGCGCGGTTTCCACCGACGACCTGCGCCAGATCGGCACCCAGGTGGAGCTTTCCAATACCTACCATCTGCATGTGCGCACCGGCGACAAACTGATCCGGGAGTTCGGCGGCCTGCACAGGTTCATGAATTGGGACAGGCCTATCCTGACGGACTCCGGGGGCTTTCAGGTGTTTTCCCTGACCAGTTTGAGAAAGATTAAGGAGGAGGGGGTTTATTTTAACTCCCATATCGACGGCCGCAAGATTTTCATGGGGCCGGAGGAGAGTATGCAGATTCAGTCCAACCTGGGTTCCACCATTGCCATGGCCTTTGACGAATGCCCGCCCAGCCACGCGGACGAGCAGTACATCCGCAATTCCGTGGAGCGGACCACCCGGTGGCTTGCCCGCTGCAAGGAGGAGATGGACCGGCTCAACGCTCTGCCGGACACCATCAACCGGGAACAGCTGCTCTTTGGCATCAACCAGGGCGGTGTGGTGGACAGCATCCGCACCTGGCACGCGGACGTGATCCGGGAAATGGACCTGGACGGCTACGCGGTGGGCGGCCTGGCGGTGGGCGAGAGCCACGAGGAAATGTACCACGTGCTGGACGTAACCGTGCCCCATCTGCCGGAGGAAAAGCCGGTGTACCTCATGGGCGTGGGAACTCCCGCCAATATCCTGGAGGCGGTGGATCGCGGCGTGGACTTCTTCGACTGCGTTTACCCGTCCCGGAACGGACGGCACGGCCATGTGTACACCAACCATGGAAAGCTCAATCTGTTCAACCGGAAATACGAGCTGGATGCCCGCCCCATCGAGGAGGGGTGCGGCTGCCCGGCCTGCAGATCCTACAGCAGGGCGTATATCCGCCATCTGCTCAAGGCAAAAGAAATGCTTGGAATGCGATTATGCACCTTGCATAATTTGTATTTTTATAATACAATGATGGAAGAGATTCGCGACGCCATCGAGGAACACCGCTATGCCGACTATAAGATGAGGAAGCTAGCCGGTATGGAAGGGTCTCAGGAATAGCAATCGCCCGCCAGAAGGCGGCGGCCCATTGCATCCAGCAATCGCCCGCCTAAAGAGCGGCGGCCCATTGCATCCAGCAATCGCCCGCCCAAAGAGCGGCGGCCCATTGCATCCAGCAATCGCCCGCCGGAAAAGAAGCGGCCCATTGCACTCAGCAATCGTCCGCCCAAACGGCGGTCCGTTGCATTTATTATAAGCTACCGCGGCGAGGCGGCGGTAGGTTCGTGAAGGAGGAAACAAGCGATGACAAACAGTCCGATTTTCTGGGTTCTCTATGTGGTTCTGCTGCTGGGAATGCTGTATTTTATGGCGATCCGTCCGCAGAAGAAGGAGAAGCAGAGACAGCAGGAGCTGTTGAACAGCGTTGCAGTAGGGGATACCATACTGACATCCAGCGGCTTTTACGGTGTGATTATCGATATGACCGATGACACCGTGATCGTAGAGTTCGGCAACAACAAAAACTGTCGGATTCCCATGCAGAAAGCTGCGATCGTCCAGGTTGAGAAGCCTGAAGCGTAAGCGATGAGAGAGCCTGAGGACCGGACAAGTATCCGGCTCCCGGGCTTTTATCTTTTGTAATGGTTAGACAGCGGGAAAGGCCTGCACCATTACATATCTTTTCAGGAAGGTGGAGAATAAAATGATTCGGAACATTGTATTTGACATGGGCGGCGTGCTGGTGGAGTACCAGCCGGATCGTGTGGTCCGGGAGTTCGTGGAGGACGAGGCAGAGCGCCGGGCGGTCTGTACCAGCGTGTTCGTGTCGCCGGAATGGATCATGCTGGACATGGGCGTGATCTCCGAGGAAGCGGCCCTGGCGCGCATGCAGGCCCGCCTGGACACGGATCACGCCAGGGAGATGGCGGCGAAATGCCTGGCTCACTGGCATGAATACAACATGTGGCCCAAGGAGGGGGCGGGAGATCTGGTCCGCTGGCTCAAGGATCAGGGCTACGGCATCTACCTGTGCTCCAACGCCTCGCTGCGGCTTCTGGACTGCTACCGCGACGTGATTCCGGGGATCGAGCTGTTCGACGGCGTGTTCTTCTCAGCGGAGGAGAAGTGCATGAAACCCCAAAAGGAAATGTACGCCCATCTGTTTGAGCGGTTTCACTTAAAACCCGAGGAGTGCTTCTTCGTGGACGATCTCCAGAACAACATCGACGGAGCCAGGGCCGTGGGCATGGACGGCTACTGCCTGGCGGACGGCGACTTGAAAAAGCTGTTTGAACACTTGAAAACGCTTCGATAACGGATAGAAAAAGCTCCATACCTTTCGGCATGGAGCTGTTTTCTTAGGATTTTCGGATTTTCAAAAAGGGTTGAAGGATAGTTGTTATTCGTGCATTTATTATGGTTATAGTATAGCATGCATTTCGCGGGAATGTTTGAATGTTCCTTGAATAGATTATTAAGAAATTCTTAAATTATCGTCTGAAGTCAGACTGAAAGTGGTTAGGAAACGTTAAAGGATCTGGAATTTAACGGAAAATTTATGGGTCAGGCTGCCAAAAATGATTTGGCGGTCCACAACCTCTCCCTTGCGGAACCAGCGGACTGGGACCGGAATATGCTAATAAAAAAGGGAGAAATTATAATGTGAATCAGGCGAGAAAAGAAATTCACTGTGATTCGGTTTACGAGATGGGGATCACAGGAGCCGGAGTCGGCGTTGCGGTGCTGGACACCGGAATTTATCCCCATGAAGATTTTGGCAACAGAGTAGTCGCATTTAAGGATTACGTTCATCATAGAGTCGGGCCATACGACGACAATGGCCACGGAACCCACATTGCCGCCATTATTGGCGGCAGTGGTGTTTCATCGGGAGGCGTTTACCGCGGGATTGCCCCCGGCTGCAGCCTGATTGCCGTCAAGGTTCTGGACAATAAAGGAAATGGATTCGCCTCCGACGTGCTGGCCGGACTGGGCTGGATTCGGGAACATAAGGAGGAATACAATATACGGATCGTCAATATCTCCGTGGGCTCTCTTTCGCGGAGGGATATGACGGAAAATTCCGTGCTGGTGCGCGGCGTGGACGCGGCCTGGGACGACGGCCTGGTGGTCGTGGTGGCTGCGGGCAACCACGGGCCGGGCCGGATGACCATCACCACGCCGGGAATCAGCCGCAAGGTGATCACGGTGGGCTGCTCGGACGACTACAAGGAAGTGGATGTGATGGGCAACCGGATGGTGGACTATTCCGGCCGCGGCCCAACCCTGGCCTGCGTGAGCAAGCCGGATATCGTGGCGCCCGGCTCCGGAATCGTCAGCTGCTGTAACCAGCCAGCCCGCTACATGACCAAAAGCGGAACCAGCATGTCCACCCCCCTGGTCTCCGGCGCCATAGCCCTTCTGCTGGAGCGCTACCCCCATATGAGCAACAAGGACGTGAAAATGCGCCTGATGGAGCGGGCCGTGGACATGGGAATGCCCCACAACCAGCAGGGATGGGGGATGTTGGATGTGGAGCGTTTGGTGCTGTAATATGTTTTGGCGCTGCCTGCGAAGGCGGCGCCTTTTTCACCCTGCGGGATTTACCGCCGGTTAATCCCAGGACACGTTTCCGGCCATCTCGCCGATCAGGCCGGTAAATTCCTCAAAGCTTGCAGCCTTTTCCAGCAGCGCCACATTTCCGGCGGCGGACAGGATCTCCACCAGAAAGTCAAAGATACGGCTGAAGATTCTGCGGTCGTCCTGATGGACGCCGATCATCAGCACCAGCTTTACAGCCGGCGCGCTCTCGCTCCACCGGACAGGCGGACGGTTGACGGACACGGAGATAAAGCTGCGGTTTACATGCTGCGACATGGCATGGGGGACCGCTACCTCGTGGAATGCCGTGTTGGACATGCGCTCCCGCCGCAGGACTTCCTGTGTGAAGGTTTCGCGGGCAAAGCCCAGATCAATCGCATTGCGGCACATGGTCCGGATCAGATCCTGGGGATTCTGGTCCGTGCGGTTGCAGATAAAGCACTGCGGTGCGAAAAATTGCAGGAATTTCTGGTGGAAAAAAGCGTATTTTTTCAGTCGGCTGATCTCCTCCACCTGATTGCGGATCTGCTCAAAGTCCTGTTTCAGCGGAAATGGATTGATGACGATGCAGGGCTTTGGCAGGCGGGAGCCCACCGTGCTTATGATCAGGTCGCTGTGGCAGGCGGTTGGAATATAGTCGTGGATGGATACGGTAAACTTTACGGCAAGAGACCCCTCGAAATATTTTTCCAGCAGTTCCACCGTTTTTTGATGGTAATCGTAGTAATTGGCATAGATAAAGGTGGCGGTGACCGGTTCCTGATTCATGCCGTAAAGGCAGGTGCACAGATGAAATGCGATGTACCCGATCTCATCCTCATCGATGTGGAGACCGAACCGGTGATCCAGAATATCGGCGATAAACACGGAGATATCGTGGATCAGGGGGTAGGTCCATTTGATCTTATCTTTTAAAGGGTTTTTGGCAGTCAGGTTTTTGCTGCTCCGAATAAACAGGTTTTTTAGGTGGAGCGTGAACTTTACAAAGAAGTCGTCGCTGAAGCCGTTTACCAGGTAATGCTCTTTCACCTGCTCCACAATGTAGCGGGCCGCCTCAATATACTCCTGTTCCACATACTGCTTCAGATTCTGCGGCGTGATGATCGAGGGATCCAGGATGGAGGTGTTCTGGGAGAGGACCAGCTCCAGATCATGAAGTTCCAGGGGGCCGAAGCTCAGCGAAAACGTGGTCTGCAGATACTCCGAAAGATCCTTGATGGCGTACAGATAACGGCTGTCAGGCTCTGACGGACAAGTCGGGATTTCCTCGATACAGCAGCCGGACCGGACCCGCTGCACCACAATAAACATGTGCAGAAGCAGGTCGTCCAGCGCATAGTCATTCACAAAAACAGAGTGTTCGGAAAAGATACGTTTGATCGACGCGCGCACGGAACTGTCGTTAAAATCCTGGGTGAAGAAGGGATGAGGCTCTGTGCGCACCTTCTCCCAGCCGCCCTGAAATAAGCATTCCTTCAAAAAGCGGCGCTTGTCCCGTTCATTGCCCTCCAGGACCACGGTTTCACGGTTTCGCCTCAGGGTCAGACCGTATCCCGCAGTATCCCGGCGTATTTTTCCGAGATCATTTTCAAGGGTCGGAACGCTTATAAACAGCGATTCAGCCAGGTCAAACACATTGCAGCCCCCGGGACTGCGCAAAAGCGCAGTGATAATGTGCTCGCTTCTCTGAGCGGGAAGGATGGGTAAGCTGTCCTCGGAAAGCCTGCGCCTGCCCGGAACCGGGGCGCGGGACAGACGGTAGCCTTTGTTGGAGGAGTCGATCAGCGGCTGCGTTTCCGACGACCGGTTGATCGCGGCTACATAGCTGCGGATCTGACGGCCGGACACGCCGAAATACCGGGCCAGATCCCGGGCGGCGACCCAGTCGCGTTTCTGATCCAAATAATCCAGAAGTTGCTCATAGCGCTCATTTCCCATGACATACCCCTCCATACAATCCCCCAATATTACAAGTATATTATAGGAGAATCCCATCGGAATTGCAAATATTCTGACTTCCTTCTGGGCGGAAGTCGATTTATTTGAATAAATTCAGCGCTTTTTGTAGAATGAGACTGTAAACGAGAGCAGAAAGCGGAAAGGGGGGAGTGGACATGCAGGTAGTCAGCGCGAGAGTGACGGAACCGGTGGGGTTTCATGCCAGACCGGCGGCAGTAGCGGTCACCCAGGCAGGCCGGTTTAAGTGCAGTGTGGAACTGCGCTACAAGGACCGGACGGCGGACATGAAATCTATTATCCAAATCATGAAAATGGGAATCCCGTGGGATGCGCAGATTGAAATCTGCTGCGCAGGCGAGGACGAGAAGGAAGCTGCGGAGGTGATCGGCAGAACCATGCGGGAAAAAGGATTGATCGAATAGGAGAGGAGGAGATTGGCATGAAGCGGATTTTGATTATCTGTGGGGCAGGGGCATCCAGTGGGTTTATGGCCAAAAACATCCGCAAGGTGGTGAAAGAACGGAACCTGGAGTACAGTTTCATGGCCAGAAGCGACTCTGAGGTGGACGAGTATATTGGGGAGATTGATATGCTGCTGCTGGGGCCGCACCTGAAATATATGTATCAGGATATGGTGGAGTATGCCAGGCCCTATGGCGTTCCGGTCCATGTGATTGACCAGAAGGCTTATGGAACGCTGGATGGGGCCGCCATTGTGGATTTTGTAGTGAAAGAACTGGGAAAATAACAAATTACAGTAGGAGGGGGATATCATATATGGATCAATTTATGACTTGGATGACGGAGCGCTTTGCGCCAAGAATGAACCGGCTGGCCCGAAACGCCTATGTCGCGGCGCTTCAGGATGCGATTTTGACGACGATGCCTTTGATTTTCATCGGCACGTTTGCCACGATCATGGACGTGGTCCGGGAGTTGGTGCCTTCCTGGCCGGACTTCAGCGCGTTTAACACCTACACCTTTGGGCTGCTGTCCCTGTTTCTGGCCTTTCTCATTCCGTATTCCCTGATGGAAAAGAAAAAGCAGAAGCAGACCAGGCGGCAGGCGGGGCTGGCCGGTATCGCGTTTTTTATGATGATCATCAGTCCGGAATTTACAGACGGAAATATTGTGGTCAAATTCAGCGCCCTGGGGGCAGGCGGCATGATCGCTGCCATTGTGGCCGGCGTATTTGTGGGTTTTGTGATGAGCAGCTTTGGAAAGCTCCATCTGTTCAAGGAGGATTCCGCGCTGCCGGATTTCGTCACGGTCTGGTTTGACACCCTGATTCCCATCAGTCTGATTATCGTGGTGGGCTGGGTGCTGGTAACGCTTATGGGCTGGAATATTTTCGACATGATTACGAATTTCTTCATGCCGCTGGTATCTCTTGGGGAATCCTTCGGTGGGTTTGTTATCCTGAATTTCCTTTCCATGGCGTTCCTGTACTCATTTGGAATCTCCACCTGGGTGCTGTACCCCATTTTATCGGTAGTGGCGCTGTCCGGCATCGCCGCGAATATGGACGCTGCCGCCGCCGGCATGGCTGCGGTTAACATCCACGTCTATGAGGTCACATGGATCATGACCATCGGCGGTGGAGGCGCTACCTTTGCGCTGGCGATTATGCTGTGTTTCCTGTCAAAATCCCACCGGCTGAAAATGATGGGTAAGACCGTGATCGGTCCCTCCATCTTCAATATCAATGAGCCGCTGGTGTACGGGACGCCCATCACCTTCAACCCCATTTTGATGATTCCCATGTGGATTGCCGGGCTGGTCTGCCCGATTATCACCTGGCTGACCTTCTATTTCGGCCTCGTGCCCATCCCGACGCGGGTATTTGAAATGTGGTATCTGCCGAAATTTATATTTGCCTATTTTTCCACCGGTTCCATACGCGGGACGGTTCTGGCAGTAGTGCTGTTCGCCGTGTCGTGGCTGATTTATTATCCGTTTTTTAAAGTCTATGATAAGCAGGTATACGAGGAAGAGCAGGCAGCGTTAAAACAGGAATCTGAGTGAGGAACCCATATGTCAAATGTTGAGAATATTAATCTGGCATCCATGAACATGATACTGAGCGCGGGAAATGCCAGGGAACTGTATAATCAGTCTATGGATTGCGTTGAAAACGGGGATTTTACAGAGGGAGAACGGCTCCTGGCCCGGGCGGAGCAGGAGATCACCGAGGCCCACAAACTGCAGACCCGTCTGCTGCAGGAGGCCATCGAGGAAGAACATCCTACGATCACGGTGCTAATGGTCCATGCCCAGGACACGATTATGGCGGTGGACAGCGAGATACGGCTGATCCGCAGGCTTCAAAAGCTGTACCGGAATCTGGCCTGTGGGAAGGAGGAAGAGGGATGAATTTAAAAAAAGAGTTTCCCGATAATTTTCTGTGGGGCGGGGCCATTGCGGCCAATCAGGCCGAGGGCGCATGGGATCTGGACGGCAAGGGCCCCAGCGCAGCTGACATAGAGGAACTGCCGGACTGCTACAGCCGGACCTCCATTTTTAACTTTAAACACACGCCGGAGGACATCCGCCGCCATTTGGAGGACCGGAGCGGTAATTATCCCCGCAGGCGAGGGATTGATTTCTACCATACATACCCGGACGATCTGGCGCTTATGAAGGAAATGGGGTTCAAGTGCTTCCGGACGTCCATTGCGTGGACGAGGATTTTCCCGCGGGGAGACGAGGAAACGCCCAATGAGGCGGGCCTGGAATTTTACGACCGCCTGATCGATGAGATTGTCCGGGACGGAATGGAGCCCATTATCACGCTGTCCCACTATGAGACGCCCCTGGCCCTGATTACGGAATACGGGGGTTGGTATAACCGTAAGACCATTGGGTTTTTCCTGCGGTTTGCAGAGACTGTGATGAAGCGCTATGAACATAAGGTAAAATACTGGATTGTGATCAACCAGATCAACAGCTTTGACTGGGGAGCCGAATTCCCGGGATTGGGGCTGACGTTGAACAGCCATGAAAATATGGAGGAGGCCAGGTACCAAAGCCTTCATCACCAGTTTGTGGCCAGCGCTCTGGTTAAACAGTTCGCCGGATCGCTGGACGGGGAAATGATGATCGGCTGCATGAACGGAAGCCGGATGTATTATCCCCTGACCTGCCACCCGGACGATGTGATGGCCGCGTGCAGAGGAAATCAGATGAACCAGTATTTTTACGGGGATGTTTTGATACGTGGGGAGTATCCGGGATATGCGCTGAGGTTTTTCGACGAGCAGGGATATCGGATTGTGATGGAAGAGGGGGATGAACGGCTGCTTAGGGAAAATACCGCGGATTTCTTTGCCTTCAGCTATTATTGTACCAGCACCATGAGCGCCGGTGAGGGCGTTACGGAAAATCCGCAGCTGGACCGTACCATGTATGGCTGGGCCGTTGACCCGGCAGGCCTCAGGCATTCCCTCAACCAGTTCTGGGACCGATGGCAGGTACCGCTGTTTGTGGCGGAAAATGGCTTGGGCACCCATGATCAGCTGGAAGGAGACGAGGTGCACGACGATTACCGGGTGGAGTACCTCAGCGCCCATCTGCGCTCAATCCGGGAAGCGATCCGGGATGGGGTGAATTGCTTTGGGTACGCGGCCTGGGCGCCCATCGATATTATCAGCTGTTCCCAGGGAGAGATGGACAAGCGGTATGGATTTATCTATGTGGATCTGGATAATTTCGGGAAGGGAAGCGGACGCCGGATCCGAAAGGACAGCTTCTACTGGTACAGGGATGTGATCAAAACAAACGGGGCCGCTCTATAGGGGCCCCGCAGAAACGATTATTTTATTATCATTATAAGACGGTTTACGCCTCCCACCGCCCCGAAGCCCCGCAGGGCAGCACCAGGCCGGTCTGGGTGACAGGCAGGCCGATCTCCTCGGCGCGCACGGTTCCGCCGCGGGAGGCGGCCACCTCCACGCCCAGCAGGTAGGAGAGCACGGCCGGGGCCAGGCCGGTGGTGTAGGAGTTGATCAGGAAAAACAGGGGCTGGTCGGAGAGCAGCTGGGCGCACAGCCTGACCAGCGGATGGATGGCATCTTCGATCTTCCAGATTTCACCCTTGGGCCCGCGGCCGTAGGAGGGCGGGTCCATAATCACGGCGTCGTAGTGGTTCCCGCGGCGAATCTCCCGCTCCACGAATTTCACGCAGTCGTCCACGATCCAGCGGATGGGCTTGTCCGCCAGGCCGGAGGAGGCTGCGTTCTCCTTGGCCCAGCCGACCATTCCTTTGGAGGCATCCACGTGGGTGACGGCCGCTCCGGCCTGTGCCGCCGCCAGGGTGGCTCCGCCGGTGTAGGCGAAGAGGTTCAGCACCTTCACGGGCCGGCCGGCCTCGCGGATTTTGGCGCCGAACCAGTCCCAGTTGGCGGCCTGCTCCGGGAACAGTCCGGTATGCTTAAAGCTGAAGGGCTTCAGATTGAACGTGAGCCCTTTGTATCCGATGGTCCACTGCTGGGGCAGATCGAAAAACTCCCACTCGCCGCCGCCCTTGCTGCTGCGGTGGTAGTGTCCGTTCATCTGCTTCCAGCCCTTGTGGGCCCGGGGCGTGTCCCAGATCACCTGGGGGTCCGGCCGGACCAGCAGATAATTCCCCCAGCGCTCCAGTTTTTCACCATTTGAACAATCGATTACCTCATAATCTTTCCATTGATCTGCAAGCCACATATAATCGCTTAACCTCATTTCTTAAGTTTATTTCTTCTATATCGTAAGTTTCATTCAATATCAGTCCCATAAGTATAGTCCAAGGATGCCTGAAACGTCAAGTATTGCGGTTGTTTTCGTGAAAATACGGGGATTTTTTGCGACTGATTATGGATTCGGCAGCGTCCGGGCTATCTTCCTGACCGAAAAAGCCGGTCAGGAAGCATCGGATGTCCATCCGATGGGAAAAATGGTACGAAAAGCAGCTTACAAGCGAGCTTGACACTGCTTTACGCACCATTTTTCCCGCCCTATAAACTGTTATTCAAATTGTAATAGAATTGAAAGATAAATATTGTTGCTTAATTGGAGGTCCCTTGATACAATATATCATAGGATTACCGGATGCCTGCCTGGGGGTTTTCAGGTGGCTTCGGTGGAGTGCAAATCGGGAATAGGAGTTGAGCTTATGAAGAGAAGAACCGTGGCGGTGTGGATACTGGCACTGGTGTTATCGCTGGGGACAGCCACCTTGTCCGCTATGGCCGCAGAGGGATGGAAGCAGGAGAGCAACGGCTGGGTGTATCTGGATTCCCATGGGGACCGCGTGTACAACGCGTGGAAGAAGGGAGCCGACAACCTCTGGCGCTACCTGGACGGCGATGGCGTGATGGCGACCAACTGCTGGGTGGACACGGATTACTACGTGGACGGCGACGGTATCATGTATACCGAGAAGTGGCTGAAGGTTACCAACGACGAGGGCGAGTACGAGTGGTATTACTTCGGCAGCAGCGGCAAGGCCATCAAGGATACCTGGAAGAAGATCAATGACAAGTGGTATCATTTTGACGACGACGGCAAGCTGGAAGTCGGATGGATTTTGGATGATATGTATTACTGCGGTGAGGACGGAGTTATGCGGACGGGCTGGCAGAAGTTGTATCCGCCGGATGGCGATGATTACGACAGCAACCGCGTAACTCCCAGTTTTGACAGTCTGGACGACGATGACGGGCGAAACTGGTATTACTTCTCATCCAGCGGCAAGAAGTACGTGCCGGACGATGACAGCGGCGATTACGGGGCCAGGAAGATCGAGGGGACCTACTACTGTTTTGACCAGGACGGCGCCATGCAGACCGGCTGGAAGAACGTGAGATCCGGCAGCAGCGATTCCATTGAGGATTACATGTACTTCGGTTCCGACGGCAAGGCCAAGATCGGCTGGTATTCCATCGAACCTCCGGAAGACCTGGAAGGCTACGACGGGGATGTGGAGTGGTTCTACTTCTCAAACAGCGGAAAGCCGAGAGCGGCTGATTCGGACAGGCTTACGGTCAATGATCTCTGGAAGGTCAACGGGAGAAGCTATCTGTTCAACAACAAAGGCAACCCGGTACACGGTTTGCAGAAGGTATACACCGGCGGGGACAGCTGGACCGCTTTTTATTTTGGGGATAAAAACACCAGCAATGTTCAAAAAGGGAAAATGAAGATTACCGAAGGGGATGGAAGCCGTTCGGATTTTTATTTTGCTGATAACGGCCGCGGTTACACCGGCGTGAAGGACAACCATCTCTACTACGCCGGTAAGCTTCAGGAAGCCACAGACGGCTCCAAGTATATGTGCTACCGCGTAAACGGCAACAACTACGTGGTCAACTCCTCCGGCAAAATCATGAAGAACAGTAATGTCAAGAATTCCGACGGCGTCAAGTTCACCACCAGCAGCAGCGGTACGCTGCAGAAGGCGGACGACGACACGGATATCGACGGATACGTCAACGACCCGGTGGAGCCGGTTTGGGATGAGGATTGACAGTCCCTATTATATAGAAGAAACGCACCCGCCATTTCGATGGCGGGTGTTTTGCTGTCCGCCACCGAATGTCTGGGAAGGAATCAAAAGCTGACTCAAAAAGCGTGCCAAAAAAATTTAAAAAAGACTTGCATCTAAAAAAAAAGTGTGCTATGATAACAAGGCTGTGGCATGATAGCTGTGAAGCGTGAGGTTGCTGACCACAAAGTGGGCAGGTTTTCCGTGGAGCGAATGTCAAGTTAGGAAACTGGCGACAAGTCACTGTACCAATTAAAGAAGCTGCGAAAATGCAATGCAAGGAACAGCATCAGTGTGTAGTCCTTAGGACACACACGGAAACGTGTACAGTCACCGCTTGTCGTACTTGGTTTAAAAGTGCGAAAAGGAGGCGACTTTTTTTATGGCAAGTCAAGTAATGAGAATCACATTGAAGGCTTATGATCATCAGTTAGTAGATCAGTCCGCCAGCAAAATCATCGAGACCGTAAAGAAAACAGGATCTCAGGTGAGCGGACCGGTGCCGTTACCCACCAAGAAAGAGGTAGTAACGATTCTGCGTGCGGTTCATAAGTACAAAGATTCCAGAGAGCAGTTCGAGCAGAGAACTCACAAGAGACTGATCGACATCATCTCCCCGAATCAGAAGGCTGTCGAGGCCCTGTCCAGACTGGAAATGCCCGCTGGCGTGTACATCGACATCAAGATGAAAACGAAATAATCGGAGATTATCGAGTTTTCAGACAAACATGTTTATATCCTGAAGGGTTTAGATATAGAAGCAACACTGGCAATTCCTGTTGGGAATCAACATACCGCAAGGCGGTTCATAGTGTTCCACGTATATTAGACTGTTCTAGGATGAATGCGAAAGCATTCCGCTGTAGATCATGAAACAGGAGGTAAGACAATGAAGAAAGCGATTTTAGCAACAAAAGTCGGAATGACCCAGATCTTCGATGAGAATGGCGTGTTAATTCCGGTAACCGTGCTTCAGGCTGGTCCCTGTGTTGTTACCCAGGTAAAGACGGTTGACAACGACGGTTACAAAGCAGTACAGGTTGGTTTCGTTGACAAGCGCGACAAGCTGGTTAACAAGCCGCAGAAAGGCCACTTTGACAAGGCCGGCGTTTCTTACAAGAGATATGTGAGAGAGCTGAGATTAGAGAATGCGGAAGAGTATTCCGTAAAAGACGAGATTAAGGCAGACATCTTCGCCCAGGGCGACAAGATCGACGCTACCGCTATTTCCAAAGGTAAAGGCTTCCAGGGCGCTATCAAGAGATATGGCCAGTCCAGAGGACCCATGGCTCACGGTTCCAAGTTCCACCGTCATCAGGGTTCCAACGGCTCCGCCACCACTCCCGGCCGCGTATTCAAGGGCAAAGGAATGCCTGGTCAGATGGGCAACAAGCAGATCACCATTCAGAATCTGGAAGTTGTCAAGGTTGACACTGAGAACAACCTGCTTCTGATCAAGGGTGCTGTTCCGGGACCGAAGAAGTCTCTGGTAACAATCAAAGAAACCGTTAAGGTTGAACGGTAAGCTTTTATAGGAAAGGAGGAACACACAGATGGCAAACGTATCTGTTTACAATATGGAAGGCAAAGAAGTTGGCAGCATGGAGCTGAACGATGCAGTGTTCGGTGTTGAAGTAAACGAGCACCTGGTACATCTTGCAGTGGTTGCCCAGCTGGCGAACAAGCGTCAGGGAACTCAGAAAGCCAAGACCCGTTCTGAGGTATCCGGCGGCGGCAGAAAGCCGTGGAGACAGAAAGGAACCGGTCATGCAAGACAGGGTTCAACCAGATCTCCGCAGTGGAAGGGCGGCGGCGTCGTATTCGCTCCCGTACCGAGAGATTACACCATCACACTGAACAAGAAAGAGAAGAGGGCTGCTCTGAAGTCCGCACTGACCAGCCGTGTTCAGGGAGGCAAGTTCATCGTTGTGGATGAGCTGAAGTTCGACGAGATCAAGACCAAGAAGTTCCAGAATGTTATGGATAACCTGAAAGTAAACAAGGCCCTGGTAGTTCTGGCCGACAACGATCAGAACGCTGTATTATCCGCCAGAAACATCGCGGACGTAAAGACCACCCAGGTTAACACCATGAACGTATACGACATTCTGAAGTACAGCACAGTAGTTGCCACCAAGGCTGCTGTTGCAACCATCGAGGAGGTGTACGCATAATGGCAGACATTAAATATTATGACGTCATTTTGAAGCCGGTGATCACTGAGAAGAGCATGAACGCCATGACTGACAAGAAGTACACATTCATGGTACATGTAGACGCCAACAAGGCGATGATCAAAGAAGCGGTTGAGAAGATGTTCCCGGGAACCAAGGTTGCCAGCGTGAACACCATGAACTGCGAAGGCAAGGTTAAGAGAAGAGGCATGACCTACGGCAAGACCGCTGCTTCCAAGAAGGCGATCGTGAAACTGACCGAGGACAGCAAGGAAATCGAGATCTTCCAGGGCCTGTAATCCGGAAGACATCAACCCACCGGGCCACCCCGGTCGGAGAACTTATACGACGCTTCAGCTTATGTCGTGAAAAGAAATAGAAAAGGAGTTAAATGTCATGGGAATTAAGAAGTATAATGCTTATACACCTTCCAGAAGACATATGACCGGTTTGGATTTCAAGGAAATCACCAAGAGCACTCCCGAGAAAGCTCTGGTAGTGTCCCTGGACAAGAACGCTGGTCGTAACAATCAGGGTAAAATCACTGTTCGCCACAGAGGCGGCGGCAGCAGAAGAAAATACAGAGTGATCGACTTCAAGAGAAACAGCAAAGACGGAATTCCGGCAACTGTTATCGGCATTGAGTACGATCCCAACAGAACCGCTAACATCGCGCTGATCTGCTATGTGGACGGAACCAAGTCCTACATCCTGGCTCCCCAGGGCTTAACGGACGGCATGAAGGTTATGAGCGGCGAGAACGCAGAGGCAAAGGTTGGCAACTGCTTACCGCTGGCAAACATCCCGGTTGGTGCGCAGATCCACAACATCGAGTTATATCCCGGCAAGGGCGGCCAGCTGGTTCGTTCCGCAGGCAATGCGGCGCAGCTGATGGCAAAGGAAGGCAAGTACGCCACCCTGCGTTTACCGTCCGGTGAAATGAGAATGGTTCCGATCATCTGCCGCGCTACCATCGGCGTAGTTGGCAATGGCGAACACTCCCTGATCAACATTGGTAAAGCTGGAAGAAAGCGCAACATGGGCTTCCGTCCCACCGTTCGCGGTTCCGTAATGAACCCCAATGACCATCCCCACGGTGGTGGTGAAGGTAAGTGTGGTATCGGTCGTCCCGGTCCCTGCACTCCTTGGGGCAAACCTGCTCTGGGCTTAAAGACCAGAAAGAAAAACAAGCAGTCTAACAAGTTGATCGTAAGAAGACGCGATGGCAAAACCATCAAATAGTTAAAGGAGGTTAAGAACACATGGCTCGTTCACTGAAAAAAGGACCATTTGCAGATGCGCATCTGTTAAAGAAAGTAGACGCTATGAATGCAGCAGGACAGAAGCAGGTAATCAAGACCTGGTCCCGCCGTTCTACAATCTTCCCACAGATGGTTGGTCACACAATCGCAGTTCATGACGGCAGAAAACACGTGCCGGTATACGTCACCGAGGATATGGTTGGTCATAAGCTCGGCGAGTTCGTCGCTACCAGAACCTACAGAGGCCACGGCAAAGACGAGAAAAAGTCCGGAGTTAGAAAGTAATTCGCAGGTAAGTTTGAAAGGAGGTTTTACCAATGGCAAAAGGTCATAGATCCCAAGTCAAGAGAGAGAGAAATGCCCAGAAGGATACAAGACCCAGCGCAAAACTGTCTTACGCTAGAGTATCTGTCCAGAAGGCTTGTTTCGTATTAGATGCCATCAGAGGCAAAGATGTTCAGACAGCACTTGGTATTGTAACTTACAATCCCAGATATGCTTCCAGCTTAATCAAGAAATTACTGGAGTCGGCAGTCGCAAACGCTGAGAACAACAACGGCATGAGCGCCGAGAACCTGTATGTGGAGGAGTGCTACGCCAACCAGGGCCCGACCATGAAGAGAGTTAGACCGAGAGCGCAGGGACGTGCTTACAGAATCGAAAAGAGAATGAGCCACATCACTGTTGTTCTGAATGAGAGATAAAGGAGGCAAATATGGGACAGAAAGTTAATCCACACGGCTTAAGAGTCGGTGTTATTAAAGACTGGGATTCCAAGTGGTATGCGGAAGCTGACTTCGCAGACTGTCTGGTAGAAGACTATAACATCAGAAAGTTCCTGAAAAAGAGATTATACAGCGCCGGCATTTCCAAGATCGAGATCGAGCGCGCTTCCGACAGAGTGAAGGTGATCATCTACACCGCGAAGCCGGGCGTTGTAATCGGCAAGGGCGGCGCTGAGATCGAGAAGCTGAAGAAGGAAGTTCAGAAGCTGACCGACAAGAAGCTGTTCATCGATATCAAAGAGATCAAGAGACCGGACAAAGACGCTCAGCTGGTTGCAGAATCCATCGCACAGCAGCTGGAGAACCGTACTTCCTTCCGTCGCGCCATGAAGTCCACCATGGGCAGAACCATGAAGACCGGCGTTAAGGGAATCAAGACCGCTGTTGGCGGACGTTTAGGCGGAGCCGACATCGCGCGTACCGAGTTCTACAGCGAGGGCACCATCCCGCTTCAGACATTAAGAGCAGATATTGACTATGGTTTCGCTGAGGCAGATACGACCTACGGCAAGCTTGGCGTTAAGGTTTGGATCTACAAAGGCGAGGTACTTCCTACTAAAGGAAACAAGGAAGGGAGCGATAAATAATGTTAATGCCTAAGAGAGTTAAGCGTCGTAAACAGTTCCGTGGATCCATGGCCGGCAAAGCATTAAGAGGCAATAAGATCTCCAACGGTGAGTACGGTTTAGTCGCTACTGAGCCGTGCTGGATCAAGTCCAACCAGATCGAGGCGGCCCGTGTTGCCATGACCCGTTATATCAAGCGTGGCGGCCAGGTTTGGATCAAGATTTTCCCGGATAAGCCCGTAACAGCAAAGCCCGCTGAGACCCGTATGGGTTCCGGTAAAGGCGCTCTGGAGTACTGGGTAGCAGTTGTAAAGCCCGGCCGTGTATTATTTGAGATTGCTGGCGTACCAGAAGAAACAGCAAGAGAAGCTCTGCGTCTTGCAATGCATAAACTGCCCTGCAAGTGCAAAATCGCTTCCAAGGCAGATTTAGAAGGCGGTGATAACAGTGAAAACTAATAAATTTGTAGAAGAGTTAAAGGCGAAGTCCGTAAAAGAGCTGAGCGACGAGTTAGTAGCTGCGAAGAAGGAACTGTTCAACCTGAGATTCCAGAATGCAACCAATCAGTTAGATAACACATCCAGAATCAAAGACGTGCGCAAAAACATTGCCAGAATTCAGACTGTTATCACTGAAAAGGCGAATGCTTAATGAAAGGAGAACTTACCGTGGAAAGAAATTTAAGAAAGACTCGTACCGGTAAAGTGGTCAGCAACAAGATGGACAAAACCGTTGTTGTGGCGATTGAAGACCATGTAAAACATCCTGTGATCGGTAAGATTGTTAAAAAGACCGTTAAGTTGAAAGCGCATGACGAGAAAAATGAGTGCAACATCGGCGATACTGTAAAAGTAATGGAAACAAGACCTCTGTCCAAGGACAAGAGATGGAGACTTGTAGAGATTATCGAGAAAGCAAGATAAGCAGGAAGGAGTAACAGGTATGGTTCAGCAGGAAACAAGACTTAAGGTTGCCGACAATACCGGTGCAAAGGAACTTCTCTGCATCCGTGTGTTAGGCGGTTCAACCAGAAGATATGCAAATATTGGTGATATCATCGTTGCTTCGGTCAAAGATGCAACACCTGGTGGTGTTGTAAAGAAGGGCGATGTTGTCAAAGCTGTAGTAGTCCGCTCCAAAAAGGGCGTTCGCCGCAAAGACGGTTCTTACATCAAGTTTGATGAGAACGCAGCAGTTGTGATCAAGGATGACAAGACTCCCAGAGGAACTCGTATCTTTGGGCCGGTTGCCAGAGAATTGAGAGATAAGCAGTTCATGAAGATTGTCTCCCTGGCTCCGGAAGTATTATAAGGGGGTGTCCACTGTGCATAAAATCAAAAAAGACGATTTAGTAGTAGTAATTGCTGGTAAAGATAAAGATAAGCAGGGAAAGGTTATCTCTGTAGATACCAAGAATGACACTGTGCTCGTTCAGGGCTGCAACATGGTTACCAAGCACACCAAACCGGCTGCAGGCAGCCCCCAGGGCGGTATCGTGAACAAGGAAGCTCCCATGGACATCTCCAATGTCATGCTGGTAGTTGACGGCAAGGCGACCAGAGTCGGCTTCGAAGTGAAGGACGGCAAGAAGGTCCGCGTTGCGAAGAAGACCGGCAAAGTGATTGATTAATTCAGGAGAGGAGGAAACTTACGTTGGCTAGATTAAAAGAACAGTATCAGAACGAGATCGTAGACGCTCTGATCAAAAAATTCGGATATAAGAATATCATGGAAGTGCCGAAGCTGGATAAGATTGTGATCAATATGGGCGTCGGCGAAGCGAAAGAAAATGCCAAGGTTCTGGATTCTGCTGTAAGAGACATGGAGATCATTTCCGGTCAGAAGGCAATCACCACCAAGGCGAAGAAGTCTGTTGCTAACTTCAAACTCCGTGAAGGTATGGCGATCGGCTGTAAGGTTACCCTGCGCGGCAAGAGAATGTACGAATTCCTGGATCGCCTGGTAAACCTGGCACTGCCCCGTGTACGTGACTTCAGAGGTGTTAACCCTAACGCATTTGATGGCAGAGGAAACTACGCGCTCGGTATCAAAGAGCAGCTGATCTTCCCCGAGATTGAATACGATAAAGTTGACAAGGTAAGAGGTATGGACATCATCTTCGTTACCACCGCAAAGACGGACGAAGAAGCTCGTGAACTTTTGACATTATTCAACATGCCGTTTGCTAAATAGTTAGGAGGAAATTTTTCATGGCTAAGACTTCAATGAAGATTAAACAGCAGCGTCCTGCTAAGTTCTCGTCCAGAGAGTACAACCGCTGCAGAATCTGTGGTCGTCCACATGCATATTTGAGAAAATATGGCATCTGCAGAATTTGCTTCCGCGAACTGGCTTACAAGGGTCAGATCCCGGGTGTTAAGAAGGCAAGTTGGTAATCTGGTAAAGAAAAGGAAGGAGGCAATTTAAAATGACAATGAGCGATCCGATTGCAGATATGCTTACAAGAATCCGTAACGCAAACACTGCAAAGCATGATACAGTAGACGTACCTGCATCCAAGATGAAATTAGCTATCGCTGATATCCTGGTAAAAGAGGGTTATGTTGCCAAGTACGATCTGGTCGAGGATGGCGGTTTCCAGACCATCCGCATGACCTTAAAGTACGGCAAAGATAAGAACGAGAAGATCATTTCCGGTATCAAGAGAATTTCCAAGCCCGGCCTGCGCGTTTACGCAAACAAGGAAGAGCTGCCGAGAGTACTGGGTGGTCTGGGCACCGCAATCATTTCCACCAACCAGGGCGTGATCACCGACAAGGAAGCACGTCAGCTGGGCGTTGGCGGAGAAGTTCTGGCGTTCGTTTGGTGATGAAATTTTGACATGAGCTAAGTGCTCAATGTAACTGAAAACAGAAGAGGCGCAGAAGCCTCTTCCGAGAATTTAAGTAGGAGGTAATACGGCATGTCACGTATCGGAAGAATGCCAATCGCGGTTCCGGCAGGCGTAACTGTTACAATCGCAGAAGGAAATAAAGTGACTGTAAAAGGTCCCAAGGGAACATTAGAGAGAGAACTCCCCGTAGAGATGTCCATCGAAGAGAAGGACGGACAGATTATCGTAAGCAGACCCAACGACTTGAAGAAGATGAAATCCCTTCATGGTCTGACCAGAACTCTGGTGAACAACATGATCACCGGCGTAACCGAGGGTTATCAGAAGGTTCTGGAAGTAAACGGCGTTGGTTACAGAGCTGCGAAGCAGGGCAAGAAGCTGACCCTGAACCTGGGCTATTCCCATCCGGTTGAGATGGAAGATCCCGAGGGCATCGAGACTGTAATGGAAGGCCAGAACAAGATCATCGTTAAGGGTATCAGCAAAGAAAAAGTAGGCCAATACGCTGCTGAAATCAGAGACAAGAGAAGACCTGAGCCGTACAAGGGCAAAGGTATTAAGTATGCTGACGAGGTTATCAGACGTAAAGTTGGTAAGACTGGTAAGAAATAATTAAGGAGAGTGTAAAAATGGTTAACAAACAGTCGAGAAGCGAAATTCGCGTAAAAAAGCACAACAGAATGCGTAACCGTTTTGCTGGCACAGCAGAGAGACCGCGTCTGGCAGTGTTTAGAAGTAATAATCATATGTATGCTCAAATTATCGACGATACGGTTGGTAACACCTTAGTTGCAGCTTCTACAGTGGAGAAGGACGTTAAGTCCGAGCTGGAGAAGACCAATGACAAGGCTGCGGCAGCATATGTAGGCACCGTGATTGCAAAGAGAGCCCTTGAAAAAGGTATCAAGGAAGTTGTTTTCGACAGAGGCGGCTTTATATATCAGGGTAAGATTCAGGCATTAGCAGATGCAGCCCGCGAGGCTGGTCTGGATTTCTAAGTAGGAGAGGAGAAAGAGCATGAAGCGTACAATTATTGAAGCCAGTCAGTTGGAGCTGAATGATAAGGTTGTAGCCATCAAGAGAGTTTCCAAGACTGTTAAAGGTGGACGTACCATGAGATTTTCCGCTCTGGTGGTAGTTGGCGACGGCAACGGCCATGTCGGCGTGGGTACGGGCAAAGCCGGAGAGGTTCCGGAAGCCATCCGCAAAGGCAAAGAGGCTGCCGTTAAGAACCTGGTAGAGATCCCCATCGATGAGAACAAGAGCATTCCCCATGACTTTATCGGAAAGTTTGGCAGCGCCAGCGTTCTGTTAAAGAGAGCTCCCGAAGGTACCGGTATCATCGCCGGAGGCCCGGCCCGTGCGGTTGTGGAGCTGGCAGGAATCAAGAATATTCGTACCAAGTCTCTGGGTTCCAATAACAAAACAAACGTTGTTCTTGCAACCCTGGCCGGTTTGACCGAGCTTAAGACTCCCGAGGAGTTCGCAAGACTGCGCGGCAAATCTGTGGATGAGATTCTGGGCTAATAGGAGGAAATAGACATGGCAGAGAAGTTAAAAATCACATTAGTCAAGTCCCCTATCGGCGCTGTTCCGAAGCAGAAAGCAACTGTTGAGGCCCTCGGACTGAGGAAGCTGAACAAGACAGTTGAGATGCCGGACAACGGTGCTGTCAGAGGCATGATTCAGAGTGTTAGACATTTAGTAAAAGTTGAAGAAATCTAATCAGACAAAGTAAGGAGGTGCAGTCATGGAGTTATCTAATTTACAGCCTGCTGCAGGTTCAAAGCATAGCGACAATTTCAGAAAAGGACGCGGCCACGCTTCAGGTAACGGTAAGACAGCCGGTAAGGGCCATAAGGGTCAGAAAGCTCGTTCCGGAGCAACCAGACCGGGCTTTGAAGGCGGCCAGATGCCGTTATACAGACGTTTGCCGAAACGCGGTTTCACCAACATTAATTCAAAGACCATCATCGGAATTAACGTAAGCGCGCTGGAGAAATTTGAGAACGATTCCGTAGTGACAGTAGAGACCCTGCTGGAGTCCGGAATTGTCAAGAATCCCAGAGACGGCGTTAAGATCCTTGGAAACGGAGAATTAACCAAAAAGCTTACCGTAAAGGTTAATGCATTCAGCGAAGGTGCAAAGGCTAAGATTGAAGCTTTAGGTGGAACCTGCGAGGTGATCTAATGTTTAAAACAATCAGGAATGCATTTAAGGTGAAGGAGCTCAAAAATAAGCTCCTCTACACCTTTATGATGCTGGTAGTGATCCGCTTCGGAAGCGCGCTGCCGATTCCGGGAGTCAGAACCGACTTCTTCGCGAATTGGTTTGCAAAGCAGACGACGGATGTGTTCGGCTTCTTCAACGCGATGACCGGTGGTTCATTTTCACAGATGTCCATCTTCGCGCTGAGCATCACGCCGTACATTACCTCTTCCATTATCATCCAGCTGTTGACCATTGCAATTCCCAAGCTTGAGGAGCTGCAGAAAGACGGCGAGGACGGACGAAAGAAAATCCAGGAATACACCCGTTATGTGACCGTTGGCCTGGCGCTGATCGAATCCAGCGCAATGGCGATCGGATTCGGCAGACAGGGCCTCCTGGCAGATTACAACGCCTGGAACGTTATTGTCGCCATCGTAACCATGACCACGGGCAGCGCCCTGCTCATGTGGATCGGCGAGCAGATCACGGATAAGGGCGTGGGCAATGGTATTTCCATCGTCCTGCTGCTCAACATTCTGTCCAGCGTACCCAGCGATATCCGCAATCTGTACTTCAAGTTCGTGTTCGGTCAGGATATTCCCATGGCAGCGCTTCGCCTGGCGATTGTCGTTCTGGTGATCGTGGCAATGGTCGTTTTCGTAATCGTGTTGAACGATGCGGAGAGAAGAATTCCGGTCCAGTATTCGAAAAAGATGGTAGGCCGCAAGCTGGTTGGGGGACAGGCGTCCAGCATTCCGCTGAAGGTGAACACCGCAGGCGTAATGCCCGTTATTTTCGCTTCCTCCATCATGTCATTCCCGGTAGTGATCTCTCAGTTCATTCCGGCGATGCAGCAGGGGTGGAGCGGCCATCTAATGAAGCTGCTCAACTCCGGTTCCTGGTGCAGGCCGAGCGAGCCAATCTATTCCATTGGTCTGTTGGTGTATATCATCCTGATCGTGCTGTTTGCTTATTTCTATACTTCCATCGCGTTTAACCCGCTGGAGGTAGCGAACAATATGAAAAAGCAGGGCGGCTTTATCCCTGGCATCCGTCCGGGCAAGCCAACCAGCGAATATCTGAATAAAATCCTGAATTATATTGTTTTCATTGGCGCGGTAGGCCTGATCGTTGTATGTGTGGTGCCGGTTATCTTCTCCGGTCTCTTCGATATGAGCCGTATCTCGTTCTCCGGAACCTCCCTGATCATTATCGTGGGCGTTGTGCTGGAGACAATCAAGGCAATAGAATCTCAGATGCTTGTGCGTTATTATAAGGGATTTTTGAACGATTAAGTGATCAATCTGCCTTTGTGGTATTCCACAAGGGCGGATTAATTGCGTTTAGAGGCGGCGGCGGGCCTCGTGCAGGCCTGTCAATGCGCCGGAAAGGGGACCATTTCCATGAAGATTATCATGTTGGGCGCACCGGGTGCCGGAAAAGGCACTCAGGCGAAGAAGATTGCTGCAAAGTATCAGATTCCCCACGTTTCCACGGGCGACATTTTCCGTGCGAACATCAAAAACGGGACCGAACTGGGAATGAAGGCCAAGAGCTACATGGACGCAGGCGGGCTGGTGCCGGATGAAATCACCATCGGCATGCTGCTTGACCGGATCCATGAGGCGGACTGTGAAAACGGTTATGTTTTGGACGGATTCCCCAGAACGATTCCTCAGGCTGAGAGCCTGACCCAGGCCCTGGCGGGGATGGACGAGAAAATCGACTATGCCGTCAATGTGGATGTGCCGGATGAGAACATCATCAGCCGGATGTCCGGGCGCCGGGCCTGCTTAAACTGCGGAGCCACCTACCACATTGTGTATAATCCCCCGAAACAGGAGGGCGTGTGCGATGTGTGCGGCGACAAGCTGGTACTCAGGGACGACGATAAGCCTGAAACCGTACAGAAGCGCCTGAGCGTTTACCACGACCAGACCCAGCCGCTGATCGAGTATTATGAGAAGGCGGGAGTCTTAAAGCAGGTGGACGGCACTCAGGATATGGAAGCTGTATTTCAGGATATTGTAAAGATCTTAGGAGCATAGAACATATGGTAACGATTAAATCAGAACGGGAAATTGAACTAATGAGAGAGGCCGGCAGGATTCTGGCAAAGGTCCATGAGGAACTTGGTAAGGAATTAAAAGCCGGTATGTCTACAAAGGAAATTGACCGGATCTGCGAGCAGTTGATCAGAGGCTACGGCTGCATCCCTTCCTTTTTAAACTATGAAGGGTTTCCCGCATCCGTGTGCGTGTCCATCAACGATGAGGTAGTCCACGGCATTCCCAACAAGCACCGCTACATTCAGGAGGGCGACATCGTCAGCCTGGACACGGGGGTGATCTGGAAGGGCTATCAGTCCGACGCAGCCAGAACTCACATGATCGGGGAAGTGACGCCCCAGGCGAGAAAACTGGTGGAAGTGACGGAGCAGAGCTTTTTTGAGGGAATAAAGTACGCGAAAGCAGGCAATCATCTCAATGACGTATCTTCAGCCATCCAGGCGTACGCGGAGAGCTTCGGCTTCGGCGTTGTGCGCGATCTGGTAGGCCACGGAATCGGAACCGAGATGCATGAGGCGCCGGAGATCCCCAACTTCGCCACGCGCCGCAAAGGAATCAAGCTGGTGGCCGGTATGACCCTTGCCATCGAGCCAATGATCACCGCGGGCCGCTACGACGTAGTGTGGGACAATGACGACGGCTGGACAGTTACCACAGAAGACGGTTCCCTGGCATCCCACTACGAGAACACCATCCTGATTACGGATGGCGATCCAGAGATTTTATCGCTGTAGCCGAGGTGATCCGATGGTAGAGTTTAAGACCGGCGGTCTGGCGAGGAGCCTGGCCGGCCATGACAAAGGCCAACTGTATATCATAATCGGCGTCAGTGGAGAATATGTTACTCTGTCGGATGGGCGGAAACGTCCTTCAGACAGGCCCAAGCGCAAGAACAAAAAGCATTTGCAGCTGATTCATGGATATGATGAATGCTTGGGAACGAAAATGGAGAGCGGCGTGAGCGTGAGGGACGAGGAGATCCGTTCCTTTATAAAGGCTCACCAGCAGTAGGAGGGAAAGGAATTTATGTCGAAATCAGATGTGATTGAAATTGAAGGAACCGTAGTAGAGAAATTACCCAACGCCATGTTCCAGGTAGAACTGGAGAACGGCCATCAGGTCCTGGCACATATCAGCGGAAAGCTTCGTATGAACTATATCCGCATCCTGCCGGGCGATAAAGTTACGATTGAACTGTCCCCATATGATTTGTCCAAAGGAAGAATTATCTGGAGAGATAAATAAGCAGACCTGCGGTCTGCGCTATCCAAACGCAGCCGAAGGCGGAATTCGGGTTTCCCGGGGGCACAGTGAATAACACCCCAGTGAAACCGGAATCAATCATCCGGAATCACCACCCCGGAATTTGCTCTTCACCCGCGCGACACACCAGGGGCAGATGATCAATAAATATATAGCAAAAAGTGCTTGCATTTATCGAAAATCAATGATATAATGCTTTAGCAACTTTGTTGGTCTATAGAAAGGAGAATTACTGTGAAGGTTAGATCATCCGTTAAGCCGATCTGCGAAAAATGCAAGATCATAAAGAGAAAAGGCAGTATCAGAGTAATTTGCGAAAATCCGAAGCATAAACAGAGACAAGGTTAATTAAAAATTAGGAGGTGTACTACACACATGGCTCGTATTTCAGGTGTTGACTTACCAAGAGAAAAACGTGTTGAGATCGGTCTGACTTACATCTACGGTATCGGTAGAACAAGTGCGAACCGCATCCTCACAGAAGCTGGCGTTAATCCCGATACCCGCGTCAAAGATTTGACCGACGACGAGGTAAAGAAGCTGGCCACCATCATTGCTGACACTCAGACTGTGGAAGGTGATCTGCGCAGAGAGATCGCTCTGAACATCAAGAGACTGCAGGAAATTGGTTGCTACAGAGGAATCCGTCACAGAAAGAGCCTTCCGGTTCGCGGCCAGAAAACCAAGACCAACGCGAGAACCTGCAAGGGACCGAGAAAGACGGTAGCAAACAAGAAAAAGTAATTAAGTAACACGGTAACTGAATTCGATTTGTATGTTTTAAAAACAGGAAGAGCGAATTCGAGAAAATGAGAAAGTAGGTTAGTTTAAAATGGCTAAAAAAGTGTCCACTACAGCTAAAAAAGTGACAAAAAAGCGTGTAAAGAAAAACGTTGAACGCGGACAGGCACATATCCAGTCATCTTTTAACAATACGATCGTGACGTTGACAGATGCACAGGGTAACGCATTATCTTGGGCAAGTGCTGGTGGTCTGGGATTTAGAGGTTCAAGAAAATCTACTCCTTATGCTGCTCAGATGGCGGCAGAAACTGCGACAAAAGCAGCTCTTGTACATGGTTTGAAAACAGTAGATGTTATGGTTAAGGGTCCTGGTTCAGGGCGTGAGGCCGCAATCCGTGCTCTGCAGGCATGTGGATTGGAAGTAACAAGCATCAAGGACGTAACCCCGGTTCCCCACAACGGATGCCGTCCGCCCAAGCGTAGAAGAGTCTGATTAGGAGGTAATTAAAGTGGCAGTAGATAGAGTTCCTGTTCTTAAAAGATGCAGATCCCTGGGACTGGATCCGATCTTTCTGGGAATTGATAAAAAGTCCAACAGAGAATCCAAAAGAACCAATAAGAAGATGAGTGAGTACGGCCTGCAGCTGCGCGAGAAACAGAAAGCGAAGTTCATTTACGGCGTACTGGAGAAACCCTTCCGTAACTACTATGCGAAGGCTTCCAAGATGAACGGTATGGTTGGTACCAACCTGATGATCCTGTTAGAGTGCAGACTGGACAATGTCCTGTTCCGCATGGGCCTTGGTCGCACCCGCAAGGAGACCCGTCAGATCGTTGACCACAAGCATGTGCTGGTAAACGGCAAGCCTGTGAACATTCCGTCTTACCGGGTTAAAACCGGCGACGTGATCGAGATCAAGGAGAAATACAAATCCGCTCAGAGATACAAAGATATCCTGGAAGTAACCGGCGGACGTATGGTTCCGGCCTGGCTGGATGTTGATCAGGAGAACCTGCGCGGCACCGTTAAAGAGATGCCCACCAGGGACGAGATCGATGTTCCCGTAAACGAAATGCTCATCGTAGAGTTGTATTCTAAGTAATCTCTGTGTTAGAATGCATCCATCCCTCGAGATTTGATAGAAACCCAAAAGGAGGGGCTATTAGTGTTCGATTTTGAAAAACCCAACATTGAAATCGCGGAGATTTCAGAAGACAAGAGATATGGCAAGTTCGTAGTTGAACCACTTGAGAGAGGTTACGGCACTACACTGGGCAACTCCCTGAGAAGAATTATGCTTTCTTCCCTGCCGGGTGCAGCAGTGAGTCAGGTAAAAATCGATGGCGTTTTGCATGAGTTCAGTTCTATCGCCGGTGTCAAGGAAGATGTAACTGAGATCATTATGAACATCAAAAGCTTAGCGATCAAGAACAACAGCGATACCGACGAGCCCAAGGTTGCTTACATTGAGTTCGAAGGCGAGGGCGTGATTACCGCAGCCGACATTCAGGCGGACGCGGACATCGAGATCATGAATCCCGATCAGATCATCGCGACCTTGAGCGGCGGCACGGACAGCAAGTTCTACATGGAACTTACGATCACCAAGGGCCGCGGCTATGTCAGCGCAGATAAGAATAAGAACGACGATTTACCCATCGGGGTGATCGCAGTCGATTCCATCTACACTCCGGTGGAGCGTGTGAATATGGCGGTGGCGAACACCCGTGTCGGCCAGCAGACAGACTACGACAAGCTGACATTGGAGATCTACACCAATGGCACTCTTGCACCTGACGAGGCAGTCAGCCTGGCCGCGAAGGTACTCAGCGAGCACTTAAACCTGTTTATCGACCTCTCCGAGAACGCCAAGACAGCAGAGATCATGGTGGAGAAGGAAGACAACGAGAAGGAAAAAGTGCTTGAGATGAATATCGACGAGCTGGAGTTGTCCGTCCGTTCTTACAACTGTTTGAAGCGGGCTGGAATCAATACCGTGGAAGAGTTGTGCAACCGCACTTCCGAGGATATGATGAAGGTTCGTAACCTGGGCCGCAAGTCCCTTGAGGAAGTGTTGGCCAAGCTTAAGGAATTAGGCTTGCAGCTTAATCCCAGCGACAACGACTAACGATACATTTAACGCGGGACCAGTAAGTCCAAAGAAGCATGGTTTCCGTGAAGCCAAAATAGTGTGCGGGAAATCAGTGCCTTGGTCAGTAAGTCCATAAGAAGCATGGCCGGGGTGCTCCGCAGTGACGGAGGAAAATGAAATGGCAGGATATAGAAAATTAGGAAGAACTTCCGACCAGAGAAAGGCTATGATCAGAAGCCAGGTTACAGCTCTGCTGTACCACGGCAAGATCAGAACCACTGAGACCAGAGCAAAGGAAATCCGCAAAGTAGCGGAGGGCCTGGTAGCGATGGCTGTCAGAGAGAAAGACAACTACGAGACCGTTAAGGTGACCGCTAAGGTTGCCCGCAAGGACAAAGACGGCAAGAGAGTGAAAGAAGTTGTGGACGGCAAGAAAGTAACCGTTTACGACGAGGTCGAGAAGGAAATCAAGAAGGATATGCCTTCCAGACTGCATGCCAGAAGACAGATGTTAAAGGTGCTTTACGGCGTAACCGAGGTTCCCACCTCCAACGCCGGCAAGAAGAAAAACACCAAGAGCGTTGATCTGGTTGCAAAACTGTTCGACGAGGTTGCTCCCAAGTACGCAGACCGCAACGGTGGTTACACCAGAATCGTTAAGATTGGTCAGCGCAAGGGCGACGCAGCTATGGAAGTTCTGATCGAGTTAGTTTAATCGGATATTATTGAACCGCAGGTACGAAAAATGTGCCTGCGGTTTTTTGGCGTTATGGACAGCTGTCGGGCCTACAGGCGATTGTTTTGTCAGAACTTCGCAAATATTATGAATTTACCGAAAGAATATCGTAAGTTGACGTGGACAGCGGCCTCGGGCTATAATGATTACAGATAATAGATTAAATATGTGCGATGGGGGTTGCCCCTTTTAAGGAGGTTATCAGTATGATGAAATGGAAACGGATGCTCGGCGCGCTGATGGCAGCGGGACTGCTGGTGTCTGCGATGCCCATGGAGGCTTTGGCGGGGACCAAGTATGTCACCAGTATTTCGCTGAAGGTTCACGCTGAGTTGGAGGCGGGGGATTCAGTGGGGGACAATGACGATATCGCGTATGAGAAACAGGACAGCGGTACTTACGTGTATACAACAGCCAGCCGTTATCATGTGGTAGGAGCGGAGTGGGCCAATGACAAGGACATCTCCATCGGCGATGAGCCCAAGATGTATGTGTGGCTGGAGATTGACGACGATGATAACGAAAATGAGTATAAATTCCGCAGCAGCTACAGCTCCAGCAATGTGAGCGTCAGCGGCGGAAGCTATGTGACCTCCAGCAAGAGCGGCTCGGATTTAAAGGTTACGATCCGGGTTAATCCCATTAAGGGCACCTATGACCCGCCGGAGAACGCCGAGTGGGGAAGCTCCCGTGGGCGGGCCACCTGGGACGCCGGGGACAGCAGCTCCGGTTACTATGACGTGTATCTGTACCGCGGCTCCTCGACGGTGAAAAAGGTGGAGGACTACAAGGGCACCAGCTACAACTTCTATCCCTATATGACCAAGGAAGGGGACTACACCTTTAAAGTCCGTACCGTTCCTCACAGCGACAGCAGCTACGGCAAGAAGAGCGACTGGACGGAGTCCGACGATCTTTATATCGACGAGGACCACGTTTCCGACGGCTCCGGGCAGAGCCGGGACGACGGTGTGACCTCCACCGGCGGCACCACGGATGTGGGCTGGCGCAAGGACAACGACAAATGGTATTTTAAATATCCGGATGGCACCTATGCCAAGAACGGCTGGATGAAATGGAACGACAAGTGGTATCTGTTCGACAGCGTTGGGAAGATGCTCACCGGCTGGCAGCAGAACGGCGGCAACTGGTATTATCTGGGTGAGAACGGCGATATGAAGACCGGATGGGTGAAGTCCGGCAACCTCTGGTATTACTGCAATCCCAACCAGGGCGGCCCGGAGGGCGCCATGGTCAAGAGCTGCTGGCTTACGATCAACGGCAAGACCTATTTTATGAACGAGAGCGGAGCCATGGTGGAGGGCTGGTACAAGGTAGGCGAGGACTTCTACTATTTCCAGCCGGGCGAAGGCCACAAACTGGTGAACACCACGGTGAACGGATTCGTGTTGGATGCAAACGGAGTGTGGCGTCACTGATGAGGGGACGGCCCGTGCCGGAGGAAGTTGTGAGAGAGAGCTGTGTGGGCGCATTTTTCATATAGAAAATCATAAGCCGGAGAACGGCGGAAGGAGTTTCAATGAAAAAGAGACAGGCGATGGCTGTGATAACGGCGGCGATGCTGCTGGCCGCAGGCACAGCGATGATATCCCACGCGGCGGAGAAAGAGTATCAGATTTACGTGTCCAACAATTATGACACGCAGAACGTCAGCGCGGACGACAACGACGACGAGAAGGTCCATCCGCTGGCCCCGGACGTTTACAGCGATGACTACGAGATCATCGACGGTCCGTCCTGGTCCAAGGGGCTGTTAAGCTGGACGCCGGGTAAGACGGTGACGGGAACCATTTACGTGGACCTGGACAGTTCGTCCGCGGAATCCATCGGCAAGGGCCGGACGGAGTTTGTCATGGCCGACGGCGAGGACAATGAGGTGGAGATCACCTCCGTGGAGCGCTACAAGGGCAGTAAATTCGAGGGCGACAATATCTATAAGGTAAAGTTCAGCTATCAGGTGGCAGCCCAGTTAGGCGATACCACCTGGGCCGGCTGGGACAGCGCAAATCCCACGCTGGCGCGCTGGAACGGCGTCAAGTATGCCGATACCTACCGTGTGGTCCTCTACGACGACCAGGGCTCTGTGGTGACCCAGACAGTGGAGAACGCCACATCCTATGATTTTTCGCAGTTTATGACCAGGGACCGGGTAAATTATTACTTTGAGGTGATGGCCATCGCCCGAAACGGGGATCAGCGGGATTATCTGAAGGACGGAGGTCCGGTCAGTTCTCTGGGGTCCGCCTCCAACAATCCGGGAATCACGGACGGCACCTGGGGCGATTACCAGCAGGGCCGCCGTTTTACCAAGACGGACGGAACCAACCCGGCGGGCTGCTGGGAGCTGATATTGGGAAAGTGGTATTATTTTAATGCCGGGGGCTATGCGGTTACCGGATGGAATGAGATTGACGGAACGTGGTATTACATGTATGAGGACGGCGCCATGGCGGCCGGGACCACAACGCCGGATGGGTATGTGGTGGACGGGAGTGGGGCGTGGGTGCAGTAGTTGGATTGAAATTTTAAGTTTGCAAAGGTGTAAAGAAAACTTCTTTACGCCTTTTCTTTTTTTGAATAAAATAATATCGGAGCTGGATGTCATCAGAGCATTGGTTGAGGCCAGAATTTCTCAAAACCTTACACAAAAGGAATTAGCTGCGCGGACTGGGATTGATCAGGCGGATATCAGCAAGCTGGAGAACGGGACCAGGAATCCATCTCTGAATTTGCTGAAGCGGCTTGCAGACGGCATGGGCATGGTATTGAGAATTGAATTTGTGCCAAAGCGTAAATGAAGCTGTCATGATGTCTAAAATAACTAAAAAAACATACCACAAGTTCAGAAATCACGACATTATTACTTAAATGCCGGTTTTTTCCCTCCTTATTTTCTGATATGATTGGATCATCAGAGAAAAGGAGGGATTTTTATTATGAAGAAAAAACTGTCACTTTTGTTGGCGTGTACCATGGCTTTAAGCCTTACCGCGTGCGGCGGAGGCAAGACCGAGGCTCCTGCGACCACTGCGGCTCCTGAGACAACTGCAGCGACCGAAGCTGCAAAGGATACCGAAGCGGCGGAGTCCAAGGCGGAATCTGCCGAGGCCACTGAGGCGGCCGGCGGCATGGATGCGCTGATTGAGGCGGCAAAGGCCGAGGGAGAGCTCACTGTTTACGGCTCCTGCGAGGAGGAGTATCTGTCCGCAGCCTGCCAGAATTTTGAGAAGCTCTACGGAATCAAGACCAAGTTCCAGAGACTGTCCACCTCCGAGGTTTACACCAAGATCTCCGAGGAAGCTGGAAAACCGTCCGCTGACGTTTGGTTCGGCGGCACCACGGACCCCTACAACGAGGCGACCGCAGACGGCCTGCTGGAGCCCTATGAGGCGATGAACGCAGTGAACCTGATCGGCGATCAGTACAAGGACCCCACCAACTGCTGGTACGGCATCTACAAAGGCATCCTGGGCTTCATGGTTAACACCGAGGAGCTGGACCGCCTGGGCCTGGAAGCTCCCAAGACCTGGGATGATCTGACCAAGGAAGAGTACAAGGGCCTGATCATGCTGTCCAACCCCAACACCGCAGGCACTGCTAAGCTGCTGATCAACACCATGGTTCAGATGAAGGGCCATGACGAGGCGATGGAATACTTTAAGGCGCTGGACAAGAACATTTCCCAGTACACCAAATCCGGTTCCGGTCCCTCCAAGATGGTAGGCCCGGGCGAGTGTGTGATCGGTATCGGCTTCCTGCATGACGGCATTTACCAGATTCTGCAGGGCTATGACAACATCCAGCTGATCGTTCCCGAGGATGGAACTTCCTTCGAGGTTGGCGCAACCGCAATCTTCAAGGGTTGTACACATCCCAACGCTGCAAAATTGTGGATTGAGTACGCTCTTTCTCCCGACTGTGTGGATCATGCCAAGGAGAACGGCTCCTATCAGTTCCTGGTACTTAAGAATGCGACTCAGCCGGAAGAGGCTACCAAGTTCGGTCTGGATATGAACAACACCATCGACTACGATTTCGAGGATGCAAAAGAGAACAGTGGAAAATATGTGGAGGACTTCTTCGCAGCACTGGGAAGCTCCAAGGACAACGCAGATTCCAGCCGTTTCAAAACCGAGTAATTGAAAACGGTGCCGGCTGCGGCACATGTTAGGATCGTAACAACTCGTGGGAGAGCGCTGCGAAATGCCGAAAATACACATTTCGCAGCGTTTTTATTGCCAGGAGAGCTCATTTTCCTGCCAATAAAAACGCTCCAAAGGGGGCGCTGCCCGGCGGACGGGCGGTCTGATCTCCGGCCGGACTGCAAATGATTCATGCACTGTAAACATTGTTGAAGATAGAAAGGGGGGCCTTTTTGTGGCCAGAAGTCAAAGCGCTGAGCTAGAGCGCAAGAAATTCTTTGCGGACCCATTTTTGGTCAGCATGATCGTCGTGCTGCTGGTGTTCCTGGCATTATTTATCCTGTATCCCCTTCTGATGCTGCTGGTAGACAGCTTTTATTCGGAAGGCACCGTGACCATGGACGTGTTCAAGCGGGTGCTCAGCCTGGAACGGTTCAGAAATGCATTTAAAAATACCCTGGTGCTGGGCTTTATCACTGGCCTGACCTCCACGGCCATCGGCCTTTTGTTCGCCTATGTGGAGGTTTACGTTAAGCTGCGCACTAAAGTGCTGGAGAAGCTGTTCGGCCTGGTGTCCATGTTGCCGGTGGTGTCGCCGCCCTTTGTGCTGTCCCTGTCCATGATCATGCTGTTCGGGCGCAGCGGCATTATCACCCGCTCCCTGCTGGGAATCTACGATTCAAATGTCTACGGCCTGAAGGGCATCGCCATCGTACAGACCCTGACCTTTTTCCCGGTCTGCTACCTGATGTTGAAGGGCCTGCTGAAAAATATCGACCCGTCTCTGGAGGAAGCCACCCGGGACATGGGCGCTTCCCGCTGGAGGGTATTTACCAGCGTGACATTCCCCCTGCTGCTTCCCGGCCTGGGAAATGCGTTCCTGGTGACCTTTATCGAGTCGGTGGCGGATTTCGCAAACCCTATGCTGATCGGAGGTTCCTATGACACCCTGGCGACCACCATTTACCTGCAGGTGACCGGGGCCTACGACTCCACCGGAGCGGCGGCCATGTCCGTGGTTCTGCTGATGTTGACTGTGGTGCTGTTCCTGATCCAGAAGTATTATCTGGAGAAAAAGACGGCGGCCACCCTGACGGGCAAGGCATCCAGGATGCGTATGCTGATCGAAGACAAGAGCGTGACTGTGCCTCTGACCATCTTCTGCGGCTGTGTAGCTGCGTTTGTGCTGCTGATGTACATAATGGTGCCCTTTGGCGCACTGTTTACCCTGTGGGGGCGGGATTACAGTCTGAGCCTGAAATGGTTCCAGTACATGTTCAAGACCAGCGGGTTGAAGGCATTTAAGGATTCCTTTATGTTATCTCTGATCGCTGCTCCGCTGACGGCGTTCCTGTCCATGGTGATTTCCTATCTGGTCGTCAAGAAGAAATTCAAGGCCAAAGGTTTTATCGAGTTTGTTTCCATGCTGGCCATGGCAGTGCCCGGAACGGTTCTGGGTATCGGATATATCCGCGGTTATGCCAACGGCCTGTTCCGCACCGGCATTATGAGCGGGCTGTACGGCACGGGACTGATCCTGATCATTGTGTTCATTGTGCGAAGCCTTCCCACCGGTACCCGAAGCGGCATCTCCGCCCTGCGCCAGATCGACAAGTCCATTGAGGAATCGGCCTACGACATGGGCGCCAACTCGGCTAAGGTGTTCATGACGGTGACGCTGCCGCTGATCAAAGACTCCTTCTTCAGCGGTCTGGTAACCGCGTTTGTGCGCAGCATCACCGCTATTTCCGCCATCATCCTGCTGGTAACTCCGGATTTCCTGCTGATTACCTGCCAGATCAATGAGCAGGCGGAGAAAGGAAACTACGGCGTGGCCTGTGCGTACGCTACGGTATTGATTATTATCACTTACGGTGCTGTATTGATTATGAATACGCTGATGAAATTCTTCGGCGTCAGCAGAAAGATCAAGGAGGAGAATTAAATGGATAAGCAGAAAAAAGGCGTTCGTCTGGAGCATATATCGAAGATTTACAAGGATCCCAAGACCGGCAAGGATTTCTACGCAGTGCAGGACACCACGCTGGATATTGAGCCGGGAACATTTGTCACCCTGCTCGGCCCCTCCGGCTGCGGCAAGACGACCACGCTGCGTATGATCGCCGGTTTCGAGAGCCCGGACGAGGGCGACATCTACCTGGGGGACGAGGCGATCAACGCCCTGACGCCCAACAAGCGCGACACGGCTATGGTATTCCAGAGCTACGCCCTTCTGCCGCACTACAATGTGTTCGACAATGTGGCGTATGGCCTGAAGATCCGCAAGCTGCCCAAGGAGGAGATCCAGGAGCGGGTGATGAATATTCTGAAGTTGGTGGAGATGGAGGGCATGGAATCCCGCATGACCAACCAGCTCTCCGGCGGCCAGCAGCAGCGCGTGGCCCTGGCCCGGGCGCTGGTGATCGAGCCCAGCGTGCTGCTGTTCGACGAGCCGCTGAGCAACTTAGACGCCAAGCTGCGGGTGACCATGCGGACGGAAATCCGCAAGATCCAGCAGAAGGTGGGAATCACGGCGATTTATGTCACCCACGACCAGTCCGAGGCCATGAGTATTTCCGACAAGATCATTATCATGAGCAAGGGCAAGGTAGAGCAGATCGGCACGCCGCGGGAGATTTACTATCATCCGACGTCCAAGTTCGTGGCGGACTTCATCGGCGAGGCCAACTTCCTGGAAGCCCAGGTACGGTCCGCGGACGGCGAGAAGGCCATGATTTCAGTAGCAGGCGGCGAATTCGAAGTCAACAACTTCGCCCACGCCAAAGCCGGCGAAACCGCCACACTGGTCCTCCGTCCCGAGGGCGTCAGCCTGTCCGAGAAAGGACTGCTGGAAGGAACCGTAACGCTGTCGACATTTATGGGAGCGTATCAGTATTATCAGATGATCGTAGGAGATATTGAGATACAGATCACGGATTACAATCCGGTCAACCGGCGGATTTATGAGGTCGGAGAAAAAGCATACCTCGATTTCGACCCCAAAGGGGTTTACATATTGTAGGGAGATAGTATCGTATGAACACTTGACGAAGTATTATCGAGCCTGGTGAGAATACATGCCGAAATACTTGGCGAGGTCTTTCACGAACTGAGTGTTTGTGGTATCGTATGAACACTTGACGAGGTATTATCGAGTCTAGTGAGAATACATGCCGAAACACTTGGCGAGGTCTTTCACGAGCTTAGTGTTTGTGGTATAATCCAGGTAGGCAATGAGCAGTGCGTGAAGGGACATATGCAGAGCCACGTCGTGCTGGCACGTAAGTGGAGCTGCATATGGCCGTTCACATAGGGCGAAGCCCGTGAGCGAGATGAAGCGAAGCGGAATCGAGCTGCACTGCGGGTTAGCGAGACGCGAAGGTGCGTGAAGGGACGTGAGTAGTAGCCCGTTGTGCTGGCACATAAGTGGAGCTGCACATGGTCCTCCCCCTCAACAAATCCCCCTCAAAAACAGGACTCCCAAAACTATGAAAAACAAACACAATTACATCACCGCCGCCCTCCTATTTCTCCTGCTAGCCCTCACCGGCTGTGCAGGCAGAAATTTAGGGCGCCCGGCGGACTTAAAAACGGATGAGGCGCTGGTCATTTACTGCCCTCATCCGTTGGATTTTATAAATCCGGTGGTCTCCGAGTTCGAGGAGCGCACCGGCATAAGCGTGCAGGTGCAGACCGGCGGAACCGGCGAGCTGTTGGAGATGGTGGCGGAGCAGAAACAGCCGCGCTGCGACATCTTCTGGGGCGGTTCCCTCTCCACCACCATAGAGCGCCGTGAGCTGTTTGCCCCCTACATCAGTGAAAATGAGAGCGTAGTGCGGCCGGAGTTCTGCAACGTGGAGGGGAACATGACGCGGTTTACGGACGTTCCCAGCGTGTTGATGGTGAACACCAACCTGATCGGCGGCATTTCCATAAAAGGTTACGGCGATCTGTTGCAGCCAGAGTTAAAGGGCCGAATCGCCATGGCCAACCCGTCCGTTTCCTCCTCGTCCTACGAGCATCTGATCAATATGCTGTATGCCATGGGAAACGGCGATCCGGAAATGGGCTGGGACTACGTGCGGGCCTTCTGTGAAAACCTGGACGGAAACCTGCTGGAGAGTTCCTCCGCGGTCTACAGGGGCGTTGCGGAAGGGCGTTACACCGTGGGGCTGACCTTTGAGGAGGGCGCGGCCCACTATGTGGCAAGCGAAAACAGCGCGGTGAAGCTGGTTTACATGGAAGAGGGCGTCATTTCCAAACCCGACGTGGTGTGCATCGCGGTGGGAGCGGAGCATGTGGCGGAGGCCAGGGCCTTTGTGGACTTTGTGACAGGCCGTGACGCCCAGACCATGATCGCCACCACCCTGGACCGCCGTTCCGTGCGCACGGACGTGGAGGAGCCGGACTATCTGCCGGACAAGGACTCCCTTCATATCATTTATGACGATCCGGCGGTGGTCAACGAAAATAAGCAGAAATGGCTGAGCCGTTTTGACGACATATTCCGGGCAACCCTGACGGAAGGCGGGAAGGGGGCGGCGGAATGAAAAAAGAGCGGTATTTTCGGGACGAGCTGCGCAAGCTTTTCATCGGTTACGCCATCATCCCTTCCGTGCTGTTCACCCTGGTCTGCGGCCTTGTATTTCTTGCAGCCCTCATGCAGGGAAAGATGAGCGGAAATGAACGGCACAACCAATATGTGGCCGGGGAGCTAAACCGGGTGCTGACGGCCTACGGGAATGAACTGGAAGAGCTGGCGGCGCAGCCGGATTTATTTTCCGGGGAAATGAACACCGACCGCCAGGTGTACATTTTCCGGGACTTTTACAGTGTTTCCAATGAGCTTGGATACGAGGCGGACCTGTTCGTGCTGGATGCGGACCGGAATCCGGTCATGTCCAGCCGCTCTGCGCTGCCGGAGTATCTCAAAGTGGATCCCGACGTGGACTGGGGTATTTTTGCCTCCATGGAAACGCGGCCGGGCGGGACTGCGGTCCGCCTGATGGACGGGTGGAAGAAGCAGGACCGGGATATTGCCCTGGGGCGGACCATTCTGAACGGGGAGGAGACGGTGGGGTATCTGGTGTTCGCGATCAACAGCAGCCGGTTTCAGCCGGCCCTGGACCAGGCGGACACGCAGATTCTGATCGCGGACCGGTTCGGACGCATTTTTCTGAGCAATACCTACAATTTTACGGATAAAAGCAACCAGGTGATCGAAGCGCTGGAGGGAGCCGGGCGATATCTGCACTACGATAAAAACCTGTATCTGGCGGGCTGCCAGGATGTGTATCACGGCATGTTCCGCGTTTACTCGGTGTCCGATATCCAGAATATCGTGGTCTCCTTAGGCATGGGCGGCGCTCTCATTATCACGGCGCTGGCGCTGATGACCATCTGGGTGTCCTTCAGCACCAAGCGGGTGACGGAGCGCAAGACAAGGGACTTTTACCGGATACTGGACGTAATGGAGAGCGCCCGGGACGGAGATTTGGAGCGGATTCACATTGACAGCGACAATGAATTTAAGACCATTGCGGACGCTTACAATGAGATGATTACCAGCTTAAAGCTTCAGATGGAGAACAACCGGAAAATGACGGAGCTGGTGGCAGCCTCCCAGATCAAACAACTGGAGAGCCAGTTTAATCCCCATTTCCTGTATAATACGCTGGAAAATATCCGCTACATGTGCCGCATCGAGCCGGAAATCGCGGCAAAGATGGTATTCAGCCTTTCCAGCCTGCTGCGCTACAGCCTGGACGGGAGCCGCGAGGAGGTGACCCTGCGGGAGGATCTGGATCACCTGGAGAATTACCTGACGATTTTGAAATACCGGTTTAACCGGCGTTTTTCCTATGAGATTGACGTGGAACCCCAGGCGCTTGCATGCAGGATCCCCAAGCTGGTGTTTCAGCCCATGATCGAGAATTCCGTGAAATACGGTTTCGGCAATCAGGAAACGCTGCGGGTGGAGCTAAAGGTTTATATTCACGAGGGCAGGCTGACCATGATCTGCCGGGACGACGGCGTCGGAATGACGCCCCAGACACTGAGCGAGCTGACGGCCCTGCTGGGGCAGAAGGAGAACCGCAGCAGGCATTCGGGACTTTATAACATACACCGCCGGATCGAAATTTTGTACGGCAGGCCGTACGGCGTGGAGATCCGCAGCACGGAAGGCCACGGCACCACGCTGATCGTGACGCTTCCGGCCAATACGGAGGAAAAGGAATGCTGAGAGTGTTGATTGCAGAGGATGAAGATATTATCCGCAAAGGTTTGGTTTACACGACGGACTGGCTGTCCATGGACTGCGTGGTGGTCGCGGAGGCGGCCAACGGGCAGGAGGGGCTGGAGAAGATTCTGGAATGCAGGCCCGACGTGGTGATTGCGGATATCTGCATGCCGTTTCTGGACGGGATCGAGATGATCAAGCGGGCGTCGGAGACGGTGCATTTTAAAAGTATTTTGCTGACCAGCTATGCGGATTTTGAGTATGCCAGGCGGGCCATTGACGCCAGAGTGTGCGAATATCTGCTGAAACCGGTGGATGAGGAACAGCTGGCGGAGATTATGAAGAAGCTGGGGGAAGAGATCGCCAGCAGCCGTCAGGTGGAGAAGGTCATGGAGCAGGCCGAGCTGGACGGGGGAAATATGAACCTGGAGTATTTTATGCAGCTGGATTTATCGGAGAACCAATATGTTTCCAGGGCCATCGGGCAGATCCGGGAGCGTTTTGGGGAAAAGCTGAGTATTGAGTCGATTTCAGAGGAGATGGGGGTCAGCGCCAGCTATCTGAGCCGGAAGTTCAAGGAGGTTACGGGGCAGACGTTTCTGGATTTCCTGAACAAATACCGGGTGCAGCAGGCGATTGTGATGCTCAACGCACAGAAGTACCGGATCAGTGAGATTTCGGAGGCGTGCGGGTTTACGGATTATAAGCATTTTTGTGCGGTGTTTAAGAAGTATACGTTGAAGTCGCCTACGAAGTTTGTGAAGGGGAGATAGGGAGGGGCTACCGTTCGTGAGAGAAAGCGGGCAGGGGCGCACTGGCTCCGGGGCTCCGCGATGGCAGGGAGTAAGGCGGAAGGGGGACGGAAAGCGCAGGACCGCTCCGAGCTCCGGCGCAGGCCTGATGCCTGCCCCTCCGCCTCCGCTTTGTTCCGGGCGCCTACCGTTCCGGAACAACCTCCACTTTCCGCCCCCCTTCCGCCTAACTCCCTGCGAATCGCTACACAGTCGCCTGTGCACCCCTGCCCGCTTTCTCTCACCCGCGGGGGACCGGGCGGGAGGAATGGAAAAAAATGTAAGATTGTTTGAGGGCTGCGGTGCGGGGGCATCGGGCTTTTTTTGGTTGAAAGAGCGGGAAAATGGGATTGTCTCTTATTTTATGCGTGGGGTTGTCTTGACTTATGGGGGGATATCAACTACAATTTAAAAACGAAATGCAGTATGCAGATAAGGACGGGACCGTATGGGAATCGTAAAGGCTTCGAAGCTGATTTTTGAATATATCCGCAGGGATGAGGAAGAGAACGTAGAGGAAGTGAAGCGGGCCATCAATGATGTGGACGTGGATATTAAGAAGGGGGACTTTGTGGCTGTTTTGGGGCACAATGGCTCCGGGAAGTCTACGTTTGCGAAGCATATTAACGGGATTTTGATGCCCTCTGAGGGCACGGTCTGGGTTTCGGGGATGGATACCAGGGACGAGGAGCATATCTGGGATGTGCGCAAAGCCGCGGGTATGGTGTTCCAGAACCCGGATAACCAGATTATCGGCAATGTGGTGGAGGAGGACGTGGGATTCGGCCCGGAGAATATGGGCATTCCCACGGAGGAAATCTGGCGCAGGGTGGATGAGAGCCTGGAGGCTGTGGGGATGACGGCTTACCGGCTGCAGTCCCCGAATAAGCTGTCCGGCGGGCAGAAGCAGCGGGTGGCGATCGCCGGGGTGATGGCGATGCGGCCCCAGTGTATTATCTTGGACGAGCCGACGGCGATGCTGGACCCCAATGGGCGTAAGGAAGTGATCCGTACCCTGAGGGAATTGAACCGGGTGGAGAAGATTACGGTGCTGTTGATTACCCATTATATGGAAGAAGCGGTGCACGCGGACCGGATCATCGTGATGGATGATGGGAGGATCGTGATGGACGGCAAGCCCAGGGAGATTTTTTCGCGGGTGAAGGAGTTAAAGAGCCACGGACTGGACGTTCCGCAGGCCACGGAGCTGGCCTGGGAGCTGAAGGAGGCGGGTATGCCCCTTGGGGACGGGATTTTGGGCCGCAGGGAGCTGGTGGAGCAGTTGGTTCCGCTTCTGAAGAAGCAGGGAGAGTAAAATGTCGATCAAAGCAGTGGATTTGAATTTTGTGTACGGCGCCGGAACGGCGTTTGAGCAGAAGGCGCTGAAACATGTCAATTTCGAGATACAGGACGGGGAGTTTGTGGGGCTGATCGGCCACACCGGGTCCGGGAAGTCCACGCTGATTCAGCACTTAAACGGGCTGGAGCGGGCGACCAGCGGCCAGATTCTGTACAATGGGGAAGATATTTACGCGGAAGGATATGATATGAAAGGGCTGCGCAGCAAGGTGGGCCTGGTGTTCCAGTACCCCGAGCATCAGCTGTTTGAGGTGGACGTTCTGACGGACGTGTGCTTTGGCCCAAAGAATCAGGGGCTTTCCGCAGAGGAGGCCGGGGAGCGGGCGAAGAAGGCGCTGGAGCTGGTGGGGCTTGACGAGTCCTTTTACGCACAGTCGCCCTTTGAACTGTCCGGCGGACAGAAACGCCGGGTGGCCATCGCCGGAGTGCTGGCCATGGAGCCGGAGGTGCTGATACTGGACGAGCCAACGGCCGGCCTGGACCCCAGGGGACGGGATGAGATTCTGGATCAGATCGACCGGCTGCACCGGGACCGGGGGATGACGATCATCCTGGTTTCCCACAGTATGGAGGACGTGGCGCGCTACGCCGACCGGCTGATGGTGATGAATCACGGCGAGAAGGTATTTGACGGACCGCCCAAGGAGGTGTTCCGCCATTACCGGGAACTGGAGGCCATCGGGCTGGCTGCGCCTCAGATCACATATCTGGTGCACGATCTGCGGGAACGCGGAATCGACATCGATGAGGATATCACCACGGTGGCTGAGGCCAGGAAGGCAATTCTGAAGCTTTACAGACAATAGGAGCGGAAATGTTAAGAGAGATTACGCTGGGACAATATTATCCGGTAGATTCTGCGGTTCACCGCCTGGACCCCAGAACCAAACTGTTTGGGACAATGGTATTCATTATCTCGCTTTTTATGGCGGACAGCCTGTGGGCGTACCTACTGGCCACGGTGGTTTTAGGCCTGGTGATCCGGGCGTCCAGGGTGCCGTTTAAGTTTATGGTGCGGGGGCTGCGGGCGGTGCTGGTACTGCTGCTCATCAGCGTCAGCTTTAACCTGTTTTTGACCGACGGCACTGTAATTGTTAAATTCTGGATTTTTAAGATCACCCACGAGGGCGTGCGGCTGGCTGGATTTATGGCGCTGCGCCTGATCTATCTGGTGATCGGCTCCTCGGTGATGACGCTGACCACCACGCCCAACCAGCTGACGGACGGTCTGGAGAAAAGCCTGGGATTTCTGAACAAAGTTGGGGTTCCGGTGCACGAGGTGTCCATGATGATGTCCATCGCGCTGCGGTTCATTCCTATTCTGGTGGAGGAGACGGACAAGATCATGAAGGCGCAGATGGCAAGGGGCGCGGACTTTGAGTCCGGCAACCTGATCCGCAAGGCCAAGGCGATGGTGCCCCTTCTGGTTCCGCTGTTCATCTCCGCGTTCCGCCGTGCCACGGATTTGGCGATGGCCATGGAGGCGCGCTGCTACCGCGGCGGAGAGGGCAGGACCAAGATGAAACCGCTGCATTACCGGGCTGCGGACCGGACGGCCTATCTTTTGTATGCAGTGTACATTGTCGCGATGGCAGGAATACGGGTATATCTGTAGAAGACGTGCGGCATTTAATATGGAAGGAATCGGAAACATGAGACGGATTCGCCTGGTGGTGGCCTACGACGGCACCAATTACCACGGCTGGCAGTACCAGCCCAATGCGGTGACAATCGAGGAAGTGCTGAACAAGGCGCTGACGGAGCTTTTGAGGGAACCCATCGCCGTGATCGGCGCCAGCCGCACGGACGCGGGGGTGCACGCGCAGGGAAATGTGGCGGTGTTCGACACAAAGAACCGCATGGCGGCGGACAAGATCTGTCTGGCGGTGAACCAGCGTCTGCCCGAGGATATCCGGGTACAAAGCTCAGAGGAGGTGGCGACGGACTGGCATCCCAGAAAGCGGCGGTGCGTCAAGACCTATGAGTACAAAATCTTAAACCGCAGGATCGAGATGCCGGACAAGCGCCTGTACACATACCATTGCTACTACGATCTGGATCTGGAGAAAATGCGTCAGGCCGCAGAATTTATTCTGGGAGAGCACGACTTTAAAAGCTTTTGCAGCGCCAAAACCCAGGTGACGGACACCGTGCGGACCGTGTATGACCTTAAGCTGGAGCGGGATCAGGAGGATGTGATCACCATCCGGATCACCGGGAGCGGATTTCTTTACAATATGGTGCGGATCATCGCAGGCACGCTGCTGTGGGCCGGAACCGGGCTGATCCGGCCGGAGGCGGTGGGGGAGATTCTGGCGGCGGAGGACAGGCGCAAGGCCGGTCCAACGGCTCCGGCCAAGGGACTGACCCTGATTCGGATGCATTATCCCGATGAAACGGCGGAAATGCCGTAAAAACCGTGAAAAATCTATGTTTTTGGCCGAGAAAGTGGTTGACACACCCGGATGAATGTAATATAATATAAAACTGTGACATTAGCAAAGAATGCTTAGCCATTGCCCCGGAGTAAGCATTTGACCGATAAATACTTCCCATATTTATCATGCATACAGAGGGCGCCTGAAGGCGCGCATCAGTAGAAAAGGTTGAATTTAACAGGAGGTTGACCCCATGAAGAGTTTTATGGCTAGTCCAGCGACAATCGAGAGAAAATGGTATGTAGTTGATGCGACCGGATGTACATTAGGACGTTTAGCTTCAGAAGTGGCTAAGGTATTAAGAGGAAAGAACAAACCGACTTTTACTCCCCACATGGATTGCGGCGATTACGTGATCATTGTGAACGCGGACAAGGTGAAAGTAACCGGTAAGAAATTAGATCAGAAGATTTATTACAACCACTCCGAGTATGTGGGCGGAATGAGAGAGACCACACTGCGTGAGATGATGGCTAAGAAGCCTGAGAAGGTTGTAGAGTTAGCCGTTAAAGGTATGCTTCCCAAGGGAACTCTGGGCAGAAGCATGTTTGACAAGCTTCACGTATACGCCGGCCCGGATCATCAGCAGGCGGCTCAGAAGCCCGAAGTTTTAACATTTTAATGAGGAATGGAGGAAGAAAATATCATGGCTAGCGCAAAATTTTACGGAACAGGCAGAAGAAAAAAATCCATCGCCAGAGTATATTTAGTACCGGGTACCGGCAACATCACCATCAACAAGAGAACCATTGATGAGTACCTTGGACTTGAGACATTAAAGTTAATCGTTCGTCAGCCCTTAGTAGCGACCGAGACCAGCGACAAGTTCGACGTTCTGGTAAACGTTCGCGGCGGCGGCTTTTCCGGACAGGCGGGTGCAATCCGTCACGGAATCTCCAGAGCTCTGCTTCAGGCGGATGCCGAGTACAGACCGGTCCTGAAGAAAGCCGGATACCTGACCAGAGACCCGAGAATGAAAGAGAGAAAGAAGTACGGCTTAAAGGCTGCACGTCGCGCTCCGCAGTTCAGCAAGCGTTAATCGCGTTCAGGATCTACAATTCGCAGACACATTCAAAACCTTCCGGGGATTTCCCTGGAAGGTTTTTTTGTGGTGCGCCCGGCGGCGCACGTACCCGGGAGCGGGGCTTGTGGACCGGCAGACCGGCGTGACTGCCCCCTCCCCAAACGGCTGGAACGCCCTTGCCGCGGCCGCGCCGTACCGGCCGGAAGCCCCCCTGTCCGCATTCAAAACGGGCCACAGAATATTAATAATAATGGATGGATTATATTAAGAGTTTGGTAATATTATTTTTTCCCAGAAAATGTATAATAGAACAAACAGCACCGTGATATGGCGGAAGTGGATGGGAGGAAATAATTGTGAGAATGAGTCGAACGTCAGCAATTTTGTTTGCCGCGGTTTTGTCGGCCGCACAGCTGTCGGCCTGCGGCCGTTACGCGGAGATTGAGACCGCCGGGCAGACGGCGGATGCAACTTCCGGGGAGACTGCGCCGGAAACGGGTGAGAGCGCGGCAGGAGAAAGCGCAGCGGCAGAGAGCGGTCCCCAGGCCGGGGAAGCGCCGTCCGCGGAGCCCGGGACGCAGGCCCCGGTTGAGAGCGGCGCCGGGGATGGCGCCCAAAGTCTGATGCCGGAGGGCGGGAATTCGGAGGTGGCGGACCAGGGAGCGGATGCGGAGGCATTTTTCATGCAGAGCGGCATGTCCAAGGAGGAGGCTGCGGCTTTTGTCTCCACATTTCTGGAGGCCGTAAAGGCGGACAACCGGGAGGCGGTGGCGGGAATGATCCGATATCCGCGCCAGGTCAAAACGCCTGCGGGCGAGGCCCAGGTGGCGGGAGCGGAGGAATTTCTGACGTACTACGACGATATTTTTACACAGGATTTCAGGAAAAAACTGGAAGAAACTCCGGCTACGGATCTGTTCTGCAAGGACGGCCTGATCGGATTGGGGGATGGGAGCGTGTGGTTTTACCCCGCAACGGTTGAGGACGACATGAGCGTCACTTCGGTCAATGTCTCCGCTGACCGCTATGTACGCTACGGCGGTCCCTCCGGCGTACAGCCCGGATAAACGGATAAAAAATAATTTCATTTAAGTGTAACATTCCTTCATTTTGCGGATCTAATAGGCAGAAGGAGGTGGCGCAGATGGCAGCAAGTGATGAGGTTGAGGTATTATACCGCCGGTATTCCCAGGCAGTGTACGGTTATCTGCTTTCCATGTGCAGGGACCGGCATGCGGCGGAGGATATTCTTCAGTCTACTTTTTTGCAGGTGATCAGGGGGATTGCAGGTTTTCGCGGGGACGGCTCCGTGAAAACCTGGATTTTCTCCATCGCCCGTAATGAATATTTCCGGTGGCTGCGCCGGAATCCGCCGTCCCTTCCCTTAGACGAGTCCATAACGGCTCCGACGGACTTGGCCGGGGATTACCGGGAACGGGAAAAGATCCGGGAGGCGTTCGGTTACTTAAACGGCCTGGAAGAACCGCTGCGAAGCCTGATGTGCCTGCGGATTTTCGGCGGGCTGTCCTTCCGGGAGATCGCGGCCCTGCAGGGCCGAACCGAAGTGTGGGCCCGGGTGAACTTTATGCGCTGCAAGAACCGTATGCTGGAGCATTTGGAGGAGGAATGAAGATGGAACGGAACGATTGCGCGATTGTGCGGGATCTTATACCCATGTATGGGGAGGACCTGCTGAGTGAAGAGACAAGAGATTATATGAGGGATCATATGGAGCACTGCGGCGAATGCCGCAGATACCTGGAGCAGTGCCTGCGGGAGGTGCAGGTGCCGGTGGAGCCGCCCGCGCAGGAGACGGACAAAAAGATCATCCGCGGGATGCGCTTCCGGCTGATCTGGTATCTCTTCTGGCCGTCGCTTTACGCGGTCTGTATGCAATTCGGAAAAGAAGGGACGCTGAGATTTTTTGGAATCGCTCTGATTTTGACTGCGTGGATCACCATTGGAACACATCATTACGAGTATAATTTTGATTTGGACGACACAAAACGCGAATTTTATCAGAGGGAAGAGAAAAATATCAGGGAACACAAAGGCACCTTCCTGACCCAGGGCCTGTTGCTGTGTCTGCCTGTGTTCATTCCCTTTGCCATCGGAGTGGCCGGCATGCTGCTGGGCGGTTGACCCGTCTTTTGGATCAAATCATACAGATAGAAAAATCCCCCGGAGGAAACTCCGGGGGTTTTCTGAAATAGAGTGCAAAACCATCAAAAATGGGGGATTGGCGGGTGTAAAACAGTGGTTCATATGGGAATATTCTACACCCTGGAGTTACTCCAAGGTCAATGCATGTAAGGAAATTGTAAGGATTTTCCCTGGAGCGTGTCTGAAAATTCATTCCCGCCATCTGCACGCCCCACTTCGCGGCATATTTGGTCCCGATTCGGTCAACGTAGCCCGCTACGCCTTCCTCATCGGGACCAAATCTTCCACAAAGTGGGACGCACATCTGACGGAAAGCAATTTTCAGACACGCTCTAAATCCATCCCCCGTCCAGGCCGATGACCTGACCGGTCAGGTAAGCGTTTTTGTAGCCCAGATGGTAGACCAGATCCGCCACCTCCTCGGCCGAGCCCAGACGTCCGGCCGGGATATCCTCCACCAGGGCGATGAGCTCGTCCTCCTCCATCCACTGGTTCATCTCCGTGTCGATGGCGCCGCAGGCCACGGCGTTCACCTGGATATTGGAGGGAGCCAGCTCCTTTGCCAGTGCTTTGGTCAGCGCGTTGATTCCGCCCTTGGTGGCGGAGTACGCAGTCTCGCAGGAGGCGCCCACCACGCCCCAGACCGAGGACACGTTGACGATTTTCCCCTGTTTCTGGCGCACCATGTAGGGGATGGCCAGCTTGCAGCAGTTAAAGACCGAGGTCAGGTTGACATGGAGCATCCGCTCCCAGTCCTCGGAGGACATGTCCTGCAAAAGCCCGATGTAGGAGATTCCGGCGTTGTTCACCAGCACGTCCACGCCTCCGAACCGGCTGCGGATCTGGGAAAATAATGTTTCACAGCTCTTGAGATCCCCCATGTCGCCCAGATAGGCCAGGCAGGGGGCCTGAAAGCTCTCGATTTCACGCCTGGTCTGCTCCAGCTGCTCGGCCCGGTGGACGCAGCTGATCACCACGTTGTATCCCTTCTTGGCAAATTTGATCGCCACGGCTTTGCCGATTCCCCTGGAAGCTCCTGTTACCAAAACAGTTTTGCGCGGCATATACTGCCTCCTTTCAGTGGTATTCTTCCAAATATTGTATCCCTTGCAGCTATTATAAACATTCGTCGGACCGATTTCAAGTGATTGGCGGATAAAGTGAACTTTGCGGATTATGAATTGTAAGAAAATCGGGTACAACAAATGGAAACCTTGTGCTATAATAATTTGTAGTTGCATAAAAACGATAAAATGGCTGCAGGAAGGTATTTTTGCTACCGCAGACAGAAATAATAACAGAAAAGGACTGAGAGATTATGACGAGATATGATTTGATTATTATCGGTTCCGGACCGGCGGGACTTGCGGCGGCGATCTATGCCCAGAGAGCGAGACTGAACACTCTGGTGGTGGAGAAAGCTATGGTGAGCGGAGGACAGGTGTTGACCACCTACGAGGTGGACAATTATCCCGGCCTTCCTGGTATGGGCGGATACGACCTGGGCATGAAACTGCGCGAGCACGCGGACGCTCTGGGCGCGGTGTTTGCGGAGGACGAGGTGGTCCGGGTGGAGAACGACGGGGAGATCAAGCGGGTGGTCTGCGAGCAGGAGACCTACGAGGCCAAAGCTCTGATCATCGCCACCGGCGCTCATCACCGGAAGCTGGGAGTTCCCGGCGAGGAGGAGCTGGCCGGGGCGGGCGTTTCCTACTGCGCCACCTGTGACGGAGCGTTTTTCCGCAACAAGGTGACCGCGGTGGTGGGCGGCGGCGACGTGGCCGTGGAGGACGCCATTTTCCTGGCCAGAATGTGCACCAAGGTGTATGTGATCCATCGCCGTGACCAGCTGCGGGCGGCCAAGAGCCTGCAGGAGACTCTGCTCTCCCTGCCAAACGTGGAGATGGTGTGGGACAGCGTGGCGGATGAGATCATCGGCGACGGACGGGTGGAACAGCTTAAGGTGACCAATGTCAAGACCGGCGAGTCCCAGAATCTGGAAGTTCAGGGAGTTTTTATCGCCGTTGGCATCACGCCGGAAAGCCAGGCGTTTAACGGACTGCTGGAGACGGATCACGGTTATATCAAGGCCGGGGAGGATTGCGCGACCTCTGTGCCGGGCATCTTTGCGGCGGGAGATGTGCGTACCAAACCCCTGCGCCAGATTGTGACTGCGGCGGCGGATGGAGCCAACGCGGTGACCAGCGCGGAACACTATCTGATGGGCAACTAGGAGGAGGAGCGCGTTCCAATGAAGAAAGTGGCGAAAATACTCATCGCCGGGGGCGTGTGCTCGGTTTTCTGGGCGATGCCGGCCAGCGCTTCGACGAACCTGGAGACCAGTTCCTCACTGGCGGGCATCTCCGTGGCGCTAAACAATTTCTACGCCAGCACCGAGGAGCCGGAGCAGGCCCTTGCGTCTGTTTTTGACGCGGCTGCCGTCACTTCCGCAGCATCCGGCGGCGGAGGTGGACAAGCAGCTCAGGGAGGGCAGTCCGGCGAGACGGCTGCCGCCACTACAGCGGCTCCGGAGACCACCAAGGCCAAGTCCTCTCCCTATGACAACGTTGCGGTGTCCAAGGTGAACGGTTATGTGAATATCCGCACTGAGGCGAATACCACCAGCGGCGTGACCGGCAAGATCTACAACGACAGCGCGGCCACCATTCTGGACACGGTGGACGGAGAGGGCGGAAAGTGGTATAAGATCCGGTCCGGTTCCGTGACCGGATACATTAAAGCAGATTATTTCGTCACCGGCGCGGAGGCTGAGAGCAAGGCCAAGCAGGTGGGGACCAGGTATGGTACTGTGGTTGGCACTCCCACCCTGCGCCTGCGCAAAAGCCCGGACCTGACCAGCCAGACGCTGACCCTGCTGGCCGAGGGCGCCCATTATGTGGTGCTGGAGGAGCAGGGGGACTTCCTCAAGGTGGCGGTGGACTCGGACCTGGAAGGGTACGTGTTCAAGGACTATATGAATACCACCGTGGAGTTCCAGAAAGCGGTTTCCGCGGAGGAGGAGAAAGCCAAAGCCGAGGAGGAGGCCAAGCGCAAGAAAGAGGCCGAGGAGGCCATTCAAAAGCTGGAGGAGGCAAAGGAAGCGGAGCGGAAGAAAACGACCACCGCTGCGGAGACCACGAAAAAGGAGACCACCACGGCGGCCACGACCAAGTCCAACGGCAACACGGCGGACGGCACTATTCCGGTGAATCCGGAGCAGGGCGGAGGGGAGAGCGCGGCAGCGCCCACCACGGCCAAGGAAACGACCACGTCCAAACCCAAGGAGACCACAATCGCCGTGGGGCCGGGCGGCGGAGGAAGCTCCGGCGAGGTGACCTCGGCCACGCGCACGGCCATTGTGGCTTACGCCAGACAGTTCTTAGGCAACCCCTATGTCTACGGCGGCACCAGCCTCACAAGCGGCGCGGACTGCTCGGGCTTTGTCATGAGCGTGTACGCCCATTTCGGGATCAGCACGGGAAGAAGCTCCAGAGACCAGGCGGCCAAGGGAAGGACCATCCCGACCAGCGAGGTGAAACCCGGAGACCTGCTGTTCTATGCCAGCGGGGATTATATCAACCATGTGGCGATCTACATAGGCGGAGGACAGGTGATTCACGCCAGCACGCCCGCTACCGGGATCTGCCTGGCTCCGGCCAACTACCGGACGCCGTGCAAGGCGGTTACATTCCTGGATTAAGGCGGCCGGAACGGTTTTTGCAGTCCGGCGGCTGTGTTAAAAAAATAATGCGAGGGGGACCGGAAGGGTCCCTCTCTTATTGAGTGCAATGGGCCGCAGGCTGGGCCAGCGGCTCATTGCAGACTACCGTGAACCGGAGGGCGGGTCTTTGGACCTGCCGTGCGGCCGCGTGAAAGAGGTTTTAGTATGGAAGAGACATTGAAACAGGAAGATTTGAGGGAGAAAATGATCCGGGACCGGCATAAGGGCATCGCGTGCATCGTGCTGTCCGCGCTTTGCTTTGCCTTTATGAACGTATTTATCCGGGCCGCCGGGGACCTGCCGTCCCTGCAGAAGGTATTTTTCCGCAACCTGATCGCGTTTTTTGCGGCCTGGTTTGTGATGCGCCGCAAGCATGTGGCATTTTCCGGGAAGAAGTCCAATCTGCTGCTGCTCGTCTGCCGGTCCATGTTCGGCCTGGTGGGAATGATGGGCAATTTTTATGCAGTGGACCACCTGGTGCTGGCGGACGCTTCCATGCTGAACAAGATGTCCCCATTTTTTGCCATTTTGTTCAGCATGCTGATTTTGAAGGAGAGTTTGTCGTTTAAACAGGCAGCAGCGGTGGTGGGCGCATTCGCGGGAAGCCTGCTGATCATCAAGCCTACCGGTTTTGACATACAGAGTCCCGCTGCGGTGGTGGGCCTTTTGGGAGGGATGGGCGCCGGGATCGCCTACACCTTTGTGCGGATTCTGGGAAAGCGGGGAGAGGCAGGGCCCTTTATCGTGTGCTTTTTCTCCGGTTTTTCCACGCTGATGCTGTTGCCGGTATTTATTCTCAACTACCACCCAATGACGGCCTGGCAGCTGGGCAGCCTGCTGATGGCGGGCGTGGCGGCGACCGGTGGGCAGTTCGGCATAACGGCGGCCTACTGCTATGCGCCGGCCCGGGACATCTCGGTTTACGACTACTCGCAGATCGTCTTTTCCGCGATTCTGGGATTTTTCCTGTTCGGCCAGCTGCCGGATGTGTACAGCTGGATGGGATACGGGGTGATCTGCGCCATGGCGGTGTGGATGTTCTTTATGGAGCGGAACGGCGGGGCGAAGGCCCGGGCGTGAGAGCGGGAGCTTTGGGGCGGACCGCGGGATTATGGGCAAAGATTAAGGAGGGGCGTCCGGCCCCTCCTTATTGTATTTATGAAAATGTTTAAAACTCCGGTTCAATCAGTCCGTAAGTGCCGTTCTTACGCTTGTACACCACGTTCACCTGGTCGGTATCGGAATTGAGGAATACGTAGAAATTGTGTCCCAGCATCTCCATCTGCAGGCAGGCTTCCTCGGGAATCGTGGGTTTGATTGCGAATTTTTTGGTCTTGACGATACGGATATCGTCCTCCTGCTCGTCCTCTTCCTCGTCGATAAACGCCTGGGAGAAGGAGAGAGCGGCCTGTTTCTTGTCAATCAGTTTCTTTCTATAACGTCTGATCTGGCGTTCAATCACCTCTTCCACCAAATCGATGGAGACATACATATCGGTGCTGGACTCCTCGGCGCGGATGGTGTTGCCCTTGACGGGAATCGTCACCTCGATCTTCTGCCGGTCTTTCTGTGCGCTGAGCGCTACAATTACTTCGGTGTCCGGTGTGAAGAAGTGTTCCAATTTTCCGATCTTCTTTTCGACGGCGGCCTTCAAACCTGGAGTTACCTCAATATTTCGTCCTGTTATGGTATAACGCATACAATCAACTCCTTTTCTTGAGATAGGGTAATTATATCATATTTATTCCGAAAATACAATCGAATTCAATAAAATGTTAGGACAATTTGTCTTAATTTTTTCTAAAAATGCGCTTTGGGCGGGCGAAGCGCCTATTGAATTCCTATTAGAAGTGTTCCCGAAATGTCAAGAGAAATGCTTGTATTTAATTTTGAAATTGTTAAGTTTATGAGAACTGTACAAAAATTAAGATTCCGCTAACCGACAGGGGGGAAAGGCGAAAAACAGGTCGAAAATTGTGGATAATGTGGACAACTCGGTGCATAACTCGATTTTCACGTAAAATGGAGGATTCCGGGTGGGGATAAAAATGGGGAATCTGTGTGTGGATAATTGTGGAGAGTGTGGATAAGTCGGGGGACGAACATACATTTTGTGCAATGTGCTTGGTTGACAATAAGTTCTCAATGTGGGGGGCGTCCGGGGGGCATTTGCCCCTTAAACGGGGCGGCCGGAAAACCTGGAAACCCTTGATATTACTGGGAAAAGTGTGACCAAAATGTTAATTTTGTATTAACTTGTTGAATAAATTCCGGCTTAGTGCTACAATAAGTAAGATTGTATCGTAGGCGCAGCAGCTGCATCCATGTAAAACCAAGGAATAAGCGGGACTGAGATGACAAATACTAGAAATTATTGAGAAGCAGTGTGGATGCGCCGGTTGGAAATGTATTTTATATAAGGAAGAAGTTAGGAGAGTATACCATGAACGTAATTGAGAAAGTGTTCGGGACTCACAGTGAGAGAGAGCTGAAGCTGATCAGGCCTATCGTAGCGAAGATTGAAAGCCTGCGCCCGGAGATGGTGGCAAAGTCCGACGAGGAACTGCGCGACCAGACCAGGATTTTTAAGGAGCGGCTGGAAAAGGGAGCTACCCTGGACGATATTTTGCCTGAGGCGTTTGCCACTGTCCGTGAGGCGGCAAGAAGAACGCTGAATATGGAGCATTTCCCCGTGCAGCTGATCGGCGGTATTGTACTGCATCAGGGACGTATCGCAGAGATGCGTACAGGTGAAGGTAAGACGTTGGTATCCACCTGTCCCGCATATCTGAATGCGCTGGCGGGAAAAGGCGTACAGATCGTTACGGTCAATGACTATCTGGCAAAGCGTGACGCGGAGTGGATGGGACAGGTTCACCAGTTCCTGGGACTGACCGTGGGCGTGGTTTTAAATGATATGAATTCCGATGACCGCAGAAAGGCTTATGCCTGCGACATCACCTATGTAACCAACAACGAGCTGGGATTCGATTACCTGCGCGACAACATGTCCATTTACAAGGAGCAGCTGGTTCTGCGGGATCTGGACTACTGCATCATCGACGAGGTTGACTCCGTTCTGATCGACGAGGCGAGAACGCCCCTGATCATTTCCGGGCAGAGCGGCAAGTCCACCAAGCTGTACGAGGTCTGCGACATTCTGGCCCGCCAGCTGGAGAAGGGCACCGTTTCCAAGGAGTTCTCCAAGATCGACGCCATTATGGGCGAGGATGTGGAGGAGACCGGCGACTTCGTGGTGGATGAGAAGGATAAGGTGGTAAACCTGACCGAGGACGGCGTGAAGAAGGTGGAGGATTTCTTCCACATCGAGAACCTGGCCGACCCGGAGAACCTGGAGATCCAGCACAATATTATTCTGGCTCTGCGCGCCAACTACCTGATGTTCCGCGACAAGGACTATGTGGTGAAGGACGGCGAGGTTCTGATCGTCGACGAGTTCACCGGCCGTATTATGCCGGGCCGCCGCTATTCCGATGGTCTGCACCAGGCCATCGAGGCCAAGGAGCACGTGAGCGTGCGCCGCGAGAGCCGCACTCTGGCCACCATCACCTTCCAGAACTTCTTTAACAAGTTCAAGAAGAAAGCGGGTATGACCGGTACCGCCCAGACTGAGGAAAAGGAGTTCCGCAACATCTACTCCATGGACGTTATCACCATCCCAACCAACCGTCCCATGATCCGTAAGGATATGGAGGACGCGGTTTACAAGACCAAGAAAGAGAAGTACAAAGCCGTTGTGGAGTCCGTGCAGGAAGCCTACGACAAGGGACAGCCGGTTCTGGTGGGCACCATCGCCATCGAGACCTCCGAGCTGCTCAGCAACATGCTGCGCAAGCGCGGGATTCCCCATAAAGTACTGAACGCCAAGTTCCACGAGCTGGAGGCTGAGATCGTGGCGGATGCCGGTATCCACGGCGCCGTGACCATCGCCACCAACATGGCCGGCCGTGGTACGGATATCAAGCTGGACGACGAGGCCAAGGATCTGGGCGGATTAAAGATCATCGGCACCGAGCGCCATGAGTCCCGCCGTATCGACAACCAGCTGCGCGGACGTTCCGGACGTCAGGGAGACCCGGGTGAATCCCGTTTCTACCTGTCCCTGGAGGACGATCTGCTTCGCCTGTTCGGCTCAGACCGTCTGATGAAGATGTTCGAGGCCATGGGCGTGCCCGAGGGCGAGCAGATTGAGCACAAGATGCTCTCCAACGCCATTGAGAAGGCCCAGATGAAGATTGAGAGCAACAACTACGGCATCCGTGAGCAGCTGCTCAAGTATGACGAGGTGAACAACGAGCAGCGCGAGGTGATTTATCAGGAGCGCCGCAAGGTTCTGGACGGCGACAACATGCGCGATCTGGTTCTGAAGATGATCACCGACATCGTGGAGAACGCCGTGGATATGTCCATCTCCGACGAGCAGACTCCCGAGAACTGGGATCTGAAGGAATTAAATACCCTGCTTCTGCCTGTGATTCCGTTAAAGCCCATCACGCTGACGGAAGAGCGCAAGAAGATGAAGAAAAACGAGTTGAAGCACATGCTCAAGGAAGAGGCCATCAAGCTGTACGAGACCAAGGAGGCCGAGTTCCCGGAACCGGAGCAGATCCGCGAGATCGAGCGCGTGGTGCTTTTGAAGGTCATCGACAACAAGTGGATGGCTCATCTGGACGACATGGACCAGCTGCGCGAGGGCATCGGCCTGCAGGCTTACGGCCAGCGCGATCCGGCGGTTGAGTACAAGATGCAGGGCTATGAGATGTACGAGGCCATGATGGCTTCCATCCAGGAGGAAACCGTGCGCATCCTGTTCCACATCCGCGTGGAGCAGAAGGTGGAGCGCGAGCCCGCCGCCAAGGTGACCGGCACCAACAAGGACGATTCCTCTCCCAGCGCGCCCAAGAAGCGCGCCGAGCAGAAGATTTACCCCAACGATCCCTGCCCCTGCGGTTCCGGCAAGAAGTATAAGCAGTGCCACGGAAGAATCAAATAAAAGGGATTTTTTTCCAGATAGAAAAGGCCGGTATGCATTGGCATTTACCGGCCTTTTAAAATAAGGCGGCCCAAACCGGCCCCACAAATTAAATTTTATGAAAGAAGGTGAAGCTGTGGTTGAGTTAGATAATTTTAAGTATACGTTGTCAACGTATGACAAACCATTAGTGGAAGTGAGGGATTCACTTTGACCTGGACAACAAGGTCAGACGAATCGCTGAATTAGACAAATCCATGGAGGAGCCGGGCTTTTGGGACGACCCCGAGAAATCCACGCGTATGGTCCGCGAGGTCAAGAACTTAAAGGACGACGTGGAGACTTACCGGGAGCTGGAACAGGAGTACGACGACATCCAGGTGATGATCCAGATGGGCTACGAGGAGAACGACGCTTCCGTGATCCCGGATATCCAGGAAATGCTGGATCATTTTATCAAAACGCTGGAGGATATGCGCTTAAAGCTGCTCTTGTCCGGCGAGTACGACAAGAACAACGCCATTTTGCGCCTGAACGCGGGCGCGGGCGGCACGGAATCCTGCGACTGGTGCAGCATGCTCTACCGCATGTACTGCCGCTGGGCGGAGCGGAAGGGCTTCAAGTACGAGGTGCTGGACTTCTTAGACGGCGATGAGGCGGGCATCAAGTCCGTTACCATCCAGGTGAACGGGGAGAACGCCTACGGCTATCTGCGCTCTGAGCACGGCGTACACCGCCTGGTTCGCATCTCGCCCTTCAACGCGGCGGGGAAGCGCCAGACTTCCTTTGTGTCCTGTGACGTGATGCCCGACATCGAGGCGGATCTGGACGTGGAGGTCAACCCGGACGATATCCGCGTGGATACCTACCGTTCCAGCGGCGCGGGCGGCCAGCACATCAACAAGACCTCCTCGGCCATCCGCATCACCCATATGCCCACCGGCATTGTGGTGACCTGCCAGAACGAGCGGTCCCAGTTCCAGAACAAGGATAAGGCCATGCAGATGCTGAAGGCCAAGCTGTATATGCTCAAACAGCAGGAGAGCGCGGCCAAGGCCGCGGGCATCCGCGGCGAGGTGAAGGACATCGGCTGGGGGAACCAGATCCGTTCCTACGTGCTCCAGCCCTACACCATGGTCAAGGACCACCGGACCGGCGAGGAGAGCGGTAATGTGGACGCGGTGCTGGACGGCAGCATCGACTCCTTCATCAGCGCCTACCTGCGCTGGATGAGTCTGGGCTGTCCCAACAAGAACGCGTCGGTTGACGACTGACAAGCGCGACTTCAATACGCGAGATAAACCGTTTGCCGCGGCATCCGGCCCCTTTTGGGGACGGGGCCGCGGTATTTTGAATGGGAGGGCCGTCCGGGGGACAGTGGTGGCCGCGCCATTCCCTGGACGTGCGCTTTTGCGCGTACACGCTCATAAAAATGAAAAATCAGTTGCATTTTCATGGGAAATGTGCTAACATCTTCCACATGAGTACAGATGTATTTCTAATGCGGACATATGGACGGAGGCAGTTCACAGGCCGCCGGAGATCAGATTTCGTGAAAGGACGTATATGGAGGACAAGAGTAAATACTTTGTAGTAAAACAGAAGGCGGTGCCGGAAGTGCTTTTAAAGGTAGTTGAGGCCAAAAAGCTGCTGGAATCGGAGCGCGCGATCACGGTGCAGGAGGCCACCGACAAGGTGGGCATCAGCCGCAGCTCGTTTTATAAGTACAAGGACGACATTTTCCCGTTCTACGACAACACCAAGGGAAAGACGATCACTCTGGTGGTCCAGATGGACGACGAGCAGGGGCTGCTCAGCGACCTGCTGCACGTGGTGGCGGTCTACAAGGCCAACATCCTGACCATCCACCAGAGTATCCCGGTCAACGGCGTGGCCACGCTGACCCTCAGTGTGGAGGTCAGGGAGAACACGGGAAATGTGTCCAGTATGGTGGAGGAGCTGGAGGAGCTGGACGGCATCCACTATGTGAAGATACTGGCCAGGGAGTGAGAGACGGCCTTTCAGGGCCGGTATGATTTTGCCGCAAAAGGCGGCTGGACGGGCAGGGACTGCCTCATTTAATCAACGACAGGGAGTGTGTGGACATGATAAAAGTAGCGGTAATGGGATATGGGACCATCGGTTCCGGCGTGGCGGAGATATTGGATCAGAACCGGGATGTGATCGCCGGGCAGGCAGGGCAGGATGTGGAATTGAAGTATGTTCTGGATCTGCGGGATTTCCCGGACAGTCCGGTGGCGGATAAGATTGTCCACGATTTTAAGGTGATTGAGCAGGACGGGGAAGTTGAGATCGTGGTGGAGACCATGGGCGGGCTGAATCCGGCCTACCCCTTCGTGAAAGCCTGCCTGGAGGCCGGCAAGCATGTGGTCACCTCCAACAAGGCGCTGGTAGCCGCCTATGGCACAGAGCTTTTACAGATTGCCCGGGACAAAAACGTGAATTTCTTTTTCGAGGCCAGCGTGGGCGGCGGTATCCCCATCATCCGGCCCCTGTACCGCTGCCTGATGGGCGAGCGCATCGAGGAGATCACCGGTATCTTAAACGGCACCACCAACTTCATTCTGACCAAGATGGATAAGGAGGGAGCTTCCTTTGAGGGCGCGCTGAAGGAGGCCCAGAACCTGGGCTACGCGGAGCGCAATCCGGAGGCGGACGTGGAGGGACACGACACCTGCCGCAAGATCGCCATTCTCACCGCTATAGCCACGGGCCGGGAGGTGAATTTCGAGGATATCTACACGGAAGGGATCACGAAGATCACGGACGTGGACTTCAAATATGCGGAGAAAATGGGGACCTCGGTGAAGCTGTTCGGTACCAGCCGCATAAGCGGCGGCAGGGTCAGCGCCTTTGTGGCGCCGGTGATGATCGGCAAGGACCATCCGCTGTACGCGGTAAACGACGTGTACAACGGCATCATGGTGCGCGGTAATATGCTGGGAACGTCAATGTTCTACGGCAGCGGCGCGGGCAAGCTGCCTACCGCCAGCGCGGTGATCGCGGACATCATCGAGGCGGCTCAGAACATGAAGCGGAATGTCCGCCTGGGCTGGACGTCTGAGCGCCAGGCTGTGGAGCCGATGGACCGGGTTTCCTTCCGGTATTTTATCCGCATGGCAGGGACCTACCGCAACAAGGAGCAGGACGTACGCGCCGCCTTCGGACCGGTGGAGGTGGTGGAGCTCTACGGCATGGACGAATTTGCCGTGCTCACCCGGGAGATGACCGAGGGCGAAATGAAAGCCGCGGTTTCCGGCTACAACGCCGCAGAGGCCAAGCGCTCGGAGTATGGCGTCAAGCAGACGATCCGGGCCATGGTCTGAGACTTGCGTCCGGAGTGGAGTGAGCGAATTGAAAACGATCATACGATTTGTTGAATTGATGGCAGGGCAGGGGTTTCCCTGCCTGTTCCATCTTATGACGGGACTTTACTGCCCCGGCTGCGGCGGAACCCGGGCGGTCCGGGCGCTGCTCAGGGGCGATCTGGCCATGAGCTTCCAGTATCACCCGCTGGTGCTCTACATGGCGGCGGTGATTCTGGCCGAGGCGGTGAGCTTCGGGATCGCCAGGGCGACAAAAAACCCCAGATGGTTTCTGGGGCATGTGCTTGGCTTTGTTTATATCGGGGTGGGGATCATCCTGGCCAACTGGATGTTCAAAAACTATATGCTGGTGTTCCGGGGGATTGACCTGATACCGCTGTGGCCATACTAGACAATCTTGTCCGGCACCCCTTAGGGCATCGGCAGGGAATCCATAGGCACGCCGTAAACCTGCTCGAACACCTGCTTGAACTGTTTGATCATCTCGCTGAGATAGGGCCATTTCTCCGGCTCGCGGATGGCGCTGTAGTATGCGATCATGGCGTAGCAGACAAAGAAGGTCAGGGCCACGGCCACCGCGCAGAGCACCAGGCCGATGACGGCGTGGGTGCAGAAGGATTTCTTGGGACGGATATCCGCGTTCCGGGACATGATGGCCATGACGATGCCGATGGCGCCGCAGATCAGGCCGCTGGGGAAACAGCAGCAGGCGCAGAGCACGCCCACGATGCCGGCCACCATGGAACAGATGGCAAGGCGCTCGGAGGAATCGCCGGGCTGGGAGTTTTTCGGCTGTTTCTGGTCGGAAGCGATATATTTATTCTGAAGATCCGGTTTTTCATTCATAATGTATGCTGGTTGCCTTTCCTGGTGATTGAACGGTAAAAATGCTATCTTGGCTATTCTATCACGAAAATTGCAGGCTGTCCAGACGGGGAATGAAGGGAATATCCAGCCGTTACTGTTCAACGGTATTATCCTGCGAGGCGTTTTTTGTGAGTGGAGCGCAGCGGAAGTCACAGAAAACCCGGCCAGGCGCGTTTCCGGGCGCGGAGTGAACCGCAAGAATGTTGACAAACAGGGGAATTCAGGATATATTTGGAGCTGTGAGTTTGACAGAAGCCGTATCAATAAGAGGAAGAGCAAATGGATATTATTAAGACACTGGCAGAAGAACTGAAAATCGGCCGCGGCCAGGTGGAAGCGACTGTAAAATTAATTGACGAGGGGAATACCATCCCCTTTATCGCACGTTACCGCAAGGAAGTGACCGGTTCCTTAAACGACGAAGTGTTGCGCGATCTGGACGAGCGTCTGCGTTATCTGCGCAACCTGGAGGACCGCAAGGAGCAGGTGATCGCCTCCATCCGCGACCAGGAAAAACTGACCCCGGAGCTGGAACAGCAGATTCGCGCGGCCGCCACCCTGGTGGCGGTGGAGGATCTGTACCGCCCCTACAAGCCCAAACGCCGCACCAGGGCCACCATTGCCAAAGAGAAGGGGTTGGAGCCGCTGGCGGACCTGATTTTCATGCAGATGGCGAAGGAACCCCTTGAAAAGGCGGCGGCCCCGTACATTTCCCAGGAAAAGGGCGTGGAGACGGTGGAGGAGGCCATAAGCGGCGCAAAGGATATCCTGGCGGAGCGGGTGTCCGACAACGCACAGTACCGCACTTACATCCGCAGCGCCACCATGCGGGAGGGAACGCTCCAGTCCACGGCTAAGGATGAAAAAGCCCAGACGGTCTATGAGACCTACTACAACTACGAGGAGCCCATCCGGAAGGCGGCGGGCCACCGGGTGCTGGCGTTAAACCGCGGCGAGAACGAGAAGGCGCTGGCGGTGAAGGTGACGGCTCCGGAGGAAACCATTCTGCGCTACCTTGAAAAGCAGGTGATCGTGCGGGAAAATCCCTACACCACGCCCGCGCTGAAAGCGGTGGTGCAGGACAGCTACGAGCGCCTGATCGCCCCTTCCATTGAGCGCGAGGTGCGAAACGAGCTGACGGAGAAGGCCGAGGAGGGCGCCATCAAGGTGTTCGGCAAGAACTTAGAGCAGCTGCTCATGCAGCCTCCCATTGTGGGCCGCGTGGTGCTGGGCTGGGATCCGGCGTTCCGCACCGGCTGCAAGCTGGCGGTGGTGGACGGCACGGGTAAGGTGCTGGACACCGTGGTGATCTACCCCACTGCGCCCCAGAACCGGGTGGAGGAATCCAAAAAGATTTTAAAGAACCTGATCAAAAAATATAACGTTTCCCTGATCTCCGTAGGCAACGGCACGGCGTCCCGGGAATCCGAACAGATCATCGTGGACCTGCTGAAGGAGATCAAAGAGCAGGTGCAGTATGTGATCGTCAACGAGGCGGGAGCCTCCGTGTACTCGGCCAGCAAGCTGGCTACCGAGGAGTTCCCGCAGTACGACGTGGGGCAGAGGAGCGCCGTGTCCATCGCCAGAAGACTGCAGGACCCGCTGTCCGAGCTGGTGAAGATCGACCCCAAGTCCATCGGAGTGGGCCAGTATCAGCACGACATGAACCAGAAGCGCCTGGGCGAGGCCCTGGGAGGCGTGGTGGAGGACTGCGTGAACAGGGTGGGTGTGGACTTAAACACGGCCTCCGCCTCTTTGCTTGAGTATATTTCCGGCATCAGCAAGGCCCTGGCGAAGAATATCGTGGCCTACCGGGAGGAGAACGGAGCGTTTTCCAACCGCAGGCAGCTGCTTAAGGTGGCCAAGCTGGGCCCCAAGGCCTTTGAGCAGTGCGCGGGCTTTATGCGTATTCTGGGTGGGGAGAATCCCCTGGACGCCACCAGCGTGCACCCGGAGAGCTACAAGGCCGCGGGCGCGCTTTTGGAAAAGCTGGGTTACAAGCCGGAGGAGCTGAAGGCCGGGGGGCTCTCGGGAATCCGCGGCAAGGTGCGGGATTACCGGAAAATGTCCGAAGAGCTGGGCGTGGGAGAGATTACCCTCCGGGATATTGTGAGCGAGCTGGAGAAGCCGGCCCGGGATCCAAGGGACGAGATGCCAAGACCGATTCTGAGGACCGACGTGATGGATATGAAGGACTTAAAGCCGGGAATGGTGCTTAAGGGCACGGTGCGCAACGTCATCGACTTCGGCGCCTTTGTGGACATCGGCGTACACCAGGACGGTCTGGTACACATTTCCCAGATGACGGACCGCTACATCAAGCACCCCCTGGAAGCCGTCAGCGTGGGTGACGTGGTGGATGTGAAGGTGCTGGGTGTGGATCTGGCCAAGAACCGGATCTCCCTGACGATGAAAGGGCTGAAATAATGGTATATGAGTCGAATACGCCCCAGGAGACCTTTGAGCTGGGGAAAAGGCTGGCAGAGGCGGCGAAGCCCGGCCAGGTGTACTGCCTGGACGGGGATCTGGGCGTGGGCAAAACCGTGTTCACCCAGGGATTTGCCCGGGGCCTTGGCATCACGGGGCCGGTGAACAGCCCAACTTTCACCATTGTGCAGCAGTACGAAGAAGGGCGGCTGCCCCTGTACCATTTTGACGTGTACCGCATCGGCGACATCAGCGAGATGGACGAGATCGGCTATGAGGACTGCTTTTACGGGAGCGGGGTCAGCCTGATCGAGTGGTCGGAACTGATTGAGGAGCTTCTGCCGGAACGCGCGGTGCATGTGACCATTGAAAAGGATCTGGAGCGGGGCTTTGACTACCGCAGGATCCGGGTGGAGGGACTGGAATGAGAATACTGGGAATCGAGAGTTCGTCCCTGGTGGCCAGCGTGGCCCTGGTGACGGACGATATACTGACGGCGGAGTACACGGTGGACTTCAAAAAGACCCACTCGCAGACGCTGCTGCCCATGCTGGAAGAGATCATGAACATGCTGGGTCTGGAAATGGACACGGTGGACGCCATCGCCGTGGCCGGAGGTCCCGGCTCCTTTACCGGGCTGCGCATCGGAGCCGCCACCGCCAAGGGGCTGGGGCTGGCGCTTGACAAGCCGCTGATCCATGTGCCCACGGTGGACGCAATGGCCTGGAACATGTGGGGCGCGGCAGGCCTTGTCTGCCCCATCATGGACGCCAAACGGCGGCAGGTGTACACCGGCCTGTACCGGATGGAAAACGGCATCCAGGTGATTAAAAAGCAGTGCGCAATGGACGCGGGCGAGCTGGCCGCAGAGTTAAACGGCATGGGCCTGCCGGTGATCTTTCTGGGGGACGGGGTTCCGGTGTACCGGGAGCTGTTTGAAGAGTCGCTCACAGTGCCCTTTAAGTTCGCGCCCGCCCAGATGAACCGCCAGAGAGGCGCCTGCGTGGCGGCGCTGGGGATGTTGGTCATGACGGAAACGGCGGGCGGGTACGACGGAGCCTATGTGGTGTCCTCGGACGAGTTTACCCCGGATTACCTGAGAAAGCCCCAGGCGGAGCGGGAACGGGAAGCTAGAATCAGCCCCCAGGGAGCTGCGGCGCGGCTGGCCGGGGACCGGTAGAGAGCGGGAAAGGAATGGCGAAAATGGAACGGACCGGTGCAGTGCGCCCCATGCGGGCGGAAGATTTGGAGAGCGTGGCGCGGCTGGAGCAGACGTGCTTTTCGGAGAGCTGGTCGGAAAACCTGCTGAGATCCGGTCTGGACAACCGGCTGGATTCCTATCTGGTCTACGAGGAGCTGGGGACCGTGCTTGGCTACTGCGTTCTGCGCACCCTGGCGGATGAAGGCGAAATCCAGCGCATCGCGGTGGATCCGGCCTTCCGCAGGCAGGGGATCGCCAGGAAATTAATGGAGTCCATGGCAGCGGTTGCCAGAATGAAGGGGGCCCGGGAGGTGGCTTTGGAGGTGCGCGAGAGCAACGTAAGCGCCCGAAAGCTCTATGAATCCTATGGTTTCCGGCAGGAGGCGGTCCGCCGGGACTATTACCGCAACCCCGCGGAGGATGCCATCATCATGTGGAACCGCAGGATTTGAAACAATTTCCACTTAAATTCGACAGGTTTTGCGTATATAATGGAGAGGAATCAGACATTCCTCTCTATTTTTAGTGATACAGGCCTCCCCGCTTAACCGGCGGGAAAGCGGCCGGCCCTTACGGATCTGCGGAAAGGGGAGAGCGGATGGATGGAGGATTGAGAAAGGTGAGGGTAATCCATGAGAAAGTACAATAGGAACGGGCAGCTGGACACAGTAATCTGCAACTGCTGCGGAAAGAAATTGATTGTGGATCAGGGTATCTTGCGCGAGGGCTGCATCTGCGTTGACCACGCCTGGGATTTTTTCTCCGAGAAGGACGGGGAAATCCACCATTTTGACTTGTGCGAGAGCTGCTACGACGAGCTGACTAACCAGTTTAAAATCGCGGTGGATGTGGACGAACAGGTAGAATTTCTGTAGGAAATATTAAGAAGGATTAAGGTTGTTTAAGGCTTTTCTTAACGGTATTGAGCCGTGCCCGGTTCTATGGTAATGTTGAATTACACATAGACCGGGCGTTTTCATTTGCATACAATGGGCCGTCGGCGCAGCCGCCAGGCGGTTGTCCGATCCGGCGGTCCGGCGGCATTTTACATCCGCGCCAGGCGGATGGACGCCCCAGCGAAAAAGGGAGGAATTGTATTATGAAGAGAGGAAAACAACTGACAATCGGGCTGCTGATGTGCGCGCTGCTTGCCGGGCTTTTGAGCGGCTGCGGAGCCGGAGGCGGCAAGACGGCTTCGGCCACAGAGGCGGAGGTGAAGGCGGAGGCCGGTTCTTACGCCAGCGAGACCATGGCGGCGCAGAGCCAGTGGGACGGAGCGGTCATGGAGGCAGAGGGGCCCCCTTTAAGCCATAACACGGAGGAGTACAATTACATCGCTGAAAACGCATTTCTGGCGGTGGCAAACGCTCCGCTGTCCACCTTTGCGGCGGACGTGGACACGGCCTCCTACGCCAATCTCCGGCGAAAAATCCTGGAGGGAAACGAGGTGCCCGCGGACGCGGTGCGCATCGAGGAGATGCTCAACTATTTTACATACGATTATCCGGAGCCAACAGAGGACGAGCCCTTTTCCGTGACCACCTATATCGGGGACTGCCCCTGGAATGAAAATCATAAGCTTTTGCAGATCGGGCTGCAGGCAGAGAAGCCGGATCTGGAGAACCAGAAGCCGTCCAATCTGGTGTTTCTGATCGACGTGTCCGGCTCCATGGAGTCCGCGGATAAGCTGGGGCTGGTGAAACGGGCGTTTCTGCTGCTGACGGAGAATCTGCGGCCTGAGGACACGGTGTCCATCGTCACCTATGCATCCAGCGATACGGTGGTATTGGACGGCGTTTCAGGCGAAGAGAAAGCCGCAATCATGACCGCCATCGAGAATTTGACCGCAGGAGGCAGTACGGACGGCTCCAAGGGCATTGAGACGGCTTACCGGCTGGCTGAGGAGCATTTTCAGAAGGACGGCAACAACCGGGTGATTCTGGCCACGGACGGCGACTTAAACCTGGGTCTCACCAGCGAAGGGGATTTGACCCGCCTGATCCAGAAGAAAAAGGAGAGCGGCGTGTTTCTGTCCGTCATGGGCTTTGGCACGGGAAATATCAAGGACAACAAGATGGAGGCGCTGGCGGATAACGGCAACGGCCAGTACGCCTACGTGGACAGCCTGATGGAGGCGAAACGGGTGCTGGTGGAGGAGCTGGGCGGCACGCTGTTTACCGTGGCAAAGGACGTCAAGCTCCAGGTGGAGTTCAATCCGGCTAAGGTCAAGGGATACCGGCTGATCGGCTACGAGAACCGCCTGATGGAGGCCAGGGATTTTGACGACGACGCCAAGGACGGCGGAGAGATCGGAGCGGGCCACCGGGTGACCGCGCTCTACGAGCTGGTGCCGGCCGGATCGGACGAGGATTTGGGAGAGGTGGAACTCAAATACGGGGCGGGAAATGTCGCGGCGGCCGAAAACGGTGAGAATGGCGGGGCAGAGGCGAGGCCGGCAGAAGGGGCCCCCGCCCCGGGCGCGGATTCCGAGTGGCTGACGCTCAAGGTGCGCTACAAAGAGCCGGACGGGGAGCAGAGCCGCCTGCTGGAGTATCCGGTGGACGACAGCGCGGTCTGCCGGGAGCTGCCGCCTGACATGCGGTTCGCTTCCTGCGTGGCTCAGACCGGAATGCTGCTGCGGGACTCCGAGTACGCGGGCGGCTCCAGCTACAAGGCCATCGCAGCCGAGCTGGAGCGGATAGACGGCCTTCGCGGCGACCCGTACAAGGAAGAATTTCTCTATCTGGTGAAGCGGCTGGCAGCGATGTGAGGGGCTGCCTGCGGGAAAGTTTTGCCGGGAGAGCAACATTTCCCGGCGCCCACTTGATTATTTCCGCCCAGTTGTGTTATGATTCAGCAAGGAATATATGTAACGGTTCAGATGGCTCATCTTCTTGACCGGAAAAGATCGGTCAAGAAGCATCGGATATTCATCCGATGTGAAAATTGGCACGAAAATCCGCTTACAAGCAAGCTTGACGCGGCTTCCCGCGCCAATTTCCCCGCCGTCTGAACTGTTACGAATATATAGAGAATGAGGACAAACCTATGCTGGATATATGTTTATTGGGAACAGGCGGGATGATGCCGCTGCCCTACCGCTGGCTCACATCCATGATGGCCCGGTGCGGCGGCAGCAACCTGCTAATCGACTGCGGCGAGGGCACGCAGATTGCGCTTAAGGAGAAGGGCTGGAGCCCCAAACCCATCGACGTGATCTGCTTTACCCATTACCACGCGGACCACATCAGCGGCCTTCCGGGGCTGCTGTTGACCATGGGAAACGCTGAGCGGACCGAGCCGTTGACGCTTGTAGGCCCCAAGGGGCTGGAGCGGGTGGTGGGGGCTCTGCGCACCATCGCTCCGGAGCTGCCCTTTGAGCTGCGCTTTATCGAGCTGACGGAGAACCGGGAGCGGCTGCAGCTGGGGCCCTATGTGATCGACGCCTACCGGGTGAACCATAATGTGATCTGTTACGGTTACGCTGTCTCCATCCTCCGCACCGGCCGTTTCGACGTGGATAAGGCCCGGGAGCAGGAGATTCCGCAGAGATTCTGGAGCCGTCTGCAGAAAGGCGAGGAGATTGAGCACGAGGGACGGCTGCTGACGCCGGATCTGGTGCTGGGACCGGACCGGAAAGGGCTCAAGGTGGTCTACTGTACGGATACCCGGCCGGTGCCCGTGATCGCGGAGTACGCGGAAGGTGCGGACCTGTTTATCTGCGAAGGCATGTACGGCGAGAAGGAGAAGGCCGCCAAGGCCCGGGAGTACAAGCATATGACCTTCTACGAGGCGGCGGAGCTGGCCAAAAAGGCCCAGCCGGCGGAGATGTGGCTGACCCATTACAGCCCCTCCCTGACCAGGCCCGAGGAGTATATGAACGAGGTGCGCCAGATTTTCCCGCGGGCAAAGGCCGCAAAGGACGGCTGGACGGTGGAACTGGGATTTGCGGAAGATTAGCCGTTTGAACGGTTACAAGATTAGAATACCGGCCTGCGGGCAGATGGAGATAGAGAAATGAACGAAGATGTTTTAATACTGGCGATTGAGAGCTCCTGCGACGAGACGGCCGCCGCCGTGGTGAAAAACGGGCGGACCGTGCTGTCCAACGTGATTTCCTCACAGATCAGCACCCACACGATTTACGGCGGGGTGGTTCCGGAGATCGCGTCCAGAGAGCACATCAAGGCGATTAATTACGTGATAAGGCGCGCGCTGGCGGAGGCCGGCGTGGGGCTGCCGGAGATCACGGCGGTGGGCGTCACCTACGGGCCTGGGTTAGTGGGCGCTCTTTTGGTGGGCGTGGCGGAGGCCAAGGCCCTGGCTTATGCGGCGAAAAAGCCGCTGATCGGCGTGCATCATATTGAAGGCCACGTTTCGGCCAACTTCATCGAACATCCGGACCTGGAGCCTCCGTTTGTGTGTCTGATCGTGTCCGGCGGTCACACTCATCTGGTGATTGTGAAGGATTACGGCAAGTTCAAGATTCTGGGCCGCACCAGGGACGACGCCGCAGGGGAGGCATTTGACAAGGTGGCCCGTGCGGTGGGGCTGGGATACCCCGGCGGCCCCAAGGTGGACAGGACGGCCCGGGAGGGGAACCCCCACGCCATCGAGTTTCCCCGGGGCAAGGTGGACGGCTCGCCCTACGACTTCAGCTTCAGCGGCTTAAAGTCCGCGGTGCTCAACCACATCAACCACGCGAAAATGACCGGCGAGGAGATCCATGTGCCGGATTTGGTAGCATCCTTCCAGAATTCGGTGGTGGACTCTCTGGTGAGCCGCACCGTGACGGCGGCGAAGGAGTACGGTTACGGGCAGGTGGCCATCGCCGGCGGGGTGGCGTCCAACACGGCGCTGCGCGCGGCCATGGAGCAAGCCTGCGGCAAGGTGGGGATTAGGTGCTGCTATCCCTCCCCTGTTCTGTGCACAGACAACGCAGCCATGATCGGAGCGGCCGCCTACTATGAATACTGCAATGGAAATATTGCAGGCTGGGATCTGAATGCAGTGCCGAACTTAAAGCTGGGGGAGCGGTAATGATGGGAGCGGAGGCTAAGAATGCGGTCTGCACCGCGGTGGTGCTGGCGGCGGGCAGAGGAACCCGTATGGGGATAAGCCAGGCCAAGCAGTACCTGGAGATCGGAGGGAAGCCGGTGCTGGCCTATGCGCTGGAGGCGTTCCAGCAGTCCCCCGCAATCGACGGTATCGTGCTGGTGACGGACCGGGATCACATGGAATACTGCAGAACGCAGATTGTGGAGCCTTACGGAATCCACAAGGTTTCGGTGTATGCGGAGGGCGGGCGGGAGCGCTACGAGAGCGTCTGGAACGCCCTGAAGGCCATCGCCCCTACCCCTGACAGACAGTACGTGTTTATCCACGACGGCGCGCGCCCCTTTGTCACCCCGGAAATAATCGGGCGGGCGTATAAAGCGGTGCAAAAGTGGAAAGCATGTGTGGTAGGGATGCCGGTGAAGGACACGATCAAGGTGACGGACGCGGACGGGGACATAGTGTCCAGCCCGGACCGCCGTCTGGTGTGGATGGCCCAGACACCCCAGGTTTTTGAGCTGGAGCTGATCCGGGAAGCGCTGAGACGCCAGCTGATGGAGGACTGCAGCCGGATTACCGACGACGCCATGGTGGTGGAGCGGCAGATGGGCGTGCGGGTCCACATGGTGGAGGGCAGCTACGAAAACATCAAAATCACCACGCCGGAGGACCTGGATATCGCGGAAGTTTTTGCGAAACAGCAGAGAACGGGCCGGTTCTGAGCCACGGTTTTTCCCGTTAAATAAGGGAAAAACAAGGTTTTTGAAAAAAATTAAAAAAAGTTTTATAAAGTGCTTGACAAATAATGAAATATTTTGTATTATAGACGAGCTGGTTCACGAGAGCAAACAACGAACAGCACATGGAGAGATATCGAAGTGGTCATAACGAGGCGGTCTTGAAAACCGTTTGTCCGCAAGGGCGCGTGGGTTCGAATCCCACTCTCTCCGCTGGCAAGGTTTCATCGCCTGAGTTAATAACATAGAGCAACAAAGATTTAGCCAAGCAGAAGTACCCAAGTGGCTGAAGGGGCTCCCCTGGAAAGGGAGTAGGTCGTTAGTAGCGGCGCGAGGGTTCAAATCCCTCCTTCTGCGTTCGACATAAGCGCCCAGCGCGAATGTCAGACAGAACCTTGAAAATCAAAGATTGAACAGTATGTAAAACCCTGAAAATTCTAAAAAATAAAGGTCTGGTTTAGACCTTTGGATTTGAGAAAATTCAGAACAAAACCAAGTAATGAAGGTTAAAGATAACTAGCCAAGCTAAGTAGTCTAAGACCAAGAATCAACTTTTAATTTGAGAGTTTGATCCTGGCTCAGGATGAACGCTGGCGGCGTGCCTAACACATGCAAGTCGAACGAAGCATTTCAGATGAAGTTTTCGGATGGATTCTGAGATGACTGAGTGGCGGACGGGTGAGTAACACGTGGATAACCTGCCTCACACTGGGGGACAACAGTTAGAAATGACTGCTAATACCGCATAAGCGCACAGTACCGCATGGTACAGTGTGAAAAACTCCGGTGGTGTGAGATGGATCCGCGTCTGATTAGCCAGTTGGCGGGGTAACGGCCCACCAAAGCGACGATCAGTAGCCGACCTGAGAGGGTGACCGGCCACATTGGGACTGAGACACGGCCCAAACTCCTACGGGAGGCAGCAGTGGGGAATATTGCACAATGGGCGAAAGCCTGATGCAGCGACGCCGCGTGAGTGAAGAAGTATTTCGGTATGTAAAGCTCTATCAGCAGGGAAGATAATGACGGTACCTGACTAAGAAGCCCCGGCTAACTACGTGCCAGCAGCCGCGGTAATACGTAGGGGGCAAGCGTTATCCGGATTTACTGGGTGTAAAGGGAGCGTAGACGGCATGGCAAGTCTGAAGTGAAAACCCAGGGCTCAACCCTGGGACTGCTTTGGAAACTGTCAAGCTAGAGTGCAGGAGAGGTAAGTGGAATTCCTAGTGTAGCGGTGAAATGCGTAGATATTAGGAGGAACACCAGTGGCGAAGGCGGCTTACTGGACTGTAACTGACGTTGAGGCTCGAAAGCGTGGGGAGCAAACAGGATTAGATACCCTGGTAGTCCACGCCGTAAACGATGAGTGCTAGGTGTTGGGGGGCAAAGCCCTTCGGTGCCGTCGCAAACGCAATAAGCACTCCACCTGGGGAGTACGTTCGCAAGAATGAAACTCAAAGGAATTGACGGGGACCCGCACAAGCGGTGGAGCATGTGGTTTAATTCGAAGCAACGCGAAGAACCTTACCAAGTCTTGACATCCCCCTGACCGGCGTGTAACGGCGCCTTTCCTTCGGGACAGGGGAGACAGGTGGTGCATGGTTGTCGTCAGCTCGTGTCGTGAGATGTTGGGTTAAGTCCCGCAACGAGCGCAACCCTTATCCTTAGTAGCCAGCATTAAGATGGGCACTCTAGGGAGACTGCCAGGGACAACCTGGAGGAAGGTGGGGATGACGTCAAATCATCATGCCCCTTATGATTTGGGCTACACACGTGCTACAATGGCGTAAACAAAGGGAAGCGACCCTGCGAAGGTGAGCAAATCTCAAAAATAACGTCCCAGTTCGGACTGTAGTCTGCAACCCGACTACACGAAGCTGGAATCGCTAGTAATCGCGAATCAGAATGTCGCGGTGAATACGTTCCCGGGTCTTGTACACACCGCCCGTCACACCATGGGAGTCAGCAACGCCCGAAGTCAGTGACCCAACCGAAAGGAGGGAGCTGCCGAAGGCGGGGCAGGTAACTGGGGTGAAGTCGTAACAAGGTAGCCGTATCGGAAGGTGCGGCTGGATCACCTCCTTTCTAAGGAAGAAGAAGTAAGGGTTTTATATACTGTTGAATCTTGGATTTGCCAAGGTAAAGAAATTTCCGGTGGCGATGCGCTTGGGGGAAACACCCGTTCCCATCCCGAACACGATGGTTAAGACTCAAGCGGCCGATGGTACTATGCTGGTGACGGCATGGGAGAGCAGGTGGCTGCCGGATTTATAAAGAATTTTACAGTGAGGACTGTTCTCGCTGAAAAAGATAAACGTTAGTATGTGACAGCTTAGCTTTTGCATAATTAACCGGGGCTTATAGCTCAGCCGGTTAGAGCGCACGCCTGATAAGCGTGAGGTCGGTGGTTCGAGTCCACTTAAGCCCAGTAGGTTTTAGCGAGCCAATAGCTTTCGGAAGAGAGGAAAGGCCCACTTAAGCCCAGTTGCTTGAGAAAAATTAAGCAAAACAAAATAGAGATCGCCTTAAGTTAAGGGTAGACTCGCATTCCATTTCTAAAAAGATATGGGGGTGTAGCTCAGTTGGGAGAGCACCTGCCTTGCAAGCAGGGGGTCATGAGTTCGAATCTCACCATCTCCATTCGGAATCGTTTACCGATGATTCCAAAAACGTACCTTGAAAACCGCATATTGAATGAAAATGAATTGAATATTCTATAGAATAATCAAGACATCCGAGGGATACATCGAAAGATGTATCAAATGTAACAAACCTAAGACCAAACGATCCAACGCTATGGATTGTCGATGAGTCGGAGCAACCCGCACCGACGAGTCATTTTGGTTAAGCTATAAAGAGCGCAGGGTGGATGCCTTGGCACTAAGAGCCGATGAAAGACGTGATAAGCTGCGAAAAGCTTCGGGGAGGAGCAAATATCCTTTGATCCGGAGATATCTGAATGGGGAAACCTGGCTGAGTAACCCTCAGTCGACGTATGGTGAATACATAGCCATACGCTGGGAACCCGGTGAACTGAAACATCTAAGTAGCCGGAGGAAGAGAAAGAAAAATCGATTCCCAAAGTAGCGGCGAGCGAAATGGGAAGAGCCCAAACCAGCGTGCGTGCACGCTGGGGTTATGGACTGCATAAGCGAGCTGATTCGTTAGTGGAACTGTCTGGGAAGTCAGACCAAAGAGAGTGAAAGTCTCGTACACGAAAGCGATAGGCAGCGGCAGGATCCAGAGTACCACGAGACACGTGAAACCTTGTGGGAAGTCGGAGGGACCACCCTCCAAGGCTAAATACTCCTTAGTGACCGATAGCGCATAGTACTGTGAAGGAAAGGTGAAAAGGACCCCGGGAGGGGAGTGAAAAAGAACCTGAAACCCTGTGTTTACAAGCTGTGGAAGCACGTTAAGGTGCGACCGCGTACTTTTTGTAGAACGGTCCGGCGAGTTGCCGGTACTGGCAAGGTTAAGTGGTTAAGCCACGGAGCCGAAGGGAAACCAAGTCTCAAATGGGCGTAAAGTCAGTACAGGCAGACCCGAAACCGGGTGACCTATCCATGTCCAGGTTGAAGCGGAAGTAAAATTCCGTGGAGGACCGGATCCACATCCGTTGAAAAGGGTGGGAATGAGGTGTGGATAGGGGAGAAATTCCAATCGAACCCGGAGATAGCTGGTTCTCCTCGAAATAGCTTTAGGGCTAGCCTCATATTAGTTTAGCGGAGGTAGAGCACTGAATTCCTAAGGGGGCGTCAAAGCTTACCAAGGGATATCAAACTCCGAATGCCGTATAAATGATGTATGGGAGTCAGACTGCACGAGATAAGTTGGGTAGTCAAAAGGGAAAGAGCCCAGACCTACAGCTAAGGTCCCAAAGTGTGTGTTAAGTGGAAAAGGATGTGGGATTTCAGAGACAACTAGGATGTTGGCTTAGAAGCAGCCACACATTCAAAGAGTGCGTAATAGCTCACTAGTCGAGAGGTCCTGCGCCGAAAATGTCCGGGGCTAAAACACAACACCGAAGCTTAGGAATCACTTTAAGTGATTGGTAGAGGAGCATTCTTAAAGGAACGAAGCAGTACCGACAAGGAGCTGTGGACTTTTAAGAAGAGAGAATGCCGGAATGAGTAGCGAGATGGAGGTGAGAATCCTCCAGGCCGAATATCCAAGGTTTCCAGAGTAAAGCTGATCTGCTCTGGGTAAGTCGGGGCCTAAGGCGAGGCTGAAAAGCGTAGTCGATGGACAACAGGTTGAAATTCCTGTACCGCGTATTATCAGAACTGTGGGGACGCAGAAGGACAACACAACCCGGGAATGGGAAGACCGGGGCAAGCGAGGTAGGAGTATGGTTGGCAAATCCGCCGTACAATCCGAAGACGTGACGCGTAGCGAACTATAAGTAGCGAAGTGTGTGATTCCGGCTGCCAAGAAAAGCCGCTATTGTGTAATACGTGCCCGTACCGTAAACCGACACAGGTAGATGAGGAGAGAATCCTAAGGCCGGCGGGAGAAGCATTGTTAAGGAACTCGGCAAAATGACCCTGTAACTTCGGGATAAAGGGTGCCAGAGAGATCTGGCCGCAGAGAATAGGCTCAAGCAACTGTTTAGCAAAAACACAGGTCTATGCAAAACCGAAAGGTGAGGTATATGGGCTGACGCCTGCCCGGTGCTGGAAGGTTAAGAGGAGAGGTTAGCGCAAGCGAAGCTTTGAATTTAAGCCCCAGTAAACGGCGGCCGTAACTATAACGGTCCTAAGGTAGCGAAATTCCTTGTCGGGTAAGTTCCGACCCGCACGAAAGGCGTAATGATTTGAGCGCTGTCTCAACAATGCACCCGGTGAAATTGAAATACCAGTGAAGATGCTGGTTACCTGCGCCAGGACGGAAAGACCCCATGGAGCTTTACTCCAGCTTGATACTGGGATTCGGTATTGCATGTACAGGATAGGTGGGAGGCTAAGAAGCATGGACGCCAGTCTATGTGGAGCCAATGTTGGGATACCACCCTTGCGATATTGGGTTTCTAACCTGCAGCCGTGACCCGGCTGGGGGACAATGTCAGGTGGGGAGTTTGACTGGGGCGGTCGCCTCCGAAAGGGTATCGGAGGCGCTCAAAGGTTCCCTCAGAATGGTTGGAAACCATTCGCAGAGTGCAAAGGCATAAGGGAGCTTGACTGCGAGACCGACGGGTCGAGCAGGTACGAAAGTAGGACTTAGTGATCCGGTGGTAGAAAGTGGGATTGCCATCGCTCAACGGATAAAAGCTACCCTGGGGATAACAGGCTTATCACTCCCAAGAGTTCACATCGACGGAGTGGTTTGGCACCTCGATGTCGGCTCATCGCATCCTGGGGCTGTAGCAGGTCCCAAGGGTTGGGCTGTTCGCCCATTAAAGCGGTACGCGAGCTGGGTTCAGAACGTCGTGAGACAGTTCGGTCCCTATCCGGCGCGGGCGTAGGATATTTGAGAGGAGCTGTCCTTAGTACGAGAGGACCGGGATGGACGGACCGCTGGTGTATCTGTTGGGTACCAAGCCCATGGCAGAGTAGCCAAGTCTGGACGGGATAAACGCTGAAGGCATCTAAGCGTGAAGCCCCCCTCAAGATGAGATATCCCATAGCGAAAGCTAGTAAGACCCCTTGAAGACGACGAGGTAGATAGGTTAGAGGTGGAAGTGCAGTAATGTATGGAGCTGACTAATACTAATCGGTCGAGGGCTTAACCAAAACGGTATAGGTTTTAAAACATCATTCAATATGTGGTTTTGAGGGTACGTTATTATTAATTGAAAAAGTGCTTGAAGAATTGGCAGTTTTGCTGTATAATGATTCGGACGGCAACAATTATTCCTCGATAGCTCAGTCGGTAGAGCACGCGGCTGTTAACCGCGCTGTCGTAGGTTCGAGTCCTACTCGGGGAGTTTTTTAGTGGAAGTCCATGGCGACCACTACGTTTAGGCCCCATGGTCAAGCGGTTAAGACATCGCCCTTTCACGGCGGTAACACGAGTTCGAATCTCGTTGGGGTCATTTGAGTGGAAGTGATCATGTCACTGAGGCTCGCAACATGCCGATGTGGCTCAACGGCAGAGCAGCTGATTTGTAATCAGCAGGTTATCGGTTCGAATCCGATCATCGGCTCTTACTGCGTTCCAGTAAGCGCAATATCATATTTGATATAGTTCGGACCTTTAGCTCAGTTGGTTAGAGCAACCGGCTCATAACCGGTCGGTCCTGGGTTCAAGTCCCCGAAGGTCCACTCAACAATTCCGACTAATGTCAGAACTATATAACAACTTATGGCCCGGTGGCTCAGCTGGTTAGAGCGCCGCCCTGTCACGGCGGAGGTCGACGGTTCGAACCCGTTCCGGGTCGTTTGCATGTTTGCATGCGGCAATTACATGTACGTTTGGGGTCTTAGCTCAGCTGGGAGAGCATCTGCCTTACAAGCAGAGGGTCACAGGTTCGAGCCCTGTAGGCCCCATTTGTATTTGCGCGGGTATGGTGGAATAGGCAGACACAAGGGACTTAAAATCCCTCGGTAGCGATACCGTGCCGGTTCAAGTCCGGCTACCCGCATTTTGCTGTTCGACAGCCTGAGAGTGTGATTACAACATTCTCAGGCTGTTTGCGTTAAGCTGCAATAGAGCGCCGGTGCGGTTACCGGGCTGGATGATCCAATCAGATAGGGAGGCGGGTATTATGGGTGAGTTGAAAATGAGAACGGAACTGTTGAATGTGGGGAATCGTTTGCCCAAGGAAGCGCGGGGGATGGAGGAACAGCCCCTTTACCGGTCCACCGTGTTCGAGACAGAGGATACCGGCGACTATGACCGGGCCAACTGTGGGGAGCGGTACCTATACGACCGCATCGAGGCGCCCAACCGGGATTGCCTGGGGGAGGCGATTTCCAGGTTGGAGCGGGGACAGGACACGGCGGTGTTCGGCGCCGGGATGGGAGCCATCTCAGCGGTATTTCTGGCTTTGAACCGGACAGGCAGCCATGTGGTGGTGAACCGGGCGGTTTATGGAGAGACCATCGAGTTTCTCAACGATATTTTGACTGCATACGGGGTGGATGTGAGTTATGTGGATTTTGAGTCCCCGGAGGCGGTGGAGCAGGCGGTTACAGAGAGGACCACGTTGATTTACACGGAGGTGCTCACCAATCCGCTGCTGCGGGTGGTGGATTTGGATGCGGTGACGGCGCTGGCCAGGAGGCGTGGGATTCTGACGGTGGTGGACAGTACCTTTACCACGCCGATGCTGATCCGGCCCCTGGAGCACGGGGCGGACCTGGTGATTCACAGCCTGACCAAGTATTTTGGCGGGCACAGCGACATTACGGGCGGCTCGGTTACCGGCAGCCGGGAGCTGATCAAAAAGGTAAAGCGGACGCAGGTGCTTTTGGGAAGCTGCATGGCGCCGGATTCGGCCTGGCTGGCGCTGCGTAGCCTGCGGACCATGGATTTGCGTGTGAGGCGGCAGATGGAGAATGCCGCGGCCATTGCCGGGGCATTGGAAGGCGATCCCCGGGTGCGCTATGTGAATTATCCGGGGCTGGTATCCCACCCGCAGCATGAGCTGGCGGGCAGGCTGCTGGACGGCGGTTATGGGGCGATGCTGAGCTTCCGGGTGGAAGATGATCTGGAGAAGGTGGATGAGATGATTCACCGGCTGAAGGTGATCCGGTATCTGGGAACCCTGGGCGGCATCCGCACCAGCCTGGCTCACCCCGCCACCGCGTTTCGACATGAATTCAGCCGTGAGGAGCTGGAAACGGTGGGAATTTACGACGGACTGGTTCGGATTTCGGCGGGGATCGAGGATGCGGGGGACTTGATTGAGGATTTGAGAGAGGCATTGAGGGTGTTTGGGGAGTGAGGCGACGGAAAAGTGGGGAGGTGTGTATGGTGGAGAGACCTGAAGGTGCGAATGTGAAGTGAACATGAAAATGTGGGGGGATTCGCACTAGGGATTTGGAAAGATATGGGAATATAGCTTGATGGGGGGAAGGAAAAGATTGCGTTTTGGTGGGGGAGGGTGTAGAATATAGATGAAATCGTTGGGGAGTTATGGGGAGATTATTGGTTAGTTTTGCTGTCACGCCTTATGGGGGCGTGTGGATTGAAATAAGGATCGGCAGTACATCAGCCTGGAGGAGGCCAGTCACGCCTTATGGGGGCGTGTGGATCGAAATGGAAGTTTGACTGTCCGTGGACTAGCTTAGGTTGGTCACGCCTCATAGGAGCGTGCAGATTTAGCTTCCAACTCCAGGCCGCCTTCTACCTAACCACCTCCACCCAACTATTCCGTCCTTACCTAACAAACTATTCCCCCTTCCAAAAACCAAAGCCCGCCAGACTCCAAATTACCTCCGGAGCCCAGCGGGCTTTCTTCCTATTATATATATTCTTTTAATTCCAATTATTTCTAATTTGTCCCCTTCTTCAAATTCTTCTGCGCCGTGGCCAGCATGAGCTTGATGCGGTTCAACTGGTTGACTTCGCTGGCGCCGGGATCGTAGTCTACGGCGATGATGTTGGACTGCGGGTAGTGGCGGCGCAGTTCCTTGATCACGCCTTTGCCTACGATGTGGTTGGGCAGGCAGCCGAAGGGCTGGGTGCAGATGATATTCTCCACGCCGCTGTGGATCAGCTCCAGCATCTCGCCGGTGAGGAACCAGCCCTCGCCGGTCTGGTTGCCGAGGGAGACGAAGCCCTGGGCCATGCGGGCCAGCTCGTCGATGGCGGCCGGGGGCGTGAAGTGCTTGCTGGCCTCCAGCTCCTTGCGGGCGGTCCGGCGGAAGTATTCCAACAGAGCGATTCCCGCGTTGCACAGGTAGGTCGTGGTCTTTTTGGCACCCAGATGCTTGGATTTGAAGTTGCTGTTGTAGAAGCAGTACAGCAGGAAATCCATCAGGTCCGGCATCACGGCCTCGGCTCCCTCGCTCTCTAAAAGCTCCACAATGTGATTGTTTGCCAGAGGCGAGAATTTCACCAGGATCTCTCCTACAATGCCCACACGGGGCTTTCTGACGTCTCTGAGGGGCAATGCGTCGAAGTCCCGGATGATTCCCCGGATATTCCGGCCGAATTCCATCATGGACGAGCTGCGCTTGGACAGAGAGGCCACGCAGCGCTTCTTCCATTTCTCGTGCAGCGCGTTGGCGCTGCCGGGCTCCGCCTCGTAGGGGCGGGTGGCGTAGAGCACCCGCATGAAAATGTCGCCGTAGACTACGCCTTGCATGGCCTTGGTCAGAAGGGGCAGGGTGATGGTAAAGCCCGGGTTGGTCTCCATGCCGTTGGCGTTGACCGAGATCACGGGGATCTGGGGCATGCCCGCCTTCTCAAGGGCGCGGCGGATGAAGCCGATGTAGTTGGACGCACGGCAGCCGCCGCCGGTCTGGCTCATGAACACGGCTGTATGGTTTAAGTCGTAACGGCCGGAGAGCAGGGCGTCCATGATCTGTCCGATGACGATCAGGGAGGGGTAGCAGGCGTCGTTGTTCACGTACTGAAGCCCCACGTCCACCGCAGAGCGGTTGTGGTTCTGCAGTACCTCGATTTTGTAGCCGAAGGAGCGGATGGCCGGCTCGATCAGGTCGAAATGGATGGGCGACATCTGGGGGCAGAGAAGGGTGTAGTCCTTTTTCATTTCCTTGGTGAATACCGCCCGGTGGTAAGCGCTGGAGACCACCTTGCGCTCAAAATGCCGCTGGTCCCGCACGCGGAGAGCCGCGATCAGGGAGCGGATGCGGATGCGGGCCGCACCCAGGTTGTTGACTTCGTCGATCTTCAGCACGGTGTAGATTTTTCCGGAGCGGGTGAGAATGTCGGACACCTGGTCCGTGGTCACGGCATCCAGGCCGCAGCCAAAGCTGTTTAACTGAATCAGGTCCAGATTCTCCTGGGTCTTGACAAAGCTGGCCGCCGCGTACAGCCGGGAGTGGTACATCCACTGGTCGGTGACCACCAGGGGCCGCTCCACCTTGCCCAGGTGGGAGACCGAGTCCTCGGTCAACACGGCAAAGCCGTAGGAGGTGATTAACTCGGGGATTCCGTGGTGGATCTCCGGGTCCACGTGGTAGGGGCGGCCCGCCAGCACGATGCCGCGTCTGCCGGTCTGCTTCAGCCAGTCCAGAACCTCCTCGCCCTTTGCCTCCATGTCCCGGCGGGACTGCAAAAGCTCCTCCCAGCCGGCATGCGCGGCCATGCGCACCTCGGCCGCCGGGATATCGAATGCCTTAACGAATTCCGCCACCAGAGCCTTGGTCAGAATCTCTTCGTTGGTAAAAGCCATGAAGGGATTCATAAAGTTCACGTGCTCCTCGGCCAGTTCTTCCACGTTATTTTTGATGTTTTCCGCATAGGAAGTGACCATGGGGCAGTTGTAGTGGTTGCCCGCATCCGGAGTCTCGTTGCGCTCGTAGGGGATGCAGGGGTAGAAAATGAATTTCACACCCTGCTTGATCAGCCAGCTGATGTGCCCGTGGACCAGCTTGGCCGGGTAGCACTCGGACTCGCTGGGGATGGACTCGATGCCCAGCTCATAGAGCTGGCGGGTGGACTGGGGCGACAGGGTCACGTGGTATCCAAGGCGCTCAAAAAACACCGCCCAGAACGGGAAGTTTTCGTACATGTTCAGCACTCTGGGGATTCCCACCACACCGCGGTGCGCCTTGTCCAGGGGCAGGGGCGTGTAGTCGAACATCCGGTGGTACTTGTAGTCGAACAGGTTGGGTATCTCCTTTTTGGACTTTTCGATTCCCAAACCCCGCTCACAGCGGTTGCCGGAGATAAAACGGCGGCCGCTGCCGAACTGGTTGATGGTCAGCACACAGTGGTTGTTGCAGCCTTTGCACCGGGTCATGGAGGTGGTGTATTTCAGACCGGTGATTTTATCAAGCGGCAGCATGGAGGTCTCACTGGCGCTGTCCGCGGGCTGCATGTGCCAGCGCTCCCTGGCGATCAGCGCCGCGCCGAAGGCGCCCATGATGCCGGCGATGTCGGGTCGCACGGCCTCGCAGCCGGAAATTTTCTCAAAGCTGCGCAGCACGGCGTCGTTGTAAAAGGTTCCGCCCTGAACCACCACGTGGCGGCCCAGATCCGAGGGGCGCGTAATTTTAATTACCTTAAATAATGCGTTTTTGATCACGGAGTAGGCCAGGCCCGCGGAGATGTCCGCCACGGTGGCGCCCTCCTTCTGGGCCTGCTTGACGTTGGAGTTCATGAACACGGTGCAGCGGGTGCCCAGATCCGTGGGATTCTCCGCGAACAGGGCTTCTTTTGCGAAGTCCTCCACGCTGTAGTTTAAGCTCTTGGCAAAGGTCTCGATGAAGGAACCGCAGCCGGAGGAGCAGGCTTCGTTTAACTGCACGCTGTCCACGGTGCCGTCCTTGATCTTGATGCATTTCATGTCCTGTCCGCCGATGTCCAGGATGCAGTCCACGTCCGGCTCGAAAAATGCCGCCGCGTAGTAGTGGGAGATGGTCTCCACCTCGCCCTCGTCCAGCATGAGCGCGGACTTTAACAGCGCCTCGCCGTAGCCGGTGGAGCAGGACCAGGCGATGTGAGCGGCGGGGGGCAGGATTTCCCGAATCTCCGCGATGGCCCGGATGGCAGTGGCCAGGGGGCTTCCGTTGTTGTTGTCGTAAAAGCGGTAGAGCAGCTCGCCGTTTTCACCCACCAGCGCCACCTTGGTGGTGGTGGAACCGGCGTCGATCCCCAGATAGCAGTTGCCGCTGTAGCGGGCAAGGTCCCCGGTTTTGACCTGATGGCCGGCGTGGCGGCGGTCAAATTCATCGTAGTCCGCCTGGTCCCGGAACAGGGGCTCCATGCGCTTGACCTCAAAATCCATTTTGATTCCGGAAGAAAGCCGCTCTATCATGGAGAGCAGGGATGAAGACGTTTGTCCTTCCTGGGGATTTAAGGCCGCGCCGATGGCGGCGAACAGATGGGAGTTATCCGGAGCAATGATCTGGCTGCCGGTCAGGTGCAGGGTGCGGATAAAGGCGTTCCGCAGCTCGGGGAGGAAATGTAAGGGGCCGCCGAGGAAGGCAACATTGCCCCGAATGGGTTTGCCGCAGGCCAGGCCGCTGATGGTCTGGTTGACCACCGCCTGGAAAATGGAGGCCGATAAATCCTCTCGGGTGGCGCCCTCGTTGATGAGCGGCTGGATGTCCGATTTGGCGAATACGCCGCACCGGGCTGCAATGGGGTAGATGGCCTTGTAATGTCTGGCATAATCGTTCAGGCCCGCCGCGTCCGTCTGGAGCAGGGAAGCCATCTGGTCGATAAAGGATCCCGTGCCTCCCGCGCATATTCCATTCATGCGCTGGTCGATGCCGCCGGAGAAGTAGATGATCTTGGCGTCCTCGCCGCCCAGCTCGATGGCCACATCGGTCTGGGGCGCGTAGTCCTGAAGCGCGGAGGCCACGGCCACCACCTCCTGGACGAAGGGAACCTGCAAATGATGGGAGAGCGCCAGTCCGCCGGAACCGGTGATCACGGAGACAACCTCCATGGGCCCGGCCTTTTCCCGGGCTTTTCGCAGAAGTTCCGCTAAAGTTTCCTGGATATTGGCATAATGGCGTTCATAATCGGAAAATAATATATTATGCTCTGCATCCAGCAGAGCCACTTTTACTGTAGTGGAACCGATGTCGATTCCCAATGTGGGGGATGTATGTAAAGAATTCATAATGGTGGAATTAACCAAACCTCCTTCGTAGCCGGACATCTCGAGGACGTTCTTGTGGGAAAAGAACGTAAAATCGTGATCCCGGCGCATGCATCCTAAAGTTTAACATAAAATAGGTAGGAATACAATCGGAAGGCAGCGTTAAAATATTGTAAATGAACGGTAAAAATTGTGCAGGTTTGCAAAAAAACGTCGGATTTCTGTTTGACAAACAATGGTGCAGTCACTATAATGAGAACGTATATTTCATAATGGGGGGAGAGTTCGCATGATTCGTATTTTTAAGACAGAAGATGGAATAATGCATGAAAAGGATGAGCTTCAGCCGGGCAGCTGGATCGCGATGACCAACCCGACGGCTTCGGAGATCATAGATATTGCGGACATGTACCAGATTGATCCGGATCACATCAAGGCCCCTCTGGATGAGGAGGAGCGCTCCCGAATCGAGGTGGAGGAGGACTACACCCTGATCCTGGTGGACATTCCGTCCATCGAGGAGCGGAGCGGAAAGGACTGGTTTGTGACGATCCCCATGGGCATCATCACCACCAACGAAGTTCTGATCACGGTTTGCCTGGAGGAGACGCCGGTGCTGACGTCCTTTATGGACGGACGGGTCCGGGATTTCCACACATTCATGAAGACCAGGTTCATTTTACAGATTCTGTATAAAAACGCCACCCAGTACCTGCAATACCTGCGGATCATCGACAAGAAGAGCGAGGTGATCGAGCGCAAGCTGCATCAGTCCCAGAAAAACTCGGAACTGATCGAGCTGTTGGAGCTGGAAAAGTCCCTGGTGTATTTTACCACCTCCCTGCGGTCCAACGAGGTGGTGCTGGAAAAGCTGCTGCGGACGGAAAAGGTGAAGAAGTATCCCGAGGACACGGACCTTTTGGAGGACGTTATCATCGAGAACAAGCAGGCCATCGAGATGGCGAACATTTACAGCGGCATCCTTAGCGGCACAATGGACGCTTTCGCCTCGGTTATCTCCAACAACCTGAATATTGTGATGAAGTTTTTGGCTACGGTGACCATCGTGATGTCCATTCCCACTATGGTGGCCAGCTTCTATGGAATAAACGTGAATTCCCACGGTATGCCCTTTGCGGACAGCCCCTACGGATTTGGGATCGTGCTGGTTCTGGCCCTGCTGCTGTCCCTGATCGTGGCGTTTATTTTCAACAAAAAGGATCTTTTCTGATCGACAGGGATCCAATATGACAAAAGGATGAGAACATGAAATTTTTTCAGAAAATGGAACGAAAATTCGGGCGTTATGCGATTCACAATTTGATGTACTACATTATCATGCTGTATGTGGTGGGATTTGTGATTTTAAAGTTCGCCCCGGAGCTGTATTACTATTATCTGATGCTGGATGCGCCGTCGATTCTGCACGGCCAGGTCTGGCGGCTGGTGACTTTTATGATCTTCCCGCCCACCACCAGCTTTATCTGGATTTTACTGCTGCTGCTCATGTATTATTCTCTGGGTTCGTCCCTGGAGCGGGTGTGGGGTGCGTTCCGCTTCAACGTGTACGTGTTCATGGGGATTCTGGGACATATTATCGCGGAGCTCGCAGTCTATTTTGTGACGGGCCACAGCCCCCATCTGACCACCACGTTTCTCAACGCGTCCGTTTTTCTGGCTTACGCGGTGACGTTTCCCAACGAGTATTTTTACCTTTATTTTGTGATTGCGATCCGGGCGAAATGGCTGGCCATCTTTGAGGGGGCCGGATTTCTTCTGCTGTTTGTCACGTCCCACAGCCTGGGAACGCGGCTGGAAATTCTGCTGTCCCTGGCCAACTTTATCATTTTCTTTGTAATGACCCGGGATTACCGGCGCATAAGCCCCAGGGAGATCAAGCGCAAGCAGGAGTTCCGCGCCCAGATCCGGCCCAAGAGCCGCACGCGCCATGTCTGCGCGGTCTGCGGACGCACGGACGAGGACAGTCCGGGGATGGAATTCCGTTACTGCTCCAAATGCGAGGGCAGCTATGAATATTGTATGGATCATCTGTACACCCACAAACACATCAAGAAGTCCGATCAGGAACAGCAGTGACCGGGCGCGCACAAACTTTTCAGTTATGGAGGATTGACAAGGAATGAAAAAGACTAAAATTATCTGCACCATGGGTCCTAACACCAATGACAAGAATATTATGATGGAACTGGCGAAAAACGGCATGAACGTGGCCCGCTTCAATTTTTCACATGGGGATTACAACGAGCACATGGAGCGGCTGGAGCTGTTAAAAGAGGTGCGCAAGGAGCTGGATATCCCGGTGGCTGCGCTGCTGGACACCAAGGGGCCGGAGATCCGCACCGGACTTTTAAAGGACGGTAAGAAGGTTACGCTGAAGGATGGCCAGACCTTCACCCTGACCACCCGCGAGGTGGTGGGAGACGACCACATCGGCCACATCAATTACAGCGGACTGAACGAGGACGTGGCCGCGGGCAACAAGATCCTGATCGACGACGGCCTGATCGAACTGGACGTGGTGGAGGTGAAGGGAACGGATATCGTCTGCAAGGTGGCCAACGGCGGCGAGCTGGGCGAGAAGAAGGGCGTGAACGTGCCCAACGTCAAGATCAAGCTTCCGGCGCTGACCGACAAGGACAAAGAGGATATCGTGTTCGGCATCAAGCAGGGCTTTGATTTTATCGCGGCCTCCTTTGTCCGCACCGCGGACTGCATTCGCGAGATCAAGGGAATTCTGGAAGCCCACGGCTCCAGCATGAAGGTGATCGCCAAGATCGAGAATGCGGAGGGCATCGAGAACCTGGATGCGATCATCGAGGCCAGCGACGGCATTATGGTGGCCCGGGGCGACATGGGCGTTGAAATTCCGGCCGAGAAGGTTCCCTATATCCAGAAAATGATCATCCGCAAGTGCAACGAGCAGTGCAAGTCCGTGATCACGGCCACCCAGATGCTGGATTCCATGATCCGCAACCCCAGACCCACCCGGGCGGAGGTGACGGACGTGGCCAACGCGGTTTACGACGGCACGGACGCTGTGATGCTTTCCGGCGAGACGGCCATGGGTAAGTATCCGGTGGAGGCGCTGAAAATGATGGCCACCATCGTGGAGGATTCCGAGTCCCATCTGGACTATGAGGCGTACCGCCGCCGCAAGGTTTCCAAGACCAACACCCAGAACATTTCCAACGCAGTCTGCTTCGCCTCCGTGTCCACAGCCCATGACCTGGGCGCTCAGGCGATCATCGCACCCAGCATCACCGGCTTTACCACCCTGATGCTGAGCAAATGGAGACCCAGCGCCCAGATCATCGGTATGTCTCCCAGTATGTCCACGGTGCGCCAGATGCAGATTCAGTGGGGCGTGGTTCCGGTTTGGTCCCGCCGCGCGGATTCCACGGATGAGCTGATCGAGAACTCCATGGAGGAGCTTAAGAACAAAAATATGCTGGAGCTGGGCGACCTGGTGGTGATCACCGCGGGCGTTGTAACCTATGCCAGACGGCATGAGGCTGCGACCCAGACCAATATCATGCGCGTGCTGAACGTGGAATGATGTATGGATTCATGAATACGCAAGAATAACTGGACAAAGGAGTCCGTCCTGGAGTACAATGGTGCAAAAGCACCGTGGTAGTCCGGGCGGACTTTTTTACGTGTCCGCCCGCTGCGCACGTTTAAGGAGAGCAGCGGAGCGCGGCCGCACCGGCGACGAGGCGGCCGGGCGGGAGTATGGCCATAGAAGGGAGAATATGCAGAATGGATAAAAAGCCATTTGTGACACTGGAGAAACTGGAAGAAATTGTAAAAGATTACCCGACCCCCTTTCACCTGTACGACGAGAAGGGAATTCGCGAAAACGCTATGAAGCTGAAGCAGGCATTTGCCTGGAATAAGGGGTTTAAAGAGTATTTTGCGGTGAAGGCAACGCCCAACCCGTTTATTTTGCAGCTCTTAAAGGAGTGCGGCTGCGGCACGGACTGCTCCTCCATGACAGAGCTGATGCTGTCCGAAGCCTGCGGCTTTTCCGGGGAGGAGATCATGTTTTCCTCCAACGACACGCCACCTGAGGAGTTCGCCTACGCGGCCAGGCTGGGAGCGATTATCAACCTGGATGATTTCACCCATATCCAGTTTCTGGAGGACACTCTGGGGTATATCCCGGAGACCATCAGCTGCCGGTTTAATCCCGGCGGCGTGTTCAAGATCAGCAACGACATTATGGACAACCCAGGTGACTCCAAGTACGGGATGACCACGGAGCAGATGTTTGAGGCGTTTAAGATTTTAAAGGCCAAGGGTGCGAAGCGGTTCGGAATCCACGCCTTCCTTGCCTCCAACACGGTGACCAACGAGTATTATCCTCTGTTAGCCAGGCAGCTCTTTGAGCTGGCGGTGAAGCTGAAGGAGGAGACCGGGGCGCATATCGCTTTTATCAATCTGTCCGGCGGCATCGGCATCCCCTACCGCCCCGACCAGGAGCCGAACGATATCCTGGTGATCGGGGAGGGCGTGCGAAACGCTTACCAGGATGTTCTGGTGCCTGCGGGCATGGGCGACGTGGCGCTGTGCACGGAGCTGGGCCGCTTTATGCTGGGGCCATTCGGCTGTCTGGTGACCAGGGCGATCCATGAAAAACACACCTACAAGGAGTACGTGGGCGTGGACGCCTGTGCGGTGAACCTGATGCGGCCCGCCATGTACGGCGCTTACCACCACGTAACGGTGATGGGCAAGGAGAACCTGCCCTGCGATCACATGTACGACGTGGTCGGTTCCCTGTGCGAGAACAACGACAAGTTCGCCATCGACCGGATGCTGCCCAAGGTGGATAAGGGGGATCTTCTGGTGATCCACGACACCGGGGCTCACGGGTTCGCCATGGGCTACAATTATAACGGAAAGCTGAAATCAGCGGAGCTTCTGCTGAAGGAGGACGGCTCCGTGCAGATGATCCGCAGGGCGGAGACTCCGAAGGATTACTTCGTGACCTTTGATTTCTGCGATATTTTAAAGAATGATTGAGTAAAAATGCAGCTGCGAAAACGGATCGCAGCGGCGGGAAAAGAGGCATAGGAATGGCTAAGATTGGTTTTATCGGAATGGGGAATATGGGGTTCGCGATCCTGAAGGGACTGCTCAAGATTTACGAGCCCGCGGATATCGTGTTTTCGTCCGCCCACAGGGAAAAGATGGAGCGGGTGACCGGACAGACCGGCGTACCCCACGCGGCTTCAAACGCGGACTGCGCGGCCCAGGTGAAGTATCTTTTGCTGGCGGTGAAGCCCCAATATTTTGACGCGGTGTTTGCGGATATCAAGGAGGTGTTAAGGCCCGACCAGGTGATCATTTCCCTGGCCCCCGGCCTGACCATCGAGTCCTACCGGCAGCGGCTTGGAAGCAATCTGCGGTTCGTGCGGGCGATGCCCAATACCCCGGCCCTGCTGGGCGAGGGAATGACCGGCGTCAGCTATGACGGCGGGCTGTTCACGGAGGAGGAGAAGCGGGAGATGGAAACCCTTTTCACCTCCTTTGGAAAGCTGCAGCTGGTGGAGGAGCGCCTGATGGACGCGGTGGGCTGCGTCAGCGGAAGCTCGCCTGCCTTCGTGTACATGTTTATAGAGGCTTTGGCCGATGGAGCCGTAAAATACGGCCTGCCCAGGGCCGCGGCCTGCCAGATGGCCGCTCAGGCGGTTCTGGGGAGCGCGAAAATGGTGCTGGAGACGGGCAAACACCCGGAGCAGCTGAAGGACGAGGTCTGCTCCCCGGGTGGCACCACGATCCAGGGCGTTTCCGCGCTGGAGGAGGCGGGATTCCGCAGCGCGGTGATCCGGGCCTGCGACGCCTGTTACAAAAAGAGTACGGAGATTCAGTAGGACGCTCCGGGAGGCTGTATGAGATGAGCCGGAGGGCCGCGGTCGGCTGCGCGGGATCAACCGGAGCCCGCAGACGGCTGCATTATAAAAAGTTTTGAGAAAGAGGGAACGAGGATCATGGGTGATAAGATAGAGCAGGAGAACCTGCCGGTGGTGCGTCTGGACCGGCAGCTGAAATACCAGGGGAATATCCTGAAGATTTATGAGGACACGGTGGTGGCCAACGGCCACGAGGCCCATTGGGACTATATTCACCACGATGGGGCGGCGGCGGTGCTGCCGGTGACGGACGACGGGAAAATTCTGATGGTGCGGCAGTACCGCAATGCGCTGGACCGCTTCACGCTGGAGATTCCGGCCGGAAAGCTGGACGAACCGGACGAGCCGAAGGTCGAGTGCGCCTACCGGGAGCTGGAGGAGGAAACCGGTTACCGGGTGGAGAACCAGGGGAAGCTGGAGTATCTGATGAGCTTGAACACCACCGTGGCGTTCTGCGATGAGGCCATCGACATTTTCGTGGCCCATCACCTGATTCCATCCAGGCAGCATCTGGATGAGGACGAGGTGATCAATGTGGAGGCGTGGGAGCTTAAGGATCTGGAGGACCTGATCTACAACGGAACCATCACCGACGGAAAGACCATCGCCGCGATCATGGCCTACGCCAGGAAGTACCGCTCCACGGACAAGCGGGACGAGGCCCTTTCCTGACATAATCACCGGACGGGCGGCATAGACTGTGGTAAACAAGCTGAGACTGGCGGTGGCTGCCTGTGAAATTGCGGCGACTTAGAATGGAAATGCGAAGTTTAAACTATCAGGATTGGCTGCTCGTCTGTTTTATTCTCGGCGTTGTCGGGGGAACAGCGGCAGCCCATTTTTTTGGCGGTCAGACGGTGAAGGCCCAGGTGCTGGGAGGGATGGGACCGGGCTCGTCCGTGGACGGGGCGGTCAGACAGGCCCTTTTCTGGCAGGTCCTGCGTCTGCGGTTCGCCCAGCTGGCGGTGGGCTGGCTTATGGGACTGACGGTGTACAGCGCGGTGCTGTTCGGCCTGGCGGCGGTCTGGGGCGGCGTGACCGTAGCCGTGGTCATGTCCGTGCTGACCAGCCAGAAGGGGCTTTTGGGGCTGCCCGCCTTCCTGTGTAGCATGGCGCCCCAGGGGGTCTGCTACGCCCTGGCCTGGGCCGTTCTGGCCATGTGGGCGGGGAAGCAGGAGAAGAAAATACGCCTGGCGCCCTTCGGGCTGCTGCTTTTAGTGGGGGCTTTGGGCACATTTTTGGAAGTTTACGCCAGCCCGGCGCTGTACGGCCTCTGGTTCTGAGAGGGGAGCGCGGGCCGGTGTCTGGCACTAAGGAGGAAATGGCAAATGTGGGTGCTGTTTGCGTTTGGCTCGGCGCTGTTTGCGGGGATTACGGCGGTTCTGTCGAAAATCGGCATGCAGGACATGGATTCGGATGTGGGGACTGCGGTGCGCACCGGAGTGGTGCTTGTCTTTTCCTGGATGATGGTGTTTTTGACCGGTTCCATTGGGACGGTGGGGGAGATAAGCGGCAGGACGTTTTTGTTTCTGGTGTTGTCCGGGCTGGCCACCGGCGCTTCCTGGCTGTTCTATTTCCGGGCGCTGCAGCTGGGAAATGTGAATAAGGTGGCTCCCATCGACAAGTCCAGCACGGTTCTGACCATGCTGCTGGCGTTTCTGATTCTGGGGGAGGCGCTTTCTCCGTTAAAGGTCGTATGCATGATTTTAATCGGCGCGGGTACGCTGCTTATGATCCGCAGGCAGGAGGGGGGAGCGGACGGCGCAGAGCGGGGCTGGATGGTTTGCGCTCTGCTGTCCGCGGTGTTCGCCAGCTTGACGGCGATTCTGGGGAAAATTGGAATTCAGGGTGTGGAGTCCAATTTGGGGACCGCGATCCGCACCTGCGTGGTGCTGGTGATGGCCTGGCTTCTGGTGTTCGTCAAGGGCAAGCAGGGGGAGGTCCGGCGTATCAACGGAAAAAACGGCCTGTTTCTGGTATTGTCCGGGCTGGCCACCGGGGGATCCTGGCTTTGCTATTACCGGGCGCTTCAGGATGGACAGGCCAGCGTGGTGGTGCCCATTGACAAGCTGAGTATTCTGGTCACCATTCTGTTTTCACGGCTGTTTTTGGGGGAACGGCTGGGCAGGAGGGCGTTTTGGGGACTGGCGCTGCTGGTGGCCGGAACGCTGCTTTTGTTACGTTAGAGAGGAAATGCGATGAGACTGAAGAGGGCTCCGGTTTATCTGCGGCGTTTGATCCGCGCGCTATACATACCGGCGGCGGTCAACTGCCCGCTTCTCATCTGGCTGGCCTTTCAGCTGTTAAGGCCGGACAGCGGGATATTTTTCCGGACAATGATTACGGCGGCTGTGCTGCTCGGTGTCTGGGCGGCGTGGATTTATCTGAATATTGTTCCGTGGCCCAGGGAGGAATTCGCCAGCCGCCGCCTGACCATTATGGAGGGCGGGCGGCATCTGTGCCAGCTGGCCCTTTACGGCATGGCGGTACAGGCCCTGGGGATGTGGTTTGGTTATCCCGTACTGAAGGCGCTTTTGGAACGGGCGGGGGAGAACGCGCCGCTCGGGAGCCATCCGGGCCTGTTTTTGTGGGGTAACTGTATTTACGCGGTGATCCTGCTGTTCCTCCTGATGTGGAACGGTATTCTGCGCATGTTTTTCACTTCCAGGCGTCTGCGCCTGGGGATGAGGGCGCTGATGCTTTTGGCGATGTGGGTTCCGGGGGTGAACCTGCTGGTGTTGTGTTATGCCATGCGCAAGGTGCACGCGGAATACGACTTTGAGTGTTACAAGGAGTCGGTGCGCCTGGTGCGCAGGGAATCGGAGCTGTGCCGCACCCGGTATCCGCTGGTGATGGTTCACGGCGTCGGTTTTCGGGACCTGCGGTATTTTAACTACTGGGGACGGATTCCAAGGGAATTGACGCGCTATGGGGCAACGGTGTATTACGGGAACCAGGAGGCGTTTGCCACGGTGGAGCAGAACGCCGGGGATATTTTAAAGGTGGTGCAGAGGGTGGCCAAGGAGACCGGCTGCGGCAAGGTGAATATGATCGCCCACTCCAAGGGCGGGCTGGATTCGCGCTACGCCATCAGCCGTCTGGGAGCCGCGCCCTGGGTGGCGTCCCTGACCACCGTGTGTACGCCCCACCGTGGCTGCCGGTTTGTGGACCGGGCCTGCCGCCTGCCGGAGTGGCTGTACCGGGGCGTGGCCCGGGTTTTCGACTGGGGCTTTGGGCGGTTCGGGGACGCCCACCCGGATTTCTACCGGGCCACGCGGCAGTTTTCCACACAGGCCAGCGAGCGCTTCAACCGGGAGGTGCCGGATGCGCCGGGGGTATTTTACCAGAGCTACGCCACGGCCATGAGGGATTGTCTCAGCGATCCGCTGCTCACGTTGCCTTATCTGCTCATCAAACCCCTGGAGGGGGAAAACGACGGGCTGGTCAGCGTGGAGTCGGCCAAATGGGGCGAATTTCGGGGCGTGGTGCGCAACCGCAGGCACAGGGGAATCTCCCACGGGGATATTATCGATCTGAAGCGTGAGGACTATGGGGACTTCGACGTGGTGGAATTTTATGTGGGGATGGTGGAGGAACTGCGCGCGAGGGGATTCTGAATATATGGGGGAAATTGGAAAAATCCAGTAAAAATAGGGATTTTCAGACGCCGCGGCTATTGGAGCGGCGTTTTTTTTATGGAATTTTTAAAAATATTTTCGCGGGATTTTACAACATATTGCGAGGAAAAAATGGGGGGTTCCAACATGTAGTATGTTTTATGTTAATCAGGTGGAAAATGGCCTCAAAGTGGGAAAAATGTGTTTGATTTTATCGAAAAATGTGGATATAATGATAGTCAGCACTATGTAAATGCGTAGTTTGTGAATGTTAGGGGTTAGGGGATAAAAGCGATGACGGCCGACATAAAATACTTTATCGGGTACCTTGAGAATGAAAAAAAGGCATCGAAGAATACGGTCATTTCCTACCAGAGAGATCTGGTGCAGCTGGCGGCTTACCTGGAGGCCAAGGGGATCACGGAGGCGGAAAAGGTGACCAAGACCAGCTTGAATTCGTACATACTGTATCTGGAGAAGGAAGGGAAGGCCACCACCACGATTTCGCGGGAGCTGGCTTCCATTAAGGCATTTTTCCACTATGAACTGCGGGAGGGGAGAATCCGCCGCGATCCGGCGGAGTTTATCAAGGCTCCCAAGGTGGAGAAAAAGGCGCCGGTGATCCTGACGGTGAATGAGGTCAACGCGCTGTTGTGCCAGCCCGGGGACAGAACACCCAAGGAGCTTCGGGACAAGGCGATGCTGGAATTGCTCTACGCCACCGGAATCCGCGTGTCGGAGCTGATCAGCCTGAAACTGACGGATGTGAATATGCAGGTGGGCTACATTACCTGCCGGGACCGCAGCAAGGAGCGGATGGTGCCCTTTGGGAAGAACGCCCGCCAGGCCCTGGTCCAGTACATGGGGGAGGCCAGGACGGAGCTTTTGAAGGGCAAAAACTCGGATTGGCTGTTTACCAACTGCAACGGCCAGGCCATGAGCCGCCAGGGCTTCTGGAAATTGATTAAACAGTACGGCGAGAAGGCCGGAATCAAGTCCGATATCACGCCGCATACCCTGCGGCATTCCTTTGCCGCCCATCTGATCCGCAGCGGCGCGGATATCCACGCGGTGCAGGCGATGCTGGGACATTCTGATACGGCGACTACACAGATTTATACAAACTATACGGCGTCTTCCGGTTGAGGGGGAGGCCGTTTTTTTATGGTTGTTGTCTGGATGAATGGGGAGTTTTGGGGGATAGAGGAGATTAGAATATGATCCGTAAATGGATAATATTGGCGGGATGAGCGCAGGGGAAGAGGGGGAGAACCGGGAAGGAAAATGAGCGGAAGGGTACGGAGACAGGTGGAGATGGCCGGGGAACGGAGCGCCGCGCGGCCGGTTGGACCGGGAGAGGCGGCCTCGGTGGACCGGGAGAGGCGGCCTCGGGCACTTGACATTGGCGTGCGGCTCGGATATAATGAGACTTGTGTGAATGCGGCTATGGCGGAATTGGCAGACGCGATGGATTTAGGTTCCATTGGGAGACCGTGCAGGTTCGAGTCCTGTTAGCCGCAGTGAAAACCCTTGATTGAGATCAGGGGTTTTTTTAATGGCCGCATGTTCCGATATCCTGTCCGGGGAGAGGAACCGGAGGGCGGAGCGCCGCATAGAATAGGGTATTGTACATCCTTATAAAATCCGGGGGAGTTCCCGGAGGCGGAGGTGGGGGGAGGGAGTTTACACAATATATTAAGCCGGAAATGCTTGTGCCGGTGTCCGTGCGGTGGCTCATCGGAAATGCGTTAAAGCGTACGCCCAAGGTGCCGGACCGGCTGATTCCGTATGTTTTGGGGATTATGGGAGTGGCCGGGTGCAGCGTCTGGGTGTGCGCGACCAGAAATGTTTTCTCTGAACGGAGTGCAGTGTTTTTACCGAGTTGCAATAGTTGGGGTGTATGATTGTTAAATAGAGTGTGTATGACGAGGAGGGGATTGCCGGTGAACGGTTATGAATATAATAATATGGGCAGGACGTGCCCTTGCTGCGATAACTATGGCGGGGGGAGCGTACTGGCGCAAGGTCCTCAGGGACTCAGAGGAGAACGGGGGCCGCAAGGACCCCAGGGGCCAAGGGGAGAGCGGGGCCCCCAGGGGCTTCAGGGCCCCAGAGGAAACGCGGGATGTCAGGGCTTTCCCGGGCTGCGCGGCGATATCGGCCCCCAGGGACCCCGTGGTCTCCAGGGGGTGCGCGGCGACGTAGGGCCGAAGGGGGATCCGGGGGATATCGGTCCCCAGGGCGTGCGCGGCAATCCCGGACCGGTAGGTCCTCAGGGGGATCAGGGACCCATGGGACCGAAAGGTGATCCCGGGCCTGTTGGTCCCGCTGGCCCTCAGGGGGAGATCGGCGATACCGGTGAGCGCGGTCCGGCTGGGGAGCAGGGACCGATGGGGGAACAGGGGATTCAGGGGGAGACCGGCCCCCAGGGGCCTCGGGGAGAAAAGGGCTGCGCCGGTCCTCAGGGGGAACAGGGAGCGACGGGGACGCAGGGAGTAACCGGGGCGGCCGGAGCGCAGGGGATAACGGGTCCGACTGGGGCGCAGGGGATAACCGGCCCGACTGGGGCGCAGGGAATAATGGGGCCGACTGGAGAACAGGGAGTAGCGGGCCCGACCGGAGCGCAAGGGATAACCGGCCCGACCGGGGCGCAGGGGATAACCGGCCCAACCGGGGCGCAGGGGATGACCGGCCCGACTGGTGCGCAGGGAGCGACCGGGCCCACAGGAGCCCAGGGAATCGCGGGGGTAACGGGTGCTGCGGGAGGTACGGGGCAGAAGGGGGATACCGGCCCGGCGCCTGGGATTACAGTGGTAGAGAGTACGCCGACCAGCTACAAGGTGAGTTTTAAGACCGCGGATCAGGAGGTGGTGAGTCCGAACCTTAAATCCAACACGGAGTCTTACAATGCGGACCTGTCGAAGTCGGGGAGTGCTTTGAACATTCCGCTGGGCAGCCTGATTCTGACGGCCCAGTTTGGCAGCACCGCTTCCATCCGCCTCTCCATCAGGGCCAAAGATACCGCCACGCCTGTGCTGGCGGATATCCGCCGGACCAGCATCTACGATGCGTCCGCAATCGAGTCCCAGACGCTCAACAATACGAGGATCAGCACCAGCCAGGTGCTGGACGACGTGGTTTACAGCCAGTCCCAGGAGACACACTGGATGCGGATCCGGCAGCAGGACCCGGCCACAAACCTGTGGTCCATGTGCCAGGTCATCACCTTCGCCTCCAACGGCGGGGCCAGGACCTCCATCTGCGTGGACTGGTTTTATACAGGCGTAACGTTCAGTGCGCCCTCCTCATAATAAACGGTTATTTGAAAATCCTCCGCGTTCAAACGCGGGGGATTCTTTTCCGGCAATCCCGGCCGCAGCCCGGGAAATCCCGTTGCCCGCGCGTTTCAAACATGATATGATGGACAGAGCAAACGGCATGAATCAGGCGGGGAGGAGACTTTGAAAATGGACGACACACTGCAATACTACAATCAACACGCGAAGGCGTACGTGGACAGCACGAGGGACGTGGAGTTCTCACAGACCCAGGAACGCTTCTTACAATATTTGGAACCGGGCGCGCGGATTCTGGATTTCGGCTGCGGCTCGGGGCGGGACACGAAATATTTCCGGAACAGGGGATTCCAGGTGGAGGCGGTGGACGGCTCCGCTGAGTTCGTCCGCATCGCGTCAGAGTATACCGGGATCAACGTCCGCCGGATGTTGTTTCAGGATTTGGACGAGGTGGAGCGTTACGACGGAATCTGGGCCTGTTCTTCCATTCTTCATCTGCCCTGCGCAGAGCTGGAGGAGGTGCTCGGGAAAATGGCCCGGGCGCTGAGGCGGCGCGGGATCGTTTACACCTCCTTCAAGTACGGGACAGAGGAAGGCGGGCGCAGCGGCCGTTACTTTACGAATATGACGGAGGCGAAGATGGCCGGGCTGCTGGAGCGGATATCGGTCTATGACGTGGAGGAGATGTGGGTGACATTTGACGTGCGGCCGGGCAGAGGGGACGAACGCTGGCTGAATATGATTTTGAGAAAACGATAGAATTTTGGCAAGGAGACTATATTATCCGAAATTGGATAATAAAGCCTCCTTTATCTTTGACAACCATTAAAATGATATCCAAAAAGTTACCCCCATCCCCCCGAAACCCTCAAAAATTTACAAATACCTAACATTTTATTTACTTATGCTGAAAAAATACGGCATTTTTAGCATATTATTTACGGATAAGAACTTTACGCCCATAAAAAAGCGTGCTAGAATAAAATGGCATGGCATGTAAAATATGTGTAAGAGGTAAGTAAAAAATAAGTTAAGAGGGTAGGATAAGGAAGATTATGGATCTGTCATTTTCGTTTTTCTGGCATCAGGTGACGTCCAGCCCGGCGGTGATGATCACGGTGTTTCTCACACTGTGCGTCATTTTCCTGAACGGCTGCACGGACGCGCCTAACGCCATCGCCACCTGCGTGTCCACGCGCTCGCTGAATGTGGACGCGGCGATTATCATGGCGGCGGTGTGCAACTTTGCCGGTGTGTTCGTCATGACTATGGTCAACTCCACCGTGGCGGCCACCATCACCAACATGGTGAATTTCGGGGGCCATAGCGACCAGGCGCTGGTAGCGCTCAGCGCGGCGCTGTTTTCCATCGTGGTATGGTCGGCGGTTGCGTGGTATTTCGGGATTCCCACCAGTGAGAGCCACTCGCTGATCGCCGGTTTGTCCGGAGCGGCAATCGCCCTTCAGGGGGGACTTGGCGGTATCAACGGCGCGGAGTGGGTCAAGGTTCTGTACGGTCTGGTTTTGTCTACGGTAATCGGTTTTTTCAGCGGATATTTTGTTTGTAAATTGGTGGCATGGCTGTGCCGGAATATGGACCGGCGCAGGACGGACGGATTTTTCCGCCACGCCCAGGTGGGCGGCGCCGCGGCCATGGCGTTTATGCACGGAGCACAGGACGGCCAGAAATTCATGGGCGTGCTGCTGTTGGTGATCTGCCTGTCCAACGGGCGGGAGAACGCGTCGGGCGTGGGTATGCCGGTGTGGCTTCTCCTGCTCTGCTCCCTGGTGATCGGAATCGGCACCTCGGCGGGCGGCAAAAAGATTATCAAGTCCGTGGGGATGGATATGGTGCGGCTGGAGAAGTACCAGGGATTTTCCGCGGATATCGCGGGCGCGCTGTGTATTCTGGTATCGACGGTATTCGGTATTCCGGTGAGCACGACCCACACCAAGACGACGGCGATTATGGGCGTGGGCGCGGTGAAGCGTTTGTCCGCCATCAATTTCAAGGTGGTTCAGGATATGGCGCTGACCTGGCTGTTGAATTTCCCGGGCTGCGGATTGATCGGATTTTTTATGGCGAAGCTGTTTATGGTTCTGTTTTGAGTTGGCGGACCGTTGAGTTTAAGGAGATAAGAGAAGATGGCGAAGAAGAGCGACAATTACTATTTTGAGAATTTTATCCAGTGCGTGGAGTGCGGCTGTCAGGCGGCGATGATGTTGGAGGAAAATCTGGCGAATTTTGATGTGAACCGCCTGTCGGAGAATCTGGACGAGCTGCACAAGATCGAGCACGACGCGGACAAGAAAAAGCACGAGATGATGGGGGTGCTGGTGAAGGCGTTTATCACGCCCATTGAGCGGGAGGACATCATACTGCTCAGCCAATGCATCGACGAGGTCACGGACCAGATCGAGGACGTGCTGATCCGCATCTATATCAACAATGTACATACCATCCGGCCGGAGGCGCTGCAGTTCACCAAGGTGATCATCCGCTGCTGCAAGGTGCTCAAGGAGATCATGGAGGAGTTTGCCAATTTCAAGAAATCCAAGACACTGCACGGCCTGATTATCGAGATCAACGCCCTGGAGGAGGAGGGGGACCGCCTGTTCATCGACTCCATGAGGCGGCTGCACACGGAGGTGACGGATCCCTTGGAGATCATTGCCTGGCGCGAGATTTACAATTTCCTGGAAAAATGCTGCGACGCCTGCGAGCATGTGGCGGACGCGGTGGAGAGCGTAATTATGAAGAACACCTGATGGGGTGTGCTCCCGGAGCACAGGGATATTTCCTGAGCCGGGGGCGATTTTTTGTTTGGTGAAACAATGGGCGCACCGGGACAGCCGCCGTCTGCCGGGCGCATTTTTAGCTGAGGGAGGTACTTGAGATGGAGCGATGGGGAAAGGGGAAATGGATCACGGCCCCGTTGGGGGTCTGCCTGCTGGCGACGGTCTGCTGCGCGCTGTGGGGGAGCGCGTTTCCCTGCATCAAGATTGGTTACAGGCTGTTTCAGATTCCCGCGGAGGCGGTGAACACGCAGATTCTGTTTGCGGGGATCCGGTTTACGCTGGCGGGGATTTTGGTGATCGCCATTGCAAGCCTGGGGAGGCGCAGGCCCCTTGTGCCGAAAAAGGGGAGTTGGGGGATTATCCTTAAACTGGCTGCCTGCCAGACCGTGCTGCAATACCTGTTCTTTTATATTGGGCTGGCAAATGCTTCCGGCGTGAAGTCTTCCATTATCGAGGGGGCCAACGTATTTATCAGCATTCTGGTGGCCAGTCTGGTGTTCCGCCAGGAGCGTTTTACGGGGCAGAAAATCCTGGGCTGCCTGGTGGGATTTGCCGGGGTGGTGCTGGTGAACTGGACGAAGGACGGCCTGGGGGCCGGGATGAAATGGAACGGGGAGGGATTTGTGCTGCTGTCCACGGTGGCCTACGCATTTTCCGCAGCGCTGATCAAGGAGTATTCCCGCCGGGAGGACACGGTGGTGCTCAGCGGCTACCAGTTTGCCGCAGGCGGCCTGGTGATGGTGGTCTGGGGGCTCGTGGGAGGCGGGCGGATCGGCGTGACGCAGGCGGGACCGGCGGGGATCGGGATGCTGTGTTACCTGGCGTTTATCTCGGCCGCCGCGTATACGCTGTGGAGCCTGCTGTTAAAGTATAATCCGGTGTCCAGGGTGGCGGTGTACGGGTTTATGAATCCGGTGTTTGGGGTGATTTTGTCGGCCTGGCTTCTGGCGGAGAACGATCAGGCCTTTGGGGTTAAGACGGCTGCGGCGCTGGGGTTAGTGTGTCTGGGGATCTATGTGGTCAACAGGCCGCGGGCGGCGAGCGCGGCGGACTCCGTTTCATAGACGGGGAGCGGTTCGGACATCCGATGGAAAATTGGTATGGAACGGCTGCGGAAGATTAAGAAAAACGTAATCGTCCATCAGGTTGCATATTGCGGTGGAATGACTTATAATGAAAAAAGTGTAACAGCTTGTAACTGTTCAGTGGGTCTGCGCACTTGCAGCGCTGACCGTACGAAAATCTAAGCCTGCAGGCAAAAATTCCATTGATTAAGTCGATTCTAAATGGATTTTTGCTCGTATCTGGGTACTGAACAGATACAACAGCTTTATTTTTGAGAGGAGAATGCCCTATGAAAAAACGGATTATCATGATAGCGGCGGCGGCCGCATTGAGCGTGCTGATGGCGTTCCCGGCCTTTGCGGGTACGTGGAAGGATGTGAACGGAAGATGGAGATATCAGCGGGGCGCGGAGAAGTACGCCAGCCAGGAATGGCTTAATCTGGACGGAAAGCGGTATTATATCGGCTCGGACGGATTTATGGTGACCGGCTGGACCCAGGTGGGCAGCCAGTGGTTTTACATGGATGAGAGCGGAGTCCTCCAGTACGGATGGCTGAAGGACAATGATAAATGGTATTACCTGGCTCCCGATACCGGAGCGATGGTGACCGACACCGTGATCGACGGGCGCCAGATCGGCTCGGACGGCGTTTGGGTGCCCGCCGAGGCGCAGACAGAGCCGGTGGGTCTGTCCATCGATCCCGCAAGCGCCACCCTGGTCCAGAACATGGAAGGCATCAAGACCAACGGCTACACCATCATTTCCAGCGGCAGAACCTTCAACCGGGAGAACTGGAATGATGCGATCCGCCTGGTTAAAAAGGGCAGCTATGTGAAGTGCGCGCCGGGCGGCAATTACAAGCTGTTGTCCGGAACGTTCTCCCCGTCCACCAAGTTCGACAGCGGTCTGCTGGGAAAACTTACGGTGTACGGCGACGATGATCAGGTGTTGTATACCTCCGCGGATATCCGTTACGACGCGCAGCCCATTACATTTGCGGTGGACGTGTCCGGACAGAATCAGCTGCGGGTAGAGTTCTCCCTGACGAAGGACGACAACTGGAGCGAGCCGGTGCTGCTGATCAAGGGCCTGACCCTGTATCAGTAATTGCTCAATCAGACGTGACGGTCAAAGGGCCGAACGGTTATAAACAGACAGGATAAAAGGATTGCGCGGGGCTTAAAAGCCGGCTGCGCAATCCTTTTTTAGTTGCAGGTAGTGGGCGGGCGGAGCTGCCTGCGGGGATTGATGAAAGGCGGGGCGGGCAGCGCAGCCTGCTTGCATGGTTGGGCCGCGGAAACGGCCTTACGGCGGCTGAATAGGAAAATCAGGTATTGGCGGCTATGACGTTTTCCATGTTTTTGCGGTTGATCCAGGCGGTGGAAACGTCCATTGCGGCGCGGCAGGCCTGGGTCTGGTCCAGGGCGTTTAGCATCACAAAGTCGTGGATGATGGCCTTAAAGCGCATGGCAGTGACGGGGACGCCCGCTTCCAGGAGATTGCGGGCGTACATTTCACCCTCATCCCGGAGCACGTCGGCCTCGCCGTTTAAGATCATGGCCTGGGGGAGGCCGCAGAGCTGTTCGGCGGTGGCGCGCAGGGGGGAGGCGGTGATCTGGCCGCGATCCTTGGCGCAGGACGTGTATTGATCCCAGAACCAGATCATGCCCGCCCGGTACAGGTAATAGCACTCCGCGAATTCCTTGTAGGAGCAGGTGTTGAAACAGGCGTTTGTCACGGGATAGTAGAGCAGCTGCTTGTGAATACTGGGGCCGCTGCGGTATTTGGCCATCAGGGTCATGGCCGCCGCCATATTGCCGCCCACGCTGTCGCCGGCCACAGTGAGCGTGCTTAAATCCACGGGCCAGCCCAGGCGGGAGAACAGTTCCGGCAGAGAGCAGAGTGCGCGGTAGCACTGCTCGATGGCGGTGGGGTATTTGGCTTCCGGGGACCGGGTGTATTCGGGAAATACCACGATGGAGTTGGTGCGGGCGCAGAGCTCGCGGACCAGCTTTTCATGGGTGTGGTAGCTGCCGAACACCCAGCCGGCGCCGTGGATATAGAAGATGACGGGCAGAGGCCCGGACGCGCGTTCCGGGCGCAGCAGATAGAGATTGATATTACCCCAGCGGCCGGTATAAAACGGCATGGTGTTTACGGTGGCGGGATACATGTAAACCGGCGTGTTCTGCGCGTTTTCCAGAACCTGCCGGCCTTTCGCGGGGGGAAGTTGAAAAATAAGAGGCGGTTTGGAGTTGGCTTCGCAGACAGCTTCCGCGGCTTTTTCGAGGGGGACCAGTCGTTCCATAGAGTTTGAATCCTTGTGGTGGATAGCGTTATTTTAATTTATGACAGGGACGGGCGGATGGTGCGGCGGGAATTGTGGTTTCAAGGTGCGGCGGGCGCAGGGCCGCGGTTTAAAGTCCCGACTGGTGGAGCCCCGTGAGGATGGAAACAACGATCAGGAGTACCAGGTAAAGGGACAGGGCACACCAGAACAGAATGTTCCGGCGGCGGGCCTTTTTCTGTATGCACTCAGGCTCCTCGATCTCCGGAATGTGGACAAATTCCAGAACCTTTCCGCGGCTTTGGCAGAAGGCGGTGAAGGCGTCCTGCTCCTCGCGGCAGGCGAAGGTCCATTTGGGGATGAAAACGTACTGTTTTATGGCCTGATTTTCAATGCACAGGAGGAACAGGGTGTCCGCTGTCTCGTAAAAATGAGTGTACGCATCCCACGAGCGTTGGAAGCTGTCCTGTTCGCGGCGCACGGTCAGCATTTCCGGGAAAAAGGAGAGATCCCACGGGCCGGAGCCGTTTATGGGAAAACGGTTCTGGCGCATCCGGCGGCGGTAGACATCCTCACGGATGGAGGAGACACTGAATAACAGGAACACGGAGAGGAACAGGCCCAGCCCGAAGATGCCCAGACTGGCGATGACGTCGCCGCTTACGATGAAACGGGTTGCCATAATCAATGAAAGGACAGGGCAGAAGAACAGGGACAGCAGCGTGCTGCCGTTGCGCCATAAGGGCCGGTGGCAGCGGGAGAGCCCCATGAGCTCGGTGTAGACGTGGGCGAAGTCGTCCGGGCTTAACTGGAAGGTAAAGCGGAACCGGCAGGAGCCGGAATCCGGGGATTGGGTCTGAGGCTGGGACTGATTATAGGGGGAAGGCGTGCTTAAGTAGGCTTTAAAGGCCTGGATTTCGTCCGGTCCGGAGAACACGCGCTTGGGCAGGACGAGATAGGAGTGGCTTTTACGGGAAAGTTCGCGCTTTAAAAGCAGCAGTCCCGGGGTCTCCGGAAACGCGGTGAAGGAGGAACCCTGATGGACGACGGAGACCTTATCCTCGTACAGGCATCCATTTTCCAGGCGCAGCCGCATCTCCTGGGAGACGGGTTGGCGGGAAAAGGTCCAAAAGTAGCTGAGAAATTTCAATACGGTCAGGACCAGGAAGAATATGGTCAGGTTTTGCAGGGCCTGGAAGAGAAAAAAGGGCAGGGATAGCAGGGCTGTGGTGAGTCCGGCGCCGATGGCCAGAATTCCGCCCAGAGCGGGGATGATTAGCAGGATACCTGCTGTGATCAGGAGATATCTCATCTTCCCCAGCATAAACGAGTCCCAGGTGAGACGGAGCGCCAGCTCGGCCAGCTCCACTTTCGTGAGACGGAATTGATAGATGCGTCCTTCCAGTGACATGGTTGATCCTCCTTGGATAAATGGCCCGGGCGCCGGGGAAGGCGCGGGGCGGGGTGGTTTTATTATAGTGCATGGGGGGAGGGGTTGGCAATAGGGAGTATACAGATCACACGGGATATAGACGGTAGAAAATTGGAAAACTTTCCCGGATCACCACGGCATATCTTGAAGAATAGCTGTCATTAAGGTATAATGGTGAGGGTTCATCAGAGGGTTATATGAGGGCAAAATCGTCTGATCCGGTTTCCGGCATGGAGAACGCGAGAGAAGAATACTGGAAAATGATTTATGTTAACGGAGGATCGGGCAATAAAAAAACCTTGATTTCCAATAAAATCAAGGTTTTTCACAATCGGGGCAACAGGATTTGAACCTGCGACCTCTCGGCCCCCAGCCGAGCGCGCTACCAAGCTACGCCATACCCCGAGCGAACTTCTATATTATAGCAAATGTTTTTGGTTTTGAAAAGCCCTATTTTCAAAAAAAATGTAAAGGAATTTGGAACTTTTATGGTAAAATTTCACAAAAAAAAGAGGATTATCAGTTTCGATCTGGATATGACGCTCCTTGACCACAGAACCTGGGAGATTCCGGCCAGCGCCATGGAGGCGATCCGGCGGCTTCGGGAGGACTCGGTGATCGTGGTAGCTTCCGGCCGGAACATGAACGAGCCCTACAGCGTGGCCTACCGGGATATGGTGAAACCAGACGCCATTATCCATCTGAACGGAACGCGGGTGGAGGTGGAAGGCGGGAAGATTATTTTCGAACACCTGATGGATAAGGAGCGGTTGAGACGGCTGCTGGCGTTTGGCGAGGAACAGAAGCTGGCGCTGGGAATTTCCGTGGACGGCGGGGATTATTATACCTGCCCGGAGGATGTGGTCTATTATGACAAGGTGCGCTGGGGAAGCTCGGAGCGTAATTTTAAGGATCCCTGGCTTCTGATGGACATGCCGGTGAAAACGCTGACTTACGTGGGCGGCCCGGAGGGGGCAGAGCGGCTGGAGCGGCAGTTTGCGGAGTTCAAATTCCCCATGTTCGCAGGGCTTATGGGGGCGGACGTGGTGGAGCGGGAGGCATCCAAGGCCAACGGGCTTATGCGGCTGTGCGAATATTACGGGATCGCGCCGGAACAGACGGTGGCCTTCGGAGACAGTATGAACGATATAGAGATTATCCGGGAGGCCGCCATTGGAGTGGCCATGGGAAACGCCCATCCGGGGTTAAAGGCGGCGGCGGACTACGTGACGGCGGACATCGGCGATGATGGCGTCTGGAAGGCGTGCGTGGCACTGGGTTTATTTGAGGAAGGAGACGGAAAATAATGGCAAAACATTACGATGTTGTGATTATAGGGGCTGGCCCGGGCGGTTATACGGCGGCCATGAAGGCGGCGGAGTTCGGCCTGAAAGCGGTGGTGATCGAGGCTAAGAAGTTCGGCGGAACCTGCGTGAACCGGGGGTGCATTCCCACAAAGGCGCTGCTGCACGCCTCCAATATGTTCCATATGATGCAGAACTGTGATGAGTTCGGAGTGTCCACGGATTTCATTTCCTTTGATTTCGGGAAAATGCAGAAGTATAAAAAGGCGGCGGTGAAGCGTTACCGGCAGGGCATCGAGGGCCAGTTTGAGAAGCTGGACGTGGATGTGGTTTATGGCACCGCGCTGCTTCGTCGGGATAAGACCGTGGAGGTGAATCTCTGCGGTGGAGGCAAGGAGTATTTTCAGGGGGAGGCGGTGATTATCGCAACGGGCGCTGTGCCGATTATGAATCATATCCCGGGCGCGGACCTGCCGGGGGTGTGGAACAGCGACCGGCTGCTGGCCGCGGAGAGCTGGAATTTTGACCGGCTGGTAATCATGGGCGGCGGCGTGATCGCGGTGGAGTTCGCGACCATTTTCAATAACCTCTGTTCCCATGTGACCATTGTGGAGAAGGGACGGCATCTCATGGCTCCTATGGACGACGTGGTGGGGGAGCGGCTGGAGGAGGAGCTGAAGCGGAAGGGGATTTCCGTGTACTGCAATTCCACGGTGACGGAGATCACCCAGGAGAACGGTTCCCTGTGCTGCACGGTGACGCCCAACGAGGAGGGGGAGAGTATTACCGTGCGCGGCGCACAGGTGCTGATGGCCATCGGGCGTAAGCCGGATCTCTCCGGGCTTTTGGGGGAGGATATGTCCCTGGAGATGGAGAACGGCAGGCTGAAGGTCAGCAAGGAGTTTGAGACCAGCGAGCCGGGGGTTTACGCCATCGGGGACGTGGCGGCCAAGACGCTGCTGGCCCATGTGGCGGCGGCTCAGGGTACATATGTGGTGGAGCGCATTGCGGGGAAACCCCACAGCGTTAAATTGGAGGTGGTGCCGGGCGGAATGTATGTGCCGCTGCCCATCGTGCCAAACTGTATTTATACCAATCCGGAGATCGCCACGGTGGGCATCACGGCGGAGACGGCTAAGGCCAGCGGGCTGAAGGTGCGCTGCGGGCATTTTTCCATGCGGGATAACGGGAAATCCATTATTACGGGGGAGGAGCACGGGTTTATCCGGCTGGTGTTTGAGGCGTACTCCAATACCATTATCGGGGCGCAGATGATGTGTCCGCGGGCCACGGACATGATCGGGGAAATTGCCACGGCCATTGCAAATGGACTCACCGCGGAGCAGATGTCGTTTGCCATGAGGGCGCAGCCCACGTATAATGAAGGGATCGGTGCGGCGATCTGGGATGCGATGAGCGGGGATGTGGAGTAGAGAGGCGGTTTGGAGGTAGGGAGAGGGACTCAGGCGGGGCGGGGGCTTGCGGCGGATGGTTTGGAACGGGCAGGCGCGCCGCGGGAACGAGATTAAGTGATGAGAGGATGGAACAGTTATGAATGTAATACAGGAGCGTTTGGGAAGGCTGCGGGAATTGATGGCGGAGAAAGGGATGGACGCCTATCTGGTGGTGACGGCGGATTTCCATGAATCGGAGTATGTGGGCGAATTTTTCAAATGCAGGAAGTTTCTCACCGGCTTTACGGGGTCTGCGGGAACCGCGGTGGTCACCATGGACGAGGCCTGCCTGTGGACGGACGGGCGGTATTTTGTACAGGCGGCGGCACAGCTTGCGGGAAGCGGGATCAGGCTGATGAAAATGCGCGAGGAGGGCGTACCCACGGTGCAGGAGTATCTGGTGGAGAAAATGCCCGCAGGGGGCTGCCTGGGATTTGACGGGCGCACGGTGAACGCCGCCGAGGCACTGGCGTTAAACGAGGCCCTGGAGTCAAAGTATGTGCGCTTTGACGGCAGCGGGGACCTGGTGGGAACCATCTGGCAGGACCGGCCGCCTATGAGCGCAGAGCCGGTCTGGGCGCTGGCGGATTGTTATGCCGGGGAGAACGCGGCGGAAAAGATCCGAAAGCTGCGGGAGAAAATGTCTCAGGCCAGGGCTACGGTCCACATTTTGACGTCCCTGGACGATATCGCCTGGCTGCTCAATATCCGCGGAAATGACGTGTTGTATAATCCGGTGGCGTTGGCCTATGTGATGGTGTTTGAGGACCGGCTGCTGCTGTTTGCGAATGAGAAAATACTGGAAGGGAAAGCTTATCCGTATCTGGAGCATGGTGAGGAATTTTCCGGGACCGTGAAGGAGTATTTGCAGAATCTGGGCGTCACGGTGAAACCCTATGAGGCGGTGTACGAGGAGACGGGGCTGCTGCGGGGACAGCGGATTATGCTGGAGCGCAAGATGGTGAACTACGCCATTTACAGCCGGATCGACGGGAGCAACCAGGTGATTGAGCGGATGAATCCCACCAGCCAGGCCAAGGCGGTGAAGAACCCCGTAGAGATGGAGAATATGCGGAAGGCCCACATTAAGGACGGCGTGGCTATGACGCGGTTTATTTACTGGCTGAAGCACAATGTGGGTAAGGTGGAAATGGACGAGATCAGCGTTGCGGAACATCTGCGGGAGCTGCGTTTGGAGCAGGACGGGTGCCTGGGGTGTAGCTTTGAAACCATATCCGCTTATGGAGCACATGCGGCTATGTGCCATTACTCGGCCACTGAGGAGACTAATGTGAAGCTGGAGCCTAAGGGGATGTATCTGGTGGATTCCGGCGGGCAGTATTACGAGGGAACCACGGATATTACCAGGACGGTGGTAATGGGGCCGGTGACGGATGAGGAGCGGGAGCATTTTACATTGGTACTGATCAGTATGCTGCGGCTGGGGGCGGTGAAATTCCTCCACGGCTGCCGGGGGATCAGTTTGGATTATGTGGCGAGAGAGCCGTTTTGGAGCCGGGGGCTGGACTACAACCATGGGACGGGACATGGCGTGGGGTATCTTTTGAATGTGCATGAGCGGCCGAACAGTATCCGTTACCGGCTGGTGACGGACGCGCGGGAAAATGCGGAGCTGGAGGAAGGCATGGTCACGTCGGACGAGCCGGGGCTTTATATTGAAGGCAGCCACGGAATCCGCACGGAAAACCTGGTGATGTGCGTGAAGGATGAGAAAAATGCCTATGGGCAGTTTATGCGGTTTGAGTTTTTGACCTTTGTGCCGATTGATGTGGATGGTATTGACCGGGAGTTGATGACGGATCGGGACGTGGAATTGCTGAATGAATATCATCAGCAGGTTTATGAGAAGATTTCACCGTATTTGCCGGAGGAAGAGGCGCGGTGGCTGTGGCAGGTGACGGCGGAGATTTGAGGGGGATGAAAGAAGCGATGTAGGGGTGGATTTGAGAATATAGGGCGGGGACAGGACCTGCGCGGGGCGAGACGGCGGCGTGAATGCGGTTGGGGAGCTTTGGCGCGGGTTCTGTGTTTTTTGGGGAGAGTTGGAATAATAAAAGACATTGAGGGGTAATTGTGATAGAATGACGATAGGTGTTTTGAGGAATGGGGGGGCGAGCGCGGCAAGGGTGTGGGAGTGATTTGTGAGGATGAATGGACGGGCGCAGGCCGGGAGAAAATGGGACGGCTTGGGTCGGTTTGAATAAAAATATAGAAGAGAGATGGAGTTTGAGATGGCTAAGGATATGAGAAAGCGGGATATGACAGGAATGGATGGGAAGAGAAACGGGGAAGGACTTCGGAGGAAGGAAGCTGCGGGTGGCGGAGCGAAGACGGCGAAGCGCGGCGGAGATGGCGAGAGGAAGCAGGGCGGCAGCGGAACTGGCGAGCGGCTGCGGGGCAGCGATAGAACCGGCGGGAGAGTGAAGGAAAATGGCGAACGCGGGTATGCGGGAAGAACGGAGAAAAAGGGGGAAGGACGGAAGGCGGAACAGCAGATGGGGAAGGGGCTGGAGAAACATCGGGAGAAACGCCTGGAAATAAATGGGGATGGAGGCCGGGAAAAACGGGGCAGGATCAATGGAACGGCCGGTATTGAGCGGCAGAAGGAGGCCGGGGTAGCAAAGCGCGGAGGAGGATTCCGGGGGAATACCAGCGGAGTAAAAGGCGGAGCGGCCACGGCAAGGGGGAAAAAGAGCCTTTGTCCGGTATTTAAGCAGTGCGGCGGCTGCCAGATGCTGGATATGGAATATGAAAAACAGCTGGAGTGGAAACGGAACTATTTGGAAGAACAGCTGAAAGGGCTTTGCCCGGTGAAGGGGATCATTGGAATGAAGGACCCCTATCATTACCGGAACAAGGTGCATGCGGTATTTGACCGCGACCGGAGAGGGAATATTATTTCGGGAATTTACCAGGAAAACAGCCATATTGTGGTGCCGGTGGAGCGGTGCCTGATCGAGGACCAGAAGGCGGACGAGATTATCGGGACGATCCGGGGGATGCTCAAATCCTTTAAGATCCGCACCTACGATGAGGACACGGGCTTCGGCCTGCTGCGCCATGTTTTGGTACGGCGCGGGTTTGCAACCGGGGAGATTATGGTGGTGCTGGTGACGGCTTCGCCGGTATTTCCGTCTAAGAATAATTTTGTGAAGGCGTTAAGGGAAAAGCACCCGGAGATTACGACGATAGTTCAGAATGTCAATGGACGTGGGACGAGCATGGTGCTGGGGGAGAAGGAGCATGTGTTGTATGGTAAGGGGTATATCGAGGATATGCTCTGCGGATGCAGGTTCCGCATTTCGTCTAAGTCGTTTTACCAGGTAAATCCCGTGCAGACGGAGGTGCTGTACGGCAAGGCGCTGGAACTGGCGGGTCTTACGGGAAAGGAGACGGTGTTGGACGCGTACTGCGGGATCGGGACCATCGGACTGATCGCCAGCCGGAAGGCCAGCTCGGTGATCGGCGTGGAGCTGAATCGGGACGCGGTGAAGGATGCGGTGAATAATGCGAAGATTAATGGGATTACCAATGCGAAGTTTTATTGTAATGACGCGGGGAAGTTTCTGGTGGATATGGCTGAGAGGGGAGATAAGGTCGATCTCGTGATCATGGACCCGCCGAGAAGCGGCAGCACGGAGGAGTTTATGGAGTCCGTGGCACGGATGGGAGTGGAGAAGGTGGTGTATGTGTCGTGTAACCCGGAGACCTTGGGGAGAGATTTGAGGGTGATGAAGAAGTTGGGGTATGGAGCAGTGGAGGGATGGGGGGTGGATATGTTTGCGGGGACGAGGCATGTTGAGTCGGTAATAATGATGCGGAATTGTGGTTTGAAAGGGGAATATAGAAATTAAATACAAGATATAGTACTTTTGGGAAAATGAATATGTTTTTGTTGTTGTAATTCTACTGCTTTTCAGAAATATAAAGAGCATATTAAGGAAAGGTTACTGTCATTGTGCGGGAAGTTAAAGTGAGGAGTTAAAATGGCTGATTTTCAAAAAGAAAATGATGATTGGAAAAATGTATTACGTTCAGAAATCATAACCGCATTAACTGGGAGCTCCCAGGAAAAAAAGCAGGCGTATAGTCAAATCGGATATTATTATTTATGTTCTGCGCCGGCCTCTCTTTATAAATATTACAGCGATACTTCTTTAAAACTTGAAACTGTTAGGGAAAATAAACTGTGGTTTTCTGCACCGTGCAATTTTAATGATGTTTTTGATTGCGATATTTCGATAGACGAAAAAGAATTGTTCAATTGTGTGTTGAAAATGCTTCCAGATAAAGTAACAATCCGTCCAGGAAGCCCAATGTGGTGTAATCTTAAAGGAGAGATGGGGCAGCAAGTGCGGAAGTTAAAGACTACTTTTAAAGATTTAAGAGAAACAACTGGCATATCATGTTTGAGTGAGTCAGATGATTCTTTACTAATGTGGGCTCATTATGCGGATAACCACTGCGGAATGTGCGTCGAATATAATTTGTTGGAGCTAAATAGGCAATTAAGTTTCACACCAGTTCCCGTAGTATACTCTGATGATAGAGTGCGTTTTTGTTCACTTAAGCCAGAAACTGTTGAAAAAAATTCTCTAACTGTTTTTATCCAAAGTATTACTACAAAATCCTTGGAATGGAGTTATGAAAGGGAATGGAGAATTATTCAGGATAAAGGGGCTTGCGGAGATAGGTGGAATATTAATAATAAGGGGGCACTACTTGATATGATCGTTCCCAGTTCTGTGATTCTGGGGTGCGAAGCAAAACAGGAATTTGAAAAAGCTGTTAAAAGATATTGTGAAGCCAGCAAAATAAATTTATATAAGATGGAAAAGGATAAAGCTTTATATCGTTTAAATAAGCATTCTATATTAGAATTTGATTAAAAAGGAACGATACAATGTATATGATCCTCCAATAGTGATACGTAGGCAAAAGTATCGTTATTTATATAATAGAAGATGGTTTGGCAAAAATAGATATAACTTTTGGTGGAGCTACTTCAAAGAATTACTTGAAAGCATTAGAGATATACGTGCTTCGGAGAAGGTATTTAACAGATAGGTTTTAAAAATTTATGCAACAAGTATTGATTATGATCCGAAAGTAGAAATATCTATATTTAGTTAGATGTGCCTGATTACTGTGGTGCAGTAATTGCTTAGGATTAACAAAAAAAGATTGAAAAAGCGAATGGGAAAACGGACAATACGCCAGATGCCGAGTAGATATATACTTTTAAAAAGATTTTTTAATACTCTTACGAATTAGTTTGAGGATTGTACTGTTGATAGAGAGTGTTGACTTATACCTCTTTTTAGAAGCGTTGAATTATTTGTACATCCTGATAAGAGTTAATTGGTGGAATGGTGAGGTGAGAAATTGGATAATCGAAATCAAATGGGAAAAAATAAAGATGGAGTAATATTCCCTGTTGCTCCAAATCTTTCCGAGATGAGTGATGCTTATTTGAAATTTATAGAAGAAGTAAAATCGGAAATTCAAAAACAGCGAATTTCTGTTGTATTAAATGCTAATTCCAGTATGATTTGCCTGTACTGGAACATTGGCAGAAGTATTCTAAAAAAGCAGGAGGAAGAAGGCTGGGGCGCAAAAATTATTGACCGTATGGCCAAGGATTTAAAGGAGGCCTTTCCGGAAATGTCAGGCTTTTCTCCAAGAAACATAAAATATATGAGGAAGTTTGCCGAGAGTTGGCCTGACTTTGAAATTGTGCAACGGGTCGTTGCACAAATACCATGGCGAACTAATATTTCTTTAATGGATAAACTGAAAGATGAAGAAAGTCGTATTTGGTATGCTTATAAAGTAATTGAAAATGGCTGGAGTAAAGCGATTTTAGACTTGCAAATAGAAAGTAAACTAATGGATCGTTCTGGTAGGAGTGTGAATAACTTCCCGGCAGCACTTCCGCCAGAGGATTCCGATATGGTTAATCAAGTGTTTAAAGACCCATATCTGTTTGATTTTCTCGGAACAGATATGCCTCGGCGGGAGATAGAGATTGAACGGCAACTTACTGAACATATTCAGAGCTTTCTGTTGGAACTGGGGCAAGGGTTTGCGTTTGTAGGCCGACAGGTACATTTGGAAGTAGGCGGTGATGATTTTTATCTCGATCTTCTGTTTTACCATCTAAAACTGCGGTGCTTTGTTGTAGTTGAGCTAAAAGCCTGTGACTTTGAACCAGGATTTATTAGCCAACTAAATATGTACCAGAATGTGGTTAACGATGTTCTGCGACACCCGGACGATAAGCCAACGATTGGTTTGTTGTTGGTAAAGGGTAAAAACGAAACTGTAGTAGAGTATTCTCTAGCTGGCTACCAGAACCCCATTGGCGTGGCAGAGTGGAAAAATCAGATTGCTAAGGCATTACCGGAAGAATTGCGTAGTAGCCTTCCGTCCATTGAAGATATTGAAAAAGAGCTGGAGTAATTGTGCAACGGCTTGTTGCCTAATTCGAGTTCGCTTTATGCAGAACAAAGTTAGCTAGAATAAAAGTAAGTGCTACATGAAAAGATGTTTTTATTTGTGATGTAAATAAAGTTAGACAAGCGAAATTCCGCCAGGGGTGAGCCACGTCTTTCCGACATCATTATTATCCACTCACCACATGTGGAAAGTATTGTCCTGTTGCAAAAGAGTGTTAAATGATGATTAGGTGAGATTGTATAGTTGTCGTGTGGTGAGGCGTGAAGGCTTTTGGCTTTCGCGCCTTTTCCTTATTGATGAAACGAGGTGATGTGTTTTGAAAAAGATATATTATATACCTGTGAAAAAAGAGAATATGGAATCGCTGCGTGTGGCGGCATATTGCCGCGTCAGCACGAAGAAAGAGATGCAGTTAGCTAGTTTGTCTCATCAAATTATGGCATATACAGAACAGATATCAGAGTATCCAGGTTGGGTATTTTCAGGAGTATTCTGGGATTGTGGAAGAAGTGGATTAAGGAAAAAGGGCCGCAATGGATTAAAACGTATGTTAGAAAGTGCTACAGAGGGGAAATTCGAATACATAATCACTAAATCTGCAAAACGAGTATCCAGAAATACGGTAGAGCTATTGCAGATTATGAGATATTTGAAAGAAAGGGGTATTCAAATGTATTTTGAAATTGAAAATGTGAATTCGTTTGATCCGGATGCAGAAGCGGCAATAACCTTATCAGGAGCAATGGGACAAGAAGAAAGCAGAAATTTGAGTGAGAATATTCAGTGGGGGATTCAAAGAAAATTTGAGGAAGGATTATTTAGCAGCTATAAACATTTTATGGGGTATCGGTGTGTGGAAGGGGAATTGGTAATCGTTCCGGAGCAGGCCAAAATAGTACGGTTGATTTTTGAGTTATATTTAAAGGGTTACACGTTTTCATAGATAAAAAAACACTTGGAGGAAAGTGGTGTAAAAACGGTCACAGGCAAAACGGTATGGAGTGCAAAAATCCAGCAGATGTTGAAGAATAAAAAGTATAAGGGAGATATAATGCCTCAGAAAACATTTACCGAGGATTATCTGAATGGTATACGAAAGAAAAATGTAGGACAGCGTACGAGATATTATGTGAAAGGAAGTCATTCCGCCATTATTTCTCCAGAGATATTTGATAAGGTGTAGGAGGAAATGCTTAACAGAGCCTGACTGCTTACAACAGCTGACGGCAATCAGATTAGCAGTGGTAACCGTTATAGCAGTAAATATTTGCTTAGTAATTTATTGGTATGTGGGGATTGCGGGGGAGGATTCAGGCGTAGAACGGAGCGCGGGAAGATTGTATGGAGATGTGGGACAAGGATGGAAAAAGGAAAGGTAGAGTGTGAAAATTCACCTACCTTGAACGATCAATATATAAGAGATATGCTGGGGAAAATCGTGTGTAATGGGGAATATGATGAAAAACAGAGAGATCAGATATGTGAGTTTGAATTATAGATAAATGAGAAAGTTATGTTGCAGAGGGACCAATAAACGGACATGAAGGAATCTTTCAGATGGTAATGGTGAGGGGAGTATGGTAAAATATAGTGAAACAGATGTGGAAACTATTTTAAAGGATGATATAAACATCGAATTCTTATTAGATATCTTTTGGAGGGGAAGGGGGAGTGGGAAAATAGACGCTTAAAAACCTGGAGGATGTATTAAAGAACATGAAAATCGAGGTCAACCATTTTTCGAGCAGTCGGAACGTGTTGCAGCCTATCATTCATTTCATGTACTACAACCCTGAATATACAAATAATCTGGATGGCATCAAAGCCTATCTGATTAGAGTGGTGTTGTTCACCTGTTTCCAGTTGGGTATAACAAGCAAGCTGCAGCAGATGAATGACCCATGTGCGATTGATGGAAAAATTGATGATATCATCAATTCCGAAAAAGGTAGTCGTGTTGACGGAGAAGCATTATATTCCTTAGGAGTTGACTAGATAAGCAGAAACTTCAAATATGAACAAGAACATCGGTATCCGTATGACAGATTCGATAGCACAAAGCCAATATCTGTACCTTATGAAAAGCGTAAAGCTTCGTTGACAAGTAAGTTTCGTCAGTTGTTGGGATAAATAAATTGTCGATGACCTCCGCTGTGTTGGAGGTGTCTTTAACCAGATTGCTTTATTTATATGGTTGGTAAACTGAAAATACCTTAAGATAAATTAACAGAACTGGAGTTGACACAATGATATTAAATAAAGATGCTGACGATTCTAATCTTGAAACTGCATTGAAAGAATCGAAGGCATACGCAAACAGAGGATACAAGCTATCAAATGATGCTGTAAAGCTATTAAAAAACACAATACAAACTGTTTCTTCAAAAATCGAAGGTGATATTTTCAGCCTTGAACACAGCAATATTAACGATTCTGATATTGCTAAAGGATTAGCAAATCAGCTTAGATCAATTAAATATAGTTTTGAGCAAATGCCACAACATCTTGATACTGATTTAAAAATACTATCAAAAGCTAACTTTTCCATTACTCTATTTGGACGCACTATGGCAGGAAAATCAACTATGATGGAAATCCTCACACATGGTAATGGCGGTTCAATCGGCAAGGGTGCTCAGCGAACAACTCGAGATGTCAGAACATATTCGTATAAAAATATGACTGTAACAGATGTTCCTGGAATAGCCGCTTTTGAGGGAGAAGAAGATGAAACGGTGGCATTTGAGGCAGCTAAAAAATCAGATTTGATTCTTTTCTTACTAACTGATGATGCACCACAAGCAAGTGAGGCTGAATGTTTAAATAAGATTCTTAGGCTCGGAAAGCCTGTTATATGCATTATAAATGCAAAAGTGAATATTGATGTAGGTACAAGCTTTAAGATGTTCTCTCGAGATATTGAAAAGAAAATGAAACTCGAGAGACTAGAAGCCATTAAGGCACAGTTCGTGGATTTTGGTGTTCAATACGGACAAAGCTGGAATAACTTAAGATTTGTCTATGTGCATTTAAAATCGGCCTATTTAGCACAACAGCCCAATTGTAAAGAACATAGTGAAGATTTACAAAGAATAAGCCGATTTGATTATCTGGAGAAAGTAATCGTAGAGGAAGTCGTAAAGAACGGAAGATTCTATAAATTAAAGTCATTTACAGATGTTGTAATAGTTCCTATTATCGATGCATTTGAATCGTTGTGTAAACAAAGTTCTGAAAACAGCGAACAGGGAAGTGTTCTTGTTCTAAAGAGAAAAAAACTTAAAAAATGGACGGATGATTTCCGAGAAGATTCCCAAAAAAGAATAGATGTGTTTATAAAAAGTTTAGTGGGAGAGTTGAAACGTGAAGTTGCTTCATTTGCGGAAGATAACTATGACAATTCAAATGCAGATACAAAATGGAAAGCTGTCCTTGACAAGCATCATATTGAATCCAGGGTATCTGAATTGCTTAAGGAATTGGCAAACGAGTGCGAAACAGAGTTACGAGAAATATGCCGTGAAATAAATTTTGAACTGAAATTTTCATATACTAATTTTACTGATAAATCAATAAAAATGCCCTTCATCTTTGATGGTAAAAGGGCATGGAATTGGGCAACCATTCTTACGAGCGGCGGATTGATGATTGCTAGTTTGTTTGTATCCGGTCCGATTGGATGGATAGGAGTAGCGGTAGGATTTGTTGGCTGGCTGGGGTCTTTCCTGTTTTCTGATAGGGAAGAAAAGATACGTGACGCCAGAAGAAAGTTGGAAAACAAATTGTATTCATATCTCGATAACATGGGCAAGAAGCTAACAACTAATATGAATAAGGTTCTTAATGATGAGTTGATAAACAAACGGCTAGAACCTACTATAGTCGCATTAGATGAAACTATTAACTCTGTATTTACTTTATCAGAAATTCAATGGAATTTTTCAAAGTCATTAAACGGAAAACTAGCGGAAATGAATAAGATGGTGGTTACAGAGGCATTGGCCTATACTGGCTATGAGGGATTGGAATGGCATATTTCAAATGTTGCACGTATTCCAGGCAATGCAATAATGATTCTGTTGGAGATTGGTAAAAGATTCCCTGACGATACTAGAAGAGATTTATCTTACCTCTTGAAGGAACAAGTTTGGTTTGTTTTTAACACGAATAATCCAATATCAATCCTCTCACAAGCTATTGGAAAAGGTTGCCAAAAGGAAGATATTCGGATTCAATATATTAACGATCAACCCAGAATTGCGCACATTGCAACCTTAGATGAATTAGATTCAAAAACTCTTAATAGGATGAGATTAGCTCAGCAATTAACTGAATTGTTGATAATGAAATAACGGAGGCTCTTGTGGAACAGAATAATACAATTACCATTGCTGTTTGGTTAGAAAAAAGTCAGTCCTTGCTTAACAAAATAGAAAAACTATTTAAGGAAATCGATGTAGATACCAGTGATTTACCTAAAAGTGCATACGATAGTAACAACCCTATTAGTTTGGTTTTTGCCGGACAATACAGTGCCGGAAAATCAACTATTTTAAAAGCTTTAACAGGAATAAAAACCATTGAAACAGGAGAGCAAATTACCACTCAGGTTGCTCATACGTATGATTGGAATGGCTTAAGGGTGATAGATACCCCTGGTATTCACACAACATTAAGACCCGACCATGACAAAATATCATATGAAGCAATTTCCAACGCCGATATCCTTGTTTATGTTGTAACTCATGAACTATTTGATTCATACATTGGTCAAAATTTCCGAAAGCTATTACTTGAAAAAGATAAAGCTGGAGAGATGATTCTCATAGTAAATAAGATGGCTACGGTTGGCAATTCAATCGAAAATAGAAACATTAAACTCGAAGGATTAAGAATCGTAACAACCCCTTATTCACCAGAACAATTGAGAACATGCTTCATTGATGCAGAGTCCTATATTGATAGTTTAGATGAGGATGATGAAGAGATTGTCACTGAATTAGTGGAACGAAGCAACTTTGCCGGTTTAGTCAATACTATTAATGGCTTTGTTAGAGAAAAGTCGATTTCTTCAAAATTGACAACCTCACTATATAAAATGGAAAGTGTGTTACAAAGAACTATCACACAATTTCAGCCTTCTTCCGGGGATGTGGACATTGATGCATTGGAAGAACATCTGCTTCAAGAAAGAAGAATACTATTCTCTAGTCAGTTTAAAATTAATCACCGTGTAAATGCTATATACCAGGAGACAGCAATTTCAATAAGAGATAAAGGACGTGATCTCGCTAACAGACTTTATGATTTTAGTTGTGAAGATGAAGCAAATCATGAAATTGAAGCCGCATATCACGATGTTGAGAATATGTCTAATAAATGTGTAGAGGATGTTACTGCAACATTAGAAGAACTTTCTAAAGATTGTATGGCAGAACTTGATGAGTTTTATAATACAGATTTTTCAAAGGAATTGCAATTTAGATTAAGTGAAAAATACAAAAACGGAAATCCGTTGGTAGAAAAGCTTTTTAAGTCTGATGTGTTAACGCAAGGTAGCAATAAAATAATCACTAATACAATGGGTGAAAATGCGACAGCAACTGGTCTCAAAGCATTCTCTGGCAGTAATATGCATCAACTGGTTTTAGATATTGGACACTTCTTTGGACACTCATTTAAACCGTGGGAAGCGGTCAAATGGGTAAAAGGTATAAACGTTGCGGGTAAAGTGCTTGGAGTTTTTGGAGTGGTGTTTTCCTTGGGTATGCAGATAAAAGAAGATGTTGATGCTGATAATCGTCAGCAAGAAATGCGAACCAACCGCGAAAAACTTAGGGCTGGCTTTAATGATGCAGCCTCAGGACTAATTACACAGTTTGAGAATTCGTTGAAAGATTTTATCAATACGAATTACGTTTCTAAAATCGAAAGCATTGATAATCAAATTGATGAGATTAGAAAATTGAGAACTGGTAAGACCGAAACTTGTAAGCTGCTTGAGGTAGCCCATACGGAATGCAATGATCTGATTCATGCAATTCATGTAAGTGATATTAGTGAATAAAGCCACTGCATGAAAGGGACAAAATATGAAAAAAGTATCGCACTGGACGATACACGTCTGGAAAAATCTGGGTAATGGGACGACTTGTCTCAGGATATCTTGATTTTGCGGAACATCAGACAGAGCGGGAACGGATAATGACTATGAGTGATGGGGCAGAACATTTGGACCGTATTCTTACAATGGGGTAGTACCGCTAGGGCGTGGTAGGCCGGTATGCTGGTTGACTGTCATAACGATATAACCGCGGAATGGAGATTCTATGGCATATAAACCGGAATTATGGGCGGAAGCTAAGAAAAAATGCAGGCTTGGGGAGAAGGAAATACAGATGGCGAAAGAATTGGGGTTAAATCCCAAAAGTCTGATTAAAAATATTCCGAATCCCAGGGAACAGTGGAAGCTTCCTGTGAGAGAGTGGATTCATGACATGTATGAAGACAGGCAGCGAAAAAAGAAAGCGAAAGAGTAATGTTGTGTAATTGTGAATTGGGGGGCCTATGAACAAAAAACTACTTTTGACACTCGCCTTTTCCTTCATCTCCCTTCTTTCCGCCTGCGCTTCCGCCCCGAAGGCAGAAAGTCCGGCAGAGACAGCGGAGATCGCAACAATCGCCCTTAACAGTTCACTGGATCTGTCCCAGGAAGGGCGGCAGCCAATCCTGCCCCAGGAGTATGACAAACCGTTTGTCCGCGAAATCCTTGAGAAGGATTCTCTTGTGGTCGGCATGCTGGAGGAGGACAGGCCGCCGTTCTTTTACCACACGGGGGACGGCTCTATGGATGGGCTGGATGTGGAGATTTCGCTGGGGATCGCAAATACCTTTGGCGTGGAGCTGGAGCTCGACCGCACGGCGCGGTCGAATCAGGAGCTTTATGAAAATCTGGCCCAAGGCCGGTATGATATGGTGATGTCCAAATTCAGCATGACGCCGGAGCGGGCCATGGGGGTGTCGTTTTCGACTCCGTATGTAACGCTTAGGCAATCGTTTCTGGTGAACAAAAAGCTGGCCGCCCAATACGGCGTGGCGGATTATCCCTATGATCATTTGAGGGAGCCGGGGGCTGCGATTGGGACGGTTGAGGGGACTTCCTATGAGCGCTTTGTGAGGCAGAATTTCCCGGAGGCGGACGTCCGGGTCTATCAGGATATCCCTTCGATGGTCGAGGCCGTGGTCGGGGAAGAGGTGTTTGCGGCGGTCTATGACGATCTGACCTTTGTCCAGGCCATCATGAAGAATTATGAGATTTCGTTGTATACCACAATTTATACGGTGGAAGACCTTCGGGATTATATTTGCGTTGCGGTGGCCGACGGCTCGGAGGATCTTTTGGAGTGTATCAACGCGTACTTGATGGTGAACTGCTATTCCTATGTGTTGGACGACTTGATCCGGGATTTCCCGGAATGCTTCTGATAAAGGGCGGGTATGGAGATGGGGAAAATTCTAAGAAGTCCGGTTCTGCTGTTTGTTTTGTTCGCGTTGGGAATCCTGGTGGGAATATTGCAGCCGCCGTTTATCGGGGTGCTGGAAGTATTTGGAGATATTTTTCTGACGATGCTGGAGCTGTGTATGCTCCCGATCATTGCCACAATGCTGACCATCAGTATTCACAATGTCCTGAAGGCGAAAGTCGGAGGGAAATTCCTGGGCCGGGCCGCGGTGACCAGCGTTGTGATTGTGGCGGCGGTTTTCGGGATTACGGCAGGGGTCAGCTGGCTGCTGCGGGGGTCTATTTTCCAGCAAAAGGATTTTCAGCTGGCGGCCAGCAAGCTGCTGATCGAGGGCGAGGCCGGGATCAATTCCATGATCCGGGAAATCAGCAGTTACATACGGCCGGAACATCCTGAGACGATCACCATCGGGGAAATGATCCTGAACATTTTCCCGGACAACATTATTCGGGCGTTATCCCAGAGTAATGTGCTGCAGGTGGTCTTTTTTTCCATTGTGCTTGGCATTGCCACGGTGACGCTGCCGCCGAAAAATGAAGAGCTGGTCATGGATCTCTGTGAGGCGGTGAACCACATTTTTATGGAAATTTTCGACTTTATCATGATTTTTCTGGCGCCTGCCATTTTCTGTATTATTTCCGTGCAGATTTCTGCGCTGGGGATGGATGTGCTGCTTTCGCTGGTGAGGCTGCTGCTTATGACCATTGGAATCTGCCTGATCATCTGCGGTGTGTCCATGGCGGTGATGTGCGCGGTGACGGGAACCGGCGTCCGCGCGCATTTGAAGGCCATGGGGAAGCCCCTGTATATGGCGTTTGCTACAGGGGACGCCATCCCTACGATTCCCTATCTGATTGACAACCTGCATAACCACCACAAAATCAACCGGGATGTGACCAACACGATTCTTCCCATCAGTATTTCGCTGTTCAATTATGATGGGGTGATACTGCTTGCGCTGAGTTTTGTGGGCGCGGCATCGATATACGGTGTTACGCTGCAGCCCGGTACCATTGCGACCGCGTTTCTGATCACGTTTTTGCTGTCCACCAGTTATTCCGATATTATGGCGTCGTCCTATTTGATCGCGCTGCTGCTGGAGCCGTTCGGGCTGCCGGCGGAAGCGATGATTGCGATGCTGATTCCGCTGAATCCGGTGCTGGACGCGGTGTTCACGGCGACGAAGGTTTATCCGGTATGTGTGACGGCGGCGGTTATGTCGAAGCGGCATTTTTTTCATCCGCTTTAAACATGGCACCAGCATCCACGCCCCGTTCCAGCCGGTGTACCTTCTGATAAAAGCAGTCCTCACATCCCTCGTCCGGAAAACCGGAACCGAATCGGACAATGGTGCTGTGGTCCGGCGCTTTTTTTCGGCTGACCATTACATAGGGTCAAATTTAAGTTGATTCTATATTCCCTATCTATTATAATAATTCTGTATAGGTGCCAAGTGGGTCGAAGACAAAAATGGAATTTGCGCACATAGAGACAGGCGGTGGCATGAAAAACGATATTGTACTGTATCAGAGAATCTATCAGTTGTTGAAAAATCAAATTGAGTGCGGACTGCTGCCGGAGGGCAAAAGCCTGCCGTCCCGGGCGGAACTGTGCAGGGAATTCCAGGTGTCGGAGAAAACAGTGCGCCGGGTGTTGGAGGAAATGCTGGAAAAGGGGCTGATCGAGACGCGGCAGGGAAAACGTCCGGTTGTGAGAAACGCTGCGCAGACCGGCCGCGAATTTGAGACGGAGACTTTGCAGGAAGACGCGACGGTGTCTCAGGATATTTTTAGCACCGGCCGTCTGTTTTGTTATCCGGTGATTGAACACGGGATTGCCCGATGCGCCAGAGAGGACTGGGAAATGCCGGCAGCCATCATTGCAAGGATGGACCCTTCTCACGCCACAGAGTTTTGGCGTCTGTCTCATTACGTTTGGCGCTTTTTTGTTGCACGGAACGAAAATGATTTAATCCTGCGCGCGGTGGACAGTCTGGGATTTTTCTATATAGAGAGGCTGCCGGGGTCTTTGGAGGTGCGGGAGGCCTATTGGAACAGTCTTAAGAACTTTGTCCGGGCGGCGGGCAAAGACGGATATTCAAAAGAGGCGTTGCGTGAGAACCTGTCCGGACTGTATGGGTTTGGCGCAGACCAGCGCTGGATCGAGGCGCATTACCGGAAGCGGCCGGATGCGTCCTGGTGCCCCGGCCGTTGCGGGCTGGAGCAGAGTCTGCGCAGCGCGGAGGAACGGTATTCCCATGTGTATATGGATATGATCGGCTTGATTGCCATTGGGCGCTACCAGCCGGGCGACCAGCTGCCGACCCACAAAGAGCTGCAAAGGAAGTATGACGTCAGCAGTGATACGACTGCAAAGGCGATCCGCGTCCTGCGGGAATGGGGCATTGTGACGGCAAAACGGGGGTGCGGAATTTATGTGTCGATGGATTTGACAGGGCTTAAGAACGTGAAAATTTCTCCCGATCTGATTGGCTGTCATTTACGGCGGTTCCTGGACAGTCTGGAACTTCTGGATTTCACCATCGACAAAGTCGCGGAGCATGCCGCCGAATGGATTCCGGCAGAGGCCGCGGAGGCGTTATTGCGGAAAATGGAACGGCTCTGGAATGAAGAATACCTTTACCAGCTTACGCCCATGGCGCTTTTGAACTTTATTACGGATTATATTCAGTATTCCCCGCTGAAAGAGATTTACCGGGTGACTTCCAGAAATTATCATATTGGCCGCTGTATTCCCAAACTGGTGACTCACGGCAAGTCTTTCGAAAGCCGTGCGATTCAACGGCAGGCGGTGGAGGCGGTGGAATGCCTGATTCAGGGAGACGGCAGACGGTTTTCTGAAAAGGCGGCGGCGATGTTTGGGTATGTGCATGGCTTGGTTCTCCGGAAGTGCGAACAGCTGGGGTATTTGGAGGTTGCCGGCCGGGTATATGACGGAACGGCACTGTGGAAGAGGGCGTTTCAGGATTTTGGCGGCGAGAAATAAGCGGCTGCGGCCGTTAAGTGAAAACGACAGATTGGAAACGGATATTATGAAAATATTTTTTGAGAAATATTGGAGAAAAATTCTTGTAATCGGCTTTGGAATTCTTGTCATCATCACGCTTACCTTCAATGCCATGCTGATCCGCGGGACTGCGTACGAGGAAGGATCTCAGCATTTGGATGAGTTATCCGGGCAGATTGCGTCCTCCATTGAAAAGCAGTCCCGCGGCCAGTGGAACATGCTGGACGTGTTTTACCGGTATTTTGTAGATTTATCCAGTGACGATTGGACGGTATTGAGCGGTTATATCCAGGATAAAAAGGCAGATTTTGGGTTTGATTCTTTATGTCTTGTGGATGAGGACGCAATGTACTACGACAGGGAGAAGTCCGTTTCCCTGCTCTCGAACCGGGAAGTTACAGCCAAACTGCTCACGGACAGGCAGCCGATTATTCTCGACAATATGTTCTCAACGGAGGACCAACTGATCTTTCTGATACCAATCGACCGGCAGGTCATCGGCGATAAGACATTCTGCGCGTTGGGCGTGGTCTATAACAGCAAAAATCTGTTTGACATGCTGAATATTCAGGCCTACAACGGCGAAGTAATGATGTACATCACTCACCAGAACGGCGATGCACTTTTCCGCTCCAGCCAGGAGAATACCATATCCGGATATAATTTGATCAACAGTCTGGAGGAGGCGGAGTTTAAGCGCGGCTCCCTTGCCGCGTTCCGGGATCATATTCGGAGCGGCCGGCAGGAACTGATGACGGTGCGCCTGGGGGACCGGGAGTATTACTTAAACCATACGCCGGTGGACGTGGATGACTGGCAGCTGGTCACAATGGTGCCGGTGGATGTGGTCAGCGGACGATTGATGCGATCGACAATGATTACGTTTCTGTGCATGCTTCTGATCGGCGCCCTGATTGTGATCGCATTTATTCTGATCTACTCGGATTCGACCAGGAAGGTATTGAGGGCAGAGGAAGCGGCGCGCAAGGCGGCGGAGAACGCAAATCAATCGAAAAGCAGGTTCCTTTCCAATATGTCCCATGATATACGGACGCCGATGAACGCCATTATCGGGATGACCAAGATCGCGCAAGAGCATTTGGAGGAACCGGTGAAGGTGAAGGACTGCCTGAAAAAAATCGATTTGTCCGGCCGTCTGCTGGTGGGGCTGATTAATGATATTCTGGATATGTCCAAGATTGAAAGCGGTAAGATGGTTCTGAATAACGATACGGCGTCGCTGGTAGAGCTGATGCAGAACCTGGTGAGCATTACCCAGCCCACAGTCTTTTCTAAAAAGCAGGTATTTAATATCCGGCTGCACGATATCCGGCATGAGCGCCTGATTTTTGATTCGCTCCGCCTGAATCAGGTTCTGATCAACTTAATGGGAAATGCAGTGAAATTTACTCCGGAAGGAGGCAGCATCAGCCTGGATGTGACAGAAGAACCCGCTGTGGACGATCAGTTTGTCCACCTCGTGTTTAAAGTGGCGGATACGGGCATCGGCATTTCCCGGGAATTTCAGAAGAACCTGTTTTCCTCGTTTACCAGAGAGCGGGACAGCAAGATCGATAAAATTGAGGGAAGCGGCCTGGGGCTGGCCATAACAAAGATGATTGTGACCATGATGGGAGGCACCATCGCGGTCGAGAGCGAACTGGGGCAGGGAAGCGTGTTTACCGTGGAGCTGGATCTCCCGGTTGCCGGAGCGCCGGAGGAGATGAAGCTCCCGGCGATCCGCGTATTGGTGGCGGATGACGATCCGGACACCTGCCGTTCGGCGGCCGCCTATCTGAGGGAATTGGGCGCAGAGGCGGACGTCGCATATAGGGGCAGGGAGGCGATCGAATTGGCAAGGGCAGCGGCTGAAAATGGATCCGAGTATCACATGATCTTTTTGGACTGGCGGATGCCGGATTTGGAGGGAACCGACACCGCAAGAGAAATTCGGGAGGTGGTAGGCGAGGAGGTTCCGATCCTGATTATCAGCGCTTATGACTGGTCCGGCATAGAAGTGGAAGCAGGGGAAGCGGGCATCAACGGATTTATCCAAAAGCCGTTCTTTAAGTCAACGCTCTATCATAATATTCAGAAATATTATTTCCATAACGACCTGGAACAGCCAAAGGAGGAGTTGGAGCAAAATGCGCTGACAGGCAAACGGCTTCTGCTGGTGGATGACAATGAGATCAATCTGGAGATCGCCCAGGAGATTTTGTCTTATACAGGTGCGGTGGTGGACGTGGTCCACGACGGGCAGGAGGCGGTGAAGCGTTTTGAAAATGCGCCGGTCGGTTACTATGCCATGATTTTTATGGATATTCAGATGCCTGTCATGAATGGATACGAGGCGACAAAAGCGATCCGTAAGATGGAGCGGGCAGACGCGCGTCAGGTACTGATTTTTGCAATGACGGCGGATGCATTCGCCGAAGACATTGAGCTGGCGAAGCGCGCGGGGATGAACGCACATTTTGCCAAACCACTTGATATGACCGCTGTGTTGAAGGAAATCAGAAAAAATACGCAGATAGCAGAACAGAAATGGGGCGAAAATGAAGGATTATAAAAAAAGCTTTTTCATGGCCTTGGGGATGCTGGCCGCGGTGGGAGTGATTGCGGGGTGTTCGGCAAAGACGGCCGGCGTTGATGAAAATATGCTGGGAATACCGCAGACCGATCCGGAACGGCTGACCATAACCGTTACATGCAATTCCGGACTGGATCACTTCGCCGCCGCGGTGGAGGAGCGGTTTCCGGAGATCAGGCTGGTGCAGGACTGTTATACGGGCCAATATCGAATCAGCGAGCACATTGCCCGCATCGGGCACAATGATTTCGGGGATATCATCATGGTAAAGGCAGGTCATATTCCAAAGATTGACATGTCCGATCAGTTGATGGATCTGTCTACCCAGCCGTTTCCCGCAAATTTTAACGCCAGTGCGATTCAGTCGGACGAAGACGGACATATTGCCCTGATTCCGGGGCCGTTGAGCTTTAATTGCAATATTTATAATAAAACACTGTTCGAGGAGAAGGGGTGGACGGTTCCTGAGGACTACGAGGGGCTTCTGGCCTTAAGCCAAAAAATTGATCAGACCGGAATCCGGGGATTTCGGAACTGCTATTTTGATTCCGCTTCGCAGAGTTACCAGATTTATCAGTACAGTGTTTTTTCCGCGCTGGACACGCTGACGCAGGTGGAAGGGCAGAACTGGCATAATAAACTTATGGCGGGGGAAGCGGTCTCGTTAGATCCGATGGAAACTGCTTTTCAGGATATGCGGCGCATGATGGAAATCGGGGCGGTACGGGTGGAAGATATGAGCGTTCCGTTCAATGCGAATCTGGAGGCGATGGCCGGCCGGGAAGTCGCCATCGGCAGCGGTGAAATCGACCACATCCGGCTGCTCAACACAGGCGGGGATGAATTTTGCTTCATGCCGCATTTCAGTATGACGGACGGGCGGGGGTGGCTTTTAAATCTGGGATACTTTTTTGGGGCGAACAAAGAGCTGAAGCAGCCGGGAAATGAGAAGAAACGAAAGGCTGTAATGGAGCTTCTGGAGTTTATCGCTTCGGAGGAGGGGCAGAAGCTTTTGGTGGAGGACGGGCTTGGAATGATGCCCGCCACCCTTGGAGCTGAGATTCCGGAAGATCCGGTGTTGGAGCAGATCAGCACGCAGATCGAGAGCGGACGCTATATCATGCGGCCCACGTATGATATGTTTACGTCCGTACTGGGGACAGAGATTGGAGCATTCATACGAGGAGAGACGGACAGCAAAACGATTTTGGACCGATGCAGCCTTATTTTAGAGCAGGGACCTCCGCCGGTACAGGCTCTCGGCGAGGCGGAGGCGGATTTCACCATATTGCAGACGGGCTGTCTGAAAGCGGATGCCCTGCGTGCCGCCGCAGGCACGGATATTGCTATCGTTGGCGTATCGGAGGTGAACGGTTATGATCCTGCGGGAGGAGTCCGGACAAAGCTTTACAAGGGGGCCGTCACTGAAGATGATGTCGCCCGTATAACACAGGTCCGGATGGATACGCCGCTCATGAGCATGTCTGTTTCCGTGACAGGAAACGAGCTATTGTCGCTGCTGGAGTATGGCGCAACATCGGAAAAAGAGCAGCAGGACGGAGCGGTGAGCCGGTTTCATCCGTTTGCCGTTTCCGGTTTAAAGCTCACATATCATTTGGAGGATGACGAGGGGAAACGTGTTTCGGACGTGACAAGGGAGGACGGCAGCAAATTGCAGCCGGATGCTCTGTATACCATTTCCTATATCAGGGGAGCCTTCCCGGAGGGGAAATTCGACGGGAAAGAAACCGGTATTGCGATGACGGATGCTTTGAGAGATTATGTGGAGGAGAAAAAGAGTCTTACTCCGGATGCAAAACGTATTCGACTCCGTATGTGACGAGGCAAACCATGCGATTGTGTTTGTTGAACAATCGCATGGTTTTTACGCCTTATGGCTTCAAAATCACCTTAATACAGTTATCCTCCCTAACATCAAGTCCACATACCGGGTGGCGGGGCACTGGCCCATTTTATAGAACCGGAATATATAGCTTCACTTCATTTTCCGGGTCCTGCATCGCGAGTACCTTCCGCTCATAAACCTCAAAGTCATCCCGGTCGTCCAGCCGTTGGCCCGACGAGGGCAGCCACGTGCCGTAAATGTACTGGTAGGTCTGGAGCAGCTTCTCCAGGCTGCCGCGGTGGGTGAAAACGGCGTATTTTCCGGGGCGAAGGGTGGTTTGAGCCAGTGTTTCCGGCAGATTGCTGAAATCGGGAACGGGGCTTCCAACCATCACGGAGAAGGTCACGTCCCCGTCCTCCGCGTAGGCGGTCTGCCGGGTTTCGCAGATACTGTAGGCGGTTTCAGTCAGCTCGTAGAGATCGCCGTGAAAACGCAGAAACTGATCCCACAACTGGGGAATCCGGTTTTGGGAAATGGAGGTGATGTCCCGCAGACCGGCTATTTTGATTTCCTCCGTCATCTGAAGGATTTCCGGGGAATGGGAAATGCCTGCGGCGATGTGGGGGACGTCCCCGGGCAGAAGCTGGCGTTTGGCGGTTGCCACCAGGTCCAGGCCCGCTTTGCGGTAGCCCGCCGGGGTTGTTTTAAATAGCGCCTTAAAGGCCCGGCTGAAGGCCTCGGGCGATTGAAAGCCGCTTTCCAGGGCGATGTCGATGATCCGCCGGTCGGAGTGAACGAGCTGCTGGGCGGCCCGGTACAGCCTGCGGCGGCTGATGTAGCGGCCCACCGGCTCGCCCAGCACAGCGGAGAACAGCCGCGTCATGTGGTAATAGGAATACCCCATTTCCCTGGATACGTCGCCCAGGTCAATATTTTCATCCAGATGGGTTTCGATGTATTCGATTGCCCGCTCAAGCGGGGTCAGATGGCCCAATCCTCCGCCTCCCTTCTTCATTTTCCGTTATTTCGTACAGCGTACCGTAAGACCTCGTGTATCGAGTGCCTGCTATCCGCACGAGGTCTTACGGTACGCTGTACGAACATTCTATCCCTTTATCTTACCAAGATCAACAAAAAATATCAGGAATGTGCCGTCTTTCTATGTTATGCTGTAAGATACAGCTGACCCAGAGTGTGTTTGAAAATTCATTCCCGCAAAGTGCGACGCACATCTGTCGGAAAGCAATTTTCAAACACATTCCAGCGGAAAATAGAAACGAGGTATAGACGGATGGAAGATATGATCGTTCACGGGTTGACCCAGAACAATTTAAAACATGTTACATTCAGGATTCCAAAGGAGAAAATCACGGTGTTTACGGGGGTGTCGGGCTCCGGGAAATCCAGTATTGTGTTCGACACCATCGCAGCCGAGTCCCAGCGTCAGATGAACGCCACCTACCCGGTCTTTGTGCGGTCGCGGTTTCCAAAATATCCCAAACCGGCGGTGGAGCGCATCGACAACCTGACGGCCTCCGTGGTGGTGGACCAGTCGCCCCTGGGCGGAAACGCCCGCTCCACGGTGGGCACCATCAGCGGCCTGTACTCCAGCCTGCGGCTGCTGTTTTCGCGGATTGGGAGACCCTATGTGGGCACGGCTTCCTGCTTTTCCTTCAACGATCCCAACGGGATGTGCAGGACCTGTTCGGGTCTGGGAACGATCCCAAGGCTTGACGTGGAGTCCATAATCGATAGGGACAAATCCTGGAACCAGGGCTGCGTTAAGGATTCCATGTTCCGCCCCGGTTCCTGGTACTGGAAGCAGTACGCCGCCTCCGGCCTGTTCGACCTGGATAAGCCGGTGAGGGAGTACACACCGGAAGAGTATAACCTGTTGCTGTACGGTTCCAGGGACGGCGCGGGGGAGCCGGAGAATCCCAAGGTGACGGGCCTGTACCACAAATATACGAAAACGCTGCTGAACCGGGATATCAGCAATAAGAGCAGGCATACGAAAGAGAAGTCCCAGAACCTGATCGCCGGATCGGAATGTACGGAATGCCATGGGAAACGATTGAACCAGGCGGCTTTGAGCTGTAAAATAAACGGTTATTCCATCACGGACATGTGTGGGATGGAGCTGACCCGGCTCCGCGAGGTTTTATTGCAGATCGCCGATCCCACGGTGGACGTGCTGGTGCAGACCTTGGTGGAGGGGCTGGACCGGATGATCGGGATCGGCCTGCCTTACCTTCATCTGAACCGCGAGACGCCGTCCCTGTCCGGCGGGGAGGCCCAACGGTTGAAGCTGGTCCGGTACATGGGCAGCAGCCTGACCGGGCTGACCTATATTTTTGACGAGCCCAGCGCGGGGATGCACCCGCGGGACGTCTACCGCATGAACAATCTGCTGCGGCAGCTGCGGGACAAGGGGAACACGGTTCTTGTGGTGGAGCACGACCGGGATGTGATTTCCATTGCCGATTACGTGATCGACGTGGGGCCGCAGGCCGGACAAAACGGGGGAGAGATCGTGTTCGCGGGTAGCTTCCGGGATTTGCTGAATTCCGGCACCCTCACGGGAAACGCTATGCTGGAGTCCCTGCCGGTTAAGGGAAATCCACGCCGCTCCACCGGCAGCCTTCCCGTCCGGGGGGCCAGCTTGCACAACTTAAAGTGCGTGGACGTGGATATTCCGCTGGGAATCATGACGGTGGTGACCGGCGTGGCGGGGTCCGGGAAGAGCACCCTGATCACCCAGGTGTTCGCCAGGCAGTATGAGCAGGACGTGGTGATGATCGACCAGGGGCCCATTACCGCCACCAACCGCTCCACTCCAGCCTCTTACCTGGGATTTTTCGATGAGATTCGAAAGCTGCTGGCGCGGGAGAGCGGCAAGCCCGACGGCCTGTTCAGCTTTAATTCTACGGGCGCCTGCCCGGTGTGCGGCGGAAAGGGCGTGATCGTGACGGAGCTTGCGTTTATGGACCCCATCGTGACGGAGTGCGAGGCCTGCGGCGGGCAACGCTACAACCAGGAGGCCCTGGCCTGCACTTATAAGGGGAGGAATATCGTGGAGCTTCTGGGGTTGACCGCCTCCCAGGCCATGGAAGTGTTTGAGGAACCGAAGATCAGGAGGCATTTAAAGGTGATGCAGCAGGTGGGTCTGTCCTATCTGACCCTGGGCCAGCCCCTCAGCACGTTGTCCGGCGGCGAGCGGCAGAGGATCAAGCTGGCGAAATATTTGGGAAAAAAAGGAAGTATTATCGTGATGGACGAGCCCACCACAGGCCTGCACATGTCCGACATCAAAAATCTGTTAAAGCTGTTCGACCTGATCGTGTCCCGGGGAAATACCCTGGTGGTGATCGAGCACAATCTGGACGTGATGAAGCAGGCCGACTGGATCATCGACATCGGGCCGGACGGTGGGAACCTGGGCGGCTGGGTGGTGTTTACGGGGACGCCGGAGGAGATGGTGAAAAATGCGGATACGTTGACGGCGGACAGCCTGCGGGGGGCGGTGAAGGGGTGAAGGGTGTAGAGGAAATCGAGGCCAACGCGGCGGCGGTAATAGCGGCCAACACAGCAGGAATATTATGCCAGCCGCCGGAAACTGATTGACAATGCCCTTCATTTCCGGTAGAATAACTCCATCAATCAATAAGAAAAGGTGATGAACGTCCGGCGTTCCAGATGTCACAGAATCGGTGGCATTGGCGCGGCTGGAGAAGAGTGGATAAAATCAATTTAACAGGCGGGGGCTGTAAGCGCCCAGGAACAGACTGCCCTGGCAGTTTTGTTGTGATCCCCTGTATTTGATTTTATTGACTCTCAGCGTTTCTTCATCATTCCGGGAAGATTGGCCGCAGAGTAATGTCTGCGGCTTTTTGTTTTTTCTGAATGCACTGGGCCGCTGACGCTGCCTGTGAACCTTTGCATTCGCCGGACAGGAAAGGAGATTATGGATGTATCAGAATTTATGTTCCATATTGGAAAAACCGCCGCTTTACACGAAAACTGAGATTCCCTTCTGGGACGACGAGCACATTTCCGGGGAAATGTTAAAGGCTCATCTGGATCCCGATTTTGAGGGGGCGAGCAGGAAACTTCCGTTTATTGAGAAATCCGTGCGCTGGATTGGGGAGCTGGTGCCCGCCGGTGACTACAGGCGGATGATTGATTTTGGCTGCGGGCCGGGGCTCTATGGGGAGCGTTTGGCCCGGACCGGCTATGAGGTGACGGGCGTAGATATGTCCCGGCGTTCGATCGCGTATGCGGAGCGCTCGGCGCGGGAGAAGGGGCTGGATATTCGGTATCTGCAGAAAAATTATCTTCAGATGGATTTGGGCGAGACCTTTGACTTCGCAACCATGATCTACTGTGACTATGGCGCGCTGTCAACCGTGGATCGTGCGGTTTTGATGAATACTGTATACAATCATCTGCGGCCCGGAGGCCGGTTTCTGATGGATGTGTTCACTATGGTGAAGTATGAACTGTTTGAGGAGACGCAGACGTGGGAAGTTTGCGAAAACGGAGGGTTTTGGAGCGACCAGCCGTATATTGAATTCGACGGGCGCTACAAGTATCCGGGCGTCACGCTGGAACACGCCGCGATTGTTTCGGGTCAGGAGGTGCGCAATTATTATATCTGGAATACTTATTTTTCGCGGGAAGGGCTGACCCGGGAGGCAGAGGCGGCGGGCTTTCACGTCTGTGGGCTATTTGGAGATGTGGCTGGGGCGCCGTACGGCGGGGACGGACAGACGATGGCGGTATTGTTGGAAAAGTAAAATGCGGCGGGGCGGGTACATCACTTGCAGCGGGGCGGGAACACTACTTGCTTCCATGACGCTTTTTTTCAATACAGCCGCCCTCCCGCCGTGCTATACTGTCTGAATCCGAATCTATTTTCACAGCAGAACAAAATGGTCCGTAAACCGGCGTCTGCAACCTCAGGTTGCGCAAATGCAAGGCCAGGTTGGTGGCTTTGACAGGGTGTTTGCATTAGCATGGAAGAAAAGGGAAGCGAGGTAAGCATATGAGCTTTGCAGAGCATTTAAGACAGATTCGCAAGGAAAAGGGATTGTCTCAGGAGGACCTGGCGGAGCTGCTGGACGTCAGCAGGCAGGCCGTTTCCAAGTGGGAGCAGGGCGCGGGTTATCCGGAGGTGGAAACGCTTTTATTACTGTCAAACCGGCTGAACATTTCCCTGGACAGCCTGATGGCTACGGAAATTGCCAGGGAGGGCGGAGGCGGGAGGGCAGAGGTGACCGGGACAATCTTGATCACGTCGCCTCACGAAAATGTGGTCGTCAGCTGTTATAAGGTGATTTCTTCCCAGAAAATGAAAACGGGAAAGGAGGCGCCCCATTTTGCCCTCTTCGGCGTCAGCAGCGGGTGCGCGTCATTCTGGGGTGAACCCACGACTTTTTTGGGATGGTACGAGGACGAGGAACAGATTGCCAAAGAGGTCGGCGCCATTCAGGCCGCCATTCTCAATGGACAGCCGGCCTATAAACTGAAGTACAGCGTCAAGGTGGAGCGGCATTGGTTCGGCATGAAAATCCTTCGGGATTGAGACGGGGAGAGGGCAGATGCCGGCCAGGCCGCAGATGCCACCTATGCGGCCCATGTGCATAAAACAGTATGTAGAAAGGATTTTGATCATGGATAAAAAATTGGGATTTGAGGATTTTATCGCCGCCGTAGCTGCGGAGAATCAGGAATTTGTGAGGGAGCTTCACGCCAAATTGACGGATCTGGGCTGTAAAATGGAGGTCAAGGCTGCAAAAAGCGGTTTTGTCGTTTCCTACAGTCTCAACCGGAAGACCATAGCCAATTATGTATTCCGCAAAAAGGGGATGATCGCCCGCATTTACGCCGCCCATGTCAATCAGTATATAGAAGCTTTGGAGGACCTGCCGGAGGAACTGGTCCAGACCGTAAAGGCCGCGCCGGACTGCAAACGGATGATCGATCCCGATTCCTGCAACCCCAAATGTCCCATGGGGTACGATTTTTTGCTGAAAGGGGAGCGCTACCGGAAATGCCGCAGCAACGCGTTTATGTTCCCGGTCTGCGGGGGGAACAATCCGTTTATTGGGACGTTGATGTTGAAGGAGGCGGAGGCGTGCAGGTGAACGGGTAAGAGAATAGATGTAGAATTTTGGAAAAGACCAGCGTAAAGTGCGGCATAGTATATCTGTTTTTCCCAAACTATGGTATAATAAACTGATAGTGCTTGTTAGCAGCCAGGTGATTAGTAAGATGGCTTTATCAGTTAGCATAATACAGTGCAAGTTTGAAAACAGGGAGAAAACACGATGCGATGTCAAAAATGTAATAAAGAAATACCGGACAATAGTAAATTTTGTCCATTCTGTGGAAACGTTCTTGAACAGGCTGTCCAAGAGTGGGGGCCTCCTCATAATCAATCTTCTAAAGGTAGAAAAAGAGCGAAATCAATTACAATTTCGGTGATAGCTGGCTTGGTAATTATAATATTAGGGGTCTCGTTGTTCTATTATTTTAAAGTTTATGAAGGCGACTTTATGATTGAACAGGCACAGGAAACTTTTGAGTTGGGAAGAAATCAGGAACTGCTAAAAACATTGAAATATGACAGCAAAAGTATAAAAGATATCACAATAGCAGATGACGGGGGTTTTACAACTGATAAGACCGGGGATTATACTGCGGTTTTTGATGTGATGAACAGCCGAAGGAATCATCGGGATATCAGCTTTACTTATCATGTGATCGATACGACAGCGCCTGAAATCGAAATTTCTCAAAATGAATTATTTATTGCCCGGGGCTCGCTCTTTAACTTGGAACAATATGTAACGGTTGAGGATTTAAGCGGTACTTGTACGATTGAGTATTCCGGTGATTTTGATCCAGACAAGGATGGCGTTTATAATATTAGCGTATATGCTTCGGATGCAAGCGGAAATCTTTCTGAAAAAAAGAATATGACGATTACTGTTGAAGATCGCAGTAACTGCGATATCCGTATGGCAAATTTTGGTGAATCCAGGGAGATTGTAAAACGGTATGAGACAAGCAAATTGGTTATAGATCAGGAAGATATGCTTGTGTATCATACAAGGTTTAACGATGTAGAGGCAGATCTGGTATTTTGGTTTAATAGCCAGGAGCAACTGTATGCAGTTGGATATCTGATGGGAGAAGCTTCTCTAAATGAAGATATGTTTATCAGCAAGTATGATAGTTTGACAGCGTTGCTTGAAGAAAAATACGGCGCACCAGATAATCATAAAAAGATTAACAACAGTACGTTACTTAACGAGGGCAGTGCGCTTTGGCTTGGTTACTATGCAAGGCAGGATGAATGGAATCTTGAACATATGAGTATCAGGACATTTCTGATGTCTACTGAGGCAAATAAAGTACTGTTTGATTGCATTTATTCTTCAAATATCTTTCATGCTGATGAAAAAATGTCAACGGATTATTAAAGGGAGGTTCAAATGGTTTGTCCAAAATGTGGTGCGCAACTGTCAGATGAGATGATATTCTGCAATCAATGCGGGGAACAGATTAGACCAGGTGGGAAACGGGCCTGGGGAAAATTTATTTTACTGTTTATTTTATTCCTGGTGATTGCCGGAGTGGGAGCTTATACATACTATATTCGAAATGTAAAGCCGGTTCAGATGTCTGCGGAAGCTTTTGACCAGGCCCATTTATATGAAAACCAGAATGAGTACAGAAAAGCGTTTGATTATTATTCCATGGTAATTCCAGAAGATGAGCAGAATTTTCAGAGCGCACAGGATAGGATTGCAGAGCTGAATGTGCGTTTTGATGCGAATAAAATGGCAGCGATCGGCTATATGGTGCTTAAGCAGGCGGGTTATGTCAATAACCGTTTGGAGCTAACGGATATCAAGGTTAATGTGGAGCAGAGAAAAATGACCTGCCGTATAGATGGAATTGGTTTTGTAATATCCCGGCAGAGCCTTGATGATGCCGACTATCATCCATCCATAAAATCTGAGACAGACGATTATTATATCACTGAATTCAAGGCAGTCTTTGTGGAAAACGGCTTTCTTACCTCTGAGTTGAACTCCATACGGCAGGATACAAGCAACACGTTTTTTATGATTGAGGAATTGAGCACAAAAGGAGAGCTGGTGAGGGATGAGCTGATGGAAGAGTATATTGACAGTTATCAGAATACGGGCGAATTGCCGCTTTTTTCTGGGAATATTTAAAAATTACAGGATACTTGAGTTTTCAAGTATCCTGTAAAACTTCACAGGGAAGCAGGCCGCTGAAGATGTTGAGTTGGGCGGCCTGGAACGTTGACGTATTTCCGGCCGGATTTACAAAATGGAATCAACACGGAGGAACAAAATGTACCAGTTAATCGCATTTGATATGGATGGAACGCTTCTGGGATCGGACAAGCAGATTTCGCCGGGAAACAGGAGGGCGATCGCCGCGGCGGCCCGGGCGGGAAAGACGGTGATCCTCAACACGGGCCGCTGCCTGTCGGAGCTGGAGGAGTATCTTGGGCTGATTCCCGAGGTTCGCTATTTAAACTGTGCCAGCGGTGCGCTGGTGTACGACTTGAAGGAGAAACGCACGCTGTATTCCAGTCTTCTGAGCGTGGAGACGGTGAAGCAGCTTCTGGAGCTGGCCGCCATGGAGCAGGCGATGCCCCACATTCTGCTGGAGCAGTGCATTGTCCAGAAAAGCCATTGTAAGCAGATGGAGCGGTTTGGCATGGGAGTTTATCAGGATCAGTTTAACCGCGTCACGGTGAAGTGGGAAGATATCGGCCGCATGTACGGGGAAAAACCGTTTCCGGCTGCCAAGGTGAACATTTACCATACGAGCCCACAGTCCCGGGACAGAACCGAGGAGCGGATCCGGGCTTCCGGGCTTGAGGTGGCCATGGCCCGGGCGGAGACCACGTCCCTGGAGCTGTCGGCACCTGGCTGCGACAAGGGCGTGGGCCTGGAAAAGCTCTGCGCCTGCCTGAATCTGCCCATGGAGCAGACCATCGTGGTGGGCGACGCGGACAACGACCTGGAGGCCCTGAAAAAAGCGGGTTTGGCCGTGGCCATGGCAAACGCCGGGGAAGCGATCAAGGCCGTTGCGGACGTGGTGGTAGCGGACTGCGACCACGACGGGTGCGCGGAGGCGGTGGAGCGGTATCTGCTCCGGCCGTGACCTTGCAATCCGGAACATGATGAGCCGTACGAAAGAAAATACCGGCCGCGGTCGTGGAGGGACATGAGGCGCTGTTCAGGCTGACTGGTGGTAAAGTAAGTGTGCAAGAATCCGGGAGCGGAAGGCGGCATAAACGGATTATAAAACGTTTTTTTCCACAGTCTCCACAAACCGGCGCACGTCCCCAGTGGGATTCAGGCTGTACAGCAGGCCGTAGGAGATGGTGTAATCCCAGTCTACCGGAATGGATACCAGGGCCGGGTGCACCTCCGTCCAGCACTCCAGGGTGAGCAGCACGTTGCCGGTTTCCGCGCAGCGGTTGAATACGGACATGTCGTAAAAGGGCGGCGTGTCCTCCAGGCGGATTTGGGGATGATATTTGGAAAGATAGGCGCGGATCATGTCGTTTGTGCCGGAATCCCCTTTTTTGACCATCATCAGGGTTTCGCTGTACAGGTCCTCCAGGCGGATCAGGGGCTTTTGGGCGAGGCGGTGCTCCCTTGAGACTGCGATCATTTTCCGGTAGCGGCCCAGCGGGAGCAGATTGCAGTGGCTGAGCCAGGTCCTGGAGTCGCAGACCCCGATCAGAAAGTCGAATTTCTCCCCCAGCCGTGACAGCTCCGTGATAATCCCATCATGGTCGTCCTCAAAGGGAACCAGATGGAGTTTGTAATCTGGAAAATACCGGTTCACCCTGTACCACAGGTCCATGAAGGGCTTCGCCGGGTTCAGCAGGGACGTGCCCACGCGGAAAGTGGTCTGCTCCGCGCGGGCGGCCATTTTCGCGCTGGCTACGGATTTGTTGGAGTAGTCGATGAGAAACCTGGCGTCCTGATAGATCACGGCCCCGGCGCCGGTCAGGCGTACGCCGGTGGCAGTCCGGTCTAAAAGCTTTAAGTCCAGATGCTTTTCCAGGGCGTTGATCTGTTTCATGACGGCGGTGGGTGAAATGTACAGGCGCTCGGCGGCTTTTGTGAAGCTGCCGCAGTCAGCAACCGCGATCAGGGTAGTCAGCAGGTTGTTGTACATGAGGGATTCCTCCTTTTTTGGTGTAAATGATTGGTTTATATTATGATAGCGGATTGATGGGATGGTGTCAAATAAAATATGATTGTATTGCGCTGGATATAGAAATGTATCCGGCGCTTTTTATGTGTTTTTTGCAGCCATAGTATAAACTGATAGTTTATACTATGAAAACGAAACGGAGATTCAAGGACAAAGGTGGTTATGGCATAATAACCTTATAACAGACGGTAAATTGCAGGGTGAAAGGAAGGTTTAAGTCAATGGAAAAAAGAGAGATGAGCGTGTTTCCCACAGGGAAGCCCAATGATGCGTATGCCAGGTATTTCGTGGGACAGAGCTATCTGAACATGTTGTCCACCGATCAGGTGACGATGGGGAACGTGACCTTTGAGCCGGGTTGCCGCAACAACTGGCATATTCACCACGCCAGAAAGGGCGGCGGGCAGATGCTGCTGGTGACCGCGGGAAACGGCTATTATCAGGAGTGGGGGAAGGAGCCGGTGGCCCTTTATCCCGGTGCAGTGGTTCACATCCCGCCGGAGGTGAAGCACTGGCACGGCGCAGCGCCGGACTCCTGGTTTCAGCACCTGGCCATCGAGGTTCCAGGGGAGGGGTGCACGAATGAGTGGTGCGAGGCGGTGTCGGATGAGGAGTACGCGGCGTGTGAGAGCAACGTACCGGCGTTTGCGCGCCACTGCGGATTGTCGGACACAGACCCGGAGTTCACGGAGCGGTTTAACCATTTCGCCTTACGGGAAGTGGCAGACAGCGGCGATCTGGACGGGCGCACCCGGATGCTGGCAATTCTGGCGGCGCTGGCCGGAAGCCAGGGAACGGATGAGTTTGGTGCTCTGCTGCCCGCTGCGCTGGAGACGGGGGTGAGACCGGTGGAGGTGAAGGAGCTCCTTTATCAGGCGGTGGCGTATCTGGGGATCGGCCGGGTATTACCCTTTCTGCGGGTGGTAAACGAGGTCTTTGCCCGGCGGGGGATTAAGCTTCCCCTGGAAGGGCAGTTGGGGACGACCCTGGAGAACCGTCTGGAGAAGGGCAGCCAGGCCCAGGTGGATATCTTCGGCGAGAGAATGAGGGATTTCTGGAAGTCCGGGCCGGAGGAGAGCCGCCACATCAACCGCTGGCTGGCGGAGAACTGCTTCGGGGACTATTATACCAGAAACGGTCTGGATTACCGGCAGAGGGAGATGATTACCTTCTGCTTCCTGGCTGCCCAGGGCGGCTGCGAACCCCAGCTGGCCAGCCACATCGCGGCCAATATCCGGCTGGGAAATGATAAGGCGTTTTTAATTCAGATCATTTCCCAATGGGTTCCCTTTATCGGATACCCGCGGTGTCTGAACGCGCTGCGGTGCGTGGATGAGGCCGTGGATCGCACAGAAGTTTAATTCCCGCCCACGTTTCCGTGAAATGCCTCCCGCACCTCCTTCAGGAACCGTTCCGCCGCCCCGGAGAAAACCTGGTATTTTTTCCACACGATGTCCAGATGGACTGCCATCCGGGGCTCCAGCGGGCGGAAGCACAGGGGGCTTTCCTTTGAAGTATTGACCAGCTTGTCCAGACACAGGGCGTAACCCATGCCGGCGGCCACCAGAAGGGAGGCGTTGTACACCAGGTTGTAGGTGGCGACGATTCTCAGCTTTTCGAACTCCTTTCCCAGCCAGCCGGAAAATTCGTTGCTTAGCATGGATTGCCGGGAGGTGATGATGGGGAGATCCCACAGGTCTTGCGGGCGGATTACGGGATGGGCCGCCAGGGGGCAGTCCCTGGGCATCAGCAATCCCCAGGTGTCGGTGGCGGGAAGACGGATATAGTCGTATTTCTTCATGTTGGCAGGCTCGATGAGGACTCCAAAATCCAGCAGTCCTTTGTCCAGGCGCTCCGTCACATCGTCGGCGTTGCCGCTGTACAGGTGATAGCGGATATCGGGGCAGGATTGCTGCAGGCCGGTGGCGATTTCCGCTATCATTCTCATGGCCTCGGTCTCGCCGCCGCCGATGTAGATATCGCCGTTCACCACTTCATCCGGCGCAGTCAGCTCGGCTTCCGCCTTTTCTACCAGATCGAGGATTTCCGCAGCCCGCTTGCGCAGGAGCATTCCCTCCTCCGTGAGGGTGATCCTGCGGCTTCCGCGGATCAACAGCTGTTTGCCCAATTCCTCCTCCAGGTCCATCAGCTGCCGGGACAGGGTGGGCTGGGTCATATGCAGGGCCTGAGCGGCCCCTGATATACTTTCTTCTCTGGCGACGGCCAGGAAATATTTCAAAACGCGGAGTTCCAATCGGATTTCCTCTCTTTCCCCAAACGATCGTGAATGCAGTTACAACTTCAATGTTGCAGTAAGAATTTCACTTAACCCAGGGAAATTATAGACTTGAAATATCATGCCTGTCAAGCATGAGAATGCATTTAATATAAGCATTTGATATCGGACGATGTTTCAACTAAAATAAAGGCAGAGAACAGGGCGCGCCTGAGTCCGTAACGGTCCTATTGGCGGTCAGAATCGAGAGGAGGCCATTTTGAGACGATTATTGATAACATTGCTATTGATCACAGCGGCGGCAACAGTTCCGGGAGCGGCGTTGGTCACGGCGGCGTCCGAGACCCGGGAAACGATGATTCAAGTGACAATTCAAGTAGAAGACAAGGCCTTTGAGGCGCTTCTTTTTGATCATGACGCCGCCCGGGCTCTGGAGCGTGTCTGTAAATTCATTCCCGCCATCTGCACGCCCCACTTCGCGGCATATTTGGCCCCAATTCGGTCAACGTAGCCCGCTACGCCTCCCTCATCGGGACCAAATCTCCCACAAAGTGGGACGCACATCTGACGGAAAGCAATTTTCAGACACGCTCTGGCCCAACAGCTGCCAATGACGGTCAACATGAAGGAACTCAACGGCAACGAAAAGTACTACGACCTCCCGGCCCCCTTGCCTGAGAGCGCTGAACGGATCGGGGAACTTCACGCAGGCGACCTGATGCTGTTCGGCTCCGACTGCCTGGTGCTGTTTTACGAGGATTTTGATACTGAGTACCGTTATACGCGTCTGGGCGCTGTCCAGGACCCGTCGGGTCTGGCCCGGGCCCTTGGCCGGGGAGATGTGACGGTGACATTTTTCCTGGCGGACCGAGCTGGTGACGGCCCGCCAGGCGGACCGTGACATTGGCGGATCATGGAGGCGGTTCCCACAGGAAAGAGGTGCGAAAATGTGTGGAGATACGGATATTTCCCAGGCAGTCATGCAAAATCTCCGGGACGCCGGGTGTGGCAGAGAGACCGTGGAACAGTTCCGGGAGTTTTGCAGATCGGGTGAGCGGCAGAAGCAGTTTGTCCTGCTGGAAACGCACCGGAAATGCCTGCTGGGAAAGATTCACAAATACGAGAAACAGATCGAATGCCTGGATTACCTGGTATTTCAGATGAAGAGGGCGGCGGATGGTACAAGAACGAGAGGAGAATGAGATATGTTAGGAAATTTCAGCTATTGTAACCCCACAAAACTGTATTTCGGAGAGGATTCGCTGAGCAATCTGAGAGAGGAACTCCCTAAATATGGAAAAAATGTTATGCTGGTTTACGGCGGCGGCTCCATCAAACGAAGCGGTATCTACGATCAGGTGGTAAAGCTTCTGGACGAGGGCGGCAAGAACATTTTTGAGGACCCGGGCGTCATGCCCAATCCCACGGTGGAAAAGCTTTACGAGGGCTGCCGCATCGCGAGGGAGAACCAGGTGGATCTGATCCTGGCCGTGGGTGGCGGCTCGGTCTGCGATTACGCCAAGGCCGTGTCCGTTTCCGCCCACTGTGAGGAGGATCCCTGGGAGAAATACTACCTGCGCATGGAGGACGTGGATAACCGGATTATCCCGGTTGGCTGCGTTTTGACCATGGTGGGAACGGGCTCTGAGATGAACGGCGGCGCGGTGATCACCAACCACAAGACGAAACTGAAGATCGGCCACGTGTTCGGCGAAAATGTATTTCCGAAGTTTTCCATTTTAAACCCGGCCTTTACCTTCACCCTGCCCAGATATCAGATGATCGCGGGATTTTACGATATTATGTCCCACATCCTGGAGCAGTATTTTTCCGGGGAGGACGACAATACCTCCGACTATATTATGGAGGGGCTGCTGAAATCCCTGATCCACAGCGCCAGAATCGCGGCGGAACATCCCACGGATTACGAGGCCAGAAGCAATATCATGTGGATCGCCACCTGGGCGCTCAACACGTTGGTGGCCAAGGGTAAGACCACGGACTGGATGGTGCACATGATCGGCCAGTCCATCGGGGCCTACACGGACGCCACTCACGGCATGACCCTGTCCGCGGTCTCCATGGCGTATTACCGGTTTATCATGCCTTACGGCCTGGCGAAGTTCAGGCGCTTTGCGGTCAACGTGTGGGATGTGAACCCAGAGGGACAGAGTGATGAGGCGGTGGCGGAAGAGGGGCTTGTGCGGATGGAACGGTATATGAGAGAGCTGGGCCTTGTCATGGACATCCGGGAGCTGGGGGTGACGGAGGAAATGCTGGATGGCATCGCCGCAGGCACCTTTGCCATGGACGGCGGATACCGGGCGCCGGATCACGATGAGATTGTGGAAATATTAAAAGCCAGTATGGCGTAAAGGAGAAAATTATGGGTAAGAAGGTTCTTGTTCTGTCCACCAGCCCCCGCGCGGGCGGCAATTCGGAAACCCTGGCGGACGAATTTATGAGAGGGGCCGCTGAGGCAGGCCACGATGTGAAAAAGATTTGCCTCTATGACAAGAAAATCAACTTCTGCAAAGGTTGTCTGGCCTGCCAGGCCACCCAGAAATGCGTGATCCACGACGATGCGGAAACAATCGTGGCACAGATGAAACAGGCGGATGTGCTGGTATTTGCCGCGCCCATTTACTTTTATGAGATGTCGGGCCAGATGAAAACGCTGCTGGACCGCACCAACCCGCTGTTTCCGGCGAAGTACGCCTTTGGCGGCGTCTATCTGCTGGCGTCCTCGGCGGACGGGGATGCGGCCTCCATGGACGGGGCGGTGAAGGGGCTTGAGGGGTGGATCAGCTGCTTTGAGCAGGCCCGCCTGGCCGGAGTGGTCAGGGGAACCGGGGCGGATGAAAAGGGCGCGATCCGGGATAACGCAGGTGCGTTGGCGGATGCCTATGAGATGGGAAAAAATGTATAAAGATTTGGAGGATGGGCTGTGGGCCGCGGCGTTAGCCGGAGGTCCATGGCCTTTCCTCGGATTTAATTGTATCTTTCCCTCCCCTATGCTATACTAACTTTGATACCTATATGAACAGAGTTGGAATCACGCACCGCGTCCCCATTTTTTACAGCGCCATAAAACGGGCGGCTATCCCGTCCGGCCACGGGTGGGGGAGGTTATCGGAGAGGTGCGGAACAGGAAGGGATATTGATTTGATGAAGAAAAGCCTATGCCTGCTGCTGGCAGGTTGTTTAGCGTGCGTGCATCTGTCGGGCTGCAGCGGGAAGAACCAGGTGGTGAATTACCAGGATACAGACCTTCCTGTCACGACGATTACATTTTTTGGAAATAAATACGAGCCTGAGAACGTCCGGGTGATCGAGGAGATCATCACCGGATTCATGGAGGAAAACCCGAATCTGCGCATCTCCTACGAGAGCCTGAAGGGGGCTGAATATTTCGAGGCCCTGCGCAAGCGGATGGCCTCGGGAAAGGGCAACGACGTGTTTATGGTGAACCACGACGTGCTGCTGGAGCTGGAGCGGAGCGGGCAGGTGGCGGATTTGTCGGGCTTAGAGAGCATCGGCCGCTACAGCGACGCCATGCTCAGCCAGATGGAGATTGAGGACGGAGCGGTCTACTGGGTGCCCACCACGGTGTCCATGTTTGGTCTTTACTGCAACCTGGATGTGTTAAAGAAGCACAAACAGGAAATCCCGCGAAACCTGGGAGAATGGGAGCAGGTATGCGATTACTTTGTGGGACGTGGAATCACCCCCATTGTGGCCAATAATGATATTTCATTGAAAACCCTGGCGATCGGCGCAGGGTTTTATCCCGTTTATCAGGAGGGCCGCCAGACGGAAGCGTTTGAACGGCTAAACAGCGGCAGTGACAAGCTTAGCGATTATCTGCGGCCGGGCTTTTCACTGGCCGAATCGCTGCTTGAACGGGGGTATATCGATGCGGCGAAGGCGGCCGCGACCAGAAAAACCTCGGACGATTTGGAGGAATTCGCCCGGGGAGAAGCCCCCTTCATGCTTACGGGAGCCTGGGCGGCCGGACGCCTTGAGGAGATGGCTCCGGATCTGGATTTTGAGGTGCATCCCCTTCCGGTGCTGGAGGACGGGCCGCTGTTGGTGATCAACGCGGACACGCGCCTGAGCGTCAACCGGTCCAGCGAGCATTTGGACGACGCGATCAAATTCGTGGAGTATTTTACAAGAGAGGAAAATATTCTGAAATTTGCGGACCAGCAAGCCTCCTTAAGCCCCCTTGTGAACAGCCCGCCCACTTCCGTCAAGGCAATCCGGCCTTTGATCCCCTGTTATGAGGAGGGACGCGTGGTGTTTGGAGCCGACGCCGGGCTCAGTATCCCGATCTGGGATCTGACCGCGGAGGTTTCCGCCGGACTGCTGTCCGGACAGACGTTGGATGAGGCTATGGCCTGGATGGACGAACAGGCAAAGGAGGGATTGGAACCGTGAATAAAGAAAATTCCGGCGCTTCAAAAGGAAAGATCGCGGCTGCGGCCGCGATTGTGGGGGCTGCGCTTGCCGCCCTCACCTGCCTGTTTTTGGGGACGGTGCGGGAACAGCTTTGGCAGCAGTCCATCCGCACCATTCTGGAGAGTACGCAGCAGGGATGCCTCACGCTGCGGGTCCAGCTTGAGGATGAGTATCGTATGCTGGGCAGAGTCGCCGGCTATTTGAACGAGGCGGGGCGGGTTGAAAACGTGGACAGCCTGCTCCGGGATTATGTGCAGGTGGACGAAGGCGTGGTGCTGTACAGCGGCGACGGCGGGAGCCTGCCCTACGGAGCGCAGGCGGATGAGGCCGTGGCCCGGATCCTGGCAGAAGATAGCCGGGATTACGGTATTCTTGAACCCCATATCAGCAGCGCGACCGGAGTCAATGTGTTCAATCTGTTTATTCGCCTGACCATGGCGGATGGCACGGCCGCGTACCTGGTGAAGGAGTACGAGGTGGATTCCATTGTGGACAGCTTCAGCATCTCATTTTATCAGAACGCAGGATTTTCCTATGTGGTGGATTCCGACGGCAATGTCCTGATCCGGCCGCCCCACCCCAACAGCAACAAAACGGTACAGAACCTGTTCGACATCCTGGAGGAATCCCCCAACGATCCCTCCGAAATGCAATTATTTGTGGATTCCCTGTCAACGGAGAAAACCGGCTGGGCGACTTTTTCGTATCAGGGCGAGGAGACCGTGTTCTGTTACCTTCCGCTGAAGCTGGGATCGGACTGGTATCTGATATCCATCATCCCCCGGGCGGTGGTCAGCGCTCAAACCAACCAGATCATTCAGCGCACCCTGATTCTGATCGGAGCGATTATCGCGGGGATCGTCGGGCTGGTGGCGCTCTATTTCCACTATGCCAACCGGGCGGCCGGGAAGCTGCGCAGGCAGGCGGATTACATCGGACATCTGTACAACGCGGTGCCGGAGGGGATCGCCCTTTTGACCGTGGAACGCCCTTACCGGCTGCTGGAGCTGAACCGGGAAGGATCGCGTTTGTTAAACGCACCCGCTAATGGCCCGGGAGGCGGTTCGCAGGTGCGGAGTCTGGAAGAAATTCTGTATCTGGAGGACTATAAACGGACGGCGGACCTCTTTCGGGAGGCCATAAGCTCCGGCCGTAAAATTCCATTTGAGAGCCGGATGGTACGCGCGGACGGGAGCCTGTTTTGGGCCTCCGGCATCGCGGAGCGGGTTTTGGATCAGGATGGAAAGGAGATTCTCATCGCCACCTTTCACGATATTACGGCGGAAAAGCTGGCTGAGGAGGAGGCGGAGCGGGAGAAGCTTCAGGAGCGCAGGATGCTGGTGGGGGCCATATCCAACGTATTCCCCGTGATCATCAGCCTGAATCTGAGCCGGGATACGCTCAAATTCATCTATCTGCAGCGGGGGCTTATGGTGAATATCAGGAAGGACGGGGCCTACAGCCAGCTCTATGAGAGCTTTATCCCCACCGTGCACCCGGACAGTCTGGAGGAGTTCAAACGCCGCTTTTCGCTGGAGAATCTCCGCCGAACGCTGGGCAAAGAGCGGCCGGAGGTGTTTATGGACACCCGGCAGATGCTGACGGACGGGCAGTACCACTGGACCTCGATTCAGATCATCTACGTGGACAATCCCTACTCGGAGGACGATCTGGCGATCCTTCTCTCCCGGCGCATCGACGAGCAGCGCTATGAGGAGGAGCAGAAACGCCAGGCGCTGCAGAGCGCGTTAGAGGGAGCCAGGGCGGCCAGCATGGCCAAAAGCCAGTTCCTCTCCAACATGAGCCATGATATCCGCACGCCGATGAACGCTATCATGGGGATGGCGGCTATCGCGTCCACCCGGCTGGACGACCGGGTCCGCGTGGCGGAATGCCTCAAAAAGATCAGCCTGTCCAGCCAGCACCTGCTCAGTCTGATCAACGATATTCTGGACATGTCCAAGATCGAGAGCGGAAAGCTGTCCCTGCGGGAGGAACCCTTTAATTTCGCAGAGCTGGTGGCGAATGTAACGGAGCTTATGGTCCCCCAGGCCATAGCCGCGCAGCTCGAAATGAATGTCAGCCTGCCGGTGCTGAGCCAGGAGGAGGTGGTGGGGGACGCCCTTCGCGTCCGCCAGGTGTACCTCAATATTCTCAGCAACGCGGTGAAGTATACGGAGGCGGGCGGCCGCGTGCAGATCGAAGTCTGGGAGGAGCCGGGCAGCCGCGGAGGGCGAAGGAACTTCTTTTTCCGGTGCACGGACACCGGGATTGGGATGAGCGGGGATTTTCTGGAGCATCTGTTCCAGCCCTTCGAACGGGCCGCGGATTCGGCTGACAAGGCGTCGGGTACGGGTCTGGGCATGGCGATTACCAGGAACATCGTGGACCTGATGAGCGGCGATATCCAGGTGGAGAGCCGTCCGGGGGAGGGTTCCCGGTTTACGGTGATGCTGCCCCTGCAGCTGCAGAATGCCAGGCAGGAGGATGTGCTGGAGGAATGGCTGGGCGTCCACAGCCTGATCGTGGACGACGACCGGCAGACCTGCGAGAACGCCGCCGCCCTGCTTGAGGACATGGGCCTGCGGCCGGAGTTTGTCACGGAAGGGGCGGAGGCGGTTTGCAGAGTTATCCAGGCAAAGGACACGCCGGATCCATTTACCTTGGTGATTATCGACTGGAAGATGCCGGGGATGGACGGCGTGGAGGCCACCAGACGGATCCGCCGGGAAGTGGGGGATGAAATTCCGGTCATTATCCTGACTGCCTACGATTGGTCCGAGATTGAATACGATGCCCGGGAGGCCGGGGTAACGGCCTTTATCTCCAAACCCTTCTACCGATCCAAGCTCTGCTATCTGCTCGATGAGATCAGCGGAGAGACCTTGACGGAAGGCCAGGACTTATCTCCCGTCCGGGATTACGGGGGCCGCCGTATTCTTTTGGTGGAGGACAATGATATCAACCGGGAGATTGCCCGCATCCTGCTGGAAGAGCGGGGGATCCGGGTGGAGGAGGCCTGCGACGGCGCCCGGGCGGTACAGATGGTTTCGGAATCCGCGCCGGGGTATTATGATATGATCTTCATGGACGTGCAGATGCCCATTATGGACGGGTACGAGGCCACCAGGGCCATCCGTTCCCTGGACCGTGCGGATACGGCCCGCCTCCCAATCGTGGCGATGACCGCCAACGCCTTTGACGAGGATGTGCGGACCGCGCTTCGGGCCGGGATGGACGCCCATTTTGCCAAGCCCATCGAGATCGCCAAGCTCGAGCAGATGCTGTACCGGTATTTGTCCGAAAAGTAAGCGGAGGGGTTTATGGAGAAAAGCCGCGGACTTTATTTGCTGGTTTACGATTTTTACGAAGCGCGGATCCGGTTTGGTTTTTACCGGTATGGGGACTGCCTGCCGTCGATCCCCCATATCTGCGGCGCCTTTCACCTCGGGCGCGCTACGGTCCGCGCCGCCCTTGCCCTGTTAGAAACGGAAGGCTACGTCGAAAATCAGGAGCGGCGTGCCGCCCGGGTGATCTATCAGGCGGATCATAAGCGGTATGCTGAAAACGCCCGGGATTACTACGTGCCCAGAAAGGACGGTCTCGGGGAAATGAGGGAGGCCGGATATCTGTTAATTCAGCCTCTCTGGGAGGCGGGAGCGCGCAGATGGAACCAGGAACGGTGGAAGTTTTACTGCCGGAACTTGAGCGGCATTCTGCCGGGAGACCCGCCTCCGTCCATGGAGCTCCATCTCCTGGCGCTTATGGAGTTAAACAACCAGCTGCTTCTGAACCTGTACTGGGAGGTGCTTCGCTACATCCGGATGCCCTCTCTGGTGGACCGGGAAAAAATGAAAAGCCCGATTACCCCGGATACGATCCGGGAGGGGCTGGACAGCGGGGACGTGATGGCCTGGATGAACAAGGCGATCCGGGATGTTTATGTACCGCTGGAGGAGAGGATGTTTTCGTTTATCCACCGGGAGATCGCGGCCCGGGGAGCGGAGGAAATTGCGGCAATTCCCTTTCAGTGGAATATATACCGAAACCGGCCGCAGATGCGTTATACCCTGGCTTCCATCCTCATCCGGAAGATTCTGTACGGCGTCTATCCGGTGGGAAGCTATCTGCCCTCACTGCCGGAGCTGTCAGAGCGGTACGGCGCCTCCCTGACCACGGTGCGCCGTACCCTGGCCCTGCTGGAGGAGCTGGGCGTCACGGAATCCTTTCAGGGCAAGGGTACCCTGGTGTGCATGAAGCGGAAATCACCGGATCTTGAGAAAGCCGAGATTCGGGAGGGCCTGCGGCTGCACCGGGAAAGCCTTCAGTTTCTGAGGCTTACCATCCGGGGGGGGGCCCTCTTTACGCTGGAGCGCGCATCCGCCGGGAAACGGGCCGCGCTGGAGGCGAGGCTGCGCGGGATGTTGGAACAGGGGCACAGCTATCGCTGTTTTGAGACCATGCTGATGTTTGTCAAAGAGGAGTGCCCTCTGGCGATGGTCCGGGAATGCTACGGAAGGATCGCGGATCTGGTGGCCTGGGGATACCCCTTTGCCCGTCTGATGCTGCCGGAGGGGGAGCTGGGAAATGCCTATGCGTTCCGGGTGGAACAGATGGCGGACTGCCTTTGCAGGGAAGATTTTGAGGGCTTCTGCAATCAGTGGGTCGCCCTTTTAGAGCAGGAGGAGGAGAAGGTTTCAGGACTCGGGACCCAGCCGGGCAGCTGTTAGCGGTGGGCGTTTTGCGCTGTGCGGATAAGCGGGATAGTGGCAGCGGAACCTGTGTCCGCAGTAGAAGGAAGCCGTTTTACCGATACAAAAAGTGATTGAGCGCAGATGGAAATATCCGGGAGCGGTCGATTCAAATAAGCTGTTACACGGGTTTTTCCGCCAGCCGTTTCCCGGCTGGCGGTTTTCGTTTATGGGACAAATGCCGCAATTCCCAATATGCAGGGGCTACACAGGGAAATGCAATCCACAGGTAGACAATCAAAAGAGGGAGTGTTACTATTAAAGGCATGAATACCTGGGAGACCAAGGGCGTCATTGAGGAAAAATATCCGCCGTCTCCAGGAGAAGAAGCAGGAGCCAGCGGAGAAGATTCCCGGCGGTGAGGGCTTGAAAAACGAGGGCTTCAGCCGGGAAGAGCTGATGGAAATTTCACAACGACGAGGAGGAAATAAATGGAAAATCAACAGAACGGGCACAAGCGGCGCGTCCGCTATTCCGGCACGCACCCAAAGCGCTACCAGGAGAAATATAAGGAGCTTCACCCGGAGAAATACTCGGACACCGTGTCCAAGGTGATCCAGAAGGGCAGTACCCCGGCGGGGATGCACATCTCCATCTGCGTGAAGGAGATTCTGGACTTTTTGCAGATTCAACCCGGGCAGAACGGGCTGGACGCCACTCTGGGCTACGGCGGGCATACGTTGGAAATGCTCAAATGCCTGGAAGGGAAAGGGCATATCCACGCCCTGGACGTAGACCCCATCGAGTCGGAGAAAACGAAGGCCCGGCTGGCCGACCTGGGTTACGGGCCGGAGATTTTAACGGTGCGGCTGCAAAATTTTGCGGAGATCGACCAGGTGGCCGCGGAGGCGGGCAGGTTCGACTTCGTGCTGGCGGACCTGGGCGTGTCCTCCATGCAGATCGACAACCCGGAGCGGGGCTTTACCTTCAAGGCCGAGGGGCCGCTGGACCTGCGGATGAACCCGGAGCGCGGGATCAGCGCCGCCCAGCGCTTGAAGGAGATCACGCTGGAGGAACTGACGGGTATGCTTACCGAAAATGCGGACGAGCCCTACGCGGAGGAGATCGCCCGGGAGGTGACGGGGCGGTTGAAACGAGGCGAGGAGATCGCCACCACCACGAAGCTCTACCAGGTGATTGGGGACGCCCTGGCTTTCCTGCCGGAAAAGGACCGGAAGGAGGCGGTGAAGAAATCCAGCCAGCGGACCTTCCAGGCTCTGCGAATCGACGTGAACAACGAGTACGAGGCGCTGTACGCATTTCTGGAAAAGCTGCCGGAAGTGCTGGCCCCGGGCGGCCGGGCAGCCATTTTGACCTTCCACTCGGGGGAGGACCGGCTGGTGAAGAAGTCTTTTAAGCAATATAAAAAAGAGGGGCGTTACAGCGATATCTGCGAAGAGGTGATCCGGCCGTCCCAGGAGGAGTGCGCCCGCAACAGCCGCGCCCGTTCCACGAAGATGCGGTGGGCGGTGCGGGCGGAGTGAGGAAGCGCGGCAGGCGCTGGGCCGGCGGAGATACCGTTAGAGCGGGGGAGCCCTGGGGAGGCCAGGGGTGATACCGGCGGAGCGGGGAGCCCTGGGGAGGCCGGGGAGATTCCGGCGGAGCGGGGGGAGTCCCGGCATGAAAACAGGAAAAGAGGAACTCAGAACATGGGAACATTATACGGAATCGGCGTGGGTCCGGGGGACCCGGAGCTGCTGACCATGAAGGCCCACCGGATCCTGCGCCAGGCGGATGTAATTTTCTGCCCGGAGAAGGAGGAGGGGGCGGGCAGCTTTGCCTTTGACATCATAGAGGAACTGGTAAAAGAGGCGAAGGCGGAGATCGTGAATCTGGTCTACCCCATGCATTACCATGGAGAGAAGCTGCAAACGATGTGGGAAATGAATGCCGGGGTGATCGCGGAATACCTGGAAGGGGAGCGGACCGGCGCGTTTATCACCCTGGGAGACCCGGCGGTTTACAGCACGTTCATGTACACTCTGCCGTATATTGAGCGCCGCGGGGTAACCGTGGAGGTGGTGCCCGGTATTCCCTCCTTCTGCGCGGTGGCGGACTCCATGAAGATGCCGCTGGCGGCCTGGAGCGAGGACCTGTTGGTGATGCCGGTGGGCAGGAAGGGCGGCGGGGACCTGGGGGAGATTCTGAGACAGCACGACAATGTGGTGTTCATGAAGCCCTCGGCCAACCAGGAGGCCCTGGTCCGGGCCATACGGGAGAACGGCCTGGAGGACAGTTTCGTGCTGGTCACCAAGTCGGGAACCGGGGAGGAGCGGCTGATCACTGATTTTGGAGAGCTGGAACAGTACGATATTCCCTATCTCTCCACGGTGATCGTAAAGAATCCCCGGAAACGGAGGGGGTAGGCAGGGAAACAGCCACACAAGCGAACCGGCGAAAGGAGGGCGCTATGGATTACGTGGATTTAAAAAACAAGCTGACCGGCATGTTCGACGCCGGGAAATTGCAGGCGGCTCCCGGAGAGTGGGGATTTTTCAATGAAACGCGGCGGGAGGTCCGCACAGTGGGGTACGCCACCAATCTGACCGGAGAGATTATCCAAAGAGCCGGGGAGGCCAAGGTGGATTTCCTGCTGACCCATCACGATTCCTGGGAATTTATTTTCGGGTTGAAGGAGAGCTGCAACCGGCTGCTGGAAGAGCTGGGAATCGCCCACGCTTTTTTCCACGCGCCGTTAGACGACGCCGGATTCGGCACCAGCTCGTCCCTGGCTGCCGCTTTGGGCGTGAAAAATTGTCAGAAGGTGATGCCTTACGCGGAAGTGTTTTTCGGCGGTGTGGCGGGCGATGTGGAACCGGGCAGCTTCGGCCTTTTCGCAGAAAAGCTGGAACAGATTCTGGGCGAGAATATCCGCTGCTACCAAAACCACGAAGGTCCTGTCCGCCGGGTGGCCGTGGCGGCCGGGGGCGGCAATATGACAAATGAGATGCGCATCGCCGTGGAAAACGGCTGCGACACGTACGTTACCGGGGAGTATGTACTGTACTCCCAGCAGTACGCCCAGCATGTCGGGATGAACCTGTTGGTGGGGAGCCACACCAACACGGAGATTCTGGGCGTGGAAGCCATGGCGCAGCGGCTGGCCCGGGGAACCGGGCTGAAGCTGGTGCGGATTTCGGAACCCAATTACTGAGTGTCCCGCGAACGACCGCACAGATAAGCGGGGAAAATGCGCCGAAAAGGTTGCCGCTTTTATGGCTATGCCGCGTCAGGCCGCGCTTTGCCGGGGGATGTCCGCCCCGCTGCACATTTGTTGACTGCCCCCATGGCGTGTGATAGAATGGGATTAGCAGTTGTGCGTACCGGTTTTGACAATGGGGGCGAGATATGAGAGAACTGGATGAACTGAAACAGGAAATTGACCGGCTGCGGTTGCTGGCGCAGCGGGATCCCCTCACGGGGCTTTTGAACAGAAGCGCCATGGAGGAACAGGTGAACCGGCTTTTGGAGGACGAGCCGGCCGGTCTGTTTGTGGTGATGGATGTGGACGAGTTCCGCTATATCAACGATCAATACGGCCACCCGGCCGGGGATATGGCTCTGCGGGAGCTGGCCCGGCTGTTGGGGGATTCTTTTTTTGCCCCGGCCCTGTCCGGACGCGTGGGAGGAGACTCCTTCGCCGTATTTCTGCCAGGCGCCTGCGCCGGGGAGACGGCGGTAAACAAGATGGAACACATAATGGGCGGCCTGGCCCGGGCAGGGGAGGCCCTTGGTCTGGGAAACCGGCTGCGGGTCTCCGCCGGGGCGGAGTCTGCGGGGCCGGGTGATAGGTTTTTTGATTTGTACGAGCGGGCGGACGCCGCCATGCGGGCCGGTAAGAGCGAACGGAAAAAGGCCCTCTATTTTTATGAGCCGTCCATGAAGCAGGGGACAGACGGCCCGGGGACAGAGGATACGGAGTCTTCGGCGGATATGAAGTACATAAGCGAGCAGCTCCGGGAGAGCCATATTGTGGATGGGGCCTACTGTCAGGATTACGACACGTTTCTGGCAATTTACCGCTTTTTGGAGCGGGGGCTGAGCCGGACCGGCATCCGGGTTCACCTGATTCTGATCTCCCTGACCGACCTGCACGGCGCCTTTGTGCGGCTGGACGAGCGGGAATTACTGATGGAGCGCCTGCAGGAGAGCATCCGCTCGTCCCTGCGCTTCAGCGATATTTACACCCAGTACAGCAGCTGCCAGTTTCTGGCCATGGCTGTGTGCGCCGGGCGGGAAAATATGGATATCATCACCGACCGGATTGAGAAGGCGTTTCTGGTGCGCGAGCCGGACCGCCCGGACATCCGGCTGTCCTTCAGCTTTTACCCCCTGCAGCCTATCCCCCACGGCGTCCCGGCAGCCTCTCTGTTTGGAAAGCGCCCGGCGGAGGATGAGAGCCGGGATATGTGCCAGGGGACTGAAAATCACGAATAGCGGAGGATTAGAGAATGTCAAAGGAAACGGACCGGGCGGCGCAGCGCGTTCACAAGGCGGGCGCATTGCACAGAAAATCGATTTCCCATAAAGTGTGTTTCAGCCTTCTGGCGATTCTGATCCCTGCGCTTGCCGCTCTGATTATCACCGCCTGTATTGTGACCGCCGGAGCGGTCGCGGAACTCAACGAAGAACTTCTGGACCTCCAGACGGATTACGCGGTGTCCAGGGTAGACGATCTGTTTAACGGAAAGCTGGCGGCTGTCACCATGCTCGACGAGAGCAGCGAGCTGCAGCAGTATTTCCAGTCCGTTTCAAGCCGGGAGGACATCGCTTCTTACGGGAACCTGAGCGATGTCCTGGACGAACTCTCAGGCGCGCTCAAACGGATGGCGTCCGGGAGCGTGGCGCAGGTCTGGGTGGCAGACGAGCGGACAGACTGTTATCTGCTGTCCGACGGACGTGTGGCGGAGGCGAAGCTGAAGGAAACGGAATGGTACGGGCTTGTGGTGGAACAGCGGACCGCTCTGGTGACGGATCCCTTTCTGGATCCCGTCAGCGGGAGGTATGTGGTTTCCGTGATCACCCCGGTATTTTCGCCGAACGGAACGCAGGTTTTGGGGACGGCCGGGTTTGACATCTATCTGGACGATCTCAGCCGGATGCTGTCCGCCATCAAGGTGGGAAAGAACGGCTATATGGAGCTGCTCTCCGGTAAATCGGACTATATCTGCAGCGACGACCCCACCGCCATTGGCCGCAACGTTATGGAGCTGGATATCGGGGAGGAATACAAGGAAAAGGTTACCGGCAAGTACAATGGAGTTCTGAATTTCAGCTATCAGGGCGTCAAATACACGGCCATGTTCCGTAACAGCGAGACCACCCAATGGCTGGTGATTGCGACCCTGCCCATGTCCGAGGTCACCGCCACCCGGGACGGCCTGATCACCGTTCTGGTGGCGCTGGCCGTGCTCACGTTGATTCTGATTTCCGCCCTGATCGTGGTGATGATCCGCAGGCTGTTAAAGCCTCTGTCGGAGATCAGCCGTGGAATGGAGGAACTTTCCAGGGGAAATCTGGAAGTTGAGATCCGGGCGGGAGGGGACGACGAGATCGGCCTGCTGGCGGAGAGCGTGCGGTCCTCGGTCCGCTCGCTCAAGGCCATCATCCTGGACGTGTCCCGCATATTAGGCGAGATATCGGCGGGGAATTTGGACGTCGGGGTGGAAGGCGACTATATTGGCGATTTCCGCTTTATCAGGGAGGCGCTGGAGCAGATTCTGGGTGCTCTCAACTCCATGATGGGCCAGATCAATGTGTCCGCGGAACAGGTTTCCTGCGGTTCGGAGCAGGTATCCGCGGGGGCCCAGGCCTTGTCCCAGGGGGCTTCGGAGCAGGCTGCGACCGTGGAGGAGCTGGCCGTGAGTATGGACGATATTACACGGCAGATCGCCGCCAACGCAAAACGTTCTGCCCAGGCCGGAAGCCGGGCCACCGCCGTGAGTATGGAAACGGTGGAGAGCAACCGTCGGATGCAGGAGCTGTTGGAGGCTATGGGGGAGATTCGGGACGGTTCCCGCGAGATCGCCATGATCGCCAAAACCATTGAGGAGATTGCGTTCCAGACCAATATACTGTCTCTCAACGCGTCCGTGGAGGCGGCCAGAGCCGGGGAAGCGGGCAGAGGATTTGCCGTGGTGGCAAACGAGGTCCGGAACCTGGCCGTAAAGAGTGCAGAGGCGTCTGGAAACACGGCCGTTTTGATTGAGAACTCGTTGAGGGCGGTCCGGGGCGGCGTCAGGATGGCCGACGATACGGCCAAATCCCTGCAAAATGTGGTGGAGGGCGTGAAATACATCGAGGAGAGCATCCGAGGGATCACGGAGGCTTCCGGCGCCCAGGCCGGATCCGCGGAGCAGGTGTCCCAGGGAATCGAACAGATTTCCAGCGTGGTTCAGGTGAACTCCGCCACCGCGGAGGAGAGCGCGGCGGCCAGCGAGGAGCTGTCTGCTCAGGCCCAGCTGCTCAAAGAGCTGATCCGGAAATTCCGGCTCAGAGACGGTGAGGACAAATAACCGGTTGGATGTGTGAGAAAGGCGTTTTCGGGCCCAAGGGGGGCCGGAAGCGCCTTTTTACGCGCTCAGGGGGAGGGGAAAATGGGAGGGAAGCATGCGCTTCCCGGCCCGGACTTCCCGGCCCGGATATAAAAGGAAGTGGAAAATGAGCGAAAAACGTGGTATAAATGAGAAAGTACATTTTTTTGCCCGGAGGGATTCATGGAACCATTTTATTACAGCCAGATGAATAAAACAGAGAGAAGCGTTTACCACGGGATGAAGACCGGATTGACGGCCCTGGCCCCGTCCTTCTGCGTATCACGCCTGGAGGGACGCCAGCTTGCGGACATTTTTTTCAAGCTGCGGCTGGACTGTCCGGAGATTTTCTATGCGGTGAGTTTCCAGTACCGCGGATACCGGGATTCGGATAAGGTGGAGGTAATCCCCGAGTATCTGTTCGACAAGGGCCGGGTGAAGGAACACAAACAGGCCATGGAGGCCAGGGTCGCCAAGCTGGCCCGGCCGGCTGCGTCCATGTCCGAGTGGGACAAGGAACTCTACATTCATGATATGATTTGCAGCACCGTCCGCTACGACAAGCTGAAAAAGCCTTATTCTCACGAGATCATCGGTCCGCTGGGCCAGGGGGTGGGCGTGTGCGAGGGCATCGCCAAGTCGGTAAAAATCCTCTGCGACGCCCTGGGAATCTGGTGTATCATCGCCATCTCGGAGGCCAATCCGGAGAAACAGATCAAATACCGCCATGCCTGGAACGTGGTGCGGATCGGCGGCGTTTACGTTCATCTGGACGCTACCTTTGACAACAGCTTAACCAGGGGCGATATGGTCCGGCACGACTATTTTAACCTGGACGACCGGAGCCTGTTTCGGGATCATGAGCCGGCGCTCTACGGGATTCCGTCCTGCACGGATGGGAACCGTTTCTACTACCGGGAGAAAAAATGTTCCTTCACCAAGACGGAGGAGGTGGCGAAGCGGGCTGCTCAGGCGGTGAAAAAAGGGCGGGAGCTGATTTTTCACTGGCGCGGCGGCTGTCTGACTAAGGAGGTGTTAAAGGAGCTCTTAGCGCTTATGGAGCAGGCGGCCGCGCAGCGCGGAAAGCACGCGGCCGTGAGCCTGAACTGGCCCCAGGCGGTGCTGCAGGTTAGCTTTCGGGACGCCGAACCCGCTAGGGAGCTGGTGGTCGAGGAGGCCAACGAGGGGGAGCGGTGCGGATGAGGCAAGCGAAATTGGAAAAATATGGCTGAATAGAAGTCATTGACAAATGTTCAACTGAGGAGTATTCTTTAATTGTTCTTTTTTCCGATGCAGGGAGGTTAACCGATGCGTATATCCAAGGAGCCCGAGGTGAGGCGGCAGGAGATTATAGACACGGCCATGCGTGTGTTTTCAGAGCGGGGCTATGAAGCCACGACCATGAAGGACATCGCACGTGAGATGAAGGTGGCGTCCGGTCTGTGTTATCACTATTTTCCCAATAAACAGGAGCTCTATGAGACCGCGGTGAGACAGTACGCCAGGGCATGTACCGCGGGATTTGTGGAGATTTTCAGACGGACGGAGCTTTCACTTGACGAGAGCCTTGAGCTGCTGGGCAATGTGTGGAAAACGGCCAGGACGGGGGGCGTATTTGCCTATGAGAGCTTTTTTCACGGCAAAGGCAATGAGATATTTCATTACCAGCTGGATGTGGCGGTGATTCGGGAATTGCTGCCCTGGGTGACGGCTTACCTGGATGCGCTGAAGGCGCGCGGTGAGATCGGCGTGCCGGATACCGGAGCTGCGGCGCGGTTTGTGCTGTACGGCCAGATCGGGATGGTGGATGACCGGAGCATTCCATTGGAAGAGCGGATCGAGCGGATCAAGGAACTGATTGTGAGAACATTGGCGTGAGAAACCCCGCCGGAGCGGCGGGGGAATTTTTAACAGCATTATTGAATTATAGTCAATGAATAATGTTCAATTAAGGAGGCGGAATATGGAATCGACGAAGGAGTTTCAGGAGGAGACCAGGAGGTATTTTGACCGGGTGGCAGAGGATTACGACGCCAGCTATGACGGAAGGTTTGTGCGATGCATGTACCGGGAGGTGGTCAGACGTGCGGTTTCCCTGCCGGGGGACCGGGTGCTGGACCTGGGCTGCGGCAACGGCAATCTGATCCGGATGCTGCGGGAGGTGAAGCAGGCTTCCTGCTGGGGCGCGGACCTCTCATCGCAGATGATCCGGGAGGCCGGGAAGAATCTGGGGGACAAGGTAAACCTCACGGTGGCGGACGCCGCCGCTCTGCCGTACGGGGACGGACAGTTTGACATTGTGATCTGTAACGCCTCCTTTCACCATTACACGGAGCCGGAGCGGGCGGTGGAGGAGATACGGCGGGTGCTTAAAACCGGGGGAACCCTGATCCTGGGGGATCCCACCATTCCGGGCAGGCTGGCCCGGAAGCTTTTGAACCAGGCGGTTCACAAGCGGGATTCCGGGGATTTCAAAATCTATGGCAAAACGGAAATTACCTCGCTGTTCGCAGCGCGGGGGTTCCGGGTTCACAGCTGGAAACGGATCAATTTCCGGTCGTTTGTGTTCGAGGCGGAAAAAGTTGAAAATTTTGATTGACATTTTGATTAGTTAGTGCTAACCTTATCTTGCAGTTAGGATACCATAACTTTCCAGCCGCGTTTGATCCACGCAGCTGGAATGACCGGATTGTTCAGAAAGAGGAGTGATTGTATGCCGTTGACGATGGCGAGAGCAGGCGAGGTAACATCCATCAAACGGGTAGGCGGAAAGGACGAGGTGCGCCGCCACCTGGAGAATATGGGATTTGTGCCCGGAACCGACGTGACCGTCGTTTCCGTCAATCATGGCAACGTGATCGTGAATGTAAAGGAAGCGCGCGTTGCAATCAGCAAGGAGATGGCCAACAAAATTTTGATATAAAGGGTCATGGGGATGAAAAGGAAGGAGTGCAATCGATATGCAGACACTGAAGGAAGTAACGTGCGGCAGTACCGTTTCCGTGGTGAAGCTTCACGGTGAGGGCGCGGTGAGGCGCCGAATCATGGACATGGGAATCACCAGGGGAACCCAGGTTTTTGTGCGCAAGGTGGCGCCGTTTGGCGACCCGGTGGAGGTGACCGTCAGAGGGTATGAGCTTTCGCTGAGAAAAGCGGATGCGGAGATGATCGAAGTGCAGTGAGGGCTGCATTTTTATGAGGATGAGTTAGCTATAACTAATTTTTGATCAGATTTCTCAGTCAGAGAAAGAGGAGGATTTGAAAAATGTCAATCAAAATTGCATTGGCCGGCAACCCAAACTGCGGTAAAACCACATTATTCAACGGTCTGACCGGTTCCAACCAGTTTGTGGGGAACTGGCCCGGCGTGACGGTGGAGAAAAAGGAAGGGCGTTTAAAGGGGAATAAAGAGGTTATTATAATGGATCTTCCGGGCATTTATTCCCTGTCCCCCTACACGCTGGAGGAGGTAGTGGCCCGGAACTACCTGATCACGGAGCGCCCGGATGTGATCTTGAACATCGTGGACGGCACCAACTTAGAGCGCAATCTGTATCTGTCCACACAGCTGATGGAGCTTGGAATCCCGGTGCTCATGGCGGTGAACATGATGGATATTGTGAAGAAGTCCGGCGATGAGATCAACATCGGGCAGCTGAGCAAAAAGCTGGGCTGTCCGGTGGTGGAAATCTCTGCGTTAAAAGGAACGGGCATTATGGAAGCTGCGGGCCAGGCGGTGGCTTTGGCCGCGCAGAGCAGACAAAACGCCGCCATTCACAAGTTCAGCGCCGATGTGGAGGCTGTGCTGGAGGAGATCGAGCGCTGCCTTGGCAGCGGGATTCCGGAGGAGCAGAAGCGGTTCTACGCCATCAAACTCTTTGAGCGGGACGACAAAATTACAGCCCGGATGAATATGGTGCCGGATGTGGAGCACCTGATCAGACGCACGGAGGAGGCACTGGACGACGACGCGGAGAGTATCATCACCAATGAGCGTTATACATACATCGCTTCCATTATTGACGGCTGTTATCGCAGAAAGCACAGGCAGAAGCTTAGCACCTCGGATAAGATCGACCACGTGGTGACCAACCGTTTCCTGGCGCTTCCGATCTTCGCGCTGGTGATGTGGCTCGTGTACTATGTTTCCGTGTCCACAGTGGGCACCTGGGCCACGGACTGGACCAACGACGGGCTGTTCGGGGAGGGCTGGGAAATGTTCGGCAGGTGGGTGCCCGGCATCCCGGTTGTGGTCGGTGATTTCCTGGCCTCCGTGAACTGCGCCGGATGGCTGTCCAGCCTGATCCTGGACGGCATTGTGGCGGGCGTTGGTGCGGTACTGGGCTTTGTGCCCCAGATGCTGGTGCTGTTCATTTTCCTGGCCTTTTTGGAAGCCTGCGGCTACATGGCCAGGGTGGCGTTTATCATGGACCGCATATTCCGCAAATTCGGCCTGTCCGGCAAGTCCTTCATCCCCATGCTGATCGGCACGGGCTGCGGCGTCCCCGGGATCATGGCCAGCCGTACCATTGAGAACGACCGGGACCGCAAGATGACGATCATGACCACCACCTTCATTCCCTGCGGCGCCAAGCTGCCCATCATCGCGTTGTTTGCGGGAGCGCTGTTCGGCGGGGCTTCCTGGGTTGCGCCCAGCGCTTACTTTGTGGGGATCGCCGCGATCATCTGCTCCGGCATTATTTTAAAGAAGACGAAAATGTTTGCGGGGGACCCGGCTCCCTTTGTGATGGAGCTGCCCGCCTACCATATGCCGACGGTCATCAATGTGCTGCGCAGTATGTGGGAGCGGGGCTGGTCCTTTATCAAGAAGGCCGGAACCGTGATCCTGCTTTCCACCATTTTCATCTGGTTCACCTCCAGCTTCGGGTTTGTGGACGGAAGCTTTGGGATGGTGGAGGATCTGTCCGACGGGCTGCTGGCGGTGATTGGCCGGGGGATTGCCTGGATCTTCGCCCCTCTGGGTTGGGGCAGCTGGCAGGCGGCCGTTGCGGCCATCACCGGACTTGTGGCCAAGGAAAATGTGGTCGGCACCTTCGGAATCCTCTTCGGTTTCGCGGAAGTGGCCGAGGACGGACAGGAAATCTGGGGAACCATGGCCCAGACCTTCACTGCGGTCAGCGCGTACTCCTTCCTGGTATTTAACCTGCTGTGCGCTCCCTGCTTTGCGGCTATCGGCGCCATTAAGCGGGAGATGAACAATGCAAAATGGACCTGGTTCGCCATCGGTTACCAGACGGTTCTGGCCTACGCGGTGTCCCTGTGCATATACCAGCTTGGCACCTGGTTTACCACCGGAACCTTTGGAGTCGGCGCGGTTGCCGCGCTGCTGGTGATCGCGCTGTTCATTTATCTGCTGCTCCGGCCGTACCGGGAGGGCAAGTCCCTGACGGCCCGCTTAAGCACGGGAAAAGCAGTTTAGACAGAATTGATCCAACGCTTTTGACAGGCCGGTTCCCGGATTTTCCGGTATCCGGCCTGCGGCGAAACAGAAAAACAAGGCCCTGCAAAGCCGGAGATAACGCGAGGAGGAAACCGACATGTGGCAGAAGGAACAGGTGATTGACGAGCTGCAGAAGCGTGGGAAGCGCGTAACGGAACAGCGGAAGATGCTTTTGGATGTGATTCTGGAAGGAAAATGGGTGAGCTGCAAGGATATCTACTATGAGGCCCGCAAAAAGGACCCCGGGCTGGGGCTGGCCACCGTTTACCGGACTGTGGGGGCGTTGGAGGAGATCGGCGTCCTGTCCCGGGCGTACCAGTATTCCTTTTTGCCGGAGAATAACGGGCGGTGTGGAGGGGAAGGGCGGGAACGCTTGAAATAAAGAAAATTCTCAACGAATGCCGCCGGCATTGACGGCCGGCTTATGGAGGAAATTGTGTAATGTATACAAATATACGTCAGGCAATTTTTGTGTAGTTTCCCGCTTACACCTGCTGGATAAATGTGTTATAGTTAGGAATGAAATATGGTTGTAGCTCTTTCGTGAAGGCCATTCACGGGAGGGATACAGCCTTTTTCTTTTTTAACAGTGGGTTATCCAACCGCCCATTTAAAGAAACCGTAGGAGGAATCAAACATATGAATGAACAAGCAAACCGATATCTGTCAGAGGAACCGGTGGGATCGCTGATGCTGAAGTTTTCCATTCCCTGCATCATGTCTCTTCTGGTATCGGCTCTGTACAATATTGTGGATCAGATTTTCATCGGCCGGGGCGTGGGGTATCTTGGAAACGGGGCCACCAACGTGGTATTTCCGGTAACCATTGTCGCTCTGGCCATCGCGCTTCTGGTGGGGGACGGCTGCGCCGCTTTCCTGAGCATCTGCCAGGGCATGCGGGACGGGGAGCGGGCGCACCGCAGCGTGGGAAACGCAGTGACGGTAATCGTGGCCGCCGGTCTGATCCTGACCGTGCTGCTGGCAGTATTTCAGGATAAACTGCTCTGGGCGTTCGGAGCGACGAAGAACAACATCGGTTATGCCCGAGAGTATTTCCGCTATATTGTGATGGGAATTCCATTTTTTATGTTTGCAAATGCCATGAACTCCGTGATTCGGGCCGACGGCAGTCCGGCGTTCGCCATGTTATCCACCCTGATCGGCTGTGCGATCAACGTAGTGCTGGACCCAATCGCGATTTTTGTACTACACTGGGGGATGGCCGGGGCCGCTTTGGCTACGGTGGCCGGTCAGCTAGTGTCTGCATTGCTGGCGGCTGGTTATCTCTTTCGCACCAAATCCTTCCGCCTGAAACGGTCCAGCTTCCGCCCGGATGGGGAGCTGCTGAGGCGGACCATGCCTCTTGGGATCAGCAGCCTTTTAACGCAGGTTTCCATTGTCGTTATCATGGTGGTTATGAACAACGTGCTGGTGATCTATGGAGCCCGTTCCAGGTACGGCGCGGATATCCCGCTGACCGTGGTGGGAATCGTGATGAAGGTGTTCCAGATCGTGGTATCCATCGTGGTGGGGATCGCAGCCGGTTCCCAGCCCATTGTGGGCTATAATTACGGCGCGGGACGCCATGACCGCGTGCGCCGGATTTTCACGGTCATGATGACGGCCGAGGCATGTGTGGGCCTGATTGCCATGATCTGTTTCGAGTGCTTTCCGTTAACGATTATCCGGATATTCGGCAGCGAGAACGGGTTGTACAATGAGTTCGCGGTGATTTCCTTCCGGCTGTTTCTATGTACCATCGCCCTCTGCTGCGTTCAGAAAGCCTGCAGTATTTTTCTCCAGTCCCTGGGAAAACCGATGCTCTCCATGAGCCTGTCACTGCTGCGGGATTTTATTCTCAGCGTTCCGCTGGCTCTGATCCTGCCCCGCTATCTGGGCGTCACGGGCACCCTATACTCCGGCCCCATTGCGGATGTTGTCTCCTTTGCGGTGGCGGTATTCTGCGTGCGCCGCGTGTTCCGGGAGCTGAAAAAGGAGGAAACGGGTGACGGAAGAACCGCCGTCTCCGAGGATCGGGTTCGCTGCATTTCTTAGAGGATTTCCGGGAAAAATTGATTTGACATTTTGGAAATCCGCCTTTAAGATGGTAAAAAAAGGAACACGCGCGGCAATCCGGCAGTCCGGCCTGCGGATTGAAGGGCGGTTCAAATAAAAGGGATTCAGGAGGGGAATGCTGTGATTCACTATATCAACGATGATCAAGAGCTGAAATCCGAATGTTTGATTGAGATGGCAAATCAGGTATGGCCCGGTGCGTATGACGTCAGGCGCATCCAGGAGGCCATTGACAGAACGATCAACATCACCGCATGGCACGGCAGCAAATTGGTCGGCTGCCTCCGAATCCTGAGCGATGGCTATCTGTTTGGCACGATAACGGAGCTGCTTGTCCTGAAGGAATATCAAAAGCAGGGGATTGGGAGAGAGCTGATGCAGCGCGCTATCGATCTCACTCCAACGCCCCTGTTTTTCGGCGCACAGCCGGAAGCGGAAGGGTTTTATGAAAAACTCGGAATAGAGAAATCATTGCAGTCATTTTATATCGACAAGGATAGAAACTAAAATTATTTGTTTCTGCGAGGCGCGCCTTCGCCAACCGGCGGGAGGGCGCGCCGGTTGGATTCGTTTTCATTTACCGCCACAATCAGATGCGGTATCGCTTCCAATGCCTGGGGAACGTAAGACTTGATCTGTTCGATTTCCGGGCCGGACAAAAACAGATGTGTCGCTCTCACCGAATTCTCCCATATCTCCAGCAGGGATTGGGTTCTTTCTTGTATTTCAATGATTTTCATATAATTTCTGATACTTTCTACCGATTGCGGTTTACAGCTTCTCATCTGACCGGTTTCGCGGCTGCCAACAGGAATCTGTGGGTGGACGCTTCGATCACGCCCTCTGTGTCCAGCAGATTTTGGGCCCGGCACAGCTGGCTGAAACAGGATTCCACAGAGAATCCCGGAAATTCCCATTCGATAATCCTGGCAAACCATACCAGCGCGCCCACATCGTAAAAGCGGATTTTGGGGAACGCTTCCCGGGACTGCAAAATTTCAAATCCAGCCTCCGTAAATGACCGGACCGCTTTTTCCAGGTACTGCTCCGGGAACGCCAGTTTCGTGCCGGGGAGCAGCAAATCGACCAGTTCGCGGTCGTTTTCCGCGCCCACCTGTTGCGTCACAAAACAGCCGCCGGGTTTTAAAATGCGGTATAACTCCCGGGCGTCAAAACGGCCGTGACGGTTGATCACAAGATCAAAGGAGCGGCTGTCAAAGGGCAGACAATCGGAGCGGTCGGCTTCCCGAAAGTCAATTCCGAGAGGAGGCAGGAGCGACTGACACAGGCTGACGTTGGGCGGATAGCCCTCTGTTGCGCTGGTGTTTTCCGGGGGATGATTCAGGCTCAACAAAAATTCCCCGCCACCTGTATCGATATCCAGCAGCCTGGACTCCGGCGACAGATACCGCCGCACGATTGCTTCGTAATTCCAGGGGATGTCATGACCTTCTTCAAAGCGCCCTTCAATATGGGAGAAATCCCATCCGTGGATGTGGGCGATGCGCTCCTCCTGCAACCATTTTGTTTTTAAACAGTTTAAATCCATGGGGACGGCTCCTATTTTTAATGCAACGTTGGTTGTTGAAATCGGCGCGACCGTTTGACCACATAAACGGAACTGTTGGTGGGGAGCGTCTTTAAGTGTTCTTTTGATCGAGAAGTTTTTGGAGGCGGAGGATTTCTTCTTTTTGCCTGAAGTTTTCCGCCTCCTGCCTGCGCATCTCCGCCTCCTGCCGAAGGTTCTTCTCCCTCAACGCCTTAATCTCCTCCTGCTGCAACTCCACCATCAATTCCACTGTATTCTGATCCAGAATTCTCAACGCCTCCGAATACATACTCACCAGCTCCTTCTTATGATACCGGAAGTCAAATACCTCCCGGTAAAGCTCTGCAAACTCGGGGTAAGCCTCGATCACTTCGCGGATGTCCCATGGCTGATCCGAGGCGATGAACAGCAGCCATGCATCCAGTTTTCTACTTATATTTTGATGGTTTTCCCGAAAAATGTCAAGCGGGATCAGCAGGTATTCCTGCAGCATGTCCAGCTCCAGGCCGGTATTAAAGGTCTGCCTCGCGTAATGAAGATACTCCTTCGGGCACCGATGAAATTCAGCCGTGCTTTTCTGAATCAGCACAATGGTATAGACCCGCTTGATATCGTGATACGAAAACCGTTCTCCGGCCCTGCGCTTCTCCTCCCGCACCTGGGAATACTGTCGCATGAGCAGGTCACTGGAATAGCAGGCGCAGCGGGCGCCGGGAAACAGGTAGCCCACCCGCTGAATCTCCACGTTCACCAACGCCCCGGACGCCAGTCTTACCAGAATATCCATCACCAGCAGAGACCCGCCCTCGGTCAGCCGCCCGGATTCATTGGGAATCACCTGGAGAATCTTTACCTTCTCCCCAAGGCAGAGGCTGATGAACTCCTCCAGCCGCTCCGGCTTCGTTCCGGGATCAAAGACAAACTTAAACATGGGATCATAGGTGATCCGCATCCCGTTCACCCCCATACAGAAGTGTAAAAACTCCTCCTTTAACCCCTGTGACAGCCTTTGATACTCCGCAAAAAGCGCCTCGTCCGTTTCCAGCTCCGCCAACACCTCATCCCTTGCGCTGCAGGGCCCGAACACCTCCGGGTGGTGCTCCATCCAGCGGACCGCCTCCATCTGCGCCCCGCAAAAAACTGTTTCCTGATTGTGATTGAATTCCATAGACATTCCTCCAGATGTGAAATGAGATAAACGTGAATCCCGGCCGATTTGGCCATAGACCGTTGCAGAAGAACTCTGCAATCGAATGTAACAAGAGATACATTTCCTTAATCCTACCACAAAGAGAGCGTCTGTGGAAGCCCTTATTTCGCATTCTGTCATGTCATATTCCCACAAGTATACCCGCGGATTTGACTTTTCCGCAGCCAACAATTAAACTATAAGAAACGCCCCGGTTTGCATCTCGCCACGCTTCAAAGAAAGGCACCACGATGTCCCTGAAAACCAAACGATATGTGGTAACGGTAATTTTGGGGCTCTTCCTCCTGATCCAGGCGTCCTGTCAGGCGGAAATCGTTCACGAAGCGATCACAATGCTCAGTTTCGTCCCAATCCTGTTTACGGTCTGGCTCGGGGGCGCAGGCGTTTTCCTGACCACCTCCTGCCTTGCCGCTCTTTTAGACACCGCCTTTGTGATGGTGTAGCGCTATAACCGCCACAGGCTACTGCGCCTGATCCAAAAACAATCGAAACGAGGAACAATATGAACTCAGATTTTGTAAACCTGACAACCGACAACCTGGCGGATGAGCATTTATGCTGTATCATCCGCAGCAAAAAGCCCCATCCGGGCGTGGAGGCGAAGCGGCAATGGCTTTCCGAACGCTTGGAGGAAGGGCACGTTTTCCGCAAATTAAATGAAAAAGCCGTGGTATTCATCGAATACGCCCCTCTTGAAACCGCCTGGGTTCCCGTTCTCGGCGACAACTATTACTATCTGTACTGTCTGTGGGTCACCGGCGAACACAAGGGGAAGGGTTATGGGAAGGCTCTGATGGACTACTGTCTGGCCGACGCCAAAGAAAAGGGAAAGTCCGGCATCTGCATGCTGGGGGCGGACAAACAGAAATCCTGGCTTTCCGACCAGTCCTTTGCCAAGAAATACGGTTTCGAGGTTGTGGATACCACTGATTACGGGTACGATCTGCTTGCGCTCTCTCTGGATGGCACAAAGCCCCGATTTGCTCCAAATGCGAAACAGGGGAAAATCGAGTCTCAGGAGTTGACCATCTATTACAACCTTCAATGCCCCTATATCTGCCAGTATCTGGAAAGAATCAGACGGTACTGTGAAATGAACGCCGTCCCGGTATCCTTCATCCATGTGGATTCCCTGCAAAAAGCAAAGGGGCTGCCCTGCGTGTTCAACAACTGGGCTATATTCTACAAAGGGAATTTCCAGACGGTAAATCTGCCGGACGAAGCGACCCTAAAGCGGATTCTGAAAAAATAATCACAACATCCAATCAAAACAGCCCCTTTTGCAAATTCGTGGTCAATTCACTCTGCAAAAAGGGCTGTGTGTTTTTATCAATCCAATTCCGGCAGCGCCACAACGTTCACCGGCGTGGGAATATCCACTGCCCCGGCCAGCTCCAGCCCTCCGTCCTCCAGCGCGATCCGGAAAATGGACACGTTGTCCGAGTCCTGGTTGGCGCAGAGCAGATAAGCGCCGGACGGATCAATACAGAAGCTTCTGGGCGTCCGCCCGTTGGCCGGGAAATCGCCCCTGTGGCTTAAGGTTCCGTCCGGGGCTACGGCGAATGCGGAGAGGCAGTCCCGCCCGCGGTTGGAGCAGTAGAGGAATCTGCCGTCCGGCGTGAGGTGGATATCCGCGCAGAGATTGTCTGCATTACGGCCTTGGGACGGGGATTTGTCGTAGGAATCCACAGTCTGAAACGGCGTCCAGCCGGAGCCCTCCCGCCGCAGGGCCAGAATCTCGGAGGAAAGCTCAAGGGACACGTAACAAATGTCAAGTCCGGCGGAAAACGCCGGATGTCTGGGACCGCTCCCCGCGGGAGCGGCAATTTCCCGCGCCTGGTTCGTGAGCAGCCGGGAGGTTTCGGCGGAAATGGGATATTCACAGATTCGGTCCGTGCCTAAATCGCAGACCATGATCCGGCCCATACCAGGCACGGGGACGGCGCAGTGGACGTGAGGGGCCTCCTGGCGTCCCACATCCGGGCCGGACCCGGACCGGATAATCAGCTGGCGTATGGGTTCCAGGGAACCGTCCCCGTTCACCGGAAACGCCGACAAAGAGCCGGAGGAGTAGTTGGCCGCAAACAGCAGGCCGGACTCCGGGGCCACGGACACGTAGCAGGGGTCCTCCCCCATGGTGGGCACGGTGTTGATCCGCTCCAGAGCCAGGGAATCCCGGTCGATGCGGAAGGAGGAGACGGCTCCCGACGCCATCCCCTCGTACTCCTTCAGCTCGCTGACCGCCCAGAGAAATCCTTGGCCCGAACAGCAGAGAAAGGATGGGTTGGGCACAGACGGGTTAACGTGGACCACCCGGGCCGCACCCGTATCGTGATCCAGGGCGATGCAGTAAATGCCCCCGCCCTTTCCTAAAAGCACCTCCCCGGTGCCGAAGTGGATGGGCTGTGTGTAGGTTCCCACATAAAAAAATGTCTCCATGTCAGCTCTCCTTTTTGCCGTTTTTGGCGGACTCCCTGCGTTTCCGCTCCCGGTCCCGCTTTTGCAGGTAGGACTGGAAGCGCTTTTTGTTGCCGTCCGTGAAGGTAGTCATGAGCTCGTTCAGATCCAGATCGTTCTGGTGGGTCAGATAGTGGTACAGCTTGGAGTGGGAGTCCGAGGAGCTTAGGGAGTTCTGCAGCAGTGCCTCGGATTCCTTCGTGTTCTCAAACATAAATTTGTTCAATTCCTGGAAATATTTGTAATACATATTCTTAAAAATGTTAATGATCTGGATGAAAATGTCGTTTCCCGAGGCCAGGATAATGGAAAGATGGAACATGTAATCCTGCTTGGTGTACTCCTCGTAATTGCGCTCCGCAAGGGCCCGCTTCATGCCGAAATAGGCGGAACCGATGGACTCTAAGTCCACGCGCTCCTGCTGCATGATCAGGCGGATGGACTGAATCTCGATGGCCTCCCGCAGCGCGTTGATCTCGTTGAATTCCTTTTCCGTCAGATCCAGCTCCCGCTCAAAATTGGACATATCGTAAATCTCTTCCGGCTTCACCACATAGGTGCCTTTGCCGTGCTTCACCTCCACCAGGCCGATGGCCTGAAGCCGCTGGATGGCGGCCCGGACCGTGACCCGGCTCACCCCCATCTTCTGACCGAGGTCCGTCTCCGAGGGCAGTTTCTCGCCGCTTTTCCAGGTCCCGTTCTTTATATCCGCCAGAAGGGCGTCGTAAACAGCCGCGTCCATTCTCTGTTTTGTGATGGTACTGATTGCCATGTTCTCTCGCCTCCGATAGATGTATTACAACATACATCGTTTGCTACCACTATAAACCGGAACCTTTAAAATGTCAATATTTCTAGGAAAATTCACCAAAAATAAATTTGAAAAAAACATATTGACAGGCAAAAATAATGATGATATATTGAATTCACCATCAAGTTGTATTACGACATACAACTGAGCGGAACAACTATCTGACAGACCGGAAAGGGGGATTTTTATTTATGAAAAAAATGTTCAGGACACTGGCAGCGTTGACGCTGGCCGCATCGCTGGTTGGCTGCGGCGGGGGAAGCGGAGGCGGTCAGGCGGCCGCTGGAAGCAGCGCCGCCCAGGGACAGGAGAACGCCAGGGAGAGCGCGGGAGATCAGGCGGACACTCAGAAGAGCGCCGCAGATCAGGCAGATGCCGCGGATCAGCCCAACGCCGCGGACCAGGCCGGTGAGGTTACGCTGACCATCGCCTCCGCCATGGTAACGGAGAAGCCGGAGGGGGATCTGGAGCAGGAGCTGGCGGACAAGTACATGGAGCTTCACCCCAATGTGAAGATCGAGTTTATTTCCATGCCCGCCGCTGAGGTTTCCAAGCGAATCGTGACCATGGCCACGGGGGACAACCTGCCGGATATGTTCTTTGTGCCCAACGATTTTATGCCTCAGCTCTACGATCTGGAGATTGTGGCGGACCTGGAGGGGCTGCTGGGGGAAGAGTGGCTGTCCGGCTACAATCCCAACCTGCTCAAGGACGCGAAGATTAACGGGAAGATGATGAGCATTCCCTGGTATGCCTCCCCCTATGCGGTCATCTACCGCACGGACTGGTTCGAGGAACTGGGACTTGAGATTCCGGAGACCTGGGACGAGTTTTTGGAGGTGAGCAAAGCGCTGACCCGGGATACCGACGGCGACGGCCAGGTGGATCAATGGGCCTTCAGCATGGTGGGAAGCAGGAACAACTCCGGCGAGCAGAGGTTCGTGCTGTTCAGCAAGTCCTTCGGCGCGGACGAGATCTATGAAAAAGAGGGAAAATGGGCCACGGACATCGGAACGGAGCAGTTTAAGGCGGGCCTGAAGTATTTTACGGACCTGTACACCGAGCACGGTGTGGTGCCTCCGGGCCCCACGGAGGTTGACTACTCCGCGTCCATGGAGCTGTTCACTTCGGAGCAGACCGGAATGATCCTGTCCGGGCCTCACTCCCTGGGTTTTATCACCACCACCAACCCCGGTCTTGAGGGAAAACTGGGAAGCTTCGTGATCCCCAGGGGCGAGGCCCATGTCTCCATCTCCGGCATCGGTGGCTACGCCATCTCCGAGAGCTGCGAGAACAAGGATGTTGCGGCGGATTACATGAAGTTTATCACGAGCAAGGAGAACGCCATCTACTTCGGACAGAAGACGGGGCGGATGCCCACCAGAACCGAGGCAAGCGACGATCCCTATTTCAGCTCCGTGCTGTTTAAGGGATTCCTGGAAGCCCTGGACTACGCGGTGGATCCCGAGACATTTGCACAGTATCCAGCGCTGCTGGACACCATCGGGGAGGCGTACTCCAACGTGCTGTCCGGCGTGGCCACATTCGACGAGGCTTACGGGACGCTGGTGGAGAAGTCCGCGGCCCTCATTGATGCTGAAAACTGACGGAAGAAAATCGGGTGATTGTCATGGAGAAAGAAACATCAAAAGCCCGCCTCTCGCCAGGAAGCGCCGGGAGCATATCCCGGCGGGAGATCAACGGATATCTCTTTGTACTGCCGGTGGCCGCCGTTTTGGCGGCCCTGGTGGTCTATCCCCTGGCCTACGGCGTTTATATCAGCTTTTTCAAGACCAATCTGGTGAAGAAATGGACCTTCGTGGGACTGCGCTACTATCTGGAAGCCCTGAAAAGCCCGGAATTTCTTGGGCAGATGCTGGTGACCGTGAAGTTCACCGCAGGCGTGGTGGCGGGACATTTTTTCTTCGGAATGCTGCTGGCCCTGCTGCTGAACCGGAATTTTAGAGGGCGGGCGGTGTTCCGCGTCATCTTTCTGCTCCCATGGCTGTTCCCGGACAGCGTGGTGGCCCTGCTGTTCAAGTGGATTCTGAATCCGGTTTACGGGATCTTCAACCACGTGCTCATGCAGCTGGGGCTCATCGACGCTCCCCTGGTGTGGCTGAGCAACGCCGGTCTGGCCCTGCCCATTGTGGTGGCCATCTGCATCTGGAAGGGCTACCCCATGATCATGATGATGCTCCTTGCCGGCCTGCAATCCATCTCCGACGACGTGAAGGAGGCCGCCCGCATCGACGGCGCCAACCTGTGGCAGTCCTTTTGCTACGTGACGCTGCCGGGGCTTAGATCCGTGCTGACGGTGACCCTGGTGCTGGATACGGTCTGGTGGTTCAAGCACTATACCCTGGTCTGGGTGCTGACCCAGGGGGGACCGGGGAACACCACCTCCCTGATCAGCATTTCCATCTATAAACAGGCGTTCGATAACTTTAATTTCGGATCGGCCGCTGCGATGTCCGTCATCGTGTTCCTGATCTGCTATTTACTGGGAATTATTTACAGAAAGGTGCTGGAGAATGACTGAACGCATGGGAATGAGAAGAAAAAAGATCATGGCCGGGGTGGCCATGTACGCGCTGCTTGCGCTGCTGGCCTCCCTGGTGCTGATCCCGGTGCTGTGGATGGTGTCCACGGCGTTCAAGTCCTACGGGGAGACCATCGCCAAGCCGCCCAGGTGGATTCCGCAGCAGATTTCCTTTGAGGCCTTCGGCCGGCTGTGGAGCGAATATCCCTTCGGGACGTATTTTAAAAACAGCTTTGTTATCGTGCTGTTTTCCATGGCGGTGTCCGTGTTCGCCTCCTGCCTGGCCGGATACGGCCTGACGCGGTTCCGATTCCGGGGCAGGAACAGCCTGATGACATTTATTCTGGTGACGCAGATGTTTCCCTCCGTTATGCTGCTGGTTCCCTTTTACAGCATCATCGGGAAAATGCATCTGCTGGACACCCATTTGGGGCTGATTCTGGTCTACATCTCCTTTACGGTCCCGTTCTGCACCTGGACTATGCTGGGCTTTTTCCGGGCGCTGCCCCTGGATTTGGACGAAGCGGCCAGAATCGACGGCTGCAATTCCTGGCAGTGCTTTGGCCGGATTATTCTCCCGCTGACCCTGCCCGGCATCGCCTCCACCAGTATTTACGCGTTCATCACCTCCTGGAACGAGTATATGTTCGCGTTTATCCTGACCAGCAGGCCGGAGATGAAGACCCTTTCCGTGGGGATTGCGGAGATGAACGGATTCCAGCAGGTCCGCTGGAACGATATGATGGCGGCCTCCCTGATGGCCAGCCTGCCGTTAATCCTGCTGTTCGTCTGCCTGCAGAAATACTTTGTCAGCGGTCTGACAAGCGGGGCGGTAAAATCATAATGTGACGACGAGGAGAGAGAAAATGACTGTGACAATTCGAACTATAAGCGTGACCTGCACCAGGCCCGGGGGTTTCAACCTGACCATTGTGCGGGTAAATACCTCGGAGCCGGGGCTTTACGGGCTGGGCTGCGGCACTTTCACCTACCGCCACGAGACGGTGGCCCACGTGATTGAAGAATATCTGAGCCCGCTGCTCATCGGACGGGACGTGTCGCGCATCGAGGATATCTGGCAGATGATGAACGTGGCCACCTACTGGCGCAACGGGCCGGTAATCAACAACGCCATGGCAGCCATTGACCTGGCCCTGTGGGACATCAAGGGCAAGATGGCGGGGATGCCGGTCTACGATCTGCTGGGAGGACGGTCCAGGGAGGCGGTGCCGGTTTACTGTTACGCCGAGAGCGGCGATCTGGACGAGCTGGTGGACCAGGTGAAGGGCTGGATGGCCCGGGACGTGCGCCACGTGCGTATCCAGTTGAGCCGCGATCCCGCCCAGGCCGCAAGCCATGCGCCCCAGGGGGCCCAGGACGGGTATTACATCGATCCCCAGGAATACTGCCGCCGGGTGGTGCGGATGTTCGACTATGTCCGGACCCGGGTGGGGGACCAGGTGGAGCTGTGCCACGACGTCCACGAGCGGGTGGCGCCGTCCACGGCCCTGTGGCTGGCAAAGCGGGTGGAGCCGTACTCCCCGTTATTTTTGGAGGACCTTCTGCCGCCGGATCAGGGAATATGGTACCGGCACATCCGCTGCCAAACCTCCACTCCACTGGCCCACGGGGAGCTGTTTAACAATCCCATGGAGTGGGAGGAACTGGTCAAGGAGCGCCTGATCGACTACATGCGGGCCCACGTCTCCCACATCGGCGGCCTGACCCCGGCCAGAAAGCTGGCGGCCCTCTGCGAGCAGTTCGGCGTCCGCATGGCCTGGCACGGCTCACCGGACATGTCGCCCATCGGGTACGCGGTCAACCTGCACCTGGATATGGCGGTGGCCAACTTCGGCATCCAGGAGTGGCCCGGAATCCCGGAACCCATGGCGGAAATGTTCCCGGGCTGCCCGTATATCAAGGGCGGTTACGCCTACGTGAGCGGTAAGCCGGGATGGGGCGTGGAGTTCGATGAGAAGCTGGCGGCGGAATACCCCTGCAATAAGGAGAAAACGCCCTGGATTGAGATGCGGCTGCCGGATGGGAGTATGCAGAAGCCGTAAAAAAGTGAAAAGGCGGACAGAACCGCAGAACATCAAAACGCCGCGGGAATACTGGTTTCCAGTATCCCGCGGCGTTTTGCGATGTCCGAAACGGCTCGTTCGCGCGTTCCCTTAAAACTCCATAAACCCCGCCAACATCCCGATAAACTCCTGGTAATCCCCCGCCTGCACCAGCCGCTTCACATTCTCCCGGCTGCTGAGCACCATGGTCAGTGGTTCAAAAATCTCATTGAAGATAAACCGCTCGTCCCGGTTGAAGCAGAGCATCAGCACGATGCGCACCTGCTTATCCCCCCATTTGACCGGCGTGTCGGAGATCAGCACGTTGATTCCGGTTTTGTGGGCGCGCATCTTCATGGCGTGAGGAATGGCGAAATCCTGGAACGCGGTGGCGGACAGCTGTTCCCTGGCGCGGATATCCTGCTCAAAATCCTCGTCCACGTACCCCATAGAGACCATTTTCACCACCATATGCCGGACGACCTGGTCGTAATCCGTCAGATCGTCCCGCCGCTCGAAGAATTCCGGCACGATCAGGTACTCCAGGTATTCCCGGAACTGCTTGCGGCGCTTATTGGTCTTGATTTCCGTCAGCTGCCTGCGCAGGGACTGCACGTCCTTTTCCGTGAAAAAGGGGCTGATTTGCAACAGCGGAAGCTGGATCACGGAGTTCAACGGCACCGTGGACAGTACCAGGTCATTTTTACCGGTTTTTTCCAACTCTCGTTCCTCTGTGAAAATATTGGTAATCAGAAGCTCAGAGGAGAAATGCCGGCTGATGGTGTCGGTCAGCTTGACATTGGTGTCATAGTAACTGGGGCAGTAGAGGGCCGCCGTGACCTTCTCGCTTAAGTTTTTCTGGGCCTCCAGCGTGCTCCCAAGATGGAAGGCAATGTAGGCGATCTCGTCGTCGTTGATTGAGATTCCGGTGCGCTCCTTGATGGTGCTGGATAAGCAGACGGAAACGTCGTAAATCAGCGGGCAGGAGGTTTTGATCTCTTCGGTCAGTGGGTTCCGGCTGAAATAATTGTTCTTGGAGCGCTGGAGCAGGTTGCGGATATGGAGGGCAAAGCGGATCAGAAACTCTGGCTCCGTCAGATCAATATAGTAATAGGAATTGACGTCGGAAATCAGTTCCCGGACCAGAGCGAGGCATTCCGGAGTGATAAAATCCGCCAGATTGGAAACCGTGATGCTCTGGTAGTCAATGGCTGTGGCCCGGGAGATGAGGAGCAGCGCCAGCTCGTAGACCTCGGCCTGGTTGTATTCGATCCGAAAATCCTGCTCGATCTTTCGGGCGATCCCCCGCGCCAACTCGTACTCGTGGCAGCTGATGGGGGGCATGTCCCGGATATCCTCGGTGTTGACGTTGCGGTTGCGGATCCGGTCGATGGCGATGGTGATGTGCAGCACCAGGTTGATCAGGGAATAATCGTTCACAAAATAATGAAACCGGTCGAAAATCTCCAGCAGACTGTCCTTGATCAGTTCGATCTCGATCTCCGGGAAAATATTCTGGATGGTCTCCAGGTTGACGAAGTTTACGTTGGACTCGTCGTAGAGAATGGAGCTTAGCAGCCTGCGCTTGTTTTTCTCCAGGCCGGATACGGTCAGATTGTCATGGTTGTTGTTCAGCTGGAGATCATATTTGCGCAGCTTGCTCTTTACCGCCTGAAGGTCGTTCTTGATGGTGGAATAGCTGATAAACATCTCGTCGCAGAGGTCGTAGGTGTTGACGGAGGTATCGCTCTTGATCAGACTGTTGATGATGTACACGATGCGCTCCTGGGACGACTGGGGGATGTGGGTGCCCGATTCCTCCAGAATCCGTCTGGCGGCCTGCTTGTCGATGCGGTAGCCCTCCCGGGAGGACTCGATGGCCTCGGGATAAACGGAATTGATCTCCTGGATATAGCTCTTGATGCTCCGGGTGGACACATCCATGTTGGCGGCCAGGCTGGAAGCCGTGACAAACTCCGTGTAATCGGACAGAATCCGAATCAACTTAATCATTTTAGGCTTCATATCCATCCTCCTTCCATTCAAACAATCTATCTAATATTCGTATCTGTTCAGTACCTTCGCAGATACGAGCAAAAATCCATTTAAAATCGACTTGGTCGATGGGATTTTTGCCTGCAAGCCCATGTTTTCATACGGTCAGCGCAGCAAGTGCGCAGACCTACTGAACAGTTACTAATATTCCTATTATAGTATCCCCCAAAATGGTTTTCAACTAAAAAATTGCACAACCTATGTGCAAACAATTACTTGCACGGCCGGGGTGCAAAAGTAAAGTTGCACCATGGAAATGAATTTTGTATGATGATTGCAGATAAAACAAACAAAGACGTCCCGCAGAGGCGGGAGATGAAAGGAGAAATCATTTATGAAGAAATTAAACGTTCTATTAGTATGCGGTTCCGGTGCAAGCTCAGGATTTATGGCCACCAACATGAGGAGAGCGGCTGTGGCCAGAGGGGTGGACATGGACATCAAGGCCAGAAGCGAGAGCGAGATCGAGAACTATGTGGACGAGATCGACGCGCTGATGGTGGGCCCGCACCTGGCCTACATTCTGGACGAGGTAGAGGAGTACATCGGGGACAACGATGTGAAGGTGATTCTGATGAAGCCGGAGTATTACTCCACGCTGGACGGCAACAAGGCGCTGGACCATCTCATTGCGGAAATGGAATAAACGTTTATAAACGGGATAAGGGGGAGTTTTAATAATGAAGAAATTAATTAGCTGGCTGGAGAATGATTTTGCTCCGAAAATGAACGTGGTGAACCGCAACGTGTGGGTGGTCACGCTGAAGGATTCCATTATGCAGGTGCTTCCGTTTATCCTGCTGGGTTCCATCTTCTGCTGCCTGACCATTCCGGGCGACGTGTTCGGCTGGGCCTGGTGGCCCAACTTCTGGACGCCCTTCGGGTGGACCATGGGAATGCTTTCCCTGTTTGTGGCGTTTTTGATTCCCTTTAACCTGATGGAAAAGAAACGCCTGCGGAAACAGCGGATTATCGCCGGACTCACCGGTATTGTCACATTTTTAATGATCATTACGCCTCAGGTGGTGGCGGACGGCGCTATCGGCTTTTCCCACGATTCTCTGGGAGCGGGGGGATGTTCATCGCCATTATCGCCGGTATTTTTTCCGGGTATATCGTAGGGCTGTTCGGCAAGTTCTCCTTCTTTAAAGAGGATTCCGTAATCCCGGATTTCGTGCGCGCCTGGTTCGACTCCCTGCTTCCCATCGGCATTGTGATCATCGTGGTGTGGGTGCTGGTGGATATCCTGGGACTGGACATTTACAACATCATCCAGGGAATCTTCATGCCGGTGGCGGCCATTATCCAGACGCCCTTCGGGTTTGTGCTTTCTTCCTTCCTGGCCTGCTTTTTGTATTCAATGGGTATTTCCAGCTGGGTTCTCACACCTGTGACAAAACCCGCGTTTATGATCGGCATCACGGCCAACATCGCCATGGTTGCGGCTGGAACCGCGACGCCCGAAACCCTGAACCTGGTAACGGACCCCACCGTTTACTCCGCTTATATGTGGATCGGCGGTATTGGGTGCACCTTCCCGTTGGTTATCATGCTGGCCATCTCCAAGAGCGCCAAATTAAAAGCCCTGGGCCGCGCCTGCCTGGTGCCCGCCGTATTCAATATCAATGAGCCGGTTGTGTTCGGCTGCGTGGCCTGGAACCCGATCATGATGATTCCCATGTGGCTCACCAGCATCGTGCTGCCGCTGGTAATCTGGGTATTCACGAAGGTGATTCCCTTTGCGCCCATTCCCACCATCGTGTTCGACATGTGGTACTGCCCGTTCCCGATCAGCACCTGGCTGACCACACAGAGCATCAAGGGGATTCTGCTCATGCTTCTCTGCGCGGTGATCGGAACCGTGATCTGGTATCCGTTCTTCAAGACCTATGAGAAGCAGGAAATCGAGAACGAGCAGGCGAAGGGTTGACGACATATTCAATTTGATCAGGAGGTACAAGAATGGAAAACCAGATGATTGACGAGAAAACATTGACTGCGGCCATGTCCATTATCATCAGCGCCGGGGATGCCCGGCTGCTGTGCAGGGACGCCTTAAACGCCATTGCGGAGCAGAATTTTGCGCTGGCAAACGAGAAAATGAAAGAGGCCAGCAAAAAGATCACCGAGGCCCACCGGGTGCAGACGGATGCGATCCAGGGGGAGACCCGGGGCGAGAAACAGGAGTACACTCTGCTCTTTGCCCATGCACAGGACACGCTGATGACCATTTACAGCGAGATCAACATTGCCAAGCAGATGTTGAAGATCTTTGAGAGCTGGGAGAAGCGCTTTGAGGCGCTGGAAAACCGCTAAATTTATAAAAATACGAGAATGTAAAAAGGGGAGTTTTCATATGAGGAAATTATATAAAATGCTGTTGGCATGTGCGGTGGCGGGGACACTGACCGCATGCGGGACACAGACGGGCGCGCCCCAGGGGGCCGCCGATCCCACCGAAGCTGCCGGGGAGACAGGCGGAGCGGAGGCCGAAAAGGCCTCCGAGGGGGACGGCGCTATCACCCTCTATCTTGTGCGCCATGGAAAGACATTCTTAAACACCACGGACCAGGTGCAGGGCTGGATCGACAGCCCGCTGACGGAAAAAGGGGAGAGCCAGGCGGACGCCGTGGGCCGTGGGATGAAGGATATCAGGTTTGTTTCCGCTTTCAGCAGCGACCTGGGGCGCCAGCGGGAGACCGCCTTGCGCATCCTGGCCCAGAACGCGGGACCGGCGCCGGAGCTTCGGGAGGTCATCGGGCTGCGGGAGTGGTTTTACGGCGGCTACGAGGGCAAAATGAACGCGGAGATGTGGGATCCCATCTTTGAGGCTCACGGGCTGAAATTTGACGCCGAGTGGTCCCAGTACGGGGAGCTGCTTAAGCAGATGACCGACGAGGACATTGCCAACGCCATCGCGGCCAACGACGCGTTAAAACAGGCAGAGACCTACGACCAGATCACCAAGCGGACCATCGAGGCCATGGATGAGATTGTAAAGGTCACCCAGGAGGCAGGCGGCGGCAACGCGCTGGTGGTGTCCAGCGGAAGCGAGATCCCCACTATTTTAGAGCTGGTGGTACCCGGGCAGTACAAGGGCGAGGATATCAGCAACTGCAGCGTGTCCGTTCTGACCTACAAGGACGGCGTCTACACTCTGGAAACCTGCGGCGACACCAGTTATCTGGAAGCCGGAAAGACAGAGGAAGAGAAGAAACAGGAAGCCGAGGCCGCAAAAACGGCCGCGGCCGAGCCGGAGGAGACCGGGAAAGAGGCCCTCGCCACAGGCGAGATTCTGATCCCATCCGCAAGGGGCACAGAGATCCACGCCACTTTCACGGTGCCTGAGACCATCGGCGAAAACGGCTGCCCGCTGGTGCTGTTTGCCCACGGCTTCATGGGCAGCAGGGACGAGAGCGGCGAGTTTACGGCGGTGGCCGACGGCCTGGCAGAGCGGGGCATCGCTTCCATGCGAATCGATTTCCCAGGCTGCAATGAGAGCACGGAGAGCTTTCTGGAATACAACTTTAAGAACATGAGCGACGATCTGGACGCGGCCCTGGCTTACGCCCGGGAGGCGGTCAAGGTGGACGAGAGCCGTCTGGGAATCCTGGGATACAGCATGGGCGGACGTTTGGCCTCCCTCTATCTGGACAAGGAGGCGTTCCACACCGCAGTGCTGTGGGCTCCCGCGGCTTCCAACGGTTTCGACGCCGCTTCCGCCATGGGCACGGCCGCGGAAATGGAAGAGCAGCTGAAAAAGTCACAGACCGACGGCAAGGGCGTGATCCACATCTGGGACGAGGACATTGAGGTGGGAGCGGAGTACCTTCAGGAATTAAAGGAGGGTAAGCCCTTGGAGCAGCTGGCCGCCTACACCGGGAATCTGCTGGTGGTGACCGGCGGAATTGACGACACGGTGGTAAAATCCATCACGGACCAGGTATTGGAAACTGCAGCGAACACCAGCATCACCGCCAATCTCAACATTCCCCGCGCCGGTCATGGCCTGGGCGGATACGAGGGCGACCAGGAGGTCGTAAAAGTGGTGGTCGACGCGACGGTAAATTTCTTTGATGACAATTTAAATTAAAAACAGGAGGCATGGCATATGAGCAGAGTACCGGCGGGATTTCCCGAGAACTTTATGTGGGGCGGCGCAGTTGCGGCCAACCAGCTTGAGGGCGCGTGGGACGAAGATGGAAAGGGGCTGTGCATTGCGGACATCAACGAGTTCCGCGACGACATCGCCATTGAGAAAAAAGGCAATGAAGAGTTGAACCGCGCCTACATAAAAGAGGCTGTGGACAGCAAGGAAAAGGTGTTCCCCAAGCGCCACGGAATCGATTTCTACCACACTTACAAAGAAGATTTGAAGCTGCTGGCGGGCCTGGGACTTAAGACCTTCCGCACCTCCATCAACTGGTCCAGAATCTTCCCAAACGGCGACGACAAAGAGCCCAACGAGGCCGGGCTTAAATTCTACGACGACCTCTTTGACGAGATTCTGAAAAACGGGATGGAGCCCATGATCACGGTGTCCCACTACGAGATGCCCCTGAACCTGACCCTGAGCTACAAGGGCTGGTATTCCAGAGAGGTCATTGACTTTTTTGTGAAATACTGCAATACTGTATTTGACCGCTACGCAGGAAAGGTGAAATACTGGATTCTGGTGAATCAGATCAACCTGATCGGCCATGAGTCCTTCAACCACCTGGGCGTGGCCGAGGACGTGGTGGAGGACCTGCGGTCCGCCAAATACCAGGCCGTGCACAATGAGATGGTGGCCTGCGCCAGAGCCACCCAATACGCCCACGAGCACCACCCGGAGATGCAGATCGGCATGATGCTTTGCGGCGGGCCGGACTACCCCGCCAGCTGCAAGCCCGAGGATATGCTGGCGACCTTAAAGCACAACCAGATGGAATACTTTTTCGCCGACGTGCTTCTGCGTGGAAAATATCCGGGCTACGCCTTCCGCTTCTTTGAGGATCAGGGCATCCACGTGGAGTTCGGGGAGCAGGACGAGGAGGACTTCAAAAATACCGCCGATTTCTTCTCCTTCTCCTACTATTACACCCAGGTCTGCTCCCAGGAGAGCTATGAGAAGGGCAACGATGTGTACCGCAACAAGGAGCTGCCCGCCAATCCCTGGGGCTGGACCATCGATCCCGTGGGCTTCCGGATTCTGCTCAACGAATTCTACGACCGCTACCAGAAGCCGATTTATGTCACGGAGAACGGCGTGGGCTATTACGACAAGCTGGAGGACGGCCAGGTCCACGACGATTACCGCGTGGACTACTACCGGGAGCACATCAGGCAGATGAAGGAGGCCATCCGGGACGGCGTGGACGTGAGAGGCTACTACGCCTGGGGTCCCATCGACATCATTTCCTGCTCCTCCAGCGAGATGAGCAAGCGCTACGGCTTTATCTACGTGGACCTGGACGACTACGGAAAAGGCACCGGCAAGCGCATTAAGAAAGACAGCTATGCCTGGATGCAGAAAGTGATCGCGTCCAATGGAGAGGATTTGAGCTAGGCGGTAAAACGGAAAAGGAGGCATTTCGTGAAACGCTTTCAATATACGGTAAAATCGCTGATCGGGCTTCATGCCAGGCCCGCCGGCCTGCTGATCCAGACCGCCCGCGCCTACCGGTCGGAAATCACCATCCAAAAGGGCGAAAAAACCGCCAACCCCAAGAGCCTGATGTCCGTCCTTGCCCTGAACGTGAACCAGAACGACGTGATCGTCGTGACGGCACAGGGGGAGGACGAGGAGGAAGCCATTGCGGGGATGGAAGGGTTTGTGAGGGAGAATTTGTAGGGGAGCGGCATAAGCCGCGAGTTGTTATAAAAGCGAAAAAAGGACATTTGCCCTGTGCTCTGCCGAGGCGGCAGAGCGTGGGACGATGTCCTTTTTTGATGTGTGCCCGGCGGCGCACGTTTCTAACCGGTGCAAGTCCGGAATCCGCCCGGTAGTGGGAAGGATATAGCCGAAGGCAAGGGTGTCCATCGTGAGGTGGAATCTGAAGGAAGCCGGATATGGGGAACATACTAACCCATGGGCAAATCTCTGGTCTGACGAACAGAAATCACATCAGGCTATGCATGAGGGTAAGACTGCATCACAAGTTGAAGCCCAATAACTACACGGAATCATGTATGGTAAATGTGGCAGATAGATGGAGAGAAAGAAACGTGTGTGTCTTCGCTCCGCTTCGGTCCGTGCAGAACAAGCATCCACTGGATGCTTTGCACCCCGGGGAGGTCTGTACGATATGTCCTGAAAGGGATAACCATTATCGTGAGATAATGCTGAACGTACAGAAGTCAGCCGAGGTCATAGTAGCCGAGAGGCAAAGGACCGAATCAATAGGAGTCCTTAGTACAACCGGGAAAGGAGGAAAGAACATTGGGTGCAGAAAACAGAGAAAGCTGCTCGCAAAGAGATAGCGCGGAACGTGAAGGGTATGTGAGAGCGCACCGTTCTTTCCGTCGGATATGGAAGGAACGGGACAGTGCACAACCGGAGCTCTTAGAGAAGATACTGGATAAGGACAACCTGAACAGAGCGTTCAAGAGAGTAAAGGCAAACAAGGGAGCACCGGGAATCGATGGAATGACCGTGGAGGAAGCCGGAGCCTACCTTCGGAAGACCCAGAAAGAGCTTATCGGGAGAATTAAAAGGGGGAAATATACTCCCGACCCGGTAAGACGAGTGGAAATCCCAAAACCAGACGGTGGAATACGAAAGCTTGGTATTCCAACAGTCAAAGACCGTATTTTCCAGCAAGCCATAACACAACAGCTCATGCCGGTCTATGAGCCGCTATTCTCGGAAAACAGCTATGGCTATCGACCGGGGATAAGCGCAAAAGCCGCCATTCTGAAAGTGAAGGAGTATGCAGAACAGGGATATACCCATGCAGTGACATTAGACCTGTCGAAATACTTTGATACACTTAACCACGAAATGCTCCTGAATATCTTGCGAAGGAATGTAAAGGACGAAAGGGTAATCCAGTGGATTAAGAGATACTTAAAGAGTGGTGTCATGGAAAACGGTGTAGTCATGGAAACCGAAGAAGGATCGCCGCAGGGCGGAAACATCTCACCCCTGCTGGCCAATATCTATCTGAACGAGTTCGACCAGGAGTTTGAGAAGCGGGGAGTGGCATTTGTACGCTACGCAGACGATATTGTGCTGTTAGCTAAAAGTGAGAGAGCCGCAAAGAGATTACTGGAATCCAGCACGAAATATCTGGAGAAAACACTGAAACTGAAAGTGAATCAAAAGAAAAGTCGTGTAGTAAGTGTGTTTGCAATCCGAAATTTTAAGTTTCTTGGCTTCACATTGGGAAAGAACGGGAAGGGCATATATGTCCGGGTTCATGGGAAGTCATGGAAGAAGATGAAGACAAAACTGAAAGAGCTCAGTTCCCGAAGGTCTTGTCAGAGTATACGTCCTTCATTGGAAAAGATAAAAGTATTCATGCGTGGATGGCTGAATTATTATGGGATTGCGGATATGAAGAACAGGATAGACGAACTAAACTCATGGCTGTATCACCGTATTCGAATGTGCATATGGAAACAATGGAAGTTACCCAAAACAAGGAAAAGAAATCTTATAAAACTCGGAATACCTGAATATTTTGCACATCAGGCGGCAAACAGCCGCAGGAAATACTGGTATGTAACGGGAATGGGAGCGGTCAACAGAGCATTAACACAAGAAAGACTGATAAACAGTGGCTTTTATGATTTAGCTACTGCCTATCAGTCCGTGCATGTCAACTATTGAAACCGCCGTGTACCGAACGGTACGCACGGTGGTGTGAGAGGACGGGAGTTAATCACTCCCTCCTACTCGATTGGCCGGACGGGAGAAGGGCCGTCCCAATAGTCCGTACTGCGTATGAGGGGTTTCAGGAATCCTGTCCCATCCGTACGCCGCTTACATAAACCTGTTCGATGTTGATATCCGAATCAAACACAAGCAAATCAGCATTTTTTCCAACAGAAAGACTTCCGGTCCAGTCGAATATATGGTAGAGTTTCGCCGGATTTTGCGTCATGAATTTGACAGCGTCCCATAGAGGCATATGTAATTGTTTTACCAAAACGCGGATCATCCGGTCGGCGGTTGCGGTGCTGCCCGCAAAACAGGAGCGGTCCGGCATCTTTGCCACACCGTCCTCGGCCACGCATTGAAAATTATACTTCAGGCTTCCAAGTACCGTTGGGCCTTCTGGCATACCGGCAGCCCGCATGCTGTCGGTCACCAGGGTGATATGGTCGTGGTCCTTGAGCTTGAAAATCAGTTCCAGAAGCTCCGGAGGTAAATGGATCCCGTCGCATATGATCTCAATATGCATGTCGTCCAGCAGATATCCGCTCTCAACCACTCCAAGAATCCGGTAACCGTTTTTACGGTGAATCGTGGACATTCCGGAATAAAAATGAGTCAGATGGCGATAGCCTGCGTCAAAGGCTTTTCTTACCACATCATAATCCGCGTCGGAGTGTGCGATGGAGGGCAGGATGCCAAGCTTTATCAGAGTATCCCCCAGTTCGATCACGCCGGGAACTTCCGGAGCCGAGGACCACCGCCGGATATTCCCGCCGCTGCGGTCGATGATCTTGTCAAAATGATGAGGAAATGGTACCGTCATGCATTCAGCCGGCTGCGCGCCGGCTTGTTCCGGGGAAAAATATGGCCCTTCCAGATGAAGCCCCAGCAGATGAGGCATATTTTCACGTATCGGTTTCGCCTGTTCAAAACAGTCGAACAGTTGAAATAATTCATCGTCAAAGCAGGACATGGAGGTCGGCATGATGGAAGTTGTTCCGTGCTTTAAGTGCATGCGGCAGGCCATTAAAAACGCCTCCAAGGTACCGTCCATAAAGTCTGCACCCCCCGCGCCGTGGGTATGGGTATCGATAAAACCAGGAGACAAAATGTGATGATTCAGATCAACCTTGCGGTAGCCGCCGTCCAGAGGGGGCGGAGTTCCCTTGCCGATGCGCTCAATGATACCGTCCGAGACAGTGAGATACCCGTCATTGATCTCTCCGTGCTCCGACAAGATTATACCATTATAAAACAGAAGTTTGGTCATAATGCCTCCTTTTTGTGATAAAAAATTGCCATATTCGTTAAAAATGCATTGACAGAAAACGTTTTAGTTGATACTATTATACCATGATAATCGTTTTTGTAAAACGTTTTCTATAAAATTATGAATAAATAGGTGTTAAAAATGGAGAGTATGAAAGACAACAGCGAAAAAAAGTTAGTGACCATAAAGGACATAGCAGAGAAAAGCGGATATTCCATCGCCACAGTGCACAGGGCATTGAACCACAAGGGTGGTCTCAGCGAGGATACCCGGATGAAGATTCTCAACGTGGCAAACGATTTGAACTATACGAATAATTATATTGCCTCTGCGCTGTCGAGAAAGAGCATCGATATCGCCATTGTGCTGCCCAATCCCCAGGGATTTGGCAAATACTACTTCAGCTATATGATTAAAGGAATCCGAAACTGTTATGAGGAGCTCTACAGCTACAACATCAATTTGCTGGAATGCTATTACGACAAGGAGGAATCTGAGGAAGAAGGCCAGATCAAAAGGCTTCAACAGCTGTACTTTGAAAAAGATCATGTGCTGCAGGGCCTTATCATCGCTCCCATATCCAACAGCGAGGTGCTGGTGAAAACCTTACAGGCATTTGCCCGGGAAGGGACAAAAATCGTGTTTATCGACGACGACCTGCCGGAAGTCAACCGGATCTGCTGCGTAGCGCCCAGCGATGAATACATTGGAAATCTTGGAGCGGAGCTCATGTCCCACATGTTAAAAAAACAGGATGGGAAAATCCTGCTGGCAGCAGGAAATCCCGCCCAGTCTGCCCATACATTAAACGCAAAGGGTTTCATCAGCTATATGAAGCAGTATCGCCCTGATATTGAGGTGATTGTCGCGGAAGACGGCAGAGATGCGCAGGCCAGCTATCAAAATCTTAAAAAATTGCTTCATGAAACGGACGATATCGTTGCCGCATATTCAGTCCGTGCGAAAAACAGTATCCCGCTTTGCAGGGCGATCCAGGATACGGGGAGGATCGATGACATCTCAATCATAGGAAGCGACCTGTTTTTGGAAACGGAGGAACTGTTGGAGAGCGGCGTTTTGTCGGCCGTCATCTATAAAAACCCATATCAGAAAGGATACCGTGCCTTTCAAATCCTGTTCGATGCCGTAATTAAGAATATAAGTCCCAAAGAAGAACTCATATACGTTCCGATCAGTATTATATTGCGTAGCAATTTACGCTTTTATAAGGAGTTTATTTAATGTTAAATTTCAAAGGAGGAAAATTTATGAAGAAGCAAATCGCATTGGCAACAGCGGCGGCTATGGTATTGGGGTTAGCGGCGTGCGGCTCGAAACCGGCTGAGACAAAGCCTGCTGAGACCGCGGCGCAGACGAAGACGGAGGCAGTTACAGAGGCGGAAAAGAAAGAAACGGAGCCGAAGGAGACGGAGGGCTCTGCGGCGGCGATCACCTTTAAACTGGCGGATAATCAGGCGGATGGGACGCCCAATGTTTCGGGGGATACAAAATTTGCGGAACTGGTAAACGAATATACCGGAGGAACCGTGGTCGTGGAGATATTCCCCAATGGTACGCTGGGAGACGAGGCATCCGTAGCAGATATGCTGGAAGCGGACACGCTGGATATTGCCCGTATCAGTACCAATGGAATTTCACCCAGCTGTGATGCGTTCAATGTGTTCGGCATGCCCTATGTGTTCCCGTCCGATGAGATCAAATATAAAGCGCTTGACGGCGAATTCGGCCAGACACTGACCGCTAAACTGGAGGAGGAAACTGGTTTGATCAATCTGGCCTATTTCGTGTCAGGTCCCAGATCCTTCTATACCACCAAAAAGGAAATTCACTCCGTGGCGGATATGGCCGGCTTAAAACTGCGCGCGCAGGACGATGCGATCACCATCGCAATGATGGAAGCCCTCGGCGCTTCCGCCACTCCGATGAACTATGCGGAGGTATATTCCGCACTTGAAACGGGCGTGGTGGATGGAGCGGAGAACGACTTTACCTCCTATTACTCATCCGGACACTATGAGGTTGCCAAGTATTACTCGCTGGATATGCATACGGCGCCGTCCTCTCTCCTGGTAATGAGCGCGGGTGCATGGAATTCCTTATCTGCCGAGCAGCAGGAGCAGGTCCGCAAGGCAGCGGCGGAAGCCGAGACATATCAGAGAACCCTGGTAGAGGACTATATTGCGGAATCCAGACAGAAGGTGGAAGAGGGAGGAGCAACCATTATTGAGGTGGATGTAGCTGAATTCCAGAACGCATGCCAGCCCGTATACGATAAATTCCCACAGTATAATGATCTTATTGCTTTAATACCTGCAGAATAATAGAGTTGCCGGGATTCGAACGGTTGAATCAAATGATGGGGATTGCGTTGGGGAAGAGTATATGCGCAATCCCCTATCTGTTATCGAACAATTAGAAAAATGGAGGGGGAATCTGTGTGAACAGGGGAATTGAACGCGCGGAACATTTGTTTCGGAGAATCATCAAACTGGAAGAAGCCATCTGTGTGGTATTACAAATTATAATGTTGTTGATCTGTTTTGCAGCTGTGGTAAAACGCTATTTTTTTAATGCGCCTTGGGCGTGGACGGATGAAATTCAGCTGCTACTGCTGGTAATCTACGGATATCTTGCAATTTCCATCGACGTATACAGGGATAACCATGTTGCGTTGACCGGGATGTATAAACATTTGTCAAAAAGAGGAAAGGTTGTACTTGATCTGATCAGACACGTTCTCCTGGGGGGATTTTTTTGCCTGATGACGTATTATGGCTGGAAAGTTTATGGGATTAAGGCCAGGAAATTATTGACCGTGACCCATCTCTCTCAGGGAATTGTTTTTATGGCACAGACGATATGCGCGGCGCTGATGGTGTTATATTGCCTGATGAATTTTGTAAAAGCAGTCAAGGGCTTTCGCGAAGCGTCTGCCAATGAAGTGTGAGAGAAAGGAGTACAAGTATGACCGAATCATCCATTGCGATTATGATTTTGTTCGGAACATTGATCGTTCTGATGTTTATCAGGATACCGATCGCTTTTTCACTGGGGATCTCCGCTGTTGTAACGGCGCTGTATATGGATATCCCTCTGATGAACCTCTTTATGAAAATGGTGACGAGCCTTCAGAATTTCGTGATTGTGGCCTGCCCGTTCTTTGTGATCATGGCCCAGGTCATGGGAGACGGAGGAATCACAAAACGGCTGATGAAATTCTGCAATTTGATTGTGGGCAGAATTCATGGCGGAACCGCACTGGTCAATATCCTCGTGTCTATGTTGTTTGGCGGAATTTCAGGTTCCTCCACGGCGGATGTGTCATCCATCGGCTCAATGCTGATTCCGGCTATGGTGGATGAAGGTTATGACGCCGATTATTCTGTTGCAGTAACCGTTACCTCTTCTCTGGAAGGGGTTATGATACCGCCCTCGCAGAACATGCTGTATTATGCGGTGGCCTCTGCCAGCGGTATCTCCATCAGCACACTGTTAATCTGCGGCTTCACCCCGGGCGTTCTGCTGACCTTGGGGTTGGCGATCCCGGCTTATATCGTGGCCAGGAAGCGCAACTATCCGTTGAGCGAGAAATTCCCCAGGGGAGAGCGGCTCAAGGTGACGCTGGATGCGATGCTGGGCCTGGGTGCAATTATTATCGTGGTTGTAGGTATTACTTTTGGAATCTGTTCTGCAACGGAATCGGCATCTCTGGCCGCAGTATATGCAATCGCCATTACGCTTTTGTTCTACCGCTCTTTGAATTTTAAACAAATGATAAAAGCCATCAAGGCGGTGACTCCCATCATGTCCATGTCGCTGGCCATTATTGCCGCATCAAACGCATTCAGTTATGTGATGACCTCCCTCAGAGTGCCCACCCTTCTGGCGGAATTCCTACTGAAGCTGTCCAGCAACAACAATGTCATCATGCTCTTGATGCTTGTGCTGATGCTGATTCTGGGCTGCTTTATGGATATGGGAGTTTTGATTCTGTTATCAACTCCGATTTTATACCCCATTGCGGTGAATTCACTTGGATGGAATCCCTATCAGTTTGGCGTGATTCTTGTATTTGCATTTGCCATTGGGTTGTGTACGCCGCCTGTGGGAACTTCTCTTTTTATTGGATGTAAGATCGCCAATATTCCGGTGGAGAGCAGTATTAAAGCGTTTCTTCCATTTTATATTATAATGATGATATTATTGATACTATTTACTTATATTCCGGCTTTGTCCTTGGGGCTTCCGATGGCGCTGGGATTATTGTAAGGAAAAGGGGGACTTATGGAATATCGTGAGTTGAAAAAATGGGCTGGGTTTTATGAGAATGAATTGACGAACCGTTTTCTCTCCTTTTGGATTCCAAGATGTGTGGACGCAAAAAACGGCGGATTCGTTAACTGCTTTACGAATGACGGGAGCCGGCTTGTAAGTAAGGACAAGTATGTGTGGAGCCAGGGGAGATTTGTCTGGGTATTCTCAAAACTGGCGGCAACCAGCGCGCCGATTTTTTCACGGAAACAGAGGGAAGAATTTCTCAGCCTGGCAAAACATGGGGTGGATTTTCTGATGAAACACTGCCTGATCGCTCCGGACGATTGGCGCTGTATTTTCCTGCTGGACGAAATGGGAAATCCGAAATATATGGAAGGGTGTGACCGGCTGGATATGAGCGTGTACGCGGATTGCTTTGTTGTGGGCGGTTTAGCCATGTATGCGGCGCAAACAGAGACGCCTGATGTATATGAATTTGCAAAAAGGCTGTACGATTCCATTCTCGACCGCGTAAAACGAAACGATTACCAGACTTTGCCGTATCCGCTGTCAAAGAAATTACGAGCGCATGGTATTCCCATGATTCTCTCGAATATTACAAAAGATATCTACCAGGCATCTTTGAAATATGATTCGGATTACTGTAATACGGCGCTTAAAAATATGGAGGGCTTTACCGGTGATACCCTGTCGCATTTTGTAGATCCGGATGGATGCCTGCATGAAGTAATTACTGCTGAGAATCAATTTTTTGATCAGGTACTGGGGAATCATATTAATCCCGGGCATACTCTGGAGGATGCGTGGTTTATGCTGGATACTGCGGAGCTTACAGGTCATGCGGAATGGAACGAAACGATCTATAAATTGGCTCTGAAGGCATTGTGCACAGGATGGGATGAGGAGTACGGCGGGCTTCTTCACTTTGCCTCTTTGTCCGGAGGCTGTCCTGAGGGAGATAACAGTGGATATGAGGATGAGCCGATGTCAAAGCAGCTGGCCGGCTGGGGGGATAAGCTTTGGTGGGTGCATTCAGAGGCGCTGTACACCACACTGCGGTGTTACAGCGATACTGCCAGCGAAACATTTTTAAGCTGGCACAACCGCTTATTTGACTACATCTACAAGCTCTATCCGAACACGGATCCGGAGATTGGCGAGTGGGTTCAGATACGGGAGCAGGATGGGAAACCGGCTGAGAAGGTGGTGGCTCTTCCGGTCAAGGATCCATATCACATCATGAGGAATCTGATTTTGATCATAGAGTGCATCTATAAGATGATGGACAGGCAAGGGGGAAAATAGCGGATTATGATAAAGGAATTGTGCATTGATAAGCTGAAGGTAAAGATATTTGAATCGCGCCGGGAAATGGGGGAGTGCGCCGGAAACGAAATCGCCGCCTGCATGATGGAGTTATTAAAAGAGAAGGAATTGATTCATGTCATGTTTGCAGCTGCTCCCTCTCAGAATGAAACCCTGGAGACCCTGTGCAGGTATCCAATTCCGTGGAACCGCGTTAACGCGTTTCATATGGATGAATATGCAGGACTGGACGAAAGTCACCCCGCAGGGTTTCGGAATTTTCTGAAGCGAGCGATATTTGATCGATACAATTTTCATTCCATCAATCTGATCGACGGAAATGCGGCTGATTTGGAGGCTGCTATGAGGCGGTATGATGAATTGCTGGAAGCACATCCACTGGACATCTGTATTCTCGGAATTGGAGAAAACGGCCACATCGCTTTTAATGATCCCGATGTGGCGGATTTTAACGATCCCGTCCGGGTAAAAAAAGTGAAGCTGGATGAAAAATGCCGGATGCAACAGGTGCATGACGGCTGCTTTCACGATATTTCAGAGGTTCCCACCCATGCGGTGACGGTGACGGTTCCTGCATTGTGTGCGGCGGGCAGGATGTTCTGTTCCGTTCCGGCAGCCACGAAAGCGGAAGCCGTGGAGCGCCTGATCCGTGGGCCTATTGGCGAGTCCTGCCCTGCCACTGCGATGAGAAACCATGAGGGGGCTTATCTGTATCTTGACTCGGACTCCGCAAAATACATTTTATAACGTTTGCCGCAATCGGATTTTGCAGGATAAATTGATAAAAAGGAGAACGTGATGGAACTACATATTTATGACAACTCGGTGGAATTGGGAAGGGATGCCGCTGAATGTATCGCAAAAAAGCTGAATGAAGCGATTGCTGAAAAAGGGAAGGCCAGGATGATTCTGTCCACTGGGGCTTCGCAATTTGATATGTTTCGATATCTGGTTGATCAAGACGTTGACTGGAAGAACGTGGAGATGTTTCACCTGGATGAATATATCGGTTTATCTGAATCACATCCGGCCAGCTTTCGCAAGTATCTTCGGGACCGGTTCACGAATATTGTGCCGGTGACCCCTTACTTTGTAAATACAGAAGGAGATATCAGGACAAATTTAGAGGCGCTGACCGGGGAGCTCAGAAAAGAAACAATCGATGTGGGGGTGATCGGGATCGGAGAAAACGGGCATATCGCGTTTAATGATCCGCCCGCCGATTTCGATACAAGAGAAGCGTACAAGGTTGTGGATCTGGATGAAAAATGCCGGATGCAGCAGGTAGGCGAGGGATGGTTTTCATCATTGGAAGATACCCCTGCTCAGGCGGTTTCCATGACACCATATCAGATTATGCAATGCCGGTGCATTGTGTCGGTTGTTCCCGATGGGCGGAAGGCTGAGGCGATCCGGGGGACGCTGGAAACCGAAGGCGTGTCCAATGAGATTCCGGCCACCCTGTTGAAAGAACATAAAGAATGGTATTTGTACCTGGACAGGGAGTCGGCGTCGGGATTTTTATCAGTGCGCTGACCTGGTGAACGGACATGATACAAATAAAATCAAAAACGGAGAGTTCCCGGAATTTCAGGGAATTCTCTTTTTTTAATGAGACGTTTGATGAATTTAGGATGCTGATGCAGTTTCATTGTTTGCCGAAAATTGACAAACTGCAGCCCCGGTGGTAAAGGACGCCAAGGGTGACGTGAAAGCGCTGAACCGGAAAATGGGCGCTCTGGGCGAACCGGTTGTGATCGGGTTTGTGCTGGGCATTGTTTTAGGCGCAGTGTGTTCCTACAGCTTTCGCGAGACGGTCGAGCTGGGAATCAATCTGGGCGCGGTGATGTTGATGATGCCCAGAATGGTCAAGGTCATTATGGAAGGGCTTCTTCCGATCTCCGAGGCAGCCAGGGAATTTATGCAGAAACGGTTTTCCGGGGAAGAGTATTATATTGGACTGGATTCCGCGCTGGCCTGCGGCCATGAAAACTGTGTGGCGATTTCCGTTTTGATCATTCCCTTCTACATTTTGTTCGCAATCATTACGCCCGGCAACCAGACGCTTCCCTTCGGAGCGCTGGCGGGAACCGTTTTCGCCGGGTGTATTACAAACGGCATCCACCGGGGTAACTTTGTCCGCACCTACCTGACCTGTATTATCCAGACGGTGATCGGCCTGTATATCGGCACCCTGATCGGGCCGCTGTTCACGGAGCTGGCGAAAAGCATCGGCTACCAGTTCCCGGAGGGCGCAACCGGAATCACCTACTATTGTCCGGGCGGCTGGGCGTACTCCACCATTATTTACAGTATGAAATATAAAATGATCGGCGTTGTAATCGTTGCGGTGCTTCTGGTGGGCTGGTATTATATTACCAGAGAGAAGTCCGCGGACCGGAAATACCGCTTTATGACGGCGACCAGAAAGTAAGGAGCGTTCTATGAGTGCAACAGTAAAAGGGGAGTTAATCGCCGCGGATTCCGTGATGTGCAGAGTGAGGGCCGGTTCACGGGACGAAGTCCTGAAGCTGGCGGCCGATCACTTAAAACAGGCGGGATATGTGACGGACGGATTTTTCCAGGCGCTGCTTAAGCGGGAAAATATGTTCCCCACGGGAATCTGCTTCGGAGACACCTGCGTGGCAATTCCCCATGCGGAACCGGGATTCGTGAAAAAACCGGTGATGCTGATCATGACCCTGGAGCGGCCGGTCCGCTTTGTGAACATGGAGGACTGCGAGGCGGAAATTCCGGTGGAAATCGTGTTTGTGCTTGCGTTTACAGACAGCGAAAAGCACCTGAACGTGCTCCAGCGCCTGTCCGCCCTGATCCGCGATTCCGGCACGGCGGCAGCCCTGCGGGAGGCAGGAGATGAGGGGAAGCTGCGGGAAGTGTTGAAGAACAGCGAGCTGGCAGAGTTTTGGCGGGATTGAGAGAAGGAGGGAGTGGGCTGCCGCCTTAAGGGGCGATGGCCCATTCCCTCTGTTCTCCATTTTAATGATTGGGAGCCTTTGAATACGTTCACACAATTACTGAACTGAAAATCCCTCATAAGCTTCCCGCAGGATATCAGCGATTTCATTGTCGCTCAATTTACCGCGATTCGTATCATTCAAATCAAACCAGGAAAAACAGGCCGCCCTTTTATGAAAGTCCGCAAATATCGTTTCCTCAAACCGGTCATAGGCACGCTCGTCAATCTCGTTACCGTCTGCATCTTCACAGGTAATGACCGCAAATGAATCGGATCTGTCTTCATCATAGGTATTTTTATATGCTAGGATACGCTCCGAGAGTGTTCCGTTTGCTAAAGAAATCGCCCGCTTGTTTTCGGAAGCGTAATGGATTCCGTCCGGAATTCGGTCCTGAAAAATATAATAATATATCTCATTATTTGGATCATAATATACCGGAACGCTGCTTACCATTATGTCGGCTTCGGATTCAAAGTTTCGATCCGGCCATTCACAGGGCGCCAAACCGTCCAGCGCCTTGTTTACCTCATAATAATCACTGTATGTGTAACGCCCCGATCCCTCAAGGCGGGAAATAATCAACTCCAATCTTCCGTTCTGATCCAGGTCAGTCACAGTAAACATGTGGCAGATATTGCCGGACGGCGGACAACTCCACTCATAGTTGTCTAACATCACCTGCAGCTGCCTTTCTATCGTTATGTCTGAAACTTCATTGTCTGAACGAATACTCCTATTTTGTATGTAAATTTGGCTGCTGAATCCCGCGAAAGCCAAAAGCAGGAACGCTATAAGGATTTTCGATCTGCTTTTCAAATGCATGGCCTCCTTTATAAAAAACGGTTGATGCGCATTGATTTTCACCTCAGTCTGAGATAAGTATAGCATATAATTTTACAGAAAAATGGGGACAAAACGATCTTTCTGTAAAAAATGCGCCGGGATATGCGGCCAGGATCTTTATCACCCTCATGTAGGCGCTGTTATGGGAATGTTCCACTTGATAAATCCCCCTCTTAATGCTATACTATACCGGTTCATATGCAGGCGGATAGCAGGCTGGTTTCAACTTTCTATTTGCAGCGCGCATATGTCCGCAATAAGGCCGTGAACCCCCTGGTAATACAGGGAATTTCACAAAACGACCGGTGTGTTCGAGACCTTCCACACCTAAAACAAAACTAAAGGAGAAAACCGAATATGAGAGAGAGCAACAAAAATGTGTACCTGATTGTCCACGGAGCCGCCATTGCGGCCATCTATGTGGCGCTGACCATGATATTCGCGCCCATCAGCTTTGGCCCTGTGCAGTTTCGGATCTCGGAGGCGCTGTGCATCCTGCCGTTCTTCACGCCGGCGGCTGTGCCCGGGCTGTTCATCGGCTGCCTGCTGTCCAACCTGTTCTGCGGTTCGGCCATGCTGGACGTGGTGTTCGGAAGCCTGGCCACCCTCATCGGGGCCGTGGGGTCCTGGCATCTGCGCCGCCACAAATGGCTGGTGTGCCTGCCCCCCATCATTGCCAACACCCTGATCGTCCCCTGGGTGCTGCGCTATGCCTACGGCGCGCCGGATTTGATCATCTATATGATCGGAACCGTGGGAATCGGCGAGATTCTGGCGATAGGCGTGCTGGGGAACACCCTGCTGGCGGCTCTGGACCGCTACAAAGGTATCATTTTCAGACATACGCCCCAGGCGGCGCGCTGACCTGGGACTAAAAAACGGACTAATGAAATTAAAAATGGAGAGTTCCCGATTCTGGGAATTCTCTTTTTTAATTTCCCCTCGTTTGTCCACCCCGCTCATCCTGCAAGTTGTCGTTGAAACGCTCCGGAAATTCCCGTATAATGGGGGAAACAGAAAGGCCCGCGATGCGGCGGCCTTTCACAACAAGGGAGGGGAACATTATGCTGGAATATCCGGAGATCGCAGTGATATCCCGCCAGCTTCAGAAGGAGACGGCGGGGAAAATGGTGACGGCGGTTTTGCCGCCCATGAAGCCCCACAAATTCTGCTGGTTTAACGGGGACCCCGCCGGCTACGAGGCGCAGCTTACGGGGAGCAGGATCACGGCGGCGGAAGGGTTTGGAATATTTGTGGAGCTGGTATTCGACAATGGCAGGCGGCTCTGCTTTAACGACGGCGTGAACGTGCGCCTGACCGGCGGGGAAAAGCCGCCCGCCGCCTGCCAGTTATTGATCCGCCTGGATGACGGGACCGCCCTGGCCTTCACCGTGGCCATGTACGGCGGGATCTATCTGCATGACGGGAGCTACGGGGACGAATACTATGTGAAGAGCCGGGCCGCAGAGCCGCCCCTCTCCAAAGCGTTTGCGGCCCGCTATGAAAAAGCCCTGGGGGAAGCGGGGCCAAAGCTCACCGCCAAGGCGTTTCTGGCTACGGAGCAGCGTTTCCCCGGCATCGGAAACGGCGTGCTGCAGGATATCCTGTTTCGGGCGAACATTCATCCCAGGCGCAGGCTGGAGTCCATGAGCGGGGACGAAAAAGCCGGACTATTGGCGGCCGTGACGTCCGTGCTGGGGGAAATGGAGACGGCGGGTGGACGTGACACGGAGAAAGATATCTACGGCCAACCGGGCGGTTACCGCACCATCATGTCCAAAAACGGCATGAAATCCGGCTGTCCGGCCTGCGGCGGTCCCATTGTGAAGGCCGCCTATCTGGGCGGCTCCGTGTATTACTGTCCCGCCTGCCAGCCGGAAAAACCGGAGGCGTAAAGCGGCGGCCGGGATAAAGGAAAGGATTTAACGTATGTTGTATCAGATTTCGGACGGAACCGTGAGCGCCGGCGGGGAAGTGATTTTATCTCACATCGATTTTGAGGTCCGCGGTGCGGAAAAAATAGCGGTGGTGGGTAAAAATGGAGCTGGAAAGACCACGCTCCTGCGCCTGATCGCCGGGGAAATGGACCTGGACCGCGACGACCGCCGCCAGGGGCCGGGAATTGTCCGGGCCAGGCAGGCGACCATCGGCATGCTGCGCCAACAGGCGTTTTCCGGGGACGACAGGACCGTGGAGGAAGAGATTTTGTCCGGCTGCCCGGAGCAGGATCCATTTTCCAGGGAACGGTTTGAGTACCAGCGGGAGTACGAGGCGCTGTTCACCGGCTTCGGTTTTCGCAAGGAGGACCGGGTGAAGCGGCTGTCCCGGTTTTCCGGCGGGGAGCGGACCAAAATCGCATTGATCCGCCTGCTGCTTGACAAACCGGATATTCTGCTGCTGGACGAGCCGACCAACCACCTGGACTTAGAGACGGTGAGGTGGCTGGAGCAGTATATGAGGCGCTATCCCGGAGCCGTGGTCATGGTGTCCCATGACCGCTTTTTTCTGGACCGGACGGCGGATATTGTCTATGAGCTGGAGGACCGGAAGCTGACCCGTTACGCCGGCAATTACACGGCCTACCGGGAGGAAAAGCGCAAGCGCCGGAAGCTGCAGGCCAAGGCCTACGAGCGCCAGCAGGAGGAGTTTAAGCGGCTGGAGGAGTTGGTGGAGCGCTTTAAGCACAAGCCCACCAAGGCGGCGTTTGCCAGGGCCAAGCGCAAGCAGATGGAGCGCATGGAGCGGGTGGAAAAGCCTGCGGAGGAGGAAGGCGGCTTTTTTACCGGGGATATCACGCCCCTGATTCCCGGCAGCAAGTGGGTGTTTGAGGCGGAGCACTTAAAGCTGGGGTATGACCGGCAGCTTCTGGAGCTGAGCCTGCGCATCCGCCGGGGCCAGAAAATCGGTCTGCTGGGGCCGAACGGCGCCGGAAAGACCACGTTTTTAAAGACCATTGCGGGATTTATTCCGCCGGTGGGAGGGGATTTCTCTCTGGGCGTGAACATCACCATCGGCTATTTTGACCAGCGCGCCGCTGAGATTGAGTCGGAGCTGTCCGTGGCGGAGCATTTCCACCGTCTGTTCCCTGTGATGACGGAGAAGGAGGTGCGCTCCACGCTGGGGGCCTACCTGTTCGGCGGCCGGGAGGCGTCAAAGCGAGTCAGCGACCTGTCGGGCGGGGAGAAGGCCAGGCTGGTGCTGGCGGAGCTGCTTCAGAGCCGCCCCAATTTCCTGATTCTGGACGAACCCACCAACCACATGGATATCCGGGCCAAGGAGACGCTGGAGAGCGCCTTTCAGGCATACCGGGGTACGATCCTGTTCGTGTCCCACGACCGGTATTTTATCCGGCAGGTGGCGGACGCGGTGCTGATTTTCGACAACCACAGCGCCATGTATTATCCCTTTGGCTACGAACATTATATCGAGCGCCTGGAAAAGGAGGAGTCCGGTCAGGATATCTCCGCTATGATTTCTGCCGAGGAACAGGCGCTGATTGCGGGACTTCGGGCCGTTCCCAAGGCGGAGCGCCACCGTTTGCGGGAGATTCCCACCGAGGAGGCTTACCGGGACTGGAGGCTGCGGCTGACAGCGGAGCAGATGGAGGCCGCGGGCGGGCGATTCGGGGAGCTGGAGCAGATGCGCCAGGCGCTGGAAAAACGGTGGATGGAATCAGAGGCGCTCTGGACCGGCGCGCGCTGGGACGGGGAGACGGAATATCAACAGGTTTTGAAGGAAATGGAAGAAACCGGGAACCGCTGGCGCGACCTGTGCCTGGAATGGTGGGACACGGAAAATGGAGTGGACACGCGATAGAGGAAGATGAGAAATGACAGCGCCGCCGGGCGGGGATTATATCCCCGGAAAACCGGCGGCGTTGTGAGTCTCCAAAAACCGCTCCAATTCCTTTCTGGTGACCGGAATGCCGTCGCGGGAACCGATCATAGGGCCGCGGCCTTTTAAATCAGGTCCTTCCGGGACGGCCAGATAGCTGGGAACGGCGATTAGCCGCAGGGTTTCCCAGGCGTAGCGGTTGCCCTCCTCCACCTTGCCGGCGTAGCGGTTTTGATCCAGCGCTTCCTGAAAGGCTTTGGAATCCGCGCCGCAGCGGCCGGCTAACCCGGCGAGAACAAAATGGTCGGAGATATCCAGGCCTTTTTCAAAGTGCGCCTCGTACACCAGCCGGTGATAGGAGGAGAGATCGCCGCCGCGCTCCTCCAGGTAATACATGCCCTGGATGGCCATGTCGCTGTGGCGGTAGGTATTTTCCGGACGCGGGTGGGATTCGCAGGGGCGCCAGACCACCTCCAGCCCTGGATACAGGGGCAGCAACTCCAGGAACATCCGGTGGCCGCGGTAGCAGTAGGGACAGATATAGTCGAAGAAAAGTTCCAGTTTCATGGGGGGACCTCCTTTGCGGTGATGGGTGAAATCGGGAAAGACCGACGATAAGGTATGATGATTGAGTATAGCAGACAGGGACGCGGGATTCAAGGGCCGGAATTTCTCTGTTTTTTGTGTGGAATTTACGTGGGTTTTTGGTATAATAGGCGTAGATGTGCCTTGGGAGGCAGTCAAAAGAGATTGACACAACATACTATAATTATATGCGCGGAAGAATTTTTCCAGTTTTTGTTAAACTGGCGATTTACGGGCAGGGAAAGGAAATGAATGATGTATCAGATAGATTTTAGCAAACGGTCACATGTGCATTTTATTGGAATCGGAGGCATCAGCATGAGTGGTCTGGCGGAGATTCTGCTGGACGAGGGTTTTACGGTGTCGGGGTCGGATTCCCATGAGACGGAGCTGACCGACCGGCTGGAGGCCAAGGGCGCCAGAGTGTATTACGGACAGCGGGCCGGAAACATTGAACAGGAGCCGGGGATTCAGGCGGTGGTGTACACGGCCGCTATCCACGAGGATAATCCCGAGTTCATCGCCGCCAGGGAAAAGGGGCTTCCCATGCTGTCCAGGGCGGAATTTCTGGGCGAGATGATGCGCAACTACAAGCAGTCCATCGCCATTTCCGGTACCCACGGCAAGACCACAACCACCTCTATGGTTGCGGAAATGCTGTTGGCCGGTGACATGGACCCCACGGTGTCGGTGGGCGGAATTTTAAAAGATATCGGCGGAAATATCCGCGTGGGCAGCCCGGATTTGTTTGTCACCGAGGCCTGCGAGTACACCAACAGCTTTTTGTCCTTTTATCCCACGCTGGAGGTGGTTCTGAATATCGAGGCGGATCATCTGGATTTCTTCAAGGACCTGGAGGATATCCGGCACTCCTTCCGCCTTTTCGCGCAGAAGCTTCCGCAGGACGGCCTGCTGGTGATCAACAGCGGCATCGAGAATCTGCAGCAGATCACGGACGGCCTGAAATGCAGGATCGTCACCTTCGGATCGTCCCCGGACAGCCATTATACCGCGCAGAACATTACATACGATGAGTTCGCCCGCCCGTCGTATGATCTGATCGTGCAGGGGAAACTGGTGAACCGCGTTTCCCTGGGCGTCACGGGCGAGCACAATGTTTACAATTCCCTGGCCGCCATCGCAGTGGTGATGGAGTTGGGCGTGGGCTTTGAGGCGATTATGGCGGGGCTTAAGAATTTTTCCGGCACGGACCGCCGGTTTGAGAAGAAGGGGGAGATCGGCGGCGTGACAATTATCGACGATTACGCCCATCATCCCCAGGAGATAAAGGCGACTCTGGCCGCGGCTAAGAATTATCCCCACCGCAAGCTGTGGTGCGTGTTCCAGCCCCACACCTACACCCGCACCAAGGCGTTTCTGGACCAGTTTGCCGAGACGCTGGCCGCGGCGGACGAGGTGATTCTGGCCGACATCTACGCGGCCCGCGAGACGGACACATTGGGCGTCAGTTCCGCAGATATTGCCAGAAAAATCCAGGAATTGGGAACGCCCGTTCACTTTATCCCGTCCTTTGACGAGATCGAGACATTTATTTTGGAAAATTGTATGAACGGCGATTTGTTGATAACTATGGGGGCCGGAGATATCGTAAAAGTGGGAGAAAAGCTGCTTGGCATGTAGTTATCCACATTATCCACAGAGTTGTCAACATTTTATGTAAAGATACGATGTGGATTGTTAGATTGACATAAAAAAATGTCGCACGATTTTAAAAATCTTGGTTTTATATGGGGAATCCGGGCGTTTGAGCCGTTGGGTGCACAGCGGTCCACCGGATTTTCCACATTATCCACATTATCCACAGAGGGATGTGTGCATAACTACCCCCTATTTTCTTTTTTTGGGGGATGTGTTATGATGATGACAAGATTGACAGCCAATATCCCGCGCGGCGCGAGGCGAATTCACGGAACGCTCTTTTGAGCGGAGACTGGGATTGCAGCGCGGCGGCAGCAGCTTATCCGGAGGTATAAAGGATGACGTTTCAGGTGAAGGACAGGTGGAATATCCCCGTTACCGCAGTGGCGGACGAGTTTATCGATCAATATATGGCCGCGGCCAATGGAGAGTATGTGAAGGTTTATCTGTATCTGCTGCGCCATCAGAGCGAACCGGTCAGCGTGGACGCCATCGCGGATGCGCTGAATCATACGGAATCCGATGTACGCCGGGCCCTGGCCTATTGGGAAAAGGCCGGGGTCTTATTGCGGGAGGACCTGCTCTCACCGGACGGCGGGGAAAAGGACGCGGGAACGGCGGCGGACCGCCCAAAAGCCGGTGCGGTTTTGGACCGGGAAATGTCCGGCGGCCGGGGAGCGGCGTTCAGCGCAGACCCGCAGGTCACTCCAGACAGCCGCAGCACTGCGTATCATGGATCCACACAGGCCGGAGCGGACGGTTGGAGCGCGTCCTACAGCGGAACCCCGCAGGCCGTAAACCAGACTGCGCCGGCTGCCGTCAAGCCCCAGGGTGCGGTTTCAGAGCCTGCGCCGGCAGCCGGACGGACGGACAGCGTTTCCTTTGGTACCGCCCCCGCGGCGGCCGCTCCAAGCCCCAAGCCGGTTTACTCCGTGGCCCAGGTGAACCGCCTGTCCGGCGACGAGGAGTTTGCCCAGATTCTCTACATCGCCCAGAAGTACATGAACAAGGTGTTTACGCCCCGGGACTGCCAGGTGTTTGCCTACCTGTACGACACTCTGAAATTCAGCCCCGAGCTTTTGGAATATCTGGTGGAATACTGTGTCCAGAACGGCCATGTAAGCGTCCGCTACATGGAGACGGTGGCCATCAACTGGCATGAGCAGGGCTTCAGGACGCCGGACGAGGCGAAGGAGTACGCCGAAGGCTTTAACAATGACGCATTCAGCGTGATGAAGGCCTTTGGTTTGAACGATCGCAGGCCTGCCACGGAAGAGCAGAAGATGATTACCAAATGGTTCCGGGAATACGGATTTGGCCGGGAGCTGGTGCTGATGGCCTGCAACCGGACCATTTCCGCCATACATACCCCCAGCTTCCGCTATACGGACAAGATTCTGTCCGACTGGAAGCTGGCGGGAGTCCGCACCAAAGCGGACGTGGAAGCTCTGGACGAGAAGCGCTCCAAGTCCCGGGCTCAGGGCGCGGGCGGACAGGCCCAGGGAGGCAGAAGCTCCGGGGGCCAGGGCGCAGGCCAGGCAGACGGCGGCCGCCGCAAGTCCAACCAGTTCCACAACTTCAAGCAGCGCGACACGGACTATGACGCGCTGGTATTAAAACAGCTCAAGGAGCGCGTAAACCAGCAGTAGCGATATGGAGATAGGGCGTCCGGAACCGCCCGGCGGCCCCCAGCGCCCCTCACCCCCTCTCACCTCAGCAAGGAGATACAACCATGGCACTAAGCAATTCCCAATACGACGCGATTATGCGGGAATACGGAAAACAGCAGATCGAGAACCGGCACCGCCAGGAGGAGCGCCGGGCACAGGTTTACAAGGCGGTTCCCGCGGTGCGTGAGCTGGAAGCCGAGATCGCGGGCCGGTCGGTGGCCTGCGCCAGGAAGCTTCTGGAGGGCGATCAAAGCGCCCTTGACAAGCTGCGGGCGGATTTGCAGGACTTAAAGGAACAGAAGGCCCTGTTAATCCGGGCGGCCGGATTCCCGGACGATTACCTGGAGCCCCATTACCGCTGCCCGGACTGTTGCGATACCGGCTATGTGGACGGGAAGAAATGCCACTGCTTCCTCCAGGCCCAGATGAAGCTTCTCTACGCCCAGTCCAATCTGGAGACCGTGCTGGACCGTGAGAATTTTTCCAACCTGTCCTTCTCATACTATGACGACTCGGAGTTGATTCCGCAGATCGGCATGACAAACGCCCGGTACATGCGGCAGGTGGTGGGCTGGTGCAGCGACTTTGTGCAGGATTTCGGCAAAAAACACGACAATCTGCTGTTCACCGGCAGCACCGGCGTGGGAAAAACCTTTCTGACCAACTGCATCGCCAGAGAGCTGATGGACAAGTATTATTCCGTGATCTACCTGTCCGCCTCGGACTTGTTCGAAGTGTTCTCACGCAACAAATTCGATTACCAGCCCGAGGACGACATGAAGGATATGTACCGCTATATCCTGGACTGCGATCTGCTGATCATCGACGACCTGGGCACGGAGCTGAACAACAGCTTTACCTCCTCCCAGCTCTTCTACTGCATCAACGAGCGGATGAACATGAAGCGCTCCACCATCATTTCCACCAATCTGTCCCTGGCCATGCTGCGGGACAGCTACACGGACCGGGTGACCTCCCGGATTATGAGCGGTTACACCATTATTCCCCTGTACGGCGGGGATATCCGCTTGCTGAAAAGCTAAAAAGTTTAAAAGGGCGGGAATGGCTTGACGAAAACACGCCCATGATGTATAAATGATATGTTCACAACAAACAGGAGGATAAAAACACATGCTGTACGAGGAAAAGATCATTGAAACCATACCGGTAGGACCGCTGGGACTGATTCCGCTTAAGGGTATTTCCGAGTTGGGAGAAAAGGTGGACAGGTATCTGGTGGAATGGAGACATGAGCGGGAGAGCGAGCACAAATCGACCATCGCATTTTCCGGCTACCAGAGAGAGTCCTATATCATTGAGGCCAAGACGCCCCGGTTCGGTTCCGGTGAGGCCAAGGGGATTATCACGGAGTCGGTGCGCGGAGATGATCTGTATATTATGGTGGACGTGTGCAATTACAGTCTGACCTATTCCCTCTGCGGCATGATCAACCATATGTCGCCGGACGACCATTTCCAGGATTTGAAGCGCATCATCGCCGCCGCCGCAGGCAAAGCCCGCCGGATCAACGTGATTATGCCCTTCTTATATGAGAGCCGCCAGCACAAGCGCTCCGGCCGCGAGTCTTTGGACTGCGCCCTGGCCCTCAGGGAGCTGGTCAACATGGGCGTGGAGAACATCATCACCTTCGATGCCCACGACCCCAGAGTGCAGAACGCCATCCCGCTGCGGGGATTTGAGACGGTACAGCCCATTTACCAGTTCTTAAAGTACCTGCTTAAGGTGGAGACCGACTTACAGATCGACAGCGACCACATGATGGTCATCAGCCCGGACGAGGGCGGAACCGGCCGCGCCGTGTACTTCGCCAACATGCTGGGACTGGATATGGGAATGTTTTACAAACGCCGGGACTACACCAAGATCGTGGGAGGCCGCAACCCCATCGTGGCCCACGAGTTTTTGGGCTCCAGCGTGGAGGGCAAGGACGTGCTGATCATCGACGACATGATCTCCTCCGGCGAGAGCGTCCAGGACGTGGCCAAGGAGCTGAAGCGCAGAAAGGCCAGAAAGGTGTTTATTTGCGCCACCTTCGGACTGTTCACCAACGGTCTGGCCAAATTTGACGAGTATTACGAGAACGGCATCATCGACCGGATTCTGACCACCAATCTGGTGTACCAGACCCCGGACCTGCTGTCGAGGCCGTACTATATCAATGTGGATATGAGCAAATACATCGCGCTTATTATCGACAATTTAAACCACGACGCTTCCTTGAGCGAGCTTTTGACTCCCACCAACCGGATCAACAAGCTGCTGGCGAAGTATCGGGAGGGACGCAGCTGACGCCGGTATTTTCCGGCGCAGCGCGCAAGTAAGACCGAAAGGAATCGTGCCTATGAACGAAGAACAATTCCGCAGCAGGATCTACTGGGTAACCTTTTTATTCAGCATGCTGGTGGTGTGGGTTCACTCCTACAACGGGGAATTGTTTCTGGGGCTGACCGGGCAGGCCGCCATGGTGGACCGGATTGAGCGGGCCGTTGGGGAACAACTGGGACAGATGGCTGTCCCGGGGTTCTTCATGGTCTCCGCCTATCTGTTCTACCGGCGGTTTACCTGGGAGAAACTTCTATATAAATGGAAGTCCCGCGTTCACAGCGTGCTGATTCCTTATTTTTTATGGAATTTTCTCTACTACATGGCCTACGTTATGGCCACCCGCATACCCGCGATCACCCGCCTGATCGGGAAGACGGCGGTGCCCTTTGACGGGGGACAGCTGGTCAGGGCCGTGGCGTTTTACGGGTACAATCCCGTGTTCTGGTATCTGTTCCAGCTGATTCTGCTGATCGCGCTTGCGCCGCTTGTCTGGCTGCTTATGCGGTCAAATGCCGTGGCGGCGCTGACCTTCGCGGCCCTGGCTCTGATGATCTGGAAGGGCCGGTATTTCCCGCTTCTGAACGCGGACGCCCTGCTCTATTACAGCGCGGGGGCCTGGGCGGCCCTGCACCGGGAACGGGAGGGGAGATTTGTTGAGAGCGGCCGGATCGGGGACTGGGCCGTGGCCGCGGGGGTCCTGGCCTTTCTGGGCACGGCTGCGGTATTGTTTGGCAGACCGGGCATGGCGCTCTGGCAGAACCCGCTGCAAACGGTGCTGATCCGCTTTGTCATGGCCGCGGCGGCCTGGATGGCCGTGAGCCTGGCGCCTCTTCCTGCGGCCTTTACCTGGATGAAGCAGAATTTCTTTCTCTACGCCATCCATTTCGCCCTGGTGCGTCTGGTCAACAAGGCGGGGGCGCTGGTGCTGGGCGGAAATGCCGCCGCGGCCCTGGGCATTTTCCTGGTCATGCCCGCAGTTATGGCCGTGGCAAGTTATGGGCTGTCCCGTTTGCTGGGGCGTTTTCTGCCGGGGGTGTACGGGGTGCTCTCAGGTGGGCGCGGGGCGCAATAAGAAACGGCCCGGGTCTCCCGTGCGGTCTGATCGGATGTCAGCCGTCATGAGGGATCCGGGCCGTTTTCCACACTTCCATCCATTTTTCCCGCTCCCCGCTTGCATCACCCGGCGCTTCATGGTATGATAATAACACTTCTGCGGAAGTTCTTTCCGCGAGATGCTTCTGATTGAATCCGCGCGCAGATCGCCGCATTTTCACAGAAAAGGAATTGTAAACCACAGAGAGAAAGCGGGAGGTGGGGCGCCTATGCCTGGATGAAATTAATGGTTGACATTTTTGCGGAACTATACTATGATGATAACTAGAAAAAGAACATTTGTTCGCATTGGAGGACGCTATGGCGAAAGAAGAGAAAGTAATGGTCAACAACCGCAATATGAATCGTGAAGATAAGCTGAAAGCGCTGGATGCGGCGCTGACTCAGATTGAGAAGGCATACGGTAAGGGCTCCGTGATGAAGCTTGGAGATTCCGGCGCCAATATGAATATTGAAACTGTTCCCACCGGCTCCATCAGCCTGGACATCGCGCTGGGACTGGGCGGAGTGCCCAAGGGCAGGATCATCGAGGTTTACGGCCCCGAGTCCTCCGGTAAGACCACCGTGGCCTTACATATGGTGGCCGAGGTGCAGAAGCGCGGCGGCATCGCCGGTTTCATCGACGCCGAGCACGCCCTGGACCCCGTCTACGCCAAGAACATCGGGGTGGATATCGACAACCTGTACATCTCACAGCCCGACAACGGAGAGCAGGCCCTGGAGATCACCGAGACCATGGTGCGTTCCGGCGCGGTGGACATCGTGATCGTGGACTCCGTGGCTGCCCTGGTGCCCAAGGCCGAGATCGACGGCGAGATGGGCGACTCCCACGTGGGACTGCAGGCCCGCCTGATGTCCCAGGCCCTGCGCAAGCTGACCGCCGTGATCAGCAAGTCCAACTGCGTGGTGATCTTTATCAATCAGCTGCGCGAGAAGGTGGGCGTGATGTTCGGCAACCCCGAGACCACCACCGGCGGCCGCGCTTTGAAGTTCTACTCCTCCGTCCGACTGGATGTGCGCCGGATCGAAACCCTGAAGCAGGGCGGCGAGGTGATCGGGAACCGCGTCCGGGTCAAGGTTGTGAAGAACAAGATCGCTCCGCCCTTCAAGGAGGCCGAGTTCGACATCATGTTCGGAAAGGGCATCTCCAGGGAGGGTGATATCCTGGATCTGGCGGCCAAGGACAATATCATCGAGAAGAGCGGCGCCTGGTTCGCCTACAACGGCTCCAAGATCGGTCAGGGCCGTGAGAACGCCAAGCAGTATCTGGCGGACAATCCCGACATTCTGGCTGAGGTGGAGGAGAAGGTGCGTACCAAGTACGGCCTGGCCCCGTCCCACGAGGGCCTGCCCCAGCGGGAGGAAGAGCCCAAGCTGCTGTTTGACGAGGCCGGCGGCAAGAAATAAGCCTGGTTACAACCAGAGCCGGATTCCCCCGGCGTTGCATCGGATCGCGGCGCCGGGCTGAATCCCGGAATATGCAAGTAAAATCGAGAGGAGCGTGGAAGCTATGACCATCACTTCCATTGTCCCCGTGGATAAACGAAAGTGCAAAGTCTTTGTGGATGAAGGCTTTGCCTTTGTTTTATACAGGGGGGAGATCGGCCGGCTGGGGCTGGAGGAGGGGGGAACCCTGTCCGAAGAGCTGTACCGGCAGATCGAGACCGAACTATTAAACCGCAGGGCCAGGGAGCGCAGCGTGGACCTGCTGAAGGCCTCGGACAAGAGCGAGAGCCAGATCCGCAGCCGCCTGGAGGAGGACGGGTTCCCCCAGCCTGTGATCGACCGCACCATCGCCCTGCTGAAGAAGCACCGCTATGTGGACGACGAGGCCTTTGCCAGGCGCTACGTGGAGAACGGGGGCGCGCGCAAGAGCCGCCGTCAGCTGGCCTACGAGCTGCGCCAAAAGGGCGTGGACAGCGAGCTGGTGGACCAGGCTCTGCGGGAGGCGGCTCCGCCCGAGGAGGAGACGGTCCGCCGTCTTGTGCAAAAAAAGGTGGGCAATCCGGGGGAGCTTTCCCGGGAGGAATTGCAGAAATTGTACGCATTTCTGGGCCGTAAGGGCTATTCCTACGAGGTGATCCGCCGGGTGATTGGCGAAATCTGCGACGAGTACCAGTGACGGGCCGTTCCGAAGGCCTCCGGTGGTTTTGTTCATATTGTCTGGATTTGTACGAAAACAGGGTGAATATACTTGACACAATACTGAAAAACGTATAAAATTAATATGTTGTAGTTCGTACAATGAAAATCAAATAGAGGAGGTGCTCCTGTGTTGCAGATAGTGGTCCCATCACTGATAGTCGGGATAATAATGGCTATTATTGCTTGGTTTGCCGCCCGTTCCTACGAACGGAAGCAGTACGACAGCAAAGTCGGAAGCGCGGAAGAAAAATCAAGAGAAATAATAGATGAAGCATTAAAAACTGCGGAGACAAAGAAGCGAGAAGCTCTCCTGGAAGCCAAGGAAGAATCCTTAAAGACAAAGAATGAATTAGAAAAGGAAACCAAGGAGAGAAGAGCGGAACTTCAACGTTACGAGAAGCGCGTATTGAGCAAGGAAGAGAACGTTGAAAAAAAGGCAGATGCCCTGGAAAAGAAGGAGGCTGACCTTGTCAGAAGAGAAAATGTTCTGAGCAAGCGCAGTGCAGAAGTGGAAGCCCAATATGAAAAAGGCATACAGGAACTGGAGCGGATATCCGGTCTGACCTCCGAACAGGCAAAAGAATATCTTTTAAAATCTGTTGAAGAAGATGTAAAACATGACACAGCGAAGTTAATTAAGGAACTTGAACACAAAGCAAAGGAAGAAGCGGACAAGAAGGCAAGGGATCTGGTTGTGACTGCGATTCAGCGGTGCGCGGCGGATCATGTGGCGGAAACCACCGTTTCCGTCGTACAGCTTCCCAATGATGAGATGAAAGGCCGCATCATCGGCCGAGAGGGACGCAACATTCGTACCCTTGAGACCCTGACGGGCGTGGAATTGATTATCGACGATACCCCTGAGGCAGTGGTGTTGTCCGGGTTTGATCCCATTCGTAGAGAAGTTGCCAGAATTGCTCTGGAGCGTTTGATTGTGGACGGGCGTATTCATCCGGCCAGAATCGAGGAAATGGTAGAAAAAGCACAAAAAGAAGTGGAGACCAACATGCGGGAAGAAGGCGAGGCAGCATGTCTCGAGGTTGGAATTCACGGCATTCATCCTGAACTGATTAAGTTGCTTGGTAAGATGAAGTTTAGAACAAGCTATGGACAAAACGCATTAAAGCATTCAATCGAGGTTGCACAGCTGTCGGGACTTCTGGCAGCGGAGCTTGGAGTGGATGTACGTTTGGCGAAACGTGCCGGTTTATTACATGACATTGGTAAATCCGTTGACCATGATATGGAAGGCACACATGTTCAGCTGGGCGCAGATCTCTGCAAGAAGTACAAGGAGTCTGCGACCGTGATCAACGCGGTGGAGTCTCATCATGGCGATGTTGAACCGAACAGTCTGATTTCCTGTATTGTGCAGGCTGCGGATACGATTTCCGCGGCAAGGCCCGGTGCAAGGCGTGAGACGTTGGAGACATATACAAACAGATTGAAACAGTTAGAAGATATTACCAACTCCTTCAAGGGAGTGGACAAGTCTTTTGCCATTCAGGCAGGTCGGGAAGTTCGAATTATGGTGGTTCCGGAACAGATCAATGACGACGGCATGATATTGCTGGCCAGAGACATTTCGAAACGCATCGAGAGCGAACTGGAATATCCGGGACAGATCAAAGTGAACGTGATCCGTGAGTCGAGAGTGACGGATTACGCCAAGTAAATGTCCGAAGTAAAATGATCAATACCTCAAAACCGCAGCAAGCGAAACGCTTTGCGGTTTTGGGGTATTTTTTTGGTTGACTATTCTAAAAAACTATAATATTATAAAAATATAGAATAATAGGCGGTGATTAATTTTATGAAAGACATGGAAAAGATTATTTTTCATCCGATCCGCATGCGCATCATCCAAATGATCGCGCAGAGCAGGACCGCGACGGTGGCAGCCCTGGCCGAGGGTCTGGCGGATATCCCGCGTTCCACGATCTATCATCATATGGGGATTTTGTGTGAAAATCAGATTCTGCATGTGGTCAGGGAGCAAAAGGTCCGCGGGACTTACGAGAAGGAGTACGGCTTAAACTATGATGAGATTGCAGTCCCGGCAGAGAATACGGAGCGCGCCGTGACGAATCTGCTTCTGAAGCTCTATGCCGGCTTCAGTTCCTATTTCTCGGTCCCGAACCAAGATCCGGTCCGGGACCAGCTGTTTCTCTCGGTGAATACCCTGATGCTTGCGGATGAGGAATTCGAGGACTGCCGCCGGGAGCTGTTTGACGTGATCCAAACATATATGAACCGGCCCGCTGCAGAGAACCGGAGGCCAAGGCTGCTCTCCGTGGTGTCCGCTCCCTGCGCGGGAGAGCAAAAGGGCGGCTCTGAGAAGGAGGAAAAAGCGTGACGGCAGCGGTGCGCAGGACCTTTGGCCTTTTGGCCGGTATTTTAATTTATTATTTGGTACACGAAGGGGCCCACCTGGTTCTGGCAATGGCCTTTGGAGTGTTTCAGGAGGTGCGTTTTCTGGAGCTGGGCATGCAGATTGCCATTACCAGCCGGGAGGCGCTGTCGGATCTGCAGTTTGCCGCGTTTAATGCGGCGGGAGCGGGGGCTTCCCTTGCCATCGCCTATGTACTCGTTCTGTCTTCCGGGCGGATAAACCGGCTGCATGGCAAGGCGGTGAAGGCGGTTGGTTACTACGCGACCATTCTGCTTCTGCTCAACGATCCCTTTTACCTGTCCGTACTCTGCGGTTTCGTGGGCGGCGGGGACATGAACGGCATCGTCATGTTCGGGATTTCAGAGACGGCGGCCCGCGTGGCATTCGGCGCGCTGGGGCTGGTCAATCTGGGGATTGTATGGAAGTATGTGCTGCCCGCGTATCGGGCGGGATTTGCGGGCGCCGGAGACAGAAACCTGTGACGGGGCGCGCGGATTTGGAAGAAAATCAAACGGACGGCTGGTATAGCGTTTGGGAGGAAATCGAATGGACGGTTTGATTTATTATATCGAGGACGAGGAGGATATTGCCTGGGGAGTCCGGGAATATCTGCAAAAAAAGGGATTTCATGTGGAAGTGCTGGGTACGGCGGGGGAGGCGAAGGCGGCGCTGGAACGGAAGCTGCCGTCTCTGGCGCTGGTTGACTGGAATCTTCCGGACGGGAGCGGGGATCAGCTGTGCAGATGGGTCCGAGGGCGGTGGAAGGAGCTGCCGGTGATCTTTCTCACGGTGAGAGGGGAGTCCGGCGATATCGTGCGGGGCTTTGAGAACGGAGCGGACGACTATATTTCCAAGCCCTTTGATTTGGCGGTGCTCCACGCGCGTATCCGCGCCCTGTTGAAACGGGCGGGCAAGGGGGAGACGGCCCGCTTAAGCTGTGGTCCGCTGTCCTTAGATACCGGGACGGTGAAGGTGTATTGGGAAGACCAGCCCCTGCCGGTCAGTCCGGTGGAGTACCGGCTGTTGGAGATATTGATACAGAATCAGAACCGCACCGTCACCAGGCAGAGCCTGCTGGAGTCCATTTGGGACAGCAGCGGAAATTATGTCAATGACAATACCTTGACGGTAGCCATGAAACGGCTGCGGGAAAAGCTGCCTCAGCCGGATTGCATCCGCACCGTCAGGAGTTTCGGATATTGTATGGAGGAGGTTGAAACATGAGCCGAACACCCGGCCGGTTTGCGGCCACCGGTTTTGCCGCCGGTTTTGCGCTGGGAGGCGTTCTGGCGGCCTGCGCCTATGTAGCCTGGGCCGCAGGCCGCCAATACGGGCAGTTTGCGCGGCTGGCCGGACAACTGACCCGGCGGTGGCCTGGAAATGAGACGGAGATTGTGGGGATGATCAAGGCGGCGGCCGGGAGCGGCGGAGACGACGTGGCGGCAGGAGTGGAGCTTTTGAGAAGCTACGGTTTTGAGCCGGTCCGGCTGGCCTCCGGTTTCGGCCCGGGTACGGTCCTGATTACACTGGCGGGGTTGGGAGCGTTTCTGGGAATCCTCTGGTGGGCCTGGCACAGAGCGCGCGGGAGGAAAATCCTACGGATCGGGGAGCTGACGGCTTATCTGGAGCAGGCCAACCGGAAGGAGGGAGCGGGCCTCCTGGATGGGCGGGAGGACGATTTTTCGCCGCTGCAGGATGAGATTTATAAGACGGTGACCGCGCTGCGCCTGGCGGCGGAGCGGGAAGAGAAAGCCCGCCGGGAGTTTGCGGACCGGCTTGCGGATGTGGCTCATCAGATCAAAACGCCCGTTACGTCCATCGCCATTACCGCCCAGGCGATGGATCAGACGGAAAATGATCCGGGCCTGAACCGGATCCGCAGGCAGACGGAGCGGCTGGAGCGGCTGGTGGAAACGCTTCTGACCTTTGCCCGGATCGATTCCGGCGCGCTCCGGCTGGAAAAACAGGCGGTGGACGTGTACACGGCGCTGGAACTGGCCGCGGAGACGGTGGAACCGGTTCTGCGCCGCAGGCAGATTGAGCTTGAGATCCCCAACCACCCGGGGATTTCATTTTCGGGGGACCTGGAATGGACGGCGCAGGCGTTTATCAATTTGTTTAAAAACTGCGCCGACCATGCGCCGCAGGGCGGGAGGATCGCCGTGGAGTACGAGGAGAATCCGCTTTATACGGAGATAACGGTCCGGGATAACGGACCGGGGTTCGCGCCGGAGGAGCTTCCTTACATTTTCCGGCGATTTTATCAGGGGAAGAGGAGCCCGGACGGGAGACCGGGAAGCGGGGTGGGGGATGGGAGGCCGGCCGAAATGGGAGCGGCGAAGGGGGAGGAGCCGGGGCACGGCAGTACGCCCGCCTCCCGGCTGACTCAGGAAAAGGGCGTCGGCCTGGGTCTGGCCCTGGCCAAGTCCGTGATCGAGCTGCAGGGCGGTTTTATCGAGGCCAGGAATCTGCCGGAGGGGGGAGCCTGCTTTACCGTGCGATTTTACTGTCACCGGGATGTCACTTTTCTGTGATAAGCTGTAATTATCCGATTAAAACAGCAGACAGAAGGAGGAATAGAGCTTGGAGATATTGCGGTGCGAGGCTGTGACCAAGGTGTACGGCAGAGGTGCAAATCAGGTGAAGGCGCTGGACGGCGTCAGCCTGTCCGTTGAAAAAGGGGAGTTTGTGGCGGTAGTGGGAGCTTCCGGCTCCGGCAAATCCACCCTGCTCCATCTGATGGGCGGTGTGGACCGGCCCACAGAGGGGCGGGTTTTCGTGGAGGATGAGGACATTTCCACTCTGAATCCGGTGAAGGCGGCGGTATTCAGGCGCAGGAAGGTAGGGCTGATCTATCAGTTCTACAATCTGATTCCCACTTTGAGTGTGGAGCAGAACATCAAGCTGCCCATGCTGCTGGACAAGCGCAGGCCGGATGAGGCGTATTTCCGGGGACTGGTGGCTGGCCTGGGGTTGGAGGACAAGCTGAAGGCCCTGCCCGACGCGCTCTCCGGCGGCCAGCAGCAGCGGACCGCCATCGCCCGTTCTCTCCTGTACCGCCCGGCAGTGGTTCTGGCGGATGAACCCACCGGAAATCTGGACCGGCAGAACTCCCGGCAGATTGTGGAACTGCTGAAGGGGTCCAACCGGGACCTGGGCCAGACCATTGTGATCATCACCCACGATGAGCGGATTGCCCTGGAGGCGGACCGCGTGGTACAAATCGAGGATGGCCGCATCGTGTCGGACCGCCGCACGGTCTAGGGGGTGGCGCTATGTGGAGACTATTTTCACTGGACTATATCAGGCGCAACCGGGCCGCATGTATTTCCATCGCGGTGACGGCGCTGATCGCGTCGTTCCTGATCTCGGCAATCAGCGGGATCTTTTACAATATGTGGGAGGACGAGAACCGTCTGATCGCCGCGGAGGAAGGGGATTGGCAGGGACGGCTGCGGGGGGATCTGAATGGGGAGGCTCTGGCGGTGGCGGAGAGCTTTGACAATGTGAGCCGGGCGGAGTTGGCGGCCGACCAGGAGAGCGGGGAAATGGTCCTCTCCCTCTGGTTTGAAAATCCCCGGAGCGTTTACCGGGACACGGAGCAGCTGGCCCGGCTGATCGGCGGGAACGGGGAAGACGGTTGGGTGAGCACCCAGTATCACCACAAGCTGTTGAACCAGTATTTGATCTTTTCGCCGGAGGAGAAGGAAAATCCGCCCCAACTTCTGTTTCTTTATCTGGGCTTCTTGACTGTGGTATGTTTATCCCTTGCCATGATGATTCACAGTGCGTTTGCGGTTACCATGGAGAGCAGGCTGCAGCAGCTGGGAATTATGAAGAGCGTGGGCGCTGCCCCGGCACAGATCAAGACCGTGCTGCTCCAGGAAGCCATGGCGCTGTGCCTGTTTCCTATTTTGGCGGGAATTCCCCTTGGAGCGGGCAGCTGCTATTGGTTTATGAGAATGGCCGGCAGCCTGGCGGAGAACCTGGGAGTCAGCCGCGCCGTGGGGGCGGTATTTTACTTCCCGGCTCCGGTGGCCCTTTTGTCCCTGGCGGTCTGCCTGTTCACGGTGTGGATATCGGCCAGGCTGCCCGCCGGACGGCTGGGGAGGCTGACTCCCCTGGAAGCGGTGAGGGGAGGCGGGGAATCCGCGCCTGGGAAAATGAGGCGGTTCCGCCTGATTGCGGGATTATTCGGAATCGAGGGGGAATTGGCCCGAAAATCTCTCTATGCCAGGAGAAGGGCTTTTCGGACAGCGGGCATCTCGCTGACATTGGCTTGCTTTGTGTTCAGCGCATTTTTGAATTTTGAGGTGGTTTCCTATCTTCACACCTACCATACGTTTTTTGAGCGGTATAAGGATACCTGGGATTTGCTGCTCGCCCTGGACAAGAGGGCGGAGCGGGAGGGGATGGCGGGGTATGGACTGCTGGAAGCGCTGCGGGGACTGGATGGGGTTGAGCGCTGCGCGGAGTACCGGAAGTTCCAGGCCCACGTCCGGCTGCCGGAGGACACGGTGAGCGGGGAGCTTGAGGCGCTGGGGGGACCTTTGGGGCTTACGGACACGGGGATTGTAAGAGATGGCCGGGATTATCTGGCGCAGGCTCCGCTGGTGGTTCTGGACGATGTGAGTTTTCAGGAATATTGCCGGGAGTCGGGGGTGGAGTTGGAGCCGTGGGGCGAGCCGGAAGCGGGGGTGAAGTTGGAGCCAGGGGATGATCCGCTCACCGGCGGAACCGGGCTGCCGGTTGTGGCGGTGAACCGTATCTGGGATAATCTCAACAGCCGCTATAAAAACCGGCAGTACGTTCCGTATTTGAAGGCGGAAGCCGGGCTGGAGCTGGAGCTTGCGCCAGCGACCGGAAGAGCGGCAGAGGCGGGAAATGCGGCCAAGACCGGAAGGGCGGCGGAGGATGAGTCCCCGGATCCAGCCCTTGCACCGGACCTTTTGAAAGCCCGGATTCTCGCCTATAGTGACCTGCCGCCGGACTTGAGGGAGGAATACGAGGATTTTGCCCTGGTGCTGGTGGCGCCGGAATCCGGTTTTCGGAACGTGGAGGCCGCGTTCGGGAAGGCGGACAGGCATTTTAACATTCTGACGGACTCGGACGAGGTGATTGACGGAGTCCAGGCCCGGATTGAGGGGATGATGGAGAGCGCGCCCGGATGGGAGATGGAAAACCGGCTGAGCGAGGAGGCATTTAACGAGGCGGTCCGGACCGGTTACAAGCTGGTCATGGGAATTTTGTGCGGAATCCTGGCGCTTGTGGGCCTGTCCAACGTATTCGCCAACGCCCTGGGCAGCATAACCCAGCGCAAGCGGGAATTTGCCCGCTACCTGTCCGTGGGTATGACGCCGGGAAGCGTGCGCCGGGTGCTGGCGCTGGAGGCATTTTACGTGTGTGCGAAGCCTGTGGCCGTCAGCCTGCTGCTCAATATCCCCTTTGTGGCCTACTGCCTCCGGGCAAGCCATCTCATGCCGGGGGAATACCTGGCCAATATACCGGTTCTGCCCATTGGCATATTTGTGCTGTCCATTTTCCTTGCGGTGGGAACCGCCTACTGGATCGGAGGGAGGCGGATTCTGAGAGGGGATCTGGTCGGGATGTTGAGAGATGGGACGCAGATTTGATATGAGGATGTAAAAGCGCGCGGACCTCTGGCCCTGCGCCGGATAGCAGCCTGAAAATGAACGCAAATGCAATCACGGACCGCCGGTAATCATCCCGGCGGTCCGTGATTGTTCCGTCTTATAAAGTATGTCGTGCGCCGCCTTCCCTCACCCCTTAACTGGCAAATGCACCAGAAAGCGCGCCCCGCCGCCCTCGGCGTCCTCCAGCCCGATGGTTCCGCCGTGGAGCTGCACCAGCTCTTTGGCCACGGACAGTCCCAGGCCATAGTGTTGGCGGTCGGTGCGGGAGCCGTCGGCCCGGTAGAAGCGGTCGAACACGTGCTTTTTGTCCGCGTCCGGCACGCCGCAGCCCTGATCGGAAACGGCGAAGGTCACTCCTGCCTTTTTGTGTCCACGGGCTTCGCGGCGGCAGGCGGACAGCGTCACCTGCTTTCCGGCGGGGGTGTAGGTCAGGGCGTTGTCCAGCAGGATGGAGAGCACCTGCTCCAGGCGCTGGCCGTCGCCGGTGAGGTGGGGCAGCGCTTCTTCCGGCAGCTCCAGGCACAGGCGGACGTTCCGCTCCTGGGCCAGCGGTTCAAACCGCTCGTATACGCCGATCAGCAGGGTGTCCGCGTCCAAGTCCTCCCTGCGGATGGTCCAGGTTTTGGCGTCCGCAGAGGCAAGCAGCAGCAGGTCGCTGACCAGGCCGGACAAACGCAGGCATTCCCGGTCGATGTTGGCCAGAAACTGGTCCTGCTTTTCCGGGGCGGCGGTCACCGCGGACAGGCTGGAGCGGATCACGGACAGGGGGGAGCGCAGCTCGTGGGAGGCCGCCGCGATAAATTCGTTCTGTTTTTTCCGGCTCTCCTCGATGGGCTTTAGAGAGCGCCCCACCAGCACCCGGCACACCAGATACAGGGCGGCGATTCCCACCGCATCCAAAAACAGGAACAGGAAACGCTGCCGGTATATCCCCGCGTCCGCCGGATTCTGCCAGGCCAGCAGGGTCAGGCTCTGATAACCCTTGGGCGTCGGGATCACCAGCACGGAGCCGAAGTAGGCGTCCTGGTTTGGGCCGTTTAAGGTGAAGATAGAGGTGCGCGACAGGGAGGAGGAGACGGGCCGCATATCGATGCGCACCTTCTCCTCCTCCGCTTTTTTAATGGCCTGGGCGATTAGCTCCTGGCGGGCGGTGGGCGGTGTCCAGGCGCCCTTGTAGAGCAGAGGCCGCCCGTTGTCCTCGACGTGGATAATCAGCTTGCCCGCGCTCTCCATCCGGGCCAGCCAAGTGCAGTCGATGGTGCCGCCGGACTGGAGCCGGGAGGTGATGGTGAGCAGAGTGTTCTGAAAATTTTCCAGATTCTTTTTTTGAAACTCCCGTGTGCCCACCGCCAGCACCCCCAGGATCACGGCGGTGAGAATCAGGCCGGTGGTCACGGTGTAGAGGGCGGTCAGCCGCCGGTGAAGCTGTTTGATTTCATTCATGGTAATCCCTCCAGGGCCGCTGAGACAGCCTTCAGCCGATTACGCGGCTCACGTCTGCCGTTCTTTCAACTGGTATCCGGTTCCGTGAATGGTGACAATTTGCGCCGATGCGCCCACGGACCGCAGCCTGCGCCTCAGGAAATAGATGTAGTTGTCCAGGTTTCCGTCCTCCACCTCCGCATCCACGCCCCATATGTAGGTGAGAATTATTTCACGGGGAAGAATCTGGCCCGCACCCCGGATCAGATATTCCATGAGGGCTGTTTCACGCTTGCTGAGACGCACGGTGCCTCCGGGGCCGGACAGCTCCCGTCTGTCCGCGTCCAGGCGGATGTCGGCGAAGCATTTTTCCGCTCCGGCGTGGAAATTCCCCGGCCGGCGGGTGACCGCCCGGATGCGGGCCAGCAGCTCGCCCACGGCGTACGGCTTCACCAGATAGTCGTCCGCACCGGCGTCCAGCCCGTCGATGCGGTCATTGACCCCGTCCAGGGCGGTGGTGATGATCACCGGCGTGGCGATCTGCTTCCTGCGCAGCCCCTGTAAAATGGTCAGGCCGTCCACCTGGGGCAGCATCCGGTCCAGAACAATCACGTCGTAGGGGTATTGATTGGCGTAAAAAAGGGCGTCCTGCCCCTGATAGCACACGTCGGTCTCATAACCCGCGCGTTCCAGCTGCAGCTTCACCGTATTACAGAGGTCCCGGTCGTCCTCCACCAGCAGTATTTTCATAGGTTTTTTCCTTTACTGAATAGTCGTGTTTCCTTAATTATACGTTGTCGTCAGCCGCAAGGCTGTCGATAAGAGATACGTTTCCTTAATTATACCAGACAAATCTCTAAAAAACCTAAAAGAAATATTTCCATATTTCCAGTTTTTTTAGAGATTGCCCTGTTATGATGGAGATATACGAAATGACAGAAAAGGGAGTGGACAATGATGAAAAAACGATGGATGTGCGCGCTGCTGGCTGCCGGTATGCTGGCCAATGTCCTGTCCGGCTGCGGACAGTCGTCCTTTACGGAGACGCAAGGAACCACCGATGCCGGAACGAAGCCTCAGGCCCAGGAGGGGGATTCGGTGCCTATGGGCCGCTATGTGGAGGGGGAGATCGAGCTTCCAGGGGAGAGCCGGGAGGATATTTGCGATATCATTCAAAATGAGAACGGTTCCTTGGAGCTGTACACAAAAAAGGACAACGAGATCCGCCGCTACACCTTTGAGGGCCAGGAGTGGAAGCGGGAGGAGAAGAGCCTGATGGAGGGCCTGGAGGTTCCCTATAACTTTCATATAATTGTGGGCGGGGACGGCAGCCGCTACGCCCTGTATCCTCTGTCCAATGGTTACCGGTTCTGTCTGATGAAACTGTCGGAGGACGGGGAGCCGCAGGAACTTTTGGAGGAGCTTCTCTCCGAAAAGCGGGATAATGGCTCCTACAAGCATTACCCGGACTTCGCAGGAGTGACTCCCGAGGGGAATATCCTTCTGTCCCTGCGCGATATGACGAGAGTCTACACCCCTGAGGGGGAGCCCGTCATGGAGGTGCCCCAGACCAGCTGCTCCTCGGACTGGAAAAACGCCTCCTACTTAAAAGGGAACGAGTATTTGACCATCGGAGAAAACGGGTACATCCGATACGACGTGTCCGAGACCAAGGGGCAGCTGATGGAGGAGATCGCCTACCAGCAGGGGAATTCCGATCAGTATGCGGCCGTGGCGCCGGACAAGGACGGCGGCTTTTTTATGGCCAACCCCAAAGGAATTCACCACATCGGCCAGGGCGGAAGCATCTGGGAGACGGTCGTGGACGGGGAGCTAAACTCGTTAAGTCAGCCCAGCGCCTATATCACCAAGCTGTTTGTGGGATCGGAGGACGATTTCTACGTGTGGATCAACAGCGCGGGAACCGACATGATCAAGCATTACACCTATGACCCGGAGATTCCGTCCGTGCCGGGGAAAACCCTGACCGTGTACGGTCTGGATTTGGGCTCGGCGGAGACGGTCCGCCAGGCTGCGTCCATGTTCCAGCTGGCCCACCCTGACGTGCGGGTGGAGCTGATCGACGGCCAGACGGAAGCGGGGAGCACCACGGTTTCCGATACCATCCGGGCGCTGAACACGGAGCTGCTGAGCGGAAACGGGGCCGACGTGCTGGTGCTGGACGGACTGCCGGCGGACGCCTATATGGAGAAAGGCGTGCTCCTGGATCTGCGGGAAACGTTGAAGCCCATGCTGGAAGCAAACGAGTTTGGGGAAAATATCACCGGCCCCTTTACGGCGGCGGACGGAGGCATTTACCGGATTCCGGCCAGAATGACCCTGATGACCGTATACGGCGACCCGGAGGCCCTGGCGAGCCTTAAAACCATGGAGGATGTCAGGAGTTACCAGAGCGATCCCTCCCATTTGCCCCTGCGGCCCAGGACGACTTATGAGAATCTGCTGCGTCACGTATTCATGTTGTACAGTCGGGAGATCGTGGATGGCGAGAGCGGGATGCTCAGACCCGGAAAGGTTGCGGAGCTGCTGGAGACTGTGAAGGTATTGGGCGAGGCCAACGATTCCAGGGCATCCTTTGACGAGTCCGATGAAGGCGAGATCCATTTTTACTATAACACGTCCATGAAGTCGCAGGGCCTGCCGGGGGACGAATCCATAGAATTGCAGCGGGGCGATATCTGCGCGGCCATAGAGTCTGTGGACGGAATGTACAGCCTGATGCTGCCCCTGGCGGTGGCCGACCAGCTGGGCTGCGAGATGGAAGGGTATAACGCCAGCTACATGCCGTCGCAGATGCTGGGAATCAACCGCTCCGGCGGACAGATCGGGCTGGCGGAGGAGTTCGTCCGGTTTGTGCTGGGGGATCAGGTGCAGGACAGCGACCTGATGGACGGTCTGCCGGTGAACAAGAAGGCCGCGGCCCACTGGGCCAGCGAGGACTGGGGAAACCCGGAGCTTTCGATCGCGGTCAGCGGCGGGGACGGCTACAGCTTGGCGGGAACGTTCCCGACCGCAGAGCAACGGCGACATATCTTCGCCCTGGCGGAGGCTGCGGACCAGCCCATTCTGGCGGACCGGGTGCTGCTCGACATCATTATGGCGGAAACGAAGGGATTTTTTGATGGAACCTTGTCTTTGGAGCAGGCGGCGCAGAACGCCGAGAGCAAAGCGAACCTTTACTTCGCAGAATAGGGCGGCCTTCCTGTTTCTTGCCCCCAGCGTGGCCGGGACCGTGGTGTTTACGCTGATCCCCTTCGGCGCCGTGATTGCGGAGGCGTTTACCGGGATGGCAGACGGAACTTTCGCAGGATTGGAAAATTTTATCCTGGTGGTCCACAACGCCGCCTTCCGGCTGGCGGCGAAGAACACCCTGCGCTTTATGGCGGTGTGCATCCCCCTTCTGATGGCCGTGTCCCTGTGGACCGCGGTGCTGGTGAAGGCCGCGGCGGACCGCTCCGGGGTGTTCAAGACCACGATGCTTCTGCCCATGGCGGTGCCGGTGGCTTCGGTGGTCTGCCTCTGGAAGGTGGTGTTTCATCCTCAGGGGCTGTTAAATCAGCTTCTGGGGAACACAGATGGCGCAGGTATCGATTTCATGCGGCAGAAAAGCGCGTTCCTGGTGCTGGTATTTACCTATATCTGGAAAAATAATGGCTACGATATGGTGTTGTGGCTGGCCGGTCTGGACGGAATCTCAGGGGAACTTTACGAGGCAGCCCAGGTGGACGGAGCCGGGGCCTGGCAGAAATTCCGCTACATCACGGCGCCGGGGTTAAGGGGCACGGCTTCCCTGGTGGCCCTGCTGTCGGTGATCAATTCCTTCAAGGTGTTCCGGGAGGCGTACCTGATCGCTGGGGATTACCCCCACGACAGCATCTACATGCTCCAGCACCTGTTTAACAACTGGTTCGTCTCCCTGGATATCCAGAAAATGAGCGCGGCTTCGGTGCTGCTGGAGACGGCTGTGCTCTTCGGAGTTCTTCTGTGGAGATGGAGGAGGGCCGGACATGATTAAACGGGTGATGGTGCGGGCTGTCTTGACGGTTATGTGTCTGTTTGTCTGGCTCCCGCTGTTTTTGATGGCGGGAAATTCCCTGATGGGAGAGTGGGAGATGCTGGACCGGTTTGGAGCGGTGTTTGGAGCGGCGAACCGGCCGGTGAAGGCGGCGCTTCTTCCCTCCTATCCCACGCTAAAGCCCTATGTGGAGCTGTTGCTGGACTCGCCGGGCTTTTATGTGATGTTCTGGAATTCCTGCCTGCAGACGGGACTTGCGGTGGCCGGTCAGCTTCTGGTGGCGCTTCCGGCGGCCTGGGCCTTCGGAGCCCTTTCGTTTAAAGGCAGGAGAGGGCTGTTTCTGATCTATATCATCCTGATGCTTCAGCCCTTCCAGGTGACCATGGTGCCGAACTACCTGGTGCTCAAACGGCTGAGCCTGCTGAACAGCCATCTGGCGGTGATTCTGCCCGCGGCCTGGTCGGCATTTCCGGTGTTCATCATGGCGAAGTTTTTTGAGACGATTCCCCGGCCGCTTATGGAAGCTGCGGGATTGGACGGGGCCGGGAGCTGGATGATTTTCTGGAAAATCGGGGTGCCCATCGGAAAGCCGGGCATCGTCTCGGCCATGGTGCTGGGGGTTTTGGAAACCTGGAACGCCATTGAACAGCCCATGACGTTTTTAAAGGAGCAGAGGCTTTGGCCCCTATCCCTGTATCTGCCGGAGATCACGGCGGACAAGGCGGCGGTGGCCTGGGCCGCTTCGGTGACGGCCATGATCCTGCCGGTCAGCCTGTTTGTGATGGGACAGGGGGCCCTGGAGCAGGGGATTGCGGCCTCGGGAATCAAGGAATGAGTGGTGAGCGGCGATGAAACGGTTTACAGTGGGATTTCTGATTGTGATGGTAATATTTACATTTTTATCCAGGGCCCTGGACTCCGTGACCATTGCCAGGGTTCAGACCGGGTACGGGAAGCAGGGGTCCGTGTCCTACCGGATCACGGGGGAGGGGACTTTTGAAGCGGACCGGCTGTCCTACCGCCCACTGCCGGAGGGGATGCGGGTGGACACGATTCTGGCCCGGCCCGGGGACGTGGTGCAGGCGGGGGATACGATCCTCACTTTGCAGATGGAACCGCTGCAGGAGAAGCGGGAGGAGCTGGCCGTCGCGCTCAGGCAGGCGGAGCTGGCTCTGGAACAGGAGCGCCTGTCCGGCCGGGAGATTCCCAGGGTGACCCAGGAGATGCTGGCCCTCCAGCAGATGGAGGTGGACCAACGGGCGCTGGAGCTTGGCAGGCAGGACCTGGCGGACGCCCAGGAAGACTACGATCAAAATGTGGATGCCCTCCGGCTGGAGTACGACCGCCTGGCAGGCCGCTCGGAGGATGAAATCCGCCAGGACGCCAAGGAGGCGTTAAAGAGCGCCAGGCGCGTCTACGATGCCGCCAAATTGGACCGGGATTCTGCGGTGAAGCGGGCGGAGCGGGAGGTCCGGGAAAAGCAGAAAAAGCTGGACCGGCTGAACGCCCAGGAGGACCCTTCGGAGGAGACGGTGGCGGACGCCGAGGAGGCGTTAGCCGCGGCTGAGGAGGATCTGGAGTTGGCGAAGGAGGAACAGGACATTCTGGTGGAGGAAGCCAAAGCTTCCCTGCGGTCTGCCGAGGAGGATTACGACGACCGCAGCTACAATACCCTCAAGGCCCAGGAGGACTGCAAAAAGGCGTACGAGGACGGAGTGAAGGCGGAAGATGAAAAGCTCGCCCAGGCCCAGCGGCGGGTGCTGGAGCTGGAGGAGGCGCTGCGCCAATCCGGCCAGAACCTGGAAAATGCCAGAATCACAGACGCGGGGACCCGCTCGGAGGAGGAAAAGACCCGGGAGATTTCCCGCCTGCGGCAGGAATCCATGGAGCTGGATCTGGAACAAAAACGGCGCAGTCTGGCCAAGGTGGAGGAACTCATTAGCCGGGAGGGCGCGGTGACGGCGGTTTCCCGGGCGGTGGTGGCGGGCCTGGACCTGCAGGAGGGCGGGCTGATCGGAGCTGCGGATCAGATCCGGCTGGCCGAGGGTCGGATGCTGTTTCAGGCGCAGGTGGACAAGGAGGACGCGGCCCTTCTGGCGCAGGGACAGCGGATGTCTTTAAAACGGACCGGGGAGGCCAAAGAGTTAAACGCAGTGGTGGAGTCGGTGGACCGCCTGTCCGAAGACGGAAAATGCACGGTGAGCGCATCCCTTGCAGAGGGGGCCGGCTGGCTGGGCGAAACCTGCAGCTTCACGGTGGTGCTGCAATCCGGCGTCTATCCTATGGTGATCCCCATTGAAGCGCTGAGGGAGGATACAATCGGTTATTTCTGTCTGGCCGTGCAGCCGGAAAAGACCATTCTGGGCGAGGAACTGACGGCTGTGCGGGTCAATGTGGAGGTGCTGGAAAAGAGCAGCACGTCGGCGGCGGTGTCGGGCGCGGTCACCAGCGTGACCCCTTTGGTTCTCTCTTCCAACAAATCGGTGTCCCCGGGCGACCGGGTACGGGGGGTGACGGAATGAAACGATGGTTGATCATCCTATTGGCGGCGGGATTTTGTATCGCCGCGATGCTTAGGTGGCGGGAGCTTAAGGACTTCGGAAGCCAGATATTTTACGAGTACGGGGAAGCGGATGCGCCGGATGGAGAACTGTTCGACCGTATGGCGGAGGCGGAGCGGTCGCAGGGAAATCCCCTGCCGGACATGGCGGCATGGACGGTGGAGGAGAACGTGGAGGTGGAGAACCGGAGCCTTGGCCGGGTGCAGAAGGCCGACCGCATGTTGGTCTGGGGCGACCGGGAACTGGCGGTGAAGCGCGGCCTGGCGGCGGGCAATTACGGCTATCCCTCCGACCCCAGGGCCTGCGTGATCAGCCGCGGCCTGGCTATGGAGCTGTTCGGCTCTTATGCGGTGGTGGGCATGGAGGTGCGCTGCCAGGGCACGGACTATCTGGTGCGCGGGGTCACCCAGGACGACCGGCGTATGGTGATTGTGCCCGCCTCCGGCTCCTCGGACCGGTTTCCCTATGTGCTGTTGGATTATGGGGCGGACCGTGGGGCCAAATCCGGGGCGGACCAGCTCCTGTACCGCTACGATGCCGGAAGCGCGCGCTACCGGGTGGACGGGGAGATCTGCCTGTCTGTTGCGGGCTTTTTTGCATTTCTGCCGGTGTGGGCGGCCCTGGGACGGAGCCTGTTTGAGTATTTTGTCCGGGAGAAACGCCTCCTGCACCGGTTGGCCGCAGTGTCGGCGGCGGCGGTGGCAGCGGCGGCCTGTATCCGGATTCTGGGGGCGGAGGAAACCCGGTTTCCGCCGGACCTCATCCCCTCCAGATGGTCGGATTTCAGCTTCTGGGGCCAGCGGTGGAGGGAGATCGCTCCGGCGCTGCGCTTTGCGGGGGAGAACGGTCGCGTCTTGTGGATGACGCTGCTGCGGGAACGGACGACTGCGGGGATTCTGTGCGGAACCGCAGGGGGACTTACAGTTATTTGCAACCGTTCAGACGGCGGGATTGTAAGGAAAACGTTATTGACACTCAGGGACAAAATGAGTAAAGTAGGAGGTAGGAGTAAATCTGGATGAGCGCGTATCGAGTGAGGAGGATACACTTTGAAAAAGCACAGTATGAAACATCTGACGGCGGCAGCGGCGGCGGTAGCCCTGGCGCTATTAGCTGCGTTTCCGGCGTGGGCGGCCAGCAGCACCAAGAAGATCACATCCATTACCCTGGAGATCGAGGCGGATATCGAGCCGGGAACGGATTTCGGCGAGGAATCCATTGAGTTTGATGCCAGTGGAGACAAGTTTTACGTGGGAGATTATGAGGTTAAGAACGACGGCCAGGCGTGGGAGGAGGACACGGTTCCCAAGCTGGAAGTGACGCTGGAGGCCAACGACGATTACCGTTTCTCCACCTCCATCCGAAAGGATAAGATCCGTTTAAAAGGCGTGGGCGCCGTCTGCAAGGGCGCTGCCCGCAAGGAGGCGGGACAGCAGCTGGTGCTGACCATAGAGCTGGACTCCCTGACAAAGTCCTTAAGACCCATCGAAAATGTGCGCCTGAACCCCGACGGGGTGGTGAGCTGGAATCCGGTCAGCACGGCCGGAAGCTATGAGTTTCGCGTATACCGGGATGGGAAGTCGGTGGGAAGCGCCATCACCACCACTTACAACAGCTACAACTGTTCGGAGAAGCTGACCAAGAGCGCCAGTTACTATGTGAAGGTGAGAGCCATCAACAAGGTGGATTCCTCGATTATAGGGGAGTGGGCCGATTCCAATACCATGACCGTGGATGCCAATATGGCCTCTTATTTTAAGGACAATCCCGTGGAGAACCCGGAGGGCGTGTACCCGTACAGCTCCTGGAAGCAGGCGGAGGACGGAAGATGGTGGTATGACAACGGGGACGGAACCTACCCCAGCTCAAACTGGCAGGAGATCGGCGGCAAGTGGTATTTCTTCGACGCAGAGGGTTATATGGTGACCGGCTGGATCGACTGGGAGGGCAAGCGCTATTTCTGCAATGAGAGCGGCGAGATGCTGAAGGACTGCATCACCGAGGACAATTACCGCCTGGGCGAGGACGGGGCGGTGATCAGCCAGGATCCGGTGCCGGGCCCGTAAAGGTCTGGCGGTCCGCGGTTTAAGCTGTGGGGACCGGCCCCGCGGTGGGCCGTCAGGGCCATGAGAGTATGAACATAATACGGCTGTCGCGGACTAATTTGTCCAGCGGCAGCTTTTTAAAGGTGGAGACAAGAGAAGTGGACGATTGGGAACAACAATTTACGGATGCCCTGGAGATCGGATATTCCTACCAGCTGGCGAAACGGATGGAGCAGTTTAAGACAAACCCCGCGCTGGGCTACCGCACGGCGGGCTCCAAAGCGGAATTTGAGACAGGGGAGATGCTCCGACGGGAGATGGAGGCCATCGGCCTTAAGGACGTACACAAGGACAAGGTGACGGTGGACGCCTGGGAGTTTGAGAAGGCCGAGATGCGTTTTACGGATTCGGAGGGGGTAAGGCACTGCTTTCAGCTGGGGGCCTATCAGACCAATTTCGACACGGAGGGAACCAGGGAGTTTGAGATCGTATATCTGGGCAAGGGCACGGCGGACTGCTATGACTGTGTGGATGTGGAGGGAAAGCTGGTGCTGGTGGACATCAACCAGCGGGACGAGTGGTGGATCAATTTCCCGGTTTACCAGGCCCATCTGCGGGGGGCGGCCGCCCTGGTGGCAGTTCAGGAGCAGGGCTACGGCGAGGTCCACAACACAGCCTTAAACGCCCAGGACATCGCGGGACCGGCGGACGCGCCGGCGTTCTCCATTTCCCAGGCGGACGCCTGGGTGCTGAAAAAGGCCATGATGGAGGCTGGAAGCTGCCCGGACGAGAGCGGGATGGAGCCGGGCAACATGGGCGCGGTTTTAGTGGAGTTCGAGGCCAGGACCACCGTGGCGCCGGACCGGGAGACGTACAACATTGTGGGGACCATACCGGGGCGGGGCACGGACCGGATGATTCTGATCACCGCTCATTACGATTCCTATTTCAGCGGATTTCAGGACGACAACGCGGCGGTGGCGATGATGTTTGGGATCGCCAGGGCATTGTTAAAGGGCGGCTACAGGCCAAAGTTCAATCTGGTTTTCTGCGCCATGGCCGCGGAGGAGTGGGGGGTGGCAAACTCCAAGTACGACTGGTCCACGGGCGCTTACGAGGAGGTGTTCACCGCTCATCCCGAGTGGAGAGGAAAGACCTTCGCCAACTTTAATTTCGAGCTTCCGGCCCATGCCCACGGACAGATGGACGCGGTGCGCTGCACCTATGAGTACGAGGATTTCCTGAGCCGTTTTCTGGAGGGCGTTGAGGTGGACGAGGCGGCCTACCCCGACGGGGTGGAGGTGCTCTGCCCCATCCAGACCTGGTCCGACGATTTCTCCATGGCCGTGGCCGGAATTCCCTCCATGGTCAACGAATTTTCCGGCGGGGAGTTTATGGAAACCCACTACCACTCCCAGTTCGACAACGACAATGTGTACCAGGAGCCGGTTTACCTCTTTCACCACGTGCTCTACGGCCGCCTGGTGATGGCCTTCGACCGCCTGCTGCTGCCGCCCATGAACTTCGAGCGCCTGATCCGGGCGGTGACAGACAGCGACGATGTGGGAATCCGGCGCAAGGCGGAGGCGGATATCTGGGAGATGAAGCGCGCCTTAAAGAAGGCTAAGGAGGTCTCCAGAGTCTTGTATCGCAGAATCACGGAGCTGAACCGGGATTACGCTGCGCTTCTTGCACAGGGGGATATGGACGCGGCGGACCGCATGTTTGAGCGTTACGGGGACATGCAGGAACGGCTGCTGTACATATTCCGCAAGGAGCAGGATTATTTTGTGCGGCTGAACTGGCACGACGAGGTGCTCTTCCCGCAGGAGGCGGTGCAGGACAACCTGCGCGCGCTCTACAAGGCTCTGCGGCATGCCGGGGAGGGGAATGCGCGGGCGGCCCTGGAGGACGTCTACGGCATCGACAACAATCGATACGCCTTTCTCTTTGACGAGCAGGTGTTCAACTATTTCACCCAGTACGTGTTAAACCAGCCCGGCAACCGCTTAAAATGGGGCGCGGGCCGTATCGTGCACCATGAGAACCTGTTTCAGCTGGTCCGCAGTCTGAAGGAAAAGCTGGAGGAGGGGAGGGAGAAGGCTGTGGATCTCACGCCGGAATACCTGGAGTTAAAGCGGGTGACGGAAAATCAGACCGCATGCTACCGGGATGATATCCGCTATATGACGGAATCAATCAAAAAACTGACCGCATGGATGCAGGAATGCCTGACCATGTGACGGGAGGAAATACGAGCGATGGAAAGCCGAACTTTATACCGCGTGCAAAAAGAGGATCTGCCCAAAATGGAAGAGCTTCTGACCCAGTGCTTTGCCCGGGACCCGCTGTACTGCAAGCTGATCCCGGATGAAGAGACCAGGAAGCGCCTGCTGCCGGAGCTGTTCAAATGCGATCTGTCGGAGTTTTTCGAGCTGTGCCAGATCTACTCCGACAGTCCGGAGTTAAACTCCATCATAGTGGTGTCCGACGAGTCGGAACCCTACGATCCGTTTCGCTACTACCTGACCGAGGCCCTGGCCGCCTTAAAGACGGACGAGTACCTGATCCGGGAGGACCCCAGCCTTAAAACTTTCTGGAACTTTGTGAGGGGCAAGGACTATTTAAACTCCCGCTGGACGGCCCAGCTTCACCAGGAAGAGCGCCTGCACATCATCTATCTGGCCGTGCGGCAGGGTATGCAGCACCACGGCCTCTCGGCTCTGCTGCTAAACGAGGTGATCGCTTACGCCGAGAGCCGCCGCCTGATGATCTCCCTGGAAACCCACAACCCGAAAAATGTCCCGCTGTACGAGCATTTCGGATTCAAGGTATTCGGCGTGGTGGAAAAACATTTCGATCTCAAACAATACTGCCTGGTGCGCGAAGTGCAGTGAGGCTGTACTGCGCTGGAGGCAGCCGTTCCGGCGGGATGGCTTCCGGGACACAGGACATGCGCCCAATGGGAAAACCGGCGGAGAAAGGCGCTTTCAGGCAGGCCTGGCGCGACTTTCCCCGCCGGTTTTCCCGCCGTCTGGGCCGGTTCACTATAACTTCTGTTCATGATAATAATTCCAAACTTGTATATTCCATAATCGGAAAATTCCCCTGCAACAGTTGAAATCCCCCATTAAATGAGCTATGATGGAAAGAAATCATATTTGTTTGTTTAGACATAACTAAAATGAATGATAGAATGGGAGAGATATGAAGATGAATTATAATGTGACAGCCATACCGGGGGATGGGATCGGCCCGGAGATCGTGCGCGAGGCCAGAAAAGTGCTGGACCAGGTGGGCAGGGTCTACGGCCATAGCTTCCATTATACCGAGGTGCTCATGGGCGGCTGCTCCATCGACGCCCACGGCGTTCCCCTGACTGACGAGGCTCTGGAGACGGCGCGAAACAGCGACGCGGTGCTTTTGGGAGCGGTGGGTGGCAACGTGGGCAACTCCAAGTGGTACGACGTGGCCCCGAACCTGCGCCCTGAGGCAGGACTTCTGGCCATGAGAAAGGGCCTGGGACTCTTCGCCAACATCCGTCCCGCCTACCTCTACGCCGAGCTGGCCTCCGCCTGCCCCTTAAAGGATGAGATCATCGGGGACGGCTTCGACATGGTGATCATGCGGGAGCTCACCGGCGGCATTTACTTCGGCGACCGCTGGACCAAAGAGGTGGACGGCGTGCTGCAGGCCACGGATATCCTTACATACAATGAAAATGAGATCCGCCGGATCGCAATCAAGGGCTTTGAGATCGCCATGAAGCGCCGGAAAAAGGTGATCAGCGTGGACAAGGCCAATGTGCTGGATTCCTCACGCCTGTGGAGAAAGGTGGTGGAGGAGGTGGCGAAGGACTACCCGGAGGTGGAGCTGACCCACATGCTGGTGGACAACTGCGCCATGCAGCTGGTGATGAATCCGGGCCAGTTCGACGTGATCCTGACCGAGAACATGTTCGGCGACATTCTGTCCGACGAGGCCAGCATGATCACAGGCTCCATCGGGATGCTCTCCTCGGCCAGCTTAAACGAGAGTAAGTTCGGCCTGTACGAGCCCAGCCACGGCTCCGCCCCGGATATCGCGGGCCTTGACCTGGCCAATCCCATCGCGACCATTCTGTCCGCGGCTATGATGCTGCGCTATTCCTTTGATCTGGACAAAGAGGCGGACGCGGTGGAGCAGGCGGTCCGGCAGGTGTTAAAAGACGGTTACCGCACCGGGGACATTATGTCCGACGGTTGCGAGAAGGTGGGGACCACCCGCATGGGTGATCTCGTTGCAGAGCGGATACGATAGAGGAGGAGAAACAGATGAAAAGTGATGCAGTGAAAACAGGTATGCAGCAGGCGCCCCACAGATCCCTGTTCAACGCCCTTGGCATGACGGCGGAAGAGATGAAAAAGCCCATGGTGGGCATTGTGAGTTCCTATAATGAAATCGTACCCGGACACATGAACCTGGATAAGATCGTGGAAGCGGTGAAGCTGGGCGTGGCCATGGCGGGCGGCACCCCGGTGGTGTTCCCGGCCATCGCGGTCTGCGACGGCATCGCCATGGGCCATGTGGGCATGAAGTATTCCCTGGTGACCCGGGACCTGATCGCGGATTCCACCGAGTGTATGGCATTGGCTCACCAGTTTGACGCGCTGGTGATGGTGCCCAACTGCGACAAGAACGTGCCCGGCCTTCTGATGGCCGCGGCCAGAATTAACGTTCCCACCGTGTTCGTCAGCGGCGGACCCATGCTGGCGGGACATGTGAAGGGCCACAAGACCAGCCTTTCCAGCATGTTCGAGGCAGTGGGTTCCTACGCGGCGGGCACCATGAGCGAGGAGGACGTGCGGGAGTTCGAGGAGAAGGCATGTCCCACCTGCGGTTCCTGCTCCGGCATGTACACGGCCAACAGCATGAACTGTCTGACCGAGGTGCTGGGCATGGGCCTTCGGGGCAACGGCACCATCCCGGCGGTGTACTCCGAGCGGATCAAGCTTGCGAAGCACGCCGGAATGCAGGTGATGGAGATGTACCGCCAGAACATCCGTCCCCGCGACATTATGACAAAAGAGGCGTTTATCAACGCTCTGACCATGGATATGGCCCTGGGCTGCTCCACCAACAGCATGCTCCATCTTCCGGCCATCGCCCACGAGGCGGGCGTGGAGCTGAACCCGGATATCGCCAATGAGATCAGCGCCAAAACCCCCAACCTGTGCCATCTGGCGCCCGCAGGCCCCACCTACATAGAAGATTTAAACGAGGCGGGCGGCATCTACGCCGTGATGAACGAGATCAGCAAGAAGGGCCTTCTGAACCTGGACTGCATGACCGTAACCGGAAAAACCGTGGGCGAAAATATCAAGGGCTGCGCCAACAAGAACCCGGACGTGATCCGTCCCGTGGAGAATCCCTACAGCCAGACCGGCGGCATCGCCATTCTGCGGGGCAACTTAGCGCCCGGCAGCGCGGTTGTGAAGCGCTCCGCCGTTGCGCCTGAGATGTTACAGCACGAGGGTCCGGCCAGGGTGTTTAACAGCGAGGAGGACGCCATCGCGGCCATCAAGGGCGGCCGGATCGTGGCGGGCGACGTGGTGGTGATCCGCTATGAGGGACCCAAGGGCGGTCCCGGCATGCGCGAGATGCTCAATCCCACCTCCGCCATCGCGGGTATGGGCCTGGGCTCCACGGTGGCCCTGATCACCGACGGCCGGTTCTCCGGCGCTTCCAGAGGCGCTTCCATCGGACATGTGTGCCCGGAAGCCCAGGTGGGCGGACCCATCGCACTGGTGGAAGAGGGCGACATCATTTCCATCGACATCGACAACCACAGGCTGGACGTGAAGGTCTCCGACGAGGAGCTGGCGGCCAGAAAGGCGAGATGGAGCGCCCCCACGCCCCAGGTGACGAGCGGATACCTGGCAAGGTACGCCTCCCTGGTGACCAGCGCGGACCGCGGTGCGGTGCTGGAAGTGAAATAAACCCGGCTGGGCGGCAAATTGACATGCATATAGAATGAGCGCGCGCCTGATTCCACATTTCAGGCGCGCTTCGGAAAAGGAGTGCGGGATATATGAGCAAATTGACAGGAGCAGAGATTGTAATACAGTGCCTGAGGGAGCAGGGAGTGGACACCGTGTTCGGTTATCCGGGCGGGGCCATTTTGAATATCTACGACGCGCTGTATCAGCATCAGGATGAGATTACCCATATCCTGACCTCCCACGAGCAGGGAGCGTCCCACGCTGCGGACGGATACGCCAGGGCTACGGGAAAAGTGGGCGTGTGCCTGGCCACCTCCGGCCCCGGCGCAACCAACCTGGTGACCGGTATCGCCACGGCTTATATGGATTCCGTGCCGGTGGTTGCCATCACCTGCAACGTGACCAACAGCCTGCTGGGCAAGGACAGCTTCCAGGAGATCGATATTACGGGCGTCACCATGCCCATTACCAAATACAACTTTATCGTGAAGGACGTGAACAAGCTGGCCAAGGTCATCCGCCGTGCCTTCACCATCGCCCAGACCGGCCGGCCCGGCCCGGTGTTAGTGGATATCACCAAGGACGTGACCGGCGCGACCTGCGACTATGAGTACCAGGCGCCCGAGGAGATCGTGCGCCAGAGCGACACCATCACCGAGGAGGCCATGGACCGGGCCGTTGAGATGATCCGCAAGGCCCAGAAGCCCTTTATCTTTGTGGGCGGCGGCGCTGTGATCGCCAACGCTTCCGACGAGCTGCGGGCCTTTGCCCACAAGATCCAGGCCCCGGTGGCAGACAGCCTCATGGGCAAGGGGGCGTTTGACGGCACCGACGAGCTTTACACCGGCATGGTGGGCATGCACGGCACCAAGACCAGCAACTTCGGCATCACCGAGGCGGACCTGCTGATCGTGGTGGGCGCCCGCTTCTCGGACCGGGTGACGGGCAACGCCTCCAAATTCGCTAAAAATGCCAAAATTTTACAGTTGGATGTGGACCCGGCTGAGATTAACAAGAACATCCGGGTGGACGCCAGCATCATCGGGGATGTGAAGGTGATTCTGCGCAAGCTCAACGCCCGCCTGGACCCGGTGAACCACGACGAGTGGATCGCCCACATCGAGCGCATGAAGGATATGTATCCCCTGCGCTATGACAAGCGGCTTCTGACCGGCCCCTACATTGTTCAGGCTATCGACGAGGTGACGGACGAGGACACCATCATCGTCACCGAGGTGGGCCAGCACCAGATGTGGGCGGCTCAGTATTACAATTACCGCAAACCCAGAACCCTTCTGACCTCCGGCGGCCTGGGAACCATGGGCTACGGCCTGGGCGCGGCCATCGGCGCCAAGATGGGCTGCAAGGACCGCACGGTGATCAACATCGCGGGCGACGGCTGTTTCCGCATGAACATGAACGAGATCGCCACGGCGGTGCGCTACAACATCCCGGTGGTGGAGGTCATTGTGAACAACCACGTGCTGGGTATGGTTCGCCAGTGGCAGACCCTGTTCTACGGCAAGCGCTATTCTCAGACCGTTTTAAACGATGCGGTGGATTTTGTAAAGCTGGCGGAGGCCATGGGGGCGAAAGCCTACCGGGTGACGCAGAAGGACGATTTCATCCCGGTGCTGAAGGAGGCGATCTCCCTGAATATCCCGGTTCTCATCGACTGCCAGGTCAGCTGCGACGACAAGGTATTCCCCATGGTATCGCCCGGAGCGCCCATTGCGGATGCTTTTGACGATACGGACTTGAAAATCAATTAAAAACAGTGTATGATAGTCAGTAACACTTCGGGGACGTTAACACATTATCATGTTAAAGCGTCCTCCCGGCGTTAAGGGCGATCGTGCGTTGGCGTATTCGGATGACTTTCCTGCCTGCGGTCCTTGAAACCGGCCCGCATACGGGGAAGTCATCTGTATATATTTATAAGAGACAGATGTACAGCAAGGCTGCGGCGCGCCACTACGCGCAAAGCCGCGGCAAAACAAACCATTGAAGGAGGAGCGCGAACATGAGCAGAGTTTACAACTTTTCAGCAGGTCCGGCCGTGCTGCCGGAGGAAGTCCTGGCGGAGGCGTCGGCGGAGATGCTGGACTACAGAGGGACCGGGATGTCAGTGATGGAGATGAGCCATCGATCTAAGGCTTATCAGACCATTATCGACGAAGCTGAATCAGATCTGCGCGGGCTTTTACATATTCCGGACAATTACAAGGTGCTGTTCTTACAGGGCGGCGCGTCCCAGCAGTTTGCCATGGTTCCTATGAACCTGATGAAAAACAAGGTGGCGGACTACATTGTGACCGGACAGTGGGCCAAGAAGGCGTGTTCCGAAGGTAAGCTGTATGGCACGGCCAACGCGGTGGCTTCCAGCGCGGATAAGACCTTCAGCTATATCCCGGACTGCTCCGATCTGCCGATCTCGGAGGATGCGGACTACGTGTACATCTGTGAAAATAATACCATTTACGGCACAAAGTACAAGACATTACCCAACACCAAGGGCAAGCTCCTGGTGGCGGACCAGTCCTCCTGCTTCCTGTCGGAGCCGGTGGACGTGTCTAAATACGGTCTGATCTTTGCCGGAGCCCAGAAGAACGTGGGACCGGCCGGGACTGTGATCGTGATCGTCAGGGAGGACCTGGTGACTGAGGATGTGCTTCCGGGAACGCCCACCATGCTGCGTTACAAGACCCATGTGGACGCGGGCTCCCTGTACAACACCCCGCCCACCTACGGCATCTACATCTGCGGAAAGGTGTTCAAGTGGCTGAAAGCCAAAGGCGGCCTGGAGGCCATGAAGCAGTACAACGAGGAGAAGGCGAAGATTCTTTACGATTTCCTGGATCAGAGCAAGCTCTTTAAGGGGACTGTGGTGAAGCAGGACCGTTCCCTGATGAACGTGCCTTTTGTCACCGGCGACGAGGAGATGGACGCCCTGTTTGTGAAGGAGTCCAAGGCTGCGGGCCTGGAAAATTTAAAGGGCCACCGGACCGTGGGCGGCATGCGCGCCAGCATCTACAACGCGATGCCCATGGAAGGCGTGAAAAAACTGGTGGAATTTATGGACGATTTTGAGACCAGATACGGCAAATAGAAAAGTTTTGGAAAAGAAAGGGAATTACGCCCCGCAGGACGCGGGGCGGTTCCGGTGTTGAAAGAGGAGAGAAGATTATGAAAAAGATCCATTGCCTGAACAATATTTCCAAGTGCGGCACAGACCGCCTGCCCCAGGACTATGTGATGACCGACAGCGTTGGGGAGGCGGAGGGCGTTTTGGTGCGCAGCGCGAATATGCATGAAATGCAGCTGCCGGAGAGTCTGCTGGCCGTGGCCAGAGCCGGAGCCGGAGTCAACAACATTCCTCTGGACGCCTGCGCCCAGGAGGGCATCGTGGTGTTCAACACCCCCGGAGCGAATGCCAACGGCGTGAAGGAGATGGTGCTTGCCGGCATGCTGATCGCTTCCCGGGATCTGATCGGGGGCATCGAGTGGTGCCGGAGCAACGCGGACGATGAGAACATTGCCAAGGCCACGGAGAAGAGCAAAAAAGCCTTCGCAGGCTGCGAGATCAAGGGCAAGAAGCTGGGCGTCATCGGTCTGGGCGCCATCGGAGCCGAGGTGGCCAACGCGGCCGCGGCCCTGGGCATGGAGGTCTACGGCTACGACCCCTACATATCGGTGAACGCCGCCTGGATGCTGAACCGGGACGTGAAGCATATCACCAGCGTGGACAAAATTTACCAGGAGTGCGACTATATCACCATCCATGTGCCGCTGCTCGACGCCACCAGAGGCATGATCAACAAGGAGAAGCTGGATGAGATGAAGGAGGGCGTGGTGGTGTTAAACTTCGCCCGGGACGTGCTGGTGGACGAGGACGCCATGGCCCAGGCCCTGGAGAGCGGCAAGGTTCACCGTTACGTGACGGACTTCCCCAACCCCAAGTCCGCCCACATGAAAAATACCATCGTGATCCCCCACCTAGGCGCTTCCACGGAGGAGTCCGAGGACAACTGCGCCAAGATGGCGGTGAAGGAGCTGGTGGATTACCTGGAGAACGGCAATATCAAAAACTCCGTCAATTATCCGAATTGCGACATGGGCGTGTGCCAGGCGGCCAGCCGCGTGGCGGTGCTGCACATGAATATCCCCAACATGATCGGACAGATCACGGGAATTCTGGCGGAGCAGGGAGTCAACATCTCCGACATGACCAACAAGAGCCGGGATAAGTACGCTTACACCCTGCTGGATCTGGAAAATGTGCTGGAGCCCATCACGCTGCAGAAGCTCAACGCCATCAAGGGCGTGTTGCGGGTGCGCGTGGTGAGATAGGATCACGGTAGGAGGAAAACAGATGGCGGCAGTGAAACCATTTTTATGCATCAGACCCAACCGGGAGGCGGCGGACAAGGTAGCCGCCCTTCCCTACGACGTGTACAACCGGAAGGAGGCGTGCGCTGCGGTGGCGGGCAATCCCCTTTCCTTTTTGAACATCGACCGGCCGGAGACGCAGTTTCCCGACGATGTGGACACCTACGACGGCCGGGTCTACGACAAGGCCAGAGAGCTGCTGGACGGCCGCATCGCGGACGGAACCTTTGTGGAGGACCGGCAGGAGTGTTACTATATCTACCGCCTGACCATGGATGGGCGCGCCCAGACGGGCATCGTGGCCTGCTGTTCCATCGACGACTATGTGGACGGGGTGATCAAAAAACACGAGAATACCCGCGAGGACAAGGAGATCGACCGGATCCGCCACGTGGACACGACAAATGCGCACACCGGCCCCATTTTCCTGGCTTACCGGGCCGACCGGGCGGTGAATCAGGTGGTGGATGAGGTGACGGCGGGAAAGCCGCTCTACGACTTTGTCTCGGAGGACGGCATCGGGCACACGGTGTGGAAGGTGGAGGACACAGCGCAGAACGGGCGCATTGAGGCGGCCTTCGCGGCGATTCCGGCCACCTATATTGCAGACGGGCACCACCGGGCGGCATCGGCGGTGAAGGTGGGGCTGAAGCGCCGGGAGGAGAATCCGGGGTATACCGGGGAGGAGCCCTTCAACTATTTCCTGTCCGTGCTGTTCCCGGACGAGCAGCTGATGATCCTGCCCTACAACCGGGTGGTGAAGGATTTAAACGGTTTGGATGAGGCGGATTTTCTGGCCGCGGCGGGGGAGCATTTTACCGTGGAGAAAATGGACGGCCCCTATGCGCCGGATGAGAAGGGCCTGTTCGGAATGTACCTGGGCGGGAGCTGGTATAAGCTGGCCGCCGGGGCAGAGTGCCGTAGCTACGACCCGGTGAAGGGGCTGGACGTGTCCATTCTTCAGGATCGGCTGCTGGGACCGGTGCTTGGCATCGGCGACCCCAGGACGGATAAGCGGATCGATTTTATTGGTGGAATCCGGGGGCTGGGCGAGCTGGAGCGCAGGGTGAAGGAGGACATGACCGTGGCGTTTTCCATGTACCCAACCTCCATTAAGGAGCTTTTGGCCGTGGCGGACGCGGGGTTACTCATGCCGCCCAAGTCCACGTGGTTTGAGCCGAAGCTTAGGAGCGGGTTGTTTATTCATCGGTTGGGATGAGAAAAATGATAAAAAACCTCTTGTCGGGGAATTTCCCTGACAAGAGGTTTTTTTAAGTTTGCAGTTCGCGGATTTTCTGTTTGATCCGGGAAATAATCTGTACCCGGTGCGCCCCGGTATACCCAATCTGGTCCGCAAGCCGGAACAGGTGCTCCTGGCAGAGCTGGACGATGGCTGGCTGTGAAATTTCGAACACGGTAAGAGAAATGCCGTCGGGAGAATGTACAGAATTTGATATGTGCGTAGAAGCTTGCTGCTGGGGGGGGGGGGTATAGTTTTGCGAGCAGCGCCTTATACCCGTCTTTTACCGTAAGCAAGCCTTCACTTTGCGCCTTAATGTCCAGGGGAACAAAATGATAGTTCTCACACGTTTCCAAAGTATGCAAAATATGTTTCAGGTGAAGAACGTAGGTATCGACCGTGTAGTAAAGAGGCTGCGAACCGATACTGCAGGATAAGATAATGGGGACCTTACCATCCCGCACATCTTGTGCACTTGCGAGGCAGGCGATATCGATAAATTCACAAAATTCCCGGTTTTCCCTGATCGGATCCAGTTCGTGCAGATACAGATATCCCAGTTGTTCTAACCCGGGATGATGAATCTGGTCGATACAATAGGAAACCAGTTCGGGAGGTGATGTTTCCGCTGACAGAGAGTTTACTCTCTGAATCCGTGCGCCATTCTGGGACAGGAATTGTGTTAGACACTGCAGCAGGCTATCCGTGTCCGTGTAGATATTGTGCATAGGACGGCACAAGTCAAGATAGTCCTGAAACTGGGCGGCATACGCCTGTGTCAGCCGCTGGTCGGTGGTCACGACGGTTGTGATATTGCTGCCTCCCCGGGCAACGGAGTTTGAGGTCATGGCAATATGCCCGGGAACTACAATGAGCGTCCGTCTGTGAAGGTTGTCCCGCATCCGTGGATAAAAATAGGAGGTCACACGGCCGGTCATGTAAAGAGGCAGCCAGCGGGCCAGAGAATCAAACGCCAGATCCACAGGAGTTGCCGGAGGGGCGATCTGATATATTTTAAATCCCCGGTCAAGAAGGCAGAGTCCCCACTCCTGAAGATGTTGAAGAAAATCAGAGTCTTCCGAAATCCAGTTATCCGCTTCCTCCGACAGGATATAGAGATCACAGGGCTTTTCCTGGGTAAGCAGATGCTGGTAAAAGGCCCGGGCCGCGGCGCGTTTTCCATCGGTTCCATAATAGACCACATTTTCCGCATTTAAAGATTCGGGATGTACGGATGAATGTTCGGGTCTGCTTTCAATCGCCAGGGATTCGAAGGTTTGCATAAAACGGCCGACCTCATTAGAGTCCCCGCAGAGCCAATAATAAAGAATTTCTGATAACGGCTCTTTTTTCATGGTAAAGGCCTGGCGGATTCCTAGCATTTGGGAAAGCGCCTGGCGCTGATATTCCGTGGTACACCGCCTGGCAAAATAGGAGGACATGGATTTAATGTGTTCGCGGTTGCGTGGAAGTCTCCTGCTGCCGGTGCGGAAGCGGCTGATCAGGGAAGGGTCCACCTGGAGTTCCTGGGCCAGCATCCGGTTGGTCGTTTGAGTTAAATTTAACAAAAAAATTAGTTTTTCATAAAACTGCATAGAGATTCCTCCATTATCAGGATGGTTATGCAATACCTATTTTAAATCATTGCGCCTGAAATGTCTATTTGAAAGTGCCAACTTTTTGAGCCGTTTGTCCCCTAAAAATGCCGTTTGTACGCGTTAAAAAAGTGTCATTAAAAATGACCGATAAGTGGCATTGCCAAAAGGCATGGCCAGCTTGTAATTTATTGTAAAAAGAAGTATTCTTAACGAAAAGGAGGGTGTTTGACCGCTGTTGTTTTGCGCTCACGCCGCCTGAATCGCAAGTGAATAACGGGCACAACTGTCGAAAGGCAGTGTCGCAAAGCTATAGGGGCTTCTCCTTCCGGCCGTGACCAGGGAAAGCCAGCCAGTTGTCTGAAAATGAAAGACCAGCTTTGCAATTACAAGGCTGTTTTTTTATGCCTGTGAATAAGCGGGCGCTAGGTGGAAAGGACGGGGACCGATGGATAAGGACAGGATGCTGAGGGAAATCGCAGTGCGCTCCGGATACAGCGAAGAGGAGACGCGGCAATTTTATGCGGCCCTTGTGGATGTGTTTACGGAGGCTTTGGGAAATCGCGAATCCATAGATTGCCTTCCCGAATGGGGAAGCTTTATCCCGAAGCTTCGGGATAATATGGGGAGACAGGAAAATTCACCGAGGGCAGAGAAAAAGCCTCATTATTACATACGTTTCAGGCCGAGCAAGGAGTTCGAGCGGAAATTACTTTTAGATATAAAGACAGACGAGACCGGAGGATGGGAACAAACCTGCCGGCCGCCGGTATGGGAGGTGATTTCAGATGAACCGTGAGCGTAAGAAAATTGTACCGGGCGATATAATCGGCCTGTTGATGTGCGTTGTATTCGTCCCCATTATTGTGGTCAACCTGATTCTGATTGTCAACAGTTACCGTAATCCGGACGAACTGCCGGGAGTGTTTGGCGTAAAGCCCGCGGTGGTACTCTCAGGCTCCATGGAGCCGGCAATCGAGACGGGCGATCTGATTCTGCTCCGCGACACGGATCCGCTGGCTCTTGAGAAGGGGGATGTAATCTGTTACCTGTCCTCCGGAAAGGCCGTCACCCACCGGATTGTGGGAATCACCGCCGGGGAGGACGGGCGGCCGAGGTATGTGACGCAGGGGGATGCCAATAACGCGGAAGACCGTCTGCCTGTGACGCCGGATCAAGTGCAGGGGATTTGGTTGGGCGCGCGGATCGGAGGGCTTGGAAATGTCCTTCTGTTCATGCAGACGGCCACGGGAATGCTTCTTTTTGTGATCTGTCCGCTGATTCTGTTTATCCTGTGGGATATCTGGCGCAGACACAAGCTGGACAAGGAAGAGGCTGCCCGCACCGCCCTTCTGGAAGCAGAGCTGGAGGCGCTGAAGGCGGAGCGTAGCCGGGCGGATTCGGAGAAAAAATAACCATATGTATGCATCGGCCGGACACGCGGGCACAGCGCGTAGCCAGGCCGTACAGAACCAGGCGCCATGGAATGGGACGCCTGGGATAATTGCCGCAGGCGCAGGGGAGCCGTGTCTGTGCGTTCAGACCTGGTTCCCAACAAAAAAAGAAAGCGAGGACGATTGCAATGAAGAAAAGATCAAGAATCGTGAGCCTGGGCGTCCTGGCGCTGACGCTGACGATGATGAGTACCTGCCTGATGGGATCAACTATGGCGCGGTATGTGACGGAGGTTACGGGAAGCGCGACGGCTGCGGTGGCGGCGTGGAGTTTTAAGGCGGATAGTAAAGATTCCGTAGGTGAAACATTTACTGAGATTTACCTTGGTGATACTACTCACCGCGAGGCATATGATCTGAAAGATATTGCTGAGGGGGTTATTGCTCCTGGCACAAAGGGTAGTTTTGACATTGTGATTGATGGAGCGGGGAGTGGGGTAGGAATTGATTATGCAGTGAAGATTGCTGCCGGAAAAGATGTTATTTTGCCGGATGATTTGGTGTTTTCTACGGAAGCTATAACTGCTGATAAGCCTGGATCGAAATTAGATGATTTTTCTCCAAGTGGTACCATTGATTACGCCGCTGGCGCTGATAGCATGAAAAAGACTATCACTGTCAACTGGGAATGGGCGTTTGGTGAGGACGATACTGCTGAGGAAAATAAAAACGACAACAAGTCCGCAGATAACGACTGGCTGCTCAACATCGCCATCACCGGCAAACAGACTACGCCGGAAACAACAACAGCCACTCCATAACAAAATCACCCCGCCCCCCTGTGCAGAGGCGGGCCTGCCGGGGGTTCAGCCCCCGGCAAAGGGCGCGGATCACCGCGCCTTTTGCCATAGACTGAACCCTAGCGTTTTCCATTAGGAGGAAAGATCCGATGAGACAAGATAACAAAGCGAATACTGCGGACTCCTGTCAGGATCGGGAGCATGAGAGAAGCAGTCTTGTATTGGTGGTACTGCTTCTAGTGATTGTGCTGGCAACTTCCAGCCTGGTGGGATATATACTGGGAAGAAATTCCGGTCCCGCCCCTTTGGGGCAGGTGATCGATACAATCCTCCTGACGCCGGAAAAGCGGTCTGAAATAGAAGCCTTTCATCTTACCGGGCGGATATTTTACACCGACGGAACCCCGGCTGCGGGACGCACCCTAGAGCTACACAGCGACCCGGTCACAGCGGTGTCTGATTCGGCTGGGGGCTTCCTGTTCCCCAATATTCCCCAGGGAGAGCACACCATCTATGTGCTGGATGGCAGCGGGAGCGTGGCGCTTCAGCGGGACATCGAAATTGTCCGCAGCAGCGAGGCGAGAGCGGTGGCGATTGATCTGCAGGACAACGGAAAATACGTGCTTGAGCTCTCGCTGGATATCCGGGCTCTGGAGATCGAAATTGAGTTGGATGCGCAGAGCCTGAACATCAACCCGGAGCGTATTACTTACGCAACCTACGGCGGTTTAGTGACCACACCTGCCGGAACCGCCTCCGTACGGGATGGGGCGGTGGTGACGCCGGGCGGAAACGTGTACTTGCCGGATGGAACGATTGTGCTGCCGGGCGGCGCAAAAACAGACCCGGCATATCTGATTGAACCCACAGAAAATGTGTTGATGAATCAACCGGTTGTGACGGAAGGGATCAGCGTGGCCGCCGACGGAACGGTGACCTTGCCGGACGGCGCGGTGATTGAACCGGGAGGTACGATCACACCGCCAGGCGAAGCGCCAAAGACACCGGGGCCGGGCGGCGCGATTGTGAGTGAAGGAACCGTAATTCCCATCGGAGGGCAGGATGGGGAAAATACTTTTCCCGGCGGGACAGATGGAAATTCATCGGAAGCTTTGCTGCGGCCGGATGACTCTACAGCGCCGGATGGCGGAGCCAACATTACCGCCCCCTCTGATTCGGAAAATGGGCCAAAACCCGGCAGTACGGAAGAAACCGGCACTGCGGAGACGGACCAAGAGGGGACTGCCGCGCCGGTCCGCCCATCTGATTCCACAGGAGGCGGATCAGGGAGCAGCGGCGGATCAGCAGGCGACGGCGGGTCAGGGAACAGCGGGGGAGGAAATTCCGGCGGGAGCGAGGACCCCGGCGGGAGCGAGGACCCCGGCGGGAGCGAAGACCCCAGCGGGAGCGAGGACCCCAGCGGGAGCGAAGACCCCAGTGGGAGCGAGGACCCCAGCGGGAGCGAGAATCCCAGCGGAAGCGAAACGCTTCCCTCGGAGCCGGACAGCGGAGTGCTGCAGGTGATGAACGGAAAGACGGACGGTAACTTTATACCGTGGGAGAAAAACAGCATTATTGATCTTTTTTACAACCGTGAGACAGGGGAAGCCATGAAAATGGCGCCCGGCAGCAGCGGATATTACCTGTTCCAGCTGGAAAATACCAGAAATGAAGCGCTGGATGTTACTGTGAGCTTTGAGGAGAGCGGCAGCATGGCGCACCTTCCCTTGAAGTTTACACTGACCCCCCAGGGGCAGACTGCGGGAGGCGTTTCCGGGACGCTGGCGGAGGGGGAAGTATTATCCCTGAAAACCAGGATTGCGGGAAAGGAGCGCGTGGTCTACAGGCTGGACTGGGAATGGCCGTTTGAGAGCGGCAGCGACGCGGCGGACACGGAGGCCGGCAGTCAGGGAGGCGTCTATATGTTAATGCTGTCCATATACGCCCAGGGAGGGGAGTAGACGGATGAAATTCTTGAGAAGGGCAGTGCGATATCTGGGAATTGCCGCGCTGGCCGCGATTGTCGGGTTCAACATCTGGCAGATTGCAGCCCGCTCCCTGTTTGGGCAGGAGCTGCCGGGACTGCTCGGTTATTCGGCTCTGGCCGTCATGTCTGGCAGTATGGAACCGGCTATTTCAGCGGGAGATTTACTGATCATCCACCGGAAAGCCGTATACCAGGAGGGCGATGTGATCAGCTTTTCAGATAATGGGAACTATATTACACACCGGCTGATCGGCCAGACGGACGGCGGATTTATTACGCAGGGAGATTCCAACAATGTTCCTGATCCGGAACCGGTTTATGCGGAACAGATTGTGGGGCGCGCAGTTCTGGTGATACCGGGCCTGGGCGGCGCTCTGATGTTTCTTAGGACTCCGGCGGGGATCCTTCTGACGGGATTGTTTGTATTGGCGGCGGTATTTCTTGCCGGACCGGCGGGACAACTGAGGGAGCGTGTGTTCGGTTCCAGGCGTTGACGGATCGTCCAGATAATCACATGACAGGGAAAGGACGCAGAGATGAAAAAACATTTGACAAAAACACGGATTGCCGTTTATATCGCCCTGCTCTGCCTGCTGGGACTGACCGCCGCGCCGGCCACATATGCGCGGTTTACAGCCAGGGTGGAGGGCAGCGCCGTTGCGTCCGCCGCAGTTTGGGCATCGGAAAGCAGTGAGATCAAGATCGATGTGAGCGAACTTACCCCCGGCAAGACAAGTTTATATAAATTTAAAGTCACGAACAAAAAAGATGGGAAGGTCAGCCAGGTGGGGCAGGAGTATTCCATCACGGTGGAGACCACAGGAAATCTTCCCCTGAAATTCGTGCTGACCCCGGATGGCGCGTCGTCGGGCGGTAGCCTTGCCAAGACCGGCAGTGGAAGTCTGACGTTTACAGATGGAAAATCCGTTGTGGAGGGCGGTTTCCTGCCTCACACGGAGGAGACCACCCACAGCTATGAATTGACGGTATCCTGGCCGAATGACGAAAAAAATGAATTCGTCTATGCCGATGAGATCGATCTGGTTACGGTTACGGTGGATGCAAAGCAGACGATGCCGGAGAGCCAAAGGTAAGGAGGCAAAAGACATGATAGGAAAAAGAACAAAACTGCCTCTTCGGACGCTTCTGGTGTGCGGTGGCCTGGGGCTTGCCCTGCTGGCCGGAGCAGGCGTCACCGCGGCGCGTTATGTGATGCAGAACCGCCAGAGCGGGGTCATGACGGCGGAGGAATTTTATTTCACCAGCGACCTTTTGAGGGAGCCCTCGGAGACGGCCTTGTACTATATTGATCCAAAGGCGGAGACATTTTCCTTCCACCTGTTCAATTATGCCGATTCACAGCGGACGACCCCACAAGCGATTGAGTACCAGATAGCGGTGAGCGGCGCGGCGACAGCCGGGCCGGATGCAGGTTCCATTGCGGGAGGCGCAGCGGGGGAATCGGTTATAACCATCACCCCCTCCTGGGTTTCTGCAACGGACGGGAATCCGGCCGACATTACGGTTACGGCGAAGTCCACATCCCCTTATAAGAAGACTCTTCAGGCTGTTTTCAAAAGGAGCCTGGGAAATGAGTATACCGTCAACGACGGCGCTGGCAATACGGCCGCCGTTCTGACTGTGACCTGCGCCGACTCCGGCGGGGTGATCAAAATTTCGCTGCCGTCCGGGGTAATCGCAGATCAGGCGGACGACAGAATCACATATGCAGATGGAGTATATACATTTACTGCGCCGGGAAGCGGCGTATATTCCGTCGTTTTATTGAAAACTGAAGTCAGCGGGGATTATTCCTGCGAGGGTAACTTTGCGGACGCTATTACAATTCCCTGAGGGATCAGGCGGTTGAGGAGCGGCGGCACGGCAGTGAGACGGCGGGAGGGCTGTTATGGACATGGGATATCCAAGACATCAATCAAGGAGGCGAAAATATCGCTGGCAGCGTTGTCTGGCAGCCTGGCTCGTACTCTGCCTCCTGTTGGGAAATATGAATTTTGAGATCATGCTCACCTATGCCACAGAGAGCAGGGCGAAAACCTTTGAAATCGGCGAGGATGTGACGGCGGAACTCAAGGACGGAGTTCTGACGGTCAAGGGTCATGGGGACACGAAGGATTTTACAGAGGATACCGCCCCGTTTTTGGAATATGCGGAGGAGATCCGGTCTTTAAGCATTGAGAACGGTATTACCTATATCGGCTCCTATCTATTTTATGGGCTTGGGGAGCTTCGGGGCGAGCTGAAATTGCCTGAGAGTATTGTCGGCTTTGGGGACTACGCCTTTTCCGGAAAAGATTGGGAACATGCGCCTCATTTTTCTTCGATTCTGAATGAATTTGAGGAAGGGGAGATTGTGGGCTATACTCAGGAGGAAGCTACAGCTGCAACTCCGTCCCAGGCGGCCAGCCCGTCTCAGGCAGCCTCCCCGTCCCAGGCGTCGGAGGCGGAAACGGCGGAGATCGAAAGGCATGCCGCTCCGCGGGTGGGAGACAGCCCGGAGCAAGCTGATGGAAGCGCCGCCGGTTTGGCGGATGGATCGGAAGCGGGTCAGGAGGAAAACAGTGGCGGTTCGTCCATGGGGGATGCTGCGGACGCAGCTGACAGCGGGGATAGCCAGGCCGATGTGAGTGGAACGTCCAGCGGAAACGGCAATGCGGGCGCGGACGGAGCGTCCGGTGGGAACGGCCAGACCGGCGGGAACAGCCAGTCCGGAAACGATCAGACCGGCGCAGACAGTGCGGGCGGCGGAAACGAGAACCCAGCGGGAACGCCCAGTGGGAACGGTCAGATCGGAGCAGACGGCGCGGGCGACAGAAACGGCGACCCGGCGGGAACGCCCAGCGGAGACGATCAGACCGGCGCGGACGGAGCGGGCGGCGGAAACGGCGACCCGGCGGGAACGCCCAGCGGAGACGATCAGACCGGCGCGGACGGAACGGGCGACGGAAACAGTCAGACCGGCAATGGCGGCATTACCGGTGATGAAGAAAACGTAAATACCAGTGGTTCTTCAACAGACGCCGGTTCAGAGGAGACGGGGGAGGCTGACCCGGAGGGCGGCGCCAAGGACGAGAATACCACTCCTCCGGCAGAGAGCGGGGAGAACACGGAAACCATACCCGAAACAGAAGCCGCTGCCGGGGCGTCTGGGGGTACGTCATCGTCAACCGGAAGCGGAAAGCAGCAAGGACAGCAGGATAAGGAAATTCCGTTAGAAGAAGAAACGGAATACGATATTGAATTTATTTTTGAACAGAAGATCGAAAACCCGGACACGCTGTTCTATGAGGGGCAGAGCGGATATTTCGTCTGCTTCCCGGACAATGGAAGCTTTATCGAGGCGGCCGAATCCGCGGGGTATCAGCTGGCGGACGGCATCATCACAGCGACTCTGGACGATACGGTGGATCTGGAACTGCCTGCGCTGGAGGGAAGCGTTTTACTGCCTGAATGCCCGCAGGAGATAAACGGCCCTTATGAGGAAAATGAATTTTTTAAGAACGAATTTGCGGGATGGATTGTGGAAGGGCAGGACTCCGGTACTCCGCAGGCGCCCGGCGATCCAATCGATGTGCCGGAAAGCGGCAGCCTGACCCTCTATTCCGTGTGGGATACAGTTGGTACATATGATTTTCAGGTCGAGTCAGAGCGCCAGGGAGATACTGCGGTGTATAAACTGACCGACCGCGGTACGGGGGAAACGCCGGAAGTCCCCTATCTGTATGAATTCCTATATCAATGGCAGTATACCAATGAGGAAGAAAAACAGCCGCTGTCAGACCCGGATTCCGGCAAGGCGACTCCTTCGCGGGCCGGGAGGAAGAACACCGAGGCGGAGGAAGGCTGGATCGACCTTGCGGGGGAAAATACGCCTGTATACAGCCGGTCTGTGGAAACCGGCGGGACAACGCTGCGGTTCCGGTGTGTGGTGACAGCCGTAAAATTGACCCGTGACCGTTCGGCCGGTCAGATTACCATGTACTCGGACCCGGTGAATGCTTTGGCGGAGTTGAGTACCGTCTATGTAGCGCAGATCAAAGGCAACGATACTAATTCAGGAGCTGATCAGGATAATGCGGTCCAAACACTGGAAAAGGCGGCTGAGCTCCTTAAAACCAGGGGAGACGGGGGGACTGCGGAGAGCAACCAGATCATTCTGGTGGAAGATTACATATATAATGAGACACAGACATGGGAGTTCCTGGAAGATAGGCCGGTGCCGGTAACCATTAGGGGAATGGATGATACAAATAAGGTAAAGCTATCTTACAATTATATCACCCCGGGTGTTGCTCAAGCGCAACAAGAGACAAACATCAACCTACATGAGGATCTTATTTTCGACTCAATCGAGCTGAAACTTATGCATATCTATGCAAACGGATATGATATTAAAATTTGTAAAGATGTTGTAGGAAGCAATATCTACCTATACGGATCAGCGCGAACGAATATTACGAATCAGGTAGGTAAAATCGAAGTTTATGGAGGCAATTACGCTCGTATTGCTGGGTATGTGCGCAGCAACCCTATGGTTGATGTGGTCGGAAAAGAAGCAAATATCACCGTGGGAGGAACAGCCAATGTAACTACAGTTATTGCCGGAAGCGCCAGCGGAGGGATAGAGAACGCAATCGTGAACATCACCGTCATGGATGAAGGGACTGTTGGAACTCTGGTGGGCAGTTGCCAAGGCTTCAGCAATGCCTATTCCCCTTATTCCGGGACAACAACCATCAATATCAAAGGCGGCAAGGTTACGAATATCTATGGCGCCGGTTCTGGCAGAACGACTGGTATTCCCAAATTTCTAGGGGATATGAATATCAATGTTTCCGGCGGTCAGGTGGGAAATATTTACGGCTCGGGTTCCGCAGCCTATGTGATCAGTACAGCGGAGCGAATATCCAACATTAATATCTCGGCTTCAGGGGGGACGATCGGCAATATCTATGCCGCCGGAATCGGAGGCGATAAAGATGTCGAGGGTGGAAGTCAAAATGAAACAAAACCTGACCGGATTACATTGCCGGAGGATTTCGGCAGTTTAACCGGAACGGCTACGATTACAATCAGCGGCAACGCTGTCGTAACAGGAAATATATACGCCAGCGGACAGGGGTATGAAGCGCCAAAGTATGACACTTCTAAAAATGCTTACTTAAAAGGAACCGTCCAGATCAATATCGAGGGAGGCACGATCAATCAGAACATATTTGGAGGGGGGAAAGGAATCGACAAGGCCGGATACGAGGATTGCGCGCGCATCGTGGAGGGATCCACTGTCAAAATTCAGATGACCGGCGGCACTGTTAAGGGAAATATTTATGGCGGCGGCGAGATTGCCAAAGTCTATGGTTCCACGTCGGTAACCGTTGCTGGGAAAAACGCAGAGGAAGTGACGGTGGAAGGTGATCTTTACGGCGGTGGCAAGAATGCCCCTGTCACAGGCTCCACATCGATTATGGTTGCGGGCGGAACCATAAATGGTTATATCTACGGCGGCGGTGAGAACGGCTCCGTGGACGGCTCCACAAATGTAACGATGTCGGGAGGCTGGGTTCAAAATAATATTTACGGCGGAGGGAAGCAGGGACTAGTGGAGAAGCGGACCAATATCACCGTCAGCAGCGGAACCGTGAGAGGCTCTGTCTATGGCGGCGCCCTGGGCGTCCCGGGCAAGCGGTTTGTCAAGGGCGGCTCCACTGTCAATATGAGCGGCGGCTGGATCCGCGGCAACCTGTACGGCGGAAGTGAGCTGAGCGACGACGGGCCGGAATTGCCTGCAGCGGGTACGGGGAGCGCGGCGGAGGACTTGATTTTCGTCAATCTGACCGGCGGGACCGTCGACGGCATGGTGTTTGGCGGAGGCTATCAGGGAATTATCAACGGTTCCACCCATGTCCATGTGGGGGTGAGAGCCATGGATAAATGTAATTATTACATGACTCACCTATCGGAAAAACCCAATATGACCGCAGCGGAGCTGTCAGTGCAAGGTTCCGTTTACGCGGGCGGCGACTATGGAGCCGGGGCGGATTACAACGCTATTACAATAAAGGGCTTTTCGCATGTATACATCGACGGTGAGGGGTACAGCTTTGGAGAGGCGAAAGACGGCTCCGACAGGATGAATATTTCCGGAGGAGTGTTCGGCAGCGGCGCCTCCTGCGATGCGGGTGACAAGCGGCTGGTTACGCTGGACCACTATGGCGTGAGAACCGGGGACGGTTCCGGGCAAACAGTGGCAGTCAGCAGTACCCTGACCTCGATCCAGAGGGCTGACCAGGTGCGGCTGATCAATTCCCATGTACAGTTATCCGGCCAGTCTGATGTGGCGAATGCCAATCAGACAGCCCTCTATTCCCTAAACAGGATCGGGGATCAGGGAGAGAAAGACGGTCTGGGAGAGCTGGGAAACGGATTGATATTAATGGACGGCAGCACGTTGATTCTGGATTCTGCGTCCATCGAGCTGGCGAACTTTAAGAGTGTCGAAAGCGTCAACGCGGATAAGTCTGCCTGGAAAAATGTAGAACTTAATCGCCTGCCATCTGTCCCCAATATCATTATGCTGACAACTGGAACGGTTTTGCGCATTTCCTGCACATCCAAAGCGGGTGTGGAAAAATACGGTGGGGTATCCGGCTATTCTTATATGCTGGCGGAGGATGCGGCCAGCGCATACGCATACGCCAGAATCAAGACAGGGACGGATAACAGCGGAGATGGAGGCTTTGCCATACCTGGTGAAGCCAATGAATTAGAGTATATGAATGTCGAGGCTGGCGGATACCGTTACTGGCGTGTTGCCGGGGAACATGCCAGCGCCACCCGGGAAACGGTACTGACCGCGCAAAAAAATGATTTGAAGCCAGAAGACGGATTTTCCATAACAACAGGCAGTATTGAGTTGCCTCCTGCGGAGGAGGATTCCACTTATAAGATCGGCAGCATTACGATTCCCGGTCAAATATTGCTGGTGGACACTGCAAAAAAAACGCAGACGGAGTGGGCTGCACCGCGTGGCCAGACACCACAGGAATCAGAAAAAGTCAAGATCAAAGATAAACCCTTATCCACGTTCGGGTTATATATCAATACCTCAACCGGTTTTGCGGACGAGGCAGGGGATGTGATTTCAAATAATACCGCTGTTTCGAATGTGGGAGATAACTCAACCGTTGTACATGGAACGAAAGGCAGTATTCCGAAAATTGAAGTTGTCCTTACCTACTGGAATGATGGAATCACAGTCAGCCAGGATTTGGGCGAGGTGGTGGTCGTAATCCAGCGGTATGCGGGGGAGATCCTTAAGGAGACAATCACGCTAAATGTAGGGATTGTCACCAAGGCCACTGCCCTGTCGGAACAGAGCGTTGATCTCTATGCCACGCAGAGAGGAACCTACACGGGAAAGCTGATTATACCGGCAGGGATGAGCAGGACTTTGCGCTTGTCCGGGTTAGAGAAATCATTTACGGAGGGCACGGTTTTAAAAGCGTACGAATCCGGCGGTGTACTTTCCGGACATGAGATTTCGGTGACGATGCGTCCGGTTCAGAGCCAGGGGTGGCAGAGCAGCGGATTGATGGAGGGGGATTTTGATTTGAGCCTCTTTCAGACGGATGGCCAGAAAACCATCGGAACCACAGACAGCCGTTACGAAGCGTCCATTGAATTTACTCTGTACAATGTGTCAGGCGGTTTTGAATCAAAGAGCGAGGCCGATATTATAACGTTGAAATTGAACGATAACGGTGGCGAAGAAGTTCCCATCACATTGAAAATCCACTGGCGGGATTCGATTGTAACCGACGTTAAAATGGAGCGGGGAAAGCAATACAATGCAGTCTCCGAGGAAATGAACAAAGCGGCCGTCTCGCCGGACAGCGCGCTCACCTCTGTTTTCACTCTGGGATCGAAGGACGCGGCCCAAAATCTGTGGATAGAACTTCAAACAGACGGAGCAAGGACTGCGCTTCCGGTTGGCACAAAGCTGACGCTGCTGGGACAGGGAAATAAATTTTATTTTTACAAAGTCACGGGGGAGGAGCAGGACGGCAAAATCCCGCTGCCGAGCTTCGCGCAGATGTGGAATTCCGGAAATGCGCTTTCCGGGGACGTGGGTGAGAAACCCATTACCGTCGTCATGGATTTTGAAGGATCGGGTGGATTATCCCAGGGCGACTACAGCCTCAGGCTGCGCAATGACAAGAGCGCCGACTCCATAGGAGCTGATTTTACGGTAGATAATTCACTGGCAAAGGTGTCGGTGGAAGCGGACAGAGGGGATGGGCTTTCCAAGGGAAAGCAGGTATTTAAGCTGTCGGTTCTCTCTGCATCGGACACGCGTTTGTCCGACGGCGCGGCGGTGGCCGTCTCATCCCCGGATGGATTTCCGGAAGGGACGGTATTCCGGTGCAACGGCCGCGCATACTACCCGGTGAAGGGTGCGGTGTATTTCATGGCCGGTGGGCCAGAGATGGAATTTGTGATGGATACTACAAATTCCGCCGGATTAACGGCAGATCGGAATCATTCCCTAAAGATACAACTGTTCCCGGTTGGCGCCAGCTCCGGCCATGGGATGGTCAGCGCTGGAGAAATCACGTATACAGTCAGGGCCAATCCCGAGTATGGTCTGAAGATTTATCTGGCGGATGAGAGCGGCAGAGTTTGCGCACCAGGTACGGATTTAAGCTTTACCGCGTCCTATTCGATCCGGAATGAAGCGGAGGCGGCAGCGATTCAGGTGGAAACATATCGGAAGGAGAGCGAAAGCTATGTGAGAACCGGAGACTGGAACGTGAGCGGCGCGGGTGAAGCCCTTTCAGGCAGCGGCAGCGGCACGGTTACCGTATCGGTTCCGGCTGGGGCAGACCAGGGGACCTACCGGCTGATCTTCCGGCTGGGAGACAGCGGGGCCCCTTACAATGTGATTGTACGGACGGACTGAACCAGTCCAAAATGAACGTCTGGCAAAGAGGCCGTCACATCAGAATAAGATCAAAAAAAATCGCATAAGCATTGAAAAATGCCGGAAGTCCTTGGGTGTGCCAGGGCTTCCGGCGTTTTTTCATAATATATTGGCTTGAATAAACCGGGAGCCGCGTCTATAATATAAGCAAATAGGATTGTAGGAAATGGACTTGGGGGACATGAGAGAATTCAAATATACGATCAGGGACAAGCGGGGATTTCACGCGCAGCCGGCGGGATTTTTTGTGCGGGAAGCGGGGACGTTTCCGTGTGCCGTGAGGGTTGTGAGAGACGGAAAAACGGCGGACGGCAAGAAGATTTTTGCGGTGTTGGGACTTGGCGTGAGGTGCGGGCAGGAAATTGTCCTGGAAACTGAGGGGGATCAGGAAGAAGAAGCGATGATCTCTCTCAGCCGGTTTCTGAGGGAAAATCTCTGAGGCGGCGAGTGATAAGGAGTAGTGAATGAAAACGAATAAACAAAATGAGCTGCTTCGGATTCTTTCGGATGCCTCACAGAGTATACCTTCGGCTGCGCTTGCCGGAATGTTAGGGGTCAGCGAGAGAACGATCCGCAATTATGTGAAGGATTTGAACGAGAGCGGGGAAGCCTCGATTCTGGCTTCACGGGAAGGTTACAGGCTGCAGGAGGTTTTTGGCAGCCGGGAAGCGGCTCCTTCGGAAAATGAGGGGCGGGTCTGGCAGATACTGTCCGATTTGCTGACCGGCAAGGACGGGGTCAATGCCTTCGATGAGGCGGAACGCCTTTTTATCAGTGCCAGCACGGTGATCAATACCATTATTCCGCAAATCAAAAATGTGGTCAGAGAGTATGATCTTTCCATTGAATCGAAGAATTACCAGTTTTACTTAAGAGGAAGCGAGCAGAACAAGAGACGGTTGATCGGGCATATTGCAACCGGGGATACATATGGATTTTTTAACACAAAGGAGGCGTTAGAGCAGCTTTTCCCGCAGCAGGACGTACACGGGATTATGCAGGAGCTTTACAATATCTGTCAGGAATCCAAAATTTATCTGAACGACTACTCGCTGAACAATTTACTGATTCACATTTTGATTATCCTGATCCGGCTGAATTCCGATCATTGTCTGGGGGAGAGGGAAACTTATATTTCGGCCGGTGAGCTGTTGGAGGCACTGTATGACAAAGAGGAAATCATTGCGTTGGCGGATATGATTTCTTCCAATTACAGGGAAAACTATGGAATTCAGATTCCGAAAGAAGATTACCAGCAGATTTTGATTCTGATTGCATTATCGGTTGAGCATGAGGTGGTGGATATCCAGAGTGTCATCAGCCATGAGTTTATTTGTAATGTAACCTCCATTTTATCGTTGGTATCAGAACGCTACTGTACGCCGGAATTTGAAAACGATTTTATTCTTCAGTTTGCCCTGCATGTGTACTATGCGTACCAGCGCTGCACCTACCGGATCGGGTATCCCAATCCCATCGGTCCGCAGCTAAAAAAGGATTATGCGCCTGTTTATGATATGGCCGTTTTTTTCGCCCATAAATTTTCTAAAATTTACCAGGTTACATTTAATGAAGATGAGATCGCATTTATTGCGTTCCATTTTGGCGCATTTCTTGAAAACAATAAGCAAAATAAGGAGCGCATCACCTGCGCGATTGTGGTGGAATCCTATCACTCCTTTTCGAGGAAGCTTGTGAATGATATCAGCGCGGCATTTCATGAACAGCTTCTGGTCACGGACGTGCTTCCGGTCAGCCGTTTTTTGCAGCACCCTCCGGGCAGCGACCTGATCATCTCCACACTGCCGGTTGACACCGGCGGCAGGCATACCGTGCGGGTCAATCCGATTCTGACCAGGCAGAACCAGGACAGTATACAAAAGAAATTGGATGAAATCGGAGCAGAGCGGGAGCTGCTGCACGCGCGCACGTTTCTGCGGAGCCTGTTCCATAAAGAATTGTACTTCAGGAACGTGGCGCAAGACAGCGCGCAAGCATATATAAAATTCATGGGCGGACATTGTCTGGAACATGGTTATGTGAAAGAAGCCTTCATTCAGGATGTGTTATTGCGGGAGTCGGTTTCCAGCACCGCGTTTACCGACACCCTGGCGGTGCCCCATGCAATCAGCCAATTTGCGGAACAGTCGTTTATCTGCGTCGTGCACAACAATATGCCCATCCGCTGGAATCATAAAGCAATCCATTTTATTCTTTTAGTTGGGATTACCCAGGAGGAAATGAAGTATTTCAAGTCGTCGTTCGATCTCATCATCGAACTGTTTAACTCTACCAGCCGAACCATAGAGCTGCTCAAGACGAACACATTTGAAGAATTTTGCGGGCGAATGAACTGATCTGCCCGTGAGACGATGCCTACAGTATGCACAACGCCCGGATGGCCTTAGGCCGCCCGGGCGTTATGGGTATTCGGAACCTGTTGCCGGCCGGAACTGCTTTGGAAGAAAACAGTGAATTTGCCGGCATCGCGGCAATCTTCCTGTATTGCCGCAATGCCGGTAAGAAGTCTGTTTTATTTTCAGGTCTGAATGATCTAAGATAAAGACAGCAAGAACAAAGCAATCTGCAAAAAGGAGAAAGGGGAATTAACACTATGATTCGAATTTTACTTGCATGCGGAATCGGAGCTTCTACCGGTTTTATGGCCGCCAACATGAGGAAGGCCGCTAAAGCGCAGAAACTGGATGTCTCGATCCATGCGGTCAGTAAATCTCAGGTATCGGACTATGCCGACAAAATCGACGTCCTGCTGCTGGGGCCGCATTTCTCGGCTGAGGTGCCGGAGTACAGGGAGATGCTGAAGGAGCACAACGTCAAGGTCACCTCCATCGATCCGGATTCATACGGCGCGCTGGACGGCGAGAGTATCCTTCAGGATGCCATCGACTTTTATCATGCGGGTTAAACGGGGGGATCAGGATGAAAAAAATTCAGGAATGGATCGAGAAGCATCTCGTTCCGGTTATGAACAAAATTACTCAGAATTTCTGGTTTGGCATTGTGGCGGACGCGATCCTTTACATCGTCCCGTTTTCCATGGTCAGCGCGATCCCATCGCTGTGGTCGATTCTGCGGCGGTTTGTTCCGGTTCTGCCGGATATCTCGCCGCTTGGCACCTTCTCGTTCGGCCTGATCGGCCTGTTCGTGTCCTTTGTCATTCCCTATAACTGTCTGAACAAAATCGGGAAAAAGGACCGCGCCATGATTGCCGGATTCACCGGCATCGGCACGTTTATGATGTGCATGAATTTTGTGACGACCGATGAAGGATCATTGGTAGCCATGTCAAAATTTGGCGCAGGCGGCATGTTCACGGCGATGTTCGTCGGTCTGCTGGTGGCGGTTGTCTATAAGGCCATGTTTAAATTCTCTTTCTTTGGAGAGGACAGCGTGATCCCTGATTTTGTAAAAAACTGGTTTGACAATATTATTGCGATTTTACTCAGTCTGACCGCGGGATACCTGCTTACCTATGTGATAAAGATTGATGTTTTCACAATGGTTCAGCTGATCATGAAGCCCATTACCAGCTTTGCGCAGAGCGGGCCCGGGGTTGTGCTGATTGTGTTATTGCAGAATGTCTTTTATTTCTTCGGGATTTCCGGTTGGGTGTTTACGCCGGTCACCCGCAGCATCACCCAGGCGGCCATTGCCGAAAACGCGGCAATGATGGCGGCCGGTATGGCTCCCAAGAACATCTATGCCTATGGCTTTAGCCGTTATCACCACATTGGCGGACAGGGCGCCACGATGCCCCTCGCACTTTTCATGCTCCGCGCCAAATCCAAAAAATACCGGGTGCTGGGCAAGGCCACTCTGGTTCCCTCCATTTTTAACATCAATGAACCGCTGCAATACGGCGCGGTCGTCGGCAACCCATTTATGCTGATTCCCACGGTCATGATTGCGATTATTTTACCGGCATTTTCGTATCTGTGGTTTGTGATGGGCTGGGGCACCATCAACTATGTCAATTTTGATATGAATTTTGCCCCCAACGCGGTTTCGGCCTTCTTTATGTCCGGCGGAGATTTCCGCAACGTGATTCTGGTCTGCATTAACTTTGTGATTGCCGCTCTGATCTGGTATCCATTCTTTAAGGCGGCGGACAAGGCGGAGGTCCGGAAAGAAGAGGAGCGCGCGGCGGCAAAAGCGGCCAAACTCGGTGCGGCTCAGGCATAACGATTATCAAACATTATATAACAAGAAAGGATTGTGGCGTTTTCCGTCCGGGAACGCCATACGGGTAAAAAAATGAAGGATATTAACAGCATTGCCATCGAGGTTGTCATGAAGTCCGGCGACGGACGCGTTAAGATTGACGAAGCGTTGGATGCCCTTGCTCTCGGCGATCTTGCAAAGGCGGAAACGCTGCTTAAGGAGGCCAGCGATCTGGTGGTTCAGGCGCATAACGCACAGACCGAGGTAATCCAGAGCCAGGTGGGCGGTGAAAACATGGAATACTCGCTGCTGTTCATCCATGCACAAGATACGCTTATGACGATTAACACAGAACTGCGTATGGCCAAAAAGCTGCTTCCGATTGTGAAAATGCTGCTGGCCAAAAAGGAGGCGGAGTGAATATGACAAAAACATTTCCTGAAAATTTTCTCTGGGGAGGCGCTACCGCCGCAAACCAGATCGAGGGCGCCTGGGACGAAGGCGGCCGCGGCCCGGCGACCTCTGATTTTGCAAGATTAATTACCAAGGAAATCCGCGATACCGAGGGGGCGTTCGATACCCATGTGCCGCACAACGCTGCATCCAGGGAGATGGTGGCCGATATGAAGGCGCACCCTGAGAATTGGGAGCTGCCGAAACGCAGAGGGATTGATTTTTATCACACCTATCAGGAAGACATCCGCCTGTTTGCCGAGATGGGATTTAAGGTTTTTCGAATGAGCCTCTCCTGGTCCAGGATTTTTCCCAAGGGCGACGATCCGCAGCCAAATGAAGAAGGGCTGTTGTTCTATGACGCCGTGTTTGACGAGCTTCACAAGTATGGGATTGAGCCGATGGTGACGCTTTCGCATTTTGATACGCCGCTCCACCTGGCCGAAGCCTACAATGGTTTTGCCAGCCGTCATACGGTTGAGGCGTTTGTGCGCTATGCGGAAACTGTGATGAAACGTTACAAGGGAAAAGTGAAATATTGGCTGACCTTTAATGAGATCAACAACGTGCTTTCGAATCCGTTTACCAGCAGCGGCGTCATTCTGGGCGGAGCGCCGGAGCCGCTCTCCTGTAACCCGTATCTGGGCAACTGGCAGTTAAAGTTCCAGACCGTCCATAATCAGTTTATTGCAAGCGCTCTGGCTGTAAAAAAATTGCATGAAATAGACCCGGAAGCAAAGATGGGAAATATGCTCTGCCGTCTGGAAAATTATGCGGAGAGCTGTAAACCGGAGGATCAGCTTCAGGTGATGTTCGAGGATCATTTTAACTGGTTCTTTACCGACGTTCAGGCCAACGGCGAATACCCGTATTATATGAAACGGTTTTTTGACGAGAACAACATTCACATTGAAATGGAGCCGGATGATTTAAAGATTCTGAAGGATGGCGCGGTTGATTTTATCACAATCAGCTATTATATGACCTATATTATGCGGTACAAAGGCTCCCCGGTTCCCCAGCCAACAGGCCGTCTTGTCTCGGATATCAAGAATCCGTATCTGCCAAAATCCGAGTGGGGATGGACCATCGATCCCATTGGACTGCGCGTTACGCTGAACCGCATTTATGACCGTTACCACAAGCCGATTTTCATTTCGGAAAATGGTCTGGGGGCGGTTGACCATTTTGACGAAAACGGCCACATTCAGGACGATTACCGCATCGATTATATGCGCGCCCATGTGGAACAGCTGCGCGAAGCCATTGCCGACGGAGTCGATGTGTTCGGTTATGCCTGGTGGGGGCCCATCGATCTGATCTCTTCCGGTACATCGGAGATGACAAAACGTTACGGAATGATTTATGTGGATCAGGACGATTATGGGAGAGGAAGCAAAAAGCGCAGCCGGAAGAAATCCTTTTATTATTACAAAAAGCTGATCGCCTCCAACGGAGCCGATTTAGAAAATGACGCAGTGATCGAGGTTTCATGATTGATCTGCAAGAGAAAAGCGTCCCCGTCCAACGCGCGATGGGGGCGCTTTTTGGGTTTTATGATACCGGGGAATGAAAAATAGCGGAAAACAGACGTATTGCGATTCGATTCCATTTTTGCTATAATCATCTAATATACGCAAAAATGGGATTGCATGACAGCTTTTGCCAGAGTCCCGTGTTAAATGAGAAAGGAAGTAGTCTGATTGGTAAAACTGAATAACGAAGCGCTATTTAAGAACGTCCGGGCGAATTTCGCCCACGCGACCCTGAACTTTCTGTTCATCATCGCCTTTGTCAACGTGTTTCAATGGATCTTTGGGGCGGAAAACTCCATCGTGGGGGTGATCTTCACGATCATGATGTCGGCCTCCATGGTGCGGGATATGACGGCCACGCCCGTCAAGCATCTGCTGATCCAGGCCGCGGTGCTCCTGTGGATGGGGATGTCCGCATTTTGGGTCAATACGCTGCCGCCTCTGGCCGCGTTTCCGGTTAATCTTTTGACGGTGTTTTTCATTCTCTATGCATTCACCTATGAATATTCCAGCCATATGTATTTTCCTTACATTTTATCCTATTTGTTTTTGATCTTTATCTCTCCGGTGACGGCCGAGGGGCTTCCCAAACGGCTGCTGGGGCTGTTTGCGGGCGCAGTGTGCGTGATCCTCTATCAGCTGTTTATGGGGCGCAGGCGGGCGGCTGAAACGGCCCGGGACGTGCTCTGCTCCATGGCGGACGAGGCGGTGGCCGCGATTACATATCTTCTGACCGGCCAGGGGGAGGCGGCTGACCCGGAGAAGGTGCACCGCAGGCTGTTCGGGCTGAGCCAGACGGTGTACGACCGGAGAAAAAAGGCTCTCTGCGTTTCGGACGCCGGGTTCTCCATGATCGACGCCGGGCGGGGGCTGGAGCATATTGTGCTTTTGCTGGTGGACCTGAAGGGGCCGCTTACCCCTGAGATGAGGAAAATACTGGAAAAAACCAGGGAGAAGATCGGGGAGTACAGGACTTATATCTCCCAGGAGGGCGGGCAGCTTTTGCCGCCGGTGCGGGAAGACTTTGCCCGCGGCGGGGATGAGAGGGCGGAGACGGATTTTTACAACGCGCTGCTGTACCTGCACAATCACCTGCTCCATCTGTCCGATCCCCAGAAGCGCACCCATTACCGCAAGACCGTGCTCTCCGTGTCCGTGCGGCTGAAAGCGGCGCTGGATGTCAGCTCCGTGCGGGTTTTGTACGCGCTTCGGGTGGCCTTTCTTTTGTCCGTATTCACCCTGGCGGTGCAGGTTCTGGCTCTGCCTCACGGGAAATGGCTGCTGTTCACCCTGGCTTCCCTGTCCGTGCCCTACGCCGACGACGTGAAGCAGAAGACCGTGAAGCGGCTGTTGGCCACTGTGGCGGGAGGGCTGTTTTCCGTGGCGCTTTACTCGATGATTCCGTCCATGGCGGGGCGGACGGCGGTCATGATGATCTCGGGCTACCTGTCCTTTTACTGCGCCGAATACACGGGAACCTTTACCTGTTCTACCGTGGGCGCGCTGGGCGGGGCTGTTTTTATGACCGCTTTCGGTTGGTCCGATGTGGGGGCCATGGCGATTGTGCGGCTTGGTTATGTCTGCGTTGGCGCGGCGCTGGCCGTGGCGGCCAACTGCCTGCTGTTCCCCTACCGGCGCAGAACCGCCACCCGGCAGATGCTTAAAAAGTATGCGGCCACCACGGAGCTGCTGACAAGGGTCTGCCGGGAATGCCAGGTGGACACCCAGCTCTACTACAGCCTGGTGATTCAGGCCCATCTGTTGGAGGCCAAGCTGCTGCAGAACGCCAGGGCGGCGGGCTGGGATGGGCTGGATGAGATTCTGATCAGGTGCAGGGCCGCGGTGCGGCGCGCGCACAGGAGCCGGACAGCGGCGGTCGGATGGTAAATGTGAAGGTTCGCGGACTGCATTTCTCCTCAAATCAGTGACAAACGTCACGCTCATTCATGACGTATGGTATCTGTCCCCCACATCGCGTCTCTGCTATAATGTGGACAACAAAGAGAGAAAAGCTTAATCCGGTTGATAACGGACCGGAATAGGGGGAAGACACATGGATAAAAAAATATTGCTGGTCCATCCGGAAGTGTCCAGAAACAAGTATAATTTTAACGGGATTTTGGAAAATGAGCCGCTGGAGCTTGAGTACCTGAGCGCGGTCTTAAAGCAGGAGGGATATGCCCCGGAAATCTTTGACGTGCCCAGAGAAGCGGTTTCTCTGGAGGAGAAGCTGCGGGAGTACCGGCCGGACGTGTTCTATATCTGCGGCCGGATCAAGCAGGAAGTCTTTATGAAAGAGTATATCCGCCTGGCGAAGAGGCTGAACCCGCAGGTCGTCACAATCGTGGGCGGACTCCACGTGCAGAAGAATTATGAGCGGTTTTATATGCCCGAGACCGATTATATCCTGACCACGTTCGACGTCTTTCAGGTCCCCGGAATCATTGAGGGGGAGGCGCCGGAGGAGATTCCGGGGCTCTGTTACAGGGAGGGCGGACGGTGGAAATGCCAGGCGGCGCAGCCCTTTGACATCCGCCGTTTGCCCTGGCCGGACCGCAGTTACTTTTACTCCCATTCGGGACATTACAACTATTTTGAGATTTCCCACTGCGCCCAGGTGAGGACCGCTTACTCCTGCGCGTTTCGCTGCCGGTTCTGCTATCGGAACGTGCTCAACTGCGGGACGTACACGGCGCGGGATATTGAGGATGTGGTGGAGGAGATCGCTTCCATCGACAGCGAGGGAATCTATATCATTGACGACGACTTTCTGCTGGACGCGAAGCGGATCCGCCGGTTTATAGACCTGATCAAAGAAAAGGGAATCCATAAAACCTATGTCTGCATGGGACGGGTGGATTTTATTCTGAAGAACCGCCAGCTGATCCGCGACTTTGCCGAAATCGGCCTTCTGTACCTGATCGTGGGCCTGGAGGCGGTGGAGGACGCCTACTTAAAACAGTACGACAAGCGGACGAAGATATCCTGGAACGCGGAGTGCGTGCGTTTTACAAACGAGCTGGGGATCAAGATATTCGGCATGTTCATCGTAGATTTGGATTTCCAAAAAAAGGATTTCGACCGCCTGTATACCTGGATCGCCACGCGGGGCGTGAACAATGTGGCCGTCTCCATTTTTACTCCGGTGCCTGGAACGGAAATCTATCATGATTATGCGGACAAGCTGATCACGGAGGATCCGGGGCACTGGGATTATATGCATCTGGTGTGCAGGCCGGAGAAATTGTCCGTCCGGAAGTATTATTTTTATTATTATGTGCTGCTGATCCGGTTATTCCTGCTGGCGAGGAGGCAGGGAGTGTATGATGGCATCGACTACCGGTCCTACATCCTGTCGTTTCTCAAAAATATGGTCAGAGGGAAAGGCGCTTGATGACGGTGGAAAGGGGGAGATGTGGAATGGCGGACAGGCGGCAGGATCCCTGTGTATACATCTGTTTTATGGCCACAATGACCACGATTGCGAAGATCAGCCGCCGCATTTCCGGCTGTGACTACACCCATATTTCCATTGCCTTTGACGGGAAGCTGGAGGACTTTGTGAGTTTTTCCAGAAGAAGCGCCAACACGCCTCTGGATGCCGGGATCGTGTGGGAGCGGAGGGGAGATTATGTGCAGCCGGGGCAGACTTCTTACCGGACAAAGATTTATCGGATACCGGTCGGCCGGAATGACCTGGAGCGGATCAAGGAGCTGATCCGGGACTATGAGCGCGACCCGGAATATATGTTTAATATTTTCAGTATGGTGACCATGACGGTATTTCATGGATTTTCGATCTATAAAACGGAAAATTGTATGTCTTTTGTGGGAAGAATCATAGAGATGACCGGCGCTGTCCCATTTTCAAAGCCCTATTATAAGTACCTGCCGGAGGAATTTATGGCGCTTCTGGACCGGTATGAATATTTTGACGGCAGGATGCCGGCGGACAGCGCGGACAAAAACCACAGGGAGAGAAGGATCGGTTTCTGGCGGAAATCCGTGTTAAACGCCGGAATCCTTCTGACACTTTTGTATCGTATGGTCTTTAAGGCCGGGAAAGGCAGCAGGTTAAAGGATGGAGACGAAAATCACCATAGCGGCGGATGTGAACGGGGATATTCCGGAAGGTCTGGCGGATGAATACGGGATTGTCATTCTGCCCCAGTATTACCGGTTTGACCGGGATGACACAGTGTATGGAGACGAACGGAATTTAAGCTCCGCAGAGTTTTTCGCGCGCTTGTCCGGAGGGGAGAGGGCCTATTCCATGGGCTGTAACCCGCAGCGGGTCAGGGAATTGCTGGAGCCGCGGCTGGCGGCCGGGGAGGATATCATCTGCCTTATGTTTTCTTCCGCTTTGAGCGGCAGCTATAACACGGTCTCCCTGGTGGCGCGGCAGCTCTGCGGGGAATATCCGGAGAGACGGATCAAAGTGATCGATACCTTAAACGCCTCCTTTGCCCAGGGCCTTTTGGCGTACCGCGCGGCCAAACGCCGCCTGGAAGGCCGTTCTTTTGATGAGATCGTTCAGGCGGTGGAGTCGGAGATTCCCCTTGCAAATCTATGGTTTGCGGTCAACGACTTAAAATATCTGGCCTTGGGCGGCAGGCTTGGGGGCGTAAGCGCCTGCATCGGGACGGTCCTTGACATCAAGCCGGTTCTGACCGTCAATGAAGCCGGGCAGATCGTGGCGAGGAATAAGGTGCGCACCCTCAGGAAGGCGGTCGCGTTTATGACGGACCTTCTGCGGCAAAAACAGGGCGGGTATCCGGAACTGGGAATTGTCCACTCGGGCTGCGAGGTCCTGGCGGGCCGGCTGCGGGAGCGGATATTAGAGGAAAAGCCGGAAGGGGTTGAGGAGATCATCGTGTCGGAGATCAACCCCACAATCGGGGCCCATATTGGACCGGACGCGGTGGGGGTGGTGTTTTTGCAGAGGCCGGACGCGAACGTTATGGAACGGGATGCGGCGGAGCAGTCTGAAATTTGCTGCAATCAGGCGCTTTCTTGCAGGGGGAGTTTAAACCGCTAGGCAAATTTTCGATTCTATGGTAGGATATAAGGGAACTGGCGTCGGATAAACCACTGCCGTTCAGGAGGCCATAGAGGGGAATATCATGAGATTGGGGAAACAAATCCGCCGTGTAGACGTACAGGTGTCGATTCTGATGATCATCGTTACCATATTCTGCTCCAGCTGTATTTATCTCGTCTGTTACCGGATGACTCACCGGGATATGATCAACAGCCTGGAGGAGCGGGTGTTCGCAATATACGATTTTCTGGAGGACTCCCTGGACAAAACCATGTTCGAGGAGATCAACACCCGGGAGGACATGGAGAAGAAATCCTACCGGGAGATGAAGCGGCTGCTCAGGCAGGTCAAGAGCGCCACCAATATGATGTATCTGTATACGGCCAAGAAGAATGAGGAAGGGCAGTTCGTCTACGTGATCGACGGCCTGGAGGCGCGGGCGGAGGATTTCCGGTATCCGGGGGACCTGATCGAGCCGGAGATCGTGCCGGACATGCAGCGGGCCCTGGACGGTGAGCGGGTTCTGCCAAAGAACATCAAGGATACGGAATGGGGGAAAATTTTCATCACTTATTTCCCGGTGCACGACGGGGAGAAGGTGGTGGGCGTGCTGGGCATCGAGATCGGGGCGGAGCACCAGTACAACACCTACCAGAGCATTTTGCGGGTGCTTCCGGGCATCGTGCTGTTTGTCAGCCTGCTGTCCACAGCGGTAGCGGTGGTGGCCTTCCGAAGGATTTCCAACCCCACTTACCAGGACCTGTACAATACGGACCAGCTGACGCAGTTGAAAAACAGGAACGCGTTCCAGACGGATTTGAGCAACATGGAGGCGGAGGGGATCCGCGCGGGAGTGGGGATGATCTCCATCGATTTAAACGATCTGAAACTGGTCAACGACCGGTTCGGTCATTATATGGGAGACCGGTATATCGAGAGCGCCGCCCGGGCCATCCGGGCCGTGGTGGGAAAACGTGGAGCGGCCTACCGGACGGGCGGGGATGAGTATGTGATTTTGTTTAACGGCGCTTCCGAGGTGGAGCTGGAAGAGATTCTGGACGGGATTTGCCGGTATTTTGCCCAGCGGGCCCCCGAGGTCGGCGCGGACGTTCTGCTGTCGCTGTCCGGCGGCGTTGCGGTTTACGACAAGGCAAGGGATCGTGGACTGGCGGCGCTGTATGAGCGGGCGGATGCGTCTATGTATGAGAGTAAGCGGTTGTACCATACGGAACGGGAGAAACGAAGGAGCGGCTGAGATAAAACATGAAAAGTCCCGACGGCCCTGGGGAGGGGAGGTCGGGATTTTTTTGTGCAGTGAGCCGAAGATGCAGCCTGGAGGAGATGGTTTTAGAGCTGAGATAGTTCCGGGCCTTACAAAAGTTTATCCAGCTCCGCATTTAAACGCGTTTTCAAATCCTCCAATTCTTCCGGGCAGGGCATATATTCCTTAGCATAGAGTTGGTCTCCCAGCTGCCAGACCGGTCCTTTTTTGGGCGTGTCTCCGCTTCGTCTGGGAAAGATATGCCAATGCATGTGAACGCCTTTCCCCGCGCCGAGAAGTTCATAATTCAGTTTTTCCGGCTGAAAGGCGTGATAAACCGCTTCCGCCACCACCGACATTTCATGCAGAAATTCATCTCTGAATTCCGGCGCAAGAAAATGCAGCTCGGTCTCGTGCTGTTTGCATAAAAACAGCGTATATCCGGTGAAACGCTGGCAGTCTCCCATCACGACATAGCCGGTATTCAATTCTCTTACAAAATATGGGTTTTTGCCGCTCTTGATCCGGTCAATTCGCTCGCAAACCATGCAATCGCACATGTCTATCCCTCCGTAAACTCCAAATTTACCCTATTATATCAAATTATGTCTGAGAAATGAAGTCCAACCGGTATCTCCAACTCCTCCGTCTCCGAATTAAAGTCCCCGGTCAACCGATTCTCGATCACCAGAACCAGGGAACCCGGCGCGATGGTCCGTGCGTGCCAGGTTCCGCGGCGGATGTTGTAGAGCCTGAGCGGTTCCATTTCCACAGGCGTGATGTCTGCGGAGTTATCCCCGTTTCCGCCTGCAAAAATGGTGCAGGAGCCCTTTAGCAGCACGAAAACCTCGTCCGTCTCCATGTGCCGGGACATGGCGGTGATTGGGCCGCCGCTTCCGTTTTCGGAGGCTGCCGCAACCCGCCAGTCCCCGAACTGGACCAGGGGCTGAAAACTTTTTCCGGCGCTCTTGTCGTACTCGTAAATGTCAATTCCGTTTGTCTCTGATAGTTTCATGTGATCCCCTCCTATACCATAAAACCGATCATAAAATCCCCCACAATAAATGTCAATATTCAGCAAAGAAATGATACTTTTTTAAAAGCAGGCGCAATAAGGTGATACTTTTTTGAATTTGGAGGTTGTTGTGTGAAGATTTTGCCAATGATACAATAGAGTTACAAAAAATGTCACGACCAAATCAGAGAGGGAGGTTATCATGAGAAAACACAAACGATTGATCGCAGCGTTTATGGCGGCAGGTATGCTGGCGGGGAGCCTGGCCGGGTGCTCCGGCTCCGGAAAGACGGCGGAGCCCACCACGGCGGCGGGGGCTGAGAACACCACAGCGGCGGCCCAGACAGAGGGGGAGAAGCCCGGCGAGGCGCCCGGGGAGACGGTTACCCTGAGAATGTCCTGGTGGGGCGGGGACTCCAGACATGAGCGGATTCTGGCTGTGATCGACGCGTTCCAGAAGGCTAACCCAGACATCGTCATTGAACCGGAGTATTCGGCATTTGCGGACTACCGCGATAAGTTCACCATGCAGCTCACGTCCGGCGCGGCTGCGGATATCATGGCCGTGGACCAGCCCTGGGTGTCCAGCATTATGGCGCAGGGAGATTTCTTTGCGGATTTAAGCGGTTACGCCGATCTGGGACTGGACGATATGGACGCCTACATTATTGACAATTTCTGTAAGTTCGACAACGGAACCTTCTTTGTCCCGGCAGGCGTGAATGGAATGGGGTCCCTGGTGGATACGGAGAAGCTGGCGGAGTACGGCTTCGATCCCGCCGACAAGACCTTTACCTGGGACGACCTGATCGCTCTGGGTGAGAAGGTGCATGCGGCGGATTCCAGCCAGTACCTTTGCTGCGTGGACAGCAAGCAGGCCGCCCTGTACTACGCCAGAGTTTACCTGCGCCAGCTGACCGGCAAACAGTTCATCAACGACGACGGCACCGTGGGCGTGACCAGGGAAGAGCTGGCCGAGGCCCTGGGACTGGTGAACACCCTGTTCGAGAAGGGGATTTTCCAGCCCATCGAGGAGGCGGGAATCTATGAGAACTCCATGACCCAGAACCCCACCTGGCTGAACCGTCAGATGTTCATGATTCTGGGCAGAACCTCCGTTATGACGGACGCCTCCGCCAGACGGGCCGACGAGAGCGGCAATTACACCACCTCCGGCTATGTGCTGCCTCAGATGGAGAACAGCAAGGAATCCGGCATCGAGGTCCGTCCCACCACCTTGTTTGCGGTAAACGGAAAGTGCGAAAACCCGGAGGCGGCCGCTAAGTTCCTGAGCTTTATGTTCAACTCCGAGGAGGGAGCCGAGCTCTTGAAGGACACCTACTCCGTGCCCGCCAGAGAGAGCCTTCGCGCCTTCTGTGAGGAGAAAGCGCTTTTGGACGAGTCCGCCATGGAGAACGTGGTATATTCCCTGGAAAATTCCGGAAACGTGGTGAACGCGTGGTCCAACAACTCCGAGGTGGAGGCCATGATGACGGAGATCATGCAGAAAATTGCATACAAACAGTATGGATCTATGGAAGAGGCCGCGGACGAGGTGATCAGCCGCATCGACCAGATCGTCGCTTCCTCGGCGCAGTCCTGACAGAGTTGCCGGATGCAGGTTTGAGTGATCCGGCATAAGCATTAACAGGTTTCCGATGTTCCTGACAAAAACATCGTTTTTTAATGAGTAGTGTAATGGGCCGCTGGCGCAGCCCGCGGGCGATTGCTTGAGTGTAATGGGCCGCAGGCGCAGTCCGCGGGCGATTACAGAATGGAATTAACGCCGGATTGCCTCAGGGATTGCTCCCAGTTTAAGTCCGGGGAATGGAGGAACTATGATTTCGAACAAGATGAAATCCAAACGGTATGTAGGACTTCTCTACATCGCTCCGTGGCTGCTGGGTTTTCTGATCTTCCAGCTGTATCCGTTTATCGCATCCCTCTGCTATTCGTTTACGGATTATACGCTGTTAAACCAGCCGCAGTTTGTGGGGCTGAAAAATTATCTGACGCTGTTTACCACGGACAAACAATTCCTGTCCACCATGAAGATCACCGGCTTCTACGCGCTGCTTTCCGTGCCGCTGAAGCTGGCCTTCGCACTGTTCATCGCGATCCTGCTGAACGCCAAAATCAAAGGGATCGGCATTTACCGCAGCCTGTATTATCTGCCGTCCATTCTGGGCGGAAGCGTGGCCGTGTCCGTGCTCTGGCGGGTGATCTTCATGAAGGACGGGATGATCAACCATTTTATCGGACTCCTGGGCCTGGGGCCGGTGAACTGGCTGACGGATGCGAAGCTGGCGCTGATCACCCTGAGCCTCTTGCAGGTGTGGCAGTTCGGTTCGGCCATGGTCATTTTCCTGGCTGCGCTGAAAGGGATTCCGGCGGAGCTCTACGAGGCGGCTTCCATTGACGGGAGCGGGAAATGGAACCAGTTTCTGCATATCACGCTGCCGCAGATCAGCTCCGTGGTATTTTTCAATCTGATCATGCAGTCCATCCAGGCGCTGCAGAACTTCACCTCGGCGTTTGTGATCACGGGCGGCGGGCCCATGAAGCGGACTTACATAATCGGCATGAAGCTGTACGACGACGCGTTCCGGTTCTACAAGGTGGGTTACGCCTGTGCGGAGTCCTGGATCCTGTTCCTGGTGATTCTGGCGCTGACGCTTCTGGTGTTCAAATCGTCGGACGCCTGGGTTTATTATGCGGACGAAGGGGGGAGCAAAAAATGATGGATAAGGCTTCCAGGGCGGCGCTGATCCGCCATCTGATCCTGATTGTGGTGGGCGTTGTTCTGATCTACCCGGTGGTATTTATGGTGTTCGCCTCGTTCAAGGACACCAATGAAATTTTCACCTCCACCAAGCTGCTGCCAAAGCTGTGGCACGGGGAGAACTATACCAACGGCTGGAAGAGCGGGGCCACCGGCGTGGTGACATTTACCAATTTTTTCCTAAACACCTTTAAGCTGGTGATTCCGGTGGTGGCCTTCACGGTGGTTTCCTGCACGCTGACGGCCTACGGGTTCGCGCGGTTCGACTTCCCGGGCAAGAAAATTCTGTTTCCGGTGCTGATCTCCACGCTGATGCTGCCCAACACGGTGATCATTATTCCGCGGTTCATGCTGTTTAAGAACCTGGGCTGGCTGGACAGCTACCTGCCGTTTCTGGTACCGGCGCTGTTCGCCGTCTACCCGTTTTTCATCTTTATGATCATTCAGTTTCTGCGGAACGTGCCGTCCACCCTGGACGAGTCGGCAAAGATCGACGGCTGCAGCTCCTTCCAGATTCTGATCCACATCCTGGTGCCGCTGCTAAAGCCCGCGCTGTTCTCGGCCGGACTGTTCCAGTTTTTGTGGACGTGGAATGATTTTTACAACCAGTTTATTTTCATCAATTCGCCGAAAAAATTTACCTTGTCGCTGGGGCTGCGGCTGTCCATCGACGCGTCCACGGAGGCGGTGAAGTGGAACGAGGTCATGGCCATGTCGGTCTGCTCCATTATTCCGCTGTTTATCCTGTTCTTCTGCGCGCAGAAGTATTTCGTGGATGGGATCGCCACATCCGGGATCAAGGGTTAGGGGGAGATTATTATGAAAAATGAGGGAATATTGTTTTATCTGTCGGGAGAGCAGGGGAGCGTGCCGGAGATTGCGGCAGGCAACCCGGAACCCAACTTTTTTAAGGATGTGGAAGTGATCGGGGACGGGCGGAAGGGGAAGGCGCTGCGCTGCCTGCCCACTCAGCTTCTGGCCTACTGGGCGCCGGGCAACCTGTATTCCCAGAGAGGGACCGTGTCCTTTTTCTGGCGTAGCAGGACGCCCCTGGGGCCGACGGAATTTCCACTGTTTCGGGTGTCCTTTGCGGATCATTCCAGCTGGGACGCGCTGTTTATGCGAATCGATTACAACGGGCACGGCATCGACGCTTTTGTGACGGACGTCAACCTGAGCCGTCTGCGGGTATCCCACCGGTTTGAGGCGCTGCCGGAGCCGGACCAGTGGTTCCACGTGGCCTTTTCCTGGGACGAGACCGTGGGCGTGCGGCTCTATATCGACGGGGAGCTGGCGGCAAAGCTGGATCGGGAGGCGCTCTTATACGCGGGGCTGGACCAGTTCGGCACCCACTCCCGGGTGATCAGCAACGCCCAGGTGCAGTCCAGCTACAATTACATGCGCACTGGGGACTTTGACGAGATCACGGTGTTCGACCGCATGCTGACGGACGGGGAAGTGCGGGCGGTGAGCCGTCTGGAGATGTCTGCGCTTGCAAAGCTTCCGGCGCGGGATCTGAGGGAGGAGCGCTGGAACCGGGAGTGGCAGAGGCGCTTTGGCTTCGACGCCGGGGAAATGCCCGCGGCGCTGACCCATCCGGCCACGGCGGTCCGTAAGGTGGAGATTCACGACGCCTGGGATCACAAGCGTTGGTGGTGGAAGGGCTGCGACGGAATCCGGGAGACCACCTGGCCGGGCGTCTATAACCGGTCCGGGCTGCCGGGTAGAACCGATTATTTTGTGCTGCCGGACTGGGACTGCTATTCCGTCTCCGGTAAGGAGATTACGTTCCAGCCGGTAAAGGACGCATATTTCAACCACATCGAGATTTCCGGCTCCGCCGCGGGCCAGCTGCGGATTCACGGGCGCATGGAGGAGCAGCTGAAGGTGCGCCGGGAGTCCTGCGAGCGCAGCGTGCTCCGGCTGGCGGAACCGGTGCGGAATGTGGACATCACCTTCACCAACGACGTGATCGAGGAGCCAATCGGGGATATCACCCTGCTCCAGGTGGAGCCTGGCGTGGCTCCGGAGGGCGCGGCCAGGGAAATGTTCCGGTTCGCGCCGGACGACGGGAAAATGGGGCCGGAATGCTTTGACGGGGTCAGGGCGTTTGTGGCCGGGAGATTTGCGGCGGATGAGAGGCGGTGCTTTGCGGGGGATTTGGCGAGCGGTTCCTCGGAGGTCCCGGCGAACGGCTCAGCGGAGGTTCCGGCGAGCGGCTCCGCGGAGGTCCCGGCGAGCGGCCCAGCGGAGGTCCCGGCGAGCGGCCCCGCAGAGGTCCCGGCGAGCGGCCCCGCGGGCTATGTTCTCCCCGCCTCCCCGCTCCTCCCGCCGTCCCAAGCCCTCCCCATAGCCCACTACATGCTCCCTTACCATCAGCCGGCCGGCGCCGGCATGGACGGTCTTTTGCTTCACCTCCCGCCCCTCAACTGCGCGCCGGATCACGGCCGGTACGTGCTGGTCAATGTTCAGGTGAAGGACCCGCTGTGGATTTACCGGAACCTGATAAACTTCACCTTCGCCGTTCTCCCCGGCGCCGCCAAGGAAATCTGGCTGGACACCAGGGACCGTATCCTGCCCGAAGGGAACGCCCTGTACGTGCAGATCGCCTGGTCAACCCAGATTTCTTCGGAATATATGGAAAATATTTCCATGGAAGTGACCTACAAACCCTGCGAAGAAGCGAAGAAAGAGCACATAGAAGACCGCTGGATCCAGGTAAAGGACAATTACGCAAACCTGGTGGAGGAAAATCCCTCCAACGAGCATTTCAATCTGTTCAACCGGTTTAAGGCCGACCTGACCGATCTGCTGCGGGTGTGCCCGGATCACCGTCTGGCCCGGGAATACTGGTACGATAAATTCAAAACCAATCCGCCGGAATCTGCCTTCTCCCGCTGCCCCGAGGGCATCCCGCTCTGGGCCTGGCGGCAGACAGAGTACATGGGGTACGTGAAACGCTACATCCGCTGGTGGATCGACAAGCGACAGATCGAAAACGGCGAGTTCGGCGGCGGCCTTTCCGACGACGGCGACCTGACGGCCTGGTGGCCGGGGCCGGCTATGGCGGGCTGCATGCCGGAGAAGATCGGGGACTCCCTTGCCCGGGAGATGGAGGCATTTTACGACCAGGGTATGTTCGCCAACGGACTGTGCGCCATCCAGACGGACCAGCTTCACACCCTGGAGGAGGGAATCCAGTGTCTGGGCCAGTGTCTGACTCTGTTCCCGGGCTCTCCCAAATACATGGAGCGGGCCATGGAAAATGCCAGGGGCCTGCACTATGTGACCGGCTACAATGAGAAGGGCCACCGCCACGTGCTGTCGGGCTACTATTCCGGCACCCGCATTGCCCGGGAAGCGCCCTGGGATTACTCCGCGTCGGATTCCTTCCACGTGTTCCACCCCACCTACATGCTGGTGCGCTACAACGGTTCCCCGGAGGCGCGCAGGCTGGTGCTGGAGATGGCGGATTCCATGCTGGAGCACTACTACGACGGGCGGCTCCACGTGCTGGTCAACGTGACCACGGACGAGGACCAGGTTCACGAGCGGACCAGGGAATGGCCCCTGTTCTACGCGGCGTGGAAATTTACCGGGGATGAAAAATACTTAAAGCCCATCGATCCCGCCCTCTACGAGCAGCAGCAGGACCGTTTCCCGGGAACGGATATCGGGGAGGCCGCGGCAAAGCGCTACGAGGATATTCTGCGCAAGGCCGCGCTGCGGGAATACATCAATACGGACGGTCAGCTGTGGGTGGACCGGGGCGTCATCGACATCGCGGTGATGCAGCAGGACCGCATAGGCGGCGTGGGACACGAGCGTTTTTCCCTGTACCCGCGGCACTACTTCCGCTGGCAGTTTAAACCTTCCCAGGAAATGGACGTGGCCGTCATGGTAACGTACGCGGCCCCGGACAAAATACGCCTCTCCGCCTTCAACATGACCGACGACGACATCACCGCCCACATGATTATGGAAGATATCATTCCCGGAAAATGGACGGTGAAGGCCGGCACAGGGCCGGAGATCGGCGTGATGGAACAGTCAGAGGAACGGGAAATGGAACTGGAGTGGATGGGCGGTCTGCCGGTGGTGTTTAAACCCGGCTGCCATACCGTTCTGGAGCTGGACCTCAGGGAGCGGGAAAACGGATACTGGGAGCGCCCGGACCTGGCCATGGACCGGGAGGATGTGATCATCCGGGACGATTGCATCCGCGTGCGGGTGCACAACATCGGGGCCGCAGAGAGCGCGGAGACGGAGCTGGTGCTCAAGAGTCCCTCCGGCGAAATCCTGCGCCGCAGCCAGGTTCCGCCCATTCCTGCGCCAAACGACCTGTATCCCAAGGTGATGGAAATTCCTCTCTGGACCAGGGGAATCGACCTGGCGGGCTGCTCGGTGGAGCTGGATCCTGAAAACCGGATGAAGGAGATTACAAAGACCAACAACCGGATCGTATTGCAGGGAGGTGCTCTATGAAATTGAGTTATACCACGCTGTCCGTCCAGGACAGGACTATCGGGGAGGCGGTGGAGATCGCGTCGGCCCACGGCCTGGAGGGAATCGAGCTCCGGGGCCGGGGCGACGCCCACGTGTCGCCTGAGAGCACATTTTCCTACGCCGCTCACGTGAGAGAACTGGTGCGGGAACATAAACTGGCGGTGCCCTGCCTGACCGCCTACACCCGGTTCCACCAACCCACGGCGGCCGCGGTCCGGGAGGAAGTGGACCGCATGATGGACATGGTACGGCTGGCGGAATTCCTGGAAGCGCCATGCCTGAGAGTGTTTATGGGGCCGGCGCCGGATTTGCCCTCGGAGACTCTGTGCCCAGCGCCGGATTTACCCGCGGAGACTCTGGGCCTGGCGCCGGATTTGTCCTCGGGGCCCCTGATCCCGGCCCAAGCTTCGTTAAACCTCTCGCAAGCCGACCAAATAGCCATAGAAGGTCTGCAGTACGCCTCAAAGCGCCTGGAAAATTCCCCCGTCCGGCTGGTCATCGAGACCCACGATTCAGCCAAGGACGGAAGAACCCTGGCGCGGCTATTAAAGGACGTGCCGTCCAACATCGGCGTGCTCCTTGACATCATCCACCCCTGGGACATGGGGGAAGAGATTGGAAAAACCTGGGAAATGATTGGGGAGCGAATCTACCATGTCCACATCAAGGACATCAGCCGCACTTTGGAAAACGGCCGCATTTACTGTCCCATCGGGCAGGGGATCCTCCCGGTGGAGTCCACGGTGCGCTGGCTGGAAGGCCGGGGATATCAGGGATTTTACTCCCTGGAATGGGAGAAGTCAGCCCTGGAAGGCCAGGGCGTGGGATTCGAGGAACAACTTGATAGCTTTGTATCATTTATGAGGGGAGTGGAACAGAATGGGAACAGTCAGATTACCCTTTGAGGAAGTGAAGGCCTGTCTCTGCCAGGTGTTGGCGGGGCGGGGCTGCCCGGAGAAAAAGGCGGAGAAGGTGGCCCACGAGATGGCGAGAAACTCGCTGGAGGGCGTGTATACCCACGGCATCAACCGGTTCGCGCGGCTGATCCGCAATATTGACGAGGGGATCGTAAGGCCTGGGGCAGAGCCGGAGGTGACGGTGCGCATGGGGGCGATGGAGCAGGTGGACGGCCATCTGGGCCTTGGCATCACCAACGCCTGGTTTTCCATGGAGGAGGCCGTCAAGCTGGCCAAATCCTACGGCATCGGCCTGGTGGCCCTGCGGAACACCAACCACTGGATGCGGGCGGCCACCTACGGCTATCAGGCCTGCGACGCGGGTATGGCGGCCGTCTGTTTCACCAACACCATGCCCAACATGCCCACCTGGGGGGCCGTGGACTCCCGCATCGGCAACAACCCGCTGGTGTTTGCATTTCCCCGCAGGGAGGGGCACCTGATCACGGATATGGCCATGTCCCAGTTCTCCTACGGAGCGTTGGAGCTGGCCCGTCTCCAGGGGCGGCAGATGGCAATCGACGCCGGCTTTGACACCGCGGGCAATCTGACCCGGGACCCGGACAGCGTGATCAAATCCCAACGGATTCTGCCCACCGGATACTGGAAGGGGGCGGCCCTGTCCTTCATGCTGGACATTTTCGCGGGCGTGCTGTCCGACGGCAACACGGTTTCGGGGGTAGGCAGACTGTCTGGGGATGAGCATGGGGTATCCCAGGTGTTTATCGCGGTGGATTACCGGAACCTGGTGACGCAGGAGGCGGCGGAGCGCATCGTGGAGGGCGCGGTCAAAGATCTGTTGGCCTCCGGGAAGGCCCAGGGCACGGACCGGATTATCTACACCGGCCAGCTGACTCTGGAATGCCGGGCGGACAACTTAAAAAACGGCATTCCGGTGGACGAGGGCGTGTGGAACGAGATTTCATCCCTCCTGTGATTCGGCGGAGGTGTTGATACAAATTGTGACGGAAAAGCCTTTTTCCAGCTGGCTGTCAAGGGTAATGCGGCATTGGTCTGCGGTAAATCTCAACTGCAATCTGCGGAAGAGATTCTGCAGGCCAATGTGTTTTTCGTGGAAGCCCTCGAAGCTGGAAAGGGAATTCCGCAGCTCTTCAAGGCGCCCGGGGCTGACGCCGTTGCCATTATCCCGCACCTGGATGGTGAGAAGCTCGTCCCGGACGGAGATGTCGATAAAGATGTCCAGGGGATTTGTCTGGCTGTTGTTGCCGTGGGTGACGGAGTTCTCGATCATGGGCTGGAGGATCAGCTTGGGAATCCGGTAGCTCTGGGCCTCCGGGTCCACGTCCCAGTGCACCTGGACCTGTCCCGCGTAGCGGTGCGCCATTAGTGCCGTGTAGTGGGTGGTGGCCTCGATCTCCTGCTCGATGGTCACGTCCTCGTCCGGCGCCCTCAGGCTGTATTGCAGGAAAATGGACAGGTCCTGGATCATCTCGTTGGCTGTGGTGGGCAGCTTTGTGTGCTTTAAGATCTCGAAATCGATCATCTGCAGGGTGTTGGAGAGAAAATGGGGGTTGATCTGGTATTGCAGCGCGGACAGCTCCAGGGACAGGGCCTGGAACTTCTCTTCGTTTAAGGACACCTCCAAAAAGTCGTTGCGGGTGAAGGTCTGGATCATATTGGTTACAATGTGGCTGTACAGGTCGTTGCTGTGGGGCCGTATTTCCGGCAGCTCCTTGTGGGAGATGGCGGCGTCCATCAGGTCCAGGATGGCGTAGAGCTGGCGGGACATGTTGACGGCGTAACGGTAGGAGGTCATGACGGCGACCAGGATGCAGAGAAACACGGTGGCGCAGGTGATCCCGATCAGCCGGTAAATATTGGCGTAGGCCAGGGAGACCGGCGTGACGGAGATGAAATCCAGCCCCGTGTTGGGGGAGTAGGAGCGCATGATCAGGTTGTTATCCAGGCGCAGCAGTCCGCCGGTGTCCGTCATGCCCTCCAGGCGGCCCACCAGGTCCTGGGCGTCCAGATCCTGGCTGCTGGAGAACAGGGCCTTGCCGCCTTCGGCCAGGACGATAGCCCGTCCGCTTTCTAAGTAGGAGTTGGTGAACAGGCGCTTGAAATAGGAGACCACGATGTTGACCGCTACGGTGTAGCCTTTGGAATTCTCCTGGACTACGGTCAGGTAGTCCCGCGGGGCGGAGGCGTAGAGGCTGGTGCTGCGGCGGATGACCCGGTAGGCGCTGTCGCCGGAACAGACGGAAAGCCAGTCCTTGTCCGGACCGGAGGCCATCTCGTAGACATTGGCCTGGTTGGTCAGGTAGCGGCCCCGGGCGTTGGGAATGTAGACGTAAATGCTGTCGATGTAGTCCCGGGAGTTGACGATGGCGTTTAACTGCGCCGCCACCTGTTTTAAGATCACAAAGTCCACGTAGCCCAGCTTTTCCGACTGGAGGATCTGGTAGATGGAGTTGGAATTGGAGTAGGCCGGGACGGCCAGCATATTCATGACCTTGTTGGAATCGTTCAGCAGAAGGTCCACATTTTCCTGGAGCAGCGAGAGGTTGATTTCCGCCTCGCTCTCCAGGGATTTTTTTTCCGTGGGCACCAGGACGGCGAAAAAGATGACGGTGAGAAAGAGCATGGGAAGCAGCGACAGCGTCAGCATGCGGACCATATTTTCGGCGAAAAAGCGGCGGCGCATAGGGGTAAATCCTCCTTGGGGAGTAGTCAGCGTTTGGCCGGACAGGGGTCAACGCCGTGGTACTGTTTGAACACGCGGGAAAAGTTCCGGGGGTTGTTGTAGCCCACCATCCAGGCCGTATCCGATACGGAACGCCCCTCCTTCAGAAGCTGCACGGCCTTTTCCATTCGCGTCTGGTTCAGGTAGTCGGAGAAGGTCTGGTTCAGGCAGCGGTGGAAGATGGTGGAGACGTAGCTGGCGGACAGGCCGGTCAGCTCGGCGGCCCCGATCAGGGAGGCGGTGTCCGCGTTGTCCCGGACGTACTCCTGGATGCGGGTCACGATCTCGTTGTAATAGCCCTTGTAGGACACGGGCTGGCCGTCGCCCGTGGTTTCCGGCGCGGGGCCGGGAGCGCTTTCCGGGGGAATGGCGGAATGGGCCACCGTCCGGAAGGTTTTCATCAGTTCCCCGTAATTCACCGGCTTTGTCAGGTAGGCGCTGACCCCGAAGCGCAAAGCGGTGCGGGCGTACTCGAAGTCCGCGAAGGCGGACAGCAGGATGACGGGAACCTCCGGGTACGTCCGCCGGACGGCCTGAGTCAGCTCCAGCCCGTCCATCACCGGCATTCGGATGTCCGCAAGGAGCAGGTCCACCGGGTTCATTTCCATGTAGTCCAGCACTTCCCGGCCGTTGGCGGCCAGAAAAACCACCTGAATTCCCAGTTCTTCCCAGGGGAAGAGCTGGCTTAAGCTGTCGCGGATATTGGGTTCGTCGTCCGCAATCACCAGTTTCATATATGAGCTCATCGTTCTGTATCACCTCAATGTCAGGTTTCTCCCTTTTTCCGGTACTGCATGGGAGTCATGTGGTAGTAGTTGTGGAACGCCCGGGAAAAATTCTTGGAATTGGTGTAGCCGGTACGGGCGGCGATCTCGCCGATGCTGAGGTGGATATCGCGCAGCAGCCCGGCGGCCCAGATCATTTTCTCCTGGCACACGAACTCCGGGAAGGTCATGGACAGGCGCTCCTTTAAAAGCCCGGAGATGGAGTCGCTGCCAAGGCCGGTGGCGCGGGAGGCGAAGTCCAGGCTGATTTCGCCGGGATGTTCGCGGATGCAGGCGGAGAGGGCGGCCAGCGCCGGCTCCTCCTTACTTTCCGTCGCAGGGGACGTTTCACGGGCCGCGGCTTCGATGGAATCTTTCAGCCGGGTGAACAGATCGACCAGTTCCTGGTAGCGGACCGGCTTGACCAGGTAGTCGTCGGCGCCGTAGAGGATGCCCTTTCTGGCGTACTCGAAATCCGAGTAGGCGGACAGAAAAACCAGCCGCGCCGGGATATTCTGCTCACGGATACAGCGGGCCAGCTCAAGGCCGTCCATGACCGGCATCTGGATGTCGGTCAGCACCACGTCCGCGGGATTGTGTTCCAGGTATGCCAGGGCCTCCCGGCCGTTGGCAAAGACGGAGGCCACCTCATAGCCCAGCTCCTCCCATGGGAAGAGATGCGCCAGGTTGTCCCGCATGAACGATTCGTCGTCCACGATGATTAAGCGCAGCGGCTGGGGCATGACTTGCCTCCTTTCAGTGTGGGGAAATGGTGGGCGGGTGTCTGAATTTAATTATAGCAAATGGGGTGGGAGAAGTCAAAAAAACAGCCGCATCTGCGAGGGAATCGCGAATGCGGCCATTTAAAAATATCTTCGGAAAGTCTGGCGTTACCCCGCCTGGGAGATTTCTCTAGGGATTACTCTCCGGCGCTTTCGGCGGTTCTGCGGGCGGCGTATCTGGTACCTGCGGGTCCTTGGTGCCGTAGACCCGGGTCCATTCCTTGGTGCCCTCCACCTTTACAGCCTGGCTGCGGTTCATGGACAGGAATTTGACCAGCTCGTAGCAGCTCACCCAGATCTCGTTGTTGCCCTCCTTCTGGGACTCGTCGAAGATCAGCTGGAGGCCGAAGTGAAGATGGGGCTCGTCGATGTTGTTGGTGTTCTCGGTGCGGCTATAGCCGGTGCGGCCTAGGTAGCCGATCACATCCCCGGCCTGGACGTAGCTGCCCTCCTTCAAATTGGACTGGTAGGGGTAATCCTTGCGCAGATGAGCGTAGTAGTAGTACCGTTTCTTGTCAAAGCTGCGGATTCCCAGCCTCCAGCCGCCGTACTGGTTCCAGCCCATGGCCTCCACGTAGCCGGATTCCACGGCGATCACAGGGGTTCCCACCTGCCCCATGAGGTCGTGGCCCAGATGCTGGCGGCGGAAGCCGTAGCTCCTGGCTACGCCGAAGTCGTCGAAATCACTGTAAGGAAAGCCCTTGGCGATAGGGGAAAATGCCTTCAGCCCGTATTTGGTGACCCAGATGGTTTCCGGGTCGCCGGGGGCCCCGCCGGTGACGCCGGAGGGCAGATAAGCGCCCGGGGCTTCGCTGGCGGGAATCTGCGCCTCAAACTGGCCCACCATTCCGTCCAGCACCGCGCCATAGGCCTCCCGGTAATACCTGTAGTATTTCATGTCCTTGGTCAGCGCTTCCATGGTGGTCTCGCCGCTCTTTAATTTTTCCGCCACCTGGGTCATGTCCGCGGCTTTGTAGCGGGAGAAGTCGCCTCCGTAGCGCGCGCCCAGATAGGCCAGAAGATCCACCCAGTTCAAGTGGACGTCCGCCTGGCAGGTGTCCACGTCGTAGCGGAAGGCCTGGTTCATGGCCTCGCAGGTCACGGTGAAATCCACCCATTTTATGTAAGATTTTGCCTCGGGCGGGGTGGCATTTTCCTGCTTCTGGGGAAGCATTTTCTCCAGCCCCAGAGCGGCGGCCGCCTTACCCGCGTGGGCCATGGCAGCCTGCCCCGGCTCTGTGCGAAAGAGAAAAAATGAGAGGCACAGCAGGCTCAACACCACCGATTCCGTAAATATGATGGTCTTTTCGCTGATCGGACGGCGGGTCCGCAGACGTTTTGCTCGGTCTTTCCACCACATAGATTGATTACCTCCTTCAGTTCCGGGGCGGAGCCAGGCGCATTTTCAAAGACACGCGATGCCGCGGCGTGGGACACCCGTTTATGGTTATCTTATGCGTGGGAATGGTTGTTTAGACCTGGGGAGAAGGGGAAGGTGAAAATTTAGGGACGGCAGCGTGTGGCTTGGGCGAGGGGAGCGGGCCGGGCGAGAATAACGGGAGCGGGGCAGGCGAGAACGGCGTGGCGTGGACCGGGCGTGGCGTAGGCCACGCAGGCGCGACTCACAAAGCCCGGCCCATCAGCCCTATGCCCGCCGTCCGCATCCACTTGTAGCAGCTTCCATATCATGTTATGATAGGAGGGACTATAAACACATCGGAAAACGAGGAGGCGGCGCTATGAACAATTTTGAGTTTTATACCCCGACGCGGATGATTTTCGGCAGGGGAACCCATCTTCAGGTGGGGAAGATCGTCAAGGAATATGGATTTAAGAAGGTGCTGGTCCATTTCGGCGGGGCCAGCGCGAAGAAAACCGGGCTTCTGGACGCTGTGTGCGGCGCGCTGGAGGCGGAGGGAATCGGTTACGTGCAGCTGGGCGGCGTCCAGGCCAACCCAACCCTGTCCATGGCGAAAAAGGGAATCGAGCTGTGCCTGGAGGAGAAGGTGGATTTCGTTCTGGCCGTGGGCGGCGGCAGCGTGATCGACTCGGCCAAATGCATCGCGGACGGCGCGGGAAATCCCGGCGTTGACGTGTGGAAATTCTTCACCAAAGAGGCGGCTCCGGCCGGCGCCCTGCCCGTGGGCGCCATCCTCACCCTGTCCGCCTCGGGCAGCGAGATGAGCGCCTCCTGTGTGATTACCAATGAGGAGAACGGTTTAAAGCGCGGTTTCAACAGCACTACCCACCGGCCTCTGTTCTCCATATGCAACCCGGAGCTGACCTACACGGTGAGCCGTTTCCAGACCGGCTGCGGCACGGTGGACATCATGATGCACACTCTGGAGCGGTATATGGGCGGAACCACGAAGGAGACGCCGCTGACGGACCGGATCGCGGAGGGACTGTTAAAGACCGTGGCGGAAGCAGGCGCAGTGGCGGACCGGGACCCGGAGAACTATGAGGCCAGGGCTACCCTGATGTGGGCCGGAAGCCTTTCTCACAACGACCTGACCAGCGCCGGGAGAGCGTTTATGATGCAGGTGCATCAGATGGAGCACGAGCTTTCGGGCATGTATCCGCAGATCGCTCACGGAGCCGGGCTTTCCGCACTGTGGCCCTCCTGGGCCCGCTACGTCTGCGCGGCCTGGCCGGAGCGCTTCGCCCAGTACGCGGTGCGGGTGTGGAATCTGGAGATGAATTTTGAGAATCCCATGGAGACGGCCCTGGCCGGAATCAAGGTCACGGAGGACTATTTCAAGAGCCTGAATATGCCCACGAATATCCGGGACCTGGGCGTGGAGCCGGAGAAGATCGATGAGATGGCGGAAAAGTGCACCAATTTCGGGACGCGCACGCTGCCGGGGATCAGGGAGCTTGGAAAAGCGGAGATGATGGAGATTTACCGGATGGCCATGGAGGCGTAAGGGTAAGAAAGACAATCGGCCGCAGGCTGCACCGGCGGCCGACTCCATTCAAATGAAAAATGCCGCCATGCTGAGGGGCTGCTGTGCCATGAACGGCATAATCGGCAGTCCCGCGGCGTGGCGGCGTTTTTTTGTGATAGCAATGGGCGATTGTTCGAAGCGGTGATCCGCGTACATCTTTCAGTCGGCTGTTGGCCGCTGCGGATCACCGGAGCGTCTCGTCCAACCCCTGTTCCCGGCTGTTCTACAGATCAATCATCTCCCGGTCATCCGGCACCAGCAGATTCCCCTGATAATACTCCCGTCCCTCGGCGGTATACAGCTCCTTGCGGCGGGCGATCTGTTTGTCCTCGGTGTGCCACAGGACCAGATTCGGAATATTCAGCTGGGTTGCCAGCTCGCAGGCCTCCTTCACCGTGCTATGGTGCTTCTCATAGGGCTGGAAGCGTTCCCGGTCCCCGTACAGGCAGAACGCCTCGTGCAGCAGCCAGTCGCTTCCCTCCACGTAGGTTTGGCAGCCCGGGTTGTAGGGCTCGTCGCCCGCGCAGGTCAAACGCTTTCCGTTCTTCAGCTGGGTGGTGAAGCCGAACTGCTTGGCCTTGGTGGACAGGATGTCGAAGAAGGTCACGTCGTAGTCCAGGATATGTACGGTCTCGCCGTCCTCCACCGGCACCAGAAAAATGCGGTCGCCGATCATTTTGTAAAATTTCCCCTGCACGGTCAGGCGGCAGATTGTCTTGATGGTCTCCACCAGATCCGGGTGGCAGTAGATCTGCAGGTCGCCCTCAAATGTGCCCTTTTTCATGCCCGTTGCGATCATGCGGATCATCCAGACGATGCCCAGAATGTGGTCCGTGTGCTCGTGGGTGACGAAAATGTGATGGATATGGTTCAAATCCACCTTCATCTCGTCGAGAATTTTCAGGATGCCGTTGCCTCCTCCGGCGTCCACCATGAAATATTCGTCCCCGTCCCGCAGCGCGAAGCAGGTGTTGTAGCAGTGGATGGCCTGGGCGTTTCCTGTACCGAATACATAGAGCTGTTCCATTGTGTCTCCTCCATTCTGAAAATCATCATAGATTCCCAGAAAATGTAAATATTTTTCTGGCGCGCCGGGAAATGACTGAGACTGCTCCCCAGCAGGTTGATGGGGAGAATAGCCGTGCACATTCCGCGGCGCTGGGATTTTAAGATAATGTTACTATAATTTCGGGGATACCGCAAGACTTTGTTTGGTGGAGTGTAACCGTTCAGACGGCTCATCTTCTTGACCGAAAAAGAACGGCAGGGAAGCATCGGATATTCATCCGATTGAAAATTGACACGAAAATCCAGTTTATCCAAACACACCTTCAAAAATCAGGACACCCAGTCCACCCTCTCATTCTCCAGCCGCGCGCCGCCTTCCTCCGGGAACACCAGGTGGTAGGTGAAGCCCCTGCCGAACCGGGGACCCAGCTGATAACTCAGGTATCCGGCCCCGCGCTCCAGGTCAAAGCGGATCCAGAAGCCTCCCTGGGGGAAGAACATCCCGGACACCGGCTTCTGCTGGTGGCAGAGGGAGTTGTCGGCGGGGGTATACTTGTCCTGTTCCAGCTTCCAGGTGTGCAGCGCAGCTTTCTTAAAATAGCCGGCGGGTTCCGAGTCCGCGCCCGAGCAGTATTTAACGATGGAGCATTGGGGCAGCGCGCCGAAACGAACCTGGTCCAGCTCTTTCAGTTCCTCCCTCATGGAGCGGATTATAGAAACGCATTTTTCCAGGAGGGCAGTCAGCGCCGCCTCCTCCTTTGCCATATTCAGGGCGTAGATCATATCCTGCTTCAGCGAGGGATCTAACCGCATACGGCCCGTTTCCGCTTCCGCCAGCCCCCGCTCCAGAACAGAAAAGGGCGGCCAGGCGTAGTCGGTCAGAAGCTGTAATGCATCCTGCTTGATCTCCAGCGGATTGGAAGAGAGAATCAGGTTTTGCAGCAGGACGATCAATTCCCGCTCATAGGGCAGACTGTGGCCGTAATAGGGATCCATGTAATAATCCAGGCAGAACAGCAGGCGCGCTATGGCGTCCGGGTCGTCTCCGGTGAAGATTTTCTCCACCGCCGAAAGACCCTCCTCCACGATCATTTTTTCATGGTCCGTATAATACACGGTTCTCAAAACTGAAGCCTCCTTCCATCGAATCGTTCCGCCATTGACCGGTCAGGATACCCGCTTAAAACCCGGATAATAGCGGAAGAACACCTTGGCCGAGATATCCGTTTCCGGAACATAGGGGTCCTCCCACATACGGGCGTCCGCGGAGACGTTCCGGTTGTCCCCCAGCATCAGATAGCAGCCCTCGGGGACTTCAAAATGCCGGTCGTCCGTCTCCATGGGCTCGGGCAGGTAGGGCTCCTCCAGGGGCGTTTCGGAGCCGTTTATATAGATCCGGTTGTCACGGATGTCCACGGTTTCACCCGGCAGGCCGATGACCCGCTTGACCAGCCGGGTCTGATCCCGGCCGGGCTCGGCTTTGTGCTTGAAGATCACAATGTCGCCCCGCTGCGGGTGGGAGCCGAAGCGGTAGGACAGGCGGGAGCCCAGCAGGCGGTCACCGGCCATGATAGTGGTTTCCATGGAATCAGAGGGCACCCGGGTGTTGGCGATGACGCAGGTGTTGATAAACAGGGCGATGGCGGCAGCGGCCAGAAGTATTTTCAGCCATTCCAGAAGTTCTTTTTTCCAGTTGACGGTGGGATCATTGTTTTCCTTCATGTATTTGCAGCTCCTTTGGGGTGATATTGAATAGTGTAGCACTGTCGGGGGCGGAAGTCTTTACTAAATTGTTAATTGTGTATTTCTTTTTTGGGAGGGTTTGAAAACTGGGATATTTTGTGTTACTATATTTTTAACTGTTTGAAAAGGATGGAACAAGGGAGGCGGAAGAAATGAGGGATTTGGCTTATTTAAAGCTGTTGTCCAGGGAGTATCCCACGGTGAGGTCGGCTACCAGCGAGATCATCAACCTGATGGCGATCTGCGGACTGCCGAAGGGGACGGAGTATTTCTTCAGCGACCTGCACGGGGAATATGAGGCGTTTGTCCACCTGCTGCGCAGCTCCTCCGGCATTATCCGGGAGAAGATCCGCGAGACCTTCGGGCACCTGATTCCCGAGGAGGAGGAAGTCCAGCTGGCGAACCTGATCTATTATCCGGATCGGAATCTGGGAAAGATCCGCAAGACGGGACTGTTTACCGAGGACTTTCAGAAGATCACCATCTACCGCCTGGTGCAGATCTGCAAGGTGGTGTCCTCCAAGTACACCCGATCCAAGGTGCGAAAGAAGATGCCAAAGGAATTCGCCTACGTGATCGACGAGCTGCTCCATGTGGATTACAACGACGACAACAAGCGGATTTATTACAGCGAGATTATCCACTCCATTATCGACAACACAGTGGCGGACAAGTTCATCATCGCCCTGTGCGAGCTGATACAGAATCTGACCATCGACAATCTGCACATTATCGGCGATATCTTCGACCGTGGTCCCAGGGCGGATATCATCATGGACGAGCTTATGCATTTCCACGATGTGGACATCCAGTGGGGGAACCACGATATTTCCTGGATGGGAGCGGCCACGGGCAACCTGGCCAACATCTGCAACGTGCTGCGCATCGCGATCAGCTACAACAGCTTCGACGTGCTGGAGGACGGCTACGGCATTAACCTGCGGCCCCTGTCCATGTTTGCGGCTAAGGTGTACCGGGACGACCCCTGCGAGCGGTTTGTCCCTCATATATTGGATGAAAATGTCTACGACGCAGTGGATCCGGGTCTGGCGGCGAAGATGCACAAGGCCATCGCTGTGATCCAGTTCAAGGTGGAGGGTGCCATTATCAAGCGCCATCCCGAGTACGGCATGGCGAACCGGATTCTTTTGGAGGCCGTGGACTTTGAGAAGGGCACGGTGACGGTGGAGGGGAAGGAGTACCCCATGCTGGACCGGAATTTCCCCACTGTGGACCCGGCGAATCCGCTGGAACTCACCGACGGGGAGAAGGAGCTGTTAAAAACCCTGAAGGCGTCCTTCAAGCACAGCGGGCGGCTGCACAAGCATGTGAAATTCCTCTACTCCCACGGGGCCATTTACAAGTGCTACAATTCCAATCTGCTGTACCACGGCTGTATCCCCATGAGGGCGGACGGCAATTTCGACAGCGTTATGGCGGGCAACGCCATCTATTCCGGCAGAAGCCTGATGGATTACTTCAACTATCAGGTGCAGAACGCATATTTTATGCCTGAGGGCTCGGTGGAGAAGCAGTGGGCCATGGATTTGATGTGGTACCTGTGGTGCGGTTCCAAGTCCCCGGTGTTCGGCAAGGATAAAATGACCACCTTTGAGCACTATTTTATTGCGGACAAAAAGACCCACAAGGAGACGCTCAACCCCTATTACAAGCTCAGCGTGCAGGAGGAATTCTGCGACCGGATTCTGGAGGAATTCGATCTCCCGGCAAAGGGCTCCCACATCATCAACGGCCATGTGCCGGTGAAGATGAAGGACGGGGAGACTCCGGTCAAGGCGGGGGGCAAGCTGTTCATCATCGACGGCGGCCTCTCCAAAGCTTACCAGGCCGCCACGGGCATCGCCGGGTACACCCTGATCTACAATTCCAACCACCTGGCGCTGGCGGAGCACATGCCATTTGATCCCAACAAGGAGAGTTCGCCCCGGGTGTCCGTGGTGGAGAAAATGCAGAGCCGGGTGATGGTGGCGGACACCGACAAGGGCAGAGAGCTGGCGGGGCAGATCGCGGATTTAAAAGAACTGGTGGCGGCCTACCGGGAAGGCACGCTGAAAGAAAGGGTAGAATAAATGGCCAAGACGGAATTTTTGCAGATTCTCCGGGAGGAGCTGGACGGGCGGGTGCCCTACTCTGTGATCCAGGAGAACCTGAATTATTACAACAGCTATATTGACGGGGAGACGGCCAAGGGCCGGCCCGAACTCCAGGTGATCGAGGAGTTAGGCGGCCCCAGGATCATCGCCCGCACCATCGTGGACGCCACTCTGGACACCGAGGACCGCCCGGACGGCTTCCAGTCCTACGGCGGAAGGGAGGAGTACGACGGAGCCGCAAAGCGCACCGCCCAGAAACAGTATACGGAGTACGGGGACGGCCAAAAGCGTTCGGTGCACTATGTGGATTTCAGCAAATGGTACGTGCGGCTTTTGGCCGGTTTGGCCGGTTTTGTGGTGATTTTTCTGCTGATCACGCTGTTTATGGGCATCTTGGGCCTGGCCGGATGGATTCTGTCCGTGGTATGGCCGGTGCTGCTGGTACTGCTGGTGATCTGGTTTATGAAAGGGCCGAGAAGGTAGAGATGAGAAATGAAGAGGGAGGGCATCCGGTGTGAAAACGGATGGCCTCCCTCTTTTTGGCTGCGGTGAATAGCGCATTTTGTGGATGATTACTTGAAGAACCAATTATTCCCAAAATCCCAACTGCGCCCCGATCCCCGCCAGGTAACCAGCGGAGAAAACAGTGTCCTCAGACAGGCTCTTTAACACTCTTCCCTCAATGGTAATGGTGCCGTCGTAGCCCAGCCCCTTCAGCTGGCGCATGATTCCGGCAAAATCGATGGCGCCGATGCCGGGGAAATAGCGGTTGTTGTCGGACACATGCAGATTGTGGTAATGGCCGGCATAGGTTGTCAGCGCCGCCGTGGTGCTCGTCTCCTCGATGTTCATGTGGTAGGTGTCGGGGAGAATGTACACCGGGTGGGAGAGCCCGGCGGTGAGGGCCGCGCCTTCCTCCAGGGTGTTGACCAGAAGGGCCTCATAATGGTTGGTGGCTTCCAGGTAGAGGGGGGCCGCCGCGGTCTTGCCCAAACGGTCCAGCTCCTCCAGGGAGGCGCGCAGCTGTTGGGAGGCCACGGCTTTGTCGCCGGAGGGCCCGCCCTTGATGAAGCCGCAGATGACGCCCGCTCCGAACCCCGCCGCGCAGTCCAGCATTCCGCCAAGGGCCTGGACGCTCCTGGCGCGGACACCCTGATCCGGGCTGCTGAGGGACAGGCCGTTACGGTTGGCAAAAGCGCCGGAAGCGATCATGGTCAGCCGAAGTCCGAAGCGTTCCAGCGTCTCTTTCAGCCGGACCGCGTAGGCCTGGGAGAAGTCCAGCAGATTCATCTCGACGCCGTAGAAGCCGGAATCTTTCAGCAGTTTGAGCGTATCCAGAAATTCCGGGCTGTCCAGGGACTCCGGGGCTGCCAGCTGGATGCAGAGGGGATAGGGGTAGCGTTCTGTGTGCATGGGAAATACCTCCTGTGGTGGATTCACGGGAAGGCGGCGGGCCGCGCCCGGACGCGCCTGTCCGCGGGGAATTAGAATGATTCGTATGATCCTATGATAAGCGATCTCCGGGAAAAAAGCAACGCGGCCGACAGGGTTCGCGGTGATTGCATCTTGACAAAATTACAAAAATAAAATATACTGTATAAGAAATGTAACATTTATGTAACAATTTTGATAAAACTGTAATCGAAAATTGGAAATAGATTGATTTGCGAGGTGCAAAAAGCGTGAAAACGATATGGAAGATGGCAGGCGCCGCCTGTGTAATGGGGCTGCTTCTGGTGGCGGAACCGTCGGAGGCAAGAGCGGCCCAGTTTGGACCAGAGGTGACCAACACATCCAGCTACGTGGTGAAGATCGAAGCCCCGGAGGTCGAAGTACATACAGCGGCAAACACAAGCTCCGCCAAGGCGGGAACCGTGAAGCGGGGACAGACCTATCAGGTGTTGTCCCAGGCGGAGGCGGGTTGGGTGAAGATCCAGGCAGAGGACGCCGCAGGATACATCCGCGTTCCCGGGAACGCCTCTCTGGTGGAAAAGACCAGCCAAAAGGTGGATGAGTCCGTGAAAAAGCGCCGTGAAACCGTGGAATACGCCCTCCAGTTCGTGGGCGGCAAGTATGTGTACGGCGGAACGGACCCCAACAGCGGCGTGGATTGCTCGGGATTTACCCGCTATGTCATGGCAAAAGCCGCTTCCATCAGCCTTCCCCACTCCTCCGGCGGACAGTCGTCCTACGGCAGAGAAGTGACGGTGGACCAGATGCGCCCCGGCGACCTGCTGTTCTACAGCAGCGGCAGCCGGATCAACCATGTGGCCATGTACATTGGAGACGGGCAGATCGTCCACGCCTCCACAGAACGCACGGGGATCAAGACCTCCCCCTACAATTACCGCAAACCGGTGAAGATTGTCAGCCTGCTTTGATGCAGGCTGTATTTTTTTGCCGTATTGGGACTTTGGTTCAGGCTGCGGCTCATTCCATATCCCTTGCCGGGGACCGGACTGAGGAGGAAAACGCGGGGATGGGTGAAGCGCCGCCGCCGGAATAATTCGGTGCAGCATTTTTCTGGAATGAAACAGAAATTTAATAAATTGGTAGCATTTGCCAGAAAAATCAGCGATAAAACGGCTGAAGCCCTCTGGAAATGCCCCCTGTGCGGCGGAAAACGCGTGAGTTCGTAATCTGGCCGTAAGGATATTGTAAAAAACGACTAAAAAATGTTAAATAATTCTAAAATAGTTGACGAATCTCAAGAACCTGCTATAATAAGTTTGTAACGAATGTAATATTTGCGTAACAATTACGGACAAGTAAACGGAACATGAAAGGCAGGAGATTTTGTTGAATACCAGGACCTTTAGATATTTTTTGCGGATTGGTGCCATGTGCTCTGTACTTACGATGGCGGCGCCCCAGACAGCTCTGGCGGCGATTGGACCGGGATTTGAGCCGGGGACTTACGTGGCTACCGTCACGGCGGACAGTGTGAACATCAACAAGAGCCGGGACGGGGAGGATGTTCTTCTCACCGCAAAGTCAGGCGATACATATGAAGTGTTGGAAGATATGGGAAACGGCTGGATGAAGGTTCGGGTTCTGGACACGGAGGGGTATATGCCGGTGTCCGGCAACGCCACGGTGGAGGAAGTCGCCGGTGAGGAGATGGCTGAGATTCAGCAGGAGGCGCTCACCTCCTCCAACAGCTACCGCCGCCAGCAGGTCGTGGATTATGCGCTGCAGTTCGTGGGCGGACGTTACCGCTACGGCGGATCCGATCCCCACAGCGGCGTGGACTGCTCCGGCTTTACCCGTTATGTGCTGCAGAACGCGGCGGGTGTTGGGATGAGCCGTTCCTCCGGTTCTCAGGCGGCCCAGGGATCAGCTATCAGCGCGGATCAGATGCAGCCCGGAGACCTTTTGTTTTACGGCAACGGCAGACGGATCAATCATGTGGCGATGTACATAGGCAACGGACAGATCGTTCACGCGTCCACCGAGCAGACGGGAATCACCATCTCCCCCTGGAATTACCGGACTCCTGTGAAGATCACAAGCGTGCTGGGTTAGACGGATTGCTAGCAATGTTCAGATAAAAGGATATTCAAAAAGGAACGGGGAAAGCCGGGAGCGGAGGTGCTTCCGGCTTTTCGCGCCATATTGGATTTCTTTGTAAAATTGTATACTGCGCAGAAAAAACGCCGTGATAGGGGAGCTATCCGGCGTTTTCTCAAGGGGAGTATAAATAATTAATAAGGATGAGGAAATGGTTTAAGGGAAACCATTTTTCCTCATATTAGTTATAATATATTTTCCGCGAAAAAGCAACACCTTTTTACTGCTGTGAGCGGCCGGAAATTCCCTTAAAAACGGCAATTTCTGTTTTTTTCGCCCCGCCCGGGCGGTCTTGATACTGCCTATTCCGTTCTGGAATAATCCCTACAACTTATCCGAATTAGACTTGTGAACCGACAGGCTATATGATTAAGAAAAAGAATCATATTTGAGGAGGTATCACAATGTCACAACCGCAATACGGCGGCGCTTCCCTGGCGGAGGCGGTCAGAGCCGCATACGCCGAAGGGATGGACGATTATCACTTGGAACCTATGGTTTTGACGGAGGGCGGCAGGCCCGTGGGCAGGATCGCCGACGGGGACAGTGTGATTTTCTGCTGCCGCCGGGGAGAGCGGGAGATCGAGCTGACCGACATGTTCACGGACCCCGGTTTCGCACAGGTTCCCCGCCGCCCTCTTAAGGACCTTTATTTTGCCATCATGACCCTATATCACGAGAAATTCAAGGATTTGCCCATCGCCTTTGCGCCCTCCCACGTGGAAATGCCGCTGGCCCAGGTGATTTCCCAGGCCGGAAAAAGCCAGTTCCACTGCGCCGAGTCGGAGAAGTTCGCCCATGTGACCTTTTTCCTGAACGGCGGGGAGAACGCCCCGTTTCCCGCGGAGACGGACAAGTGCATCCCTTCCCCCAAGGGCGTGCCCTTTGACCAGAAGCCGGAGTTGTCCCTGCCGGAGGTGGCGGACACGGTGACGGAGGCGCTGGGCCGGTATGATTTCATTGTCACGAATTTTGCAAACGGAGACGTGGTGGGACACACGCTCAATTCCGCTGCCAAGCTGGCCGCCTGCCGGGAGGTCAGCCGCAGCCTTCAGCAGGTGGTGAGCGCCGCCCTCAGGGAGGACTATGTGGTTGCGATCACCGCCGACCACGGGAATATCGAGAAGCTTTACACGCCCGCAGGCAAGCCCGACGGAGCCCACACGGATAACCAGGTGGCCTTTGTGCTTATGGATCCCAGAAAGAGCGGACCCATCCCGTTGAGAGACGGCGCGCTGTCCGACGTGGCGCCCACGGTGCTGGACGTGATGGCCATAAAAAAGCCCCGGGAAATGACCGGGGAATCCCTTGTTTCGGGCTATGAGTTCGGCCAGGGCCGCAGAATGCTGCTCATCATTCTGGACGGCTGGGGGCTGGGGGATCAGACGGGAAACGACGCCATTTTTGCCGGGGACACCCCCTTCTGGGACGCGCTTGTCAGCGGGAAGTCCTGGTCCAGGCTCCACGCCTCCGGCCAATACGTGGGGCTTGGCGCGGGCAAGCCGGGCAACTCCGAGGCCGGGCACATCAACCTGGGAGCGGGCCGCCTGGTGCTCCAGGACGACGTCCGCCTGGACGCGGCGGTGAGGGACGGAAGCTTCCGGAAGAATCCCGTGTTTCTGGAGGCCATCGACCGCTGCCGCAGAACCGGCCGGGCGCTGCACCTCTTGTCCTACCTGACCTACAAGTCCTCCCACGGTTCCATCGACTACCCCCTTTCCATCTGCGAAATGGCCAGGGACCTGCCGGAGGTATACCTGCATATCATCTTTGACGGCCGCTCCACCGAGCCCGGCTCCGCCCCGGAAATGCTTCAGGCATTGGATGAGAGGCTGGCGCGGATCGGCGGCAATTTCCGCGTGGTGGACGGCGTGGGCCGGGGCCTTGTGCTGGACCGGGATCAGAACTGGGGAAATGTAAAGCGGGCCTACGACGCCCTGACAGACGGCATGGAAGCCCGTCAGTACGGGGAAGGCTGACTGGAAAAAAGATCCAGAAATTTCCGCTCCCACCAGGTCAGCGGCACGTTTTTCCGGCAGACGCAGTCCACGGTGCGCTCCAGACTGACATCCCCGATCCGGCACCGGGCCAGCTCCCCGCCTGAGAGCTCCCGCCGGACGGTGGCGAGGGGCAGAATGGACACGCCCATGCCCCGCATCACCCCCTGCTTGATGGCCTCGATATTTCCGAAGTCCAGAAGCCTGGGGGAGTCCCCGCCGTGGGTTTTCATCAGCCCTGTGATAAACTGCCGGGTGGCGGAGTCCTGCTCCGGCGCCAGCATGGTGAGGCGGCATATGTCCGCCCAGGGGACGGATTTGCCCGCAAGGGGGTGATCCGTGGGTAGTACCAGGGCCATTTCCTCGCGAAAGAGCGGGGTTTCCAGGTAACCGGCGGGCGGTTTTACGCCTTCCACCCGGGGCAGGATTGCCAGGGAAACCCTGCCGTCCGCCAGCAGGGAGACGATTTTGGCCCGGAAGCCGACTGTGAAGCGGATCTCCAATTCCGGAAGGGACTGGCGGGCTTTCTGGAGCACGGTGGGGAGTTGGTAGACCCCGATGCTGTTGGTGGTGCCGAGATACAGGGTTTTCCGGCTGGCCTGCCCTGCCGCGGCCAGCTCCTCCTGAAGCCGGGCGTAGCCGTCCAGGCAGGAGACGGCGTAGGCGTAGGCTTTCTGCCCGCTGCCGTTGAGCACCAGGCGGCTGCCCTTTCGGTCGAACAGGCGGCAGTCCAGCTCGCGCTCCAGGGTGTTGATCTGTTTGGAGAGGGCGGACTGCGTGCAGAACAGCTTTTCCGCGGCCCGCATCTGCGTGCCTTCCTCGGCCAGGGTCCGCAGGGCCAGCAGTTTATCCATATCCATTGTGTTACTCCTTTCAAACTATAAAATTCGGAGGGTTCCTGATCATGCAAAATAATCGGATCGCCGTCACTTCGCTGGGAGGCAGCGGCGAGGAGGCGCGGAATTGTTTCCTGCTGGAGGCCGGAAACCACGCGGTGCTGCTGGACTGCGGCGTGCGCCGGGAAGCGTTGGGGGCGCTTGATCATGTTTATCCGGCGCTCACCCGGGAAATCGCCGGGCGGCTCACCGCGGTGTTCCTGTCCCATGCCCACGAGGACCATGTGGCCGCCCTTCCCTACCTTTATGAACTTGGGTATAGGGGAAATGTTTACGGCACGGAGGAAACCATCCGGCTGGCCGGGGGATTTATGAAAAAGTGGGTGGATTTTGTGGCTGCCGCGGGCGGGAGGCTTCCGTTTTCGGTGGAAACGATGAAGCGGGTGGCATTTTCCGCCATCTCTCTGGGCAGCCAGGTGGTAGAGGGCCTTTCCGTGACCGCCGGGCGCAGCGGGCATATGCTGGGGAGCTGCTGGCTGCGGTTTGAGTACGGCGGGAAAAGCCTGCTGTACACGGGAGATATGACCCTTGCGGGGCGGCTTCTGGCCACCGATCTACCGCCGGAGTCCGACGGGGCGGTGGTGGACTGCGCCTACGCCGGGCGCGTCCTGCCCCAGGCCGGACAGTACGGCGCGCTGGTGGGCCTGGCTGAGGAGGTGGCCGCCGGGGGCGGAAAGCTGCTGCTCCCCGTGCCGCCGAACGGCCGGGGGAGCGATATTCTGCTCCATCTGTGCGAAAATCTGCGCGGGGTGCCGGTCTACGCGGAGGCCAATGTGGCCGCTCTGTGTGTGCAACTTTTAAAAGAGCGGAAATGGCTGCGGGCGGATGTGGGCGGGCGGATAAATGAGGCGGGGGAGCAACCAAACGGCATGGGCCTGCCGGGAGACCGGATAGACGCTGTGAGCCGGGCAGAGACGTATATAAACGCTGTTATCATCCCGGACGGCCCTTCCCGCTCCCTGGCCCTCTCTGCGCCCGGCCCCGCCGTCTACCTCACCGGCGACGGCATGATGTCAAGCCCGGCCGCCGCGGCCTACTTTGAGGTGCTAAAAGGCGACGCACGAAACTGCATCCTGATCACCGGCCATACCGCCCGGAGCGCCCTGGGTTCCCGCATTTTTGACCCGGCTTTCCGCGCTCAGGCGGGGGTCGCCGCCCGGGCGCAGCGCCTGACGATCAAGGTGCATCTGGACGACCGGGATGTGATCGCTCTCAACCGGTCCGTGCGGGCGAAAAAGATCCTGCTTTTCCACGCGCCGCTTGAAAACACCCGTGAACTGACCGGCAAGCTGCAAAACCTGGGCGTGGACGCCCGGTGCGGTTTGGCCCCCCGGGCGCTGGAACTATAACCCCGCCGCGGCCCGCCTGCCCCGAGCGTTCTCTGTTCCCCACCTAAACCCCTCTCTGCTGAATCTGATACTGCTTCGGCGTCACACCGGTGGTCTGTTTGAACAACATGAAGAAATACTGCTTATTTTCGATCCCAACCTGCCCGGCCACGTCCTTGACCTTCACGCTGGGATCCCGAAGGATCTCCTGAGCCCGGGCGATGCGCAGCTGATTGATGTAATCGGTGAGGGAGCAGCCCTTGGCCTGGCGGAAGATGCGGCACAGGTATGCGGTGGACAGGTTGAACCGGTCCGCCAGGACCTGGGAGGACAGATTGGAATCGCAGTAGGATTCTTCGATGGCTGCGATCACCTGGTCCAGGCTGCTGCCCTTGCGGCTGGCTTTTTTCTGCTGGATGTGCTCGGCAATCCGGGTAAAGACCGCCTCGCACCCCCCGTTCAGGGCTTCCGGTGAGAAGCGCAGCGACTCCGAAACCGTCTGGTATCCGCCGTCCGGGTCCGCCTCCCCGGGGAAACACTCAAAATACAGCTTTAACACCGCGCCGGACAGGGCGGCCCACGCGTACTGCACGCCGCGGCCGCTCTTTCCGTTTAATGAGGCCAGAAACTCCAGATACGCCTTTCCGGCCTTGCCGCCGTATCCCTTTTTCAGCGCATCGATCACATCTGAGACCCGCGCCTCCGGCTCCGCCGGGGAATCGTCCAGCTGCGGGTAATCCTGCACAAACAACATCGGTCCGTTCTGGTACAGGAACCGAAGCTCATAAAACTCCACAAGCCTCCCATAGACCCGGGGCAGGGCGGCAAAGTCCTCCGCCTCCGTCCCCACCACGAACCAACGGGCGGGGAACTGCGCGGAAAGCCGGTCCAAAACGGCCTGCGGCTCCTGCTCGGCCTGCAGGAAAAGGATGGTGTACTCGTTGTGCACGATCACCCCTTCGCAGCGGGCCTGACCGTCCCGAACGCACTCCAGGTACAGAGGAAGCCGCAGCCCGTCGATCAGACAGAGGCGAATGGGCCGGTCTGACAGAAGCTGTAAGTCGTACTCCCGGATCAATGCCTCGGGGCTCTCGTATTCCTGGCTGCCGAACAGCAGGCCCTGGAGGACTTCTCCGCGAACCATGGCTCTGAGGGAGGTCTGGATCTGCCGGGCGTTGGAATTGCTCTCGATCAGATGGTTGAGACTTTCCAGCATGGCGTCTGTGTTCTGGGGCGCATCCGGCGCGATATCGGAGATGCGCCGCGTGATTTTGCGCAGCGGCACGTAGATATCCACGGAGATCATGGTGCCCGCAAGCAACAGGATACCGAAACCGGCGATCACAAACAAAAAGGTCTGTTCCTCCGTGTGCCTTAAGTCCTCCAGGCACTGGTCGTAGGGCAGGGATTTCACATAATACCAGGGGCGGTCCGGCATGCGCGAGAAAAAGCAGATCTGCCTGCCCTGCGCCTGGTAGATAAAATAGCCGCTGTCCACGCCCTCGCCGGTCCGGGACAGTATTTTTTCGGTCAGAAGCGGGTAGAGCTCCTCGCCTTCCTGGGCCGAGGAAGCCACCAGAACGCCGTCCTCCTTTATAATGAAGGCATCCTCCCCGCCAAAGTAAAGGCGGTTCAGCCAGTTTTTGCTGATGTTGAACATGATCGCGTTGTCCTTGGGCAGGCCGCTTCGGTCCAGCTCAAAAAACAGGAAGGAATAAAGCTCCCGGTTGCTGTAAATATTGGAAACGTCGGAGTGGCGGAGAATCGGGACCAGACGCCCGGCTTCAGAGCGGTTTTCAAAAAGCGCTACCGCGTCCCGGTCGGCAAAGGCTGAGAAAGAGTCGCCCACCGCGCCGTAGGAAGATGTGCTGTACACCCGCTGCTGCTTCCCATTAAAAATATAGATGGAATCGATGATGGTGCTGGAAGCCGAGTAGGTGTTCAGCTCCCGCACGCCGTCCACCACCTGCCAGTTGGTGAGCTCCTCGTAGGAGCGCAGCTTGGAGACGGTGTTGCTGTAAAATATTTGATTTACCATATTTTGGAGAAATTCCTCGGTCGAGGAGGAGGTGGCGCTGACCTGGTATACAAATTCCTCATTGGCGCGGTTGATGGAGGACAGGAATGCCTTCTGAAATTGGTGATATAATAGCCCGAGAAGCGCTAAAATCAACACAAAGCTCATCAGCACAACCGATAAAAACCGTATGGAGATTATATCCTTTCCCGGGCTACTTTTTTTCTTCCTTTTCATGATTTTGCACACTCCTTTCCACATAAAAACTATATCATATATGCAATATGTTTGAAAAGAGCAAAAAGATTTGAAATTCGAACATCGGAAAAAAAGTCATATTTTTGTACTTTACACAATATGGGAGACAAATTAAGATGAGAGCATACAGGAGCTGACGCTCCAATGTGTTTTTAACGCGTTTCAGATACTGTAAACCAAGCGATATAAACGAAAAAGGGAAGAAGAAAGGATTGAATCGTATGAAAAAGAGACTTGTATCAATCACGCTGGCCACAACAATGTTGTTATCCCTGACCGCCTGCGGTTCCGGAAATTCCGGCGGCGCGGCAGGCACCGCCGCTCCGGCGGCACCCGAAACCGCGGCCGCCGGATCTGAGGCCGGCTCCGAAGCTGGTTCCCAGGCCGCCGCAGGGGCGGAAGATTATAAAGGAACCGTGATGCTCTACTCCTCCACTGACGAGGGCGTGATCATTGCATTAAAAGAAGCGTTTGAAAAGAAGTATCCCAACGTAACGCTGGATTATTACGCCGCCACCTCCGGCAAGTGCGTGACAAAGCTGGCAACTGAGTTCCAGTCCGGCACAGTGGCCTGCGACCTGGCCTGGCTGGCGGACCCCTCCGCCATGATCACCCTGAAGGACGACGGGAACCTGCTGTCTTACAAATCCCCCTATGCCGAAGGCATCGACGGCAAGTTCAAGGATGCGGACGGTTATTACTGCGGCGCCCGCCTGCTGCTCATGGGCGTGACCTTCAGCACCGCCACCTGTTCCGATGAGGAGGCTCCCACCAATTACGACGGCTTTCTGGGCGAGAGCTTCAAGGATCAGATCGTGATGACCGACCCCACCGGCTCCGGCTCCACCAAGGCTCTGGTCTACGCGCTGACAAACGATTCGGACTATGGCTGGGAATATTTTGAGAAGTTAAAGGAGCAGGGAGTTGAGCTTCAGTCCAGCTCCGGTTCCACCAACAACGGCATCGCCTCCGGCGCTTACAAGCTGGGCTTCGGCGTGGACTACAACACCAAAAACCTGATGGCCGAGGGCTCCCCCCTGGGCTGGCACGACACCAAGGACATCGTGGCCGTTCCCTGCCCCATCGGAATCCCCAAGGGCGCGCCTCAGGAGGAACTGGCCCAGCTTCTCTATGACTTTATCCTGGATCCCGAGGGCGGACAGGCTATTCTGACCCAGTACAACATCACCCCCATCGTGGACGGCGTCGCCCTTCCCGACGGCATGATGAAGGCCTCCGAGATCGCCAATCTGGCCCTACCCATCGACTGGGTGGACCTGGCCGCGGTCAGCAACGAGCTTCTGGATCGTTTTGACGCCATCTTCAAGAACTAAGCCATTGCAGACGATGACCCGCAGGCAGAACCCGTGGGTCATCGTATTCAAAAAGGAGGACGCCGGCCCGGGAGGTATTTTGGAGATTGATTCCTACCAGCCGCGCGTCTTTTATAAATTGAATGAAAGGGGAATCGTACATTGTCTAAAGTGAGTATGGAACATATCCGCGTTGCCTACGGCAGCCACACGGTTTTAAAGGATTTTTCCCTGACCGTGGAGCCGGGGGAGATCGTGGGGATCGTAGGTCCGTCGGGCTGCGGGAAAACCACCGCCATCCGGGCGCTTTGCGGATTTTTAAACCCTGAGATGGGGGAGATTACAGTCAACGGCAGGAAGGTGTTCAGCAAGAAGGAGCGCGTGAACGTTCCGCCGGAAAACCGCAAGATCGGCATCGTTTTCCAGGACTACGCGGTCTGGCCCCACATGAGCGTTTACGACAACGTGGCCTATCCGCTGAAAAAACGGAAAGTGCCCAAAGCAGAGATTGCAAAGCGGGTCGGCTACGCCCTGGAGCAGTCCCACATGACCGGGTATGAGAATTACATGCCTTCCCAGCTCTCCGGCGGCCAGCAGCAGCGCGTGGCCATCGCCCGGGCCCTGACCTCCTCGGACGACATTATCGTCATGGATGAGCCGATTACCAACCTGGACGCCAAGCTGAGGGAGGAGATGCTGGTGGAAATCCGCCTCATGCAGTCCCGGCTTAACACCACCATTATTTACATCACCCACGACCAGGAGGCGGCCATGCAGCTCTGCGACCGCATCGTGATCATGCAGAAGGACGGGAGCATCTGCCAGATCGGCACGGACGAAGATATGATCAAGAATCCGGCCAACCGCTTCGTGTTCAGCTTCATCGGCGTGTCCAACTTCATCCCGGTGGCCGAGAAATCCGGTTCCTGGTGCCTGGACATCGGGGAGGGCATCCCTTACAGCGCCGTCCGGCCCCAGGGGATTCTGCCGGGGGTGAAAAATGTCATGGGCATCCGCCCGATGGATATCATTTTCGACGACGAAAGCCCCGTGCGGGGCACCATCGAGCAGTCCGTGTTCCTGGGAAGCCTGTTTAACTACTTCGTGCGGGTGGGAGATCAGGAGCTGCGGGTGCAGCGGAGCACCCTGGACAGTCTGGACGGCAGGGAGTACGCGGAGGGCCAGGAAGTGGGCCTGCGTTTCCTGAATGAGAAGTATTACGATGCAGAGGAGGAAAGTGTATGAACATGTTCAAGCGCAAGACAAACAGCGATTTGGAGCGGCTGGAAGGCGGCAAGCTGATGAGCCTGGACCGGTTCATGACCCTGCTGTGCTACCTGATCCTGGTGACGGTGGTGATTCTGCCGGTATTTATGATCATCTACTACGCCTTCTGGGACGGAACCAAGATCGATTTCCAGATGTTCTTCAACGTCCTCATGCAGAAGGAAAATTTAACCGCAATGCGAAACACCCTGGTGATCGCGGTGTTTTCCACACTGCTGGCCACGGCGGTGGGCGTGTTCTTCGCCTGGCTTTTGGGCCGCAGCGACATTCCGCTTAAGGGCGTGATGAAGTTTCTCTTCTCCATCCCCTTCATGATCCCGCCGTTTCTGGCGGCCATGGCCTGGGATATGATGTTCTCCGGCCGCGGCGGCTATGTGAACCGCTGGCTGATGTCCGTGTTCAACCTGAGCAAAGCGCCCTTTAACATCAACAGCGTGCTGGGAATTATCGTGATCGAGGTGGTTTACTACTTCCCCTTCGTCTACATGCAGGTGGTCAGCGCCCTGGAGCGCATGGACCCCACATTGGAGGAGAGCGCGCGCATCGCCGGCGCAAAGCAGCTCTACGTGATCCGCAAGATCACGCTGCCGCTGACCATACCGGCCATTTCCTCAGGCGTGCTGCTGGTTCTCATCACCTCCCTGTCCAACTACGGAATCCCCGCCATGCTGGGCTTCTCCCAGAACATTTTCACGCTGCCGACCATGATCGTGGAGAAAATGAACCGGGCGGGCGGAAGCTTTGAGGGCATCCGGCAGGCGACGGCATTGGCGATCGTCCTGGTGGCCGTGGTGTCCGTGGCACTTCTGGTACAGCGCAAGCTGCTCACGGTGGGGCGCTACGATATCATCAAGGGCAAGAGCATGCGCCCGGCCCTCATCAAGCTGCGCTCCGCGAAATACCCGCTGCTGGTATTTTCCCTGCTGTTTTTGACCCTGGTGGTGCTGGCTCCCCTGGCTATGATCGTACTGGTGAGCTTTATCAAGGCGTACGGACTGAATTTTACCTTTGAAAACTTTACCCTGGCCAACTACCACCGCATCCTGGTGGGCAACAAGATGGTTACGGACTCCGTGGGCAACAGCCTGTTCCTGGGCTTCTCCGCGGGTATCATCTGCCTGTTTTTGGGCACCATGCTGGCCTACGTCATTTATAAGGTGCGCCCGAAGGGCAAGGGCATCCTGGAGCTTTTGGCCGTACTGCCTTACTCCCTGCCCGGAACGGTGCTGGCCATCGGCTGTATCCTGGCCTGGAGCGGCGCATTTATGGGAATCACCCTGTACAATACCATCTGGATCATCCTGGTGGCCTACGTGGCGCGGTATCTGACCTACACGTTAAAATCCAGCTCCGCGGCCCTTCAGCAGGTACATATCTCCCTGGAGGAGGCCTCCCGGGCCTGTGGCGCGACTCATGTGGAGTCCCTGCGGGATATCACCCTGCCGCTCATCAAGCCCGCCATGGTATCCGGTTTCTTCCTGGTATTCCTGCCCGCAATGCGTGAGCTGACCACCTCCGTGCTGCTCTACGGGCCCAACAGCCGGACATTAGGCGTGGCCATCTACCAGCTGAGGATCAACGGCCAGATCGCCCCTGCGGCCGCCCTGTCCGTGATCACCATTTTGCTGATTATTATCTGCAACAACGTCGTCAAACATTTCACCAAGGACAGAAAGGGGAGCTAAAGCCATGGATCAAATCGTACTGGAAAATGTCACCAAGACGTTTACCACCAAGGCGCTGGGCGCCGTCACGGCTGTGAACCGCTTTAATCTGAAGGTAAAGGAGGGCGAGTGTTTTTCCTTTCTGGGCCCCTCCGGCTGCGGCAAGACCACTACGCTGCGCATGATTGCCGGCTTTGAGGACCTCTCCTCCGGCTCCATCTATCTGGGCGGAAAGGCGGTGTCCGTCAAGGACAAAAATATCTATATCCCGCCGGAAGACCGGGGGCTGGGTATGGTGTTCCAGGCCTTCGCCGTCTGGCCCCACATGAACATTTTCGATAATGTGGCGTTTCCGCTTAAGGTACAGAAGCGGCCCGAGGCCGAGATCCGGGAGCGGGTCGCCCTGGCCCTGAAGCACTGCAGCCTGGACGGCATGGAAAAGGTGTTCCCCTCCGACCTCTCCGGCGGCCAGCAGCAGCGCATCGCCCTGGCCCGTGCTATCGTGGTGAACCCCAAGGTCATGCTTCTGGACGAGCCGTTGTCCAACTTAGACCCGCAGCTGCGGGAGACCATGCGCTTTGAGATCAAAAAGCTGCAGAAAGAATTCGGCTTCACCATCATTTTCGTGACCCACGACCAGTCCGAGGCTATGGCGCTCTCAGACCGGATGCTGGTGATGGATATGGGAAATATCCAGCAGATCGGCACGCCCCTGGAGCTTTACAACAACCCCAAAAACCGGTTTGTGCACAGCTTCCTGGGTCAGTCCAATTTTACCCACGTGAAGATCAGGGGCGGCAAAGCTTACTGCGAGGGCGACAGCTCCCGGGTGGTGTGGGATGCCCCTGCGGGCACAAAGGACGGGGAAATGCTCATGGCCACTCGCCCCAACACCATCGACATCAACCGCAGCCAGGGATTTCGCACCAAAATCATCAAGCGGGTGTTCCGCACCGATTTTGTGGAGTATCTGGTCCAGGTGGGCGGCGACGTCCTGCGGGTCCAGACGCCCCACCGCAACCTCTTTTCCGAGGGCGAGGAGTGCTTCCTGCGCTTCCCCAGCCCCATGTGGTATCCCGCCCGGGAGGAGGGAGCCGATGAGGATCGGGCGAAGCGGATGATCGTATAGGCTTTGGCCGGTTTGGAGGTTCTAAGCCAACACCTCAAAATTCAGCGTCCCCCGCTCCGTCCCGTTCACAATCAGCGTAACCGAGTGGGGGCCCGGATAATGCTTTCTCGTGCTGACGTCCGCAAAGGAATGGATTTTCGTGTAAGCCTTTTTCGTATGTTCCTTAAAAGAAAGCTCGGAAATCTGGAAAATCCTGCGGCTTTGCCTGCCGTTCGCTTTCCGGTAATCGATGCCGTACTCCAGACGCACCTTCGCAGCCGCTTCCGTCTCAACCGTGAAGGAGAAGGTCATTTCCTGCCCGATGGCAACAGAGGCGGCTCCCAGCGCAAAGCCGTAAACCTTTACGCGGTCGGGGGCCGCAAAGCCGAAGAGGTCCATCACCTCCCGGTTGCCCTTTTTGAGCAGAGTCCGGCAGCCGTGTTTTACAATCCAGTCCGTGCGCGCATCCCTGCCGTACCAGTCCTTAGCGATCCCGGCGACCAGTTCGGGATGGGTTTTGGAAATGTCGTTCAGGTTGTTGGCTACGCTTTTGCGGACGTAGAGCGACGGATCGGCTTTTAGCTGTTCCAGGATACCCAGCACCGGGGACGGGTCTTTTTGGAAGCGGGGCAGCGACTGGCCCCAGGGAAGCCGGGGGCGGCAGCCCTCGCTGGCCAGCCGCCGGACGTGCTCGTTGGCGTGTCCTGCCCAGGCGGACATCTGCTCCATCATGCGCGCCTCATGCCTGATGATAAACGGCCTCACGGCGAACTCCGAGGAGGAGAAAACGGTGTAACGCTCCAGCGCTGCCATGGACAAATCCCAATGGCGTTCATCCTGCCCGTAGACTTCCACAAAATCCGGGAAGTACATAAGCGTAAAGTCGTTAAACCCCTCCGGATATCCCGCGGCCACCTGATCCAGAACGCCCAGGGCCTGTTCGTAACCGGCGGGCAGATAGTTCCCCAGATTCACGGCGATCTGCCGCATGCGGGCCTTTAACTCCAGCGATTCCCACGTCCCGTCCATCACGCTGCGCACAAAATCCTCCGCCTGAAACGGATGATAAACGGCCTGAATCCGCCGGGCCAGCTCGCGGATCGTTTCCTCATTATATTTGTTTTTCAGCAATTCCGGCATATAGTTCCCCTTTTTAAATGTATTTGGCCGGGCCCCCATGGAACAATACGGCAGAGGATCCCGGAATAGTTGTCAGATTCCCATTGTCCGAACAGGGACGTCTGATTTTGATTATATCGTAGATTGTCCGCAAAGACAAAAGAAATTCCCGCATTGCGGCGCGAATGCGCCGCAACGCGGGAATTTTGTTGAATGCAATGATCCGCTGGCACAGCCTGCGGGGATTTGCGGCAACCGCAAACACTCAGATTAAAAAATATTGTAAATCCCCACAAAGGCAAACACAACGCTCACCAGCACGCTGACAATGGAGGTCAAAAACAGCCGGACAAACAGCTTGTTGGTGTCCTGGTCGCCCTTGTCCCTGGTGAAGATGGCGTACTGGGCCATGATGCCTGCGCCGCCGGTGGAGGCGGGGCTGAACGCGGCCAGGAAGGAGGTGATGGTGATGCTGGTGATCAGGGGAGCGTACCCGGCGCCGGGGAACTGCTCCAAAATGCCGGTGATGGTGGGGATCAGCGCGGGCATCACCACGCCCGTGGTGGAGCTGAACCAGCTCATAACGCCGGCCGCCAGCGCCATGATGGGCTTTGCGGTGGAGCCGCTCATGATGGAGGTCAGGCCCTCCACCAGAAGGTCGATGCCGCCCAGGGCCTTGACCACCGCCATCAGCATGTTCACGCCGCAGACCAGGATAAAGGTGCCCCAGGGCATGATCCGGATGGCGGCCTTGTCGCTTGCCACGCCGAAGATGCACAGGATGATGGCTGCCAGAGGAGCCGCAAGGCCGATGTTGACGCCGAAGGCGAATACCACCACCACCACGGCCAGGCAGGCCAGAAGGGTCAGCTTCTGGTTCCGGTCAAAGGGGTGGACGTCGTCTAACATGGCAAGCTGTTCCGTTCCCGGTTTGTAAAGTTTATATAGGAAGTAAAAGCCCAGGGTGAGGAGCAGCCATACCAGCGCGCACTCTGCGAATAAGGACCAAGAGAACTGTCCCGCGTAGGGCGTCTCCGCGATCAGTCCGGCCGCGATGATGCCGCCGTTGGCGATGGGGGACATGCAGCCTAAGTTGCAGGCCAGGGTGATGATCAGGCCCATGGCGATCACGTCGATGCCCAGCTCCACGGCCAGGGCGATGCCCAGGGGAAGGATAATGGAGCCGGTGGGGATGTTTCCGCAGCCTGCCGCCGCCAGAAGAAACGTCATGGCGGAGAGGAGCAGCGGGATACACCAGGTGTTTTTGCCCACCATGCGGAGCATCTTTTTGGCCAACAGGTCCATGGTCCCGTTGTTCACCGCCATGCTGAACAGGAATGCGGGCCCTACCAGCGAGATAAACAGGCTGGTGCTGAAATTGGAGATCACGGTCTTGTCCGGTATTCCGCCGAGCCTTGCGATGATGAGCGCCATGCCCATGGCCAGAAAGCCCATATTCACCTTTTTCCAGAATCCCAGAACCAGCACGGCGACGAGAAACAGCAGTGACAGCAACGCTAAACTATTCATATGTATACCTCCCAATTTAGGAAGAGGCCGCGTCCCCGCGCGGCGCTCTTTTAGCTGAATGGAACAGGCCGCCGGCTAAACCGGCGGGCGATTTGTTCAAATCCCGTCCTTAAGGGCCAGGGAATTAATTTTTTCGTCAAAATCCAGAATGCACCGGTTGAATTTTTCCGCTTCCAAAAGCGGGAACAGGTGGTGGTTGCATTCCGTGAATTCATAGCAGAGGGCAAGCGGAGAGCGGGTCATGCGGCGCACCGCCTCGTGGCCGGACTCCCAGGCGTCGTGATAGGACGAGTGAGAGACAAATGCCGCCACCGGGATGGTCCGGTTTTCCAGAGGAGTCATGTTGTCTGTGAAATAGGTATCCATGTGGTATTCCACACCTACCCACGGCGGAATCTGGAGCATGCTCTCCTGCATGTTGTCCGCGTCCTCCTGTTCCAGCGGGGAGGAGGCCCGGGCTTTGGCTGCGTATGACACGGGATCGTTGATGTAGGGCATCATGCGCTGGTACCAGCCGTCGATATTGTAGTGGTTGGCCTTGTGGCTGTTCCAGTCCGCGTCGCTGAAGGCGAACAGGGAAGCGTCCGCAAGGATCATGCCCCGGAGCGCGTGTTCCTCCTGGGTGTTGGCGTAGGTGGCCGCCACGGCCCCGCCCAGAGAGTGGCCCACCAGAAGCACGTCCTGAAGGCCCAGAAAATCGATCAGTTCCCGCACGTCCCGGGCCATGCGGACCTGGCGGTTCCCCCCGGGAACCTTCATGGAGCGCCCGTGGCCCCGCAGGTCCAGGCACACGACCTGGTGGGTGCGGGAGAGAACCGGGACGCTGTGACGCCACATTTTTAAGGATTCCCCGAAACCGGGAAGAAACAAAATCGGCTTTCCGCAGCCGTGTATTTCATAATAAAGCCATAAACCGTCGGATGTCTGAAAAAAATTGTCTTTTGTAGCCAAATAATCCCCCTCCAAACTGTTGTGTGATGGATACTTAAGTTGTAAAGAGCCGCGACACTTCGTTTACTATTCCAATATAGCATGTAGGTATTTGGAAAACCAATTCATATTTGCTATAAAAATTATGAATTTTGACCATAGTTTTGTGATCTGGCCCCATAAAAAATCCCCCTCTGTAGTTTTGTACTCCGGAGGGGGATTTTAAGGTTTATGTAAAATCTTTCACGATCTTAATATACTCCTGGGCATGATACGGGAGATAGCTGCCCTTGCGGTAGGCGGCGACAAAGTCCACCGTGGTGTTGGGAGTTCCCACGGAAAAGCAGCGGACCGGCTGCTTCAGACGGATATGCTTCAAGTGAGTCTCACAGACAAAGGACAGGCCGTAGCGCTTGCTGACCAGCTCCGCGCCTGCGCTGATGTTGCGGGTCTGCAATTTGATGTGGGGCTGGATTTTATATTCTTTAAAGAGGCGGTTCACGATCTGCCGTGTGCGCTGCTCGGGCAGCTGCACGATGAAGGGCTCGTCGGCCGCCCGGCGCAGGTCGAACCAGGGATAGCGGCAATTCTCCCGTTCCTCGCCCAGTTCGGCCAGGGGATGGTCCTCGGGCATGATCAGGACGATCTCCTCATGGCTGATAATCTGCCATTCGATGTCCGGGCTTTTCACCGGCAGGTTGAAAAACGCCAGGTCCGTCTCTCCGCTGAGGATCATGGACTCCAGCACGCCGGAATTCTCCTCCATGATATCCAGGTGCACGTTGGGGTATAAGCTGTTGAAGATCGGAAGGGTGCAGGGCAGCATATAGGTGCCGCGCATGACCGGGAAGGCCACCTTCAGCACGCCCACGTTGGAACACACGATATCGTTCATCTCCTGGTCCAGCTCCTTCTTGATATTGAGAATCTCCGTGGCCTTGGCGACGTAGCGCTGCCCGGCGTAGGTCAGGGTGAACTTGTTGCCCAGCTTCTTGAACAGCTTCTGGCCCATGTCCGCCTCCAGATGCTGGATGAACTTGGTCAGGGTCGGCTGGGTGATATACAGGGAGTCCGCCGCCTTGGTGATATTCTGATATTTTGCCACTGCAATAATATAGGTCAGATCTTTAAAATCCATTTCCAATTCCCCCTCACAGAGATATGTATTCTTCCGGTGCAGTAATAGCGGCCCTTCGCTCCAAACCGGGACGTTAAAATCATCATACCACAAACTATGGCAAAAAACCATAATTTTTATGAAAAATATGAATTAGACTTATGGGAAGGAAGGGGCTATAATGAGCCCATACAAGACGGATCGATTCCTTGCAATTAAAAAATACATAGAGGCAGCCGCCGGAACCGGCGAAATGAATCCGGTGAAATGAACCCGGTAACATGAACCCGGCAGCAGCCTGTCTGAGAAGAAAGAAATGTTTGAGGAGGTAAGGTATGAATTATGAAGTGTTGTCGGTAGTATTTCTGTTTGCGGTCGTTGCGCTGGGGTTCTGGCGCAAGTGCAACATCGGTATCCTGGCGGTGGGTTTTTCACTGATTATCGGAAAGATCGGCGGGATGTCCAGTTCCCAGATTCTGGGTGGTTTTGATGCGAAACTCTTTATCACCCTGGTCGGCGTCACGTTCCTATTCGGTATCGCCCAGAGCAACGGCACGCTGGAGCTGATCGCCAAGCGGGCGGTTGGACTGGCCGGAAACCGCACCTATCTGGTGCCGGTGATTCTCTTCCTGGTGACCGGACTTCTGTCGGCCATCGGCCCCGGAAATATTCCGGTTGGAGCACTGATGACGGTTGTAGCGGTCACCATCGCAGTGGAGATGGGGGAGAATCCCCTGCTGTTCGCCCTGGCGGCCAAGGTTGCGGCCAACGGCTTTACCATCACGCCCTTAGCCCCGGCGGGCGTTTTGACCATGTCCCTGTCGGAGACGGCCGGGTATACCGACATCATTATACCGGTTATGCTCAACGTCATGTTGTGGGCCGTGATCATGATGGTTGGATTTTCCATTCATTATAAGATTTACCGCATCAAACCCGGCGCTGTGGCTGTGGGCGGCGCGGTCAGCGAGAAAAACCGGTCACCCGGGATCAGTGGATCACAATCGTCGGCATGTGCGTCATGGTTTACCTTGTCATGTTCCGCCGCCTGGACGTGGGCCTCACCTCCTTCTTCGTAGCGGCCGTGCTGATTCTCCTGGGTGTTGCCAAAGAGAAACAGGCCCTGGCCAAGATCCCCTGGGGAACCCTGCTTCTGATTTGCGGCGTTGGCGTTTTGATGAATGTTGTTATTGAAATGGGCGGCATCGACCTGATCTCCGAAGCGCTGCTGGCGATTATGACCCCTGCTACCGCGGCTCCGATCATTGCGTTCATTTCGTCGATCCTGTCGTTCTTCAGCAGCACCACCGGCGTGGTGATCCCGACCATGGTTCCCACCATCGGAACCATCGTGGATTCCCTGGGAACGGGAAGCGCCGGATTTATCAGCCTGACCAGCGTGATGATTTCCTCTTCCCTGTCCTCCGCGTTCAGCCCCGCATCCACCGGCGGCGGCCTGATCCTGGCGGCTTACATGGCTGCCTCCAATTCGGAGAATAAGGAGCAGGAGCAGCAGAAGCTGTTCGGACGTCTGTTTATGATTGCCATTGCCTGCGTAATCGCCAACATTATCCTGTCGGCTGTGGGCGTATACGGAATTATCAAATAAGGGAGGAAACGGAAAATGGACAGAGCAAACGCAGTTCCCTGTACCGTGATGCGGGGAGGCACCAGTAAAGGACTGTATTTTTTAAAGAAGGATCTGCCGGAGGATGGGCAGCAGCGGGATGCGCTGCTCATGCGGATCATGGGAAGCCCGGATCCCAAGCAGATCGACGGCCTGGGCGGAGCCGCCTCCGTGACCAGCAAGGTGGCCATCGTCTCCAGGTCGGAGCGGCCCGGAGTGGACGTGGATTACACCTTTGCCCAGGTGGCCGTGGATAAGCCGTTGGTCAGCTACAAGGGCAACTGCGGCAACATTTCATCCGGCGTCGGTCCCTTCGCCCTGGAGAAGGGATTGGTCAATCCCAAAGAGCCGGTGACCACCGTCAGGATCTACAATACCAACACGGATAAGGTGATCGAGGCCCAGGTCCAGGTGGAGAACGGCAGGGTGAAATACGACGGAGACTTTGCCATTGCAGGCGTGCCGGGGACGGCGGCTCCCATCAAGCTGAGCTTCATCGACCCCATGGGCTCCGTGACCGGAAAGCTGCTCCCCACGGGAAATGCCTCGGATGTGTTGGATATCCCCGGCTTCGGCCAGGTGGAGGTCTCCATCGTGGACGCCGCCAACCCGCTGGTATTTGTGCCCGCGGCGGCCGTGGGACTGTCGGGGACCGAGCTTCCGGCGCAGATTGACGGAAATCCGGAAATGCTGCGGCTTCTGGAGACGGTGAGAGGGGCTGCGGCCTTAAAACTGGGATTTGTTTCCAGTATCGAGCGCTCCGCCTGGGAAAGCCCGGCGGTGCCCAAGATGACCATCGTGGCGGAGCCCAAGGATTACGAGGCAACTTCCGGCGCGGCCATCAGCCGGGATCAGATCGACCTGACGGCCCGGATGATGTCCATGCAGAAAACCCATCCCACCTACGCCATGACCGGAGCCATGTGCACCGCGGCGGCGGCCGTGATCCCGGGAACCGTGGTCAACCGCGCCCTGAGAGCGGATGCGGACCCGGAACGGCTGCGTATTGGCCATCCGGGCGGAATTCTGGAAGCGGGAGTGGAATTTGAACCTGAGAACGGCTCAGTCCGCATCGTCAAAACCTCCGGTTACAGGACCGCGCACCTTCTGATGGAAGGGAAAACATACGGTTAAAAAATTTTAAAAATGCCGAATAGAGAGCTGAAAGTTAGACATACTAACCGTGTAACCAAAAAAGCTTTTTAGGAGGTAAAAAAATGAACAACAGAAATAACTTCAACAATGACGCTGAGAATTACAGCAGCCAGAACAGCAGCCGCAACAATTCTCAGAACAGCTCTCAGAACAACAGCCAGAACAGTTCTCAGAACTCCTCTCAGAACAGCAGCCGCAACAGTTCTCAGAACTCTTCTCAGAACAGCAGCCGCAACAACTCTCAGAACAGCTCTCAGAACAGCAGCCGCAACTGCTCTCAGAACAACGAGCGCTAATTATAGCGGATTATTCCTGCGGTTTTCAATCGAGAACACGATGAGCAGAACCCGGTTTGTGATGAACGTCACAGACCGGGTTTTTTAGCTGCGCCCGGGGCTGCCGTCCGGGTCCGGCGGCGTTCTCACGCTCCGGGGACAGGTCTCATATAATGATAGTAGTACATGGCCTGTCTCGGATGTCCGGGCCGGAAAGGATGGAATAATATGGAATTTCCAATGATATCATACAGAGAACTGGATCAGTGGCTGGAACAGGGAGGCGCCTTTTTGCTGGTGGACTTAAGGGAGCCGTTCCAGTACGGCAGGGAGCGGATTTGGGGCAGCATAAACATTCCCTACGAGGAGCTGGAACAGCGCCTTGACGAGCTGCCGAAGGACTACACCCTGGTATTTTACTGCGACCGGGGAGCCAAGAGCATGCTGGCCTGCCGGGATCTGGGAAGAATGGGTTACCGCTGTGTGGATCTGGCTGGAGGAATGCTTTATTACCGGGGAAAATTCATTGACAGAAGGGCCCCAGGGGCTATAGAATAGAGAGGTGAAAAATACGGGAAAAGAGGAGAAACCGCATGAAACTCATGTTTGCATCCGATATACACGGCTCCGCCTTCTACTGCAGGCGGATGCTGGAACTCTATAAAAATTCGGGGGCCAAGCGCCTGGTGCTGCTGGGCGACATTCTGTACCACGGCCCGAGGAACGACCTCCCCAGGGAGTATGCGCCCAAGGAGGTCATCGCTATGTTAAATCCCCTTAAAGATGAACTTCTGGCGGTGCGCGGAAACTGCGACACCGAGGTGGACCAGATGGTGCTGGAGTTCCCGATTCTGGCGGACTACGGTCTCCTGCTGGTGGGGGAAACGCGCCTCTACGCCACCCACGGCCATGTGTACAACGAGAACCATCTGCCGCCCTTAACGGACGGGGACGCGCTGATCCACGGCCACACCCACCTGCTGGAGGCCAAGGAAATCACCGCAGAGGACGGGAGGCGCATAAAGATACTCAACCCCGGCTCCGTGTCCATTCCCAAAGGCGGGAATCCGGCCACCTATGCGCTGCTGGAGGACGGAGTGTTTACGATTTTGACCCTGGACGGGGATGTTGTCAGGCAGATCAGCCTGTAGAGAAAGAGTGAGGAACGAAGATTGAAACGTACATTTGAACTGATTGCCCCATGCCATTTCGGCCTGGAGGCTGTGTTGAAGAAAGAGATACTGGACCTGGGCTATGAGATTTCCCTGGTGGAGGACGGTAGAGTGACCTTTATCGGCGACGAGGAAGCCGTTTGCCGGGCCAACGTGTTTTTGCGCACGGCGGAGCGTGTGCTCTTAAAGGTGGGGTCCTTTGAGGCCAGAACCTTTGAGGAGCTGTTCCAGGGGACCCGGGAGATTCCGTGGGAGGAGTATATTCCTCAGGATGGAAAATTCTGGGTTGCCAAGGCGTCCTCCATCAAGAGCAAGCTGTTCAGCCCATCGGATATCCAGTCCATCATGAAAAAGGCCATGGTGGAGCGGATGAAGGGCCATTACAACGTGACCTGGTTCCCGGAGGACGGGGCCAGCTTTCCGCTGCGCGTTTTCCTGTACAAGGACGTGGTGACCGTCGGCATCGACACCAGCGGCGACTCCCTGCACAAGCGGGGCTACCGCACCCTGACGGCCAAGGCCCCCATCACGGAGACTCTGGCCGCTGCGCTGATCCTTCTGACGCCCTGGAACCGGGACCGGATTCTGGTAGACCCCTTCTGCGGCAGCGGAACCTTTCCCATCGAGGCGGCCATGATGGCGGCCAACATGGCACCCGGCATGAACCGTTCCTTTCTTGCGGAGGACTGGAAGAGCCTGGTGCCGCGCAAGTTCTGGTACGAGGTTATGGACGAGGCGAACGATCTGGTGGAGCAGGACGTGAAGGTGGATATCCAGGGCTATGACATAGACGGCGACATTGTGAAGGCGGCCAGGGCCAACGCGGCCCAGGCGGGGGTGGACCACATGATCCATTTCCAGGAGCGGCCGGTGAGCGCTCTGAGCCACCCCAAAAAGTACGGGTTTGTGATTTCCAATCCCCCTTACGGCGAGCGCCTTGAGGACAAAGCCAGCCTTCCGGCGCTGTACCGGGAGATCGGGGAGCGTTACCGTGCATTGGACGCCTGGTCCATGTACCTGATCACGTCCTACGAGGATGCGGAGAAATACATCGGACGGAAGGCGGACAAAAACCGCAAGATTTATAACGGGATGCTGAAGACCTATTTTTACCAGTTTATGGGACCCAGACCTCCCAGACGAAATCAGGAGAACCGGACCATTGAGACAGAAACAGAATAGAAGGAAACGCAGGAGACGCCCCCTGTATCTGGCCCTGGCCCTGAGCCTGGGACTGACGGCGGGGTGCAGCCGCTGGCAGCCGGACGGCGGCAGCGGCGCGCAGGCACAGCAGGACGGCGGCGCGGGAAGCGGATATGCGGACGGCGGCGGGAAGGGCACAGGCGGAGTGGCGGACGGAGTGGCCGGTGGCGGAAACGGTGCGGCGGACGGCGGAAATAGTGCGGCGAACGGCGGAAACAGTGCGGGAAGCGGCGGAAACAGTGCAGCGGACGGCGGAAACGGTGCGGCGGACGGCGGAAGCGGTGCGAACGGTGGAAACGGTGCGGCGGATGGCGGAAACAGTGCAGCCAACGGCGGAAACGGCACCGGCGGCAAATCAGCCGCCTCCTCAGACGGTCAATCCCCCTGTGCGGAGATCATCCACCGGGACCAGGAGGCGCAGAGCGGCGGCGGAGATGTGAAGCTGCCGTCCGCCTATGACTACCGAAAGACGGGCCGGGCGCCTCAGATCGGCAACCAGGGGTCCCTGGGGACCTGCTGGGCGTTCGCATCCTTAAAAGCGCTGGAGTCCTCCCTGCTCCCGGGCAAGTCCCTGGAACTATCCGTGGATCACATGACGTTGCACAACAGCTTTTCCATGTCCCAGGACGCGGGCGGGGAGTACACCATGTCCATGGCCTACCTGCTGGCCTGGCAGGGCCCGGTGCTGGAGTCGGAGGACCCTTACGGGGACGGCTACTCCCCGGACGGCTTAAAGCCCTGCCTTCACGTGCAGGACATTCAGATTTTGCCGGCCAAGGACTATGAGGCCATCAAGCAGGCCGTGTACCGTTACGGGGGCGTTCAGAGTTCCCTCTACACCTCCATGCGCAACTACCAGAGCGAGTCAGTGTATTACAACCGCACGACAAACTCCTACTGTTACATCGGCGACGAGAAGCCCAACCACGATTCCGTGATCATCGGCTGGGACGACAACTACTCCAAGGACAATTTCAATATGGGCCTGGAGGGGGACGGGGCGTTCATCTGTACCAACAGCTGGGGCGAGGATTTCGGAGACCAGGGATATTTTTATGTCTCCTACTACGACACCAACATCGGCGTGCACAACATCGTGTACACGGGCGTGGAGCCGGCGGATAACTATGATCACAATTACCAGAGCGATTTGTGCGGCTGGGTGGGTCAGATCGGCTACGGCCGGGACAGCGCCTGGTTTGCCAACGCATACACCGCCGGAAAAGGGGAGAACCTGGAGGCGGCGGGATTTTACGCCACGGACCAGAACACGGACTACGAACTATACGTGGCCAGACATCTGGGGGAGAAGGCTGACCAAACCTTCGGACAGCGGGTGAAGGTGGCGGAGGGACGGCTGCGCTACGCCGGTTTTTACACCATACCGCTGGATCAAAAAATAGTATTGGATGACGGCGAAAAATTTGCTATAATAGTGAAAATAACAACTCCGGGAACCGTTCACCCCGTGGCGATAGAGTACGACGCCGGGGACGGGATGGCCGAGATTGATTTGAGCGACGGGGAGGGGTATCTGAGCTTTGACGGCGACAAATGGGAGCACGTTGAGGAAACTCAGAAGTGCAATGTCTGCCTGAAGGCCTACACCTCCAACCGATAGAAAGCAGGAATATACCATATGGAAGATAAAATTGTTTTTGCCACCGGAAACGAAGGGAAAATGCGGGAAATCCGCAGTATTTTATCCGATCTGGGACTGCCGGTGCTCTCCATGAAGGAGGCCGGCGTTTCCCCGGAGATCGAGGAGAACGGGACTACCTTCGGCGAGAACGCCGAGATCAAGGCCAGGGCTGTCTGGGAGCAGACCGGCGGCATCGTTCTGGCCGACGATTCCGGTCTGGTGGTGGACTATCTGGGCGGCGAGCCCGGCATTTACTCCGCCCGTTATCTGGGCGAGGACACCTCCTACGAGGTGAAGAACCGAACCATTATCGACCGGCTGAGGGAGGCACGGGAAGAGGAGCGCAGCGCCCGTTTTGTCTGCAACATCGCGGCGGTGCTGCCGGACGGGAGCGTGCTGCACACCGAGGAGACCATGGAGGGGAGAATCGCCGGGGAACCTGCGGGGAGCGGCGGATTCGGCTATGATCCCATTTTGTGGCTTCCTGAGTTTGGAAAGACATCGGCGGAGATTACCATGGATGAGAAAAACCGGATCAGTCACCGTGGCAAGGCGCTGCGGGCCATGAGGGAAGCGTTGGTTAACTGGCTGGGAAAGGATAAGGGATGAAGATACTGATAGTGAGCGATACCCATCGCAAGGACGTGAATCTGAGGGAAATACTGGAGCGCAGCGGCCGGCTGGATATGCTGATCCACTTAGGCGATGCGGAGGGGAGCGAGCAGGAGATCGCCTCCTGGGTCAACGAGGGCTGCGATCTGGAATTTGTGCTGGGAAACAACGACTTTTTCTCCAATCTGGACCGGGAAAAGGATATCATGATTGGCCGTTACCGGGTGCTGCTGACCCACGGCCACTATTACAGCGTGTCCCTGGGGCCGGAGCGCCTGATCAAGGAGGCGCGGGCCGGCGGATTCGACATCGTCATGTACGGCCACACCCACCGTCCGTTTTACGAGGTGGACAAAAAGGACGGGGACAAGGACCTGATCGTTCTGAATCCGGGCAGCCTTTCCTACCCCCGCCAGGACGGACACCGCCCGTCCTATATGCTGATGGACATCGACCGGGACGGGGAGGCCCATTTCTCGCTGAATTATCTGGAGAGGTGAAGGTTCCTTGGCCGGAGGTGGCTGCGGAAAAAGAAGGTTTTTAATTGAAGAAACATGCTTGGCAAACATATGTTTATAAGTTAAAATATTCATAGGGAACAATCATGTTATTACAAGGTGTTGGCCTTCCATTTTACATAAGATGGGAGGTGGTGCGAATGAAATTTGATTTCAAAGACTTAATGGCCTTTGGTATGTTCATTCTCGCATTGCTGACCTTTATCTTAAAGATTAGTCAGTAGCGTTTTTCAAGTCCCAGAAATGGGCATAGAAAAACCACCCTTGTATACTTGGCCGTTGCGAGGGTGGAATTTCTATCTTAGTTATGGGCCAACCTCTTGTGTGAGGTGGTTGTTCCTTTTTTATTACATCTATATTATAATCAATCCATTTCTGAAATTCAAGCAATTTTAAGAAAAACTCTTTGATGATTTTGCTTGAACGCGGAGGTGGCTGCGGAAAAATACTGCGGAAAAATATTTGAAATCCGGTTGACAAGAGCAAAGGCATGGTATATAATAATTTTTGCGTCGCGAGACGGGGAAATACAGGTATACCTTGCCTGACACCGGGGTGTGGCTCAGCTTGGCTAGAGCGCCTGGTTTGGGACCAGGAAGTCGCAGGTTCGAATCCTGTCACCCCGACTTGAAGATACGCAGGTGTAGTTCAATGGTAGAACACTAGCCTTCCAAGCTAGATACGTGGGTTCGATTCCCATCACCTGCTCTTATAAAAAACTGGGAAACCTTGTGATAGCGAGGTTTCCCGTTTTTTTTGCTGTTTTTATGGGGTAGATCGGAGGAAAAACGGGATAGAGCTTCAAACGGGACTACAGCCCGGATTTTTCCAGATCCTGTATTTCTTTCTTGCGGTAGGCCATCAGGCTGAACACCGCCCCAAGGATGCCGGTGCACAGGAACATGACCGCCATGCCGCTTCCAGTTCCCATCCCAACCAGCTGTCCAAGGGCCACGGCCGCGCCGGAGCCGGACTGCATGAACGGCTCAAACACGAAGTCGGCCAGGTAGCCGCCCAACAGAAGCCCGGCCGGGATTGTGCAGTATTGGATCGCATTCCGCACGGAAAATACGCTTCCCTGGAGTTCCCGTGGAACCATCTGATACAGGATCATCCTCTGTCCGGCCGCCAGAAACGGAATGGGCAGGCTGGCCCACACCGCGGCAAGGCTCCACCAGACGGTGTTTTTTCCCAGACCCATCATCAGATCGCCCAGGAGAAAGGACGCTGCGGCTGAGAAGTAGATCAATTTTACGCTGCTGGCTTTTAACGGCCTGAGCGAGATGATGAGTCCGCCCAGAATGCCGCCGGCGCCCAGGACCATGTTGACGGCCCCGAGGGTCAGGCTGTTGCCGCCGCTCCTGGCCAGAATCATGGGGGACAGGATATTTTCGTACGTCAGGCGGGAGAAGAAATTCAGCACCGCCATGGTGACGATGATGTACCACAGCCCTTTGTGGCGGAACAGGAACCGGAAGCCGTCAAAACAGCCGGACAGGACGCAAGCTCCCCTGGGCGCTTTGGATAAATCCTCCGGTATTTTGATAAAGATCAGAAGCAGCGCAAAATTAAACAAAAAGGATAAAAGATCCGCGGCGATCACCGCGCCCAGACCGCCGAAGGCGAAGACGGAGGAGGCCAGCACCGGCGAAACCACGGAAACCAGGTTGGCGGAAAACGAGTCCATGCCGCTCATCCGGGCGATTTTGTCCTTGGGCACCAGAATTCCCACCGCCACCGACTGAGCCGGTATCTGAAAGGAATTCATAAATCCGATCACGCAGTTAACCGCATAGATGTACTGGATTTTCAGTTCCCCGGACCGCCAGCACAGCAGGACAAAAAATGAACAGGCGGCCGCGATGGAATCCGCCGCGAGCATAATGGTTTTCTTGCGGTGCCGGTCCACAAAACCGCCGGCAAACAGGCTGACCAGAATGTAAGGCAGGTAATTGCAGAAGGACATCAGGGACACGGCCATTGCGGATTTCGTCTGGGTGTAGGTCCACAGGATCAATGCAAAGCTGGTCATGGCGCTCCCCAGCTGGGAGACGGAACCGCCGAACCAGAATAACAGATATTTCTTAAAACTATTTTCCATTGAAGTTTCTCTCCTTACAGAATCATTTTTTCGGTTCCATAAGTACAAAACCCAATGCGGGCAAAACCGCCGTTTACTCTGTACAAATTATGCCCGTGCAATGGATTTTGTACAGAGATATCTGCCCATATCGATATATGACATTGCGTTCACCTCCCGTACCGTCAGCTCTGTTTGGCTGCGGCTGTATTTCTTTGTTGTACCATACCCGACCGGTAAAGTCAATTTATACAGGGCCCAGGGCGGGGCCGGGCGGCACTCGTGCAACAGTAAGGGGGCCGGGAGTCTCGTTGTCTGAAAAATAAGGCCCTCAGGCATGAAAATTGCAGCTTAAAAAAAATATAAAAAAGAGCTTGCAATCGTCAAAAAAGTATGATAGACTATAACACGTTGACACGACAGAAGTGTGTACCGCTGTGGGTAAGAACTTCGGACAAGTGCCAGGCGACGGTTGAGTCCCTCGGGAGGCTGCCGGGATTGAGTCTGTAGCTCAGTTGGATAGAGCAACGGCCTTCTAAGCCGTGGGTCGGGGGTTCGAATCCCTTCAGGCTCGTTCGGACGAGAGTCCGTACAATTTAATATGGTGGGTATGGCGAAGTTGGTTATCGCGCCAGATTGTGGCTCTGGAGGCCCAGGGTTCGAATCCCTGTACTCACCCTTTGAGATACCTTACCGGTAGACGGTAAGGTATTTTTTTGCGTATTTCCTTGACAAACCAATCTGTAACAGCTATAATTACAGTATAAACTGTATCTAAAATGGTAACAGATTGGCGGCAAAGAAAGGAAAGGACTGTATGAATACAAAAGAGCACACAGAGATGAAGATCAGGGGTAGCGCGGACGTGTCTTACCTGGGGAGAACTGTGGATGAAATGATCTGGGAGTTTATGGAGGAAAATGGAATTCCAGGCCTGGCACTGGCCATTGTACAGGCTCCCTATATCCCGCGGGTAGTAGGATACGGGCTGTCCGACGAAAAGCAGCGGCGGCTGGCTTCCGTCAATACCATGTGGCCGGCCGGTCCCATTTCCCAGGCATACGCGGCAGTGGCGGCCATGCAGCTGTACGAGGCGGGAAAGCTGGATTTGGACGCGCCTGTCTCGCAGTATGTGGAAAATCTGCCCCCGCGGTGGAAGGGGATCACGTCCCGCCAGCTCCTGCGCCACGCAGCCGGTCTGGCGGATTACCGGCAGGCGGAGGGCTACGATTCGCAGAGAGAGTGGGACTTTGCCGGTCTGGCGGCCCTGGTGGGGGAGAAGAAGCTGAGCTTTGAGCCGGGCACAGGGGTTGAACAGAGCGCAACCAATTTCCTGTTGCTGACAGAGGTGGTCGGCAGGGTCTCCGGAATGGACTACGAGAGCTTTGTCAAGAAACATCAGTTTGAGCGTTTGGGATTGCGTCACACCGGATTTACCGGCGATCTGGATCAATATGACAGCGAGGATGTATCTCAGACCGGCAATATCCATCAGCTTTTCAAAATGGACGGGCGTTTTATCGACCCGGTGGAGCAGGCCGCCAGTTACAGGCAGGATGGCAGCCCTTACAGCGTGATTCCCTCTACGGCCCTTAGAGGCTTCGGGGACGTCTGGGCCTCGGCGCAAGATATTTCCTTTTGGGATATCGGGCTGGCCGGGGGAGTGCTCATCGAAAAAGCGGAAAACCGGGCGCAGCTCTACGGGCCGTGGAAGCTTCCGGACGGAAATAGCGTGCCCGCCAACGCAGGCTGGCAGTTCTATCACCACCGCGGTTTAATGGATATCAAAGGCTCAGTTCCGGGATTTTCCTCATTTTTGAGTCGTTTTACCCATCCAGACGAGCTGGTCTGCGTGACTCTGATGGCGAACCGGGAGGGGGTGGATTTCACGAATCTGGGCAGAAGGATCGCCGGGGCGTTCGGGGACCTGCTGTCCACCAACTACGACGACAACCGCCTGTTCCTGCTGGAAGGGCAGTATCCGGTCGAAGAGACCCTGCGGCGGCTGGAAATGGGGCTGGAGAAACGGAATATTCCCGTGTTTGCAAAGTTTGACCATGGCAAAAATGCCCTGGAGGCCGGTCTTGAGCTTCGCCCCACCACCGTGCTGGTGTTTGGTTCCCCTAAGGTCGGCACAGGGCTAATGCAGGCGGATCAGAGCATTTCCCTGGAGTTGCCGCTGCGAATATCCGTGTGGGAGGATGAGTCGGACAGTACCTGGCTGGCCGCGCCCAGGATGAAACGTGCGGCAGCGGAGTATGGGCTGGAAAATCATTCGGCGGTCGCCGGTATGCAGCGGCTTGTGGAGACGCTGATCCGGGAGGCGGCGAATGTTTATGGAGCGTAATTTGTATGCCAGGTGCAACGTGTCTGGCGAGGCGTAATGCGTCTGCCGGCGGCGGACCTTAAAGTGCGGAGCACAGGTTATCGGCCGCCGGCCGGAAAATGCGCGGCAATGGGCTGGCGGCGTAGGGAGAGAAGCCTTGGGAAGCGGATGGATTTTCGCTGTTGAAATGGACATGCGGTTTAAAAGTCCAGGCGCAAAAGTCCAGGCTGAAACGGGGCTTGCCAAGCGGCGGATTCTATGGTATTATGTTTGGGTATGCCGGTGGAATTTCGGCTGATGGGCCATCGCCAAGCGGTAAGGCACAGGACTTTGACTCCTGCATTCGAGGGTTCGAATCCCGCTGGCCCAGCGATGAAAAAGGTTCTGAGAACGATTGTTTTCAGAACCTTTTTTGCGTGTGACTGCGGAAAAAATATCTATGTCCGAAAATGGCGGGATTTTTCTGTCCGATCTGTTATAATGAATTCAGGAAACCCCTCTCTTTTCAAACGCCCGCATGTGCCCGCAAGGCACCATGACAGACAGGAGGAACCGCTATGACAATCGACAACCACGCCGCCTGTTACGCGGCATTTCAATCAAAAGATTCCCGTTTTGACGGACATTTTTTTGTGGGAGTGACCTCCACGGGGATTTACTGCCGGCCTGTGTGCCGGGCGCGTCTGCCCAGGCCGGAAAACTGCACCTTTTTTAAAACCGCCGCGGAGGCGGAGCGGGCGGGCTTTCGGCCCTGTCTGCTGTGCCGCCCGGAACTGGCGCCCGGCTGCGCGCCGATGGTCCCGGCAACCCGGCTCCGGACGTGCAGCGCTGTCCCGCAGACAGGGACCGTCTGCGCCCCGGTGGACGCCTCCCACCGTCTGGCGGTTCTGGCGGCAAAACAGCTGGAGGAACATTGCGGGAGCATTGAGAGCCTGGAGGAGCTGGCGGCGTCCCTGGGCTGCACGGCCCGGCACCTGCGCCGGGTGTTCCGGGAGGAGTACCGTGTCTCACCGGTGGAATACCTGCAGACCTGCCGCCTGCTGCTGGCCAAAAGCCTGCTGACAGATACCGGGCTTTCGGTTCTGGAGGCGGCCATGGCCTCCGGTTTCGGAAGTCTGCGCCGGTTTAACGCCCTGTTTCAGGCGCGTTACCACCTCTCACCGACGTCGCTGCGCAGGCAGACCGGCGGGGCCGTAAAACAGGAGGGACAGGGCATATCCCTGTTTCTGGGATACCGTCCACCCTATGGCTGGGACCGCCTGCTCGCGTTCCTGGCGTTAAGGGCAATTCCCGGCGTGGAGGCGGTCCGGGAAAACGCCTACTACAGGACCGTGCGGCTTGTAAAGCGGGACGGGGCCGAAGTGTGCGGCTGGATCAAGGCGGAAAATATGCCAGGCCAAAACGCGCTTCGCGTTACCGTGTCCGCGTCCCTTTTAGCGGTGCTGCCCCAGACGCTGGCGCGGGTGAAGGAGCTGTTCGATTTGAGCTGTGATCCCAACCGGATCTGTGAGACCTTACAGACAATGGATGCGCTAAAGCCAGGCTTATGTGCGCCCGGCGTCCGGGTGCCCGGGTGCTTTGACCCCTTTGAAATGGCGGTCCGGACAATTCTGGGGCAGCAGATTACCGTCAAGGGAGCGACGACGCTGGCCGGGCGGATTGCGCGGGAACTGGGAACCCCGATCCGCACGGAGGTGAACGGCCTGACTCATCTATTTCCCACCGCCCAGGACATCTGCGGGCTTGAGGAGCCGGTTTCCGCCAGGCTGGGACCGCTGGGGATGATCGCCGCCCGGTCCAATACCATCTCCGCCCTTGCGGGGAAGCTGTCGGACGGTTCCATCCGGCTGGCCGCGGGAGCGGACCCGGAGCGGACGGCGGCGCAGCTGATGGAAATTCCGGGCATCGGCGCCTGGACCGCCCATTATATGGTCATGCGGGCATTGGGCTGGACCGATGCATTTCTGGAGACGGACTACGGCATCAAAAAGGCCCTGGCGCCCCGGAAGGGAAAAGAAATCCTGGCGCTGGCCGAGAGCTGGCGGCCCTGGCGCAGCTATGCCATGATGAATTTGTGGAATTCACTGTAAAATAGGATTCAGGAGGAACGTTATGTACTATGAGATGAAATACGACTCCCCGGTGGGGCGGCTCACCATGGCAAGCGATGGTTCAAACCTGGCGGGCCTGTGGATGGAGGGGCAAAAATACTTTGGAGGCACTGTGACCGGGGAGCTGCATCCTTGCGGGGAGCTGCCGGTATTTTCCAGGACAAAGGACTGGCTCGACCGGTATTTTTCCGGAAAAAGGCCGGAGCCGTCGGAGCTGCCGCTGGCGCCCATCGGCGGAGAATTTCGCCGGACGGTGTGGGAACTGCTCTGTGAAATCCCCTACGGAGAGCTTACCACCTACGGGCAGATCGCCAGGGACGCGGCAAAGCGGCTTCACCGGGAGAGCATGTCCGCCCAGGCGGTGGGCGGGGCGGTGGGCCACAATCCCATCTCGATCATAATCCCCTGCCACCGGGTGGTGGGGACCGGCGGCAGTCTGACCGGGTATGCCGGGGGGATTGACAAAAAGATTTGGCTGCTGAAACACGAAGGCGTGAAAATGGACGGTCTGACTGTTCCGGCAAGGGGGACGGCGCTGTAACGGGAAATTTATGATATTTTCATAAATAAACCAGAAAGCATCCATAGAATAGACACATCTTTCCGCTATGCTGAAAGCCAATGCGAAAAAACGGAATGAGTTTTGATTCGCGAAATGAAGAGTGCGGGGAAATGGATATGACCAACGAACAGTATTACGACCTGATACGGCCGTACGAGGACGCCAGAAGGCTTTTGGAGACGCGTTTGGAAATCCTGAACCACAGCCTTTATGGCAGCAGGGCGGTGTGCGGTCCCATCCACAATATGCAGAGCCGGATCAAGGCCAAGAAGAGCATCGAGGACAAGCTTAAGCGTCTGGGACAGAGGGACGGCGTGACCAATGCCAGGGATTACCTCCAGGACATTGCGGGCATCCGGGTGATCTGCTATTTTGTGGACGATATTTATAACGTTGCGGCGGGGTTAAAACGGCAGTCGGACCTGGTTCTGGTGAAGGAGCGGGATTATATCGCCACCCCCAAGCCCAACGGCTACCGCAGCTATCATATCGTGCTGGGAGCGCCAGTATACTGCCTGGATGCCATGGAATATTTTCCCGTGGAGGTCCAGTTTAGGACCATGTCCATGGATTTCTGGGCCAGCATGGAGCACCGGATCTGTTATAAAAAGAACCCGGAGCACCGGGAACGGCTGGAGCAGGAATTTTTAACGTATGCGGCGGTGTTAAAAGAGATCGAGGAAAAGTTCGAGGAACACCGGGAACACCGGGAGAGCGGTGGGCCTTTGGAGGAGGCAGATTAAAAAGAAATTACACGGCGCCGGGACTGTTTGGACCGGCGGGAGAGGAGAATAACGGTATGGAAATGGCGAGACAGCGCGTGATTGTGGACGACGAGGTGATTGAATCCGGCGAGATTCAGGAGATGATCCAGCCGCTCTGGTGGAGCGTGAGTATTTACGACGGGGAGGAGCAGTACCGGCGGGACCTGGAGGGGTTTACCGCCCCGCAGCGGTATCTGTTCGCCCTGCAATGGTATTTGGCTGAGGTCAACAACGGCGGGCACGACCAGTTTTACTCCAATTCCACGGGCATCGTCTGGGAGGACGCCATGAACGGAGCCAGGGAGATGGGGATGGAGGAGCTGTACGGGATCATCCGGGAGTCGGCGGACCGCATGGGCGGCGAACCCGCCAAGGAGCGGGAGGACCGCTGGGATCAGATGAGCGAGCGGGAGCCGGATTTTGGAGATTTGAATAAAAGGCTTTACGCTATGGAAGATATTGAGCAGCGGATGGCGGCCTATGCTCTTGAGAACCGGGAGGCCCTGTATTTTGACGGGGAGGTGGAGATGCCGGTGTTTGAGGACTGAACGGGAGGAGACGTCCGAAAAAACGCCCCGGCTGCGGAGGGAACGGGCAGCCGGGGCGTTTTTGGCGGGAATGAATTTTCAAACGCGCCTCAGTGTACGGACAGGACTTCGTCCAGGTTCAGGGTGCGGCGGCCGTCCTCAAAGACGAAGCAGGGGATGCCGATGCCGCCGTTTTTGCGGACCGCCTCGTACAGAGGATCGGATTCACGCACGGATAAGTAGGCTTTTAAGTCCGGCAGGGAAGCGGAGAGATTCTTGAAGTCAACGTCAATTCCTGCCTCGCGCAGCTTGCAGAGCGCAAGCAGGGTGTCAGGGCAGAGATGGCTTCCAATTACAGTGATATTCATGGGGATTCCTCCTTGTAAGTGTTCGTGTGTGGTTTCTGCACTCAGTATATCAGGCATTTACAATTCTGTAAAATTGAAATATATTATAAAGAGATTCGAAAATTTCGATACCAAAAAAGGGAGAGGAAAATGGAGCTGCGCAATCTGAATACATTTGTCAGGGCCGCGGATGCGGGGAGCTTTTCCAGGGCGGCCTCTGAGCTTGGTTATACCCAGTCCACGGTGACGGCGCAGATTCAGGGGCTGGAGGAGGAGCTGGGGGTACAGCTGTTTGACCGGCTGCCCAAAGGCATTACGCTCACCAGGCCGGGGGAAGTGCTTTTGAAGCATGCCCGGAGCCTGCTTCTGGAAGCGGAAAATGCCCGGCTGGCTGTCAAAAGCCAGAGGGAGCCGTCGGGTAAGCTGCGGATCGGCGCATTTTCGTCGCTGTGCACCGCGTTTTTGCCGGATCTTCTGAGACAGTACCACCAGTTGTACCCCAAGGTGGACCTGGTGGTTCGCAGCGGGGGCATCGAGGCGCTCCGGGATATGCTTGGCTCCGGCCGGCTGGATTTCGCATGGGTGATTGCGGATTGGAAGGAGAGAAGCCCGTGGCGGGCCTTTTGCGGCATGTCCCATCCCATCTGGGCTGTGGCTGCTCCCGGCAGATACGGCCCTGGAAAAATACTTCCGGCAAGCGGACTTGAGGACGTTACCTTTCTTTTGACGGAACCGGGCTGTCCGTACCGCCGCCAGTTTGAGCTGTTCTGCAGCAAAAACGGGATCGTGCCCCATGTGCTGATGGAGGCGGACAGCATCGAGGGGATACGCACCTTCGCCCGGTCGGGTCTGGGGGTTGGCATCCTGCCGGATTTCGCCGTCCGGTCCATGGTGCAGGAAGGGGCTTTGGAGCGCGTGAGGATCGAGGGGTTCACCCCGGCGGTGGAGAGCGCGCTGTTCTGCCATCCGGTGAAGTGGATGACGCCCGCCATGGAGGCGTTTTTGCAGCTGTCCGGGGCGCGGGAGAGGGCGGATTAGCAAAAAACTCAAAAAATCATTAGAAATCAGAAGAAATTTCTGATAGAATAGAAATAGAAACAATAAGTCTCAGAAAGTATGGCCCGAGCCGTTTGGCGTCGGGCCTGCTGTATGGGTGGATCCGATGATGGAGGTTGAGCGGATGGAGTCGTTGGTAAATGAAGAAGTGAAACATTTGAAATTCGGCAGAGGCAGTATAGTAGAGGAACCGGCGGAGCATATTAAAGTACGGTTTCAGAGCGGAGGCGCTGTCAAAACCTTTCGGTTTCCGGATGCGTTCGCCGGTTATCTGGCGTTTGAAAAGGGCGAGCTGCAGAAAAAATACAACGAGATGGCAATGAGCGAGCGCAGGCGCAGGGAGACGGGACACCGGGAAGAAATCCTCCGGATGGAGGAGGAGCGCAAGGCGGCGCAGCTGGAACTGCTGAAACACCGCAGAAGCGCCGCCCGGACGGCGAAAACCGTGGCAGGAACCGCCGCTAAGAAAACAAAATAGAATTTTTTGCGCCGGTTATGGGTAGCGGGCGGGGATCAAGCCCCGGCTTTCCGCAAAATTTCCGGCGCGACGGATATGGCAGGTGTTAAATGATCAAGAGCGCATTTTCCGCCTCGGACAATCAGACATTATACCGGAACCAGATGAAACTTTTGATCCAGACCGGCTGCAAGTATAGCTGCCGGGTGACGGTGGATCTGGCGGGACGCAGGTTCAACGCCAAAAGCATGATGCACATCGGCGACATCAAGGCCGGGGACCGGTTTGAACTATTGTTTGACGGCGAGGACGAGATCCGTGCCCTGGAGGAATATTCCAGAGTTTTGGAGACAGATTGAGAAAGAGATATCAAATGAAAATCATGAGATTCTTTCGAAGGGAATGGGACGGCGCATGGAGAGCGGCGAATTTGGACCGGTAAACATGCGACAGTGAATTTGGAACAGAATGACGGGGCGGCTTGCAGAGGTGCGGAGCCGCCCTGTTTTTATGGGGCGGCGGTGCGATGACGCGGTGGCGGCGGCCGCACTCTCCCGGGATTCCGGTTGAATCCCGGGGGGATTTACACTATAATGATACAATAAACGGAACATCAGAGTATTTACAGAAACTGTAAGGAGTGTCGGAGTTATGAAATCATTGGTTATAGCGGAAAAACCCTCCGTGGCCCGGGATATCGCCCGGGTGTTAAAGTGCGGCAGACAGATCAACGGCGCCATCGAGGGCGGCGCCTACATCGTCACCTGGGGGCTGGGACATCTGGTGGAGCTGGCGGACCCGGAGGCCTACGATCCCAAATACAAGGAGTGGAAGATGGAGGACCTGCCCATGATGCCGGAGCCCTTCAAGCTGGAGGTGATCCGGCAGACCACCAAACAATATCAGGCCGTAAAGGCGCAGATTCACCGGAAGGACGTGGGGGAGATCATTATCGCCACGGATGCGGGGCGGGAGGGCGAGCTGGTGGCCCGGCTGATCTTAAAAAAGGCCGGCAGCCAGAAACCGTTAAAACGGCTGTGGATCTCGTCGGTCACCGACAAGGCCATCCGGGAGGGATTTGCCAACTTAAGGGACGGCAGGGATTATGAAAATCTCTACGACGCGGCGATGTGCAGGGCGGAGGCAGACTGGCTGGTGGGCATCAATGCCACCCGCGCTCTGACCTGCAAGTACAACGCCCAGCTCTCCTGCGGCCGGGTGCAGACGCCGACTCTGGCCATGATCGCCAGGCGGGAGGAGGAAATCCGCAAGTTTGTCCCCCAGCCCTATTATGGAATCCAGGCAAAATGCGCCTCCCCCGCGCTGACGCTCACCTGGCAGGACGGGGAGACAAAAAGCTTCCGCTCCTTTGACCGCGCCCGCATGGACCGGGTGCTGAGCGCGCTCCAGGGAGCGGCAGGAGGAACCGGCGTGGTGGCGGAGGTCAGGCGCACGCCGAAGAAAACCCAGGCGCCCCTTCTCTACGACCTGACGGAATTGCAGCGGGACGCCAACAAGCGGTTCAACTATTCCGCCAAGGAGACGCTCAATATCATGCAGCGCCTGTACGAGAACCACAAGGTGCTTACTTACCCGCGGACGGACTCGCGCTATCTGAGCGCGGACATTGTGCCCACCTTAAAGGAACGGCTGAAAGCCTGCGGCGTGGGCCCCTACAAGCTGGCGGCAGGACGCCTTGTGGCCCGTCCGCTGCCGGAGAAGCTGTTTTTTGTGGATAACAGCAAGGTGTCGGACCACCATGCCATCATTCCCACGGAGCAGTTTGTGCAGCTGGATCACATGACCGTGGACGAACGGCGGATTTATGACCTGGTGGTGCGCCGGTTCCTGGCCGTGCTGTACCCGCCCTACGAGTACGAGCAGACGAATCTGACGGTGAAGGCAGGCGGGGAACGCTTCGTGGCCCACGGGAACATTGTGCGCAGCCAGGGCTGGAAAGCGGCTTACGAGGACGGATATGATGGGGACGAGGAGGAGGATCAGGAGGTGAAGGGGCAGCGGCTGCCGGATTTAAAACCCGAAGACGTACTGAACCGGCTGACCTTTGGTTTGACCGAGGGAAAGACCAAGCCGCCCGCGCATTTCAACGAGGCCACGCTGCTGTCCGCCATGGAGAATCCGGCGGCTTACATGGAATCAGGGGATAAGGAGATGGCCCGGACCCTGGGGGAGACCGGCGGTCTGGGCACGGTGGCCACCCGGGCGGACATTATTGAAAAGCTGTTTTCCAGTTTTCTGCTGGAGAAGCGGGGCAAGGACATTCTTCTGACTTCCAAGGCGAAACAGCTTTTGGAGCTGGTGCCGGAGGATTTAAAAAAGCCGGAGCTGACCGCGGACTGGGAGATGAAACTGTCAAAAATTTCCAAAGGCTCCCTGAAACGGGCGGCCTTTATGAGCGATATCCGCAGCTATTCCCGGGAGCTGATCGGACAGATCAAGTCCGGCGAAGGCCAGTTCCGCCACGACAATCTGACGAATACCAAATGTCCGGTATGCGGCAAGAAAATGCTCCTGGTAAAGGGGAAGAACAGCGAGATGCTGGTCTGCCAGGACCGGGAGTGCGGCCATCGGGAGACCCTTTCCCGGACCAGCAACGCCCGCTGCCCGGTGTGCCACAAGAAAATGGAGCTGAAAGGCAAAGGGGACGGGCAGGTCTTTGTCTGCAGGTGCGGGTACAAGGAAAAGCTGAAGGCCTTCCAGGAGCGGAGAAAAAAGGAGGGGGCGGGCGTCACCAAGCGGGACGTGGCCAAATATCTGAATCAGCAGAGCAAGGAGACGGAGGAGCCGCTCAACGATGCGTTCGCCCGGATGCTGGCGGGGATCAAGCTGGACCAGTGACGGAGGGAGGCGGGAAACGCGGGTTTTACTCCCCCTTCCCTGCCTCCATCTCCGACATATTGCGGAAAAGCTTATCCCATTCCGGATAAGACCGCTTTAAGGATACGGGGCGGCCGTCCAGTGTGAGGAAGCAGTGGGCGCTCTCCGCCCGGGTGCGCAGTTCCCCGGAGGAGACGTCGCGCATCTCGTAGCCGATGGTCATGCGGATGCCGTTGTACTCCTTGATCCAGGCGTGGATGCGCACGGTGTCGCCGAAGCGGACCATGCTTTTGTATCGGCAGTTCACTTCCAGAACGGGGCTGCAAACGCCGGCTTCCTCCATGGCCCGGTAACCGCAGCCCATCTGATCCATCAGGTCCACCCGGGCCTCCTCCATCCAGCGTATATAATTGGAATGGTGCACGCAGCCCATCTGGTCCGTCTCGTAATATTTTGCGTTGTGTTCATAGTCCTTTAACATGGTGTTTCCTCCCGAACAAATCTGATAATGGCAAGTATAGCGCAAAGTCACCCGCCGCGCAAGTGCCGGTCCGCGCAGACGGCCATCCGGAGGACGATTTTCCACGATGAATTGAATAATAAAAAGAAAAAAATATAAGTATTGACAGAAAATTTTTATTCAAGTAGTCTTGTATCAAGAGCTGGCGCCATCTCTCAATACAATATAAGGAGAGAACATTTTATGAATCATTCAACATGGAAGGGCACCCACTACGAGAGCGGGCTGCGTTACGGAGCGAAACTTTACGAGCGGCACATCAACCTGATGGAACACCTGGCCGTGGACCAGGCGCGTCTGGACTACGCCCGGGCCGCGATCCCCGCGTACCGGCGGCATTTTCCGGAGATACTGGACGAGATCCGGGGAATTGCCGAGGGGCAGAGGACGGAGCCGGCCCGGATGGAAGGATTTCTTTTGTCCATGTACAGCTTTGCGGTGGGGAATCATTGTTCCTGCGTCGCGTATTCGGATGAGGACACGGTACTGTTCGGGCGCAACAGCGATTTTCTCACCGCGGTGGAGCCGTTTTGCGACAGTCCGATGTACCGGCTGGAGGGAGCTTACGGATTTGTGGGGGCTACCACGGCCTGGTCGGAGATGGAGGACGGGGTCAATGAGCACGGCCTGGCCGCCGGTCTGACCTTTATGTATCCCACCAAAATTGCGCCTGGGTTTAACGCCGGGATGCTGGTCCGGTATGTCCTGGAGCGGTGCAGGACCGTGGAGGAGGCCATTGAAGCGATCCGGAAACTGCCCGTGGGTTCGGCTCAGGCCATCACCCTGGCGGACCGGAGCGGGGCGGCCGCGGTGGTGGAGTGCAACTGCGAGTCTCTGGAGGTGATCCGGCCGGGAGATGGGGGAGCGGTGTTTTCGACCAACCATTTTGTCAGCCGGGCCCTGACGCCTTACCAGACGCAGATGGAGGACACGGTTCACTCTCATGAGCGGTACGAGACCATGGAGAGAGCGTTTGCACAGCGGAAAACGTGGACGGCCGGGCAGATTCAAAGCCTGCTTTCCGGGAAAATGGGCTTTATGTGCCAATATGACCGCAGCCTGGGCATGGACACGGTGTGGTCCTCCGTTTACGACCTGAAAAACGGTTTGATTCTGAGAGCGGAGGGAAATCCCGCGCGCTGTCCATTTGACCCGGACGGGCGGCTTTGGCCGGAGTTTTAGGTGCTGGCGCAAGTCTCTGAATAGGCGTTGCCGGAATGCAATATACTAAACCGAGGTGATGCGATATGCAGAGGCATAAGAAGTTATACGGGCTGTCGGTACTGCTGGCGGTGGGCGTCGGCGGACTGTCCGGGTTTTTGAGCCGGAACGGGATGAAGGAGTACGCGTCCTTAAAGCGTCCTCCCCTGTCCCCGCCCGGCGCGGTATTTCCCGTGGTGTGGACGATACTCTTTATCCTGATGGGAATTGGGGCGGCCATGGTCTGGCTGACGCGCAGGACCGAGCGGGTGCGCGCGCTGGCGGTCTACGGGATTCAGCTGGCCGTGAATTTTTTCTGGAGCATCCTGTTTTTCCGGGAGGGTATGCGGCTCCTGGCGTTTTTCTGGCTGCTGCTTTTGCTGGGGCTGGTGGCGCTTATGATCCGGCTGTTTGACCGGGTGAGCCGGACCGCGGCCTGGCTCCAGCTTCCCTACTTTTTCTGGCTGTGCTTTGCGGCATACCTGAATCTGGGGGTGTGGTGGCTGAACCGGTAGACGGGAACATTTTAGGGAAATGCCTGGGAGTGGGACGGCGGTTGAACGGAAGAAACAGATAGACGAGGAGAACAAATGATACTGAGCGCAAGCCGCAGAACGGATCTGCCAAACTATTACAGCGACTGGTTTTTGAACCGGGTGCGGGAGGGGTTCCTGGATGTGAGGAATCCTTTCAACGCCCGGCAGATCAGCCGTATTTCGCTGTCCCCGGAGGCGGTGGACTGCATCGTATTCTGGACCAAGAACCCGGGCCCCATGTTGGAGCGGTTGGGAGAGCTGAAGAGCTATGACTTTTATTTCCAGTTCACCCTCACGGGATATGGGGCGGAGGTGGAGGCCGGTCTGCCGGACAAGCGGCAGGTGCTGATCCCAACGTTCAAACGCCTGGCCCAGGAGCTGGGCAGGGAGCGGGTGGTCTGGCGGTACGATCCCATTTTCATCAGCGGGCGCTATACGCCGGAATATCATCTGAAAGCGTTCGGGGAGATCGCACGGTCACTTTGCGGTTCTGCGGACCTGGTGGTGATCAGTTTCCTGGACCTGTACCAAAAAATCCGGAGGAATATGGAACGATTGCAGATGGAACCGATGGGGACGGAAGCGATGCTGGAACTGGCCGGAGCCATGGCGAAGATCGCCTCCAGCTGCGGCATGGCCATCGAGTCCTGCGCCGAGGCCGTGGACTTATCCGCCGCCGGGGTGGCCCACGGCAGCTGTATCGACCGGAAGCGCATCGAGCGGATCACCGGCAGCCGGATCCGTTGCCGTAAGGACGCAAACCAGCGGCCGGAATGCGGCTGTGTGGAGAGCGTGGACGCGGGTTCTTACAACACCTGCTTTAACGGCTGCGCGTACTGCTACGCCACCTTTGACCGGGCGCGGATTCTGGAACACCGGGCCGTTTTTGACCCGAATTCCACCATACTGGGAGCGCCGCCCGGGCCGGAGGACATCGTGCGCCCCAGGGCCCTGCAGTCGTTTAAGGTCCCGCAGATGAGCCTGTTCGACGAAAACGGCCCGGACCAATAGACAGGAAGGAGCAGTTTTGCCATGCAGCTTGGAATCACAATCCCGCTACAGAAATTTTTAAAATGGAAGTCCCCGGTTTACGGGGAGCCGGAAAATCTGTTTTTCTGCTGGGATCTCCATGTGATCCGGTTTCACGGGGAGAACACGCTGATGGCGGTCAACGCCTCCAACGCATTTACCGTGATTCTCTGGAAAATGGAGTGGGCGGACTGGGAGAATCTGGGGCAGCGGACCCTTGAGGCCATCCGCATGGGACTTTTGAACGCGGGGTACGGCGAGGAGACGGTGGAGGCGTATTTCCGGGCAGCCGGGAGCGCCTCGTTTACCAAGACCCACGGCCGGCGGCCGGTGGCGGCCCTGAACCGCATGACGGATTTCCTGCGCCAAGCGCCCATGAAGCTGGAGGTGGACCGGCAGTTCCAGTCCGCCCACAGCCGTTTTGTGAATGGAAATCTTCTGAAAACAGCCGGGTTTGATTTGCCGGGCAGGCCGGAAGGGTTTTTAAACGAAGATATGGAAAAAAATGGGATTAAGCCGGGCCGTTGCGCCCATGAGCCGTCGCCCGGCGCAGAAAAATGCCCCTGCCGCAGGAAATGTCCGCGGCGGGGGAACTGTGAGGAGTGCCTGGCTTTTCACCGGGATCAGAAGCCCGGAATACCGGCGGCCTGCCGGAAGAAAAAGCGATAGCGCAGGTTTGGAGCGCATTTCCGGGAACGTCTGAAATAGGCTGGGGAGCGCGTTTATTGGCAGTATTCACGGGCCATTTTTTCAAAGATCTGCACGTGGAGCTGTTCGTCCAGAATGATCCGCTCCAGCAGCGCCGTGATGTTGGGATCTTTTATGTAGGAGGCCTGATACTGGTATTTTTTGATCGCAGCGTTTTCCCCGGCGATCACGCCGCGCATCATTTCCGGGAAATGGACGGGGTACTGGTTGTAACCCGGAGTCCAGTAGGCTTTCTTGCAGCCGTGCTGGGTCCACATTCTGGGGTCCTCCCCCAGCATACAGGCCAGCTTCCCAAAGATTTCCAGATGATGCATCTCCACGATGCTGACTTTGTGAAAGGTTTGGGCGATATCCGGGGTGTGACCGGAGCGCAGGTTGTTGTATACATAGAGGGAAATTGCGGACATTTCCGAGTTGGCTCCGCCCACATTGTCCAGCATGGCCTTGGCGTAGGCCGGGTTCTTGCCGTCCACAGCAACCGGCGGATAGGGGAGATCCGAGGCGGCAATGAGTTTTGGTTCGTCCATGGAACACTCCTTGTATTGAGATTATACCTACAGCATATGTGGGCGGAAACGGGAATATGTGAGGGACGGGCGAAGGAGAGGTTTACTTTATGAAGGAATTATTTACCATCGGTGAGATGGCGGAGCTGTTTCAGATCAATATCCGGACGCTGCGCTATTACGACGACATCGGACTGCTGCGCCCGGAGACCGTGAACCCGGAAACCGGATACCGCTATTATTCCACCAAACAGTTCGAGCGGCTGAACACGATCAAATACCTGCGCACCCTGAATATGCCCCTGGAAAAGATGAAGCAGTTCTTCCAGAACCGGGATGCCAGGGTGATGGAGCAGATTTTGGAGGACCAGCTGTTTACCACCAGGGAACAGCTTGCACAGCTGCAAAATATGGAGCGGAAGCTGACCCGCAGGCTGGAGCAGCTGCGCTACGCCCTGAACGCGCCGATGGAGGAGGTCCGGCTGGTCACCCTGCCCCAACGGCCGGTGGCATTTTTGCGCCGTCAGATTGCCCAGGGCGAGAATCTGGAATATCCAATCCGGGAGCTGGAGCGGATGAATGATTTGAAACCGGTGATGTTTTTGGGAAAAGTGGGCGTCACGGTGGATCTAAAGGAGCTGAGGCAGGAACGCCCCACACGGTTCTCCGGTATTTTCGTCTTTTTGGAGGAGGAGGACAATTATCAGGGCGGCGCGCAGACGCTATCGGAGGGGGATTACCTGACCATCCTGTATTCCGGCACCCACCAGGGGTCCGCGCCGTATTACAGACGGCTGTTCGCGGCCATGGAGGAGCGGGGGCTGGTTCCGGCGGGCGATGCGGTGGAGATCACCTGGATCGACTCCGGCTTCACCCAGGACGTAAGCCAGTATGTGACGGAGCTGCAGCTTCCGGTGCGGGAAGGATGAGATGGGGAGGAAACGGCAAGGGGAAAGACGAAAAGGTTCCCCTTGACTTTTTTTGTAGGTTATGCAACAATAGTTACATAACATATGTTGCCAAATGTCGCTTTACTGTAAGAGAGGTCTAAGCTATGCCGCCCAAAGCCAGAATAACGAAAGAAATGATTCTAAACACCGCCCTGGATCTCACCAGGCAATCCGGGTTTGAAACAGTGAACGCCAGGAGCGTGGCCGGACGGCTGCAGTGTTCCACCCGGCCGATTTTCACCTGCTATGAAAACATGGAGGAGCTGAAGCGCGAATTTCTGGCCTTCGCATATGAGTTTTACCAACAGTACGTTGCAGATTTTCGTAAATCCGTTAAAGTCAGCCCCTGTTTAGTCCTCCCCCTCTCATACATCGGGTTTGCCCGGGAGGAGACGCAGCTGTTTAAGCTGCTGTTTATCAGCGATATGAATCTGAAAATGGCGAATGCCAGGGATTTCTACGAGGAAATCGATAATGAAAAGAGGGCGGAGGAGTTCGCCGGACTCATTGGGGTGGACACGGAGCGCGCCAAGGTTGTATTTTTGGACCTGTTTCTCTACGCCCACGGGATGGCGGTCTTAACTGCGACCAACAAGATGGCGCTGGAACAAAGCGATGCAAAAAAGCTGTTGGCTAATGTTGTGACAGCGCTTATCAGACAGGAAAAGCCGGACTGGGACGCAGAAATGCTGCGTGTCCGTTGACCGGTGTGGAGGGCCGCGATATGAAAACAGACCAGTATTTAATTGATTTTTACAACCAGTACGACGAGGACAGCCGCCTGGCGCCCAGGCACGGTTCGGTTGAGTTTCTCACCACCATGCGCTACATTGAGAAGTATATAAGGCCCGGACACCGCGTGCTGGAGGTGGGGGCCGGAACCGGCCGGTATTCCCACGCCCTGGCGGGCCGGGGGTATGCCGTGGACGCCGTGGAGCTGGTGGAGCACAATATAGAGATTTTCCGGCAGAATACGCGGCCCGGCGAGCCGGTCACAATTACCCAGGGAAATGCCATGGATCTGTCCGCGTTCCCGGACGATGCGTACGACATCGTGCTGCTGTTGGGGCCGCTGTACCACCTCTATAACGCGGAGGATAAGCGGCGGGCCCTGGGCGAGGCCATCCGTGTGACGAAGCCGGGGGGACTGGTGTTTGCGGCCTATGTCATTTCCGACGGCTGCCTTCTCGACGAGGGATTCAGGAGCGGGAATATCAGCGTGGCCGGGTATATTGAGACGGGGCTGATCGATCCCGTGACATTTGCCGCCAGGTCCCAGCCAAAGGATTTGTTTGAATTGGTCCGCAAGGAGGATGTGGATGAGCTGATGTCCGTATTTCCCGTGACCCGGCTGCATTACGTGGCTTCGGACGGCTGCGCCTTGCTCCTGCGGGAAGCGGTGGACGGTATGGACGGCGGGACGTTTGAGCTGTTTATGAACTACCATTTTGCCACCTGTGAGCGGGCGGACTTGCTTGGGATCACCAGCCACGCGGTGGACATATTCCGAAAATAGACAAAAAGTGGTAACAGTTCAAACGACTCATCTTCTAAGCTTGACGCGGCCTTTCGCGCCAATTTTCCCACCGTCTGAACTGTTACAAAAAATGCTTGACCCTCCAGTTGCTGGAGGGTTTATTTTTTTAATAGCGGGAAATGCGCCGGACGGGGGATCACGGAAGTGGCCCTCCACGCGATGTTTCCTTAAAAATACCGGTAAAAATAAAGGCTGCGCCCAGTTTCAGGCGCGCTGTGGGAGGAATTGAGATGAAGCAGGAACAGAATCTGACGGAAGGCCCTGTGCTGAAAACGCTGCTGGCGTTTACCGTCCCCTTTATTATCGCCAATGTGATCCAGGCCCTTTACGGGGCCGTGGATTTGTTTGTGATCGGCCGCTACTGCCCGCCGGAGAGCGTGGCCGCCGTGTCCACCGGCACCCAGGTGACGCAGATCATCACCAGCATGATTACCGGGCTGACCCTGGGCAGCACCATTCTGGTGGGAAAATACACCGGAATGAACGCGAAGGAGGAGGTGAAAAAGACCATCGGCACCACCCTCAGCGTGTTCGCTTTGGCGGCGCTGGCGCTCACCGCTGCCATGCTGCTGTTTGTGACGCCGATTCTGGAGCTTTTAAAGACGCCGGAGCAGTCCTTCGCCCTGGCCAGGCAGTATGTGGTGATCTGCAGCTGCGGCATTTTCTTTATCTGCGGGTACAATGCCATCAGCGCCATCCTGCGGGGGTACGGCGATTCCAGGCGTCCGATGATGTTTATCGCCCTCTCCTGCGCCCTCAATGTGGCCGGGGACGTGATTCTGGTGAAATACGCCGGGCTGGGGGTGGCCGGGGTTGCCTTAGCCACCATCGGCTCCCAGGCCATCAGCATGATCTGCGCCATTGTATACTTAAACCGCAGCAGGTTCATTTTCACATTCACCCTGTCCAACCTGCGCATCGATTCCCAGAAGGTGCGGGAGCTGGCCGCGGTGGGCATCCCCATCTCCCTCCAGGAGTGCATGGTGCGCCTGTCCTTTTTGTATCTGACCAGCGTCACCAACCGTCTGGGCGTGTACGCGGCGGCCGCGGTGGGCATCGCCAGCAAATACGACGTGTTTGCCATGCTGCCCGCCACCTCCACGGCCAACGCGCTGGCCGCGGTGACGGCCCAGAATTACGGCGCCGGAAAGCCGGAGCGGGCCAGGGCCTCGTTGTTTGCCGGGCTGGGCTTCGCGGTGGCGGCTTCTTCCTTATTCTGGCTGTGGGCCCAGTCTTCACCTGAGACGATGATCGGCATGTTCACAAGGGATGGGGCGATCATAAACGAGGGAATCCCGTTTTTCAGGTCTTGCAGCTACGATTATCTGGCGGTCAGTTTTGTGTTCTGCTTAAACGGATATCTGAACGGACGCTCCAAGACCATTTTCACCATGATCAGCTGCTGCTTCGGCGCTCTGGCCCTGCGCATGCCCCTCATCTGGCTGGTGTACACCTATTGGCCGGACAATCTGCTGCGGATCGGCTCCATCGCCCCGGCGGTCTCCGGGTTTATGGCGGTTTACACGCTGATTTATGTGGTGGTTTCGATTCGCAGGGAGCGGGTGGAGCGGACGGAAGACGCGGCGTTGGCGGAGTGAGGGAGAAAATTGTTTGGGCCGGTATGTCAGATTGAGGGTTTCACGGCTGTACCGGAAGAATCACCTTGAAATTGGTCCCAATCCCCGGCTCGCTGTAGACGGAAACAGAGCCCCCGTGGAGTTCGGCGATGCGCTTAACCACTGTGAGTCCGATGCCGTTGCCCTCCGCGGTGTGGGACAGGTCGCCCTGGTAGAAACGGTCGAAAATGTGGCCGATTATATCCTGGTCCATGCCGCAGCCGTTGTCCCAGATCTGAAATCGCACCTGGGGGCCGTCGGCGTGGAGCTTGATCTTGACCTTACCGCCCTGAGGCGAGAACTTGACCGCGTTGTCGATCAGGTTGATCCACATCTGATTCAACAGGTCTTTATTCCCGGAGTAGACGATTTCGTCCAGCTCCAGAATCCATTCCAATTCCTTGTTCTGCCACTTAGTCTCCAGCAGCAGGATGGCCTGGCGGATCTCCTCGCTCAGTTCAAAGGCGCTGATATTCGTGAGAATGCTGGTATTCTCCACCTTGGACAGATTCAGCACGTTGGTGGCCAGTTGGGCCAGGCGGTTGGACTCGCTGATAATGATATCCAGATATTCGTCCCGCTCCTCCCGGGTTAGGGTATCGCTTTTTAAGATTTTGGCGAAGCCGCGCAGGGATACGATGGGCGTCTTGAACTCGTGGGAAAAATTGTTGATGAAATCCGAGCGCAAAAGCTCGGTATTTTCCAGTTCCTGGGCCATACGGTTGAAGCTCTCGGACAGCTTGACGAACTCCTGGGTCAGATCCAGGTGGATGCGCACGTGGAAATTGCCGTCGGCCAGCTCGTTGATGGCCGCGATCAGCTGGCGCACGGGTTTTAAGGGAACGCGGCTGGCGATCACGGTGAGCGCCACTCCCGCCAGCAGGCTGGTGAGCAACAGCAGGGGGATGGGGCGCCAGAACTGGGGAATGGGCACGTCGGCCCGGTACAGAATCCTCAGATACAGATACATCAGCAGGCCCTGGAGGGTCATCACGGTCAGCAGGATCAGGAAAATGAACAGGGTGATCCCTAAGGTAATGTTGTGGAGCGGTTTTAAGCCGCGACGCTTTTTCATAGGTTTTTCACCGCCTTGTAGCCCAGGCCGCGGATGGTCTCGATGGAGAACTCGGGGTAACCTTCGAAACGCCTGCGCAGCCGGTTGACGTGCACGTTGATGGTGTTGTCGTCGGACTCGGACTCCATGCCCCAGATCTCGTCCATCAGCTGGACCCGGGTAAAGATCTTGCCCGGATAGGAGAGAAGCTTGTACAGCAGGTAAAATTCTTTCCGGGGAAGGGTCTGCACCTCGCCGCCCCGGGAGACGGTCAGGGCGTCGTAGTCCAGCACCACCGGCCCTAAGGTGATCCGGTGCTCGTTTACGATCTGCGCCCGGCGCAGCAGCGCTTTGATGCGCAGAATCATTTCTTCCTCGTCCACCGGCTTGATCATGTAGTCGTCGGTCCCAACGATGAAGCCCTTTTTCTTGTCCTCGGGCAGCTGCTTGGCGGTGACCATGAGAATGGGCAGGCTGAAATGCGTCTCCCGCAGCTGTCTGGTCAGCTCGTAGCCGTCCAGGCCGGGCAGCATGATATCCATGATCACCAGGTCTATGTGGCAGGTGTCCAAAAGTCTCAGCGCTTCCATGCCATCCTTAGCCGGAATCGGATAATATCCGTTTTCTTTCAACACCGCTTCCATCAACTTTCTTGTATTCTTATCGTCTTCCACAATCAATATCTGAAACATTTGCAAGCCTCCTGTCCTAAACTGCAATAGTAATATAACACCAAAATATTAAATGAAGGTGAATAAAACACAGAATCTTCACAATTAATTTTCCAAACTTAACGGTTTGTTTATGTTCAATTCATGTTGCAGTCTTAAAATTCATGGGAGAGTAAAATGAAGCCGGTGCGCGGTTCTGACGGGCCGGGGTAAGGAGATCAGAAGTATGAGAAGGAAAAAAGCGATGATAATCGGCGGCGCGACGGTAGTGGCTGTAGCTGCCGCCGTTCTGTTGCTGGGGGGAGGAAAGAACAAGGCGTCAGGAGGTCCCGCAGGGGGGCCGCGGGGAGGAGCTGTGTCGGCCAACGTGCCGGTGGTAAAAGCGGTGAATCCCACCCAGGGAGATATCCGGCTGACTTCGGGCCTCACCGGCACGGTGGAGCCTGCGGATGTGGTTTACGTGTACGCCAAGGCGTCAGGGGATGTGACCGGGGTGATGGTGAAGGCCGGGGATACGGTGACGGCCGGTCAGGTGTTATGCGAGATCGATACCAAACAGGTGGAGACTGCCAGAAATTCCCTGGATTCGGCGGAGGTGTCCCTGTCCGAGGCCAGGAGCAATTTAAACCGAATGCAGATTCTCTACGCCAGCGGCGATCTGTCGGCCCAGGACTACGAACAGTACAGCAACAAGGCCAAGTCCGCCCAGCTGCAGTACGAGTCCGCCAAACTGGCCTACGACCGGCAGGTGGAGTACAGCACCGTGACCGCGCCCATTGGCGGCCGGGTGGAGAGCTGCGACATCGAGGTGCACGACAGCGTGGGCCAGTCCACCCAGCTCTGCGTGATCGCAGGCGAGGGCGACAAGCGGGTGTCCTTCTATGTGACGGAGCGGATGATGGCCAATATCACCGTGGGGGACCAGCTGGACATTACGAAAAACGGCGTAACCTACAAGGCGTACGTCAGCGAGATCAGCGCCATGGTGGACTCGGATACCGGCCTGTTCAAAGTGAAGGCCCAGTTGGAGGGCGCGGACGCCATTCCCACGGGAAGCACGGTCAAGTTGAGTCTGGTGACGGACCGCACGGAAAATGCCATGCTGGTGCCCGTGGACGCCATCTACTACAGCAACGGCGACGGATACGTGTACCTTTACCGGAATGGAGTGGTGGAGCGCACCGCCGTGGAGGTGGGAATTTACGACTCCCAGAACGCTGAGATTTTGGGGGGGTTGAATAGGGACGATCTGGTGATCAGCACCTGGAGTTCCGATTTGTACGAGGGGGCGAAGGTGGAGTTAAAGGGGGCGGACGGCTCAGGCGATGCGGCCGGTCAGCCCTCAGGCGAGGCAGCCGGCCAAGAAACGGGCCCGGCAGGAGGCGCAGGCGGCCAAGGCGCCCGGGCGCGGTAGGGGGGACTGACATATGGGAATCACAAAATTTGTGCTGAAGCGCCCCGTGGCCACGGTCATGGCGCTGCTGTGCCTGCTGGTGTTCGGTATTTCCTCAGTCTTTTCCGCCACTCTGGAGCGGATGCCGGAGACGGACCAGCCCATGCTGATCATTATGGCCCCCTACTCCGGGGCGGGTCCGGAGGACGTGTGCGAGCTGGTGACGGAGCCCATTGAGGACGAGGTCAGCACCCTGGAGGGCGTGAAGAGCATGAGTTCTTCCTCCTCGGAGGGCAGGGCCATGGTGATGCTGGAATACGATTACGGCACGGACATGGACGAAGCATATGAAAATCTGAAAAAGAAGATGGACAGTCTGGAGCGCAAGCTGCCGGACGACGTGGAGACCTCGGTGATGGAGATGAACAACAATTCCTCCGCCACCATGTCCCTCACCGTGGCTCACGACAGCGAGCCGAACCTCTACGACTACGTGGACCAGAAGGTGGTGCCCGAGCTTAAGAAAATCTCCTCCGTGGCGGATGTGGAGGCCATGGGAGGCTCCTCGGAGTACATACGGATCGAGCTGCAATCGGAAAAGATGGCCCAGTACAAGGTGACGGTGGACCAGATTACCTCGGCACTGTCCACGGCCAGCCTGGCCTACCCTTCAGGCGACACGGTGGCCGGAAATCTGGAACTGTCCGTGTCCACCTCCATGGAAAATGACACTCTGGACGATCTGAAACGGGTTCCCATCACCACGGGATCGGGCAAAATCGTGTACCTGGAGGACATCGCCAGCATCTACGAGGCCGAAAAGACCCGCGGCAGCATTTCCCGCTACAACGGCCAGGAAACTATTTCCATTTCCATTAAAAAACAGCAGAGCAGCACGGCCATGGAGGTGTCCAAGGCGGTTCAGAAGGCGGTGGCCTCCCTGGAAGCGGCGGACGATGGGCTGACCATCACCGTGGCCCGGGATACGGCGGACACGATATTAAGCTCCCTCCAGGACGTGGCGGTCACCATGGTGCTGGCTGTGTTGATCTCCATGGCGATTATTTTCATTTTCTTCGGAGATTATAAGGCGTCCCTGATCGTGGGCAGCTCCATTCCCACCTCCATTCTGCTGTCCATGATCCTGATGACGTCGGCGGGCTTTTCCCTGAACGTTATCACCATGAGCGCTCTGGTGCTGGGCGTGGGTATGATGGTGGATAACTCCATCGTGGTGCTGGAGAGCTGCTTTCGGGCTACGGCAGAATCCGAGGACCGGGGGCTTTTGGGCTACGCCAAGGCGGCCCTCGGCGGAACCGGCATCGTGGTGCAGTCCATCCTGGGCTCCACGGTGACCACCTGCGTGGTGTTTATTCCGCTGGCATTTTTGCAGGGTATGACCGGGCAGATGTTTAAGCCAATGGGCTACACCATCGTGTTCTGTATGATGTCGTCCCTGCTCTCGGCCATGACGGTGGTGCCCCTTTGTTACCTGATGTATAAGCCGAAGGAGACGGAGCGGGCGCCCATGAACCGGCCAGTGGTGCATATGCAGAACCTGTACCGGAAGATTATGGGAAAACTGCTGGGGCACCGGTGGATCGTCATGGGGGTATCGGTGGTGATCGTGGTGGTTACGGTGATTCTGGCAAGCGGTATGGAATCCGAGCTGATGACTGCGGACGACACAGGCACGGTCAGCGTCACCATCGAGACCAGGCCGGGCATCCTCTCCGAGCAGGCCGAGGATATGTTGAACCGGGCCGAGGCCGTGGTCAAGGCGGACCACAACGTGGAGTCTTACATGCTGCGCTACAGCAACAACAGCGGCACCATCACCGGCTATCTTCGGGATGACCGGGATATGTCCACGGACGATGTGGCGGATAAATGGAAAAAGGAGATGGCGGATATCGACAACTGCACCATCACGGTGGAGGCGTCCAGCTCCATGAGCTTTATGAGGCGCAGAACCGATTATGAGGTGATTCTTCACGGCACCCAGTACGATGAGCTGAAAGAGGTCAGCGACAAGATTGTGAAGGAGATGACGGACCGGGACGACGTGATCAACGTGCATTCCAGCATCGAGAACACCGCACCCATCGTCACGGTGAAAGTGGACCCGGTGATGGCGGCGGCCGAGGGCCTGAGCGCGTCCCGCATCGGCTCCATGGTGAAGCAGATGCTAAGCGGCGTGGAGGCCACCACCCTGAAGGTGGACGGTCAGGAGATCAGCGTGATGGTGGAGTATCCCGAGGACGAGTACCGGACCATCGATCAGCTAAAGGGCATTATTCTCAGCAAGCCCTCCGGCGGTTATGTGGCGCTGGAGGACGTGGCGGAGATCTACTTTAAGGACAGTCCGTCCTCCATTTCCAAGACGGATAAGTCCTACGAGATCACCATCACCGCTGATTATACCCAGGGGAACGTCAAGGCGGCCATCGACAGCGAAGTGATCAGCCCCAACCTGACGGGCACCATCACTACGGGCGTGAACTCCATGGACCGGATGATGCAGGAGGAATTTTCCGCCCTGTACCGGGCCATCGCCATTGCAGTATTCATGGTATTTGTGGTGATGTCGGCGCAGTTTGAGTCGCCGAAATTCTCCTTCATGGTCATGACCACCATTCCCTTCAGCCTGGTGGGCTCCTTCGGACTGCTGAAGCTGACCGGCGTCACCATCAGCATGACGTCCCTGCTGGGATTCCTGATTCTGATCGGAACGGTGGTGAACAACGGTATCCTTTACGTGGACACGGTGAACCAGTACCGCATGACCATGGACCTAAAAACATCCCTGATCGAGGCGGGGGCCACCAGGCTGCGGCCCATCCTTATGACCAGCCTGACCACCATTCTGTCCATGATCCCCATGGCTCTGGCTATGGGAAGCAGCGGCTCCACCACCCAGGGACTGGCGGTGGTAAATATCGGGGGCCTCAGCGCCGGCATATTAGTCGCGCTGTTCCTGCTGCCGGTCTACTACGCGCTGATGAACGGTGACCGGAAACGCATCGTGCTGGATCTGTAAGGAGGTACCTATCTATGAAGCGAAACAGAATGATTGCGGCCTCACTGGCATTTGCAATCGGGGTGGGAATTGGAGCGGGAACCGGAACGGCCCTGCCCTTAACCGTCCTGGCGGGCAGCCCGGAGTTTGCCTACACGGCGGAAAAATGGGCTTCTCTGCGGGACGATAAGCTGGAGTTTGAGGAGATCGCCGACCTGGTTCACGAGTACAACAACACGGTGATTCAGAATCAGATTGAGTATCAGGATTACCGGGATCAGGATAAGGACGATATCTCCGACGACTATTACGAGGCGGCCCAGGACATTTTAAATAATCTGGATTACCCGGACCCGGACGAGGCCGGTTTTGCCAGCCGTTTGAGCTCCTATTTGAGCAGCAAGGTCCAGGCCGACAGCCTGATGGAGAAGGGCGACGACAATGTGGACGACGGGGAGATCAAGAAGCTGGGCTACGACCAGACCGAGGCCGGACTGGTGAAGAGCGCCCAGGAGCAGATGATCAGCTACTGGAAGCAGGTTTACAGCCTGGACAGCTTAAAGGCGTCGAAGCAGCAGGCGGAGCTGTCCCTGCAATCCGTGAACACCAAGCTGAGCGCGGGTATGTCCGTCCAGGCGGAGCTCTTGAGCGCCCAGGACGCGGTGGATTCGGCCCAGGCTTCCATCATCTCAGGCCAGAGCGGAGTCGACAAGACAAAGGAGAGCCTGTGCCTGATGCTGGGCTGGACCTACGGGGCGGCGGTGGAGATCGGGCCGCCACCGGAACCGGAGCTGGAGCGCATCGCGGCCATCGACCAGGAGGCGGATGTGGAGAGAGGTCTTGCAAACAGCCTCAGTTTGAAAATTCTGCAAAAGCAGCTGGCCAACGCGGCCTACGGCTCCACCAGAGACAAACTGGAACAGTCTTTAAAGAGCCAGAGGGAGTCTGCGGCCAACAGCATCAAGAATTCCTACCGGAATCTGCTGCTGGCAAAGGACAATTACGACCAGGCCCTGCAGGCATTTGCCCTGGAGCAGGACAATATGCGGACTGCGGAGACGAAAATGGCGGCCGGAACCATCACACCCAACGATTACCGGAAGCAGCAGGCGGCCTGCGCCTCGGCGGAGACATCAGTTAAGACCAAACAGTTGGACCTGCTGAGCGCCCAGGTGGATTACGACTGGGCCGTGAACGGCCTGGCCGGGTCATGATGGGGAGGTGGACGGATGAAATGGAATGTGAGCGGGCGAAAATACCTGCGGTATAGGAGCGCCAAAGGCCTGGCCCGCAGCGGGGCAGCGGCAGTGACCGTGACCGCGGCCCTGATGGTTCTTCTCTGCTTTGCGTTGTCTATCGGCGGGGCGAATACCGCCTTGGGGGCGGAGACAGGGGCGGGAACAGAGGTGGAAACAGGGGAGCAGGTGATCCAATACCAGGACCTGCGGGAACTGCTGAAGGCCGGAAATCCGGGGTTGAAGGAAAAAATTGATGACTACAACAACAACGTGCAGACCTACCAGGACATGCGGGATGCCGTTAAATGGGAGCAGTGGGACATGGAGAGCAAGGCGGAGGATATGAAGGATTCGGACGCCTCCGCCTCGTCCCTTTACGCCTCCAACGCGGCTATGCTGAAGAGCTCCGCCCGAAACATGTATAAACAGATTGACAAGATGACCGGTGAGAAAAGCACCCGCTCCCTGGAGAAGGAGGCCGACTCCCTGACCATGGCCGCCCAGGCGCTGATGAACTCCTACAACCAGATGGCGGTAAACGCCCGGGCAAAGGCCAAAACCGCGGAGGCGGCTCTGGCCGCCTGCGAGGCCGTCAAAGCTCGGTATTCCATCGGTTCGGCGACCCTGGCGGACGTGCAGGCGGCCGAGCAGCGTCTGACAAATGCGCGCAATGCGGCGGCTTCTATGGAGGAACAGGCCGCCCAGTTGAAGGCCGACCTCCTGCTTCTGCTGGGCATGGAGCCGGGGGCCCGGGTGGAGATCGGGGCCGTTCCCGCGCCGGATTTGGAAGCAATCGCCGCCATCGATGTGGAGGCGGACCGGAACAAGGCCCTGGGCAACAACAGTTCCGTGCTCAGCGCCCGCCACGCAAAGGCGGTGGGAACCGCGGCCCAGAACCGCCGGGAAAAGCAGGTGAACCAGGCAGAGGGCGAGGCGGAAGCGGACTTAAATTCCCTGTACCAGACGGTGGTGGAGAAGCGCACGGCCTACGAGGGGGCTGCGGCCTCCTGGGAGAGCGCGCAGATTATCTACAACTCCCTGCAAAACAAGCAGAGCGCCGGAATGCTGACAAACACCGAATACCTGGAGGGGGAGGCTTCCTACCTGGAAAAACAGGCGGCCTGGGAGAGCGCGTCCATGGCGCTGCGACAGGCTTACGAGAATTACCGGTGGGAGGTGCTGGGGGTGTCGGAGGCGAGGCAGTAAATGACACAAATGAATTAAAAATCCCCTGGGGATTACCGCCAGATGAAACGGCAGTACGAAGCCTTTGAGAAGGCATGTACCAAGGATTTGGACGGACCTCCCAGCTCTGTATTGGAGACATTTTGCCAGAAATGCAGCGGGAAGGCGGGAAAAAACCAATAAAGCCGGATATTCTTTGCCGTGTTTATTACAATGGATAGAAATATGCTGTATAATAATATTCTAAGCTTCACAAAAGATAGGAGGGATCTGGTTTCATTGGGTAGGGCGGAAAATGAAACTGGGAATATATGGCAGAATATTTATCACCAGGCGTATATGTGGAAGAATTTGAATCCGGGGCAAAACCGATGGAGGGCGTTGGGACCAGCACGGCCGGATTTGTAGGGCTGGCGGAGCGGGGACCGGTTGTGGGGCGTCCGCAGCTGGTGACCAATTTTTCCGATTTTAAGAGAATCTATGGGGGATATTTAGCCGATCATGAGTTCGGCGGGTACCGGTTCCTCGCCTATGCGGTGGAGGCGTTTTTTGTGAACGGCGGGCCGCGCTGTTTTGTGATGCGGGTGGCGCCGGGGGATGCCCAAAATGCGCAGGGCGCGGCCGGGGGCGTTTCCTTTACCGCCCGGAACCCCGGGCTCTGGGGAAATGACATCACCGTCTCTATCCGTCCCTCCAGCAAGGCCAAGACCCAGGTGCTGAAGGTGGAGAACGGAACCTACAGAGTGAAAAGCAGCGTGGGCTTTTATCCGGGCGACGTGGTGGCCTATCCCGATGGGGAGGGAACGGCTTACACCAGAGTTGTAAAGAGCCGGGACAACGTGCTTTCTTTTGAGCACGAGATCCCCGCCTCCGTTGTGGACACGAATCTGGTGCCGCTGCAGGTCATCACCACCTGCGAGGCTTTGATTGAGGTGAAATACAAGGATATCACGGAAACATACGAGAATGTGTCCCTCAACATCAACGGGGGGAACTATATTGGCAAGAAGATGGCCCAATCCGAACTGGTGGCGGTCTCCTGGGACGGCGGGCAGGCAGCGGTTCCCATCGCCGAGATTATGGGACGTTTTGTGACCTTTGAGGGAGGGAGCAACGGTTCGGTTTCCTCCGTCTCAGCGGCCGATTTCATCGGGGTGGACAACGGCGCGGGCGCCCGAACCGGCATCCAGTCCTTTATCGACAACGACGAGGTGTCCATCATGGCGGTTCCGGGAGTGACGGACCCCAATGTGCAGCTGGCCCTGGTGGCGCACTGCGAAAATCTGGCCAGCCGGTTTGCGGTGCTGGATATGCCGAGGGAAGCTAAAACGGTAAGCGATATCATCGCCCACAGGGATATATTCGATTCCACCTACGCGGCTCTGTACCATCCCTGGCTGATGGTATTCGACCCGCTGGACAGGAAAAATATCATGATTCCTCCTTCTGGAGCAATAATGGGAATATATGGAAGAACTGATGACACAAGAGGGGTTCACAGGGCCCCGGCCAATGAGGTGGTGAGAGCCTGTGTGGGTCTGGACTGTCAGTTCAACAAGGGCGAACAGGATATCTTAAACCCCAAGGGCGTAAACCTGATCCGGGCGTTTCCGGGACAGGGAATCCGGGTTTGGGGGGCGAGGACTGCAAGCAGCAATCCCCTGTGGAAATATATCAATGTCCGCCGCCTGTTCATTTTCATTGAAGAGTCCATCAAGGCCAACACGAGCTGGGCCGTATTCGAGCCAAACGACGAGATGCTGTGGAGGCGCGTGCAGATGACGATCAGCGTGTTTCTGACCGGCCTGTGGCGGGGCGGTTCGCTGGCGGGGGTCACTCCTGAGGAAGCCTTCTATGTGAGTGTGGGCAGGGAGACCATGAGTCAGGACGACATTGACAACGGCCGCCTGATCTGTGTGATCGGCGTTGCCCTCGTGAAGCCTGCTGAATTTGTGATTTTCCGAATCACCCAGAAGACCAACGAAGCGGTAAAGTAGAAGGAAGGAGTGAACGATAAATGGCGTATCCACATGGACGTTTTAGATATAAGGTTGAGATAGATGGCCTGGGAGGGGGAGGTTTTTCCGAGGTGACCGGGTTTAACGCCTCGGTCGATGTGATGGAGTATCGGGCGGGCGATATGGTTCAGACGCCGATGAAGATTCCGGGTCTGAAAAAATACGGCAATATTATCTTGAAACAGGGCCTGGCGGATTCTATGGTGTTCTACGAGTGGATTGCGGAGGGCGTCAACGGGGCGATTCAGAGAAAGACCATTACCATTACGCTGCTGGATGAGGAGGAACCCCCGGAGGCATCCTGGCAGGTGATCAATGCGTGGCCTGCCAAATACACGGCGCCTGATTTAAATGCGACCTCCTCGGAGGTGGCGATCGAGACACTGGAGATTGCCCACGAGGGGATGACAAGAGTATTATAATGGACCCGTCTTGGGAAGCGCGGATGAGCTGGAAACGATCTCCTCGGGTCAAAGGATTTGCAGCTTCGGAGAGCCCGAACAGGCGCTGGAGTATGGGGCGTGATCGCCATGACCCACATCAAGAATTATGCCAAGCTGGGCTACAGTTCGTCCCGTATCCTGGCGGAGACCAACAACCGCCTGTCCGGACAGAACCGCGGGGCGCTGACCGTATCCGTGTTCTTAGGCATCCTCAACCTGCGCACGGGTCTGATGGAGTATGTGGACGGCCTGCAAAATGACCTGGAGCGGTTCTCTGAGGGGCGCGGGCAGGAGTTGGACCGTACGATGGTGTTGTTGCGGTATTTTGGGTGAGGATAAGTGAGTGATTCAGATTCCGAATGTGCGATAGATTTTAGATTTGCTGTCCACATGCATATGTAAGACCCGAAGGATAATGACGCTGTCTAAAGGCGGAGATACGATATAATAGATTTTATAATTCTTATGATGACATTTTCTGACGCCCGGCGTGGCCAGAATACTGTCCTCATCCAGTGCATGTTTTTGCGGCATTTGCCTGAGTGAATTCATCTTATTTTTTAGATCATGGATTAAACAAATTGCAGAAGCAGGATTTTTTAGAGTGAAGGCAACATAGTTACCAATATCTTCCAAATCTTGCTCTGCGTATTCTGTGATTTTTATATGATACTTATGCATTACTATATTTTTTCTCCAATCGTTCACATACTTCGTTTAAATCTTTTGTTCTTCCTTCATTTGCCTGGCTGATTGCCTGTAAGAGCATTCTTCTGACCTTGATACTTTCAAAATCTTTTTCTGCTTCATATTCCTGTTTTGCTGTTAATGCCATATCATTACCTCATTTTTAATAAGCGGCTTCTGCTGGATATTGTCTCATATTTTATTATACCGGTCTGCGGTCTATTCTACAAGCATAGTTTCAAGATTCTCGACACAATAATTTTCAGCGGTTCATTCGATCCGGCAATAGCCTGCGCGCGTTCCTAACTTCGTTAAAAAATTAGTAAAATTCATGTAAAATCCAACCAAACCCAATGTAAAATTAGCGATTATATGCAAAAAATGTGCTAAATTCCACACAAAAGTGCCGGATTACCGCATGGTCAAGGCCGCGGCCGTGTTGTATGATAGGTTTATGACGCAAACAGAACCAACAAAATCAAAGGAGGATGTTTATGAGAAAGATATGGAAAAAGCTGGCGGCCGCGGGACTGGCGGCGGCGATGACGGCCACGGCTCTGACCGGCTGCGGCGGCAAGGAGAGCGCTCCCGCGGGCAGCGAGGCCCAGACCGAGGCGGCAAGCGAGCCGGTGGAGATCACCTTCTGGCATGTGTACTCTGAGAACTTCGGAGCTCCGGTGATCAAGGAGATGGTGGAGGAGTTCAACAAGACCCATCCGGATATCGTGGTGAAAGAGGTCTACAATCCCGACATGTACCCGGGCCTGATGCAGAACTTACAGGCTGAGGTGGCGGCCGGAAATCCCCCGTCCCTGTGTATGATCGGCTACAACTACATCAAATATTTCGCGGCAAACTTCAACTACGTCAGTCCCCAGGACGTGCTGGACCAGTATCTGCCCGAGGACAAGGACTACTTGAAGAACACCTTCCTGGACAACGTGATGAGCCTGGCCCAGGTGGACGGAAAGCAGATCGGAATGCCCTTCTGCATCAGCGCTCCCATCATCTGCTACAACCCGGAGCTGTTTGAGAAGGCGGGCCTGGACCCGGCCAAGGGACCGGAGACCTGGGACGACATCCGCGAGTACGCCAAGCAGATCACGGACAAGACCGGCGAGTACGGCTTCTACATGCAGGAGTACGCCGACAACTGGGCGGTTCAGGGACTTTTAGAGAGCAACGGCGCCAACATGCTCCAGGACGGCAAGGCGGCATTCGCTACCCCCGAGGGCATCGAGGCATACCAGATTCTGGCCGACATGGTGCTGACGGACAAGAGCGGATTACATATCACCGCCGACGAGGGCATCCAGGCTTTCTGTAACGGCAAGGTGGGCATCGCCTGCGTTTCCAGCGCCAAGATCGGCACCATCACCCAGGCCGCCCAGTTCGACGTCAAGGGCGCTGAGTTCCCGGGTTTTGAGGGCAAGGAGAAACGCCTGCCCACCGGCGGAAACTTTATTCCGATTACCGCCCAGACGCCCGAGGAGCAGAAAGCGGCAATGGAGTTCTTAATGTTCATCATGCAGCCGGAGTGGCTTTCCAAGTGGACTTTAAACACCGGCTATCTGCCGCCCAGACAGGACGTGGCGGAGGATCCCAACGGCCTGCAGGCCCACATCAAGGACGACGTGCTTCTGGGTGTGGCCTTTGAGGAAATGCAGTATTTACAGCCCTGGGCCGCTTATCCCGGCGACATGGGAACCCAGGCGGAGCAGATGTTCGCCGACACCAGAGACAAGATTCTGGACGGCACCGAGACCCCGGAGACGGCGCTCAAATCCGCTCAGGACGCTCTGAACAAAATGCTGGAAGAGCAGTAAGACATACCATAAAACGGGAGGAGGGAAGACAGCGGGTCTTCCCTCTTCCGGCAAAGAGAGGAGAAAGACCCTATGGAGGGAAAACGGTTGAACCGCAGGAAGCGGGACCACATCATCGCATGGCTGTTCCTGTTTCCGGCGACCTTTGCGTTCGTGGTGTTCATGTTCTGGCCCCTGGCCTACACCGTGTATTTGAGCTTTTTAAAGTGGAACATGGTGGCTCCCACCAAGAAGTTCGTGGGCTTTAAAAACTACGTCAGCATCGTCCAGGACGAGGTGACCATCCAGATCGTGGCAAACACCCTGTTTTACATCGCCATTCTGGTGATTCTGATTTTCGCAATCCCCTATATCCTGTCCTATGTGAACACCTTTGTGATGAAAAAGGGCAAGAGCATCTACAAGACCCTGCTGTTTATCCCCAGCCTGATCTCCCTGGTGGTGGGCGCAATCGTGCTCCAGTGGATTTTCAACCCCATCTCCGGGCCGGTCAGCGGGATTTTGGGAAAATTTGGAATTACAATGCCAACCTGGTCCAAGACCAAGGGCCTGGTGATCTTCGTCATCGCCCTGGTGGCCGTGCTCAAAAGCTTTGGCTACAATTTCCTGGTGCTGCTCTCGGGCATGAGCAGCGTCTCCGACGAGCTGATTGAGGCGGCAAAGCTGGAAAAGACCGGTCACACCAAAATCTTCACCGGAATCGTGATGCCCCTGACCTCGTCCACGGCCATCTACGTGCTGATCATCAGCATTGTCCAGGGCATGCAGTACGTGTTCACGCCCATCAAGGTGCTGACCCAGGGCGGACCCAACAACGCCAGCTCCAACATCATTTATGGGGTGTATCAGGAGGCGTTCACCTTCTACAATACGGGAAAGGCTTCGGCCCTCTCCATTCTGACCATGGTGATTTTCCTGATCCTGCTGTACCTGGAATTTAAATATGTGGAGAAGGGAGTCTACTATGAAAACTGAGCGGAGAACGGAAATGATCTGGCACGCGGTGCTGATCCTCATCGTGTTTTTGTCCCTTTACCCCATATTTTTCGCCCTGTCCACGTCCTTTAAGACGTTGAACGAGGCATTTAACAGCTCGTCCCTGATCCCGAAGGAGTTCACCACCGCGGCCTACGCCAACGTGCTTCAGAAGATTCCCTTTGTGAAGATCACGGCCAACACCTTCATCATCGCCTCCATCGTGACGGCCTTCAAGCTGATTACCGGAGTATTGGCGGCCTACAGCTTTGTATTTTTTGAATACAAGGGGAAAAATTTTATGTATTTTATCCTGGTGAGCACCATTTTCATCCCCTTCACCGTGACCATGATCCCCAACTTTATCACGATCTCCAAAATCGGCCTCAGGGACAACATCCTGGGCGTGGCCCTGCCCCAGCTGGCGGACGCCACCGGCATTTTCCTGCTGCGCCAGCACATGAGGGGAATTCCCAAGTCCCTGGTGGAGGTGGCAAAGCTGGAGAAGGCCAGCCACACAAATATCCTGCGGACCATCGTGGTGCCGATGGTGAAACCGGCCATTCTTTCCATCGGAATCATTTTCTTCATCAATTCCTGGAACGAGTACGTGTGGCCGTCCCTGATCTTAAAGTCCACGGAGAACTACACCCTGTCCCTGGCGCTGCAGATGTTCGTCAGCGCGGAGGGCGGCACGGATATCCCGGTGGCAATGGCTATTTCCGTTCTGACCATGCTGCTGCCCCTTGGCATCTATTCCGTATGCCAGAAATACATCATCAACACATTCGCACAGTCGGGAATCAAAGGATAGAAGGAGTGAAGCGCTATGGACAGCATTCGTTTTGAAAATGTGAGCAAATCGTTCGGTAAGACGAAAATCATCAACAATCTGAACTTGAGCATCGAGAAGGGGGAGCGCCTGATCCTTTTAGGGCCGTCCGGCTGCGGAAAATCCACCATTCTGAGGATGATCAGCGGCCTGGAGACCATCACCACCGGCAACCTGTACCTGAATGGGAAACTGGCCAACGACGTGGACAGCGGGGACCGGGACATCGCCATGGTGTTCCAGAACTACGCCCTGTACCCCCACATGACCATCGAGGAAAATGTGGGCTACGGCCTGCGCATCCACAAGGAGAAAAAGGACGTGATCCGGCAGCGGGTGAAGGAGGCCATTGACATCTTAAACCTGACCGGCCTGGAGGGACGCTACCCCAAGGAGCTTTCCGGCGGCCAGCGCCAGCGGGTGGCCCTGGCCAGAGCCATTGTGAAGCGCTCGGACTTTTTCCTGTTGGACGAGCCGCTCTCCAACCTGGACGCACAGCTGCGGGGCCAGGCCAGAAAGGAGCTGGTGCGCATCCATGAGATGTACGGCCAGACCTTCATCTACGTGACCCACGACCAGATCGAGGCCATGACCGTGGGCCAGCGCATCGCCCTGTTAAACGGCGGCGACCTGCAGATGCTGGACACCCCCCACAACGTGTACCACCGCCCCGCCAACATTTTCGTGGCCAAATTCATCGGCTCCCCGTCCATGAACATCCTGACCGTGAAAATGGACGGACGGGACCTGGTGCTGGGCGATCAGCGGGTGGAGCTGCCGGAAATGTGGCAGAAAAAGATCCACGAGAAGGAGGGCCGCAGCCTGAAAATGGGCATCCGGCCGGAGAACGTGGTGTTCAGCCGGGAGAAAGGCCCCTACAGCGTCAGGGTGAATATCCACTATGTGGAAAATTATGGAAACCGCGTGGGCTTTTACACGGAAATCGACGGCGAGGAGCTGATTTCCATTATGCCGGAGGACGAGTTCGCCAAGGGCGAGGACGTGTACTGGAACATTCTGCCGGAGAAGCTGCATTTCTTCGACGGCGAGACCACCATGTCCATCGGGTATCCGGCGGAATTGTCCTGAGAGGAGAAATAAAATGGCAATATTTGTAAGTTCCCTGATCAAAGGATTCGGACAGATGGAGGAGATCGCCCGCTGGGTGGACGGACAGGGACGGGACTGGCTGGGGGTGGAGCTGATCGCTTTCACCCACGATGAGGATTACTGGGAACGGCTGAACCGGCTGCTGCCCACCCTGACCTGCCCCCTGACCTTCCACGGTCCCTACATCGGCGTGGAGGCGGCAAGCCCAAGGGGGACGGCGGATTACGACCACATGGTGGACAGTTACCGGCGGGTCTGCGGCCTGGCCGCAAAATATGGGGTGCGGCACATCGTATTTCACTACACCCAAAAGGGCGTGACTGAGGAGGAGCGTTTCCGGGCCCAGACCGTGAGCCGGGAAAATATTCGGACCGTGCTTGACATTGGACGGGAGTTTGGCGTGGAGATCGTGGTGGAGAACCTGCCGTTTCCGGCTTCGGACCAGCCACTATTCGATAATGAGGAGTACGCCGGGCTGTATCGGGAAATGCCCGATCTGGCGGGAATCATCGACGTGGGCCACGCCCGCCTCACCGGCCTGGATATGGAGGCTATGCTGGCGGACTGGGGATCCCGGATCCACGCTTACCACTTCCACAACAACGACGGGGTCCGGGACTGCCACAACCGTCTGGACGACGGCGTGATCGATTACAGGGCGTTGGCGGCGCTGTACCGGAAATATACGCCGGACGCCCGAATCGTGCTGGAGTACGAGCCCCACGCCTGGGTATCCGAGGAGCGGCTGGCGCAGGATATCCGTCTGGTGCGGGAATTATACATTGTCGCAGCCGCAGGCTGTCGATAAGCGATACGTTTCCTTGATGGATCAGGAGTAGTTTGAGGGCCGGAAGGCCGGAAACAGCGTCACAGCGGCGGGCAGGTCATCTGCCGGCCGCTGGCTGCGGTTTTGCGGTTGTGGTGGAAATTAAGAGGCGGGGCCGCTCCACTTTCCGGTTGAGCGCAGGTTGACGGCATGGTACAATAAGAAAACGCGCGGCTGTTTTTCCCCGCCGCAGCCATTACCAATGATCTTAGATTATTTGCGCGGCACGACGCCGCGCCGGGAGTGCGCCAGGTGAAACGAATCTATTTTAAACGGCTATTTTTGGCATTTTTATTTGCGACCATTCTGCCCATCTGCCTCTGTGTGGCGGCCATCTCCTACGGCAGCTTCCACATGTCCCGGGAGCGCTACCAGGACAAGGTGGGCGCCATGGCTGCGGCCAGCTCGGGAAATGTGCGGGAGCTTTTGGAGGAGTATGAGAAAATTTTAAACAGCCTTTCTGCGGAGCCCGCCCTTGCGGCGTACCTTGCGGAGAATGACCGGGAGGGGCTGGGAGAGCTGGTGCGCCCGCTCCAGACGGGCCGCGACAACCGTCTGCGTATCCGGGTGATCGACCCGGACGACCGGTACATTTACCCGGACGGCCGGGACGCGAAGCTCTACGATCCGGCGGTGTTCGGCGGCTGGGGAATTTTACACGAGATGACCGCGTATCCGGACCGGATCGCCGTTACCCCCAGCGTCACCCGGGCGGAGAACGGCCGGAAGATCTGCCTGAACATGGGCCGGGCGGTACAGGGGCGGGATGGAGGGATCGCCGGGTATGTGGTTCTGGACGTGTACCGGAACACGCTTCTGAACGCGGTCAAGCAGCTGGAGGATGAGAAATCCTCCGTCACCCTGGCCGACCGCAACGACTGCATTATCCTGGACACCACCGGGCGGTTTACGGAAGGGGCCACCGGCGCGCCGGGCAGGGCGGAGAAGAATTCCGTTGCGGCTTTCCGGGAAAATGCCTACGGCCTGCGCATTTACGCCTACTACAACATCGAGGAGTTCAACGAGAACAGCCGTCTGATGATCTTTATCAGCCTGCTGGTGCTGGGCTGTATGGTGCCCCTGGCCTTCCTGCTGGCCGCCGTGTTTGCCAACCGCATGTACCGCCCCATCGACACCCTGGTCAGCTCCATGAACCTGGTGACCCGGGGAAACCTGGACACCAAAATTGAGATCCGGGCCCACGACAGCGACGAGATGCGTCTGGTCAGCTCGGTGTTCAACTGGATGATTGCCCGCATACAGACTCTGATCGAGAACGCCAGGGAGGAGAGCGAGCGCAAGAAAAACGCGGAGTTAAAGGCTCTCCAGGCTCAGATCAGCCCTCATTTTCTCTACAACATGTTAAACGAGATCAACGCCCTGGCCCGGATGGGCCGCACAGGGGAGGTCTCAGGCTTTGTGATCCATCTGGGCAAGCTGCTGCGCCGGAGCATCACCTTCAAGGACGATTTCGTGAAGCTGAGCGACGATCTGGTTTTTGTTGAGGACTACATACGGCTCCAGCAGATCCGCTACGACCAGCTCTTCGACGTGGACATCCGGGTGGAGGAGGAGATCAAGGACTGCCTGATCCCCAACCTGATCATTCAGCCCCTGGTGGAAAACGCCATTATCCACGGCTTCACGGCGGGCAAGGAGGGATACATGCTGAGTCTGCGGGGATACCGCAGGGAAGGCGACGTGTGCATTGAGATTTACGACAACGGCATCGGCGTAGATAAGGAATATTTGAAATACATCAACAATGTGGAAAAGGGCGTGGGCCTCTACGGAGGCCTGGGCGTGGAGAACGTGCAGAAGCGATTGCTTCTGATTTACGGGATGCGCTATGGAATTAAGATGGAGAGCGAGAAGGGCCGCTACACCAAGGTGGTGATTCTCCTGCCGTACCGGAGAGAGCAGGTGGACAAGACATGAAAATGGGAATGAGTCGTTTGCTGATTGCACTGGCGGCGGTTGCGGCCGGAGGGGCAATCTTTGCCGCCGCAAGGCGGTATACGCCGGTTCAGGACAATGCGGGGCGGGAGACGGTGGAGCTGAACCTGCTCATGTCCCTGGGTGGGGACGGCATGCGGGAGGAATACATGCGGCGGCGCCTGGACGCTTACGGCGAGCTGAATCCGGATGTAAAGGTTTCCGCAACCTTTGTGGAGTCGGACACTCTGGTGTTTCTGAAGCTGCTCTACGCGGGAAAGGGGTACCACTACGACGTGGTCTGCATGGGGGACGACTCCATGCTCTCCGCGGCCGAGCAGAAACTGATCTATCCCATGGACGAGTTCGTGATGAGGGATTTGGGCCTGGCCTGGCTGGACGCCGTGCCGGGGGCCTGTCTGGAGAACACGGTGAGCGGGGGAAAGATTTATGGGCTGCCGTTTCTTAAGAGCCGTCTGAAGGTGTATTACCGGGATGAAGGAGGCGGAGCCGGGAAGAGCGGCGGAGTCGGGGAAAACGGCGCGGCTGGAGCTGGCGTAGCCGGAGGAAACGGCGCAGCTGGAGCTGGCGGGGCCGGGGAAATCCCCGCCCCGGTCAGCCTGGAAGCGCTGCTTCAAACGTCCGGCGGGAAACGCCTCGGCCTTCCGGTCAGCGTGCTGCTTCGGGACCTGCTGCTGTCCACGGACAGCTCCGGCTGGGACGCGCTTCTGGGGGAGACCGAGCGCTACCAGGTGGACCGCCCGGAACGGGCTGCGCTGCTGCGCGCCATGAAAACCGGATTGGAGCGGGGAACCCTGGTGGACGGGGACAACCAGACTCTGATGGAGGAGTTTGCCGGTGGCCGTCTGGACGCGGTGGTGCTGGAAGAAACTTACGGGGAGGAGCTGGAGCGCCGCGCAGGGGAAACGCTGTCCGCCGCTGGGCTGTGGCGGACCGAACAGACGCCCTGGCTCTTACAGGGCTGCAACCTCTATCTGGCCAACCGGGGAATTCCCCACGACTACGGACCGGCCTGGGAGCTGGTGGAATATCTGGTGAGGGACGGGGAATTCGACGCCCGGACAGGGGAGGAGCGCGACATGGATTACAAGCGCACCCTGTCCAGAAAGAACACCAAGGCATATCTGATCGTGGACCGCATGATCGCGGATTTTCTCCACGGGGACGAGGACTGCGGCGAACTGCTAAGAGGGCTTCAGAGCCAGCTGGACACAGCCCTTGGCGAGTGAAAATGGATCCGGAAAGAGGTTGAGGAATGTATCAGGTTTATATAGTGGATGACGCGGTATTAACCCGCAAGGCGCTGGTCATGACCATGCCCTGGGACCAGTGGGGCTGCGTGGTGGTAGGGTCCGCGGACGACGGGGAAAAGGCGTTTGAGGACATCCGGGAGATGGAGCCGGACATTGTGATCACGGATATCCGCATGGTGCATGTGGGCGGCCTGGAGCTGATCGGGCGCTGCCGGGCCCAGGGAATCCGCTCCCAGTTCATTATCATTTCCGGTTACAATGAATTTGAGTACGCCAAGGCGGCGCTGAGAATGGAGGTGCTGGACTATATCTTAAAGCCCATTGACGACGAAGAACTGCACGGTGCGGTGGAAAAGGCCGTGCAGCGCATCGGAGAGTCCCGGGCCATGATGGCGGAGCACCGGGAACAGGACGGGGAGAGCAGGTCCCTGCTGCTGGAATATGATGAAAAAAATATAAACGCCTACCTGCGCCGGGCCCTGGAATACGTGCAGGCAAACTACGGCAGGGAGCTGTCCATCCGGGACGTGGCCTCCTATCTGTCCATCAGCGAGAGTTACCTGGCAAAGCTCTTCAAGGTAGAGCTTAAAATCACCTTTCTGGAATACCTGACCCGGGTGCGCATGCGCCGGGCAATGGAGCTTATGCGGGACAAGAACATGCCCATCTACGAGGTGGCCGAGCGGGTGGGCTACCGGGACTACCGGCATTTCAGCGCCACCTTCAAGAAGCTGGCGGGGGTAGGGCCAAAGGAATTTCAGATGCGGTCGTGAAATGCCGCCGGAGGGGGCTGAACCGTTCGCGCAAAATGCCCGATCAGTATCCCCGCTTAAAACCCGTGTTCCGCCGCCTCCCGGGCGAACTCCCAGAAACAGTCCGTGGCCGCCGGAAGCACCTGGTGGCAGCGGCGTACCATCAGCAGGTTGGACAGATGCTCCGGGTTCACGATGCGGCGGCAGCACAGCTTCTGCGGATTCATGGTGTAGCGCACGGATTCCGGGCAGATGGCCACGCCGATGTTGCCCTCCACCAGAGGGATGATACAGGAGACCGTATTGTACAGGCAGAAAATGTTGCGCTCCTCGGAAATGTGATTGAACCAGTTGTTGATCTCATCCTGCATCTCGCTGCGGGCCGGGATAATCAGGGATTCTCCGGAGAGCTGTCCCAGCTCCACCGTGTCCTCCGTGCTCTGGGACAGGGGGTGATTCACGCTCATGAGGGCGATCCAGGACTCCTGTTTTATAAAAATGTGATCATATTTTTCCGTATTAAAGGGCTCGCGGACGATGCCGATGTCTGCCAGGCCCTTTTCCAGTTTTTCCCGGATCTCGTCCCCGTTTCCGCACCACACGCTGTAGCGGATGTTGGGATACTGGCGGTGGAAATCGCCGATCAGGCCGGAGAGGATGCTGGCCCCGCAGGTCTCCGTCACGCCCAGGGCGATCGTCCCGTGGGTGGAATTCTTGATCTTCCCCAGCTGGTTCTGGGTTTTCTCCACCAGGGTGATGATCTCCTCGGCCTGCTGCTTTAAGAACAGACCCTCCTCAGTCAGCCGGATGCGGCGTTTGCCCCGGATAAAGAGGGTGACGCCCAGTTCTTCCTCCAAAAGCTGCATGCTGCGGCTGAGCGGAGGCTGGGCGATGCAGAGCGTTTCCGCCGCCTTTGTGATGGTGCCCTCCCGGGCTACGGTGAGGAAATATTTGAGTGTTTTCACGTCCATAGAGGATACCAACCTTTTTGATAGGATAAGCCGGTGGAGCCGGCATGTAAGGGGCGTTGAAAGATGAGAGGCGGTTGAAAGGTGCGGGGCGGTTGAAGAGTGAGGGGACATTAAACGGGGCGGGGCCGTTAAAAGGTGCGGGGCCGCCGCGTGTAACAGCCGGTGGGCGGGGGATAGCAGACCGCCCGGTTAAGGGGACCTCCACAGGCGGCCCGAGCTGTCTCTGTGGACGATTTCCGTAAAGCTGCCGTTGAAAATATAGGTGTCAAAGGCCACGGCAAACAGATCATCCCCTCTGTTTGGAAGCGGCCCTCCGCCCCACGCCACGGCGGGAAGCGCAGCGTCGTCCCAGACAATGTACCAGGTCTGATCCGTGCCAAAGTCCAGTTCATCCACCGCCGCCGGGCGGGCCCCTTCCATGTGCCGGTCCTCATCGAAGGGAAAACGCCCGCACATGGAATGGATCAGCCCACGGATCTCCTCCTCGCCCTCGATCAGCCGGACCTCCCCGAGGGAGCGGATACAATCCTGAAAAAGTTCATGCTCCTCCCATGTTTTCCGGCGGACAAACGCTCTGTTTTTCTCCTTCAGCTGTTCCAGTCTGACTTTGTCCATAGTTTCCTCCGCATAGCCAATAGTTTCTTTTATTCTAACGGCCGTGTGGAGAAATGTCAAATACGGCGGGGGGGAGGGACGGGGTAAATCTTGCTTCTCCATTGTGGCCGCTGCCCCGCCCTTTCTGCCTGCCTTACCCGCCCCGCTTGGCTGGGCAAAATCCCCTAAAAAGATATAGGTCGTCAGGTCGCGTTCCTGGTCTCCTGGCTGCCTTCCTGGCCGCCTACAGGTGTTCTCATATCGATTATATCATACTTTTAAGGTATTGTAGTCCATATACTATATGTATTTGGAAATAAAAAATTTCCATGGTATAATCAGAAAAGCAATGCGCCCGCCGCCCGCGAAAGGGTTGACGGCGGCCGCTCAAAAGAATCGGATGTATAAGAGGTTGATGGGAGGATCATTGAGGTGAGAGAGGATCAGGCAGAGCGGTGGCTGCACTATGTCATGTCGCTGATCGGGGGATTTCTGGGCGGATACGCGATATTAAACCGCAGCGGCCTTTTGGGGGCGGCCCAGACGTCCAATATGATCAACACGGTGTTAAATCTGGCAGGAGGAAGCTTTGGGGACCTGGCTATCCGTCTGGGAGCGCTGGTTCTGTACGTGTCGGGGATTGTGGCCACGGTGCTGATTCCGCGCTACACCAGATGGGATTTAAAAAACGTGAGTCTGGCGCTGGACGCGGCGGCCGTGATGATCCTGGGTTTTCTGCCCCAGGGGATGGACAACATGCTGGCGCTCTACCCGCTGTTTTTCGCGCTGTCGGTGCAGTGGTGTACGTTTCAGGGGTGCCGGGGTTACGCCAGCGCGACTGTCTTTTCCACCAACAATCTGCGCCAGTTCGCCACCGCAGTGGCGGCGTTTTACTTCGGCCGCGAGGAGAAGATGCGGGAAAAGATCAAATTCTACGGCGCAACGCTGACGGCGTTTCACCTGGGGGTTGCGGCCTCCTGGCCTTGCTGTAATCTGGCGGGAGTGAAGAGCGCCTGGATCTGCCTGGCGCCGCTGGCGGTTGCGGGATACCTGGCGGCAGCCGGGCGGTCGGAGGAAGGCGTGAAGATCTGCGAATGCCGGGGTAAGAGAGCGAAGGTCCGCGGGCTGGCCGGATAGAGGGCGGCAGTGGCAGAGAAGCGCGGGCGGATGTGCTGAAGCTGGGAAACTAGGCAAGTCGGCAAAGATACAGGGGGCAAAAGAACGGAGTCACACCTTCGCTCTTTTGCCCTCTGTTCTATTTTACGCCTCCAGCTTTCGATTGCACCCCCTGTTCCCGGATGCTATAATAGACAAATCACAGCCCATCGCACCCTTTTTGGGATACAGTGCATCAATCGACCACCAGGGGGATAACATTTATGAAATTACAAGTTCTTGTGGACAACAATACGTTTATAGACTGCTACTATCTGGGCGAGCCGGGAGCCAGCTACTACATAGAGGACGGCCCGGCAAAGATTCTCTTCGACACAGGCTACTCAGACATTTTCATCAAAAACGCAGAGGACATGGGGATAGACCTGGGAGCGATCACCCACCTCGTCCTGTCCCACGGGCACAACGACCACACCGGCGGACTGAAAGCCCTGGCGGAGCGCTTTGATCTTTCCCAAACCCGTCTCATCGCCCACCCGCTCTGCTTCGCGCCCAAATGGGCCCACGAGGGCTACATCGGCGCGCCCTTCGACACCGCGCAGATTATGGGAAAATTTTCCTGTACCCTGACCCGTGAGCCCTGCTGGATCACGGAAACCTGCTGTTTTCTCGGAGAGATTCCCGAGTCCAACGACTTTGAGACCCGGCGGAAGCTGGGGGAAATGGATGTGGACAGCGGGAGAGAGGACGACTTTCTTTTGGACGACACAGCCATGGCAATCCGCACCGGCGAGGGGATTTTCATCATTACCGGCTGTTCCCACAGCGGAATCTGCAACATCGTGGAGCAGGCGAAAAAGGTGTTTGGCACCGAAAAGATCGCCGGAATCATCGGCGGCTTCCACCTGTTTAAGACGGACGAGCGGCTGGAGCGGACCATCGATTATCTCAGCGGCCTCGACGTCCCCCACATGTATCCCTGCCACTGCGTTTCCCTGAAAGCCAAGGCGGAGATGATGAAGCGGATGGACGTGGAGGAAGTGGGGGTGGGGCTTGCACTGGAGATGGAAACAGCGTGCAGGTAACAATGTACCTTCGGCAATCAGACAACAAAAATAATCAGTTTTGCTAAATCTTCACCCGCAGCGGCTTGCTTGCCGCCGCGGGTATTTTTGATCCATCCTCTCCATTCCCCCAAAATGCATCAAAGTTGCAACAAATCCGCTACGATTCTGCCACCATTCCCCATAAACCGACGCCCGCCTGCTAATATAAACCCAGAGCCGGAGCGCATCCAAAGGCTGCGCCTGGACTCAATATTAATAAGGGAAGGTAAAATGTATGAAAGGTGAAACATTCAAAAAGTATTTTCTGTTGACCGTGATTGCGCTGGGGGCTGGTGTGATCTACAAGGTGGCCTACATGAGGGAGGCGTTTTACGACGCCATGCTGTCGGGATTCCAGATCACCAACACGCAGCTGGGAACCATCAGCTCCATCTACGGAACGGTGGCGCTGATCAGTTACCTGCCTGGCGGAATTCTGGCGGATAAGGTGTCGTACAAGAAGCTTCTGACCATATCCTTTATCGGAAGCGGCCTGCTGTCGCTGTGGTGCTCCACCATGCCGTCCTTTGGCATGATCAAGGTTATATTCGGGCTCATGGGCGTTACCACGATCCTCACATACTGGTCCGCATTTGTGAAAACTGTGCGCTCCCTGGGAAATGACGAGGAGCAGGGAAGAATGTTCGGTTTGGCGGAAGGCATCCGGGGAGTCAGCGGGATTATCGCCAGCTTTATCGTGATGGGAATCATCCAGGTTGCCGCCACCGAGGTGGGCGGTATGAAGGGAACCCTGATTTTTTACGGCGTGATCTACATTGCAGTGGGGATTATCACGATGATCCTTCTACCCAATCCCAAGGAAGTGGGAACAGACCGGACCTTTGTGATGGGAGATTTGATCGCTGCCTTTAAGCATAAAGGAACATGGCTGGTATGCGCCCTTGTGTTCTGCTGGTATATGGTTTACTGCACGACCTCCTATGCGATTCCGTATCTGACCAATGTGTACGGCGTGTCCTCCGTCGCAATCAGCACATTGAGCATCATCCGCGCATATGGCATCGGAATTGTGGCAGCGCCTCTGGCCGGTTTCCTCGGAGACAAAATGAAATCCTGCTCCAAGACCCTGGCGTACGCCTCCATCATGGGCGTCGCCCTGATGGCCGTATATCTGGTCACGCCGGTCAAACCGGAATTTCTGATGGTTCCAGTGGTTCTTACCCTGTTGTTCAGCTTCCTCGTATTCGCCGCCCGCGGAATCTACTTTTCTCCCATGGCGGAGGCCGGAATCCCTCTTGCACTCACAGGCGCTGCCTCCGGTCTGATCTCCGTGCTGGGATACGCGCCGGATATGTTTATCTTCAATATCATGGGCGGATGGCTTGATAACCTTCCGGGTGCGCAGGGTTACCGCTATATCTTTATCCTGGCAATCGTGTTCCTGGTGCTGGCGACAGCGGTGGGCTTCTATATCTGCCGCTACGGCAAATCCTTAAAGGCACAGAACAAGTGAAAACGGTATAAGCAAAGGAGATGATCGTTATGGGAACATATAATTTTGAGCAGCAAAAACATATGAAGGGAACCGACAGCTGGAAATGGGACAAGGAGGGAAAGGAATGCCTCTATCCCCTGGGCGTGGCGGATACGGATTTTCTGCCGCCGCCCGAGGTGACGGAAGCGGTGATGAAAAAGGCGTCCCAGGGTAATTTCGCGTACGGGGTCATGCCGCAGGCATTTTACGATTCCGTGTCCCACTGGTATCAAAAGAGGCACGGCGCTGAAATCAGACCGGATTGGGTGACCTACTCGCCGGGCCTGATCGTTGCGATCAAGATGCTCATGGAGGCGGTGACCCATGTGGGGGACAACGTGATCATCCAGTCGCCGGTGTATTTTAACTTTTCGCTGATCATCAAGCGCAACGGAAGAAATATCCTGGAAAATACGCTGCTCTATGAAAATGGAATCTACCGCATCGATTTTGAGGACCTGGAGCGAAAGGCAGCCGACCCCAGAACCACCATGCTGATCTTCTGCAATCCCCACAACCCCATCGCCCACGCGTGGAGCAGGGAGGACGTGGAGCGGGTGGCGGAAATCTGCAACCGCAATCACGTGTTTGTGGTCAGCGACGAGGCCCACAGCGATATCCTTTTCCAGGGGACCAGGCACATTCCCTTCGTGTCTCTGGACCAAAAGACCGCAGAAAACAGCGCTTCCATCAACTCGGCCGGTAAGACCTTCAACACCAACGGACTGTATGTGTCCTACGCCGTTATCCCCAACCGGCAGGTGCGGGACGCATTTGAGAACGCATATGCCAACCACCATTTTGATTTCAGCATGATCGGTGTTCCGGCGCAGATTGCGGCCTATGAGCACGGCGATACCTACACGGACGAGCTGAACCAGTACCTCTGGGGCAATATCACCTGGCTGGAGGAGTTTTTGAAGGAGAACATGCCGGATGTGAAGATGGTCAAACCCAACGCCACCTACCTGATGTGGCTGGATTTCCACGGATGGGGCATGAACAGCGAACAGGTGGACGCTTTCTTCCGGTCCGCGGGCGTGGCGCTGAACCGGGGCGATATCTACGGAGACGCGGGGGACGGCTTCATGCGGATCAATATCGCGTGCGCCAGGGAGGTCCTTCAGGCGGCCATGGAATCCGTGTGCGGCAGATACCGTGATATGTTCCGAAAAGATCAATAAAAGAGGCTTACAGGGGCGGAATGATCCCACATTCCGTCCCACCAATGTTTCAACATCTGATATAATGAGTGTATGATCTGAACATAAAGGAGTGGGGGCATGAAAACAATACTCATTATTGAAGACGACATCTCGATTGCCAGATTAATCAAGACGTATGTATCCTTTGCGGGGTACGAGGCGGCCATTGCGCCGGACGGGGAGCTGGCTCTTGTGATGCTGGGGGAAGAGAAGTACAATCTGGTGATTCTGGACCTGATGCTGCCGCATGTGGACGGGGAAATGGTTCTGGAGACCATTAAAAAGCTGCGGCTGCCGGTGATTGTGGTGTCGGCCAAGTCAAGCCTGGTGGACCGGGTGCGGCTGCTTCGTGCGGGGGCGGATGATTATATCACAAAGCCTTTTGAGAGCGCAGACCTGATCGCAAGGATTGAGGCGGTGCTGCGCCGGACGGAACGGTCCTTTGGCGTGCTGGAATTCGGGGATATTGCGATGGATATTGACCGGCACGTGGTATTAAAGGGCGGAAGGGAGGTCGACATCACTCCCAAGGAATTTGATCTTCTGCAATATTTCCTTGAAAACCGGAACAAGGTGGTCAAACGGGAAGAGTTGTCCGCCCATGTGTGGGGGCAGGAGTACCTGGAGAGCAGCCGCACGGTGGAGATCCATGTCCAGAGGCTGCGCAAAAAGATGGGGCTTAATGAGGAGCTTCGGACCGTGACCAAGGTGGGGTATATTTTGGAGGACAAGAGGGAACCGAAATGATTTATAAGATGAAATTGTGGCAGAAAATATGCATCAGTTCCCTGATCGCCAGCATCCTTCTGTTTGCCGTCTGCGGCATCATCACCACGGTTTCCGGGCACAAGCGGAACCTTCAGGCGGAGGAGAACCAGGCGGTCTGGCTGGCGGGCCAGATGAAAGAGGAGGTGGAGCGCGCGTACAGGGAGCATAAGGACCTGACCGCGCCCTTTCTCAATCCGCTGATACCGGAGGATGTCCGTTTCCAGGTATACCGGGGGGAGACCCGCCTTTACGACGGCTTTGGCCTGGAACCGGAGACGCCCCGATACGATTTTGGTTATGAGATCGCAAGGGAACCTCTGGAGTTGGTCACCATTCAAAAGGTGAATTATGTGTTCGTGGAGGAAGCGCTGCAACTGGAGGGCGGGGCGGCGGAGGGCAGCGAGGCCGGGAAAACGAGGTCCGGGTTCAGCGCCGCCACGGCCGGAACCGAACCGGCCCGGCTTGTCCTGGTCAAGGATTTATCAGACGTGTACGCCCGCTGCAGCGCCCAGCTGCAAACCCTGTTTCTGCTGTGCGGCATCCTGTCCGCGGTCTCGGCCCTGATCATGGTGACCGCTTCCCTCATCATCACAGTGCCCATCAAAAAAATCAATGAAGCGGTAAAAATTGTGTCGGATGATTATTACGCGTACCGGCTTCCAGTAACGGGCACGGATGAATTAAACGAGCTATCGGCCAACTTCAACGTGATGTGCGAGGCCATTGAGAACAATATCCGAAACTATAAATTTGCCATAGACAACTTTATCCACGAGGTAAAGACCCCTCTCACCTCCATCATCGGCTACGCGGATATGCTGAAGTCCTACGACTGCACCGGGGAATGCAGGGAGGAAGCCGTGGATTATATTCTGACACAGTCGCGCAGGCTCAACTCTCTGGTGAAAAAGATCATGGGGTTTCTGGTGATCGAGTCCAAACAGGTGGAGAAGAAGTTTGTGCGGCTGGACGAGGTTGTAAATATGGCTTATATTTCCATACGGGTTCAGGCGGAGATGAAGGATCTGCGCCTCGAGTACCAAAACAGGCCGGAGGCCTATATGTACGGGGATGAGGAACTTTTGGCAACGCTGCTGGTCAACCTGCTGGACAACAGCGTGAAGGCCTCCGATGAACACTCCCATATCCGTATAGAAGCGGTTTTGCGTGAGAACGCGGTGGAGGAGCTGTCCGTGCACGATTTTGGAATGGGGATTCCGGAGGATGAGCTGGACAAGCTGACCGAACCATTTTATATGGTGGATAAATCCAGAAGCCGCTCCCAGAACGGAATCGGGCTGGGGCTTTCCATCTGTAAGTCCATTATCCAAGCCCATAACGGGAGAATTGAGTTTTTAAGCAAACCGGGAGAGGGGACCGTGGTCCGGGTGCATTTTCCATATGAGGATTACCAGTATTTAAGGCAGGCGCAGGATGAGCTTTTCGAAAAAACGGACATAGAGGGGTAGGCTTATGAATTATGGTTTTAAGAAAATAAGCACGTTTATGGCACTGGTATTCGGTCTGGCACTCATTTTTGAGCTGCCCTACATCCGAAACAGCTTTTACGTCCCCATCTGTCAGGCTCTCAACCTGACCAACCAGGAATTCGGTGTTCTGTCCAGCATCTACTCCCTTGTGAGCCTGGTTATGTACATTGTGGGCGGGTTTCTCTCAGACCGGTTCAATTCCAGGTGGCTGTTGTTCCTGCCCTTTGCGGGAACCGGGGTGTTGGGCTTCTGGTTCTCCGGCTTCCCGGAATACGGGGAGCTAAAGATTATCTTCGCCCTGATGGGGATTACCACGGTGATGACCTTCTATTCCACCGCGATCCGCATCCTGAAGGGACTGGGGAGCCGGTATGAGCAGGGGCGCATCTTCGGATGGATGGAGGCCGGAAAGGGCATCTTTGCGGGGCTGGCGTTTTTTGTGATCCAGCTTCTGTTTGAATCCCTGGGAGAGGGGAGGTTTGGCTTCGAGTGGGTTATTAAGGCCTACGCAATCCTGAATATTATGCTGGGCATCGGCGTGGTGCTGGTGGTGCCCGACGAATATCTGTATGTGGAGCAGAAAATGACGCTGCGCCAGGAGATACGGACCGTTTTATCCAATCCAAGGGTGTGGATCATGTGCCTGGTGGTATTCTCGGCCTACTCCATGTACGCGCTGCTGAGCTTTGTTCCGCCGTTTTTCCTGAAGGCGTATAATTCCTCCATGGAAGTCAGCAGGTCACTGTCCACATGGCGGTACGGCATGCAGATTGTGGGTGCGATTCTGGCGGGCTGTCTGGCTGATAAGGCCAGGTCCAGCTACAAAATTATTTTTGGTGGATTTATCATTATGTTGGCGTCGATTCTGGTATTTATCATTCAGCCTTATGACATATCCTCTATGATGCTGGGGCTGCTGGGATTTATCGCATTGTCCATCGCCGTGTACGGGATCAAGGGCCTTTATTACGCCATGATATCGGAGAATTCCATCGATACCTCCTGCATCGGAGGAACTGTGGGAATCGTGGCGGCCATCGGATACCTGCCGGACACGTTTATGCACAGCATGGTGGGAAACTGGATCGATTCGGGAATGGACGGTTACTATAAAATGTTTTCGTTCGCGGTGATTGTCATCCTCATCGGGACGATTGTGACAGGGATAGCATTGACAGGACTGATCCCTGTGGGGAAAGGAGGAAGGAAACAGAAATGACGAAGAAAAAAGCTGAAAAAAGCAGGCTCAGGCAATGGGTGTTCTGGCCGCCGTTTCTGGTACTGCTGCTGGTGCTGGTACTGGGCTTTGTGTCCCAGGACGCTTTTTTGAATGTTGTAAATAATATCAAATCATGGATTTGGGGGAATTTCAGGTGGCTGTTCTCCGGTTACGGCATGGTGGCCGTGGTGGTTTGCTGTTACGCCTGTTTTTCAAAATTTGGGGATACGGTGATCGGAGGAAAGGACGCCAAGCCGATCCTCAGCAAATTCAACTGGTTTGCAATCAGCCTGTGCACCACCATTGCGGCGGGCCTCATGTTCTGGGCCGCGGCGGAGCCGCTCTATCTGATGAGCGATCCGTCCCCCTATTTCGGATTGGAACCCAACTCGCCCCAGGCGGCCGTGTTTGCAATGGCCCAGATGTATCTGCACTGGGGGATTACGCCCTACGCCATCTACGCGCTGGCGGCTACTGTGTTTGCCTTTGTGTATTACAACATGAAAAAGCCCTTTACTCTGGGGGCGTGCATCTATCCGCTGGTGGGGGAGAAGGCGATTAAGGGAAGGCTTTCCGACGCCATCGACGCCCTGTGCATTTTCATCCTCTGCGCGGGTATGGCCGGTTCCCTGTCCACCGGAGCCTTCTCCGTGGCGGGCGGCATTTCCAATATTACGGGCATCCCCAACAGCAGCGTTATGCTGATTCTGGTTATGACGGCTATTATTCTGGTGTACACCATTTCCGCGTCGTCGGGATTGATGAAGGGGATCAAATGGCTTTCCAGCTTCAATGTGTACGTGTTTTCATTCCTCATCCTGTTTATCTTTGCCTTCGGACCCACTAAGTTTATCCTGAATTTCGGGGTGGAGTCCGTGGGAGAGATGATGGACTCGTTCTTTATGCGAAATCTGTTTACGGATTCCATGGACCTGGGGAACAGCGCATGGTCCAGCCTGGCCAACATGAAGGTCGGATACTGGGCCAGCTATCTGGCCTGGGCGCCGGTCACGGCTCTCTTTCTGGGAAAACTGGCAAGGGGATACAAAATCCGGGACTGTATCATCATCAATCTGTTTGTGCCCACTGTGTTCTCCATGGTCTGGGTGGCTATTTTCGGCGGAACGGCGATCCATATGCATATGCAGGAGAGCCTGCTCCCGCTCCTTGAAACGTCGGGCGCGGAGTCCATTGTATACAAATTATTTGAGGTGCTGCCCTTGAAACAGCTGTGCGTGCCCGTCTTTGTCCTGGCCACCTTCATATCCTTTGTGACGGCGGCCGATTCCAACACCAACGCCATCGCGTCGGTGTGTACCTCAGGAATGTCCGAGGAGCAGATGGAAGCCCCGGTTTCCATGAAAATTCTTTGGGGCGTGATCATCGGGGCCATGGCGGCTGTGATGGCGGTGTTTACAGGCGTTGGAGGGGCCAAGACCCTGGCAAGCATCGGGGGATTCCCATCCATGTTCCTGCAGATGGCCTCCTGCGCGGCTCTGATCAAAATTATGCATAACCCGGGCAAGTATGACAAATTTGCCGGGAAAGGAGATAAAAAAGGAGGAGCTTCATGAAAATCACGGGGATTGAAATAAAACAGTATGCAAAGCCGCTGGACCCGCCGTTTCTGGCGTCCTGGGATCCCAACCCGAGGGTGAAGTTTGCGTCCACCATCGTCTATGTCCATACGGATGAAGGAATCACAGGGATCGGTTCGGGGGATCTGATGACCGGCTTTGCAGGACATGAGAAATTTTTCATCGGCAAGGACCCCTTTGAGATCGAGAATCACAATAAGGTGATCGACAATATCGACTTTCACTACGGCAGGTGCTGGCCCCTCGACATTGCGCTGTGGGATATCATCGGCAAGAAATGCGGGCAGCCCATCTATAAACTTCTGGGCGGAAAACAGGATAAGATGAAGGCATACTGCTCCTGCGGAGCCCGCATCAGCGCGGAGGAGAGGGCCGAGAAGGTAAAAGAGTACGTGAAAATGGGATTTAAGGCTATGAAGATCCGTTTTCACCATGAGGACGTCCGGGAGGATATCAAGGTGGTGGAGGCGGTCAGAACGGCAATCGGGGACCAGATGGAGATCATGGTGGACGGCAACCAGGCCTGGAAGATGCCCTGGGACGTGGAGCGGATTTGGGATCTGAAAAAGGCACTGAAGGTGGCGAAGGAGCTGGAGCATTATGACGTGTACTGGCTGGAGGAACCGCTTCACCACGCGGATTACGACAATCTGGCCAGGCTGCGGCAGATGACGGGACTGCGCATCGCGGGGGGAGAGATGAACCGGAGATGGCATGATTTCCGGGATTTGGCGGACAAAGGGAGTTACGACGTATACCAGCCGGATACGGTGCTCTGCGGCGGCTTTACGAGAACGAAGAAGATTGCGGACTATGTACAGGCCAAGGGCGCGGTGTTCTGCCCCCACACCTGGTCTAACGGCGTGGGGCTGCTGGCCAATCTCCACATGGCCTGTGCGGTCAGCAATGCGGAGTATCTGGAGTATCCCTTTGATCCGCCGGTATGGACCGTGGAACGCAGGGATTACATCATCCGGGAAGAGGACAGGGTTCTTGTGGATCAGGACGGCTACATGCACGTTCCGCAGAAACCGGGGCTTGGATTCGCGCCGGATGAGGAGGCGCTGAAGGAATATGAGATCAAGGATTTTTATGTAGGGGAATAATGTAAGAAAATCCATGATTACCGGCTGATCTTCCGCCGGAGATGCGAGGCGGCTGCCCGGAATTCTTTCCGGGCAGCCGTATTGTCGTGGCACCGGTATACGCCTGCCGCTATTTCTCCTCATCCAGCAACCCACCATACTCGTCCTCAGGCATCGGCCGGTAGAACACATACCCCTGAACATAGTCGCAGCCGATCTTTTTCAGGTACTCGACCTGCTCCATGGACTCGATACCCTCGGCCACGGTACGCATGTCGAATTTCTTTACCAGCTCCACGATGCTCTCCACCAGCGCCATATCCCGGTTGCGGTCCGTTCCGTCCGCAAAAAAGAAGCTGTCGATCTTCAACACGTCCACGGGCAGTTCCTTTAACAGGCTCAGGGAGGAGTAGCCCTTGCCGAAATCGTCGATGGAGCAGGTGAAACCCGCCGCCTTCAGCTGATTGACCGTGCGCAGCAGCAGCGAAGAGTTATCAAAGGCGATGGATTCCGTGAACTCTACCTCGATCAGCTCCGCCGGTATATCGTACCGGTTCCGGATGGCCACGTAGTTCTCCACAAAATTCAGGTCGTTGAACTGAAGCCGGGAGACGTTGACGGATACCGGCAGCACCTGCTTTCCGGCGTCCAGCCGGCTTTTGAGCCACCGGCACACGTCCTCGAACACATACTGGTCCAGCCGGTCGATCATAAATTTCCGTTCAAACACGGGGATAAAACGGTCCGGCGGGATGATGGTGCCGCCCTGGGAACGCCAGCGGACCAGGGCCTCCGCACAGCCGATCCGGCCGGTGCGAAGGTCCACTTTGGGTTGGTAGTAGACGGTAAACTCCCGGTTTTCAAGGGCGGCTGACATCCGGCTCTCGATGTCCTTCTCAGCCCACAGATGACGGCGGATGCTCTCGTCATAATACGTGTAATTGGTATTCTCCCCGGTCTTGACGGTTTTGCGCGCAAAGTTGGCCCGATCCAGAAAACCGTCGATATTCAGGGGTTCGATCACGTCCTCCACACAACAGATGCCGCAGCAGGTGGGGAGCAGCTGGCCGTGATGGGCGCTGTTCATGAACGTGAGGACCTCCCGGTCCGCTGCCAGCTGACGGTCTGCGATCTCTTTCCGGTCCTCATAACGCAGCAACAGCACAAAGTTGTCCGCCGATATTCGGCCGCAGATTTCATGCTCCCGCAGGCCACTAAGAATAATCTGGCCGTACCGGGAGAGGAGTTCGTCCCCGTAATGATAACCGAAGATATCATTGACGTATTTAAAATCAGAAAAATCCGTGTATACGATGGCAAATTTTTCAGGGACGGTATTTAGCAGCCGTTGGGCTTCCTCTTTAAAATAGTCGATCCGATAGACGCCGGTGAGCGTGTCCCGGCGGGTCAGATCGCTCAGCTTTTCATTTTGAAGCTCCAGTTTCAGCAGGTTTTTGGAATTTGCCCAGAAGATAAAGACCCAGGTGAGAGACATGATCCCCACCATAACCAGACAGATGGCCAGCAGAAAATGCATCTGCCGGGCCGCGTAGGCGTCGGCGGAGAAAACCGTGTTGTTGGCCTGCTCAAAGTACGTCTCGCTGAGGGCCAGAAGCCGGTCGCCGTCTCCTGTTCCCTGGCGGTAATTGCCGATCTCCGTCTTGATCTCTTTCCACGTCACTTCCAGTTTGGACAGATCGTTTAAGTAGTTGGGATCATCGGGGACCGGAAGCCCATATCTGGCTGTGCCGCCCTGCAGCTCCGTCAGGATGCCGTCCAGATAGTCGATCAGTGGATCGCTGGGGTTGCCGGACAGCTCCAGCTTCACCAGCCGTTGGGTGGCGCCCCGGACAATACCCACATAGTTGATGAGCCGTCCGTTGGTCTGGGATTGGATCAATGTGTGGATCGTGACGCCGCTAAACAGAAAAAGCAGCAGAAACAGGGTGATCAGCCCGCTCTTAAAAAAACGCTTCATCGGAATTTGCCTCTCACAGCCGAAACTGTCTTTCGAAAGAAATTGACCAGCTTTAACACAGGACCTTGTTCATATAAATACCTTTATTGTATCAGAATGAAGGTCCTATTGCAAGAATATGGATCATAAATCAGGTCCTTTTATTTCAGGGAGTTTTCCCCGGTGACAAGGAGCCGGATCACAGGAGTCATCCGCAGTTCCTCCGGCGTGAGGCCGCTCTCCAGCAGATACTGCTCGGTCAAGGTAATCTGTCTGAAGGTATGGGCTTTTATGGCCCGGGCGCAGTTTACAGCGTCGTCCATGGAGAGGCTTTGAAACATTTCACGGGCGAATCCCAGGGTGACCTGAACGAATTCAGGGGAGATCTCGCGGGACGCCTTCAGCGGATAGCCCCAGAGAAACAGGACGTAAATGCGGCCGTAAATCTCCCGTATTCCCCGCAGCGGGCTGTATTTGGTGATGAACAGCAGGAAGCGCCAGAGGGTCAGCTCGCTGCGCCCGTATTCCATGTCCTCCCGCAGCAGCTGTAAAAGCCGGTCTTTTTCCTCCCGGGAGGCATTGGTGAGCGTGTCCCGCAGCACCTGTTCACATGAGTAGGCCAGCAGCTCGAAGGACTGGACAAAGTAGGCCAGATTGCGGCGGACGGCCGGACTGGAAAAATCCGGAGCCTGGCAGCGCGCTCCGATGCCGTATATCCGGGTTCCCTTCCCGTTGATCGACTGGGCGGCTCCCAGCTCATTGAGTACTTTGACGGTGCGGCGGATCGTGCTGACGGAAACGCCGTATCGCCGGGACATCTTCTCGTAGGACGGAAAAAAGGACGCCTGGCTGTAAGCACCGACATAGATTTCATGCAGCAGGTGCGACACCAGACTGTAGCAGACCTGAGGGCGGTCCCGGTAGATCCGCCAGACAAAGGGAATCTGCTCCTTGTCCGGCGCGGGGGGAATCACCTGGGTGATCTGATCCACCGCCTTTCCCACTGACATCCGGCGGAAGTCCCTGAGACATTCTGCGAGCCGGTCCCAGTCTCCGGCCCCGGCTAACCGGAGGCAGCGCTTCATGGACTTGTGCAGCATATTCAGGTCGTTGAGGGAATCCGCCTCGTTGGGCTTCAGGAAAAGCAAACCCCAGTAGAGGGATGCCTCCCAGTACAGGTTCATTGCCAGCGGGTTATCAATCCGCTGCAGGACAAAGCAGAAGAAATGCAGCACATCATCGTAGGTGGTCCCGTCAGCCAGGCGGGCGAGGTATGCCAGATCTTCCGGTCCGGCCTGGCGGAATCCCTCCACCAGCAGCGGCATTAAGATCATGCCCGACGACTGGTAAAGGTCCTGAGAGTCCCGGACCCGGAGGGAAAAATAACGGAATATATGTTCCTGCGCCCGCCCCGGATCCTGTTTGAATATGATCCTTGTGGATCTGCCGTTATGCATGTCGATATAGCCCTCCGCGCGCAGGCGCTGCAGGGCTATTTTCACGGTCTGAGCGGAAACATCCAGTTCCTGACAGAGCGTTTCGATGGAGGGAAGGTAATCCCCGCACTGATAGTAACCGAATTGAATCCGCATAAAAAAGTACTCGTAAACCAGATTCGAGTATTGCTGTTCACTCCGCAAGTTATGTTCGCCTCCGCAAAAAATAGTATGCGTCTTCAGTTTAACATTTTTGCGGCGTATTTTCCATAAGCGATTGAGTTTTTTTGTGATTTGGATTATAATTGTATTTCAAACATAATAACATGAACAAGGATAAAAAACCGGATGGTCCGGTGCCAAAAGAGGTGATAGTTTGAACGGAAAAGAAACAATTCTGATCGCGGACGACGGGGAGATCAACCGCGCCATACTGCGGAACTTATTCGAGGATGATTACAATCTGCTGGAGGCGGAGAACGGAGAGCAGGCCCTCATACTGCTGCGGCAATACCGGGAACGCATCGCGGCGGTCCTTCTGGACCTTGTGATGCCGGAGAAGGACGGTTACGAGGTGTTGCGGGAGATGGGGGAGGACAAGCGCCTCTATCACGCGCCGGTCATTGTGATCACCGCGGACGACAGCCTGGGCAGCCGGGCCAGGGTGTTCCGGCTGGGGGCGTCGGATGTGATTACCAAGCCCTTTGATCCCGATGAGGTCAAAAACCGTGTGAAGAATATTACCGAGCTGGGCCGCTACCGGCGGCAGCTGGAGACTATGGTGGCGGAGCAGTCCGCCCGGGCCAGGGAGGCCAACGCCGCCATCATCGACATGCTCTCATCCGTCATCGAGTACCGAAGCCTGGAATCCGGCCAGCACATCCGCCGCATTCGGATGTTTACGCGCATTCTGCTGGAGGACGTGGCGGAGAATTATCAGGTTTACAACTTAGACGCCAGGAAGATCCAGCTGATCACCGATGCCTCTTCCCTCCACGATATCGGAAAGATCGCCATTCCGGACAGTATTCTCAACAAGCCGGGCCGGTTGACCTCGGATGAATTTGAGATTATGAAAGCCCATACCCTAAAGGGCTGCGAGCTGCTCTCGGATCTGGACCGGCTGAGGGATCAGGAGTATTTTGAGTACGCTTATCAGATATGCCGCTACCACCACGAGCGATGGGATGGCAGGGGATATCCTGACGGCCTGAAGGGGGACAGCATCCCCATCTGCGCCCAGGTGGTAGCCATCGCGGACTGCTACGACGCCCTCACCACGGACCGTATCTATAAAAAGGCCATTGCGCCCAGCCAGGCGTTTAGCATGATTCTCAACGGGGAGTGCGGAAAATTTTCTCCCCGGCTTTTAGAGTGCTTTAAAAATGTGCGGGACAGATTCGCCCGGCTCTCCGCGGAGTACGCGGACCATCTGCCCGGCAAGGTAAAGACTGCGCCCCGGGCGCCGGAAAGCGGCTATGGGGGAGAGGGAGAAAATACGCTGGAACAGAGCCAGCTCAAATATTTTGCCCTTCTGCGCCATCTGGATGCCACGGTGATGGAGGTGGACCTGGACACGGAAGTATTTCACCTGGTTTATCTGACGGACCCTGATTTTTCCGCGCTCCGGTCCGGCGGCAGTTTTGAGGAAGCGATCCGCAATTTTGCCCGGACCGCCGTACATCCGGAGGACCGGGAACGGATGCTGGAGCTGCTGAACGGATATATCGACGAGCTGTTTGACGAGGGTATGACCAACCGGGAGCGGACCTACCGTGTTCTGGAGCGGGAGACGGATACCTATGTGGTCTGCCGGGCTTCCCTGCTGCGCATCAATCTGGAGAACCCGCGCCAGCATCGGGTGCTGTTAGTCTGGCAGAAAGAGAACCCGCGGCCGCGTCCGAAGGCGGACGGCGCGCAGAACGGCAAAGCCCGGGGCCGTCTGGTTGTGGACCAGCTGCTGGGGGGCGTCCAGAAGCGCCGCTGCGACCGGTATTTTACCATCCTCGAGGTCAACCGCGGCCTGGTAAATCTGCTCAACTACTCGGAACAGGAGATTTCGGCGCGGTTTCATAACCGGCTGATGGAGCTGGTTTACCAGCCGGACCGGGAGAAGCTGGCCCGGCAGTTCCGGGAACAGCGCAGCGCAGGCCGGGTGCTGGAGCTGGAATATCGCCTGGTGGACAGGGACGGCCGCATTGTGTGGGTGTCGGACCACTGTGTGGTGGAGGAGGAAGGCGGCGCAGAGGTGGCGTATTGCGCGCTGCTGGACATCACGCGTTCCAGACGGGCGGAGGAGGAGCTGCGCCTGTCTCTGGAGCGGCACAGCATCATCATGGCGCAGACAAACGACATAATATTTGAGTGGGATATGATCCGCGACCAGCTCTATCTCTCCGCCAACTGGGAGGCCCAGTTCGGTTATCCCCCCATTACCATGGATATACGCAACGAGGTCCCCAGGGTTTCCCACATCCACCCGGACGACATGCCTGCGTTTGTGGCGCTGATGGATGCCATGACGGCAGGCGTTCCCTACAAGGAGGCCGAGTTCCGCATTGTGGATGCGGTTGGGGTTTACCGCTGGCGGTTGGTGCGTGCCACCGCCCAATTCGACATAGACCACAAGCCCTTTAAGGCCGTGGGGGTTATTGTGGATATCGATTCCCAGAAAACGGAACGGGCGTATCTGGTGGACCGGGCCGCCCGGGACGGGCTTACCGGCCTTTACAACAAGGGGTCCGCCCAGAACCGGGTGGAGGCCTATTTAGCCTCCTGTGATCCGGAGGACCTGTCGGCCCTCATGGTGTTGGATGTGGATGATTTCAAGCAGATTAATGACCGGTATGGGCACATGTTCGGGGATGCGGTACTGGTGGAGCTATCCGCCAAGATCGCCAAGCTTTTCCGCAGTCAGGACACCGTTGCCAGGATTGGCGGCGATGAATTTCTTATTTTTATGCCCAATATACATAAGGAGGATGTGGCCCGGCAGCGGGCAGAGGAGATAACCGGCGCGCTTCGGGATATGCTGAGGGACAGCATGAAGAATACGGAGTTTTCCTGCAGCGTGGGCCTGGCCTTCGTCCGGGGCGGGGACATCCGCTTCGAGGATTTGTTCGGACGCGGCGACCGCGCCCTATACCGGGCAAAGGCGGAGGGAAAAAATCAGCGCGTGGACTACAGAAGCGAGATGCAGGGGCGCCCCGCCGGCCTTTTCGCCGGGGAGACGGCAGGGCGGCGCACCCGGATCGATTCCGACCATGCGCAGCAGTGGTCCCTCTCATCCCTGATCTCCAGAACCTTTGACATCCTTTACGGCGCGGAGGATTTTTCGGATGCAGTGCAGTCCATCCTGGCGCTGATCGGGGAGATGTTTGAGATCAGCCGGACCTACATTTTTGAGAGCGGCAAGGACGGCCAGCGAAGCAACAATACCTTTGAGTGGTGCGCCGAGGGAATTGAACCCCAGATCCATCGGCTGCAGCAGGTCCCCTATGTGGACGAGGGCCACGACTACCGGGATAACTTTGAGCGCGACGGGCTGTTTTACTGCCAGAACACTCAGAGAATCCAGGGGTGGGAGCGTGGGCTTTTGGAAAGCCAGTCCGTCCAGTCCACGCTGCAGTACGCGATCCGTGAAAACGGCGTGTTCTACGGCATGGTGGGGTTTGACGATTGCAGAATCCAGCGCCTGTGGACCAGAGAACAGGTGGATGCCCTGATGTTTGTGGGCAAGCTTTTATCCGTTTTCCTGCTGAAACACAGAGCCCAGGAGGCCTTGAATGAATCCCTGATCAATCTGCACAGCGTCCTGGACCAGCAGGAAGCCTGGCTCTATGTGCTGGACCCGGACACCTATACCCTGCGCTATGTCAACATGAGAACCAGGGATCTGGTGCCGGACGCGGAGCCGGGAAAAACCTGTTACGAGGCATTTTACAAGCGGGAAAGCCCCTGTGAGAACTGCGTGCTGAAAAAGGCCCGGGCCAACGGGCAGAGCACCATGGAACTATACAATCATATTTTAGGACTTTGGGTCCTGGCCGACGCCTCCATTGTTCAGTGGAACCGGCAGGAGGCCTGCCTTGTGTGCTGCAGAGATATCTCCCCCTACAAGGAGAAGCCTGCCATGGCACGGAATGATGGGAGGATATAAAAAATGACAGAACACGAGCGCGGGGACCGGCCGCAGACCGGCGTTACGCCGGCCGAATACGAGTACAATACGCTGATGCGCCTGCTGGGGGTCAGTGTGAGCAAGCACCTGCTGGATGAGCATTTCACCCTGATTTGGGCCAATGAATTCTATTACGAGCTGATCGGCTGGCCCAAGGACGAGTACGAGGCAAAGTTCCACAACCGGCCGGACCTCTATTACCAGACGGATCCTGAGGAGTGGCAGAAGCTCTCGGAGACCGTGCTGCAGGCTCTGGCGGCCGGTCAGGAGGGTTACCGGCTGCTTTCACGGATACGGCGGAAAAACGGGGACTATGTCTGGGTGCAGTTCTCCGCCCGGTTTGCCGAGGAATACATCGACGGATATCAGGTGGCCTATTCCACGCTCACCAATGTGGACGATCTGGTGAAGATGCAGAGGGAACAGTCCGTGACCTATGAGAGTCTGCCGGGCTTTGTGGCCAAATACCGGATCGACGCCGACGGCGAAGAGCTGTATCTGGCGCTGCTTTCGGCCAACAGCCGTTTTATGGAGTATTTCGGCGAGGCAGGCAGGAAGAATGCCGATTCCCTCTATAACCGGAACCTCCGGGAAAACATTGAGATGCTCAACGGGCAGAGAGACCGGATACTGGCCGGGGAACCCCTGCATTTCACCATGCATGTGGCCAGCCGGGACGGCCAGGCCCTGTGGCTTCAGGTCAACGCCACCTGCGTCGATTGGCAGGAGGGAAGCCCGGTTTATCTGGTGATTTTTATCGATATCACTGATGTGACGGAGCTTCGGGAGATGCAGCGCAAACTGATCGCCCAGACGGAGGCATTAAAGGATGCTCTCAGCGTGGCGGAGCAGGCCAACCGGGCGAAATCGGACTTCCTCTCCCGCATGTCCCATGAGATCCGCACGCCCATGAACGCCATCATCGGCATGACAACCATCGCGGCCGCCTATATAGAGGACCGCAAGCGGGTGGAGGACTGCCTGGAAAAGATCGGTTACTCGTCCAAGCACCTGATGACGCTGATCAACGACGTGCTGGATATGTCAAAAATTGACGCGGGGAAAATGCAGATATCCCATGAACCCTTCAATCTGGAAACCATCGTGGAGTCCATCACCTCCATCATCTATCCCCAGGCGGAGGACAAGGGGCTGATTTTTAACGTGCCCCTGGTGGATCTGATCAATACGGTTCTCATCGGCGACGGGCTGCGGCTGAACCAGATTCTGCTCAATCTGCTGTCCAACGCTGTTAAATTTACCCCAAAGGGCGGCACGGTCCGGCTGAGAATCCGGCAGATGTGGCGCAGGGCCGGGAGGGTGCGTCTGAGCTTTGCGGTGAGCGACACGGGCATCGGCATGAGCCAGGATTTTCTGAGCCATATATTCGATCCCTTTGAGCAGGAGCGGGTGAACGCGGGGCAGACCTACGGCGGAACCGGTCTGGGAATGCCCATCACCAAGAATCTGGCCACGCTGATGGGCGGAACGATTTCCGTCAAGAGCAAGCCGGATCAGGGGACCACTTTCACCGTGGAACTGGATTTTGACCTGCCGGAGCAGGAAAATGAAGTGCCGGAGCAGAAGCACCAGGCGGTGCAGTCCTTAAAGGTGCTGGTGGCGGACGACGACCGGGACAGCTGTATTCACTCCACCCTTTTGCTGCAAAACCTGGGCATCCAGTCCGACTGGGTACAGACCGGCCGGGAGTGCGTGGAGAAGGTGGAGCGGGCTTATCAGTCGGGGGCTGGTTACGACGTCTGTCTGGTGGACTGGCGGATGCCGGATATGGATGGCATCGAGACTACGCGGCGCATGAGGGAGATCGTAGGACAGGATACGCTGATTATTATCATCACGGCCTACGACTGGGGCGCCATTGAGAAGAACGCCCGGTCGGCGGGAGCCAACGCGTTTCTGGCCAAACCGATTTTTGCCTCCACCCTTTACAATGCCTTGCTCTCTGTCACAGGTATCGGGAAGGCGGTTCTGCGCCCGTCCGCCAGCGGCAGCTTTCATTGGCCGGAGCTCAACGGCCGTCACGTTCTGCTGGTGGAGGACAACGACATCAACCTGGAAATCGCCATGGAGCTTCTGAAAATGTCCGGGATCACGGTGGATTGCGCCAGAGACGGCCAGGAGGCGGTGGACAAATTCCTGACCAACGGGGGGGACTACGACTTAATCCTTATGGATGTCCAGATGCCGGTGATGGACGGATACCAGGCCACCGGGGCCATCCGCCGTTCCGGCCATCCCAAGGCGCTGTCCGTGCCCATTATCGCCATGACCGCAGATGCCTTTCACGAGGACGTGGTGCGGGCGGCGGATGCCGGCATGGACGGTCATCTGGCCAAGCCCATTGAGCCGGAGCTGCTGTATCAGACGCTGGCGGAAATGTTTGCAGGAAATTGAGGGTGAGGGATATGGAGATCAACCTGAGCTACGACCAACTGAATAATGAGTATAGCATGCTGATGAGCGTTCTGGGAGCCAGCGTCAGCAGGCATCTTTTGGATGAGCATTTTACGTGCATCTGGGCCAACGATTATTATTACGAGCTGATCCGCTATCCGAAGCCGGAATACGAAGCACGCTTCCGCAACCACTGCGACCGGTATTTTGCCAACAACCCTGAGGGTTGGAGGCTTTTGAGGGATAAGGTGACCTCCACTCTGGAGAAGGGGGAGACAAGGTACACGGTATTTCTGCCCCTGATCGATCCGGACGGAGGGACCTTCTGGGTCAAGCTGCAGTCGGTGTTTACGGACGAATATATCGGCGGGTACCGGGTGGCCTACACCGCCATGACCGATGTGACGGAGATGGTTATGGCCCAGCGGGAGCGGGAGTACACGCAGAAGGTCTACAAGAAAATGTCCCGGGAGCAGGAGATGCTCATGGGCGCGCTGAACGTCAGCGTCAGCAAACATCTCATCGACGAGCATTTTACCTGCGTTTGGGCCAACAAGTATTACTATAAGCTGATCGGCTACCCGAGGAAGCGGTACGAGGCGCTGTTTCACAACCACGCCGACGAGTATTACCGGAATAATCCCGAGGGGTGGGAGCTGCTCTCGGCCAGGGTGGCGTCGGTTCTGGAAAACGGGGAAGACCAGTATGAGATGATCGTCCCCATGAAGTATGAGGACGGGTCCAGCTACTGGGTGAAATTGTTCAGCTATTTCACGGACGAATATATAGACGGGTACCGCACTTCCTACACGGTGATGACGGATGTGACGGAGCTAATGCAGATGAAAAACGAGCAGGAGCTGCTGATGCGGGCTATGAAGGTCAGCGTCAGCCGCCATCTGGTGGACGAGCATTTTACGGTGATATGGGCCAATGATTTCTATTACCAGTTGATCGGCTACTCGAAGGAGGAGTATGAGGCCCTGTTTCACAACCACTGCGACGAGTATTTCCACAACAACCGGGACAGCTGGAATTCCATACACGACAGGATCGGCCAGATGTTCGCGAAGGGAAAGAAGAGCTACGAGGTGTTCCTGCCTCTCAGAATTCCGGACGGCTCCACCTCCTGGGTGAAGATGGTGGGATTTTTCACGGATACATACCAGGATGGTAAGCAGGTGGCCTACACTACCATGGTCAGCGTCACGGATATGATCCGGATCCAGCAGGAGAAGTCCATCGCCTACGACAATATACCGGGCTTTATCGTCAAGTACCGGATTCTGCCTCACACCGTCGCGATGCTGGAAGCCAGCCAGAGGATCGACGATATTTTCGACTTGGACAGGAAAAATCTGGGCAGCATTGACGCTTACTCTATTCTGCAGCCGGAGAGCCGGGCGCAGATGGAGGCCAACCATGAAAATTTCCGCCGGGGACTGCCCTATGAGGGCACCATACGCGTGAAAGATAAATTCGGCCGGGACCGGTGGTTTCAGATCCACTGTGCCTGCATCGATTCCATCGCCGATGATCCCGTCTACATGACGGTGTTTATCGACATCACCGATATCACGGAGCTGCGGGAATTGCAGAGCAAGCTGGAGGAGCGCACGGAAATGCTCAACGCCGCGCTGGAGGCAGCAAAGCAGGCGAGTATGGCGAAATCGGATTTCCTCTCCCGTATGAGCCACGATATCCGCACTCCCATGAACGTGATTGCCGGCATGACGGAGATTGCGGAAAGCCACTTGCAGGACGGGGGGAGGGTGAAGGACTGCCTGAAGAAGATCCGCCTGTCCAGCCGCCATCTGCTGGGCCTGATCAACGACGTGCTGGACATGTCCCAGATTGAGAACGGGAATTTCCACATCAGCGAGGAGCCGATCTCCCTGCCGGAGGTGCTGCGGGACGTGAACATGATCACGCTGGCCGGAATCCGGGAGCGCGGGCAGATTTTTGACGTCCATGTGGTCAATTTGGGGCAGGAACAGTTTCTGGGCGACGATCTCCGGCTGCGTCAGATTTTGCTGAACCTACTGTCCAACGCCGTAAAATTCACGCCGGCGGGCGGGCAGATCGTTTTCAGGACGGAACAGCTGCCCGGGACGCAGGGGGAAAGGCCGCTCATCCGCTTTGTCGTCTCAGATACAGGTGTGGGCATGAGCCGGGAGTTTATGGAGCACATATTTGAGGCGTTTACCCGGGAGCAGGACAGCCGGACCGACCGCATCGAGGGCAGCGGACTGGGTATGTGTATCACAAAACGCCTGGTGGACATGCTGGGCGGGACCGTCACGGTGAGCAGCCGGCCGGGCGTAGGCACGACCTTTGAGGTAACGCTGCCCATGGAGCCGGCGCCGGTCCGGGAGCGGCCCTCCCTGCCGGACATGGGCGTTCTGCTGGTGGACCGGGATCCGGTGGTGCTGGAACAGGGCTGCAGGCTGCTTGAGGCTCTGGGAGTTGAGGCCGGGGGAACAGACAATGTGGAGTCCGCGGCCGCCATGATCCGGGACCGCAGACAGATGGGACGGGAGTATGCGCTGGTGATATTGGATGCAGATATGGCCGGGGAGTCCGGGGAGGGGGCCGGATTTATTTTGGAGGAGCTGCGGGGAGCCGGTCGGCTGGCGCTGTCTTCCCTGGAGCCGGGCGGGAACAGATCGGGCCTGGCGGCCGTGGCTGCCGGATTTGTGGAAAAGCCGTTTTTCCGCTCGACCCTCAGAAACTGCATTCTGGAGTATGTGCAGGGGGAAACGCAGTCGGAGCAGCAGGCGGAGTGCCACGATTTCAGCGGGAAACGGTTTCTGCTGGCAGAGGACAATGAACTGAACCGGGAGATCGCCCTGGAGCTGCTGGGGGCCTTGGGCGCCGGGCTGGAGACTGCGGTAAACGGCCGGGAGGCGTTGGAACGGTTCCGACAGAGTCCGCCCTTTTACTATGATCTGATTCTGATGGATATCCAGATGCCGGTGATGAACGGATATGAGGCAGCCCGCGCGATCCGGGCGCTAAAACGGCGGGATGCGGAAAGCGTGCCCATTATCGCCATGACGGCGGACGCTTTTGTGAAGGATATCCAGAGCGCCAGGGAGGCCGGCATGAACGGGCACATGGCAAAGCCCCTGGACTATGACAGTCTGTCCCGGGAGATCAGCCGGTATCTGGGGGAGGTATGAGGAAGGCGCTGCGGATGAGCAAAAAGGCTCACCCGCAGCGTTTGGTCTGAATGGAAGGGGCCGCTGGCGCAGCCTGCGGCTCATTGCTTTTGGGCTTGCCTTTTCATCCAGGGTTTGTTATACTGGATCATATTATTTCTGGTCCGCCGTTCTGGCGGGCGGTTTCAGCCGGTTCCATCGTCGTGTTCGAGAAATCTTTTAAAACCCCCGGGAAATGAGATAAAACAGGGCCAGAGCAGGGAGAGAGACGGGAAGGAGTTTGTGTTTACGCATGGATAAGTATGAGGTACTAAAACAATATTTTGGCTATGACGCGTTCCGCCAGGGTCAGGAGATGCTCATCGACAGCATTCTGGCGGGGAGGGATACGTTAGGGGTCATGCCCACGGGCGCGGGCAAGTCGATCTGCTACCAGGTGCCGGCCCTGATGATGGACGGAATCACTCTGGTTATTTCGCCCCTCATCTCTCTGATGAAGGACCAGGTGGGCGCGCTGAACCAGGCGGGTATCCACGCCGCCTACTTGAACAGCTCCCTGAGCTCCGCCCAGTATTTTAAAGCGCTGGAATTCGCGCGGGCGGGACGTTATCCCATTATCTACGTGGCTCCGGAGCGCCTTTCCACGGACGCATTCCTGGATTTTGCCCTCCACGCCAAGATCGCCATGGTGGCGGTGGACGAGGCTCACTGCGTGTCCCAGTGGGGCCAGGATTTCCGGCCAAGCTACTTAAAGATTGTGGAATTCATCGAACGGCTGCCGGTGCGGCCGGTGGTCAGCGCCTTTACGGCTACGGCTACAAAAGAGGTGCGGGACGATATCATCGATATCCTGATGCTGCGGGACCCGGCGGTGGCGTCCACGGGCTTTGACCGGCCCAACCTGTATTTCGGGGTGATGTCGCCTAAGGACAAGTACGCTACGCTGCTGAATTACCTGGAGCGGCACAGGGGGGAGAGCGGCATTATTTACTGTCTGACCCGCAAGAACGTGGAGGAGGTGTGCATGCGCCTGATTAAGGAGGGTTTTCCCGCCACCCGCTACCATGCGGGCCTCAGTGACGCCGAGCGCCGGACCAACCAGGACGATTTTATCTACGACCGCAGCCCGGTGATGGTGGCCACCAACGCCTTCGGAATGGGCATCGACAAGTCCAACGTGCGGTTCGTGGTGCATTACAACATGCCGAAGAACATGGAGAGCTATTACCAGGAGGCGGGCCGCGCCGGGCGGGACGGGGAGCCGGCGGAGTGTATTCTGCTCTACGGCGGCCAGGACGTGGTGACCAACCAGACCTTTATCGAGTACAACCAGGACAACCGGGAGCTGGACCCGGTGACCAAGCAGATCGTCATGGAGCGGGACCGGGAGCGTTTGAAGAAAATGACCTTTTACTGTTTCACAAACGAGTGCCTGCGGGACTATATCCTGCGGTATTTCGGAGAGTACGGCGGGAATTACTGCGGCAACTGCGGAAACTGCCTGAGCCAGTTTGAGGAGGTGGACGTGACGGAGATCGCCAGGGGGCTGATCGGCTGCGTGGAGAGCAGCCGTCAGCGCTACGGCGTGAACGTGATCATGGACACGGTGCACGGGGCCAACACGGCCAAGATCCGCAATTACCGCATGGACGGGAATCCGTACTACGGGGAGCTGGCCAAGGTGCCCGCCTACAAGCTGCGCCAGGTGGTCAATTACCTGCTGTTAAACGGCTATCTCTCCTCCACCAACGACGAGTACGCCATCGTGAAATTGACGGAGAAATCCGGGGAGGTGCTGCGCGGGGAGGAACAGGTTCTCATGAAGATGGCCAGGGAGCAGGACCACCCGGCCAAGGTGAAAAAGGAGAAGAAGGGCCGCAGAGGCCCGGTGGCCGGAGCGGAGTTCACCCAGGCCGAGGAGACCTTGTTCGAGAAGCTGCGGGCTCTGCGGGCCGAGATCGCCCGGGAGGAGAAGGTTCCGCCCTATATCGTATTCTCGGACAAGACGCTGACCCATATGTGTATTCTAAAGCCCGGGACGAAGGCGGAGATGCTGGAGGTGTCCGGCGTGGGCGCCTTTAAGTACGACAAGTATGGGGAGCGGTTTTTGGAGTGCGTGAAGGTTGAGAAGGAAAGCATGGGGGAGCGGAAGGAGACGGGAGCGGCCATGGACGCGGACAGGGGGTTTGCGGCGGAGTTAAGCGGCGGAACTGAGAGGCGGACGGCTGAGGCCCGGCATGGGGAGGAGCGTAAGGATAGAGGACGGGAGGAAAGCGTCTGGCGGGCCGGGGCCTGCCGGAGCTTCGATTCAGCTGACGGCCTGGGGTATGAGGACGGCGGTCTGCCTGACGAATCCTATTATGAGCCGGACGACCTTTACTTTTCCAGCGACAGCGACGAATACGGCGACTGGACCATAGACGACGCCATGTCGGCCTGGGAGAGCGCGGCCACGGAGCCGCCCAGCCCCGGGCAAGCGGGCACTGTGCGGCGCGAGGAGCCGCCCGCCTCCCCCTCCCAGGCTAAGAAGAAAAAGAGCAAAACCGCCAAGGTAGAGTTCGCCATGACCCGGGAGTTGGCGGAGCAGATCCATTTTTCGGAGCAGGCCACCTTAAGCGACTTTGTGGGGCAGATCAACGACCTGCGCGACGAGGACGCCATGAAGCGGCTGACCATCAAATCCGTGGAGGAGAAGCTGAACGCGGACGGTTATTTTGAAGAACAGTTTATCGGTGGAATGAAGCGCAAAAAGCTGACCGGGGCCGGGGAATCCTTCGGCATCGTGGCGGAGAAGCGGCTGAGCGAGAAGGGAAACGAGTACGACGTGTTTTATTACACGGAAAAGGCCCAGCGGGGGATTGTGGAGTGGCTGCTGGAGGTGTGAGAGATATGATATCCAAAAAGGGAAAGCGCAGGATGGAATACAATGGCGCGGTTTATTATTGGTTTGTGAGGAAAAACCGTGAGGGAGTTCCAAGAATCCACATCCTGTCGGAAGATAAAAAGGTCAATCTGGAATTCCCTCTGTTTGACTCTGAGGTTTCCACCACCCGGCAGGAGATTGAACGGCTTTTAAAGCAGCAGATCCATCGCGATGATCCCGGTGGGCTGGCTCCCTAAAGGGCTGTCCGCCCCGCGCCGTAATACCGCTGCACAAACTTCATGAATTGCCGGACACAGGGCTTTCATATCCGGCGCTTGCCGCAGACAATATAAAAGATGCGCTTGTGGGCAGATTTTCCAGTGGGAACAGGAGAATCTGCCTTGTCTTTTCCGGATTCTTTATCGGACAGGCGGAGACAATGGAGATCCCCAGAACGGAGGCGGATTATTCCACCGCGGACTGCGGGCAGATTGAGACGAGGGTGGCGGCGTTTATTGAGAGGTTGTAGCGGATCGGGGGGAAATGGACGGGGCCGGGTTGTGAATCATTCATGATCCGGCCCGATTTTTGTGGAGAAGGCGGGCGGTTCGTGGTAGAATACAGACAAAACCGGATTTTATTGGGGAGGCCCGCAGAGCGGCGGTAGATGGGAGGAAATGGAGATGTACGGCAGAATATTGACCGGAGGGGGACGTTTCTACACCTTCCTTGGGCCGCTGTTTCAGGCGGTTGGGCAGCGGCAGAAGCAGTATAATTGGCTGGTTACGGATTTTGAGGGTGGATTTTCTCTGGAGGAGCATGTCCGGCTGAACCGCCGGAACCTGCGGGAGCGGTACGCCTGGATCGACGGCGGGACGCTTACGGGGCTGGCCGGGCAGGTGGATGCGCAGTGGAGCTGGGGCGTTTTTTCCGGTTTTGACCGGTCGGTGACGCTGGAAGAAGCGCTGGAATATGACCTGCCCTGGGCGGACGGCAATCCGGGATTCTGGGAAAATCCCGTCTCAATTCAGCATCCGCTGGCCCAAATGGAGATCGTGGCCTGGGATAATGCCTGCACCATTCTGATCAGCCGGGATCAGGAGGCGGTGCGTGGATTTGCGGCGGCGTTTCCGGACAGCATGGATTTGGAGCGATATAACGAGGCGGAGGCTGCGCCGGACCAGTCGGCGGCTTATGAGGCGTGGCTTCGCAGAAATGGGGAGCGGTAGCGGGTGGAGCCAGGCGGCGTCCCGGAAAACGGCTTGACTCTTACGCAACGTCATAGCTTATAGTGGAGTCATCAAAAAACGGGAGGCGATTTTAATGAAAACAGTAAAGGAAGTCTCGGAGCTGACCGGCGTCAGCCCGCGCGCGCTCCACTGGTATGACCGGATCGGGCTGTTAAAGCCCACGGCGCACAGCGAGGCGGGATACCGGCTCTACGATGACGGGGCGCTGGAAAAACTGCGGCAGATTCTGTATTTTCGGGAGTTCGGCATGCCCCTTGGCGAGATCCGGACGGTTTTAGAGAGTCCGGAATATGACCGGAAGGCGGCGCTGCGTCAGCAGAAGCGCCTTTTGGAGCTCAAGAAAATGCGCCTGGAACGCCTGATAACCAGCATTGACGTGATTCTCGCCGGGGACGACAAGCTGGATTTCACAGTATTCGATCAGTCGGAGATCGAGGGCATTTTACAGAATATGATATCGGAGCTGGATGAACAGCAGCGCGACAGGCTGACAAATCGGTACGGAAGCCTGGAAGCGTTCCGGGAAATGGGGATCAGGAACTTTGAGAAGCCGGAGAACCGCCGGTTTTTGCAGAAGCTGGTGGAGTGGTACGGCAGCAAGGAGCGGGCGCTGGCGCGGATGTACGAGGCGCCGGACCCGAGGGTCATGATGGAGAACGCCCAGCGGATTTTGAATATGTACGAAAAACTCAACCGCCTGCGCCTGCAAAATTGTCCCGCCGGCGGAGGGCCGGCGCAGCAGGCCATGAAAGAGTTGGAGGCAGTGCTGTTAGACACCTCCGGGATGGAACAGGTGAAGCCGCTTCTGCTGGAGGAGGCGGACGGCCTGCTTGCGGGCGGCGAGGCGGTGCGGAAGATGGATGAGAAGTACGGGCAGGGCTGGAGCGAATTTTACGTGCAGGCGGTGATGGCGTTTTGTGAATGATAAATCTGGAGGAATTCCCCACTGTGATTTCCCGGAATCCCGTCCAAAGCCTGTGTTCTTCCTGATATTTGGGATAAAATGGAATGTAAAGGCGGAATTTACTCGTGAAAATTCCGCTGTCGTGTCATGAGATGGAGGCGGATATGCAGCAGGACGTACTGAAACTTTTTTCACCCGCAACGGCGGAGTGGTTTACAAATACATTCGGAGAGCCAACGGATGTGCAGAAAGCGGCCTGGCCCGCCATTGCGGCCGGGAAACCGGCCCTGGTCAGCGCGCCGACGGGAACCGGAAAGACTCTGTCCGCATTCTTGATTTTTATCGACCGGTTAAACGCCCTGGCCAGGGAGAGGGAGCTTAAGGAGGAACTGTATCTGATCTATATTTCCCCCCTCAAATCCCTGGCCGGGGATATCCGGGAGAACCTGCGGCGGCCGCTCCTTGGCATCCCGCGGGAGGAGGGGCAGGAGGAGATCCAGGTGGGAATCCGCACCGGGGACACGCCCCAGAAGGACCGGCAGAGGATGATCAAGCATCCGCCCCACATCCTGATCACCACCCCGGAGTCCCTGTTTCTCATGCTGACATCCAAAAATGGACGGTCTGTGCTGAAAACGGCCCGGGCGCTGATCATCGACGAGCTCCACGCCCTCATCGACACCAAACGGGGAGCGCACCTGATGCTCTCCGTGGCCAGACTGGACCAGCTCTGCGGCAGAAATTTACAGCGCATCGGCCTGTCCGCCACCATTGAACCCCTGGAGCTGGCGGCTGCGTACCTGTCCCCTGAGCCGGTGCAGATTTGCGCCCCAGCCATGAAAAAACAGGTCAGGATTCAGGTCATCGGCACCGCGCCCGCGGTGGGGCGGAGAAAGGACCCGGTCTGGGAAGAACTGGGAATGGCGGTGTACCGGCAATGTCTGGAATGCCGGAGCGTGATTGCATTTTCCGAGGGACGCCGCTATGCGGAAAAGCTGGCGTACTATGTAAATCTGCTGGGAGGGGACGGCTTCGCCCGGGTCCACCACGGCAGCCTTTCCAAGGAGCAGCGGGCAGTGGCGGAGCAGGACCTGCGGGAAGGGCGGCTCCGCCTGCTGTGCGCCACCTCATCCATGGAGCTTGGCATCGACGTGGGCGACGTGGAGCGGGTGCTGCAGGTGGGCTGCCCCAGAACCATTTCCAGCACCATGCAGCGGCTGGGCCGGGCCGGACACAATCCGGGGCGGGTCAGCGAAATGCTCATGTATCCGCGTACCGCCTCAGAGACCGTATATTGCGGCATGACCGCCCAGGTGGCCAGACTGGGGGGCGTGGAACAGGCCCGGCCGCCCAGGATGTGCCTGGATGTGCTGGCCCAGCACCTGGTGTCCATGGCCGCAGGGGAGGGATACAGCGTGGAAGATGTGCTGGAAATCCTTAAGCGGGCTTACTCCTTCCGGGACGTGACCGGGGAGGACGTGCGGCAGACGCTGGAAATGCTGGCCGGGGACTATGAGCACGACCGGGAAATCCCCGTGCGGCCCCGGGTGCTGTACGACCGGATTCACGGTCTGGTGGCCGGGGACAACTACAGCCGCATGCTGGCCACGGCGGCGGGCGGCACCATACCGGACAAAGGCCTTTACGTGGCCAAAACCGAGGACGGGGTTACCCTGGGGGAGCTGGACGAGGAATTCGTCTACGAGTCCCAGATCGGGGACAAGTTCATGCTGGGCTCCTTCGGCTGGCGGATTGTGCGCCAGGACAAGGACTCGGTGATCGTCACCCAGGCTCCGGCGGAGGGGGCCAGACTGCCCTTCTGGAAGGGGGAGACCAAGGGACGTTCCCTGCGGACCAGCCTGGCCTTTGGAAAAATTTTGCGGGAACTGGAGCGGGCTTTGTCGGAGGGGAAGCTGCCGGAACAGCTGGGGGCCCTGGGGCTGGACGAGGCCGCCGCAGAGCATGCGGCCGGGTTTATCAGGCGGCAGATTCAGGCCACGGGCGGCCTGCCGGACGACAGGACCATTATCGTGGAGCATTTTAGGGACAGCACGGGCAGCCACCAGGTGATGATCCACGCACTGTTCGGGCGGCGGGTCAACGCGCCCCTGTCGCTTCTGGTACAGCGGGCCGCCGTAACCATGACGGGGATGGAGGCGGGCTGTGTGGACGAGGAAGAAGGCTTTCTTCTGTACCCCTACGGAAAGGAACAGCTGCCTGAGGGCTTGCTGTATCAGATCGACCCGGAGCGCGTGCGCCCGGTATTGGAGGCGCTTTTGCCGGAAACGCCTCTGTTTGCCATGAGCTTCCGCTACAACGCGGCCCGGGCCCTGATGATGGGGATGCGCCATGCGGGCCGGCAGCCCCTGTGGATGCAGCGGCTGCGGAGCGCGGAGATGCTCAGCTCCCTGATCGAAACGCCGGACCATCCCCTGATCCGGGAGACGAAGCGGGAATGCCTGGAGGACCAGTGGGACATCGACAGCGTCATTCAGATATTGAACGACATCCGCGCCGGTTTGATCGCCGTGCGCGAAATCCATGTGGACATTCCTTCGCCCATGTCCCTGCCCTTCCAGTGGCAGGTGGAGACGGCGGAAATGTATGAGTATTCTCCCACCACCTCCAAAATACGCCGCGCCGTCAGCGAGGAGCTGAAGCGGGCGGAGCTGGTGAAGCCGCCTGCCGAGGAATTATCCAAAAAATGGGAACGCAGGAAGCTGCCGGAAAATGAGGAGCAGCTCCACGCCCTGCTGATGATGGAAGGAGATCTGGCCGCCGGAGAGTTGGAGGTGCCCGCCGAATGGCTGGACAACCTGGCGAGACGCGGCCTGGCCTGCTACCTGGAACCGGGAATCTGGGTGGCGGCGGAGCAGCGGGAAGCGTATGAGACGGCTTTGGGGGCGGGGAGGAATGCGGGGGAGGGGGAGCAGGCCGGGCGGCATATTGTGCGGCGGCTGCTCTACTACCGGGGCGGACAGACCGCGGGGGCGGTTCAGGAGCGGTATTTCCTGGCTGAGGGGGTTTCCGAGCGGATTTTGTACGCGCTCTGCGCCTCCGGGGACGTGGTGGAGGACGGGGGAGTTTACTATCACGGAAAGCTTTATGAGCGGGCCCGGGAGGGATACATCCGCAGCCTGCGCACTCAGACCGCGACCCAGCCGTCGGAGCATTTCGCCGCCCTGGCGGCCCTCAGAGCAGTTGCGGCCGGGCCGCCCGAGGAGCAGCTGAAGCAGACCGTGTCTCTGTACTGTGGACGGATGTTTCCTGTAAAATACTGGGAAAGTGTCCTGCTTCCCAGACGGATCAGGCGTTACAGCGGGGCCATGCTGGACAAGCTGCTGGCGGAGGGGGATTATTTCTGGCGGATGACGCCGGAGGGAAATCTCTGCTTTTGCCGGTATGAGGACATTGACTGGGATGCGCCGCTGCCAAAGGGCGCGGAGAGCCTGGAGGGCGACGAACTTCTCATGTACCGGGAACTGGCGCGCCGGGGAGCCAGCTTCTTAAAATTTCTCACCGGAGTGCCGAAGGAGGACAGCGCCCAGGAAGTGCTGCTGCGCCTGGCGGAGAAAGGGCTGGTCTGCGCGGACAGCTTCGTGCCGGTGCGCCAGTGGCAGAACCGGGAAAAAGTGAAAAAAGCCACGGCCAGACAGCGGGTAAACGCCCGGGTCATGGCCCTGTCCGCCGGTCGCTGGGACGTGGTTCGGCCGGTGAAGCAGTGGAGCGAGGAAGCGTGGCTCGAAGCATTTTTCACGGAAAATGGATTGCTGTGCCGGGAGACGTTCCGAAAGTCTCTGGCCGAGGTCAGCGGCTCGCCGTATCTGGCGGGTGGAGCTGAGTGCGGGGGAAGCGGAGAGCGTCAGGAACATCAAACATCGGAGCCCTTCAGCTGGAAACGCGCCCTGGAACTGTTGCGAATCTGGGAGTACACCGGGCGAATCCGCCGGGGATATTTTGTGGCCGGTCTGTCGGGCGCCCAGTTCATCCGCCGGGAAGAGTACGACGGCATAACCGCCGCCCTGAAGGACCCGGCAAAACAAATCCTGTGGCTGAACGGCACCGACCCGGCAGTTCAGTGGGGCAAGGCCCTGGAAATGCCTGCGGAGCAGGGATTCCTGGCGATTCCCGGAACCGCTGTGGCGCTGAACACAGGCCGCCTGACCGCGGTAATGGAGCGCCAGGGGAAAATCCTGCGGGTATACGAGCCGGACTGCCTGGAAGAAGTTCTGACTGAATTTGTACGGGATTACCGGCAGAACGCGCTGTTCGCGGAACAGAGGCGAATTACAGTGAAGGAGTATCCACGCGAGGCCGGGGAAGCGCTGCGAAGGGCGGGATTCATGCAGGAGATGGGGGATTTTGTGTTGTATCGGTAAATGTGGAGGGAACTGTTGCCGGCCTGGGAGCTTTTGTGCTCCGGGCCGGTTGCTTTTTTGGGAGGTGGGATGGAGGCGGCGGGAAAGCAGTTTTCAAACACGCCCTAGCCGGTAGGAGGGCTGTGTGATAAAATGAGGGGAACGGGAAAATGCCGTTGGGGAATTTGGAAATAGGGCCTGAGGCATTTTACATGATCGTTATGAGCGCAAGAAGGCAGGAGGAGATGGGAATATGGGGGCAGAGAGAGTAAAGGAAGCGCAGAGGGAAGAAAAAACGGCGGGTGAAGAGCTGACCGGAGGAAAATTACGGGAACCATATTCCTATCATGTGCGATATGTAGACGCGGGTCACGACTGTCAGGCGGAAATTTGCGTTACAAAATCCCACCGATATGGTTACGACCTGCGTCTGACGCTGGGCGGTTACACCTTTGCGGGGTCCAACCTCTGCGATTTTGAGTTGGAGGACCCTTCCCAGGCGGAGGCTGCGGCCCGGGAGTTCTGCCTGATGAAATGGGGCGGCTATGCCGCATATGGAGACCGGATTATGCCGTACACCTACGCTTTGCAGAGATACAGCATGGAGGTTGAGATTCCGGTGGAGGCAGAGCGGCGGGAAAATGGGGATCGGGTTGCAGGCATTATCCGCATCGCCTACCGGATGGAGGCCTGTGATTCTTCCAGGGCGCACAGCAGGTGTTACTGTGACGACAGGGAAATTTACCTGGACGATACGGTATGCACGGAGTTCAGTTTGACGGTGGACGGACATATTTATAAAGCGGACCGCCCAACCACGTATTTTGAGCAGGCATTGTTGCAGATTTGCAAGAAATGCGGCCGGGAATACCTGCTCCGCTGCTGCTTTACCTGTCAGTATTCCGACTATTCGCCTTACGGGTGCGACGATTTCGGCAGCATGCTGTGTTATAGAGAGCACAAGGAGGTTTACCTGACCGTGAACGATAAAGCCGGATATTTTGATCGGTTGGAAGGACTGGATTGTGAAATCGAGCAGGAGACGGGAGTGTGTGGGGAGTTTGAGGAGAGGACGCGGTGCGAGGGGTATCGGGGGATGGTGGATGGGATTGGGGGAGTTGGAACGTGAGGGAAGTACCATTTTTTAGGTCTATAACTTGGTTATAATTTCCATAAAAATATTGAAAATACCTTTGAATATGTTACAATATGTTGTATAGAGGGGAGGGGTGAGCGAATGTACAAAGCCCACATCAGCGAAGACAAAACCCGTTCCCAGTCAGTCGTCCAACATCTCCAGGGCACGCAAAAACTGGCAGGTGAATTTGCCGCGGCATTTGATTGCAGGGAATGGGGGGACGGCTGTGGGCTCCTTCATGACATTGGCAAATACAGCGCCAGCTTTAAACGGAGAATCGATGAAGGGGGACCGATCACGGACCATGCCACAGCCGGAGCAAAGGAACTATATAACCGGGGAAATGTTTTTGGCGCATATTGTATTTCAGGTCATCACTCCGGTTTGTTGGACGGGGGTACCGTCGGAGATTCCGCCGGGGAAGCGACTCTCATGGGAAGAATGAAAAAGCGTTTGGACGATTACAGCGCATTTCAGCACGAAGTGGAGATTCCAGCGTTCCCCGCTCCGCTTTTAAAACCTCTGGGAAAGGGAGGATTTAGCGCCGCATTTTTCGTGCGCATGCTGTTTTCCAGCCTTGTGGATGCCGACTACCTGGATACGGAAGAATTTATGAAGGAAGGCAAAACCGGAAGAGAACCCGCTGAGCCTATGGACATTCTGCTGCAGCGCCTGAAGCAATATGTAGCCGCCTGGTTGGAAAATACCGATTTGACAACAATCAATGGCAGGCGTTCCCGGATACTGCAAGCGTGTTTTGACAAGGGACAGGCAGCTCAGGGCTTGTATCAGCTGACAGTACCCACCGGCGGCGGAAAAACCATATCTTCCCTTGCATTTGCACTTCAACATGCGATCAGACATCATTTGCAGCACATCATTTATGTGATTCCCTACACGAATATCATCGAGCAGACTTCACAAATTTTCAGACATATTTTAGGAGACATAAACGTATTGGAGGACCATTGCAATGTCTCATATGACAGTCCAGAAGAATTAAAGATAAAACAGCTTGCTGCTGAAAATTGGGATTGCCCGGTGGTTGTCACCACAAATGTCCAGTTTTTTGAGTCGCTGTTTTCCAATCGGACGTCAAAATGCAGGAAGCTGCACAATATTGCAAAAAGTGTTATCATATTCGACGAGGCTCAGATGCTGCCGGCCAGCTATCTGAAACCATGTACGCGTGTGATAACCGAACTGGTTACTAATTACCATTGCACGGCAGTCCTCTGTACCGCGACACAGCCATCACTTGAAGCATTTTTTCCCCAGCAGCTGCGTCCGGTTGAAATATGCCCGGATATACAAGGACAGTATGCATTTTTTAAACGGACTGCGTTTCAGATGATCGGAGAATTGACAGAAGAAGCGCTGGTAGAACGGTTGAACACACATGGGCAGATTCTGTGTATTCTCAACAGCCGCAAACGCGTACAAAGCGTTTATAAAGCCTTAAAAGGGGACGGAACGTACCATCTTTCAACGTTTATGTATCCCATTCACCGAAAAAATCTGTTAAAGAAAATAAAAACTTGTCTGGAAAATGGTCAGAACTGCCGTGTGATCGCAACCAGTCTGGTGGAGGCAGGAGTAGATCTTGACTTCAAAATGGTGTATCGGGAATTAGCTGGCATCGATTCTGTGATTCAGGCAGGAGGGCGGTGTAACAGAGAAGGTAAAGAAAAGCCGGAAGAAAGCCGGACCGTTGTGTTTACGCTGGAGGAATCGGAGGATATTCATATACCTGGCCAGTTGAAGCTTCCGATTACGGTGGCCGGGCAGATTGCTAGAAAATTTGAAGATATATCCTCATTAGAGGCCATTCACGAATATTTCGAGCGCCTGTACCATTTCCGGGGAAACGGGCTGGATGCCCAAAATATTGTCGATCAGTTCGAGCAGGCCTCACGCTCAATGCTGTTTCCGTTTGCCACAGTAGCGGAGCAATTTCACTTGATTGAAAATGAGACCAAAGCAATTTTGATCGATAAGGAAATGAGAGCGCAGGAGATTGTGGAAAGTCTGCGAAATGGAGCGCATTCACTGCAGTTATTGCGGGAAGCCGGTCAATATTGCGTAAATGTGTATCAGAATGATTTTGAAAATCTGAACGGGGCCGGTTTACTGGAAGCATTGGACGAACAGATCTATGTTTTGCGAGACAGAAAATTATATTCAGACGAAATGGGGCTTCTTGTCAATGTCAGCCGTGGAGAAGCCGTATTTGCCTGAAGCGGATGAGAAAGGAGGAGACAGATGGGCTGGGGAGTGAGAGTTCATGTGTGGGGCGATTACGCGCTTTTTGCCCGTCCGGAGATGAAGGTGGAGCGCTGCAGCTACGATGTGATGCCGCCATCCGCTGCGCGTGGCATCCTGGAGGCAATTTATTGGCATCCGGGAATGCGGTGGGTGATCGACAGAATTCAGGTGAGAAAACCGATTCAGTTTACGAGTATCCGAAGAAATGAGGTCAAAAGTAAAGTTTTGGTTGGAAATGTGTTGAGGGCGGTAAATGGAAGTTCAAAGCCACTGTATATTGCTAGCAAGGAAGAGATTGTGCAGCGGGCAGCAATTCTATTAAAAGATGTGGATTACCTGATCGAGGCACATTTTGAAATGACAGAACGGGCCAGCGCCGGCGATAATCCGGGAAAATTCAAAGATATTGTTATGAGGCGTCTTCGCCGGGGAGAATGCTTCCATATGCCATATTTCGGCTGCCGGGAATTTCCGGCTAACTTTGAACTTTACGAGGCGGATGATCTGCAGGATGGAGACGGCAGGGAACAAGATTTGGGTTATATGCTATACGATTTTGATTATTCCGATCCAGAGGACATCAAGCCGATGTTTTTCCGTGCGGTGCTGAGAAATGGCATATTGGATGTGAGGGACTGCGAGGTGGTGAGATGATTCTACAGTCGTTGGTGCATTATTATGAAGCGCTGGAACGTGCAGACCGAATAACACGTCCGGGATGGTGCAACGCCAAGGTGTCATTTGGGCTGGAATTGTCGGGGAATGGCGAGCTGCTGGCAATTATTCCGTTGAAACAGCCGGTACAGCGGGGAAAAAAGACGGTCATGCTGCCCGTCGACATGAAGGTGCCGCAGTTCTTATCACGGTCGTCAGGGGTATCCGCCAACTTTTTATGTGATAATTCAAGCTATCTGTTGGGCATTGACAACAAAGGAAAAACGGAGCGTTCCAGAGAATGCTTTCTGGCTGCGAAAGAGAAGCATTTGAAAATTTTAGAAAACGTAAACAGCCCGGCTGCCGTCGCTGTAAAATACTTCTTTCAGCAGTGGTCTCCTGATCAGGCAGCAGAAAGCCCGGTTCTGATCCCATATCTGGAGGAAATTATGGCGGGCGCCAACCTGGTGTTTTTCCATGACAGGGATTTCGCGCAGGAAGATCCGGATATACAGGAGGCATGGGAGAGTTTCAGCGCCGGAAATGGCCGGAAAGCCGATGGGGTTTGCCTGGTCACAGGACAGAAAGCGGAGATTGCGCGTATCCACGGCATGATAAAGGGGCTTCCCGGAGCGCAATCAAGCGGTGCAGCCCTTGTATCATTCAATGCGTCTGCCTTTGAGTCCCATGGAAAATCCCAGAGCTTCAACGCGCCGGTTGGAATATATGCGACATATGCCTATACGACGGCTTTAAACTACCTGTTGGCTAATAAACAGCACACTTCAAGTATCGGGGATACCACAATCGTATACTGGTCGGAAGAAGCGGAAGAGGTTTACCAAAATATATTCAGTATGGCGGCGGACCCCACGATTGACAACCAGGAAATTCTGGATGGGGTCTTTAAGAATCTGGAGTCCGGGAAGGCGGTTGCGGTAGGAGATGTAGAGACGAAAATCTCTCTGGACCAGCCCTTTTACATTTTGGGGTTGACGCCAAACGCGGCACGAATCGCAGTCCGGTTCTTTTATCGGGATACCTTCGGCGGCATTCTCAAAAATTTGAAACGCCATTATGACGAGATGGAAATTGTCCGCCCGTCAAATGATTCGATCGAGTATCTGGGCTTGTGGCGGATGTTGCAGGAGACAGTGAATAAAAAGTCCAGGGATAAGAATCCTGTTTCAAATATGGCGGGCGCCGTATACCGGGCGATTATTTCCGGCAGCCGGTATCCGAATTCGCTGTATCAGGAGGTGATCGGAAGAATACGGGCGGATCAGGATAATCCTGATAACCGTATATACAAGATAACCAGGGGAAGGGCGGCAATTATTAAAGCCTATCTTATGCGAAACGGAACAATCAAAAAGGAGGAGATAACGGTGGGATTAAATGAGAACTGCAGCAATCCGGCGTATGTTCTTGGCCGGGAATTTGCCGTATTGGAGGCGATTCAGGAAGAGGCAAATCCGGGTATCAACGCCACGATAAAGGACCGGTATTTCAATGCGGCATGCGCCACTCCGGCCATAATCTTTCCGGTGCTGTTTAAGCTGAAAAATAGTCATATCCGAAAATTAAATAGTCGTAATAAAGTGATTTACTACGAAACATTGCTTGAAGATTTACAGGGAAAGCTGCTATTGAAGGATGATCAAAAAACTGCCTGTCCGAGGCGCTTAACACTGGAAGAACAGGGGATGTTTATTCTCGGTTACTATCATCAAACCCAGAAACGATATGAAAAAAAGGAGGATAAGTGAGATGGCTGAAGTGATTAAAAACCGGTATGAGTTTGTGGTGCTATTTGACGTAGAGAACGGAAATCCCAATGGTGACCCGGATGCCGGGAATCTTCCGAGGATTGATCCCGAAAGCGGCTATGGACTGGTCACAGACGTATGTCTGAAACGGAAAATCCGCAATTATGTGGAGACCGTAAAAGAGGACGAACCCGGCTTTAAAATTTATATCAAGGAAGACGTGCCGCTGAACCGCAGCGATAACATGGCGTACGAATATCTGGAAACCAACGACAAGGACGTCAAGGAGTTGAAAAAGAAAGACCCGGATGTGGATCGGAAAATCCGTGACTTTATGTGCCGGAATTTTTATGACATCCGTACATTTGGCGCTGTGATGACCACATTTGTAAAGGCGGCATTGAACTGCGGACAAGTCAGGGGACCTGTTCAGTTGGGGTTTGCCAGGAGTATTGATCCCATTATAAGCCAGGAGGTCACCATTACCCGCGTTGCAATTACAACGGAAAAAGATGCTGAAAACAAGAAAACGGAGATGGGCAGAAAGAATATCGTGCCTTATGCACTATACCGTGCAGAGGGCTACATATCAGCCAATCTCGCTCGAAAGGTGACAGGATTCTCGGAGGAAGATCTGGAACTGTTATGGGAAGCCATTATCAATATGTTCGAGATCGACCATTCGGCGGCCCGCGGGAAAATGGCGGTGCGCGAATTGATTGTATTTAAGCACAGCAAAGAACTGGGGGATTGCCCGGCGTACAAGCTGTTCGAGGCAGTTGAAGTGAAAAAGCACGACGACGTCCTATATCCCAGAAAATACAGCGACTACTGTGTCGAAGTCCACGAAGAGAAGATCCCTGATACGGTGGAGGTGTCGAGAAAAATATAATGGAATACAGGGAAGATGACTATTTGATGCTTTCCGGTATACAACATTTTGCATTTTGCAGAAGGCAGTGGGCCCTGATTCACATCGAGCAGCAGTGGCAGGAAAATGAACGGACGGTTGCAGGGGATCTGCTTCATAATCGGGCCCACGATTCTTTTTTCATGGAGAAACGCAATGATGTGGTAATCAGCCGGGGACTCCCGGTGCATTCCCGGAAAATGGGAGTGAGCGGCGTCTGTGATATCGTTGAGTTCCAGGAGGATCAGAATGGCATTTCGCTCTACGGGCACAGGGGATCGTATATCCCATATCCGGTTGAATACAAAAAAGGAAAGCCTAAAGCTACGGAGATTGATATTTTACAATTAACCGCTCAGGCGATGTGTCTGGAGGAGATGCTGTCGGTGAAAATTGAGGAGGGCGCTCTTTACTACGCTGAAACACGGCACAGAGAGATAGTGGAATTTACCGCTCAGCTTCGGAATCAGGTACAAAAAGCGTTCCAGGAAATGCATCAGATGTATGATAGAAGGTATACGCCCAAGGTAAAGTGGTCAAAAAGCTGCAATGCCTGTTCATTGAAGGATATCTGTGTCCCCAAACTGGGAAAAGCCGTGTCTGTCAGGTCCTATATCCAAAATGCTATTTCGGGGGATGAAGAATGAAAAAATTACTGAATACGTTGTATGTTACAACACCGGAGAGCTATCTTTCTTTGGACGGAGAAAATGTGGTGATTTTTAATGAAGGGCAGGAGATGGGGCGGGTCCCGCTTCATAATCTGGAGGCAATCGTCTCATTTGGTTACAGAGGCGTCAGCCCAGCCCTCATGGGTGGTTGTGCCCAGCGGAATATCTCATTATGTTTCTTGACGCCACAAGGCAAATATCTGGCCCGCATCTCAGGTGCGGCGAGAGGAAATGTACTGCTCAGAAAAAAGCAGTATCAAATTTCGGAAAAACCGGAAGTCTGTCTGGAAATTTCCAAAAATTTTATATTGGGAAAGGTATATAATAGCCGGAAGGTTTTGGAACGAGCCGTTCGTGACCATTCTCTGCAAGTGGATATAGATAAAATAGGGCAGGCATCGGAATTCCTGAAATGTTCCCTGCAAAATATAGAGCAGTGCAAAGACATGGATCAGCTCAGAGGATACGAGGGTGAGGCTGCCAGCGTTTACTTTGGGGTGTTCGACCAGTTGATTTTGCAGCAGAAAAAGGATTTTGTATTTGAAACTAGAACAAGGCGCCCTCCATTAAACAACGTAAACGCCATGCTTTCATTTATTTATACACTTTTGGGAAATATGATTGCAGCCGCTCTTGAGACTGTAGGATTGGATCCATATGTGGGATTTATGCATACGGACCGTCCGGGAAGGCAATCCTTAGCCCAGGATCTGCTGGAAGAATTACGGCCTGTACTGGCGGACCGTTTTGTCCTGACGCTGATTAACCGGAAGATGGTTACAAAAAAGGACTTTACAAAGAAAGAGGACGGAGCGGTTCTGATGGGCGATCAATCCATAAAGCTGCTTTTGACCGAGTGGCAAAACAAGAAAAAGGAGATTATAACCCATCCGTTTTTACAAGAAAAAGTAGAGTGGGGAATGATACCATTTGTGCAGGCGATGCTGTTGTCAAGATATTTGCGCGGTGATATTGATGAATATCCGCCATTTTTTTGGAAGTAGGTGAGGCTATGATGGTGTTGGTAACATATGATGTCAATACAGAGACGCCCGCTGGAAAAAGCCGGCTGCGTAAGGTTGCCAAAGAATGCGTGAACTACGGGACTCGGGTACAAAACTCTGTATTTGAATGTGTTCTTGACAATGCTCAGTTTCTATTGCTGAAGTCGAAACTGTGTAGTATGATTGATGAAGAGGTTGACAGCCTGCGCTTTTATCATTTGGGGAACAGCCATAAAGCAAAAGTGGAGCATGTGGGACTTTGCAAAGGGATTAATGTGGAAGAGCCATTGCTTTTTTGAGAGTATTTGATGGATGTTTTTCAGGGGAGCCGGCTTAAATGAATGGGACGAAGAGGGGATTTCAAGAGAAATGTAAATAAATGGTGAGTATTTCAGGGGGTTATTGGGCGTGGTTGGGTCGAAGCGATTGAGGAGATGAGTATGTATTGCTTAAAGTCGTACCGGATTGAGTGGATATTCCTTTAGGGCGGCTATAGGAATCAGCCGATCAATACGTTCAGGTGCGAAACCCAAGTGAACATAAATCCCCCAGCAGATTCGCACCAAGATAATAGACGAGTGTCGATAAAATGGAAGGTTATTTAATAAAGGACTTGGGGGAATGTAGTGAAATAAAATGATATTTGTGTAAATGTGCTGAAATGATATGCTTTTTATTGAGCATTTTTGCTGTCGAGGTCTGCGAAGGCCTCGTGGATTGAAATCGCGTTGCCCAAGGAGATGTCGCCCAACATCTTGTCGAGGTCTGCGAAGGCCTCGTGGATTGAAATTTGTGCCAAGCTATGGAGGTTCACCGCTTGCTGCGTCGAGGTCTGCGAAGGCCTCGTGGATTGAAATAGGAGGCGGCCAAGCCCCTCCTGCAGGAGGTAAAAGTCGAGGTCTGCGAAGGCCTCGTGGATTGAAATCAAGTGGTAAGAATGGGTACATCAGCACGGTCCTAGTCGAGGTCTGCGAAGGCCTCGTGGATTGAAATTACTGTGGGGCCAAGAAGCCGACGGTGGATTTCCCGTCGAGGTCTGCGAAGGCCTCGTGGATTGAAATTCAGGTTGACTGTATGGAGGACTACAAGGCGTTTTGTCGAGGTCTGCGAAGGCCTCGTGGATTGAAATATCGTGGGCTTAATTATGATCACCCGCGAATCGGTCGAGGTCTGCGAAGGCCTCGTGGATTGAAATTTTCTGAACTGCGAAAAGCGCTTATTGATAATCGTCGAGGTCTGCGAAGGCCTCGTGGATTGAAATCGTCTGATTATACCCTCTCTCCCACTGGCCTGTGTCGAGGTCTGCGAAGGCCTCGTGGATTGAAATACAACGGTCAAGAAAAGATTCGATGGTGGCCACTGTCGAGGTCTGCGAAGGCCTCGTGGATTGAAATCTTTATAAAGTCATTGATATACTTTGATTGATTGTCGAGGTCTGCGAAGGCCTCGTGGATTGAAATTATCAAGCTTGGGGACATGTTGAAATACCTTGAGTCGAGGTCTGCGAAGGCCTCGTGGATTGAAATTCCACCGGAATCCATCTAACAGATTGAGGTTCGTCGAGGTCTGCGAAGGCCTCGTGGATTGAAATAACATCGATCCACATACGCTTAGCGCGATCTGGGTCGAGGTCTGCGAAGGCCTCGTGGATTGAAATCGGTATCCCCATCCACGAAATACGCAATGGGCAGCGTCGAGGTCTGCGAAGGCCTCGTGGATTGAAATCTTTCAGGCTCTCACCAATGCCCTTGATTGACGCGTCGAGGTCTGCGAAGGCCTCGTGGATTGAAATCGTCTCACCTGTAAATACAGATTTTAGCTTTGTAGTCGAGGTCTGCGAAGGCCTCGTGGATTGAAATATGAACATGTGGAACGAGGAGCCGGACCCGGAGCGTCGAGGTCTGCGAAGGCCTCGTGGATTGAAATAGGGACAGGGCAATTTCTACACCATCCCGTTTTTGTCGAGGTCTGCGAAGGCCTCGTGGATTGAAATTACCAAGGGAAATTATCATGCGTGGCCTATGTAAGTCGAGGTCTGCGAAGGCCTCGTGGATTGAAATCAACAGCTCCCACACGCTCCTCCAGCCTCTCCAGGTCGAGGTCTGCGAAGGCCTCGTGGATTGAAATAGAAGTTGGAGGACGGCGAACCGCTGGCGAGCAGCGTCGAGGTCTGCGAAGGCCTCGTGGATTGAAATCTGAATGGCCTTATATCACCGGCGCTATTCGGGGTCGAGGTCTGCGAAGGCCTCGTGGATTGAAATATTGCTTTCGGACGAACCAAGGCAGTAATACCACGTCGAGGTCTGCGAAGGCCTCGTGGATTGAAATTGCTACTGTATATGAGAATTACAACGCTGTTGGGTCGAGGTCTGCGAAGGCCTCGTGGATTGAAATCCAGCCGGCGCAACATACAATGCGCATTCCAGCGTCGAGGTCTGCGAAGGCCTCGTGGATTGAAATATATTCCATCCGCCTCCCTTCTGATTGAACCTATGGTCGAGGTCTGCGAAGGCCTCGTGGATTGAAATAAGGGTAGCGGATGGAGCGTGTGAAGAATAGGTAGTCGAGGTCTGCGAAGGCCTCGTGGATTGAAATCGTTGCTATTATAAGTGCGTGTTTTGGGCGCTATAGTCGAGGTCTGCGAAGGCCTCGTGGATTGAAATATCATCAATCTGTACAACGAGGGTTACGAGGACGGGTCGAGGTCTGCGAAGGCCTCGTGGATTGAAATAATGCACGCGATTGGTCAGCACGTGGTCGGGAGCGTCGAGGTCTGCGAAGGCCTCGTGGATTGAAATCCCAGGCGCACGAACACCGGAGAGGCGGCGGACGGGTCGAGGTCTGCGAAGGCCTCGTGGATTGAAATCGCCAGGTGCGAGAAGAGTGGTGGGCGGGTCAGGGTCGAGGTCTGCGAAGGCCTCGTGGATTGAAATAATTATGCGAGGTGCCGCGAAGCTCTGTTGTATGGTCGAGGTCTGCGAAGGCCTCGTGGATTGAAATAAAGGTAAGGAAATTATCACTAGTTCAGAGTCATGTCGAGGTCTGCGAAGGCCTCGTGGATTGAAATAATAAAATCAATATGCCGTTTGGCAATAGTCTCGTCGAGGTCTGCGAAGGCCTCGTGGATTGAAATACCGCAAGGTTAGCAACATGGGAATCAAGGGCCTGTCGAGGTCTGCGAAGGCCTCGTGGATTGAAATATAATGATCACCTAGGCCTATGTGCAGAAATACCGTCGAGGTCTGCGAAGGCCTCGTGGATTGAAATAACCAACTTATCAGAATAGGAAGGCGATAGTCGATGTCGAGGTCTGCGAAGGCCTCGTGGATTGAAATCATTCACCGGCCAGAGCTGTCATGCTAAGGATAACGTCGAGGTCTGCGAAGGCCTCGTGGATTGAAATTCCAATAGCTCCGTGACGAATTGACGCCGCCACTTGGTCGAGGTCTGCGAAGGCCTCGTGGATTGAAATAAAGTTTATCTGCTTAATTTAGGAGGCGCACAGAGTCGAGGTCTGCGAAGGCCTCGTGGATTGAAATGAGGAATTGGCAAAACAGTTAGTTGACTTAAAAAGTCGAGGTCTGCGAAGGCCTCGTGGATTGAAATATTATAGGCCATGTTCTTAATTCCTCCTTTTCAGTCGAGGTCTGCGAAGGCCTCGTGGATTGAAATCATTAAAGCGGAGGTTGCCGGAACGTCGCTGAAAGTCGAGGTCTGCGAAGGCCTCGTGGATTGAAATTTATAGCACCAGATTTGAATTGCCGCCCACAAAGGTCGAGGTCTGCGAAGGCCTCGTGGATTGAAATTTTTTACCGCCAGAAGCGACATTGCGGCGCTCAGTCGAGGTCTGCGAAGGCCTCGTGGATTGAAATATTCCAGTGCTACGGCTACCTGAAGGGCAAATGTGTCGAGGTCTGCGAAGGCCTCGTGGATTGAAATCAGCCAGCCGGTCATCCATATCGCGTATCTCCCGTCGAGGTCTGCGAAGGCCTCGTGGATTGAAATTTGTGGCACTTTGGACATGTGATGAGCTGGTTGTGTCGAGGTCTGCGAAGGCCTCGTGGATTGAAATACGGCACTATCCAGAACGGGACAGTTCGGAATCAGTCGAGGTCTGCGAAGGCCTCGTGGATTGAAATCAAGAAAGTGCTGATCGAGAATGCAGACGCAAAGCGTCGAGGTCTGCGAAGGCCTCGTGGATTGAAATTGTTAGTTCATTAATCATGACAGGTGTTTACAAAGTCGAGGTCTGCGAAGGCCACGTGGATTGAAATAGAAACGCCATAGGAAAGAATGGCGCTGAGCACAGCGTCGAGGTCTGCGAAGGCCTCGTGGATTGAAATAATCAGCTATGCAAAGAGGATGGATCGAGGGTCAAGTCGAGGTCTGCGAAGGCCTCATGGATTGAAATATAGGCACGTCCATAAATGGATAAGTTCAGCTCAGTCGAGGTCTACAAAGGCCTTTTTGATTGATATATTTAGGCGCTATTTTACCATCCGCTGTCGTTTTCGTCGGGGCTGCGAAAAACTCTCGGATTGGAACTATTATGTAAAATATATCAATGCACTCTAGCTTGTAAATCTCCTTGCATCCTCAACTTTTACATACTATAATAAAACAGCGTAAAACGAAAATGACAAAGATAAAAACACAAACTGGTCGGTAGTCCAGTTGCGGCTTCTCATCTTTCAATCTCTCCTCTCAAGCCGTCAGTAACCTTCCTCCTTAGGTCGTCCATTCTTTGCCCATTCAAACTTTTAAGGAGGACAAGAAATGGACAATGCAGCGGTAACACTACAAGTATTTTTCGAAGATCCTTTTTGGGTAGGAATTTTTGAGCGGGTGAGTGCCGGGAAGTTAGAGGCATGTAAAGTGACGTTCGGTCCGGAACCCAAGGACTACGAGGTTTTGGACTTCATCCGGAAAGGTTACTTCGGGCTGCGGTTTAGTCCGGCTGTGGAAGCAACTGTAAAGAGCCGTCCGGCAAGCCCCAAGCGAATGCAGCGGGAAGCCAGGCGCGAGGTTCAGAATGTGGGAATTGGAACAAAATCCCAACAGGCACTGGGCTTGCAGCACGAGCAGATGAAAACAGAGCGCAAGGTGTTGAGCCGGCAAAAAAGAGAGGAAGAGAAGCAGCGCCTGTTTGAGCTAAAGCAGCAAAAACGTAAGGAAAAGCACCGGGGCAGATAATTCAATCGCTGTCCCCCCGTTCATCTGCTTTTCAAAAACAAAAAAGTCCTGCGGACAGGAAGCATTTTCCGTCCACAGGACTTTTATTTTGAAAATAATGGGTCACTGGCGCAGCCTGCGGGCTGTTGCCATCACGCAGTTACCCGATCGCGCCCAATAAAAAACGCACCATTTTCAGGCACGAGATATTTACTACTATAACACAACACAAATTATAAGTCTATTCATTTTTAACTTTCCTGGTAAAATAAAATTAACGGCGCCGTAAACCAATTTGAGAGGAGCAACCAAGATGTCAGCTAATTTTCAGAACATAGCGGATTATTATGACGCAATGTATGTAGAGCCAAAAGAGTATGAAGAAGAGACCGAAAAAGTAATACAACTGATTGAACAATATAGCCAATCGGATAATACCCGTATATTGGATATTGCCTGTGGCACAGGGGAACAGAGCCTATATCTGGCAAAACATTATCAGGTTACGGGGATTGATCTGAGCAAGGAAATGTTGGAAAAGGCCAGAGAAAAAGTGCCGGCCGCAGAATTTTTAGAGAGAGACATGCTGGATTTTAAACTGAATCATCGATATAAAGCGGCGGTCAATCTCTATGGCAGCATCGGATTTGCAGAAAATTTACAGCGCATGGAAAATGGAATCCGCTGCGTTTGGGAATGTCTGGAGGAAGGGGGCGTGCTGATTCTGACGCCCTGGGGAACAAAGGAAACAGTTGCAGAAGAGATCGTCGCCGACTGCCGGGAGCGGGATGGCCTGCAGTTTTGCCGGATGGAAACCGTGAAACGTGTTTCAGGGGACAAAGTTGAAGTGGAAATGTTCCACCTGATCGGAAAAGGATTAGCCGTGCAGCAATTCCACCACGTTCAGCACATAACGCTTTTTTCGGAAGAAGAATACAAAAATGCACTGGAGAAGGCAGGTTTTATCATCCGTGCCCGCCTTTCGGAGCAGGAATTCCGGATGGGAGCATTTGTCTGCACAAAATAGCACAGATTAAAATCGGGGAGCGCATTTCGCGCTTCCCCTGAATTGACCGGTTCATACTGCGAACAAAGCGGGCAAATTATGCGCTGCCAAAGCCCATCACGCCGCTGTCTCAACACGTACAACCTTCAAAATAAAGACCAATTTTAGATAATATCCATTAAATTTATCTTTTCGATCTCAAATGTTAAGTCCATCCCAAATCCTCAAGTCTCCAGCCACCACGGCATTTTACCCGACATTGCTTCAGAACGGTCATCCTGTGTTAACGTTTTCCCCAATTTTCGAGCCAGTTCTTTCAGCTGCATCCGGTATAAACCCGCTACCGTTGCGGTATTGAAATAAGGCTGTCCAAAGTGGACGGTTGCCTGCCGGTACACGATTGTTTTAATTTCCCTCATCTCCCTGTTTCGTTCATCCGGATCACTGATTCCAAGGGCCGCAAGATCCTCAAAGAAGCTCCGTTTATAAATGAATCGATACTCCTTCAATCCCAAAATGGACCAGAGCGTATCGTAAAAAGGCACTTTGTAGGCTTTCAGCCAGTCCCACATGATTTCAGGGTCCGTCACATTTGGGTTTTCCGCGTGGCAGCGGGCGCAAAGGAGCACCAGATTTGCAGGCTCATCCCTGCCGCCCAGAGAGTCCGGCACAATGTGGCAGCGCTCCAAATTGCGTTTGCAGCCGCAGCGCCAGCAGCGCTCGTGGGCCTCGGCCGCGTCCACGCTAAAGTCTGATTCATCAATACGGGAGAACCAATAATCTACAATTTCTGGTATTTTTGTCTTGATCGGTTTACGCTCCATAAGTATGTATTCCTCCTCTGTAAAAAGCTACGGTAAGGAAAGGATACCAGATAATTCTATTTATGTAAACGGAAAATGCCATTCCAACCGTATGTCCCCTCTGTTTCGCCTTGCAACCTGTCCCAAAGCCGATTATAATAATTCTTATCTTAAACAAAAGCGGGTGACCATTATGTACATAGCGGATTTACATATTCATTCCCGGTATTCCCGGGCGACCAGCAAGGACTTGACGCCGGAACAGCTGGATTACTGGGCAGGGCGTAAGGGAATTCAGATTCTGGGCACCGGGGATTTTACCCATCCGGCCTGGCGGGAGGAATTGCAGGAAAAGCTGGTTCCGGCAGAGGACGGACTGTACGCGCTGAAGGACGATCTGCGGCTGAGCGACCGCACCCTGACAGTCAGCGGGAAGACCCGTTTTGTCATCTCAGGTGAGATCAGTTCCATATACAAAAAGAATGGAAAAGTGCGCAAGGTGCACAGCGTGATTTTGCTGCCCAGCCTTGAGGCCGCGGAGCTGCTCTCCCGAAAATTGGAAACTATTGGGAACATCCATTCCGACGGCCGGCCGATTTTGGGCCTGGACTGCCGGGACCTTTTGGAGATTACACTGGAAATCTGTCCGGAAGCCATCTACATTCCGGCGCACATCTGGACGCCTCATTTTTCATTATTCGGGGCATTTTCCGGGTTTGACACGGTGGAGGAGTGCTATGAAGATTTAACGCCCCACATTCATGCCATGGAGACAGGCCTGTCCTCGGACCCGCCTATGAACTGGCGGCTTTCCGCGCTGGACTCCTATCAGCTGGTGTCAAATTCCGACGCCCATTCCCCGTCAAAGCTGGGCCGCGAGGCCAATCTTTTGAACATTGAAATGAGTTACGGGGGCCTATACAAAGCCATCCAGCGGGGCGACGGTCTTGAGGGTACCATTGAGTTTTTCCCCGAGGAGGGCAAATACCACTTCGACGGTCATCGGAAATGTCACCTCTGCCTCAGTCCCGTGGAAGCGGAGCGTTATGACGGGAAATGCCCGGTTTGCGGCAAAAAGCTGACGATTGGCGTGTCCCACCGAGTGGAGCAGCTGGCGGATCGGAAAGAGGGATTCCAGCTGGAGGGGGCGCGTCCATTTGAAAGTCTGGTGCCCCTTCCGGAGGTGATTGCGGCCTCCACCGGCCGTTCCGCCGCCAGCGCAAAGGTTCAGGTTCAGTACGAGGAAATGCTGGCTGGCCTGGGAACTGAGTTCTCCATTCTGCGGGAGCTCCCCATTGAGGACATACGCGAAAACGCAGGCTATCTGGTGTCCGAGGGCATTCGCCGTCTGCGGGAGGGAAAGGTGGAGCGTCTGCCGGGATTTGATGGTGAATACGGGAAAATCAAACTGTTCACCCCGTCCGAGATCGATAATCTGGACGGTCAGCTCAGCCTGTTTGCCGGATGGACCGCGGATGAAACCGCCGCCGTGGCAGAGCCGGCCGGAGCGGTTCAAGACACAGACAATGACAACGTTTCCGTACCGGCCTCCTCGCCGGCGGAATATGTGCCTTCTTCCGGGCCGGATTCCGATCCTGAAAATTTACAAAGGGCTGAAACTGCCGCCTCAACCGTTCATTTTCCGCTGGTCTTAAATCCCGAACAGACGCTGGCGGTCCGTTCTGCGGGACGGGCGGTCGCGGTGATCGCAGGGCCGGGAACCGGCAAGACCCGAACGCTGGTGGAGCGTATTTCCTATCTGCTTGAAACCCGGAGGGTGAAGCAGTCGCAGATTACCGCTGTCACCTTCACCAACAAGGCCGCGGAGGAGATGCGCATTCGTCTGGAAGAGAAAATGGGCGGGAAGCAGGCTGTAAAAAAACTACAGATCGGCACATTCCATTCGATCTGCTTCGATCTCTTAAGAAAACAGGGATTGGAATTTTTGATGGCGGACGAGTCGGAAATGCTGGAAATTGCCCGCGAAGCCATTCGGGCGGAGGGACTGTCCATAAAACCGTCCCGGCTTCTGCGCTACATATCCCTCAAAAAAGCGGGCAGCGCCCCGGAAGAGGTGGAGGCGGAAATGCAGGAAGCGGAGCAGGAAGAAATGCAGGCGGGACATGCGTCCGCACCCTCCCAGCCAACCCGCGCCCAGTTGGAAGCAGCCGCGGAAAATTATCAGCAGGGCCTGGCTCAGATCGGCGCGTTGGATTTCGATGATTTGCTGCTGAAAGCGCTGGAGCTTGCAGAGCAGTCCAAAATGGAACCGGAAGCATTTTCCTATCTGCTGGTGGATGAGTTTCAGGACATCAACCCGGTTCAGTACCGTCTAATCCGCGCGTGGAACCGCGGCGGGAGAGAGCTGTTTGTGATCGGAGATCCGGACCAGGCGATTTACAGCTTCCGCGGGACGGATGCGAAATGCTTCGAGCGCCTGGAGGCGGACGAGACGGGCCTGGAGGTGATCCGGCTGGAGCAGAACTACCGGTCCACCCCTCAGGTGCTGGCCGCGGCACAAGCCGTGATTTCCGTCAATCCCGGCTCCCGGCCTTGCCTAAAGGCCAACCGCGGGGAAGGCTACCCGGTGCGGGTGGTGACCGCCACAGGTGAGATGGCGGAAGCCATATTTGTGGCAAAGGAAATCAACCGCCTGATCGGTGGAATCGACATGCTGGACGCGCAGGAAGGATTTTCCTGTCCCGACGACCGCCGGCCCAGAAGCTTTGCCGAAATAGCGGTGCTGTACCGCACCCACCGCCAGGCGGATCTGCTGGAAAAATGCCTGAGGCGCGAGGGAATCCCCTATGTTGTAGCGGGGCGCGACGAGTACCTTGAGGCGGACAGCGTGCGCGGAACCATCTGCTTTTTCCGCTGTCTGGCCGATCCCAGCGATGGGCTGTCGCGGCGGTTGTGCCTGAAACTGCTGTGGGGACTGGGCGAGGACTGTATTTCCGACTGCGTATTTCAGTCAATGGTTGATAAATATAAGAAGCAGATTAAAAAGGTCCGCCCGCAGAAACTGCTTGATTCATGGATCGCGGACCTGGACCTGACCGAGGACGCAGCCGTGCAAAAGCTTGTCTCCACGTCCGTTTTCTACAAAAACATGTCGGAGTTTCTGGAAAACCTGACCTTTGGCCGGGAGAGCGATCTGAAACGCTGCGGCAAAAAGAGTTACACGGCAGATGCGGTGACCTTGATGACTCTCCACGGCTCCAAGGGCCTGGAATTCCCTGTGGTGCTGCTTTATGGCGCGCGTAAGGGCCTGATTCCTCTGGAAAATGGAAACGGCCGGATCGATGTTGAGGAAGAGCGGAGATTGTTTTTTGTGGGTATGACCCGCGCAAAGGAAGAGCTGATTGTAACTACTTCCCCGGAACCATCACCATTTTTGGATCATATGCCAAAAGAAACATTCCTGGCCCAACGCGCGAATCCGCCACGGGAGACAGAGGCGGCCAGGCAGTTAAGCCTTTTCGATTTTATGTAAAGGTTTCCCGGGAGAATGCAGATGTCAGAGGAAAAACAGAAGAAAATCGATACGGAAAAGCAGGTCATGCCGGTTTTGAAACAGCTGGACCGTTTATACGGAACAACCAAGACGGGATTTTTTCATCAGGAACCGTGGCAGCTCCTGGTAGCGATTATGCTTAGCGCCCAGAGTACGGATAAGCAGGTTGAGGAAGTCTTACCGGAGTTGTACCGGAGTTATCCGAAAGTGGAGTATATGGCAAACGCCCCGGTGGAGGAAATCGAAAGGAATATCCGATCCATTGGCCTTTACAAAAGTAAGGCAAAAAACATCAAAAAGTGCTGCGGTCAGATCGTGACAGAATATGCGGGTAAGGTTCCGGAAACAATCGGGGAACTGCTCGGGCTTGCGGGAGTGGGCCGCAAGACCGCGACGCTGTACCTGGCGGATGCTCACGGGATTCCAGGCGTGACGGTGGACACCCATGTATTCAGAATTTCCCGCCGATTGGGGTGGGCTTGGGGGAAGAATCCCGCGCAGGTTGAGCTGGAGCTGCAGAAGGTATTGCCGGTCGATTACTGGAACCGTATTAATTTTCAGTTGATTTACCATGGGAGAGCGGTGTGCACGGCCAGAAAGGCGCACTGTGAAATATGTCCGCTGGAAACGTGGTGCGCGAAACGAATCGAGGAGAAACCGGGAAAAGCGGCCCGATGAGCCATCGGCGGAGCGACACGCCGGTTAAAGTCCGTCGAAATGAATTTGAGAGAGGTGAACAGGTGGAAAAGTCCGTGACAATCGAACGAAACTATATACCACTGTGTCAGGTGCTCGCGCAGGAGCCGGTGATCACAGCCCTGCAACGCCGCGGCATCAATATGGTCCAGACGGAAATGATTCGTCTGTCCCGGTCGGAGCGCACGTTTGAGCAGTATACCTGCCTTTTTGGCGGGGAGAACCTGCCGGAAATGCTTTTAACTGGGATACGGCAAGCCCTGGAAGCGGCGGATAAAACAGCGCCGGTTTTAATGACAGAGCAGTATCCCTGGCTGAAAGGATCGTCCTGGATTTTGGAAATGCGGGATGTGAGCCATTATAAAGTGACGGTTCAGTTTGACGCGGAAACTTTCGTCAATATAAGGAGGGTATGCAGAGAACAGGAAGCAGCGGGCGAATTGGCCGATGTAAACGGGGCTGGTTCTGTGGTATTGCGGTTGTATTTGGAAAAGGATCCGGCGATCTATGGGATGGATTGCAGGCTTGAAGGAATGGGTATGAAGGTACCGGTGGAAGCTTGTTCCGATGGCGAAGTCCTGAAAATCACCGTAAAAGAGTGGGAGACTATGTTGCGGATGGTAAAGGAACTGATATTGAACGGAAACCTTGATTTGAGGCGATATGCAGCGGGGGAGTGTGAGAATTAAAAACGGGCGATAGGAGATTGAAGGCAGTGGGCGGAGAATCGTAGAAGACACATAGTGCGAATCCTAAGTGGACATGAAAATGCAGAAGGATTCGCACTGGAAAATTGGAAGTTTATGGGGAAATATGGTGCGGTGAAAATATAATGGTTGAGTTTTCGAGAGAGGAGGGGTACAATAGGGATAAGAAATTGAAGGGAATAGAAAAAAATTTGGTAATTTTTGCTGTCGCATTCTGTGAGGGAGTGCGTGGATTGAAATGCAATGGCTTCATTCTTCCACAATCCGCCCTCGGTCGCATTCTGTGAGGGAGTGCGTGGATTGAAATAATACTGCCTTTACGCTTACTCCTCCACTGAATGTCGCATTCTTGTGAAGGAATGCGTGGATTGAAATATTCTGACGTTACAAGGCGAGATTGCCAAGCCGTGTCGCATTCTGTGAGGGAGTGCGTGGATTGAAATATCCCGGACGGCAGCATAACGCTTGCAAAACTGGGTCGCATTCTTGTGAGGGAATACGCGGATTTAAATTTTCCCGGCCTAGGCCATCTACTTGTCACACACTCCATTTTTACGACAGGCTGTGCAAATTGAAATTAAAATCTCTATCCCCCACCCTCCTCTCACAATCTCCACACACAAAAAAGAACTCCTAACTCCCTCATCCCCAGTTAGCAGTTCTTTTATTTTCCCTCATCAATTCAACCAATTCAATTCATTCTCACCAAATCGACAAAACCACCGCTGCAATCCCAATCCCTGCAAATATAACACCGCCCAATCTTGTGCTAATCCGATAAAGCTCGGACGGTTCATCTGCATAACTGGATTTCCATTGTTCCGTCAGCTTCCATATCACTTCCGGTTTCAAAAATGCAAAAACACCGATTACTATAAACACAATACCCCAGATCATATTCCAAACCATAACAGCCCATCCTTCCCACCGCCATTTTCCCGGGTGAATCCCCAACACAGACCCCAAAAAATCGATCGAAAATCGATCAACAATCAATCATCAATCCCCAATCAATCCGAACCCGCCAAATCCCCTCCATCCCCTTCCCATCCTGCCAAAGCACGCGTCACTTCCCGTTTCACCCTCTCCACATCCGCCTCATTCGGATGCCCCAGAGCCCTATCATAATTCTCAATCATTTCCCGTACCTTACATACATCCCCGCCCGTACCTACCATCCCCTCATATCGTTTCCGCACCGCCGGGGGCATTTGTCCCTGGCACATGAACGTTCCTGTCAGGCGGCATGATCCATCCAAATATTTTCCGACATTCCCCAGAATTTTCGAAAAATATTCCCTGCTTCCTCCAAACCCCGCCGTTCCAAACAAAAATACATCCTTTCCCATAATCCCGCTCAGAAATCCCGCCATCTCCTCATCGCAGGACCCTTTATCCACCCAGAATCCGGCAAACACCACATCGGCCTGCGCGACCTCCCGTTCCGCCCCGGAAACCGGTCCGAAGTACACACAGCTTTCCGCCGGTAAAACGCTGCGGATTCCATCCGCCAGCAGCTTCGTGTTCCCGGTGCGGCTGCTGTAAACAATCGTATATGTCATACAGAACACCTCCAAATCAATGAAATTACACCTGTTCCCGGTCAAATACACAGTGCACGCCCTCGTGCCGCTGGATCCCTCCCAGGCAGTCGCGGTTGCAGCGAACGCATTGCCGCACAGCGCCGGTATTTCCTTCCGTCACCTTCCTGGGCCAGTCCGGGTCGGCCAGGAGCTGGCGGCTCATGGCCGCGCAGTCGATGCGCCCGCTTTTCAACTGTTTCTCCACAAAGTCCGGATCCGTCAATCCGCCCACCCCGCACACCGGCAGGTGGGTGAGGCTCCGAACTTTATCCGCATAGCGCAGGAAACACCCCTGGCCGGAAAAATAGGGATGATTCGCCGGCGGGATCGTGTCGGACAGCCGGGAGTGATCGGCAAGGGCCACATGAAAGCTGGTCGCCCCGGCCTGCTCCAGCAGCGGAATCAGGACCGGCAGTTCCTCCACAAGCACGCCCGCGTTGCCATAATGGGGCTCCTCCTGGCGCACCGCCAGCTTGAAATCAATGGGCATGTCCGGCAGGCTGCGGCGGATTGAAGTCACGGCTTCCACTGCAAAACGCGCCCGGTTGGCCACGCTTGCGCCGTACCGGTCCTGACGGCGGTTGAACAGGGGAGAGGCAAAGCTGCCGCACATCCGATCGCCGTGGACCTGTACCATGTCAAAGCCCGCTTTTCCCGCCAACACGGCCGCAGAACCGAAGGAAGCGGTGATCCCAGCCACCTTCTCGGCGGGCAGAGACGAGATATAGGGACCGACCCGCTGGTTCAAAAGTTCCCGGAGCTGGTCCATGGAGTACCGCTTCGTCAAAATGCCCGGCAGGTACCGAACCATTCCCGCCAAATCGCTGTCCGACTGGTGCAGCTGGGCGCAAATCAAACAGCCCTCCCGGTGGACTGCCTCGCACAGACGGCGGTACCAGGCAAACCCTCTGGCGCTGTAGAGCGAGCCGAAGGGCGAACGCCCGGCGGGCACATCCCCGACGATAATCATAGCGCAGCCGCCCGCTGCGATGCGCCGCAATTTCTCCAAAAGACGTTCTTCAGGCAGGCCAAATGAGGTGGGCGCGAAGATAATCCTGTTTTTCAACACAAGTCCACCCAGATTCACCAGGCTTGCAATCGTTTCATAAGCCATGCTCAGGTTCTCCTTCCTCACAAGTTCCGCGGCGGTCCTCCGTCAGCCGTTCCAAAAGTGAAAACAGGATCTGCCGATCCTCCGGTTCCAGCCCGCTTAAAATCTCCCGGTCCCACTGGAAAAACAGCGCGTGGCTGAGATCGAAAGCCTCACGCCCTTTTGCGGTCAGCTCCAGAATGTGGGCCCTGCGGTCCCGGGGATTCAGCTTCTGGAAAATGAACCCGGCCTGTTCCAGTCGGGTCAGAGAGCGTGCCACGTGGCCGGAATCCATTTTCAGCGACACAGCCAGTTCCCTGGGAGAGCAGCCGGGGTGTTTGCCGATGTAGAGGATGAAAAACAGCAGCCCCTGGGACAGTCCGATTTCCTCCAGCTTCCGCCCGCAGTATTCCGTAAAATCCTTGCGCAGCAGCGTGATAAAATAAGCGAATGAACGAATCATCAGAATACCTCCATAAATATTTGACTTAGTCAAGTATATTGCAAATGCATGACTAAGTCAAGTAAAACAATCCATACCAACGCCGCGGCCATTGAAATGTATTTTGCTCCCGCCCATGTGCATTGCCTTCAGTAATTCGTCAGGTACAAATCGTTCAGCCGTCCATAACAGCTCCTCAATAGCTCGCAAGCGCCCTGTCACATTCCACCGCAAAATGGACAGCCAGCTATGCCTGGACGCTCCGCCGTACAGCCCGCAGGCATCCCACCCACCCAGCCCTTCTCTCCACTCTGAATTGTCTAAAATATAACACATATCCCCAATGTTTTCTCGAAAATTAACGCAAATACTCCTTCTGATTCTAACATTCCCCTTCGCTTCATATAAAATATGAATAATTTAAATTCCGCTATTGACATTCTGGTTGTGCAATGTTAATATGAAGGAAACATTAAGGTAAGCTTAAGATTACATTAAGGTAAAGAAAAGGAGAGGAAAGTATGAGAAAACATTCAAGAGCGTTGGTAGCATTGGTTCTGGGATCCAGCATGATTCTTGGCGCTTGTTCGGGCGGAGGCCAGGCGGCATCCACAGAGGCGCCCAAGGCGGCCGAGACCACGGCGGCTCCGGAGTCAAAAGCGGAGGAGTCGAAGGCTGAGGAGACCAGCGCAGAGGCTCAGGGCGGGGAGATGTCCCACGACGAGTTAGTGGAAGCGGCCAAGAAGGAAGGCAAGCTGGTTGTTTACTCCACCACGTCCCGCATATCCACCGCGGCTGAGAATTTTGAAAAACTTTACGGAATCAAGGTCGAGACCGCCAACTTAAAGGACGGCGAGCTGGTTGAGAAGATTTCCCTGGAGGTTGGCGGCGGCGTCAACGGAGCCGACATGGTGCTCTGCCAGGACGGCGCCAGAGTCTACGGCGAGTTAATCACTCCCGGATACCTGGTGAACTACGTTCCCGAGACCCTGAAGGACCAGATCCCTGAGGAGAACCAGAATCCGCTGGTATTCCAGTTTGTGGATAAGGTGTTCATTTTCAACAGTGAGAATTCCACGGACGCTCCTGTCACCAATATCTGGCAGCTCACCGAGCCGGAGTGGAAGGACCGCGTGCAGTTTAAGAACCCCAACCAGGAGGGCGTGAACTCCAACTTCCTGACCATGCTGACCAGCGACGAGTGGTCCGGCAAGATTGCGGACGCTTACAAGGAATATTATGGAAAAGACATTGAGCTGACCACCGAGAACGCAGGTTACGAGTGGATGCAGGCATTCTTTAACAATACGGTTTTAGGCACCAGTGATTCCACCATCGCGGAGAACGTGGGAACCAAGGGACAGAAGGACCAGCTGATCGGACTGTTTGTGCTCTCCAAAACCCGCTACGTTGAGACCAAAGACCTGGCCCTGGCGCCCGCCCCGGATATGGCCCCCTTCAGCGGCTTCTACTATCCGATTTACGCGCAGCTCACCTCCAACGCACAGAACGTGAACGCGGCGAAGTTGTTTATCGAGTACCTGATGACCGCCGAAGGCTTTGAGCCCTGGTCCTCCGACGTGGGTTCCTACTCCGGCAACCTGCAGGTTCCCTGCAACCCGGCCGACAAGGATATGACCTACTGGGCGCCCAGACTGGTCCGCGAGGATCCGCAGTACGTGTATGAGAACCGCGCTCAGGTTGAGGAGTTCGTCAACAACCTGATCAACTAATTGAAACAGTCAACAATTCATGCCGGCCGCCTGAAAAGACGGCCGGCACTCAGATAAGGGGGATCGATTATGTCATGGCAGAACCGGTTTAAGTCGTTTATCAAAGAGCCGCAGAACATCATCCTTATCGTGCTGTTTATTCTGATGTCCTTTCTGACCCTGCTGCCGCTGGTGTCTCTGATCCGCGATACGCTGATCGCCCATCCGTCCGAGCTGATGAGCATCAAGGGAGCCAAGGCCGGGGATTTCACACTGTTCCACTGGTACAAGGTATTCTTTGACGGAAAGAACAGCAAAAATCTGTTCTACAGCCCGTTCTGGAACACGGTCAAGGTTTCCATCGGCAGCTGTGTGATCGCCATCGGACTGGGCGGCACGGTAGCCTGGCTGGTGGCCCGCTCCGATATCAGGTTTAAATCCATTATCAGCACGATTTTTGTATTTCCGTACATAATGCCGTCATGGACGCTGGCCATGGCCTGGCTGAACTTTTTCCGCAACGCGTACATCGGCGGCAAGCCCGGCCTGTTCACCGCCCTCACGGGGATCGAGACGGCCAACTGGTTCGCCTACGGGCAGTTCCCCATCATTGTGGTGACCGGCCTGCACTACGCGCCCTTCGCCTACATCCTGATCGGCGGAATTTTACAGAATATGGATGCGAACCTGGAGGAGGCGGCTATGCTGCTCAAGGCCAGCCGCATGAAAATCATCCGCAAGGTGACGCTGCCCATCGTGATGCCCGCCATATTCTCCGCGTTCCTGCTGACCTTCGCCAGCTCCATGAGCGCCTTTGCGGTACCCGCATTTCTGGGCACCCCGGTGCGCTACTACGTGCTGACGACCCAGCTTTACCGGACGTTAAACGGCGTGAACCAGGGGTACGGCTATGTTCTGGCCGTGGTTATGCTGGCGGTGGGGCTGTTCGTCCTGGCCTTCAACCAGTGGTTTGTGGGCAAACGAAAATCCTTCACAACCGTCACCGGAAAGAGCTCCCAGGTCTCCTTGGTCAAGCTGCGCGGCGCCAGGACGCCCATTTCCGTAGGTGTGCTGTTTATGTTGCTGCTGATCGCGATTCTGCCGCTCGTCTCCTTCGCGGTGGAGTCCTTTACCATGGTGACCGGCAATTATAATCCGTCCAACTTTACCTCTATCTTCTGGCTGGGGAAGGGAAGCACGGATATCGCCAACGGCGAGCCGGGAATCCTGCGCAACAAGTACATTTATCTGGGCCTGTGGAACAGCATCAAGTTGTCCGTGTGCTGCGCCTTTGTAGCAGGCACCGCCGGCGTGCTCTGCGGTTACGCGGTGGTCAAGCGCAGAGGAAGCCGCCTGTCGGGCGTGGTCAACAGCCTGGCGTTCTTCCCCTACCTGATGCCCGCTATGGCTTTCGGTGCCATTTACCTGTCCATGTTTACCCAGAAAAACGGCTTCATTCCGCCGCTGTACGGCACATTCACCCTGCTGGTGCTGATTGGTTCGGTCAAATACCTGCCCTTCGCCTCCAGAGCGGGCGTCAACGCCATGCTGCAGTTGAGCAACGAGATCGAGGAGGCGGCCGTGATTCAGGGCGTGAGCTGGTGGAAGCGCATGGTCAAGATCATTTTCCCCATCCAGAAGACCAGCTTTTTGAGCGGCTATCTGCTGCCCTTTATCTCCTGTATGAGAGAGCTGTCCCTGTTCATTCTGCTTGTCACCCCGGCCAACCGCGTGCTGACTACGCAGCTGTTCCAGTACAATGAAAAGGGCTGGAACCAATACGCCAACGCGATCAACCTTCTGATCATTGTGGTGGTGCTGTTTTTCAACCTGGTGATCAACAAGCTGACCGGAGCATCTATTGACAAGGGAATAGGAGGATCATAAATTATGTCGGATATTGTACTGAAAAATATAACCAAGCGGTTTGGCAAGAGCGTGGCCGTGGATAATCTGAATCTGACCATTGCAGACGGGGATTTCATCACCCTCTTAGGCCCCAGCGGCTGCGGTAAGACCACCACCCTGCGCATGATCGCAGGGCTGGAGACGCCCACCGAGGGCGAGATCTGGATCGACGGAAAATGCGTATTTTCCGCCGAGAAGGGGATTAACGTAGCCCCCAGCAAGCGGGACGTGGGTTTTCTGTTCCAGAACTACGCCCTGTGGCCCCACATGACCGTATACCAGAACATCAGCTTTGGCCTGGAAAATATGAAGTGGCCCAAGGACCGCATCCGCAAAAAAGTGGATGAACTGTTGAAAATGCTGAAGATCGAGGAGTTTGAGAAACGTTATCCTAGCGAGCTCTCCGGCGGCCAGCAGCAGCGTGTGGCGATCGCCAGAACCCTGGCGACGGAGCCCAAGGTGCTGTTCATGGACGAACCGCTGAGCAACCTGGACGCCAAGCTGCGTATGGACATGCGCACGGAGCTCAAACGTCTGCACCTGGAGACCAGGTCTACCTTTGTGTACGTGACCCACGACCAGCTGGAGGCCATGACATTGTCCACCAAGATCTGTCTGATGAAGAAAGGCCTGCTGCAGCAGTATGCGCCGCCGCTTACGGTTTACCATTCCCCGGCCAATATGTTCACCGCGGACTTTGTGGGAAATCCCTCCATCAACCTGATCGAGGGCGTGGGCTCCAACATTAACCTGGATGAAATCAAGATACAGGTGGGGGACTTAAACATGCTGTTCTGCCCGGAGTCCAACAGCGTATCTCTCAGCGGCAATCATAAAATTGTGCTTGGAATCCGCCCGGAATATGTTAATATAGAAGCAGACAGCGCCCTTCAGGCATCGATTTATTCCACATTGCCGTCCGGCATGGAAACCATTGTGAAAATCCAGCTGGGGGATCTGATTCTCACCAGCGTGGTGTTCCAGGGTAAGGATTTCACCGTAGGTGAAACGGTGGGCGTTGAATTTACGGGTGAACGCTGCGTTCTGTTTGACGCTGAAACGGAAGACTACCTGGCGCTTGGCCGGTTGGAGGTTATCGCCGGGTGATTCCCGCCCAGGGGAGAGGATTGCATGAAGAAGATACTGATTGTGGATGATGAACGGGATATTGTTGAGTGCCTGGATATGAACCTGCGCAAGAAGGGCTACGCCACCGCCTTCGCCTACGACGGCACGGAGGCGGTGCTGACGGCCAGGCGGGAGCGGCCGGACTGCATTTTGCTGGATGTGATGCTGCCCAAGATCAGCGGGATCGAGGTGTGCCATCTCCTGAAGGCGGATCAGGCCACCGGGCACATTCCGGTGATCATGCTGACGGCCAAGGGCGAGGAGGACGACAAGGTCACCGGCTTTGACGCCGGGGCGGACGACTACATCACCAAGCCCTTCGGCTGGCGGGAGCTGTTCGCGCGCATTGAGGTGGCGCTGCGCCGGAGCCAGCCCTCCGCTCCCCAGAGCCAGGAGGACAACGCCCTGCGCGTCAAGGATCTGGCCATCTATCCGGATAAATACGTGGTGGAGCAGGACGGCAGGCGGGTGGATTTGACGCCCACGGAATTCGGCATCCTCAGAGTGCTGGCGGAGCACCGGGGAAATATCGTCACCCGAAACGAGCTGAACGAAGCCCTGGGAATCACCAACAACGGCGGGGAGATCCGTTCCCTGGACGTCCACATGAGAAATCTTCGCAAAAAGCTGGGCGACGACATCCAGGAATGCCGCTATATCGAAACCATACGAAGGATCGGGTTCCGCGTAAATGAGTAAAATTGATCGGATCATGACCATCGGCCTGGTGATCTTCTGGCTGGTGGTCCTGGTCCTGATTCTGTTTTGTGTCCTGATCCGGGAATATCTGTATTTTAAGAATTATATTTCGGAGCTCGAGAAGCGCAATCAGAAGCTGGAGACAGAGATTGCGGCCCGGGAAAAACGCCTGCGGGACATGCGGGCCTCGGACGACGACCGTTTCAATTATTTTAACGCGGTGTTTGCCGCCATGAAGGACGGCATCGTGGTGTTTAAGGACGACGGCGAGCTGGTGCTGGTAAACCGGGCCGCCCGGGCGTTTCTGCATATCGACAAGCATATTTTTTTTAAGAGCGACAAGAGCTCCTACGGGGCTTTTTACGGGCTGGTGTCCGACGTCTGCCGGCAGGCGTTTGAGAGCGCGACGGAGCGGCGGGTCGAGTTTCAGGAGGGGGACCGGATTTTCGAGGTGTCCGCGCTTTTGATACCGGACCGTTACCAGAAGGGGATCTGTCTGGGCGTGATGGCGGTGGTCATCGACGTGACCGAGGCCAGACGGCTGGAAGCCCGGCGCAAGGAATTTGTCAGCAATGTATCCCACGAGTTCCGCACGCCCATGACCCTGATTTCCGGCTACGCGGAAATGCTTCGGATGTGGGACGAGGTGACGAAGGAGGAGCGCACCAAGGCTCTGGATGTGATCGAGCAGGAGACCAAGCGATTAAAGAAGCTGGTCAGCGAGCTTTTGACCCTGTCCAGGCTGGACCGCCAGGAGGGCGAGGAGCGCAACCTGCCTTTTGTGGATGTGGAGGCGGTGATTGAGCAGATTCTCTGGAGCCTGGAGGACATGGCGAACAAGCGCAGGGTGGAGCTGGTCTCCGACGTGGAGGTGGATTACCCGGTCCTGCGGGCAAACGAACAGTTTTTTTACCAGATGCTGTTGAATCTGATCGAGAACGGTATCAAATACAACCGGGAGCAGGGACGGGTGAAGGTGTGGGCCCGTAATGACGGAAACGTCCTGCGGATCACGGTGTCCGACAGCGGAAGGGGCATCGAAGAGAAACATCAGGAGCGGATTTTCGACCGCTTCTACCGGATCGACGAGGACCGGAATTCCCGCCACGGCGGCAACGGCATCGGCCTCTCCATCGTCAGCAGCGTGGTGGAGCAGATGCGGGGCAGAATCCGGGTGGAGAGCCGCCCGGGGGAGGGATCCGAATTTAAAATCGAGCTGCCATTAAACGGCGGAACTTTAGGAGGATAAAGTGAACGTATTGATTGTGACGGGCCTTAGCGGTGCGGGCAAGACCAGAGCGCTGCAGATTCTTGAGGATATGGGATATTATTGTATGGATAATATTTCCCCAAAGATTCTTTTGCAGCTGATCCACGGGGAGATGCAGGAGGAAGGATTTTCCAAGCGTTTGGCCGTGACCATGGATATCCGCAGCTACGGCGTGCCGGACGGATTCGACCAGATCGTGGATGAGATGAAGAAATGCAGCGTCAGCGTGCGGGTTCTGTTTCTGGACTGTACCCAGGAGGTGCTGTTAAAGCGCTACAAGGAGTCCAGGCGGCTGCATCCGTTGATGAGCGGGAACCGCAATGTGAATCTGACGGACGCGATCCGGCAGGAGATTTTCCGGATGGAGAGCCTGAAGGTGGAGGCGGATTATGTGGTGGACACCTCGGAGCTGTCCACGTCGGCGCTGCGGGAGAAGCTGACAGATCTGTTTTCCGGGCCGGATGTGGCGGGGATGCGGATTGAGTTTGTGGCCTTTGGGTATAAATACGGGATTTTGGCGGACGCGGATCTGGTGTTTGATGTGCGGTGCGTGGCGAACCCGTATTATGTGAAGGGGCTGAGGGAAAAAACCGGGGAAGATAAGGAAGTCAGGGACTTCGTGATGGGGTATGAGGAGGCGAGGGAACTGTTTAAGCGTATGGTGGGGTATCTGGAGTATGCGATTCCGCTGTATGAGAAGGAAGGGAAAGCGCAGCTGGTGATCGGGCTGGGGTGCACTGGGGGACAGCATCGGTCGGTGACGTTTGCAAGTTTGCTGAGGGATCATTTTGGGGAGAGGTATGAGAATGTGAGGTTGGGGATGAGAGATATGAGGGTGAATCAGAGGACGATTTTGGGGGAGGGGGCTTAGAATTGTACGCGAAGGAGCGGGCGGCGGACCCATGGTTTCCCGGGACTGCTTACCGAAGCGCAGGCGCTAAAGCCCGGAAAGGACCGGAAGCGGGGCACCGGCTCCATTCGCGGAGAAACTCTGAAGAGCTTTCTCCGCTCAGGTCGCCTGAAATCGTGTTTTGGAGAACACGATTTCTCCCCGCTTCCGGCCCTTCCCGGCCTTAAGCGCCTGCGGTCCGGTAAGCAATGTCCCCGGAAAACATGGGTCCGCCGCCCACTCCTTCGCTGGTTTTTCAGGGCGGAAGGGGGAGGGAGCTGGGGAGTTGGCGGGGGCTTATTTTTTTTGCGCTTTTTTGGGATGAGGAGATGGGGATGAGGGGTTAGGGGCGGTGGTGGTGTAGTTTGGCGCAGGGGTGGGGGTGGCCTTGGATGGGGAAGGATTTGTCGCCGGTGGGGTCGCGGTGGAATCCGGCGGACTCGTAGCAGCGGTAGGCTGCGGGGTTGTCAAGGAAGACGTAGAGGGTGACCTGGTCCGCGCAGAGGATGTCGTAGCTGTAGCGCAGGGCCTGGAGAACCATGGTACGGCCGCAGCCCTGGCCGCGCAGGGCAGGGTCCAGGATGATGAAGCCCAGGTGGACGGTGTTGGTCTCCGGGCCAAGGTAGCGCATGGTAAAATGGCCGACGGGCCGGTTGTCCCCGTCTGTGGCGGTCATCTGCCATAGGTTGGGATTGCCGGCCTGCCGGTCATAGTATTCGTTGAGATGCTCCGGACGGAGCGGATATCCGAATTCGCAGAGGGCGTCGGCGGACCAGAGACGCAGCGCGCGCTCATCTTTGCTCCAGGTGACGATCTTTTCGGCATCGGTTTTGTTGTATGGTCTTAAACGTATCATTGGCGGTGATTCCCCTTTTATGGAATGATATTGGTTTTATGTGCGTCGCCGGCCTGGGAGGCGGCGGTACTGGTTAGCTGCGGGAATTCACGATTTCCCGCACGGCGCTCAGGAACAGGCGGCGGTCGATGGGGTGAATGACGAAGTGGGTGTAGCCCTGCTGGCTCAGCCTCAGGACCGCCTCGTCCACGTGCTGGCGGGGCGCAATGAACAGGGTGATTTGCATGAGCGGGCCGGAGAGGGTCTTTTGCAGATTCATGATTTCATCGGGCGGAAGTTCCAGGTCTACGATGATCAGCTTGGGATTTAACCGGTAGATCATAGGAAATGCCTGGCGGCTGTCCGCGGCGGTGTAAATGTGCGAATATCCGGCCTGTTTCAGGATGTCGGTCGTCTGGCAGCAAATTTGCGCGTTGGTTGAGAGAATCAGAATGTTACGCATAATCGTGTCCCCCTTTCTGTACCTCTATTATACTACAATCAGGCTCTAAGCGATAGAATGGATGCGGAATTGATGGAAAATAATTGTGAATGACGGGTGGCCGTTTGGGGGGATTTATATTATAATGGAATGGCGTCCGGCCGGTGGAGCCGGAGAATATGAAATGGGCCGCAGACGGTTTTTGCGGCATGGAGGTTGTGATGGGAAAATTGAGATTGGGAATTCTTGGAAATGGTTATCTGGCGGGGATTGTGGTGGAGGCCTTTGAGAAGGGGCTGCTGCCGGAATATGAGCTGGTGGGGATAATGGGGCGCACGCCGGAGAAAACCGGGGCGCTGGCAGAGCGGGCGGGGTGCGCGCCCTGCGGTTCCATCGGCGAGCTTTTGGACCGGAAACCGGATTATATTGCGGAGGCCGCTTCCGTGGCCGCGGTTCGGGATTATGCGGTGCGGATTCTGGAGGCGAAGTGCGGGCTGGTGGTGCTGTCCATCGGGGCTTTTGCGGACCGGAGCTTTTATGAGCAGGTGGAAAAAGCGGCTGCGGCCAACGGGGCGAGAGTGCATATCGCCTCCGGCGCGGTGGGCGGCTTCGATGTGCTGCGCACCATCGCGCTGATGGGACAGGCGAAGGCGGGGATTGAGACACACAAGGGGCCGAAGTCGCTGATGAATACGCCGCTGTTTGAGGAGTCTTTGCTGACCGATGGCGAGGAGAGACACGTGTTTGAAGGAAATGCAAAGGAGGCCATCGGCCTTCTGCCCACCAAGGTGAATGTGGCGGTGGCCGCTTCCCTTGCCGCGGCGGACCCGGAGCGTATGCGCATGGATATTTACAGCGTTCCGGGCTTTGTTGGGGACGATCACAGGATTACCTCGGAGATCGACGGGGTGAAGGCTGTGGTGGACATCTATTCCAGCACCAGCGCCATCGCAGGCTGGAGCCTGGTGGCGGTGCTGCGCAATCTCGTGTCCCCGATTGTGTTTTAAGAGCGTCTGAAAGAGGAGGAAATGATATGTTTCGGAAGATCGTGGCCATTGAGCCGGTGAGCCTGGTGAAAGAGGCGGAAGAGGAACTGAGAACGTACGCGGAGGAAGCGGTGTTTTACGAGGATATCCCGGCGGATGACGAAGAGATCGTGCGCCGCATCGGGGATGCGGACGGGGTGCTGGTGAGCTATACCTCCAGAATCGGCCGGGAGGTGCTTGAGCGCTGCCCGCAGGTCCGCTATGTGGGAATGTGCTGCAGCCTGTACTCGGAGGCCAGCGCCAACGTGGACATCGCCTATGCCAGAGAGCGCGGCATCACGGTGCTCGGAATCCGGGATTACGGGGACCGGGGCGTGGTGGAGTTCGTGCTCTGCGAACTGGTGCGCATTCTGCACGGCTATGACCGCCCCATGTGGCGGGAGCTGCCCCTGGAGATCACCGGGTTAAAGACAGGCATCATCGGCCTGGGCGTGTCCGGGGCGATGATCGCCGATGCCCTCAAGTTTATGGGCGCGGACGTGCGCTATTACAGCCGCACCCGAAAGGAGGACCGGGAGGCGGCGGGCCTGCGTTACCAGCCTTTGGACCGGCTCCTGCAGGAATGCGACGTGGTGTTCACCTGCCTCAATAAGAACGTGATTCTGCTGGACGATGAGGCGTTCGCACAGTTGGGAAACGGCAAGATCTTATTCAACACTTCCATCGGCCCGGGCCACGATGTGAAGGCCCTGGAGCGCTGGCTGAACGCGGGGGGAAATACCTTTGTGTGCGACACGGTTGGCGCGCTGGGCGATCCGGCGCTGGCCAAGAATCCGGCTGTGATCTGCCCCGGCGTATCCGCCGGACGGACCGCCCAGGCTTTTGAATTGCTGAGCAAAAAGGTGCTGGATAATATCCGCACGTTTTTGGGAGAACAATAAGGGATTGTAAAAAAACACGTTTTAGACTATACTATATGGAACGGCGCCGGCAGCGGCCCCACCGGGCGGGCGCGGATTCATCCCCATTTTTATCAAACGAAACAGACAGAAGGTAAGGCATTCGCACTATGACAAACGATATGACCACCGGGAATCCGGTGAAGTTGATTATCTATTTTATGATCCCCACCTGCCTTGGGAATATTTTCCAGCAGTTTTATAACCTGGCGGACTCCATCGTCGCCGGGCGATTTATCGGAGTCAACGCCCTGGCGGCCATCGGGAGCACCAGTTCCCTGATTTTCCTGGTGATCGGATGGCTCAACGGGCTGACCAGCGGGTTCTCCATTCTGGTGGCCCAGCATTTCGGGGCGAAGAAATACGACCGCATGCGCCATTACATCGCCATGTCCATTTTCCTGTGCATCCTGTTTGTGGTGGTGATGACGGCATCCCTGGAATATTTTAATTATCCCATACTGCGCCTGATGAACGCGCCGGATGAGATCATCGGGGACGTGGGGGCTTACATGGCGGTGATCTACGCCGGGCTGGCGGTGACGGCCGCCTACAACGCCCTGGCCGCGGTGCTGAGGGCCCTGGGGGACGGCAAATCGCCGCTGTACTTTCTGATCATCTCCGGGGTGCTCAACGTGATCCTGGACGTGGTGTTCATCGTGTATTTCCACATGGGCGTGGTGGGCTGCGGCTACGCCACGGTGATCGCCCAGGCGGTGTCGGCGCTTTTGTGCCTGATCTATATTATCCGGAAGTTTGACATTTTGCGGCTCAGCAGACAGGATTTTTCGCCGGATCTGCGGGCTGTGGGCCAGCTGCTAGGCATGGGAATTCCTATGGGCCTGCAGTTTTCCATCACGGCGATCGGCACCATCATCGTGCAGGGCGCGGTCAATGCCTTCGGCGCCGTGTATATCGCCGGATTCTCCGCGGCCGGTAAGATTCAGAGCATGGTATCCACCATTTTCGTGTCCTTCGGCGCAACCATCGCCACCTATGTGGGACAGAACCGGGGCGCCGGCAATATCGAACGGGTGCACCAGGGCGTGAAGGTCACACAGATTTTGGTGTTTGTCTGGAGCGCGGTGATGATCGCGGTGATCCATTTCGCGGGACAGTATCTGGTGAGGATTTTTGTGGACGGCTCTCAGACCGACGTGCTGAACGCCTCCATGGTTTATTTTAAAACAGTGGCATGGTGTTATCCGTTTTTGGGTAGTATTTTCTTATACAGGAATGCGCTGCAGGGACTGGGCTACGGCCTGGTGCCCATGCTGGGCGGCGTCTTTGAGCTGGCGGCCCGGTTCGCCGTGGTGGCGGCCGTGGTCCGGCCCTTCGGATATGTTGGCGTGTGCTTTGCGGACCCGGCGGCCTGGCTGGCGGCGCTCGTTCCCATCGTGCCCTACTATTTTTACCGCATGAGGAAATACCGTCCAAGGCCCGTGCAGCGTTAGCGCCAGGCAAAACGTTTGGTCTGGCCGTGCGACAGCCGCTGCGGCGGCCGGAGGGCGGTACCGGATTGCCCGGAGCGCATTTGCGGAGAACAGAGAGATTTCTGCGTCGCGGTTCACCTTGTGAGTCGCAGCGCTTATACAACACAGAGAGAAGAAAGGAACAGAACATGGCAGATTTTAAATCACTGAAAAACCCGGACCTGATTCAGGCGTTCCACCTGGTACAGTATGATCCCACCCCGGAGCGCCAGGGAGAATTTATGCAGGAGGTTGTGAAGGCGCGCTATCTGACGGCGGCCTCTTTTAGCCCCGAGCCGGATGTGGACGAGGAGGGCAACTTAAAGTTCAGCGAGGACGCGACCATCTCCTTCCCGGACATCCACAACGACAAGGGAGAGAAATTTTTCCCCGCTTTCTCGGACTGGAAGTCCATGCAGAAGTGGGAGCTGAGGGAAGGCCAGCATGTGGTCGGTATGACCTTTGACGATTATGCGGGTATGGTTCTCCAGGACAAGGATGCCGCCGGTTTCGTGATCAACCCCTTTGGGGAGAACATCCGCATCGAGCGCCAGGTGATCACAGCTCTGAAACAGCAGCAGGCCGCCTACCTGAAGCGCCAGCAGCTGACCTACGAGCGCAACCACCCGGAGCAGGCGGCATCCAATGAGCCCATGGAATTCCACGAGCTTTCCAGCTATCCCGAGAAGATGCTGGAGGAGATCACCGAGTTCCTTAAGCAGCAGCCGGTGAAAAAGGCGTACATGCAGGGCGTGATCCAGGGAGACCGCAAGGGTTGCATGTTCATTCTGGAGCATCAGGGCAAGGACGAGGCCATTTTCGGAGGAATCGCCCGCATCGCGCAGCCCTACATGCAGGGCATGTACCTGTATATGGCCACGCCGGTTTCCGATCTGGGCCAAAAGGCAATCGAGGGCCTGGAGCCGTTCTACGAGCTGTAAAGCGGGGAACTGTGAGAGATGGAAGAGAATAAACTGGCGGTAAAGCCCCTGGGCCTTCTGATGCTGGAGTTGTCGATCCCGGCTATTATCGCGCAGCTGGTGAGCATCATCTACAACATGGTGGACCGTATTTTTATCGGCCGCATCGAGAACGGCACAAACGCTATGGCGGCCCTCAGCGTTTCCCTGCCCGTCATCACCCTGATCACGGCGGTGACGCGGCTTCTGGGCATCGGAGGAGCGCCGCTTTGCGCCATCAAAATGGGACAGAAAAACCAGAAAGGGGCGGAGGAGATCCTGGGCACCAGCTTCTCGGCCCTGATCGCGGCGGGGGTTATCATGACCGCCGCGATTCTTTTGTTTCACGAGCCGCTTCTGCTGCTCTTCGGCGCGGATGAGAGCACTCTGGGTATGGCCGCGGAGTATATCACGCTGTATGCGTTGGGCACTGTGTTCGTGATGATCGCCCTGGGCATGAATTCCTATATCACTACCCAGGGATTCGCCGGAATCGGCATGTGCACGGTTTTGATCGGGGCGGTTTTAAACATTTTTCTGGATGCGCTGTTTATCAACGTGTTCCACATGGGCGTCCGGGGCGCGGCCATCGCAACGGTGATCGGCCAGGGCGTGTCCGCAGTCTGGGCCCTGCAGTTTTTGTTCAGCGGCAAGAGCATTTTGAAGATCCGAAGAAAGTATCTGAAAATCCGGTTAAAGGTGCTGCTGCCCATCATGGCGCTGGGCATTTCCCCCTTTACCATGAGCGCCACCGAGGGTCTGGTGCAGATTTCCTTCAACAACCAGCTGTTAAAATACGGCGGCACCATGGCGGTCAGCACCATCGCGGTGCTGTTCAGCCTGTGGCAGTTCGTGACCCTGCCCGTGCAGGGCATCTGCCAGGGGGCCCAGCCCATTCTCAGCTACAACTATGGGGCGGGGAATTTCAGGCGGGTGCGGGGCAGCTTCAAGCTGGCCGTGGTGCTGTGCCTGGGTTACACCGTTGTGATGTCCGTGATTTTTATGGCGATTCCCAGGGGATTTTCACAGATCTTTACGGAGGACGAGCAGCTTTTGCGGCTCTGCGCATGGGCGCTTCCGCTGTATGTGATCGGCGGAACCACCTTCGGGGCGCAGATTTGCTGCCAGCAGTCCTTTATGGCGCTGGGACAGGCAAAGATATCGCTGATACTGGCCTGCCTGCGCAAAATCATTCTGCTGGTGCCGCTGATCTATATCATGCCGGCGGCGTTCGGCGGTCTGGAAGGCGCTGCTAAGCTGGCGGCTCCGGTGGCGGACCTGGTCAGGCAGCCCGGACCGGTGGCAACGATCTTTTTGGCGGAATCTGTCTCCGATGTGCTGGCGGCTCTCAGCACCTCCATTGTGTTTGCGGGATTTTACAGAAAAAGGCTTGCGGACCGCCCTTAGCGGGCGGGAACGCAAGCCTTTTGCAATTTTGCAATATTGATTCGGGGAGTTTGGATTCAGTCTGTGTTCAGCGTTCGTCCATGTTGCTGCAGAACAGCTTTACATATTTGAACATCAGCGGGATGTAGGTGGTGACGAATACGGCTGCGGCCACGGCGAACACCGGTTTTTTCTTCTCTCCGGCCACTGACAGCCCGAGGCAGATCCCCAGTGAGAGCAGGCAGAGTTTTAGGGCTGCGAGCACCTTCCAGTCGGATTCCTGAATGTACTGGTCGGCGTAATCAAAGAACTTTTTCATTGCAACACCTCCTAGTGTCTGGTACGATGGTGACATGGATTGGCTGTCAACTATATTATACCATAAACCCTAAGCTGGCGGAAGACCCCGCCAGGTGTTTCTACGTGTATTCGCGCCCCTACATCACCGGCGTGCTGACCAGATCGTCCAGGGATTTGAAGGTGTATCCCATCTCCTCGTACTTGGTCAGCAGCTCATCCAGGATGGCGGCGTTGGTGGAGGAGGTGCTGTGGAGTAAAATGATGGCGCCGGGATGGACGCGGCCCAGCAGCTTCTTGAAGGCTTCCTCCTTGGTGGGCTGCTTATCCTGAATCCAGTCCACATAGGCCAGACTCCAGAAAAAGGTCTTGTATCCCATCTCGTTGGCCATCTTCAGATTGCTCTCGCTGTATTTGCCCTGGGGAGGCCGGTAGTATTTCTTCATGGGCTGGCCTGTGGTCTGCTGGTACAGTGCTTCCAGGTCGTTCAGCTCCTTGGCGAAGGCGTCCTTGGTGGAGATTTTGGACATGTCCGGGTGATGGTTGGTGTGGTTGGCTACGGTGTGACCCTCGGCCACCATGCGCTTTACCAGATCCGGGCTGGTGGAGATGTAGTTGCCGACCACGAAAAAAGTGGCGGGCGCGTTGTGCTTCTTTAGGGCGTCCAGAATGGGAGCGGTGTTGCCGTTCTCATAACCCGCGTCAAAGGTCAGATACAGCACCTTGTCGTCGGTATTCTGGACATAGTAGGCGCCGAACTGCTTTAGATAGTCCGGGGTGGCGTTGCCGACGGGAGTCTGGCCTTCCTGGGGGAAGCTTAAGCCCCAGTTGCCCTCCGCGGAGGCGGACACGGCTTTTTCTCTGCGGGACTGCACGAATTTGCCTGCGCCTGCGCCTACAAAAAAGGCCATGGTAAAAATGAGCAGGGTGCCCGCCAGATGTTTTAAATGTTTGCGTTTCATATGGATGATCACCGGGGTGGTTTTAGTTTAAGTATATTGGGCGTTGGACCGGATTATGCGCCGGATATGATTTGCCGGAAACGGGAATACTGGAAAGAGAGTGTGCAGAGGAGGAAAAGACATGTGCAGCAGATTCTGTATTGATCAGGAAATGTGGAGGGAGTTAAAAGAACTGTTCGGGGACCTGGACCGGATGTTTTCCGGCTGGAAATGGAACCGGAGCGGACAGGACATCCGGCCCACCAACCAGTCCCTGGTGATCACGGCCGGGGAGGACAATCGTCTGGCGCCCGCGCTGCAGCGCTGGGGCCTGCCGGATTCCTACCACAAGAGCACGATCATCAACGCCCGGGCCGAGACCGCCCTGGAAAAGCGGATGTTCCGGGACAGCGTGGCCTCCCGGCGCCTGGCGGTCCCGGCCGCCAGGTTCTATGAGTGGGACCGGGAGAAGCAGAAGGTGGCCTTTTACCGGAAGGGCCGGCCGGCCCTGTATATGGCCGGTTTTTACAGCCCGGGGGAGGAAGGATGGAATTTCTGTATCCTCACCACGGAGGCCAACAGCTCCATGGGCGGCGTCCACGACCGCATGCCTCTGGTGATCGAGCGGGAACAGGTCCGGGACTGGATTCTGGACGGGGACCGGACCGCAGAGTTCCTGACGGGGCGGCCGCCGCAGCTGGACCAGGAGCGGGACTACGAGCAGCTCTCGCTGTTCTGGTAGTTAGAGAACGCACTACTGGGCTTCGTCAGCTTTCCAGATTCCGGCAGATCTTCTCCAGGCTCCGGTACAGCTGATCCATCTGCGCATCGTCAAAGTCGCGGCAGATGCGCTCATCCAGCTCCGCCAGGATCTCCAGAACCTTGTGCGCCTCCTCCACCCCGGACTGCGTCAGGCAGACCAGGAAGGAACGACGGTTGCCCGGGTCCCGGCGGCGCTCCAGAAAGCCCGCCTCCTCCAGCCGGTCCAGGGAGCGGGACATGGTGGTCACGTCCACATGGCACCGGTCGGCCAGCTCTTTCTGGGTGATATGATCCGCGGCCAGCAGGGATTCCAGGATGCGCACGTGACCCTGGCCAAGGGGCAGGCCGATCTCCGCGAAATAGGGCTGCAGAACCGACTTGCGGGCCCGCTCCGTCCGGACCAGCATTTTCCGTATCTCTTTTTTATCAATCATTCCCATACTTCCTTTCCATTTGCAGAGCCGCCGGGCCTGTGCCCTGCCGAATTCTTCAATCGGTTCTCTCGCAGTGTTTTCTTAAAGTATACCACGATCCGGCTTCTTATTCCAACTCAAACTGTCCCGTGTACAGCTTGTAATACCGCCCCTGCTGCTCCAACAGCTCCTCGTGGCTGCCGCGCTCGATGATGGAGCCTTTTTCCAGCACCATGATCGCTTTGGAGTTTCGCACCGTGGACAGGCGGTGGGCGATGACGAACACCGTGCGGCCGTCCATCAGCGCGTCCATACCCTTTTCGATCAGCTTTTCCGTCCGGGTGTCGATGGAGCTGGTGGCCTCATCCAGAATCAGCACCGGAGGCCGGGAGATGGCGGCCCTGGCGATGGCCAAAAGCTGGCGCTGGCCCTGGGACAGGTTGCCGCCGTCGCTGTGCAGCACCGTGTTGTAGCCGTCGGGAAGACGGCGGATGAAGGAGTGGGCGTTAGCCACCTTGGCCGCGGCCTTCACGTCCTCGTCCGTGGCGTCCAGCCGCCCGTAGCGGATATTGTCCGCAATGGTGCCCGTAAACAGGTGGGTGTCCTGGATGACCACGGAGAGAGAGCGGCGCAGGTCGTCCTTGCGGATGTTGCGGATGTCGATGCCGTCGTAGGTGATGCGTCCGCCGCCGATCTCATAGAAGCGGTTGATCAGGTTGATGATCGTGGTCTTACCGGCGCCCGTGGAGCCAACGAAGGCGATTTTCTGTCCCGGTTTGGCGTAGAGGCTGATGTCGTTTAACACCTTTGTCTCCGGCGTGTAGCCGAACACCACATGTTCAAAGCGGACGTCGCCTTTTAGGGGGACCAGGGTGAAGGAGCTTCCGTCCGCAGAGGGGACCTTCCAGGCGTGTTTGGGGCTGTAGCCGTCGCACTCCGACAGAGCGCCGTCTGCATTTTCTCGCACATTGCACAGGGTCACGCGGCCTTCGTCCACCTCCGGCTCCTCATTCATCATCTCGAAAATGCGCTCGGCGCCGGAGAGAGCCGCCAGCAGGAAGTTGATCTGCTGGGTGAACTGGTTCATGGGCATCGCGCTCTGGCGCACGTACACCAGGTAGGAAGCCACGGTTCCCAGGTCCGTCAGCCCGGCCATGGCGAAGAGGCCGCCCACGCAGGCGGAGACCGCGTAGTTTACATAGGAGAGGGACACGATGGTGGGAATGGTCATGCCGGAGTAGGTCAGGGCCTTGGTGGAAGCCTTGCGGTACGCCTCGTTGCGGCGGCAGAATTCCTCGAAGTCCTGGGGCTCGTGGTTGAATACCTTCTCCACCTTCTGACCGGCCACCATCTCCTCCACAAAGCCGTTGATACTGCCCAGGTATTTCTGCTGCCGGGTGAAATATTTCCGGCTGCGCCGCCCGTTAAAGCGGATAAAGGCCATCATAAAGCCCAGAAAGACGAAAACGATCATGGACAGCCGCCAGTCTAACACCACCAGCATGATCAGGGTTCCGGTGATGGTGATGAAGCTCTGGATCAGCATGGTAAAGCTGCCGTTTAGCGCCTCGGTGATGGTGTCCACGTCGTTGGTGAAACGGCTCATGAGTTCCCCGTGGGTGTGGGTGTCAAAGTAGTTTAAGGGCAGGCGCTGGGCGTGGGTGAACAGGTCGAAACGGATTTCGCTGACCACCTTCTGGGTCACGCGGACCATCAGCTGGTTGTAACCGTAGCAGGACGCGGCCCCGGTTAGGTAGAGTCCGGCCATGAAAATAACCATCCGGGCCAGGCCCGGCAGATCGCCGGGAATGATATAGGTGTTGATCACCGGTTTTAAGAGGTAGGTGCCGGTGATATTGGCCCCCGCGCTGACGGCCACCAGAGCCGCGATCACAGCCATGGTCCACCGGTGGCGTCCCAGGTAGCGCAGCATCTGCGCCATGGTTTTTTTGGTGTCCTTGGGCCTGCTGAAATTTGTTGTTCTTGGCATTACAGATTCGCCCCTTCCTGCTGAGAATAATAGATGTCCTGGTAGATCTGGTTGGAGGCCAGCAAGGTCTCGTGGCTGCCGACGGCGTTAATACGGCCGTCCTCCAGAATGATGATCTGGTCCGCGTGGAGCACCGAGGTAATCCGCTGGGCGATAATGATTTTGGTGGCGCCGGGCAGACTCTCGGCCAGGCCCTCCCGGATTTTCGCCTCGGTGGCAGTGTCCACGGCGCTGGTGGAATCGTCCAGAATCAGGACCTTGGGCTTTTTCAAAATCGCCCGGGCGATGTACAGGCGCTGCTTCTGTCCGCCCGACACGTTGACGCCGCCCTGGCCCAGCTCCGTATCGTAACCGTGTTCCAGGCGGTCGATGAATTCGTCCACACAGGCGATGCGGCAGGCTTCCCCGATCTCCTGGTCGGTGGCGTTTTCACGCCCCCAGCGCAGGTTGGCTTTCACCGTGCCGGAGAACAGCGTGTTTTTCTGTAAAACCACGGCGATGGAATCCCGCAGCTCCCGCAGGGGATATTGCTGCACCGGAATCCCGTCGATATAGATCTGGCCGGAGGTGGCCTCGTAGAGCCGGGGAATCAGTTGGATCAGCGTGCTCTTGGCCGATCCGGTCTGGCCGATAATCCCCACGGTCTGCCCCGGCTCGATGTGGAAGGAGATGTCGGAGAGCACGTACTCCTCCGCCTGAGCCTTATATTTGAAATAGACGTGGTCGAAGCGGATGTCTCCGCGCTCCACCCGGATATCCTGTGCCTGGTCGTCCCGGATATCGATCTCCTCGTCCATGACCTCGGAGATCCGTTTCCAGGAAGCCAGGGACCGGGTCATCATCAGAAACACGTTGGAGAGCATCATCAGGGAGTTGAGCACCTGCATCACGTAGCTGAGGAAACCGGTCAGCTCGCCCACCTTGAGACCGCCCACCGAGGCTAAGTTTCCACCGAACCAGAGGATGCTTAAGATGGTGCCGTAGAGGATGAACTGCATCACCGGCATATTGAGGGCGGCCAGGCGGAAGGCCCGCTCCGAGGTGTTTTGCAGGTTGGTGTTCACCTCGTCGAATTTCTGGATTTCGTAGTCCCCGCGGACGTAGGATTTCACCACCCGGATGGCGGTGAGGTTTTCCTGAATCACCCGGTTTACCAGGTCCACGGACCCCTGCATAAGGCCGTACAGGGGGCGCACATGGGTGACAATGTAAAAGAGTATGGCGCCCAACAGCGGGGCGGCCACAAAAAACACCAGGGCCAGTTTGGCGTTGATGGTAAAGGACACGGTCAGGGCGATGAGCATCATCACCGGGGAGCGGAACGCGGGTCGCATACCCGTGGACACCGAGTTCTGGATGGTTGTGACGTCGCTGGTCAGCCGCGTGACCAGGGAGGAGGTTCGGAATTTGTCGGTGTTGGCAAAGGAGAATTGCTGCAGCTTCTGGAATTCCGCCTTGCGGATCTCGGCCCCCAGCCCTTGGCCGGTGGTGGAGGCGAAGTGGGCGTATCCCTGGCCCAGCGCCAGGCTGATCAGGGCGAACAGAACCATCTGAAGCCCCTTCATCAAAATGTAACGCCGGTCGCCGTTTGCCACGCCCACGTCGATAATCTGGGCCATGACCAGGGGAATGACCAGCTCAAAGGCGGCTTCCGCCTCGATGCAGAGAACGGCCAGCACCGCCTGTCTGCGGTAAGGCTTTAAGTAGGAGAGAAACGTTTTCATGAATGGTTTTCCTTTCTGAGCAGAAGTTCGCGCCTGCGGCGGTCTGCCGGGCGCGGTAAGCGAATTGCTCTGACAATTATTGCATATACAACTATTGTATGCGCATGAATTGAGATTGTCAATCTGAATTTTCTTATTGCGTCCCTCCTGCTGCATGTGCCGGGAACGTGAACATTTTCAGGACCGCGGTTTCAATTCCGGCAAGTTTGTGGTATCGTATGAACACTTGACGAGGTCATAACGAGTCTAGTGAGAATACATGCCGAAACACTTAGGGAGGTCTTCCACGAGCTTAGTGTTTGTGGTATCGTATGAACACTTGACGAGGTCATAACGAGTCTAGTGAGAATACATGCCGAAACACTTAGGGAGGTCTTCCACGAGCTTAGTGTTTGTGGTATACTTTGAGACAGACAAACCATACAAAAGCCGGGGACTGGCCCGGGGAGAAACGGCCGCATTTGGCCGCAGGGAGAGTGGAGACAAGAATATGAGAATATATGTGAGGCGGATTCTGACGGTTGCCGCGGCGGCTGTGCTGATGGCCGGGCAGGCCTGTACGGCCCTGGCCTACGGACCGGGAGACTATTACTACAGGGGAGGTCCCGGCGTGGACCCGTATTATAATGAAAACGCTTATTACAGCGGAGGCCCGGGTGTGGGAGAGGGGAACGCCAAGGAGACATCGGGCGACACGATCTACGCCTATCCGGGCTGGAACACCAATGTGCCGGACACCACCCAGTACACCTACGATCCCTGGGAATGGTGGGATGACGACGATGAGGACTGGGATGACGACGACTGGTGGTACTATAACAATGGGCCGGAAGGCGTTTATGGCCAGGGATGGCGCTACAGCCCCGGTGGCTGGTGGTTCCAGCTCTACGGCGGCAGCTGGCTGTCCGACGGCTGGAAGATGATCCGCAACCGCTGGTACCGTTTTGACGGCAGCGGCTACATGGTGACGGGGTGGTTCACGGACGGGGACGGAAACCGCTATTACTTAAACCCGGTGGACGACGGCACGCTGGGCATGATGCGCACCGGATGGCAGGTGATCGACGGTAAATCCTATTACTTCAACACCCAGTCCGACGGCACCATGGGCCGCCTCTACGTGGATACCGTTACGCCGGACGGCTACCGGGTGGGGGCGGACGGCGCGATGATACAGTGACGGATGATCCGGCCTCAAACCGGATCGCGAAACGGCTATATTTCAGGGGGGAACATCATGATCGAACAGCTGTTAAGGCGGATTGTGGAGGAGATCGCGCCCTGTCCCTTTGTGGCGGGCATCGTTCTGGGCGGGTCTCGGGCCACAGGGACGGCTACGGAAGATTCGGACATCGACATCGGGATTTATTACGACAGGGAACGGATGGATTTTGAACGTTTGAACGGGATCGCCTCCGGGTTGGATGACCAGCACCGGGAAAACCTGGTCTGCCGCGAGGGAGAGTGGGGAAACTGGGTGAACTGTGGAGGCTGGCTGACCGTTAAGGGATATCATGTGGACCTGATTCTGCGGGATATCGCCAGGGTGCGGGACATTCTGGACCGGACCGAACGCGGGGAGACGGCGGCCCACTACCAGACCGGCCACCCCCACGGCTACATTGACGCCATGTACCGGGGCGAGCTGGCAGCCGGGAAGGCCCTCTACGCCAGGGATCAAAGCTTTACGGAGATGAAGGAGCGGGCGGAGGTTTACCCGGAAGAACTGCGGCGGGCTTTGATCTCATTTTTTATGTTTGAGGCTAAATTTTCCTGTATGCTGGCCGAAGGTAACGGCAGGGGGGGAGGATCTCTACTATGTGGCGGGGCACCTGTTCCGCTCGGTCTCGGCCCTGAACCAGGTGCTGTTCGCCTTAAACCGGACCTACTGCCTGAATGAGAAGAAAGCGGTGCGGCGCATCCGGGAGTTTCCGGTGACGCTTCCAGATTACGACCGGCGGGTGAACGGGATCTTCGGCCTGACGGCCGGGACGCTGGCGCCCTGTATACAGGCGCTCAGGAAGCTCTGCGGGGAGGCGGAGGAGCTGGTTGATCGGGAAATGCGTCCGGCAGGCGATAAAAATCCTTAAAACACAGAAACCGGAAGCCCGTGGCGCTGACGGCGGTTTTTTACACGCAAAAAATGCAGACAAGGCCCACACGCCATGTCTGCATTTGCAATTTGCCGCTCTCCGCCCGGCGGACGCCGATTGGGACGCGAGTTGCGCATCCCGCCCGGACGCCGCCGGAGGGCAGCCCCTTTTCTCGGGAGTATTTTATGTCGGCGCGGCAGCGCCGTCCGATCAGAGACGTTTTATCCTTCGCACCTTCAAAACATCCGGCCGGTCCCGGCAGCCGGGGCGGTGTGTGATGGAGTGTAATGCAATCAAGGAATTTCGTGTACTTGATTATGTTTTTATCGTTGCCCCATCCGCCGTCGCCGGCCGGTGTTGTTTTATCCGTTCATTAGGATAATGCGCAGGGAGGGGATTTTATTGCAGAAACTTTAAAAATATTCAGGGCTTTTCATGGTAATTTTTGGAGGCAGGGCTTTGATGTAAGGCGCGAGGCCCCGATTTTGCCAGAATTCCGGCGGGAATGTACGTTGACGCTCCCGGGCATCTGTGTTATTTTTGTTATAGCGGCCTACACCGGCGGCCTGGCCGCCTTTAAGACAATGAACGGCTGCGACGCGGTATCTGACCGGCAGAATGGGCGGGAGGGAATCAGGATGAATTTTGAGGAGCGGGTTTTGCGCCATGAGGACCAGCTGAACGAGACGGACGACGATATTGTGGCTTATATCCGCAGCCACAGGCAGGAGATCATGAAGCTGTCCATCCAGAAGATCGCGGCGGATTTATTTATCGCGCCCAACGCGGTGATGCGGCTGTCGAAAAAACTGGAGTACAGCGGCTTTTCGGAGCTGAAGTTTTCGGTCCAGAACGAAGGCGAGCCGGAGGGCACGGGAAAGACCATAAGCGGCCGTATTCTGGGACAGCTGCCGTCCAATATCGTGAAAACACTGGACACCATCGATGTGCTCACCCTGAAAAAAACGGCGGCTATGATGAAGAAAGCCCGTTGCTGTATCTTTGCGGGGGTGGGGGACTCCACCTATTTCTGCGAGATGCTGGGCAAGAATCTCAGGTGCCTGGACTGCAGCGTGCAGTTTTACCAGCAGATACACGATATGTTTTACGCGGTCAGGCATGGCTGCAGGGACGATATGCTGATCATCATCAGCGCCAGAGGGGAGAACGACCGGCTCATCGAGATGGCCGGGGAGGCCAAAGCCATGGGAATGCCGGTGGTGAGCATCACTCATTTTTATGAAAATCGTCTGGCCAAGGCCTGCGACGTGAACCTGTATTTCTGGGGCGAGGACCGGGAGGTGCAGGGCTACAACGTTACGGACCGGAGCGGGCTGATGGTCCTGGTCCGGCTGCTCAGCGAGGAGTTCTGGCAGGGGTATGTGGAGCTGTGAGCCTGCGGCTCGGGGAGCCGGCACAGGCGCATGGGAGGATGGAACGGTGGAACAGGGAAGCGGGAAATGGCCTGCTTCCTTTTTGATGTGTGCCCGGCGGCGCACGTTTCTAACCGGTGCAAGTCCGGAATCCGCCCGGTAGTGGGAAGGATATAGCCGAAGGCAAGGGTGTCCATCGTGAGGTGGAATCTGAAGGAAGCCGGATATGGGGAACATACTAACCCATGGGCAAATCTCTGGTCTGACGAACAGAAATCACATCAGGCTATGCATGAGGGTAAGACTGCATCACAAGTTGAAGCCCAATAACTACACGGAATCATGTATGGTAAATGTGGCAGATAGATGGAGAGAAAGAAACGTGTGTGTCTTCGCTCCGCTTCGGTCCGTGCAGAACAAGCATCCACTGGATGCTTTGCACCCCGGGGAGGTCTGTACGATATGTCCTGAAAGGGATAACCATTATCGTGAGATAATGCTGAACGTACAGAAGTCAGCCGAGGTCATAGTAGCCGAGAGGCAAAGGACCGAATCAATAGGAGTCCTTAGTACAACCGGGAAAGGAGGAAAGAACATTGGGTGCAGAAAACAGAGAAAGCTGCTCGCAAAGAGATAGCGCGGAACGTGAAGGGTATGTGAGAGCGCACCGTTCTTTCCGTCGGATATGGAAGGAACGGGACAGTGCACAACCGGAGCTCTTAGAGAAGATACTGGATAAGGACAACCTGAACAGAGCGTTCAAGAGAGTAAAGGCAAACAAGGGAGCACCGGGAATCGATGGAATGACCGTGGAGGAAGCCGGAGCCTACCTTCGGAAGACCCAGAAAGAGCTTATCGGGAGAATTAAAAGGGGGAAATATACTCCCGACCCGGTAAGACGAGTGGAAATCCCAAAACCAGACGGTGGAATACGAAAGCTTGGTATTCCAACAGTCAAAGACCGTATTTTCCAGCAAGCCATAACACAACAGCTCATGCCGGTCTATGAGCCGCTATTCTCGGAAAACAGCTATGGCTATCGACCGGGGATAAGCGCAAAAGCCGCCATTCTGAAAGTGAAGGAGTATGCAGAACAGGGATATACCCATGCAGTGACATTAGACCTGTCGAAATACTTTGATACACTTAACCACGAAATGCTCCTGAATATCTTGCGAAGGAATGTAAAGGACGAAAGGGTAATCCAGTGGATTAAGAGATACTTAAAGAGTGGTGTCATGGAAAACGGTGTAGTCATGGAAACCGAAGAAGGATCGCCGCAGGGCGGAAACATCTCACCCCTGCTGGCCAATATCTATCTGAACGAGTTCGACCAGGAGTTTGAGAAGCGGGGAGTGGCATTTGTACGCTACGCAGACGATATTGTGCTGTTAGCTAAAAGTGAGAGAGCCGCAAAGAGATTACTGGAATCCAGCACGAAATATCTGGAGAAAACACTGAAACTGAAAGTGAATCAAAAGAAAAGTCGTGTAGTAAGTGTGTTTGCAATCCGAAATTTTAAGTTTCTTGGCTTCACATTGGGAAAGAACGGGAAGGGCATATATGTCCGGGTTCATGGGAAGTCATGGAAGAAGATGAAGACAAAACTGAAAGAGCTCAGTTCCCGAAGGTCTTGTCAGAGTATACGTCCTTCATTGGAAAAGATAAAAGTATTCATGCGTGGATGGCTGAATTATTATGGGATTGCGGATATGAAGAACAGGATAGACGAACTAAACTCATGGCTGTATCACCGTATTCGAATGTGCATATGGAAACAATGGAAGTTACCCAAAACAAGGAAAAGAAATCTTATAAAACTCGGAATACCTGAATATTTTGCACATCAGGCGGCAAACAGCCGCAGGAAATACTGGTATGTAACGGGAATGGGAGCGGTCAACAGAGCATTAACACAAAAAAGACTGATAAACAGTGGCTTTTATGATTTAGCTACTGCCTATCAGTCCGTGCATGTCAACTATTGAAACCGCCGTGTACCGAACGGTACGCACGGTGGTGTGAGAGGACGGGAGTTAATCACTCCCTCCTACTCGATTGTGTAAATTTACACAGCAAAGGCATTTTGTGTGGATAAATTACGAAAAAACGGCCCAGGGCTGATTTTGTGCTATACTCTTATCCAGGTTAACCGAAGGATCAATGACCGGATATCCATCCGGCGTAAAAATTGACGCATGAACTGTTACGACGAAAATGTGAAAGGGGTAGACTATGAATCTGCAAAAAGCCACAAGCAGGGAATTAATCAGTCTGGGGTGTGAATTTTCCACCAAGCTGGAGGCAATCAACTATCTGGTGGACAAACTGGACGCCGCGGGAAAACTGTCCTCCAGGGAGGAATATTACAAGGCGGTGCTGGAGCGCGAATCTCTCTCTGAGACGGGAATCGATATGGGAATGGCGGTCCCCCACGGGAAGAGCAAAGCGGTGCGGGAAGCGGCCTTCGCGGTGGCGACGGTCAAGACCCCCATCAAAAACTGGGAGAGCATTGTGCCGGGAAATGAAGTGTCCATCATCTTCCTGTTAGCCATCCCGGAGTCGGAGGCGAAAAGCACCCATCTGGAACTGCTGTCGGAGCTGATGACCCGCGTGTCCAATCCCGATTATCTGGAACGGCTGAAAGCCTCCAAGACGCCGGAAGAGCTCTACCGTAACCTGGAAGGGGGAGCGGCTGAGGCGGAAAAGAGCAGCCGGACATACGCCAAAACGATCGTCGCAGTTACCGCGTGTCCTGCGGGAATCGCCCACACCTACATGGCGGCGGAAGCCCTTGTGAAGGGCGGCGAGGAGCTTGGAGTCAAGGTCTATGTGGAAAAACAGGGCGCAAACGGCGTGGAGGACCGGCACACGGCTCAAATGCTGCGGGACGCCGACGCGGCGGTATTTGCGGCGGACGTTGCGGTGAAAGACAGCGAGCGCTTTGACCATCTGCCGGTGTACAAGACCAAGGTGGCCGCCCCCATCAAGGACGCCAAGGGCGTGATCCGCGGGGCGCTGGAGAAAGCCGGACGGGAAGGCAAGGGTACCTATGCGGGAGCAGATGGGGGAAATGCCGCAGCGTCAGGAGATAAGACCAGCGTTGGCAGCGAGATCAAACAGGCGGTGCTCACGGGCGTTTCTTATATTATCCCCATCATTGTGGCGGGCGGAATGATCAACGCCTTTGCGGTGCTGATCGCCCAGGGCTTTGGGCTTCAGGAGCTTTACAACATGGACAACAGCTGGCTGTGGCTCTTCCGGAAGATGGGCGGAAATACCCTGGGAACCCTGATGATTCCCATGCTGGCGGCCTACATGGCCTACTCTCTGGGAGATAAGACGGCCCTGGCACCGGGATTTGCGGCCGGTATCGCGGCCAACCTGATTAACGGCGGATTCCTGTGCGGTATGCTGGGCGGTCTTGTGGCCGGATATTCCGTACGGTTTTTGAGAAAGGCAGTGCCCGCCAAAGGAGTGTTTGCGGGTTTTGTATCCTTCTGGGTGTATCCCGTGTTCAGCACGCTGATCGTGGGAATTGTGATGTTCTTCCTGCTGGGAAATCCGGTGGCGTGGCTGAATCAGAGCCTGATCGGCCTGCTCAGCGCCATGAGCGGCTCCAACGCGGCGCTTTTGGGCGCGATCATCGGAATCATGGTATCCTTTGACCTGGGCGGTCCGGTCAACAAAGCCGCATATACCTTCTGCGTTGGCGCAATGGCGGAGGGAATTCTCATGCCCTACGCGGCCTTTGCCTCCATCAAGATGGTGTCGGCGTTTGCGGTGACCATGTCCACCCTGGGCTTCAGGAAATATTTTACAAAAGAGGAGCAGGAGGCGGGTATGTCCACCTGGATTCTGGGGCTGGCCGGAATCACCGAGGGAGCGATCCCCGTGATGATGGCGGACCCGGTGCGCGTGATCTTCTCTCTCTGCGCGGGTTCCGCTGTCACCGGCGCCATCGTGGCCATGTGCAACATCGGCCTGGATGTTCCGGGGGCGGGAATCTTTTCCATGTTCCTGTTAAAGGACGGCATGGGAGGTCTGGGAAATGCATTGATCTGGTTTTTTGCGGCCGTGCTGGGCGCGGTGATCTCAACCGTAATCCTGGTTGCCCTTAAAAAGATGAAATACGACAAGTCAATGAGAAAATAAGAACGCCGCAGGCGTATGGAGTAGATTATGGCAGATAAAGTACATGTTGTCCCGCATTTTCACTGGGACAGGGAGTGGTATTTTACCGCAGAGGAATCAAAAATCCTTTTGGTGAACGATATGGAAGAGGTACTCACCATGCTGGAGACACGGGAGGACTACCCCTACTTTGTCCTGGACGGACAGACCTCGGTGCTGGAGGATTATTTCTCCGTGTCCCCGGAAAACCGGGAGCGGGTCAGGGAGCTGGTGCAGAGGGGAAAACTGATCATCGGACCCTGGTATACCCAGACAGACGAGATGGTGGTGGGGGGAGAGTCCATCGTCCGCAATCTTCTGTACGGGATGAAGGACTGCCGGGAGTTCGGCAGTCCCATGATGATCGGCTATCTTCCGGATTCCTTTGGCCAGAGCGCCAGGATGCCGCAGATTTTAAGGGGATTTAATATAGAAAACAGTATGTTCTGGCGGGGAACCTCTGAGCGCATGGGAACGGATAAGACGGAATTCTTCTGGGAGGACGACGACGGCTCCCGGGTGGCGGTGCAGCTGCTGCCCCTGGGTTACGCCATCGGAAAATATCTGCCGGTGGAAAAGGAAGCCCTGAGAAAGCGGATGGAAAAATACATGCCCGTTCTTGAGCGGGGAACCGCCACAGGCCATCTTTTAGTACCCAACGGCCATGATCAGATGCCGCTGCAAAACGATATTTTCCAGGTAATGGAAACGATGCGGGAGTTGTACCCGGACAAGCAGTTTTTCCTGAGCCGGTATGAGGACGTGTTCGCAGCCATCGGCCGCCAGGGGAACCTGGATACCCTGCGGGGAGAATTCCTGGACGGCCGGTATATGCGGGTGCACCGGAGCATTTTCTCCTCCCGTGCCGACTTGAAGGCGGCGAACACGCGGATTGAGAACAAGGTCACCAACCTGTTGGAACCGCTGGCCTCCATCGCCTATAAACTGGGATTCCCGTATCACCACGGCCTGTTGGAAGCCATCTGGAAGGAGCTGATGAAGAATCATGCCCACGACTCCATCGGCTGCTGCTGCAGCGATAAGGTACACCGCGCCATCGCGGACCGCTATTTCCTGGCGGAGGAGCGCGCGGACCGGCTGATTGAGTTCTACATGAGAAAGATTGTGGACGCTATGGACTGCAGCCGGGCCCTGGATAAGCTGACGGTGTTCAACCTGCTGCCCTATGAGCGGGAGGGGATGATCCGGGGCAAAATTGTCACCAAGATGAAGCGGTTTGCGCTGGAGCGTGCCGACGGCTCCCGGTTGAAATACGAGATCACGGACCGCAGGATTGTGGACGCGGGACTGATTGACCGGCAGATCGTCCACTACGGGGATTACGAGCCCTTTGTGGAGTACACGTTGGAATTTTGTGACCGGATTCCCGCCATGGGATTTACCACCTATCTGGTCAGGGAAGCGGAGGCGCTTGCCGGGGAAAGCCCTGCCGTGTCCATGGCGGCTGGTACGGGGGAAAACCCTGCCGTGGAACCGGCGGACCTTGGCGGAAACTGCCGTCTTGCCTCTCCGGCCGCCAATACCCTGGAAAATGAGTACCTGTCCGTGACGGTCGAACCCAACGGCAGCCTGACCGTGCTGGACCAACAGAAAGGCCAATGCTACCGGGACGTGCTGCTCTTGGAGGATGGGAGCGACGACGGAGACGGCTACGACTATTCCCCCGCAGCAAACGACTGGGTGTTGACCTCAAAGGAGGAGACTGCGGATATCCGCTGCCAACACGGGACGTACAGCCACAAGGCCCGGGTCCGGGTGTCCATGGCTGTTCCGGCCGGACTTGAGAGCCGGAGCGAGCGGCGGAGAGACGGCCGGGTGGATGTGGAATTTGAGCTGGAGTTAAAAGCCGGATCCCCGGTTCTGGAGGTTCGGGTGACGGTGGACAACCAGGCGGACAGCCACCGGCTGCGGCTGTTGGTGCCGGGACAGGAAAATGAAGGTTTTTCCGTCAGCGATAACCAGTTTGGCCGGATCCGCCGCCCGGTGAGGGACGAGGCCATGGACGTGTGGGAGAAGGAGGGATGGTCCGAGCGGCCGGATTCCATTTATCCTTTCCTGTCCTGGGTGTCAGGCTGCGGGGAGCGTGGGCTGGCGGTTCTGACAAACTCGGTGAGGGAGTATGAGATGACCGGGCCGGATTACGGCGTGCTGGCCGTCACGTTATTCCGAAGCGTGGGCGTGCTGGGCAAGGAAGGACTTCTCAGAAGGCCGGGCAGGCCCTCCGGGATTAAGATGGAAACTCCGGATTCCCAGCTTAGGGGCCGCCGCACCTACGAGATCGCCCTTACCGCCTGCCGGGATCATCTGGCGAGAACCGCAAAGGAGTACGTCACCCCGTTCATTTCCTACAACAAGATGCCCTACAACGCCATGAAGCTGAATCCGTCTGAGGTGAAGGTTCCCTATGCGTTCAGCCTTTTGAGCGAGACGGAGGGCCGGGTTGTTTTGAGCGCGTTAAAAAAAGCAGAGGACGAGGATAAGCTGATCGCCCGGTTTTACAACGGCTGCGGGGAGAAAGCCCCGATGAGGCTGAAGGACGGAAACGGAGACCTGACCGTGGACGTGGTGAAGCTGAATGAGACGGATGTGCTGAGCGGGCATGTGACGGGAGATCAGTGGGTGGGTTATAATCAGATTGTTACTTGTAAATTTTAGGAACTGTTACGAAATGTAAATAAAACGGTCAGATACTGAGCGCGACAGAGGGCAGCCACACCGGCCGGTGTGTCCGCCCTCTGTTTGTTCGTGCGCCTGGCGGCGCACGCTGCACGGCAAACCTTCCCATAACGGGCGGCCACCGCAGGCGATCCCCTTCTTTTCCCGCAGTAAACGCCATATTTTCAGCTTTTTTCGCCTTTTGCTTCCCGCGCTTATTGCCAGTGCCCGGATTCTGTGATAATATATAGGTTGCTTTTTCAGAAAGGATACCGAAGACTATGATACAATATCTGATCGTATGCCCGCTGACTTTTTTGGCCGGGCTGGTGGATTCCATTGCCGGCGGCGGTGGGATTATCTCGCTGCCCGCGTATCTGCTGGCCGGAGTTCCCGCCCACACCGCCCTGGGCACCAACAAGCTTGGCTCGTCCATGGGCACGGTGGTCTCCACCGTCCGCTATGCGAAAAACGGCTACCTGAAGGGCAAGGCGGCCATGGCGGCCTGCTCCGCGGTCGCGGCCATCATCGGCTCCTCCATCGGCGCCCGTCTGGCGCTGATGGTCCCGGACAATGTGATCCGGAACATGATGCTGGTGGTTCTGCCCATTGTTGCGGCATACGTTCTGTTCGATAAGCGCATGGGGGACAGCGAGAAGACCGGGGATATTTCCCGGCAGCGCATGTTTGTGCTCAGCGTGCTGGCGGCCCTGCTGGTAGGCGGTTACGACGGCTTTTACGGGCCTGGTACGGGTACGTTTCTGCTGCTGGTGCTCACCGGGGTGGCCCGGATGGATGTGCGCAGCGCCTCGGCCCAGACCAAGGTGATCAACCTGTCCTCCAACACCGCAGCGCTGGTCACCTTCATTTTCAGCGGCAACGTGCTGTACCCACTGGGGCTGGCGGCCGGAATCTGCTGCATCGGCGGCCACTACATCGGCTCCGGCCTGGTGGTCCACGACGGACACAAGATCGTGCGCCCGGTGGTGCTTGTGGTGCTGATCGCGTTGTTCGTGAAGGTGCTGAGCGGCCGGTAATTGTTCCCGGTCAGACCGCCCCGGTCCGCCGGCTCCCGGCCGTTTCGTAAAAAAGAGAATTAACAGACAGGAGAAGATAGATTATGAAATGGAAAAAATTTACACTTGCCACCACCACCCAGGCGGTGGATCTGGTCAGCAGCATGCTGGACGACATCGGCATCGAGGGCGTGGAGATTGAGGACAACGTTCCGCTCACGGAGCGGGAGACCAAGGGAATGTTCATCGACATTCTGCCGGAGCTGCCGCCGGACGAGGGCGTGGCAAAGGTGAGCTTCTACGTGGACGACGACCGCGACATTGAGGAGCTGATGAAACAGGTGGAGGAAGGCCTGGACGAGCTGGCCGTGTTCACGGATCTGGGACAGCGCACCATCTCTGCCTCCGAGACCGAGGACAAGGACTGGATCAACAACTGGAAGCAGTATTTTAAGCCCTTCACCGTGGACGACATTCTGATCAAGCCCACCTGGGAGACCATTCCGGAGGAGCACAGGGACAAGCTGCTGGTGCAGATCGATCCCGGCACCGCCTTTGGAACCGGGATGCACGAGACCACCCAGCTGTGCATCCGCCAGCTGAAAAAAGCCGTGGACAGCGGGACAAAGCTTCTGGACGTGGGCACGGGCAGCGGCATCCTGGGTATTACCGCCCTGAAGCTGGGCGCGAAGGAGGTATGGGGCACGGATCTGGACGAGAACGCCATTACGGCAGTGGGCGAGAACCTGGAAGCCAACGGCATTTCCGGCGAGCGCTTCCACGTGTTGCAGGGAAATATCCTGAATGACCCCAGCGTCCAGGAGTGGGCCGGATTCGGCTGCTACGACGTGGTGGTGGCCAACATTCTGGCGGATGTGATCATTCTGCTGGTGGATGAGATTCCGGTGCATTTGAAGCAGGGAGGACTCTTCATCACCTCCGGCATTATCAATATGAAGGAACAGGCGGTTCTGGACGCATTTGCGAAGAATCCCGCCTTTGAGGTGCTGGAGGTAACCCGCCAGGGCGAGTGGGTGTCCGTGACCGCGCGCAAGCGGTAGAGAGGGTTTGCCATGCATCATTTCTTTGTGGAGCCGGAGCAGATCCGTGACGGGCAGGTGCGCATCACCGGGCCGGACGTGAACCATATGAAAAATGTGCTGCGCATGCGCCCCGGGGAAGAGTTTCTGGTCAGCGGCGGCGGAAACGACCTGCTGTGCGCTGTGGAGAGCCTGGACGTCCAGTCCGTCGGCGCGCGGATTCTCGGGGAACAGCCGTCCAGAGAGCTGCCCGCCGGAATCTGGCTCTTTCAGGGACTGCCCAAGAGCGACAAGATGGAACTGATTATCCAGAAAGCCGTGGAGCTGGGGGCCGCGGGGATCATACCCGTAGCCACGAAAAACGCCGTGGTCAAGCTGGACGCGAAAAAAGAGGAGAGCCGCCTCCGCCGCTGGCAGGCCATCGCCGAGAGCGCGGCCAAGCAGAGCAAGCGCAGCCTGGTGCCGGAAATCGGCCGCGTGCTGTCCTTTAAGGAGGCGGTGGCCCGTATGGACCGGGACGGCTTTGACCTTCGCCTGCTTCCCTACGAAAATGAACGGGGCATGGAAGCCACCCGGGAAGCCTTTACCCGCGTCAGGGAGGCGAAACGGATCGCCGTGTTCATCGGCCCGGAAGGCGGGTTTGACGAGACCGAGGTAAACCTTGCCAGGTCGGCGGATATTCTGCCGGTGAGCCTGGGAAAACGGATTCTCAGAACCGAGACGGCGGGGCTGGCCGTGCTTGCGGCGCTGATGCTGCGCCTGGAAGGCGGAATCTGAGCGCGGGAACGGCGAAGGGGAAACGTGCTCCGGCGCGGAGGAAATGTGTCCGGCGCGTGTACCCGGCACGCAGCCCCGCCCGTGCCGCGCATGTTTTATATAAGAGGAGTAAGTGAAAAATGGAAGCATATTTTGACAATTCCGCTACCACCCGGGTCTTTGACAGCGTGAAGGACATTGTGGTGAAGGCGATGACAGAGGATTACGGCAATCCCTCCGCCAAGCACCGCAAGGGTATGGAGGCGGAGCAGTACGTGCGCCAGGCCGCGGCCAGGGTGGCAAAGACCCTGAAGGTGAAAGAGAAGGAGATTCTGTTCACCTCCGGCGGCACGGAGAGCAACAACATGGCCTTAATCGGCACGGCCATGGCCAACCACCGGGCCGGGAAGCACATTATCAGCACCCGGATCGAGCACGCCAGCGTGTACAATCCCCTGGCATTTCTGGAGGAACAGGGCTTTGAGGTGACCTACCTGTCCGTGGACGGCGACGGCCACATTTCCCTGGAGGAGCTGGAGGCGGCCATCCGGCCGGACACCATCCTGGTCTCCATCATGTACGTGAACAATGAGATCGGCGCGGTGGAGCCGGTGGAGGACATCGGCGCCCTGATCCGCAGGAAGAACCCTGCCACCCTGTTTCACGTGGATGCCATCCAGGCCTATGGAAAGTTCGTGATCCGGCCCAAAAAGGCCATGATCGACCTGCTCTCCGTCAGCGCCCACAAGATTCACGGCCCCAAGGGCGTGGGTTTTCTCTACATCGACGAGCGGGTGAAGATCCGTCCTTTGGTCTACGGCGGCGGCCAGCAGCGCGACCTGCGCTCCGGCACGGAAAATGTACCCGGCATCGCCGGTCTGGGCGTTGCGGCGGAAGAAATGTACACCGGCCACCAGGAAAAGATGGAGCACATCACGTCCCTGAAGGACCACATGATCGACCGCATGGCCGGGCTTGAGGGCGTGACCGTCAACAGTCTTAAAGGGAATTTAAGCGCCCCTCAGGTGGTCAGCGCAAGCTTTGCGGGAGTGCGCAGCGAGGTGCTGCTCCACGCCCTGGAGGACAAGGGAATTTACGTCTCCTCCGGCTCCGCCTGTTCCTCCAACCACCCGGCCATCAGCGGAACCCTAAAGGCGGTGGGCGTGAAAAAGGACCTGCTGGACTCCACTCTGCGCTTCAGCTTCGGCGTGTTCAACACCCGGGAGGAAGTGGATTACTGTATCGACACGTTAAAGGAGCTGCTGCCGGTGCTGCGCCGTTACTCGCGGCGGTAGACAGACGGGCGCGGCGCCGGGACCCCAACGCGGCCCCAACACGGCCCGGCGCAGCCCCAACGCGGCCCGGCGCAGCTAGAACGCAGCCCGGCGCAACCACAACGCCGCCCCGGCGCGCCTTACATCAGCGCACAACCTGCATCCGGCCCCTATGGCCGGAATTGCTCAGCATATAGAAAGAGGTTATTATGAAATACCAGTCATTTTTGATCAAATACGCGGAGATCGGCACCAAAGGCAAGAACCGTTTCATGTTCGAGGACGCCCTGATCAAGCAGATCCGCTACGCCTTAAAGTCCGTGGAGGGCCGGTTCGAGGTGACCAAGGAGTCCGGGCGCATCTACGTGATGGCGGAGGGCGACTATGATTACGACGACGTGATCGAGGCGTTAAAGCGGGTGTTCGGAATTGCCGACATCTGCCCCATGGTTCAGATCGAGGACAAGGATTATGAGAATCTGAAAAAACGTGTGGTGGAGTACATGGACCAGGTGTACCCGGACAAGCACATCACCTTCAAGGTTAACGCCCGCCGGGGCGACAAGAATTATCCCGTCAGCTCCGATCAGATCAACCGGGACCTGGGCGAGGTGATTCTGGAAGCCTTCCCGGAAATGAAAGTGGACGTGCACAATCCCGACGTGATCCTGCGGGTGGAGGTGCGCCAGAAGGTGAACCTGTTCTCCCTGGTGATCCCCGGCCCCGGCGGCATGCCCGTGGGCACCAACGGCAGGGCTATGCTGCTCTTGTCCGGCGGCATCGACAGCCCGGTGGCGGGTTATATGATCGCCAAGCGGGGCGTGAAGATCGACGCCGTCTATTTCCATGCGCCGCCCTACACCAGCGACCGGGCCAAGCAGAAGGTGGTGGACCTGGCCAACCTGGTGGCCCGCTACGCAGGCCCCATCAATTTATACGTGGTGAATTTCACGGACATCCAGCTCTACATCTATGACAAGTGCCCCCACGAGGAGCTGACCATCATCATGCGCCGTTACATGATGCGCATCGCCGAGGCCATTGCCAACCAGACCGGGGCCATCAGCCTGATCACGGGGGAGAGCATCGGCCAGGTGGCTTCCCAGACCGTACAGTCCTTAGCCGCCACCAATGAAGTCTGCACCATGCCGGTATTCCGGCCGGTGATCGGCTTTGACAAGCAGGAGATCGTGGACCTGTCCGAGAAGATCGGCACCTTCGAGACTTCCATCCAGCCCTTCGAGGACTGCTGCACCATTTTCGTGGCAAAGCACCCGGTAACCAAGCCAAATCTCAACGTGATCCGCGGCTCCGAGACCCATTTGCAGGAGAAGATCGGGGAAATGGTTCAGGCCGCCATCGATACGGCGGAGCGGATCACCTGCCAGGGCTAAACCGGGTCGGCGGCCTATTGCATTCTGCATTCAACAAACAACAAAAAAGCTGCCCCCGCGAAGCGGTGGGCAGCCGTCATGTACAGCGTTAAACCGGTATGTGGATTATGCGATGATGTAGGGAGCCAGAATGTTTAAAATCTCGTCGATGTTGGCCTCTGCGTGGATGTTCAAGTCGATGGGCTTGGACAGATCCAGGCTGAAGATGCCCATGATGGACTTTGCATCGATAACATATCTGCCGGATACCAGATCAAAATCTACATCAAACTTGGATAAATCGTTTACAAAGGATTTAACCTTGTCGATGGAATTTAACGAAATACGAACTGTTTTCATACGGGGAACCCTCCTTGTGGTATATACTTTAAGTGTTGGTTGACAGGAAATATGGCCTATCCCTATCCTGCCTTTAATAGTACAGATGCGGGCCTTAAAAGTCAATAGTTAGATTGCATGAAAAAAAACGTAAGAAACTGGTAATTTATGATTAGCAAAAACAGGAGGTTTTGACATGCCCAAGGCGGCTCTTCACAACCTTGGATGCAAGGTAAATGCATACGAAACCGAGGCCATGCAGCAGCAGCTGGAAGCCCGCGGTTATGAGATCGTCCCCTTTGACCAAAAGGCGGACGTATATATTATCAACACCTGCTCCGTGACCAATATCGCGGACCGAAAATCCCGCCAGATGCTGCACCGGGCCAAGAAAATGAACCCGGATTCCGTTGTGGTGGCAGCGGGCTGCTACGTGCAGGTGGCCGCCGACGCGCTGAAAGAGGACGCCGCGGTGGATATCATAGTGGGAAATAACCAGAAGGCACGCCTGGCGGACATTCTGGATGAATTTTTCAGCGGGGGCAGGGAGGACGTGTCCTATGTGGTCGACATCTCCCACACCAATGAGTACGAAGCCCTGCATGTGGACCGGATCGCGGACCGGACCAGGGCGTTTATCAAGGTGCAGGACGGCTGCAACCAGTTTTGCAGCTACTGCATCATCCCCTACGCCAGAGGACGGGTGCGCTCCCGCAGACCGGAAGAGGTGCTGGAAGAGGTCCGCACCCTGGCCGCTCAGGGTTATAAGGAAATGGTGCTCACAGGCATCCATTTAAGCTCCTACGGACTGGACTTTGAGAATCCGGAGAGCGCTCTTATAGCCGGGGATTACAAGGCCGAGGAGAATGCCCTGTACCGCCCGTGGCTGCTGAGGCTGATCCAGGAGGTGAGCGGGGTGGAGGGCATCGGGCGAATCCGCTTAGGTTCCCTGGAGCCGCGGATCATTACCCGGGAATTTGCGGCGGAGCTGGCGAAGATTCCCAAGCTCTGCCCCCATTTCCACCTGTCCCTCCAGAGCGGCTGCGACGCCACCTTAAAGCGGATGAACCGCCATTATAACACGGAGGAATACCGGGAGCGCTGCGGAATTTTGCGGGAGGCCTTTGACAATCCCGCCATCACCACCGATGTGATCGTCGGTTTTCCGGGCGAGACGGAGGAGGAATTTGCGGCGACGCGGCAATACCTGGAGCAGGTGCATTTTTATGAGATGCATGTGTTTAAATACTCCAGGCGCGAGGGCACCCGGGCGGCCGTGATGCCGGATCAGGTGCCGGAGCCGGTGAAGGCGGAGCGCAGCGACAAGCTGCTGGAGCTGGAGAAACGCATGTCCAGGGAATACCGTCAGGGCTTTGTGGGCACCGTCCAGGAGATTCTGTTAGAGGAACCGGCCGAAACCGGCGGCATCCCCTGCGTGGTAGGGCACACGCGCCAGTATGTGAGAGCCGCCGTGCCGGCACCGGTTGCCGGAAATACAGTGAAATCCGCCGCCCTGTCTGCGGACGCCGGAAACACGCCGGACGCCGCCGTTCTCCAGGGCCTCACCGAGGGCCTCACCGCCCCGGTCAGGGGCCGGATCGTGAAGGCGAGGATCACAGGCTTCCTGGACGAGGAGACGCTGTTGGCGGAGCTGATCGGGGAGCCGGGGTGAGAACAGCGGGGCGGGGCCGGACTGCCGGCCCGCCCCGGTCAATCTTCGATAGTTTCTTCCCTTTAAGTGGATAAATTTTGAACATTTCCCGGGAAATGGCAGGGGATTGTGCTATATTTTACAAAAAGTCCAATAATAACAGTCAAAATTAAGAAAATAATCTATTGCCGAATGGACAATTATCGGTTAGAATAGAAAAGAATACTTAAAGGACGTGATGACATGGGCAATATGATGGATACACAATATTTTCAAGCTGTTCAGGACAACAAGATCGAGGTCAGTGATGTGCTGGAACAGGTTTATGTTGCCTTGACCGAGAAAGGGTATAACCCGATCAACCAGATCGTGGGTTATATCATGTCTGGGGACCCGACCTATATTACCAGCCATAAGGGCGCCAGAAGTCTCATCATGAAAGTCGAGCGGGATGAGATTCTGGAGGAACTGATGGCTGTGTACATTGACGCCCGCCTGAAGTAGGAGGGCGCATTTGCGTTTCGTGAACCGGAGCGGCCCGCGGGGCGGCTCCCTGTGATAATGACCGATCAACCTGCTGGCGTCTGACTGCGTGGATACGGAATGAAATGCAGACAGAGGCTGGTTTTGTCATGCCTGAGCATATACGGCGGGCGAAACAGGCCGTTCTGCGCGCAGGCGCGGCGGCGGTGACGGCAAGGGAAACGCGGCAAAATACTGTTCGGAGGCATTTTACATGAGAATAATGGGGCTGGATTACGGCTCGAAGACAGTGGGGGTTGCAGTGTGCGATCCTTTAGGTATCACTGCCCAGACAGTGGAAACCATTGTGCGCAAAGATGAGAACAAACTGAGAAAGACATTGGCGAGAATTGAAGAATTAATCGGCGCATACGAGATTGAACGCATTGTACTTGGTTATCCTAAGAATATGAACAACACCGTGGGAGAGCGCGCGCAGAAGGCGGAAGAGCTGAAAGCGGCGCTGGAACGGCGCACCGGACTGCCTGTGATTCTCTGGGATGAGCGGCTGACAACGGTGGCGGCTGACCGCGTGCTGATGGAGAGCGGCGTGCGCCGCGAACACCGGAAAGAGAGCGTGGACCAGATTGCGGCGGCCATGATTCTGCAGGGATACCTGGACAATTTAAGTTTTCAGGGAGAACGGGATGAAACAGGAGAACGAGAATAAAGACAAGATTGTAATGATTACAGATTCAGGCGAATCTGTGGATTTTTATGTGCTGGAAGAGACCAGGATCAACGCGTCGGGCTATCTGCTGGTGACGGACGCCCCCGAGGGCGAGGACGGAGAGTGCTACATTTTAAAAGATGTATCCGGACAACAGGACGCCGAAGCCATCTACGAGTTCGTGGAGAACGAAGATGAGCTGGACGGTGTATTTCGCGTATTCGAACAGCTGCTGGCGGATGCGGACGTGACGCTTGAGAAATAGGCCATATGCCAACACGGATATCAATGAATGGAGGAATCAATTTGGAATTAGAGAATCAGAACACAACAGAGGCGAAAGAGAACACGCAGCCGGCGAATCAGGCGGCCGAGCAGGGAGCGGAAGCGCGTCCCGCAGAGGGAACTTCCACCAGGCGCAGGCGCAAACCGTCGTCCTCGCGTTCCGGCAAGAGCCGCGACGGACAGGCCAAGACGGCTCAGGCAGGGGACGGACAGGCCGAGGGCAAGAAGGCCCAGGCAGGGGACGGACAGGCTGAGGGCAAGAAGACCCAGGCGGCCAGAAAAGAGCCGGCTAAGAAGGACGCCGCGAAAAAAGAACCGGCTAAGAAGGAAGCGGCCAAGAAGGACGCGGGCAAGCGGGAGAACGCTTCCAAGCGCGAACCGGGCCGTGAGACGAGACCGGCCGCAAAGCCTCAGAACCAGAATCAGAACCGCCCCGCCAAGGCGAAATCCGCTCCCAAGGGAGACGGCAAGGGTAAGTTGAAAATCATTCCCCTGGGCGGTCTGGAGCAGATCGGAATGAACATCACCGCCTTTGAGTACGAGGACACCATCATTGTGGTGGACTGCGGACTGGCGTTCCCGGGCGACGACATGCTGGGAATCGATTTGGTGATCCCGGACGTCACCTATCTGAAGAATAACATCGACAAAGTAAAGGGCTTTGTGATCACTCACGGACATGAGGACCACATCGGCGCCCTTCCCTATATATTGGAGCAGATCAACGTGCCGGTTTACGGCACCAAGCTGACCATGGCCCTGATCGAGCACAAGCTGAAAGAGCGGGGCATGATGCGCAACACCAAGCGCAAGGTGGTGAAGCACGGACAGTCCGTGAACCTGGGATGTTTCCGGGTGGAGTACATCAAGACCAACCACAGCATCCAGGACGCGGCGGCATTAGCCATCTACACCCCGGTGGGCACGGTGCTTCACACGGGCGACTTCAAGATCGATTACACCCCGGTGTTTGGAGATCCCATCGACCTGCAGCGCTTTGCGGAGCTGGGCAAAAAGGGCGTGCTGGCGCTGATGGCGGACAGTACCAATGCCATCCGTCCCGGATTTACCATGTCCGAGCGCACGGTGGGCAAGACCTTTGACGCCATTTTCGCGGAGCACAAGAATAACCGGATCATTGTGGCGACCTTCGCCTCTAACGTGGACCGCGTGCAGCAGATCGTGAACACGGCGCACAAATACGGCCGCAAGGTGGTCGTGGAGGGCCGCAGTATGGTCACGGTGATGGAGATTGCCAGGGAGCTGGACTACATCAATGTGCCGGAGGGAACGCTGATCGACATCGAGCAGCTGAGAAATTATCCCCCGGAGTCCACGGTGATCATTTCCACCGGAAGCCAGGGCGAGTCCATGGCGGCTCTGTCCCGCATGGCGGCATCGCTTCACAAGAAGGTCACCATCACGCCCTCCGATGTGGTGGTGCTTAGCTCCACCCCGATCCCCGGAAATGAAAAGGCCGTGGCCAACGTGGTCAACGAGCTGTCCATGAGGGGCGCTACGGTGATCAATCAGGACACTCATGTTTCGGGACATGCCTGCCAGGAGGATTTGAAACTGATCTACTCCCTGGTACATCCCAAGTACGCGATTCCGATCCACGGCGAGCATCGCCACCGCATGGCTCAGAAGGAGCTGGCCCAGTTTATGGGCGTGGAGAAGGACAACGCGGTGATCATCAATTCCGGCGACGTGCTGGCCCTCTCCGAGGACACCTGCGAGGTCATCGACCACGTGGCTGCGGGCGGCATCTTTGTGGACGGCCTGGGCGTTGGCGACGTGGGCAACATTGTGCTGCGCGACCGCCAGAACCTGGCCCAGAACGGCATCATTGTGGTGGTGCTGACCCTGGAGAAGCGCAGCAACCAGCTTTTGGCCGGTCCGGACATCGTATCCCGCGGCTTTGTGTACGTGCGGGAATCCGAGGACCTGCTGGAGGAGGCGCACTCCGTGGTGGTGGACGCGGTGGACGACTGCCTGAACCGCCACGTCAGCGACTGGGGTAAGATTAAGAACGTGATCAAAGACAGCCTCAGCGATTTCCTGTGGAAGCGTATGAAGCGCAGCCCCATGATTTTACCCATTATTATGGAAGTGTAATGACTGATCAGGACCGCGCGTCCGTTTGGGCGGGCGCAGATTCCTTTGCCGGAGGCGGGATGTAACAAAATCACAACAGGAGGAAACAGGACATGAGCAACGCGACCAGAGAGATCAACCGAATAACGACCGCAATCATCCGCATATCGATGAAGCTTATCGTCTATGCCCTGATCATCCTGCTTCTCTACGAGGCTGTCATCAAAGGATACGCCTTTGGACATCAGATCTTTTACGCGGAGGCTATGGAGGAGGCGCCGGGTCACGACATGACCGTGACCATTGAACCGGACACCTCCGTGAGCGAGGCCGCGCAGATGCTGGCGGACGACGGGCTTATCAACAGTGAGTTTGCGTTTATTTTCCAGAGCATGTTTTACGACTATGATGCGATTTATCCGGGCGTGTATGATTTAAATACCTCCATGACCTCCAAGGAAATCCTTCAGGCGCTCAACGTAAAGCCTGAAACCGAGGAGACGGAAGCCGCGCAGAAGGCGGGAGCCCGGTTGAAAACCACCCAGGATCAGGCGGCTCCGGCGAGCGCAGAAGCGGATGGACAGGCAGCGCCGGCTGCCAGGGCGGCTGGCGCGGGCGAATCCGCGGCGGCCGGTGGCGCGGCGGAAAATGGGGCCGGCGCAGATGTGCCGGCTGCCGCGTCCGCAGGGCAGGAAGGCCAGCCCGCAGCGGACGGCCAGGAGGCTCAGAGCGCGGCGGATTCCGGGGCCGAAGCCGGGGATGACACCTTTGACGACGAGGAAGGCGAGGTCGGCGGTTGGATTCAGGATGTTGAAGGAGCGGGCCAATGATCGCAGACAGCAGAATTACAGACTATATACTATCACTGGAAACCGGCCAGGGCCAACTGTGCGACCGCATCGAACAGGAAGCCCTGGCCGCTCGGGTTCCCATCATCCGCAGGGAGACCGCGGCGCTGCTCAAAACCCTGGTGGCGGCCAAAGCCCCCAGGGCGATCCTGGAGATCGGCACGGCGGTGGGGTACTCTGCCCTGCTGATGGCCCGGGTGATGCCGGCGGACTGCCGGATTACGACCATCGAAAAATATGAGAAACGGATTCCCATTGCCAGAGAGAATTTCCGCCTGGCCGGGGAGGAGGAGCGCATCACCCTGCTGGAGGGGGATGCGGACGAGATTCTGGACCGATTGAAGGGAAGTTATTTTGACTTCGTGTTCATGGATGCGGCTAAGGGCCAGTATCTGGCCTGGCTTCCCAAGCTGATGGAGCTTATGCCCGCGGGCGCGGTTTTAGTTTCCGACAACGTGCTCCAGGACGGGGATATCGTCCAGTCCCGCTTTGCGGTGGAGCGCCGCAACCGGACCATCCACGCCCGGATGCGGGAATACCTCTATGAATTAAAGCACAACAGCGCGCTGGAGACGTCCATCCTTCCCGTGGGGGACGGGGTGGCGCTGAGCGTGCGCAGATGATGAACGCAGGCAGCGCATCTGCCGGTAGAGACATGAAAAGCCGCAGGCGACGCGGCGGAATGGAGATTTCAGGATGAGAAAGACGGAACTGCTGATTCCGGCGGGCAGTCTGGACGTGTTAAAGACCGCTGTAGTCTACGGCGCGGACGCTGTCTATATCGGAGGAGAGGCATTCGGCCTGCGGGCCAAGGCGCACAATTTTTCGAACCAGGAGATGAAGGAGGGGATCGAGTTTGCCCATGAGCGGGGCGTGAAGGTCTATGTCACCGCCAATATCCTGGCCCACAACGGCGATCTGCCCGGGGTGGAGGAATACTTTGAGGAGCTGCGGGACATCGGACCCGATGCGCTGATCATATCCGATCCCGGAGTATTTGCCATTGCGAAACGGATACTGCCGCAGATGGAACTTCACATCAGCACCCAGGCCAACAACACCAATTATGGTACATACCAGTTCTGGTATGGGCTGGGAGCCAGGCGTGTGGTTTCCGCCAGAGAGTTGTCCCTGAAGGAGATCCGGGAGATTCGGGACCACATTCCGGAGGACATGGAGATCGAGAGCTTTATTCACGGCGCCATGTGCATTTCCTACTCCGGGCGCTGCCTGCTCAGCAACTATTTTACGGGCCGGGACGCCAACCAGGGGGCCTGCACCCATCCCTGCCGCTGGAAGTACGCGGTGGTGGAGGAGACGCGGCCGGGCGAGTACATGCCAATTTATGAAAATGAACGGGGCACCTTCATCTTCAACTCCGGGGACTTATGCATGATCGAGCACATCCCGGAGATGCTGGAAGCGGGAATCGACAGCTTCAAGATCGAGGGGCGGATGAAAACAGCGCTCTACGTTGCTACGGTGACCCGCACCTACCGCAAGGCCATCGACGACTGCCTGCGCGACCCGGAGCTTTACCGAAGGAACATGGAGTGGTACCGTGAGGAGATCGGAAAGTGCACCTTCCGATCCTACACCACAGGCTTTTATTTCGGCAAGCCCGGGGCGGAGTCCCAGATTTACGACAACAGCACGTATATCAAGAATTATACCTACCTGGGCACCGTGGAGGAGACGGACGGTGCGGGCCGGGGCCGCCTGATCCAGAAAAACAAGTTCTCCGTAGGCGAGACCATCGAGATCATGAAGCCGGACGGGCGCAACCTTGAGGCCGTGGTCCGGGAGATCCGCAGCGAGGACGGAGAACTTCAGGAGAGCGCTCCCCACTCCAAGCAGGTCCTCTGGGTCGGCTTTGAGGCGGAGGCGGGCGCAGAGCCCTACGATATCCTGCGCAGGCGGGAAGAGCAGGCGGGGGAATAGGCGCGGCCTTGGCAGGATTCTCATAGTCGGAACCGACTTGTTGTGGCAGCGGCAGCGCCCGGTGGAAACCGGCGCTGCCCTGTCTGTTTCAGGACTGTTTTCGGGCGGCGTTTCCGCCATGGAAAGTATTGCCAAGTCCGCCCGAATAGTGTAAAGTAACAGGTACAGGAGGATTGACCCTATGATCGATGCCGTCTTAATTGGATTAGCGGCGCTCTGCGCCGGATATTTTGCCGTGATCGTGCTCTATGCGGGGATCGGAACCTCGTTTGCTTTCATATGGCTGTTCTTCGCGGCCCTGTGCCTGTTTCTGGTGTACGGAAAGTGGTATTACCGGCGCAATGCGGACCGGATTCCCCGCTGGGTGCCGGTTTCGGTGGTGACCACCTGCGTGGCCGGTCTGACGGTGTTCGCGGCGGTCTGCATCATGGTATTTTCCGGCGTGGCGGGTTCCGATCCCGTGGGGTTGGATTACGTGATTGTGCTGGGAGCTCAGGGCAAGGAGCACACGGTGAACGGCTCCCTAAAGCTCCGTCTGGACAAGGCCATCGAGTATGTGGAGGAGAACCCGGACACCATACTGGTGCTCTCCGGCGGGCCCATGCAGGGGGAGGAGAAAAGCGAAGCGGAGCTCATGTATGATTATCTGCGCTACAACGGCGTCCGGCCGGACCAGATGCTGATGGAGAAGCGCTCCGCCAGCACGGTGGAAAACGTGGCGTTCAGCCGTCTCGTCATCGAGCAGGACCGTTTGGCCAGAAAGCGGAAACGGGAGGCGCTCTTTCAGCCGGTGGGACCGGGCGTGGAGCCTTTGGCCCCGGATAAGCCCCTGGAGATCGGCGTGCTCACCAGCAATTTCCACGTGTTCCGCGCCCGCCTGACCGCCAGGAAATGGGGCATTGAAAATGTCTCCGGCATCGCAGCCAAATCGGACCCGGTGCTGTTCGTGCATCTTTGCGTCCGGGAGTGCGCGTCCATCTTTAAGGACCGGCTTGTGGGAAATATGTAAACAGGCGTATATTTTTTCGAAAAGTTTGGATTAATAAGGATGCGGGACTGCGCAGCCCGGTGGATACAGAAGACGCGCATTGTGGACAGAGTATAAGAGAATGGAGAGAATTGTGGATATGTCGGATCGCAGCAATCTGGAAAAATTGAAAGATCTTACCCAGTATCGGGTATTAAAGGAAACATACATCGAGGAAATGAATTCCCAGGGAGTGATTCTGGAGCACGTGAAAAGCGGCGCCAGGATTTTCCTGATGTCCAACGACGACGACAACAAGGTGTTTTGCATCGGATTTCGCACCCCGCCGGAGGACAGCACCGGACTTCCTCACATCCTGGAGCACAGCGTGCTTGAGGGATCGGAGAAATTTCCGGTGAAGGATCCCTTTGTGGAGCTGGTGAAGGGGTCTCTGAACACCTTCCTGAACGCCATGACCTACCCGGACAAGACCGTTTATCCGGTAGCCAGCTGCAATGACAAGGATTTCCGGAACCTGATGGACGTGTATATGGACGGCGTGCTTCACCCGCGGATTTACCGGGAGCCCAAGATCTTTCTGCAGGAGGGATGGCACTATGAGATGGAGTCCCCGGAGGACGACCTGACCATCAACGGCGTGGTTTACAATGAGATGAAGGGCGCCTTCTCCTCGCCGGAGAGCGTGCTGGACCGCTATACCCGCGCGGTTCTGTTCCCTGACAACAGCTATGCCAACGAGTCCGGCGGCGATCCCGCCTTTATACCGGAACTGACCTATGAGCAGTTTATCCGGTTCCACCAGACGTATTACCATCCGGCCAACAGCTATATCTACCTCTACGGCGACATGGATATGGAGGAAAATCTGCGGTGGCTGGACGAGCAGTACCTGAGCCGCTACGACCGGAAGGATTGCCCGGTGGACTCCTCCATTCCGCTGCAAGAGCCCTTCACGGAACCGGTGCAGCGGGAGATCACCTACTCCGTCACGCCGGAGGAGGGAACGGAGAAAAAGACCTACCTGTCCGTCAACACGGTTGTGGGCACGGACCTGGATCCCAAGCTCTATGTGGCGTTCCAGATTCTGGAATACGCTTTGATCTCAGCCCCGGCCGCGCCCCTCAAGCAGGCGCTGATCGACGCGGGACTGGGCGAGGATATTATGGGCGGTTACGAGAGCGGCATTTTACAGCCCTATTTCTCCGTGATCGCCAAGAACGCCGACAAGGAGCAGAAGGCGGAGTTTCTGATCGCGGTCAAGGGTACGCTGCGGCGTCTGGCGGATCAGGGCATCGACCGGAAGAGCCTGTTAGCCGGTCTCAATTACTACGAGTTCCGTTACCGGGAGGCGGACTACGGTTCCGCGCCCAAGGGGCTGATGTACGGCCTGTGGTCCATGGACAGCTGGCTGTACGACGGGGATCCGCTCATGCACCTGGAGTACCAGGAGACCTTTGACTTCCTGAAGCAGGCGGTGGAGGAGGGGTATTTTGAGGGCCTGATCCGGCAGTATCTGCTGGACAATCCCCACGAGGCCGTGATTCTGGTGACGCCGGAGCCGGGCAAGACGGAGCGGGAGGACGAACAGCTGGCCAACATGCTGGCGGAGCGGAAGGCTTCCATGACGCCCGAGGCCATCGACGCCGTGGTACAGGGAACCAGGGAGCTGCGGGAGTACCAGGAGGAGCCGTCCTCCCAGGAGAATTTGGAAAAGATTCCCATGCTGGGCCGCGAGGATATCAGCCGGCAGGGGACGAAGCTTCAGTACACGGTGCGGGAGGAAGCCGGGGTGACGGTGCTCCACACCGATCTGTTCACCTCCGGCATCGGATATCTGAAGATCCTTTTCAACACGGACCGGGTGCCGGTGGAGGATCTGCCCTATGTGGGACTTTTGAAGGCGGTGCTGGGTTATGTTGACACGGAACAGCACACCTACGGGGATCTGTCCAGCGAGATCTTTTTAAACAGCGGCGGACTGGATTTTTCCGTGACTTCTTTTGTGGATCTGGAGAATAGGGGACAGTTTACCGGCGCTTTTGTGGTAAACGCCAAGGTGCTTTATGAAAAGCTGGATTTTGTGTTTCACACCGTGACGGAGATTCTGACCTGTTCTAAGCTGGACAATGAAAAGCGGCTGGGCGAGATTCTGGACGAGGTCAAGTCCAGGTCCAGAATGAGGCTGGACGACAGCGCCCATGCGGCGGCCGTCTCCCGGGCCAGCTCCTACTTCTCCCCTACCTCCGCGTTTAATGAGATGGTTGGAGGAATTGGATATTATCATTTTCTGGAGGATGTTGCGAAACGCTACGGCAGCGAGCCTGGGTACCGCAAGGAATTGATCGCTAAACTGAAGGAGACCATCACCCGTCTGTTTACCGCGGACAATCTGCTGGTGGGCTACACGGCGGATCAGGAAGGCTACGCCGTGCTGCGGCGGGAGCTGGGAGCCTTCAAGGCCAGTCTGCCCGCGGGGGAGCAGGCGCGCTATCCGTTCGCCTTTGAGCCGGGCAACCGCAACGAGGGCTTTATGACCGCCTCCCAGGTCAACTATGTGGCCCGGTGCGGAACCTTTGCCGGTTCCGGCTACGCTTATACCGGAGCCTTAAAGGTCCTGAAAGTGATCATGAACTATGAGTATCTCTGGTCCAACCTGCGGGTGAAGGGCGGAGCTTACGGCTGTATGAGCAGCGTGGGCGCTTCCACGGAGGGATATTTCGTCTCCTACCGCGACCCCAACCTGGCAGGTACCAACGCGGTCTACGAAGGGATTCCCGAATATCTGCGCAATTTCTCCATCGAGGAGCGGGATATGACCAAATATGTGATCGGAACCATCAGCGATATCGATGCGCCCATGTCGCCCGCCATCCGCGGAAGCCGCAGCGTTTCCGCCTATCTCTCCCATGTGACGGATGAGATGATCCAGAAGGAGCGGGAAGAAGTTCTGGACGTGACCCAGGAGGACATCCGCGGCCTCGCCGGAATCATCCAGGCTGTCCTGGACACCGGAGCCCTCTGCGTGGTCGGAAACGGGCAGAAGATACGGGAGGACGAGGCATTGTTCAAAAACATCCAAAATCTGTATCATTGAATGTAATGGGCCTCCGCGTCTTTTGCGGAGGGCGATTGCGGAATGTAATGGGCCTCCGCGCGGGGCCAACCCCACAACCTTAGATTTGAGATAGAACGGGCGGCCGCCGCTGTTGGCGCGCCGCCCGTAAAAAAGGAGAGCACTATGGAAGAGAATGCACAGAAGAAATCCGGCTTTGTGACCCTGATCGGCCGTCCCAACGTGGGAAAATCGACCCTGATGAACCATCTGATCGGGCAGAAGATCGCTATCACCTCGGACAAGCCGCAGACCACGCGCAACCGGATTCAGACCGTCTATACGGACGAGCGCGGACAGATCATTTTCCTGGACACGCCGGGAATCCACAAGGCGAAGAATAAGTTAGGAGAGTACATGGTTACCGTGGCCGAGCGCACGCTGACCGAGGTGGATGTGATCCTGTGGCTGGTTGAGCCCAGCACCTTTATCGGAGCCGGGGAACGCCATATCGCGGAGCAGTTAAACAAGGTGAAAACCCCGGTGATCCTGGTGATCAACAAGATCGACACCGTGAAAAAACAGGAGGAAATCCTGACCTTTATCGACGCCTATAAGGACGTCTGCCAGTTTGCGGAGATCGTGCCCCTGTCCGCCTTAAAAGACCGGAACACGGACCTGTTAACCGAGCTGATCTTCAAATATCTTCCCTATGGGCCTCAGTTTTACGACGAGGACACGGTGACGGACCAGCCTATGCGCCAGATCGCGGCGGAGCTGATCCGGGAGAAGGCCCTGCGCCTGCTGGACGACGAGATTCCCCATGGAATCGCGGTGGTGATCGAGCAGATGAAGGAGCGCAAGAACGGCATGATGGACATTGAAGCCAGCATCGTCTGCGAACGGGAGTCCCACAAGGGCATTATCATCGGCAAGGGCGGCAGCATGCTCAAGCGCATCGGCATCGAGGCCCGGAAAGAGATCGAGGACATGATGGAGACCCAGGTGAATTTACAGCTGTGGGTGAAGGTCCGCAAGGAGTGGCGGGACAGTGAACTGTACATGAAGAACTACGGTTATAACGGAAAAGAAATTTAGAAAAAATTGGAATACGATTTGATGAGAAATGCGTCTAAAATCGTCGATTTTGTTGTTTTTACAACAAAAAATGCAAAAATACAACATATGATGGCAGGGAAGGCCGGGACATGGAAAGGGGGTGGAAGGGATGCGCGAGGCGGTTACATTGAACGGCATGGTGCTGCTGTCCGCGCCCTCCGGAGAATTTGACCGGCGTCTGGTGCTGCTGACAACAGGCAGGGGAAAGATCACTGCCTTTGCCCACGGGGCCAGAAGACCGGGCAATCCCCTGATGGCCTGCACCCGGACCTTTGTGTTCGGCAAATTTACGCTCTATGAGGGCCGCACCGCCTACAATCTCCAGTCCGCCCAAGTGGCCAACTATTTTGACGAGCTGTCCTCAGACATGGAGGGCGCCTGCTACGGCTCCTATTTTCTGGAACTGGCGGATTTTTACTCCCAGGAGAACATGGACGCCACGGAACAGCTGAAGCTTCTGTACCAGTCCCTGCGGGCGCTGTTAAAGCCTGCGATCCCCAACCGGCTGGTGCGCCGTATTTTCGAGCTGAAAATGATGGTGATCAACGGGGAGTACACGGAACAACCTCCCAACCCAGTCTCCGATTCCTGCTCTTATGCCTGGGAGTACGTGGTACTGTCTCCGGTGGAGGCGCTGTACCGCTTTGCACTGACGGACGAGGTGCTGAGGGAATTTGAGCGCGTGGTGGAGAGCGGGAGAAGGCGTTTCCTGCGCCATGAATGCCGTTCCCTGGAGATTCTGGAGGTTCTGACTTCGGACTAGATACACCTTAGGACCAAAAGGACCGAAGTTTTACCGGATAAGGCTTGAAATATTCAGAGTCAGACGCTATAATATTCCCATATGTGCCAAAAGGAAGGAACCGAGTATGAAAAAGATAAGCAGGTATCTGCTGCTGGCAGCGGTGGTAATGGCCGTGTTTGCCGCGTCGGGCTGCGCCAGAAGCGACAAGGGCGCGGTATTTGATCCGGATCAGAGCAGTATTTTCGTCAAGAAGGACGGCAGCGTGCTCAGCGCTTCCGTAGAACATAGCGATCAGAACTACTATTCGGAGGAAGAACTGAAGAGCTTTATGGAAGGCAGGCTGTCCGAATTCAACGCAGCCCAGGGAAAAGAGAGCGCCGCATATAATAAAGAAGGCGCAGAAAAACTCCCCGCGGCCATTGTCTCCTGCAAGGTGGAGGGAGCGGACGGAGCCAAGACGGTAAAATCCATCGTGGAGTACAGCTCTCCGGAGATGCTTCTGGCCCTGGCCGGTGAGATCCGGGACGGGGAGATCCAGCTGGCCGCCCTTGCCACAGACAGCGTGGAAAACCGGCTGGCCGCGGGCGATCTGGTGGGAAGCACCTTTGTGGACGCCAAGGGAAACGCTGTGGAGGCGGGTAAGATCACCAGCCAGAGCAAGCTGCGGGTGGTTTCATCCCAGGGACCGGCCCTGATCCAAACCGAGGGAAAGGTGCTGTACATGTCCGATGGCTGCACGCTGGTGGACGAATACACGGTGCAGACGCCGGAGGAAGGCAGCGGTTTCATTATTTTTAAATAATATGAATGGATAGAGAGCGCCGGGGCGTGCGGGACTTTCCACAGTGCGGGAAGAATCAGTTTTGCCGGTGGAGTTGATCCGACGGGCGCGAGGAAAGAGAGAGGACGAAGCAATGGAAAAGACGATGGAAAAGATTGTGGCCCTTGCCAAAAACAGAGGTTTTGTATACCCGGGTTCCGAGATTTACGGCGGCCTTGCCAACACCTGGGATTACGGCAACCTGGGCGTGGAGCTGAAAAACAACGTGAAAAAGGCGTGGTGGCAGAAGTTCGTGATGGAGAGCCCCTACAACGTGGGCGTGGACTGCGCCATCCTGATGAACTCCCAGACCTGGGTTGCCAGCGGCCATCTGGGCGGATTTTCCGATCCGCTGATGGACTGCAAGCAGTGTAAGGAGCGTTTCCGCGCCGACAAGCTGATCGAGGATTACAACGCCGAGCACGGCATCGAGATGGAGGGCTCCATCGACGGCTGGTCTCAGGAGCAGATGAAACAGTACATCGAGGACAATCACATTTGCTGCCCCAGCTGCGGCGCCCATGATTTCACCGATATCCGCCAGTTCAACCTGATGTTCAAGACGTTCCAGGGTGTGACCGAGGACGCCAAGAACACCGTTTACCTGCGCCCCGAGACCGCTCAGGGTATTTTCGTCAACTTCAAGAACGTGCAGAGAACCTCCCGCAAGAAGGTGCCCTTCGGCATCGGCCAGATCGGTAAATCCTTCCGCAACGAGATCACGCCCGGCAACTTTACCTTCCGTACCAGAGAGTTCGAACAGATGGAGCTGGAGTTCTTCTGTAAGCCCGGCACGGACCTGGAGTGGTTTGCCTACTGGAAGCAGTTCTGTATCGACTGGCTGCGCACCCTTGGCATCAAGGAGGACGAGATGCGCGCCAGAGACCATTCCCCGGAGGAGCTGTGCTTCTACAGCAAGGCTACCACGGACCTGGAGTTCCTGTTCCCCTTCGGCTGGGGCGAGCTCTGGGGCATCGCGGACCGCACCGACTACGACCTGACCCAGCACCAGAACGTGTCCGGCCAGGATATGACCTACTTTGACGACGAGAGCAAGGAGAAATACATCCCCTACGTGATCGAACCCTCCCTGGGCGCGGACCGCGTGACGCTGGCCTTCCTGTGCGCTGCATACGACGAGGAGGAGCTGGCCGAGGGCGACGTCCGCACCGTGCTGCGCTTCCATCCGGCCATCGCGCCTGTGAAGATCGGCATCCTGCCCCTTTCCAAGAAGCTGAACGAGGGCGCGGAGAAGGTGTTCGCCGAGCTGTCCAAGTATTATAACTGCGAGTTTGACGACCGCGGAAACATCGGTAAGCGCTACAGAAGACAGGACGAGATCGGCACCCCGTTCTGTATCACCTACGACTTTGATTCCGAGGAAGATCACGCGGTAACCGTTCGCGACCGCGACACCATGGACCAGGTGCGCGTGCCGATTGCAGAGCTGAGAACGTATTTTGCGGATAAGTTTATGTTTTAATATGTGAAACGGGAGACGGTATGGCGAAAGCTGTACCGTTTTTTTGATGCAATGGGGGATTGGAGGCACAAAAAAACCGGCCGCAAAATGCAGCCGGTTTGCGCACTTTTATTGCCTGCGCGCGGCCCTTCCAATCCGCTGTCCCATGCGCACCCGGGTTTCCTCGCCGCGGGCGGAGGCCTGGAGGATGGGCTCGTCCAATTCAACGGCTCCCGGCATGAACAGCAGCACGATGGTGGAGCCGCCGAAGGCGAAATAGCCCTTTTCCTGACCCCGCATCACGTCCAGGCGTGTGTAACCGGTGTGATGATTCACAATTTTCCCCACCATCAGAGCGCCCACTTCCATCATCAGATAGGTGCCGAAATGTTGGGAGCGGACCACCGTGTACTCACGGCAGTTTTCCTTATAGATGGGGAAATGGTCGTTTGCCACGGGATTGACGGTGTGAAGGCGGCCGGGGATCTTCCGGTAATGGGCCCGCAGGCCGCCGTCCGGCCAGGCGTACCGGTGGTAATCGTCCACGCAGAGCCTGAACACCAAAGCCGTGCCCCCGGCGAACCGGCGCGCCAACTTGGGATCGCGCAGCAAATCCTCCAGCCGGTAGGCGGTCTGCTTGATGTGGAATACCCGCCGGGGGCTGATGGAATAAGCGGTGAGCCGGGCGTCACAAGGGCTGGCTAACGTCAGGGGGTCCGGGTCAAAGGGACGGGCTTGGGGCAGCAGCCGGCGGGTGAACAGGTCGTTAAAGGAACGGTAGCGCCCGCCCGCAGGCAGTTCACACTGGGATAAGTCGATGTGGGCGGTACGGATAAAGGATGGTATCAGAATTCGGGATAGGGAGGAATCCATACAATAACCACCGATTTTGGATATCACCGGATGGGTGAACGGGAGGATCAGAGCGCGGCCCAGAGCGTGATTGTAGATGAGCTGCAGCAGTTTGTCCTGGAAGCCGTCACGGGGGCCGGCATTTGTGGAAGCATTATGTTTCATGGCATTGGCTCCTTTGATGTTGATGATGGATGCGCAGAGTAAAAAGGTGGTACATACCGTCGAAAATACGCCCATAGGTTCGGTACAGAACAGGTATCCTTCCCAGCCGCAGGCAGGCTTCCGCCAGAACCACCGCCCCCACAATATCGATCACCACATGCTGTTTGACCGCTAGTGTGGAGATGAATACCAGGATGGCCATGACGCAGGAACAACGGCGGTACCACAGGGGGATAGCGGTATTCCGGCGGATTCCGATGTAACAGAACCAGCTGACCAGGCAGTGAACCGACGGAAACAGGTTCAGCGGCAGGTCCAGTGCGTATAAAATCCGCATGGCATGATTCCAGAAGCCGGGACCGGAGACATCCGGCCGGATGTTGGTGGTCGGAAATGCCAGGAAAAAGATCAGGCATACGATCCGGGAGAGAAAGTCCGCAGTGAAGAACTGGTAACACCTGGTTTTGTCCTGGCGGGCGATGAGGATGTAGTTGACGATCCAGAACAGATAGCAGCCAAGATATACAACCAGAAACTGGGGGATAAAGGGAAGCCGGTTATCCAGGGGGCTGGCGATGTCGTGCCGCGGCAGATCGAGAGCCAGAAGCTGCGCTCCGCCGTACACTGTGAAATTGACTGCCACAGCGAAGATCAGCGGAAGTACCGCATAACCCGGCAGCAGCCTCTTTCGTTTTTGTCCAATCCAATCCGGCATATAGCCACCTCCAAAATAAATACATTATATCATAGGTTTATGATAAATGGTACGTTTCCTCAATTATATTATGCCATTATATTATGCTGTTAAGCGGGCGGTTTGTGATTAGGGGGGCCTTATTATACAAGGTCACCAACCGCCAGGTTGCTGACAAGTGCTACGTTTCCTTATTATACATGGTCACCAACCGCCAGGTTGCTGACAAGTGCTACGTTTCCTTATTATAGCAAATATGTAGGAAGAAACAAGGAAGAAAGGCGGTTTCTTTATAAAATTTAGAATAGTTTTATAAACGCCCATTTACAAATGTGGTATACTTACAAGTACGGGTGAAAGTCTGTCCCGGACTGTCAATTTTGTCCGGTGGGCTGAGATACTATAAAAAAGGAGGCAGGACCTATGAAACTGAAGACCCGTCTGGCGGTTGCATTTTTGACCATCACCATCGTGCCGATCCTGCTGTTTTATGTAGCGGTAGTAGGGCTGAGCAGTTATCAGACCCAGTCCTTTCGCAAAGAATACGGGCTGACGGAGCAGGTGGACCTGTTCTCCGGCAACTCCCTTCAGATCTTTAACCGCCTGACCAAGCGTTACCAGGAGGAGATCCGGCAGACGCTGAAGGACAATCCCGGACTCTACGAGGACGGCGCATATTTAAACAATTTGAACGAGGAGCTGAAAAGCCATTACGCGTATCTGATTGTTCTTAAGGGCGGGGAGGTTTCATTCTGCGGGAGCAATGACATGCAGATGGATCCCGCTTTGTACGACAAGCTGCCCGACTTCGACGCTATGAAAGGCGATTTGGAGGGCGGTATCTATCTGGACGGAGAGAATCAGCACCTGATCAAACAGATGGATTTCACGTTCCCCGACGGTACGCCGGGAAGCGTATTTATTGTGTCAAATGTGGGCGATCTGGTGCCGGAGGTCAAATCCATGATCCGGGAGATGCTCTTCCTTGGAATCGTGATTCTGGTGGTGGCGGGGATTACCCTGACCGTCTGGGTTTACAGGTCTATCTTGAGCCCCCTCAACAAGCTTCAGGAAGCGACCAAGCAGATCAAGGCGGGGAATCTGGATTTTACGCTGGATGTGGATGCGGACGACGAGATCGGCGAGCTGTGCAACGATTTTGAGGAGATGCGCATGCGTCTGAGGGAGAACGCCGAGGAGAAGGTCCAGTACGACAAGGAGAGCAAGGAGCTGATCAGCAATATTTCCCACGACTTAAAAACCCCCATCACGGCCATCAAGGGCTACGTGGAAGGGATACAGGACGGCGTGGCTTCTTCGCCGGAAAGGCTGGACAAATACATCCGCACCATATACAATAAAGCTAATGACATGGATCGTCTGATCGACGAGCTGACGTTTTATTCGAAGATCGATACCAACAAGATTCCCTACACCTTCACCAAGATCAATGTGGCCCAGTATTTCAAGGACTGCATCGAGGAGGTGGGCCTGGATATGGAGGCCCGGGGCATTGAGCTGGGATATTTCAACTATGTGGACGAGGATGTGGTGGTGATTGCCGACGCGGAGCAGATGAAGCGGGTAATCAACAATATTATCAGCAACTCCATTAAATATCTTGACAAGAAAAAGGGTATTATCAATATTCGGATAAAGGATGTGGGCGACTTCATCCAGGTGGAGATCGAGGACAATGGAAAAGGAATTGCGGCCAAGGACCTGCCCAATATATTTGACCGGTTCTACCGCACGGACTCCTCGCGCAATTCTTCTCAGGGCGGCAGCGGCATTGGCCTGTCCATTGTGCGCAAGATAATTGAGGACCATGGAGGCCGGATCTGGGCGACCAGCAAGGAAGGCATCGGCACAGAGATCCATTTTGTGCTAAGAAAATATCAGGAGGTCATAGCAGGATGAGCAAAATACTGATCGTGGAGGACGAGGAGAGCATCGCAGAGCTGGAAAAGGACTATCTGGAGCTTTCCGGCTTTGAGGTGGAAATTGAGAATAACGGTAGTTCAGGCCTGGAGCGGGCGCTGAACGAGGAATTTGATCTGTTTATTCTGGATCTCATGCTCCCCGGCACCGACGGTTTTGAAATCTGTAAAAAGATACGGGAAGTAAAAAATACCCCCATTATCATGGTATCCGCCAAGAAGGAGGACATTGACAAGATCCGCGGTCTGGGCCTGGGCGCGGACGACTACATCACCAAGCCCTTCAGCCCCAGCGAGATGGTTGCCCGGGTGAAGGCCCATATGGCCCGGTACGAGCGGCTGATCGGCAGCGGACAGCCGTCCAATGAGATCGTGGAAATCCGCGGTTTGAAGATCGACAAGACGGCCCGCCGTGTGTGGGTAAACGGTGAGGAAAAGACGTTTACCACCAAGGAATTTGACCTCCTATCCTTCCTGGCCCAGAATCCCAACCATGTATTCACAAAGGAAGAGCTGTTTTCTAAAATCTGGGACATGGAGTCCATCGGCGACATCGCCACGGTGACCGTGCATATTAAAAAGATCCGTGAGAAGATTGAGTTTAACACGGCGAAGCCGCAGTATATTGAGACGATCTGGGGCGTGGGGTACCGGTTTAAGGTATAATATTGACATGATACTCGATTTGGTGTAAAATAATCTTAGCTAGGAAGTTAAGGATGTCCATTTGGACACAAAGCGAAATCCCGTGTATGCCAGTACACGGGATTTCTTTTTGGCTAGCTGTCTTTATGATTTCGGCCTAGCCATTTGCAGATATAGCAGCCAGCTACGCCTGCCATGACCGAGAGAAGGAAGTCAAATTGAATACAGAGTACAAAACCCGTGTATAGGATGTGTGCGCGGGTTTTCTTTTGGAACGGTTTTTCTGGCAGCGTTTGAGCCGGAAGCCGGATCGGCTGCAAACATTGGGAGCAGAGGGGGATAAAGTATTGCTTTTTTTACCCAAAATCTGATAATATAGTTCTGTTGTAAATAATACGCAAAAGGAAAATAATCATGAGAACTGTAAATAATAGCAGACGGCTTCAGATTGCCAACTATGTTAAACAGAAAGGAGAAGCCTCAGTACAGGAATTGAGCGAATATTTTGCAGTATCTCCACTGACGGTTCGCAGGGATTTGACAGCATTGGAGGAACAGAAGCTCATCCAGCGGTACCACGGCGGGGCCAAGGCCCTGGCGCAGTTGGATACGGCGAACGACAACGGCAATTATGAGTTTGATCTCACGCGCGTGCCCCGTGGGGAGGAAAAGAAACGGATCGGGGACAAGGCCTGCGAGTTTCTTAAAAATGACGACATCATTTTTATGAACAGCGGAAGCACGGTGTTGTTTTTTCAGGAGGCGATCCGGGATAAGCATGTCACGGTGGTGACCAACAATGCCAGGGCCCCTTTCTGCAGCAGGCAGCCGGGAGTGGAGATTCTCAGCCTGGGCGGAAATTATATGGAGCGGTCCAAATCCTTTGTGGGCGAGATCACGGTGAATACCATAGGCGGGATCTACAGCAACTGCACGATCCTGGGCGTTAAGGCCCTGGACCCGGAGCGGGGAATGACCACCTGGAATTACCAGGAGTGCGGGGTGAATGCTGCCATGATCGGCCACACCAGAGGCAAGGTGATCCTTCTGGCCGACCACTCAAAGATCGGCAAGGTGTCCAACTATGTGTCCTCCTCTCTGGATAAAATCGACCTGATCATAACGGACAGTGGATGCGACCCGGAAGCCATAGCCGCGTTCCGGGAGAAGGGCGTGGAGGTTATCGTCGTTTAGAGCGGATTTCGGATGTGCGGAAGCCGGATAAAATGCGCCGCCGGAGCGCAGAGGATAGACCGGAACGAAAAGAGGGGCGGGAACTATGGATACAGAAGAAAAAAACGAGTTTGAAAACGAGCTTCTTTCGCGCATCTCACAGATGGAGCGGGGAAATGAGCCTGCGATCAGACGGATGACCGGAACGGATTATGTACTGGTGGGGGCGATTGTCTTGGGATGTCTGGCAGCGGTAGCGGCCGGATATTTTCTGGCATAGCGGGAGGGCCTTAAGCAGGATGAAACGAGTGGAAGAGCAAATTGCCAGGGAGGCGGTGTTCGGAATTTTGCCGGTGCTGCCCGGGGAACGCAGATACGGTTTTTTGGACGCCTTTTTGGTGCTGTCCGGGTATTGCATCGCCACCTGGAGTTACACGCAGGGGGCTTATCTTGCCGGCCTGGTGGGTTTTAAACAACTGCTCATCGGGGCGTTTTTCGGAGCGGTTCTGATGTTGGCGGTGTACCAGCTCCCGGTGATTCTTTCGGTGCGCTACGGAATCGATATCTGGATCTGGCTGCGGAGCGTGTTCGGACTGCGGGGAGTGAAGTGGATATCCGTGCTGATCATCGCCATCAATTTTCCGTGGTACGCGGTCTGCTGCGATCTGTTCGCCTCCTCCATGGAGAATCTGGCGGGAGTGTACGGGCTGGCGCTGCCGCCGGGCAGTCATCTGCTGCTGGAATTGGCCTGTCTGCTGGCCGGAACCTTTATCGCCTGCCGCGGAATCGGGACGATCACCTGGACCACGCGGATTCTGGTGCCTGCCCTTTTGGCCGTGGGGGCGATTGTGATGGTGATTGGTTTTCGCTCTGTTCCGCCGGAGGTGATCTGGAATTATACGCCTGAACCGGGGGCATACGCGGACCGGGCCGTTCCTTACATTATGTCCATTGAGGCGAATTTCGCTTTTGTCATTACGCTGGTGGGCGGGATGGCGGGAGTGCCAAGGCTTGCGAGGACCGAGCGGGGCGGCTATCTGGCCGGCGTTCTGGGACAGGGCCTGTCCGGTTCGTTTTTTGTGGTGGTGGGCGCGGTTATGGCCATCGCGATGCGGCATGTGACCGGAACCATGTCCGAGGATCCAACGCGGATGCTGGCGGTCCTGGCGGGTCCGGCTCTGGCCCTTTGTTCCCTGCTGCTGGTGGCATTCGCCAATATCGGCACCCAGGCGGTCGGATCGTACATATACGGTGTGATGCTCAAATCGTCCTTCCCGGAGACTGACTACCGCAGGCTGATCGGAATTCTGGCCTTTTACGTGGGCGCGCTGTGCGTATGGGGAAAGATCGTGGAGTATTTTGGGGCGTTTCTGACCATCAGCGCCTGTGTGTACGCGCCGTTGGCTGCGCTGTTGTTTGTGGATTTCTTCTTCGTGCGGCAACAGAGGCTGGCTTTTCGCAGCGCTTACGGGCTGAAGGGCCATGAGGCGTATGTGTACACCAGGGGATTTAACCTTGTGGGCCTGGCTGCTCTGGCTGCGGGTACGGCTTTTTCCCTGATGATCTATAATCCGGTAACGGGTGTTATCCACAATCGGCTTTTATTTACGCTGACGCCTACCGGGTGTTCCTTCCTGGCTTCCGGCTGTATTTACTGGCTGCTCTGCAATCTGCCGGGAATCCGGCGCTACGTGCGCCGGGATTTGGCGGAGGTTCCGGACACAAGACCCTTTGACCGCTTTCGGGAACCGCCGCGGCAGAATCTGGCGGCCATGCCGTTTATCTGGCTGTGGTGCTGCCTGGTTACTGCCAGAGCGGGGCTTAAAATACGCAAAAAAGGCATGAAAGGGCTGAAACCGCCGTTTCTGGTGCTGGCGACTCACCACTCGTTTACGGATTTTTATGTGACGCCGCGGGTGCTGTTTCCCCATCGGGCCAACTATGTGTCGGAGCTGGAAGGATTTGAGAACTTTGGAGAGTGGCTGTACCGGCAGTCAGGCTGCCTGGGCACCCGGAAATTTGTGGACGACCTGGCGCTGGTGAAAAATATCTGCCGGGTTCTTGGGCGCGGCGGTATCCTGGTACTGTACCCGGAAGCCCGGTACGCCAACGTGGGGACCAGTTCCAGGCTGCCTTTGGCGGTGGCAAAGCTGGTCAAGCTGTGTAAGGTGCCGGTGGTGACTCTGAACATGAAGGGGAATTATTTACAGTCTCCTATCTGGAATCTGCGGATTCGCCGGGAAGTCAGGCTGGAGGCTGAGGCGGAGCTGGCGTATACGGCGGAGGAAGTGGAACGCGCTCAGGTGGAGGATATTTACCAAACATTATCACGGCTTCTGACTTACGACGAATACGCCTGGCAGCGCGCAACCGGACTGCGGATCACAGATTCCTTCCGGGCGGAGGGCCTTCATTTGCCGCTGTACCAGTGCCGGGCCTGCGGCGCGGTTTACCGGATGGCGTCAAAGGGCAGCGAGTTGTTTTGCGCAGCCTGCGGCGCCAGATGGCGGATGGATGAGTTCGGGACGCTGAGGCGGACCGATCCGGCGTCGCCGGCTGTGAGCGGAAGATGCGCCCCCGGGCCGGAAATCTACATTCCCGACTGGTACGAGTGGCAGCGGGAGAATGTGCGCAGACGGATTGCGGCCGGGCGGTATTTCCTGGAGCTTTGGGTGCGGGTGGAGGCGCTGCCCAACGCGGTGAACTTTATCGACTGCGGCGCGGGACGGCTGGAGCATGGCCCGGAGGGATTTGACCTGACCTTTGTGGACTATGAGGACGGGCGGGAAAAGACGCTGCATGTTTCCTCCGCATCCATGAGTTCCATCCACACGGAGTACGACTACCGGGGAAAAGGCCAGTGCGTTACCTTGTCGGTACCGGACAATACCTATTTCCTGTTCCCGCTGGAGGAGGGTTTTAACGCTACGGAAATACAGTTCGCGGTGGAGGAATTCTTTGAGCGGAGTCATTCCTGACGCGCGATGGATTCGCTGGCGAGAATTTCGATCTCCATATAGGAGAGAACTTTGTTCCGGGCGTGCTCGGAGAGAAAATTATAGTAGTAGACCGCGATATATCCGAACATAGGCGGCTTTTTGTAAAATTCGGAGGAAGGCAGCATCATATCCTGGGAGGATCGGGTGGCTACCTCGATCTCCATGTAGGCGAAAATGGTGGCTTTTGCGCTGTCCGGCAGCAGGTTGAAGTAATTGACCAGCTGCTGGGGGTCTAAGGCCGCCAGCATCCCCTTTCTGAGGGAGACATTTTTTTCCAGATTCTGCTGGTGGCTTGCGTAATAGGCGCTCTCCACAAATGCATCTAAGGACAGCTGGTAGTAGTTGCACAGGTCGATAATCACCTTGGCCGGAATTTCCATCAGCCCCTTCTCATATCTGCCGATGGTGCTCTTGGTCTTTTGGACCACAGCGCCCAGTTCCTCCTGGCTTAAATCATTATATTCCCGTACCATTTTTATTTTTTTCCCTAATTCTATCATATGATCTCCAATCAAGCCCCGATCCGAAGGGGATTCTGTGAAAGTTGCTTCAAAAAAGTTGCGTATACGCAATAAAAACGTAGAAAATCCATTGACAAATTGCGTATACGCAACTATAATGAAGAAAAAGAAATATTTTGACTATAATATACCACAAAAGTTGCGAATACGAAACAAGAAATAGTAGTTTATACAAAAATTTAGCGGAAAGGCAGGTGAGCTGGACTTTAAGCGGGGAAAATTTTAGAATAGCAAAACAGACAAACAGAGATTGGAGGGGTAATAATGAAACAAAAGGTAAAGGAAGGCGGAAAAAGAGGGATTTCCATCAATATGCTGGTATTCATTCTGGGGATTTTGGTCTGTGCCAGCCTGTTGACGTATATCATTCCGGCTGGGCAGTTTGATGTGAATCCCGAGACAAAAGCACTGATTCCAGGTACATACCACGCGGTGGAGCAGACGCCGGTCAACCTGTGGAACGCGTTGCGCAACATATTTACCGGCATGACCAACTCAGCTAAAGTAATGAGCATCGTGATCTTCATGGGAGGTGCCCTGAAGGTGATCATCAGCACCGGAGCGGTGGAGGAATTTCTCAACTGGGCGATCTACAAGCTGCAGAAGAAGGGGATCGCGGTGATCGTGCCGCTGATGGTGATTCTATTCTCCGTCCTCTCCGCCTACGGGGGAAATGATTCGTTTTTCGCCTTCACCGTGATCGGAGTGGCGGTGGCGGCCAAAATGGGGCTGGATCCCATTGCGGGAATGGCCATGACTTATTTTGCCACCAGCGTGGGCTTTGCTGGGGCGTTAAAGGGCAGAACGCTGGTGGCGCAGGGGATCGCAGAGGTGCCGCTCTACTCGGGGGCTGGCTGGAGGACCGTGTGGCTGTTTGTGATCACCGGTCTGGCGGTCGCCTACGCGTTGTGGTACTGTTTCCGGGTCAAGAAGAGTCCGGCCAGAAGCTTTATGGACAATACGGACTGGATGGTGGGGGGACCTCAGGGGGACATCAAAAAGGAGCTGTTTAACCCCATGTCCCTGCTGGTGATTGTGATCACCGCCGGTTCCTTCATCCTCAACGCGGTTATGGGCGTGCTGAAGGGCTGGACCTATCCGGAACAGGTGGCGGTGCTGCTGGTCGCATCCACGGTGTGCGGGCTTCTGTACCGGAAATCGCCCACTGAGATCGCGGAATCCTTTGCCAAGGGCTGCCAGTCCATGGGGTTTGTGGCCTTTATCATCGGTCTGGGCGGGGCCATTGCGCTGACCATGACCCAGGGAAATATTCTCCACACCATGGTCAACGCGGTGGCGGCGCCGCTCATGCACGTGAACAAGGGCTTCGGCACCGTGGCTATGTTCTGGTTTAACTGGCTGTTCAATTTCTTTATTATTTCCGGTTCCGGTCAGGCTGCGGTGGTGATGCCGGTGCTCAATCCCATCGCCGATGCGCTGAATATCCACCGGCAGGTGGCGGTTTCCGCTTTTGTCTACGGCGACGCCTACACCAACATGCTGTTCCCAACCAGCGCATCGCTTTTGGGCGCGCTGGCGATCGCAGGCGTTCCGTTAAAGAACTGGGTTAAATTTGTATTTCCGTTTTTGGTGATCCTGTCCGTCCTGACGTCGGTGTTTCTGTATTATCTGACTGCCGTGGGCTGGACCGGAATGTAGGAGGAAAAAGTATATGAATATAGAAGAGATCGTCAGACGAAGCGGGGAAATACTGGATTATGCGGTGGAGATGCGCCGTCATTTTCACCGGCACCCGGAACCCACGTCCAGAGAATTTGAGACCATCCGTTTTCTCTGCGGCCAGCTGGACCGGATGGGAATCTCCTATGTCAATATTCCGGATGGAGGAATCCTGGCCGAGATTTCCGGCAAAAGCCCGGAAAACGGTGAAACGTCGCCTCACGTGCTTCTGCGGGCGGACTGCGATGCTCTGACCATGGAGGAGAGCCCGGAAAATGGACGCGGACCGCGCTGTTGCCTCAGCGCCAACAGCGGAGTGGCTCACATGTGCGGCCACGACGGACATATGGCCATGCTTTTGGGGGCTGCGAAGCTGCTGTCGGAGATGGTGCCCGGAAACGTGGACGGCACGGTATACCTGCTGTTCGAGCGCGGGGAGGAGGGCGGAAACTGCATTTATTACGTGATGAAATACATTCAGGCCCGGAAGATCCGCATCGACAGCTGCTACGCCATCCATGTGGATCCGGACCTGCCGTCCGGAACGTTCTGGATCAGGGAAGGGGCAAGCCATGCGGGTAACGTCAATTTTGAGATCGGACTTACCGGGAAAGGCGGGCACGGCTCCAGGCCGGATCTGTCCAACAGTCCCATCGACTGTTTCGTGTCCATTATGAACCAGCTGAAGGACGTGCGGATGAAGTACATTTCTCCAACCGACCTGCTGACCGTGAACATCGGCTCCGTACAGTGCGGACAGAAGCGGAACATTGTGCCGGAGTACCTGGAATTCAAGGGCACTGCGCGGTTCTACAGCCAGGAGGCGGGAGGGATTTTTAAGGAGAAGCTGGACGCCATTGTCAAGTCCAACGCCGTCTTATACGGCTGCAGGCCGGAATACAAGGTATTTTCCGGCCCCAGCCTGCCGTTGATCAACAACAAGGAGGCGGCGGCCATCGCGGCGGAGGCGGTGACGGAGCTGTTTGGACCCGGATGTCTCACGGAAGGAAAGCTGGGGCTGGGGTCGGAGAGCTTTTCCACCCTGGCGGCCTATTATCCCAGCGTCATGGCCAGGCTGGGGGTGAGAAACGAAGATTTGGGAGCCACGGCGGATCTCCACAACCCTCATTTTGACCTGGACGAGGAGGCGCTGAAATATGGGATCGCCTCCCACGCGGCCTACGCCATTAGCTATCTGGAACGCCGCCCCCATATTCCGTTTGAGCCCTTTGAGGGCACGGCGGACGACCTGTTAAAATTGATGAACCGTCCGGTTCCGAAGCGGTATGACGAGTCATGACGTTTGGTCCGGCAGGGGAGGCCTGCGGCATTACATGCGCCGCAGGCCTCTTTTTCGGATGAGTGTTAAAAAAATGTAAGTATTTACAAAGAGATTGGCCGGACAGCCCGGGGTCAGGGGAGCTTATTTTTATGCGAGAGTCCAAAGAGTCAGAGAGTTGAATACTATAAAATCGCATATGCGAACAGATGACGGATATGTGAAAAAGACAGAAAATGAAAGTGCTTACAAGCTTTTTTACTGCAAAATTAATACAATTTTTCTAGTATTTCGCAGAAAAACCCTTTACTCATCCTGCTTTTGTGATATAATGGACGAGGTGGACGGACAGGCAGATACATTAGCTCCGTCCGATTTTAAGATAGGCAAAAACAGACGTAGAAAGCCAATCTACAAGAAACATGAGGAGGAATTAACTTATGGCAAAATGGGTTTATAAGTTCCACGAAGGCAGTGCGGCAATGAGAAACCTGCTTGGCGGCAAGGGCTGCAACCTGGCTGAGATGACCAACCTGGGAATGCCCATCCCCCAGGGATTTACCGTTACAACTGAGGCTTGTACCGAGTATTACAACTGCGGCAAGCAGATTTCCCAGGAAATCCAGGATCAGATTTTTGAGGCGATTACCTGGTTAGAGGGAATCAACGGCAAGAAGTTCGGCGATACCGAGGATCCGCTTCTGGTATCCGTTCGTTCCGGCGCCCGCGCTTCCATGCCCGGCATGATGGACACGATCCTGAACCTGGGCTTAAACGACGTTGCGGTTGAAGGCTTTGCCAAGAAGACCGGCAACCCCAGATTCGCATACGACTCCTACCGCAGATTCATCCAGATGTACTCCGACGTTGTTATGGAGGTTCCGAAGTCCTACTTCGAGAAGATCATCGACGAGATGAAGGAAGCCAAGGGCGTACATTTTGATACCGAGCTGACCGCTGACGATCTGAAGGATCTGGCCAACCGTTTCAAAGCTGTTTACAAAGATGCGATGAACGGCGAGGAGTTCCCGCAGGATCCCAAGGATCAGCTGATGGGCGCTGTGAAGGCCGTGTTCCGTTCCTGGGACAACCCCCGCGCCATCGTATACCGCCGCATGAACGACATCCCCGGCGACTGGGGCACTGCCGTTAACGTACAGACCATGGTATTCGGCAACAAGGGCGAGACCTCCGGTACCGGCGTTGCGTTCACACGTAACCCCTCCACCGGTGAGAAGGGCATCTACGGCGAGTACCTGATCAACGCACAGGGCGAGGACGTGGTTGCCGGTGTGCGTACACCTCAGCCGATCTCCAAGCTGGCGGAAGACCTTCCGGAGTGCTACGAGGAGTTCATGAATCTGGCTATGAAGCTGGAGAACCATTTCCGCGACATGCAGGATATGGAGTTCACCATCGAGGAAGGCAAGTTGTACTTCTTACAGACACGTAACGGCAAGAGAACCGCTCCCGCAGCGATTCAGATTGCCTGCGATTTAGTAGATGAAGGCATGATTACTCCCGAGGAGGCTGTTTGCAGAATCGAGGCTAAGTCCTTGGATCAGCTGCTGCATCCCACCTTCGTTCCCGAAGCTCTGAAGGCCGGAGAAGTAATCGGTTCCGCACTTCCCGCATCCCCGGGCGCTGCCGCCGGTAAGGTTTACTTCACCGCGGACGAGGCCAAGGACGCCGGCAAGGGCGGAAGAGGCGAGAGAGTGATTCTGGTTCGTCTGGAGACCTCTCCGGAAGACATCGAGGGTATGCACGCTGCTCAGGGTATCCTGACCGTTCGCGGCGGCATGACCAGCCACGCAGCAGTAGTTGCGCGCGGCATGGGCACCTGCTGCGTATCCGGCTGCGGCGAGATCAAGATTGACGAGGAAGCGAAAGTCTTCGAGCTGGGCGGATACACCTTCCACGAGGGCGACTACATTTCCTTAGACGGCTCCACCGGTAAGATTTACAAGGGCGACATCGCCACTCAGGAAGCGACTGTGAGCGGAAACTTCGAGAGAATCATGGAGTGGGCCGACCAGTTCAGAACCCTGCGCGTTCGCACCAACGCCGACACACCGGCCGACACCGCAAACGCTGTTAAGCTGGGCGCAGAGGGCATTGGCCTTTGCCGTACCGAGCATATGTTCTTTGACGCGGAGAGAATTCCGAAGATCCGCAAGATGATCCTTTCCGATACCGTTGAGCAGAGAGAGGAAGCGTTAAACGAGCTGATCCCGTTCCAGAAGGGCGACTTCAAGGCTATGTACAAGGCTCTGGAGGGCAGACCCATGACCGTCCGCTACCTGGATCCGCCGCTGCATGAGTTCGTTCCCACCGATCCGGAGGACATCAAGGCTCTGGCTGAGGACATGGGCATGACCGTTGAGGCGGTTAAGGCGAAATGCGACGATCTGCACGAGTTCAACCCCATGATGGGCCACCGCGGTTGCCGTCTGGCTGTTACCTATCCGGAGATCGCCAGAATGCAGACCAGAGCGGTTATGGAAGCTGCGATTGAAGTGAAGGAAGAGTGCGGTTACGACATCATTCCCGAGATCATGATTCCGCTTGTAGGCGAGAAGAAAGAGCTGAAATTCGTGAAGGATATCGTGGTTGAGACCGCTGAGAAGGTGAAAGCTGAGAAGAATTCCGACATCCAGTACCACATCGGTACCATGATCGAGATTCCGAGAGCTGCTCTGACCGCCGACAAGATCGCGGAAGAGGCAGAGTTCTTCTCCTTCGGAACCAACGACCTGACCCAGATGACCTTCGGCTTCTCCCGTGACGACGCCGGCAAGTTCTTAGATTCCTACTACAAAGCTAAGATCTATGAGTCCGATCCCTTCGCAAGACTGGATCAGGAGGGCGTAGGCCAGCTGGTGAAGATGGCCGTCGAGAAGGGCCGCGCCGCGAGAGCGGATCTGAAGTGCGGTATCTGCGGCGAGCACGGCGGAGATCCGTCTTCCGTAGAGTTCTGCCACAAGGTTGGACTGAACTACGTGAGCTGCTCACCGTTCCGCGTGCCGATCGCAAGACTGGCTGCAGCGCAGGCTGCGTTGAACAATAAGTAATAATCGTTTGTTCGGTAAAAACCATACTTGATTTTGCAAGTAGTGTTTGATATAATGCTAGTAGGCAAAAGAGAGAAGTTCCAGATGTATGCACAAAGCGAAAACCCCAGGAGTACCAGTCCTGGGGTTTTCATTAGGCTAATTGTCGCGATTAACTCCTATCTAGCCATTTGCAAATGAAGTAGGCAACGACACTTGCTGTGATAGAGAGAATAAAAGAGAAAAGTTCCATTATGAAAGGATTGCTCTGCCAAGGTCACGGCGGCCCGGGCGGCACGGAACAATCAGCAAGTTTGGAAAATATTGACGAATATATAAGCGAACCCCAGAGCTGCGGCTCTGAGGTTTTTTTGTATACAATGGGCTGCGGGCGCAGGATTAATTGAACGCTGCCCGAGTCAACCAACCTGAAACGCCTTGCGGAAATAGTCGATGATCAGCATGGCCGGGTGGGAAATGGTGCTGTTTTTCTGGGTGACGATGGCGTAGGGGCGGAAGGCCTTGGCGGAGATACGGTAGTAGTTGGGACTGTTTTCGGTGGTGGGCGCTTTTACCAGGACTTCCGGCACAAAGCCCACCCCCAGCCCCGTGCCCACCAGGGTGTCCACGGTGTCCCAATTCAGGGTTTCGCAGATGGTGCGCGGGGTGAAACCGGCCTCCTCGCAGAGCTGATGGCTCATCTCCGAGAATTTTTGGATGGATTTCAGGGAGACGAAGGGCTCGTTGCGCACAAGGCGCAGGTCGATGTAGGAGATACCGGAGGACGGTGTGATCAGGGCGTTGACCGGGTGATTTCTGGGCACGGCCAGGAAGATTTCTTCCTGGTGGATTACTTCGTAGTCCAACAGCGGGTTCTTGGGATATAGGGGAAGGGCGCAGAAATCCAGCTCCCCGGCCGCCAGCTTCTCCTCCAGATACACGGAATGTTCCTCGATGATGTTGAACTGGAGCCAGGGATAACGCTCCAGCACATGGGGGATGATCTTGGGCAGGTAGTATTTGCTGTAGAAGGGGGAGATGCCAAAGTGGACGATCTCCTGGTTGGAGTTGGCCAGGGACGTGATCCGGCGCATCATCTGTTCATAGAGCTGGAGAATGACCTGCCCTTCCTGGAAAAAGATCTCGCCCGCCTGGGTCAGCTCAAAGTTCCGGTTCCCGTGCACGAACAGAGGGGTATTGAGCTCGGATTCGATTTTCTTCATATACTGGCTTAAGGCCGGCTGGCTGACGAACAGCTTGTCGGCTGCTTTGCTGATGCTTTTTTCCTGTGCAATGGTGACGAAATAGTTGATGGAGTTAAGCTGCATGGATATCTCTCCTTAAAATATAATTTTTGCTTATATTAATATTGTATAATCTGATTTGACTGCGGTCAATCATTAAGTTAAAATTATATTATCTATCAATCATGTATTTATACATACGAGGAGGAAGGTATCATGCGAAAAACGTTAAAGAGAGGCGCGGCGTTCTGTTTGGCAGCAATGATGGCACTGACAGCCTGTGGCGCAAAGTCCGGCAATTCGGGGGAAACGGGCGGACAGGCGGCGGAGACGAAGGCGCAGGCGGAGGAAAAAACGGAGGTGCGGCACCTGACGCTGGCGGCGGTGGCCTCCAGCTCGGGGCTGTTCCCCTACTGTGTGTCCATCGGAAAAGTTCTCTCCACTTTACCGGAACTGGATATTACGGTTTCGGAGTCGGGCGGGAATGTGGATAATACCCAGCAGCTGCGGGCGGGGGAGATTTCCATAGCCAACAGCATTTCCAACACGGACTATGAGAGTTATACGGGGACCGGCAGCACCTTTAAGGAACCGTTTAAGGATTTCAGAATTCTCTGGTATTATGAGAGCTCGCCCATTCAGATCTGTGTGGCAAAGGACACGGGGATTGCGTCCCTGGAGGACCTGGAGGGCCAGACCTTCAATCCCGGCGGAACCGGGACCGCGGCCAGCGTGGTGACTCATGAGGCCCTTGACGTGCTGGGGATAAAACCGGAATATTTTGAGGCCGCCCAGGCGGACGCGGCGGACGCATATTCCAACCGCCAGATCGTAGGCGCGGTGAAAACAGGTCCGTTCCCGGACAGCTATGTGATGCAGCTGAATACCAACCGTCCCATCCGGATGATCAACATCCCGGACGAGCAGTTGAATACAATTCTGGAAGCCATTCCCAGCGTGAAAAGCGCGGTGATCCCGGCGGGCGTTTACGATGGCGTGGACTATGAGGTACAGACCTTATCCACTTATCAGGGCCTGCAGGTGGATATGTCGTTTTCACAGGATCTGGTCTACCGTATGTGGAAAGCCATGTGGGAGGAGGAAGCGGATACCTGGAAAAACGCTTATCAGATCGGCGCTGACAACAACATTCCGGAACTGACTCTGAAGGCTGCTTCCACCCCGCTTCACGCCGGGACCGTGCAGTATCTGACGGAGCTCGGATACGAGGTGCCGCAGGAACTGATTCCGGAGGAGTATGTGCCGGTAAATCCGTAAGATGTGAGGAGAGGTTATGCGAAAGCTAACGGGGTTTTGGGATTATGTGGTGAAGGCGCTCTCCGTGTGCCTGATTTTGTTCCAGCTGTACACCACGGGGGTCCGGCTGTTTTCGGATATGATCCAGAGGAGTATCCATCTGGCTTTTGTGCTGACCCTGGTGTTTATATTGAAGCCCGCCAGAAAGGGACATGACCTGGATCATGTCCCCTGGTACGACGTGATATTTGCGGCCGTGTCCTGCGCCGGCTGTCTCTATGTGGTGAGCATCTACAAGACGGTGGTGTATAATCCGCTGCAATGGTTATCCGCAGTGGATAAGGTGTTTGCGGTGCTGTTGGTGATCCTGGTGCTGGAGGCCAGCCGCAGGTCGGTGGGATGGACCTTTCCGGTGCTGGGAATCGCATTTTTGATCTATGCGTTCTGGGGAGAGGCGTTTCCGGGAATGTGGGCGCACCAGAATTTTTCCTTCAACAAGGTGTTCCAGTCCTTTTATCACGGCACAACGGGAATCTGGGGGACTATGCTTGGGTTGTCCGCCACAATGCTTGCCATGTTCGGAATTTTCGGGGCGATATTGTCCGGTACCGGCGGGGCGGAGACGTTTATCAAGATCGGCCAGCGCGTGGCCGGGCGGGCCACCGGCGGCTCCGGCAAGATTTCGGTGATCGCCAGCAGTTTATTCGGTATGATTTCCGGCAGCGCCATCGGAAATGTGGTCGCCACCGGCGTATTTACAATTCCTTCCATGCAGCGGGCCGGGTACTCGAAAGAGTGGTCCGCCGCCATCGAGGCCATTTCCTCCACGGGCGGACAGATACTGCCGCCGATTATGGGGGCCGCGGCCTTTATCATGGCGCAGCTGATTGGGGTCAATTATCTGACGATTGCCAAGGCGGCGCTGGTGCCTGCGGTACTATATTATCTGAGCTGCTTTTTGTCGATCCATCTGGTGTCAAAGCGGGATCAGATTTGCGGCGAGCCGGATAAACCGACGATCCGGGTGGGAGAGTACCTGGTAATTCTGATTCCATTGGGAATCTTTATGTTCTATCTGCTGCGCGGCTACACGGTGATGATGGGCGCGTTCTGGGCGACCATCGGCGCGGTGGTTACCTACGCGGTGTGGTTCCTTGTGTCGGAAAAGAGCGTGGGGAAATGCGCGGGCGCTATGGGCAGAGTCTGCTTTACCACGGCGATTAAAGGGACGAACAGTATTGTGGAGATGTGCGGAATCCTGGCGGGTTCCCAGATCACCATTTCCCTGGTGTCTCTGACCGGATTCGGGGTCAAGCTCTCGGACCTGATCGTCTCCCTGGGGGAGGGAAACCTGTTCCTCTGCCTGATCTGTTCCATGCTGGTCTGTATCGTGCTTGGAATGGGACTTCCCACCACGGCGGCTTATGTTCTGGGGGCTTCCGTGCTGGCTCCGGCGTTGATTGCGCTGGGCATAAGTCCTCTTCCGGCCCACTTGTTTGTGATGTACTATGCCTGCCTTTCGGCCATCACGCCGCCGGTGTGCGTGGCGGTGTTTATGGCCTCGGGGCTGGCGAAAGCGGCCTGGGTGAGGGTGGCGCTGATCTCATGCATGGTGTCGCTTCCGGCGTTTGTGGTGCCGTTTACATTTATTTACAATCCGGCGCTGATGCTGGACGGAAGCGCCTTCCAGGTGGTTTTCGGGATCGCGACGGCTCTGGCGGGCGTGTGCCTGATCGATATGTGCGTGACCGGGTATTGGAAGAGGCCTGTCGCGCTGCCCATGCGTCTGCTGCTTCTGGCCTGTGGGATTTTGCTGCTGATACCGGATGTGTGGATCAGTCTGGTGGGGCTGGCTGCCGGGAGCGTGTCGTTTTTTGCGGTCCAGAGAGGCGGAGGAGACGGTGTAACTATAAAATAATCGAGCGGGTGATCAGATGAAACATTCTTTTTTTGAAAACAGGGGGATGTGGCTGAAGGGAAATATCCATAGCCATACCACGGTTTCCGACGGCGTGTGTGAACCGGACAGGCAGATTCGGGATTATCGGGACCGGGGCTATGATTTTCTGGCGGTCACGGACCACAATATTATGGATTCCTTTCAGCAGGAATTGGAAGGGATTTGCCTGATTCCCGGGTGGGAACGGGATATCACTTACTCGAAAACCAAATGCGTTCACCTGGTGGGGCTTTCCGGCCGCCCGGCTGGGGAGCAGAAAGCTTTTTCCATGGAGCGGCCCGACCCCTCGGAGGTGACGGTCCAGCAGCTGACGGACAGTATGCGGGCGGACGGCCAGTTCGTGGTTCTGGCGCACCCGGTATTTTCCAGGATGGAGCCCGCGGAGATCAGCAATTTGACGGGATATCAGGCCATTGAGGTGTTCAACATGGGCTGCGAGCGCATCTGTCATGCCGGGCGGGCGGATGTGTACTGGGATATGCTTCTGAGGGCGGGGCGGCGGGTGCTCGGCATCGCCTGCGACGATACCCACGGGAAAACGCAGAAGAGCGACCGCTTCGGCGGGTGGATTTCGGTCAACGCACGGGAGAAAAGCGGGCCGGCCATCATGGAAGCCGTGGGGGACGGGAATTTCTATTCGACCATGGGACCGGAGATTTACGACTGGGGGATTGAGGACGGAGCGGTCTACGTGTGCTGCTCGCCGGTGAAGGAGATCCATTTTGTGACGTATCCGCCCCGCGGGGCGGCCCGCTACGCGGGTGAAAACATGATGACCGGGGACCGGTATGAGTTGAAGGGATCGGAGGCGTATGTGAGGGTCGAGTGCGTGGACGCCTTCGGAAATACGGCCTGGACCAATCCGGCGTTTGCGGAGGGGCTGGGGGGGAGAGGGGACGAATAAGAGGTATGCTATTCCTTCGCATACCTCCACAACGTCGTCCTGCTGATCCCCAGTTTCTTGGCCACAGCAGTTTGATTCCCCTTCATTCGGACCAGTTCGCGGTTGATGATGTCGCGGTTGATCTCGTAGAGCGTTCGGTTGAGATCGATGGCGTCTTCTCCGCAATCGGAGCCGTAGATATTTTTCTCCTCGGACAGGAGCCAGCTGGTATGTAATTGGCTGATATAGGAGGTGTCCGTCATACCCACCAGCTCGTCCAGCACCCGTTTCAGCTGGGTGTAATTGCAGGGCCAGTCGTAATTTTGGAGCAGCTCCAGGGCCGCGGGTTCAAATCCCAGGATCTGTTTTCCGAGCTCCGTGTTCTTTTTGGCCATGTAGAGACTTGCGAGCATGGAAAACTCGGTCATGCGCTCCCGGAGGGAGGGCAGGCGGATTTTGGAACAGGAGAATTGGTTGATGAACCGCAGAATCCGCTCCGGCAGCTTTCTGTTTTTCTCCAAAACGCAGGTGAGGATTACGCGGTTGCGCTGGGGAAGGCTCTGCTCTAAAAGGACAAATTCCAACTGGCGGTATTTGTTCTCAGCAAGGCGGTCCAGATTTTTGAAGTAATAGGTCTGGTTGTTCTCGCCAAAGGGCGAGCCTGAGCTGTTGATCAGGAAGGCCCAGCTCTTGTCGTTGATCAGTTCACAGTCGATCATGATGAAGGAATTGTTTCGGAGCGGGCTGTGGATATAGAGATAGCGGGCGATCTGATCTTTTCCGCAGCCCTCCTCGCCGGTTATGACCACCGGCTGGGAGGTCTTTGCCAGCGCGTTGATCTGCCCTTCCATCATTCCCAGGGCGCCGGAGGCCGCGTAAAAGCTGTTGTAATAGTCGCTCTCCGCCTGATTTCGGTTGAAGAAGAAAATGCCCTGCCGGCCGGCGCCCACCGGAATTTTGGCTTCCCGGATCCGAAACAGCGCGTAGCGGTGTTCGTCCAGCTCCACCCATTTTCCGCTGATCTCGAAGAGGGTGTTTTTGACGGTCTGCACCCGCTCGATCCCTTCCGGCGGCATTGTGGCTAATTCCGGCAGGTGGACAGGGGCCTCGTCGCCGTGTCCTGCGTTCCAGCTGGAAAAAAAGAGGGATCCGTTGCTGTCATAGAGGAGCAGGGATTCCGGTTCCCCTGTCAGGATCGTTTCATACAATGTCTTGCGCTCCCTCATATAGGCGTAACCGTAGCTCATCTCCACGGCCTGGTCAAAGGCCGCTTCCACGCTCTCGTCCCCGGAAAGCACGAGGATGCTGGCGAGTCCCATCTTTTTTGCATAATTTTCCCCCACCGTGCCGCAGATGACCATGGAAATGCCTCTCTGCTTTAAATCTTTTATGGCCTCTTTCGCATCTTCCTCGTGATAAATGGTGATAATTTCCATATCCTTCTGCAGCAGGTCGCAGAGAATCCGCGCTCCTTTGGTGATTCCCGGAAATCCCAGCACTGCGTAGCGGTAGGGATAGTTTTCCGCCAGCTTGATGGTCCGCAGAATGTCGTAGGCTGAGAAGTCCACGGAAATCACCGGGATATGCACTTCTTCTTTGATCAGACGCGCGGTGGCGCCTCTGGAAATGATCACGTCGTAGTTTTCATTCTGATGGAATTTGGCGATGTCAACGCCCTCTTTCATATTTCCCAGATAAATGTCCACAGACAAATCCGGTCTGTTTTTGGCGATTTTGACCATCGCCGCCCGAAGCGCCTCATAGGGCGCAATTCCCAAGATTCGGATGGTTTTCTCCATACTGTATTCCCCCCATAAAATGTGTTTGCATGCCGGAAGACGGCACGCCGGACAGCCTCTGAGCTAAAAATACCGGGCGGCGGCCGCCGGCAAGGGTCTGTGCCGGAAAGAGCCTGCGCCAGGAACATTTTCCATTTAACACAACTATCAACATTTGAAACAAGTGTAACATATTGGAACGAAAATATCTATATTTTTTGTAAAATGTTTCAAAATTTAACGAGTTAGAAGTTGAATGAATTATAAAAATTCGGTAAAATTTCTGTGAAAAGTTTCAAATGTTAAGGAGGGAGTATGAAACGATTTGATTTACCCTACGGGAGAGGAACGATTTCCCTTTCGCTTCCTGAGCGCCGGGTGAAGGCGGTCCTGGAATCGCATCTTCACACCTACCGCCCCGATTTGGGGGAAGAGGAATTGGTGAATGCGGCGCTGGAAAGTCCGGAAGGTTCTCCTCGGCTGAGCCAGTTGGCGAAGGGCAAACACAATGTGGTGATGATCGCCAGCGACCATACCCGCCCGGTTCCCAGCAGGCACATTATCCCGGCCATGCTCCGGGAGATACGGGAGGGCAACCCTGAGGCGGATATCACGATTCTGATCGCCACCGGCTGTCACCGGGCGCCTACCAGGGAGGAGCTGATCCAGAAGTTCGGCGAGGAGATTGCGGGGCGGGAGAAGATCGTGATTCACAGCTGCGAGGATTCGGAGGATTTCGTTTCCCTGGGAACCCTGCCGTCGGGCGGGGAGCTGATTTTAAACCGCATGGCCGTGGAGGCGGATCTGCTGTGCGCGGAGGGCTTCATTGAGCCGCACTTTTTTGCGGGCTTCTCAGGCGGGCGCAAGAGCGTGCTGCCGGGGGTGGCGGCCAGGAAAACGGTGCTGGCGAACCACTGCTCCGCATTTATCGACAGCCCGTACGCGCGGACCGGAATCATTGAGGGCAACCCCATTCACCGGGATATGATTTACGCGGCCAAAAAGGCTGGTCTGGCGTTTATCGTGAACGTGGTGATTAACCAGAAAAAGGAAATTATTCACGCGGTGGCCGGGGACTGCGATCTGGCCCACAAAAAGGGCGTGAGCTTTCTTAACGACTGGTGCCGTACGCCTGCGGTGCCTGCGGATATCGTTGTCTCCACCAACGGCGGCTATCCGCTGGACCAGAACATTTACCAGGCGGTGAAGGGCATGACGGCCGCGGAGGCCACGGTCAACGAGGGGGGCGTCATTATCATGGCCGCGAAGTCGGAGGACGGCCACGGTGGACAGGTGTTTTACGAGACTTTCCGGGACGAGCCGGACGTGGACCGCATGATGGAGCGTTTTCTCGCCACCCCGGCGGAGGGAACCATACCGGACCAATGGCAGTCCCAGATTTTTGCCAGGGTGCTGAAGCGGGCCAGAGTCATTTACGTGTCCTCCGCCCCGCCGGAAATGGTGAGGGCGCTGCATATGATACCGGCAGACTCCATGGAGGAAGCGCTTCGGATGGCGGACCGGCTGCTTGGAAGGCCGGATGGAAGCGTCACGGTGATACCGGACGGCGTGTCCGTGATGGTGACCGCGCCGGAGAACGGGAACGCGGAAATATAACATTTTAGCAACGGTTCAGGGCGGCTTATCTTCTTGAACGAAAAAGACGGCCAAGAAGCATCGGATGTCCATCCGATGTGGAAATTGGCACAAAAAGCAGCTTACAGGCAAGCTTGACGCTGCTTCCTGCACCAATTTCCCCGCCGTCCCGAACTGTTACATATTTTACAGAAAGAAAAGGTAGGTATTTCAGATGAAACTGAATCGGAAGTTTTATGCAAAATTTCTCCTGGTCTCGATCATTGTCTGCCTGATTTCCATTTTTGGAACGGCTCTGATCGATACGAATTTTGGCAGCGTGATCACCAAGGACATCAAGATTGTAGACAGCCTGGGGCATGATATCGGCCTCACCATTTACCAGCCAAAGACAGCCACGCCGGAGAATCCGGCTCCCTGCGTCATTACCCTGCACGGAAGCTACAACGGGCGCGAGAGCCAGAATTTCATCTCCCTGGAGCTGGCCAAGAGAGGGTTCGTGGCCATTACCATGGACTGCGACGGCCATGGGGACGCATCCAACTGGAAGGAAAATCCCATGGACGCATTTTTCCTGGTGACGGCCAATCCGGGCAGCAGCTTCGAGGATATCACCACGGCTCCCACCTCCGGCATGGCCGATGTGGTGGAGTTTGTATACAACAATCTGGCGATCGTGGATAAGAGCCAGATCGGCATCCAGGGCCATTCCCTGGGCGGCAAGACGGCGGACGCCTGCTATGCTTATTACAAAATTCAGGAATATCTGGGAAAACCCAACAAGATCGCGGCCGTTTTCCTGATGGGCAACCAGCAGCTGGCGGTGAACGGAAGCTGGCTTCCATATCTGAATTATGATCCGGACGACGTTCTGGAGAGCGGAGACGAGATCCATCTGCCCTACGACGTTCACTACGGCGTCAGCGCGGGTGCGTTTGACGAGAACAACTACACCACGGAGGCGGGCGGCCCCTGGACCTTCCCGAGCTCCAACAACGCCCGCGTGTTCATCAACGAGCTGGACAACTACAATCTGGCCGAGACGGAATCCGTAGAGGTGGGAAAGATTTACAAGGGAACGGTAAACGGTTCTGAGCAGGAGTACATCCGCGCGCTCTACCAGCCCAAGGAAATCCACATGGTGAACCCCTATTCACCGGCTTCCACCAGGAATTCCCTGGATTTCTTCCAGAACGCTTTCACGGCTCCGAACCCCATCGCTGCAAGCAGCATGACGGGACAGTATTCCATGATTCTCTCGGTGCTGGGTATGATCGGTTTCTTCTGCGCGGTGTTCTCCTCCTGCTGCCTGATGCTGACCTCCAATTACTTCAGCAGCCTGCTGGTGAAGTCCCCGGACGACGTGTATATGCCCCAGGCTCCGCAGACCGCGTTTACCAAGTTCCTGTACTGGGGCTTTATGGCGGTGGGCGCGTTTATCCCGATTACTTATATGATGAAGCTTGCCATGTGGATCGGCGGGCACAAGGGCGAGACCTTTGCGGCCAGAAGCCTGTTCGGAACCAGAATCTGGCCTCAGGGCCTGCTGCTGGAGCAGTCGCTGTGGTCCGCTACCGCGGGACTTTTGACGGTCGGTATTTTCTTCCTCCGTTATTATCTTTCCAACGGGCCTAAGCTCATGCCGCCGTCCCAGTGGAACATGAAGATTGACAAGAAGAATATCTGGAAAACCATTCTCCTTGCGGTTTGCTCCGTGGGAGTGGGTTACGCCATCGTGGGCTTCGGACACTTCTTCTTTGGCCTTGAATTCCGGCTTGGGAACTTTGTAATCCGCTGGCCCGCCAAGGAACCGTTCCTGATTTCCTTCCGGTTCATGATCCTTTACGGCCTGTTCTTCTTCAGCAACGCGTTCACCCAGAATATCGGGCGTATGGTCAAGGGGAGAAAGGAATGGCTCAACACCCTTTTGATGTGCGTTGCAAACAGCATCGGCCTGTTCTGCCTGTGGATTTACCAGTATTACACCTTCTCCCAGGTGGGCAAGGTTCCGTTAAACAGCGCCCGCGTGATGCAGACCTGGAGCCTGTTCATCGTGCAGACCGTGTGTACCATTATTGCCAGAAGGCTGTATCTGAAGACCGGTAAGATTTACCTGGGGGCGTTGATCAATACGATTATGTTCGCAATGATCGCCTGCTGCCATACCATGACGCTGAATGTGACCAACTGGTGGTTCTGATGTTGAGTGGCCCCGCGCCCCGGGGAGCCGGGGCGTGGGGCCGCCGCCAGGATGGACGCTTTTTGGGGTGGGAGGTTTGACTTCGTCCGGCTCTTTGATGTAGTCCTCTCGCAGATAGTCGGTGGAAACGCCGAAGCACTCGCTCAGGATCACGATTTTTCGACTTCGGGAAATGCGATGCCGTTCTACCATCCAAGGGCTTCCATTTTGTCGGCTTCTGGGACCCCAAAGCATCCTTTGAACTATTAGGCCGAATAATACTTACCGGGAATTGGGGAAAGTTGAACGGGCATCTGCTTTTTCGGCTGGGCCTCCAGCAGGAACGGCACGATCCCATCCTCCGGTAAACGGTTTCCGGGAAGAATGGTCTGCTTGTCAAATTTATAGGTTACGCACCAGGCATCCGCACCAGCGGCCAGGGACGCGCCCAACGGGAAGCAGAACTCGCTTTGATCGTCCCGAAGGATGTCAATGAACTCACGGCAGTCATCGGGAACGGTGTCGTTCATCTTCGTTTTACTGACAGCCTCCGCCGTGGCCGTCAGCCACTCCACATCATAAATATGAGCGCTGTCCAGGGCGAACACAAAAACTGCGGGAAGGTACTCTTCTGTACCGGGGAGCCATAGAGCACTGTTGGCCTGTATCACCGCACCGTAAATCAATGGGGCGTTGGCGAATTTCCCACGCCATTTGTCTTTGCCAAATAAAGGCGCTTTTCCGGCCACGTCCCGGAAAAAGCCGCTTTCCGTACTGCGGGGCGTGGAGCGGTAAGGCGTGAGCCTGTTTAAATCCGTGGGAACGGCGGTGGCTTTGCGCTGTTCAGCAAAGGCGGCCCCGTCAGCCTCCTCCTGTGCAGCAATCTCCGCCTGCTTGCCACGGACAGAGGACATATCGTAGCCCTTTTTCTCCATCTCGGCAATTTCTTCCTCTGTCATAGCAGCTTCCCAGCCGCCTGCCTCTTTTAACGGGTCAAATCCAAACAATCCCATAAATGTAACACTCCTTTTTTATAATTGTAAACCGGATCAATACGCCTAAACCAATCGCGCAAAACGGTGGGCTTCTTACATCAACAACCACATCGCCACAGCGCATAAAATGATTATTACGCCTGAAATGCCAGTGTTGACCCGGGCGCCGTTTTCTCCAAAATGCCGGTAAATAAACGCATTCCACCCAAACAGGTTATGTCCGTTGGGATCCCAGGTCCATTTCCAATTAAAAATGCCGCCCAGCAGGAACAGCGCCCCCACCGCAATGAGAAAGAGCTGCCAGTTTGCTTGCAGGAATGGCATGATCCATTCCATAAATCTTGTGTATAAATCGCTCATGGCGTTCCCCTCTCTATCTGGCGCATATGAAACTCAACTCGATAAACGGGAAGCTGGCAATTTACCAGTCCCGTTCCCGAATGGCCTCCTCCGTACCAATAGGAATGCCAAACCACTCCAAAATGTAGCCGACAGTTTCCCCAATACAGTCACGGGTCACTGTTTCAATCTCGCTGTCGTTCTCGTCAAATTCATTCTGTAAGTCATTGATGGCGCAAACTACCTCATCCAATCGCTTATAGTTCCTATCAAATGCTTTCATCTTTGTTCTTTCTTCAACTTCCGATTTGTGCCGCTCTGGCCGTTTCCTTTCAAAGGCCCCCGCGCCTCAGGCCAAGGGCACTCTTTCCATTGTCCCTCGTTATCTTCCGGTTTTCCGGTAAGCAAGTCAATGGCGGCAACCGTCAGGTAACCCAGATAGCGTTCCACCGCGCTGGCACCGCAAAGCAACTTCCACATTAGGCTGCCGGACAAGTAAGAGCTTGCAGATTGACTCCGGCTATGCAGACGTTCAGCCATCCCGGCCTAAATATCGAATGGTATCCAATAATTCACTGCGGCCGTTGATCCCCCGGGAACACCGCATTAAGGAAAGAATCTGCTGTTCCATAACCGGGGGCTGCAGTTCCGCGTCCATGCCGTTCAAATCGTGGCGATTTAGGCGGGAAATACGATCGCCAGAACGGCCAGTACGGCTCCAATCTGTCCCCAGGGCATGAAATCATTCCCCTTATTTCTTCTGGAACTGCTTCAGGAAGAAATCGGTGAACGCCTTTACTTCTTCATCTTGGGAAACATAGACATAGAGTTTCTCATCCTCCAGCCATTCACAGACACTGATACCGATATAGCCCTTCCTGTCCGGGTAAATAATAAATTCGTCCGTGGGGAACTTGTTCTGATAGGCCTTCAAAATGTCGTTCCGCCGATAGAAAGTGGCGTCACCGCAGCCCGACAGATCGGGAACAGTGGGAATTACGACAATGGTCTGACTGGCTTCGTTCCAGCCTACGATTAAATTGCCGATCTTGGTTTTGCTGCCGTGGACGATACCGTAATTGAAGCGGCTAACGTTTTCCGTGAAGCCATAAAGGATTTTGTAGTCGTCGCCGTTTTCTACCACTTGATTGAACAGAGCACGCATTTTTTTACGGTTGGCATCACTTTTTGCCATATCTACCTGAGGCCCCTTAAACAGATTTCCAAACAGTCCCATGCTAAATTTCCTCCCATGCTAATATTTTGAAATGGTTTTATGCCTTTTAATCAAAGACATAAAGATACTTCACACCAATACCCGCTAACGGTTCTGCCACTTCTGGCCAGTGTGACCACAAGCATTCTTAATTACGATTGCAATGGTAATAGTATTTAAAAAAGATTATACCTGAACACCTGGAAAAAAGCAAGTCCCCGTGCATAGAAAAACGGCGCATCGTTTGGACGATGCGCCGCGTGCTGTTATTCGTCTGTGTCGGCCAGGGAGGCCAGATAACGGGAAAGGGCGGTTGCCTGGGCCTTAGCCGTCCGCTCCAATTCCTCCGGGAAGAAGAACGGGAGCGACCGGGCCGCCGAGTTGTAGATCAGGATGACGGAGAGGATCAGGTTGCCCAACTCCTTAGGGGTGCATTTATCCTGGGGGATCTGCCAGAGAGCCAGCACCTGTTCATAAAACCGCGCCTGTCCCTGTTGGTAAGTTTCAAACTCCTCCGGGCTTAAGTGCTTATAGACCCACATCTCCTCCTCTTGAGTCATCACAAAGAAATGGTGCTGGCGGCTATGTGTGACCATATCCAAAAAATAATGGATAATTTCTTCCAAGCTCATATCCTGGTTTTCCACGCTTTGCTGTACTTCCCGGAGCAAAAGCGTGATCTCGTAGTTGATGATGTGGATCACCAGCTCGGCCAGGGAGGTATAGTAGTTTCCGTAAAAAAACGGCTTGGAGATGCCAACAGCCTGGAGGATGTCCTGGAGAGTGGTGCCTTTCAGCCCCCGCTGGGACAGCATTTCCAGTCCCACCGCCAGCAAATCCCGCCCCACTTGCTCCCGTTCTTCCTTGGAATAACCCTTTTTTGACATAACCTCACCGCCTTTTTGTTGAGATACCAACAGTTTACCACAGCGGTGGGAAAATGTCATGCATTCTTGGAGAAAGGCTTTGAAACAGGTTGCGCATTGGAACTAAAATGGAGTGGAACATGTAGTTCCGTTTTAGTTTCTGACACCTGCATCCCGTGCTGCCCCGGCAGGACAATGAAGTTTGAGCGCGGAAACGGGCGCTTGGACGGAAGCTGTTTTGCAGGGGATTATAGTAATGGCAACTACCAATATCACGATCCGCATGGATGAAGAATTAAAAAGCATATTCCAGCTTTTCGGATTGACGGAAGGAAGTTAAAAAGGAAATATAGGATTGTGCCTTCAACAAAGTTCAAGAAGGATTTGAAACTAGTTATGACCGTGCGTTAAGCGGCAATTTTGCCGGATGCAGGGAGTGTCATAGCACTCCGGCACATGCATGCGGGAAGCGCCAAGTCATTGATTCCAATATTCGTCAATCTACACAAAAAAACTTCTCAATATTATTGAAAATAACAATAGACTACCAACCTAAAATCGTTTATTATAAATGTAACGTTTCAAGTTGCGGTAAATAACGAAACAAGGCGGAATTTTTATGGAAAAGCAGCGGTATAATCTCAAGGATGTGGCAAAATTGGCGGGCGTCAGCCTGGGGACGGCTTCCAAGGTGATCAATAACCAGTATGTGCGCCCCGAGGCGCGGCTGAAGGTGGAGGAAGCCATGCAGGAGCTGGACTACACGCCCAATGCCATTGCCAGGAGTCTGAAGGCCAATTCCACCAAGACCATTGGGATTATGATTCCCGACATTTCCAGCCCCGTGGTGGGTAAGGTGCTGCGCGGCATCGAGAAGATCAGCCGGGACTCCGGCTACAGCATTCTGTTGTACAACACCACCAGAAACACCCGTCTGGAGGAGGACGCCATCCAGGCTTTCATGCGAAGCCAGGTGGACGGGATCATTTACCTGGGCAATACGGTGGGGGACGAGATCGCCGAGGGGTTAAAGCGCACCCACGTGCCGGTGGTATTTGCCATGACCCAGTACCCGGACAAGTATTTCTCCAGCGTCACCATCGACAACGAGGAGGCGGCTTATCACGCCGTCACTTACCTGTGCGGCAAGGGCCACAGGCGCATCTGCCTGCTGGCCGGAGAGGCGGACGACCCCAACTCCGGCATCCCCAGAACGGAAGGATACTGCCGGGCCCTGGGGGAACAGGGGATTTCGGTAGACCCGACCCTGATCGTCTGCGGCGGGTACCGGTTGGAGCGGGGCTATGAGGATATGAAGCGGCTGCTGGGAGAGCGCCGGGATTTCACCGCCGTGTTTGCGGTGTCGGACGACGTGGCCATCGGCGCCATGCGGGCCGTCCAGGAGGCGGGGCTTGGGGTGCCGGAGGATCTCTCCATCGTAGGATTTGACGGCATCGAGATGGCAGAGTACACCTTTCCGGGGTTGACCACCGTGTCTCAGCCCTTCGAGAAGATCGGGGAGGAGGCGTCCAGGCTGCTGGTCAGCCGGATGAAGGATGGGAAACGGGGCGGGAATCTGGTGCTGCCCTTTGCGCTGCAGGAGCGCGAATCCGTTCTGGGGCTGGCAGAGGAAACTCTGCCGTAGAACCCGGAAGCGGAGGGATTTTTTAGTCAAAAAATGAAACGTTTCAAGTTTGAAACGAAGGATAAAATACACAACAAAAAGGAGGAACGTATGGTCACAGCTGTAGAAACACACTATCACACAATCGCGTCGGGCCACGCTTACAGCACGGTTTTAGAAGGCGTGATGTATGCGAAGAAGTATGGGATGAAGGGGCTGGCGGTCACGGATCACGGACCTGCGATGCCGGGGGCTCCCCACATCTGGCATTTTGGCAACCAGTCGGCAATCGGGAAGGAAGTAGACGGAATCCGTATCTTCCGGGGAGCGGAAGCCAACATCATGGACTATGACGGCGGGCTGGACATCACAGAGGAGTTTTTAAAAAAGCTGGACTGGGTGATCGCCTCCTACCATGTGGGTTGCTGCCCGCCCTCCTCGGTGGAGGATCATACCCGGGGATATTTGAAGGTCCTGGAGAATCCTTATGTGGACGCCCTGGGGCACAGCGGAAACGACGACTATGTGTACGACTACGAGACCGTGGTCCGGGAGGTGAAACGCCTGGGCAAGGTGATGGAGATCAACAACCACTCGCCCATCGGCCGCCCCGGCTCCGGGGAACGCTGCCCTGTGATCGCCAGGCTGTGCGCCAGGTACGAGGTGCCGGTGGTGATCTCCACGGACGCCCACTTTGCGGCGAAGATCGGACAGGCGGACTGGGCGTTTGAGATGCTGGAATCCGTGGGTTATCCCAAAGAGCTGATCCTGAACCGGGATCTGGAGACCTTTGAGCGCTATCTGGCCGGGCGGCCCAGAATGCAGAAGTAAAGACAGCGTACGGCGGCAAACTATTTTTCACCCCCAGCCCTGGAAAAGACGGGCAAAACCTGAATCGGTTGTTTTAATTAGTAACTGTTCAGTAGGTCCGCGTACTTGCTGCGCTGACCGTACGAAAATCTGAGCTTGCAGGCAAAAATCCCATCGACGGAGTCGATTTTAAATGGATTTTTGCTCGTATCGGTGAAGGTACTGAACAGAAACTTAAATTTTATCATATGAAGGAGAACGTATCATGAAAAAGAGAATGACAAAGGTTGCGGCGATTGCAATGGCGGCGGCTCTGGCGGCGGGAACGCTGGCCGGCTGCGGAGGCTCCGGGAGTTCCGGCGGCGGACAGAGCGCCGGGGCGCCTGCGGGCGGCAGCGGCGACAGCGGGAAAGCGGCCCAGGCCGTGACCCTCAACTTTGCGATTCCCCTGGCCGAGGAGGAGTGGCAGGTGTTCCGCGAAGACATTCTGGCTCCCTTTGAGGCGGAGACCGGGATCAAGGTCAACGGCATCCAGATGGAGAACAAGGACATGGAGAGCAAGCTGGAAGCTCTGGCCCAGGCGGGCAAGCATGAGATCGACGTGTTTGCGCCCAGCACCGTGTACCTGCCGGGAATTCTGGGCAAGGACCTGGCCGAGGATCTGACCGGACAGGTGACCATTCCCGAAGCCATCCCGGGCAACCTTTACGAGGAGTTGATGTTCGACGGCAAGGTGACCGTGGTACCCATCCGCCCCAACGTGCAGACCAACTACTACAACGAGAACAAGCTGAACGAGTACGGCCTGACTCCGCCCAAGAACTGGGACGAGCTGCTGGACTTCGCCAAGACCCTGCACGAGAAGGAGGGCGTTGGACGGGTTGCCATCCAGGCCGCTTCCGGCTCCGCGCTGACCATCACCTGCCTTGAATTCATCCGTTCCGCAGGCGGCGATCCCCTGGTGCTCAACGACGCAGGCTCCGTGGAGGCGTTCACCTTCCTGCAGCAGCTGTGGCCCTACCTCTCCCCGGAATCCAAGCGGGCCGACTTTAACGGCGTAAACGAGCTTCTGGCCACGGAATCCATCTACTACGGCTCCAACTGGCCTTTCTGCGCCACCACGGTGGTAAAGGACGGCGGCAAGACGGAGGTCAAGTCCTATGTGGGCTTTGAGGGCCCCAAGGGCATTTCCAAGGTGACCACCACCACGGTTGTGGGCATTGCGAAGGGAACCGAGCACAAGGAGGAAGCGCTTAAGTTTGTGGAATACCTGATGTCCGAGAAGGTCCAGAACGTGCTGTTCACCAAGATCGGCTGGGCACCGGCCAGAAACGACGCCTTAGGCGAGGTGGAGGAGTGGCAGAAGCCCTACATTGAGGACGTGATGACCGCCCTGGATTTCGCCCAGTCCAGACCCATCGTGCCCTACTGGTCTGATGTGGACAAGGCTATCAACGACGCGTTTACTGAGATCGTGATCAACGGAGAGAGCGACGTCCAGGGCATTCTGGACAAGTACCACAACACCATCGAGGAAGCGAAGCAGGCCAAGGGCGAATAACTCTAAGAGGAGGATACCATGGAAAAGACAGTTGGAAAGAACGGGACGTCCCTGTGGCTTAAAAAGCACGGGTTGAACACCGTACTGGTGGCTCCGTTAATGATCTTTGTGTTTAGCTTTACCATTGTGCCCATTTTCCAGACGATCCTCCTCAGCTTCAAGGATCAGATTACCTCCGAGTGGACGCTGCGCAATTACGCCTACGTCTTTGGCCGCAGCTTTTTCTCGGAGGCGGTAATCAACACCCTGTTTGTGTCGGCCATCGGGCTTTTGATTCAAATGGTGATCGGTTATCTGCTGGCCTCAATGCTGAGGAAGAATTTTGTGGGAAAAGGCCTGGCCAGGACTTTAGTTATGCTGCCCATGGGGATTCCCACCATGGTGTCCGGCGTGGCCATGCTGTATTTATTCGGGATGTCCGGCTATCTGAACGAGATTTTATACCGGTTGAACGTGACGCCCATCCCCATCGACTGGACGGCCAACCGCCTTCGCAGCCTGTTTGTGGTGGCGGTGGCGGACTCCTGGAAGGTCATGCCCATGGTGGTGATGCTGTTTTTATCCGGTCTGGAATCCATTCCGCTGGAGCTGTACGAGGCGGCGGATGTGGACGGCGCGGGCAAGTTCGACTGCTTCCGCTACATTACTATTCCCCAGTTAAAGGCCACGGTGACCATGACGGTGCTGACCAGGCTGGTGGACCTGCTGCGAATCTTCGAGCTGCCCAAGGTCCTTTTAGGAGGGACCACCCCGTTTTTGGCTACCATGTCCTACGAGGAGTATTCATATGGAAACAACGCATACTCGGCGGTGGCTTCCACGGTGCTTTTGGCGTTGATCCTGGTCATTGTCATGGCCTATATGTTTGCCTTTGAGAGAGAGAAGAAGGGGGGCGGCAGAAGATGAAGAAAACGTGCGGCAAAGCGGCCTTTTATGCTGCGATCATTGTGATCTGCCTGATTATGGTGACGCCGGTGTATTTGCTGGCCAAGGTATCCTTCAGCGTGAAGAGCGAGATTTTAACCCAGCATCCCACGCTGCTGATTCATCAGTTCACATGGGAACACTGGCTGAACGTGTTCCGCTCGGGGAATCTCTGGGCGCCCTTAAAAAAGAGCCTGATCGTGTCCTGTCTGACTACCGTGGGCTCCCTGGTTATCGTGGTTCCGGCCGCCTATGTGGTGTCCCGGATGTCGAAGAAAAAGCGCTACGCCTTTGTGCTCGGCCTGTTTTTCACACGGATGATTCCCAGCGTGGCCATCGCCCTGCCTATCTCCGTGACATTTTTGAAAATGAACCTGATCGACACGTCCCTGGGCCTGGTGCTGGCCAATATGATCACCCAAATTCCCTTTATGGCCTGGATTCTGGTGTCCACCTTTGCCGAGGTGCCGGTGGCCCTGGACGAAGCGGCCTGGATCGACGGCGCTTCCAGGCTGCAGGCCATTGTCAAGGTGATCCTGCCGGTGTCCATGCAGGGCATTGCGGTGAGCGCCATGTATGTGTGGCTGAACGCCTGGAATGAATTTACATACGCCATGTATTTGTCCAACAACTCCAAGACCCTGCCGCTGCAGATTTATTACTACGTGTCCAGGGGAAATGTGTTTGAGCGGGCGGCGTATTCCACCATTCTGGCGATTCCGGTGATTCTTGTCACATTTGTGCTTCAGCGGTACTTGAAACCGGACTATTTGGGAGGATCTGTAAAGGGATGACGACGAAAACAACTGGAACCATCAAAGGATTTATATTCGACCTGGACGGCGTGATCGTATTCACGGACAAGCTCCATTACCAGGCGTGGAAGCGGATGGCGGATCGCCTGGGAATCTCTTTTGACGAGACGGTCAACGACCGCCTGAGAGGGGTGAGCCGGGAGGAGTCCCTGGACATTATCCTGGAAAATTACCACGGCCTGGCGCTGGGCGCTGAGGAGAAGCGGCGTCTGGCGGAGGAAAAGAACTCCTATTACCGGGAGCTGCTGGAGGAACTGACCCCGGACGCGGTGGAGGAGAAGGTGAAGGACACGCTGGTAAAGCTGCGGGAGCAGGGATTCAAGCTGGCCATCGGCTCCTCCAGCAAGAACGCGGGGCTGATACTGGAGCGGACCGGGATCGCAGGGCTGTTTGACGCGGTGTCGGACGGCAACAACATTCAGCGTTCCAAGCCGGACCCGGAGGTGTTTTTGAAGGCCGCTGCGTTTTTGGGCCTTGAACCCGGGGACTGCGCCGTGATTGAGGACGCAGAGGCGGGTATCCGGGCGGCGAAGGCCGGAGGCATGTTCGCCGTCGCGGTTCACAGCGCGGCGGGCTGTCCGCTGGCGGATGAGAGCCTGAAGACCTTTGAGGAGCTCTTAAATATTGGGTAAGCGTAAGGAGATAGAAATGGACAAATATACACTGTGCACAGAGGATTTCTCCCTGGACAACCAGGAGCTGCTTCTGGGAGAGACTCTGTTTCACAATGCAAACGGCTACCTGGGCGTCAGGGGATGCTTTGAGGAGGGATATCCCCAGGGCTTTTCCCAGGTCCGGGGCACCTATATCAACGGGTTCTACGATTTTGCGTACATGGGTCAGGCGGAGAAGCTCCACGGCCTGGTGGAGGAGAAGCAGACGATCTTAAACGTGGCGGACACCCAGACCATCACCCTGAAGCTGGACGGGGAAAATTTCAGCATGTTTGAGGGAAAGGTGATAAAAAGCCGCCGGGTTCTGGACATGCGAAAGGGGATCACCCTGCGGGAAATCTGGTGGGAAAGCCCTGAGGGCAGGCAGGTACGCATAAAAATCACCCGAATGGCCTCCTTTGTGGACACCTCCCTGTTTTTGGTCCGGTATGAGCTGGAACCGCTGAATTTCGACGGAACCGCAGAGCTGGTGTCGGTCCACAAGGGGGATGTGAAGAACTTTTTCGACCCCAACGATCCCAGGGTGGCCGGGGAGGAGATTCAGCACATTCTGATTGGGGAGACCTGGGAGGAGGCGGGGGCGTCCTACATCCTGTCCCACACCTCCAAATCCGGCGGCACCGTGTGCAGCGCGGTGAAAAACGCGGTGGAGGAACCGGAGCAGGTGGAGGAGCACAGCCTCAGCCTGGAAACGGGCCTGGTCCGCGAGACCTTCCGGGTGAAGCTGGTCCGCACAAAATGCTTCCGCCTGCTGAAATACACGGTGCTGTGCGATTCCTGCCACTTTACGGACCCGGCGGGGCAGGCGAAGGAAAAGCTGGAAGCCCTGACCGCACAGCCTGCCCGGGCGCTGTACGAGGACCAGGAACGTTACCTGGACAGGTTCTGGGACACCTGCGAGATCGACGTGTACGGGGATGGGGAATTAAACCGGGCCCTGACCTACAACGTCTACCAACTGCTCCAGTCCGTGACCAAGGACCGCTACGGCAACATCGCGGCCAAGGGTCTCAGCGGCGAGGGGTACGAGGGCCACTATTTCTGGGACACGGAAATGTACATTCTCCCCTTTTTCACCCTGACCAACCGGGAGATCGCAAAGAACCTTATCGGCTATCGTTACCAGATTCTGGAAAATGCCAAGGAGAACGCCAGACAGATGGGACATAAGCAGGGGGCGCTGTACCCTTGGCGGACCATCATGGGAAGCGAGTGCTCGGGGTATTTCCCCTCCGGAACGGCCGCCTACCACATCAGCGGGGACGTGGCCTACTCGGTGGTCGCTTACTATCTGGCCTCCGGCGATCTGGAGTTTATGGAGCAGTGCGGGGCGGAGATTGTGGCGGAGACGGCCAGGCTGTGGATGGACCTGGGGTGCTGGTATCAGGGGAAATTCCACATCAACGAGGTTACCGGGCCGGACGAATACACCTGCATGGTGAACAACAATTATTACACCAATGCGCTGGCTAAATACAACCTGATCTGGGCGGCAAGGCTGTACCGCAGGCTAAAGGAGGCGGGGAAGGCAGACGGGCTTGTGGAGCGGACCGGGCTCACGGACGGGGAGGCGGAGGCCTTTGTAAGGACCGCAAAGGCGGTGTTCCTGCCCTACGACGAGGAGCTGGGGATCAATCCCCAGGACGATTCCTTCCTCCAGAAAAAGCTCTGGGACGTATCATCCATCCCGGAGGAGGAAAAACCGCTCCTGCTGCACCACCATCCCCTGGAGCTGTACCGGTATCAGGTGTGCAAGCAGGCGGACACGGTGCTGGCCCACTTCATCCTGGAGGAGGAGCAGGACCTGGAGACCATCCGCAAATCCTACGCCTACTACGAAAAGGTGACCACCCACGACAGCTCCCTGTCCTCCTGTATCTTCAGCATCATGGCGGCGCGGCTGGGTATGGTGGAGAAGGCCTACGGGTATTTCGGGGATTCGGCTAAAATGGACCTGTACAACACCCACAAAAATACCAAGGACGGCATCCACACCGCCAACATGGGCGGCAGCTACATGGGCATTGTGTACGGCTTCGGTGGCCTTCGGATCAGGGAACAGGGCCTGTCCCTGAGGCCCTGCCTTCCAAAACAGTGGGAAGGGTACCATTTCCGCTTCCTCTACGAGGACAGCGTGATCGAGGTGAAGGCCGGCCGGGAAACCTGCGCGGTGACGCTGCTGCGGGGGACGGAAAAGGAGATTACAATTTATGACCGGCCGTATGTGCTGCGGGATCGGGTTGAGATTCCCATGGAGTAAGGGCGGCGGGGATATTATATTAGGTTATACCTGAAAAAGGCAGTTGATGATTAAAACATCAGCTGCTTTTTTGTATTTTTCGCCAGGCATTTCGCCGGGATATCACCCCTTGGCAGCGGCAGAATATGCAATCGTTAAAAATTAATTCCCCCTCTGCTAAAACGTCATATTTAAGACGTTTTTGTGATTGTAAATTGTTTGAAAATATTATATAATTTTATTAATATTTCAAACATGGAGGAGGCTAGGGGGATGATGTATACATTTTTTGGGCCCAATCTATAAAAATGGAGTGGTATCCCTCGAGATGATAGGATGGAAATAACTTAAAGAATATGAAACGGCAGTTTGTTAGGATAGTGATAACGAATCCGATGAAGGGTGTCAGGCTGATAAAAAAATACGAGGAGGCTAAGCGATGTTGAACATGAAGAAAGGCGGACGGGGGAACCGCAAGCGGAACATGATTCCAGGATTTTTGCTGGTATTTTTGTTTGTATTTACCATGAGCTTCAGTGCCATGGCTGCACAGGAGGACAAAATATTCTTGGTTGGCGGTCTTGACGGCGACGGTGAGGTCATTTCCATGGTAACTGCATTTGTGGTGAATGACGGCAGCGAGGATTATGTAATGACCGATGCCTCTATTTTTAATGATAAGGCGGTGCTTTATGCTCTGGCTGATACCGCGGGAAACGCCTATATAGTTGAAGATGCGCAGATCGCGTTTCCGGATTACAACGTGGTTCTTTTTACCTTTCAGAGTGAACGCCCGGAGGCCTCAAAAATTTTGCAGCTGACAGGCGCGGTAAAAAACCAGATGGTGGAGCTGGTATATGTGAACCAGAATGACTCCGTGGATATCTGCGAGGTAAGGTTATTAGAGGCCGAACAGGGCGTACCGGATATAATCACGGTGATGTCGGGCGAGACCGACGGGGATGCTCCGAATCCGATGAGCTATCCGGGAGGATTTTTCGATGCAAATGGCGGCTTGGTAGGTCTGTACACTTCCACAGGCGATATTGTCAGCTTCAATACGGATGTAAACGCCTTCTACGGCCAGTCCTCCGGAGACGGAAATGAGACGGAGGGCTCGCGGGAAACCCAGCCTGCCCGGGAAACGCAGCCCGCACGGGAGACACAGCCTGCACGGGAAAAAGAGACCAGCGGGACTAAGAGCCCGGGAAGAGAGCGAACGGGGAGCGGGGGCAGCGGAGAAGAAAAGACCACGGCTTACAAAGTGGGATACATATTTGGAGCCGTTTTTTCCGTGGTGGCCGTGATCGGAATCATTTACCTCGTATTCCGCAAAAAGTTTAAGGGAAAACAGCAGCCTGTGCAACAGTACCAGGCGACACCGCCGCCCGCGCCCAGACCGCAGCAGCCCACACCGCCACAGCCTATAACGCCGCAGCCGCCTTCCGGCTTTGCGGATTACACGCCCACGGCTCCTTATACCACCCCATCTCCAGCCGCGCCCCCGAGGCCACAGGCCATGGGAGGCAGCCTTATGGGCATCGGCGGGGTGATGAGCGGCAGAACCTATCCCATTGCAAGCCAGGAGACCGTTATCGGCCGCGACGTTTCCTGCGGTATCCGCTTCCCGGCGGACACCAAGGGCATCAGCAGAAACCACTGCAAGGTTTTCCGAAACGGCGGAACTGGGCAGTTCATGCTGATGGACTGCAATTCCACCTACGGCACGTATCTGAAGGGCTACGGAAAGCTGCAGCCCCAGAAGCCGGTAGCGCTGAAGAACGGGGACGCCTTCTACCTGGGGTCCGATCAGAACGGATTTACGATCAAATATTAATATAACAATCTAACTATCAAGGAGGAAACAGTAATGAACATGAAAACCTGTCCGAAAGGCCACTTCTATGACGGAGACACCAATGCAACCTGCCCGGTATGCGCGGCGGAGCAGGGAAGAACAGCGGGTATGATGGATGATTACGGGGCGACGGAACCCGTTGGAGGAGGTAGTTCTGGCGGTTTTTCCGGCGTAGGCGAGACGGAGCCTGTTGGGGGAGGCTTCTCCGGCGGTTTTTCCAACGTGGGAGCCACAGAACCCGTGGGGGGAGGCTTCTCCGGCGGCTTTTCCGGCGTGGGAGCCACGGAGCCTATGACCGGCACCAAGGCCCCCACCCGGGGATTTAACGGCAGCGGGGAGACCATGCACCTGTTTGATGACAAAATCCCGGGAGTGGATAATTACAATGACGAGACCATGGCGGTGAACCCGGGCATGGTGGCCGGTTTTACCCCGGTGGTGGGCTGGCTGGTATGCACCGAGGGCCCGGACCGGGGCCATGATTACCGTATCCGCACCGGCTACAACCATATCGGGCGCGCGGAGCATATGGATATCTGCATCCGGGGCGACAAGCAGATCAGCCGGGAAAAGCATGCGCTGATCGCCTACGACGATACGGAGAAGGTATTTTTCTTCGGCCCCTCGGACGGCAGAAACATTGTCCGTGTGAACGGGAAAATGGCCATGGTGCCCACGGAGCTTCACGCTTACGATATTCTGACGGTGGGCAGCTCCAAGCTGATTTTTGTGCCATTGTGCGGGGAGCAGTTCGACTGGAACAACTGATCAACACTTAAGAGGTGACGGAGCATGGATCTGCAATATTTGTGTACCAACTGTCTGACCGGCACGGTGAGAAACGGAACCTGTACCTATTGCCATAAAAGCGTCAATGAGGCGTCAAAGCAGCCGGCCAACGCCCTGCCGGTCCGCTATATGCTGGGTTCCCAGTATTATCTGGGAAAGGTGATCGGCAACGGCGGTTTTGGTATCACCTATCTGGCATGGGACTGTATTGAGCAGCGCCGGGTGATCGTCAAGGAACTGTATCCCCGGCAGGATGTCCAGAGGGATCCGGCCAGCAAAATGGTGGTTCCGTTAAAGGGGCAGGAGGATTACTTCCGGAAGCTGAAGCACAGGTTCAAGGAGGAGGCCCAGATACTCTATAGCTTCCGCCACGAGCCGTCGGTGATGAACGTTTACCGGCTCATGGAGGACAACAACACAGTTTATTATTCCATGGAGTACCTCTCGGGTTTTGATCTGAAAACCTATATGGAACAACAGGGAAAGCTGGGCTGGCCTCAGCTTTCCGGCTATATCCGGAAGATTCTCTATACCCTTCATATCCTGCACGGTCAGAACCTGATCCACAGGGATATCAGCCCGGACAATATTTTCCTGACCAGCGTGACGGATGCGAAGCTTATCGACTTCGGGTCCGTGCGCAATTACAACAGCGGGCAGGGGCTTACCACCATATTGAAGCAGGTTTATGCGCCGGTGGAGCAGTATTTTACAAACGGGGACCAGGGGCCCTGGACGGACATATATGCGCTCAGCGTGACCATGTACCACGCGCTCAGCGGCAGCCGTCCTCCCCGGGCCACGGATCGCGCGGTGAGGGACGGGGCGATCCAGATCGGACGGCTCTGCCCGGAGCTTCCGGAGCATGTGGCCCGGGCCATCACCAGGGGGATGGAAGTCCGGGCGGAGAACCGCTTCCAGAGCGTGGAGGAGATGGCGGAGGCGCTGTTTCCGGGTGAGAAACTATTTGTCTCGGAGAAACAGTACGTTACAGGGCGGCACCGGGAGGAGGAAAAACCGGACGAAGGCGCCCCGGCAGGAAATGAACCGGGGACTCATTCCTGTACCATCCGGTGTACGGCGGGGGTATTTTCAGGGCGCAGGATCGGCATTTCACCGGGGGACAGCGTGTCCTTCGGACGGGACCGGCAGTGCAGCGTTAACTATCCCGTAGACAGTCCGGGGATCAGCCGCAGACAGTTCTGCCTGTGGTGCGACCAGTATGGAAATCTGTTTATACAGGATGAAAATTCGACCTATGGCACCCTGGTATCGGGGTACCGCATCGAACCGGGAAAGTGGTATAAGCTTGAACGGGGAAACACCATCGGCTTTGCAGGGGAAAATTATTACGTGGAGTGAGAGGGAGCAGCTTATGAAAAAAATAACAGCATTAATTCTCGGCTTGATCATGGTGTGCAATGTGGGACAGATGTGCGCCTTTGCCGAGACAAACCAGGCGTTTGTAGAGCGGGCGTATCAGGCGCAGGAAGGGCAGATGGACGTGATCTGCGCCATCCCGGGACAGGAGGGGAACGGGGAGAATTTCCAGGCGATGCTCGGGGAGCAGAGCCTGCCGGTTCTCTCAGTGTCCACGGCAGAGCAGAGCGGGCTTCCCAAAACCATCTACTGCCTGGTGGATGTCTCCGGCTCCATGAAGGGGAGAATGGAGCAGGTGAAGGAGACGCTTACCGCCATCAGCGGCGGGCTGAATGAGAACGACAACCTTGTGATCGGTAAAATGGGGAATCAGATAACGGATTCCGCCTTTCTTTCCGGTCAGGAAGAGATAAAAGCGCAGATTGACAGTCTACAGTATACCGGTGAGGATACGGATCTTTACAGCGGACTGATTCATGGGCTGAAATTCCTCCAGCAGGAGCCGGAGGTTAAGACTCTGAGGGCACTGGTGGTTCTGTCGGACGGCTGCGACGACCAGGGAGCCGGTTCCACCTGGAAGGAAGCCTACGACGCGGTGGAAAAAGCGGATATTCCGGTTTATACGGTGGCGGTGATTCTCTCGGAGAAGGACTACGAGCAGGCCAAGGAGTTAGGGAGCTTTGCCAGAAATTCCGCGGGGGGACTGCATTTCCCGAAATCCGACGACAACAGCTCTAAACCTCTTGCCATGACGGGGCAGGAAATGGGGAAGGAGATCCTTAAGACATTGGGTGATACCTTTGTGGTGTCCCTTGATCTGACCGGAGTACAGAAGGCGGAGAAGGATGCCTATATCCTGTCCGTCTCCTTCCGGAGCGGAACCGGAACCGTGTACGAGGATACCAAGGAGATACTGGCTAAAAACATACAGCTGGCAGCAGTGGAAACAGAGCCGGAAACTCTGCCGGAGACTCAGGCGACGGAGCCGGTACCCGAGCCGGAGCCAGCTCCAAAGAAGAGCAATCTTCCCTGGATCATCGGGGGTGCGGCGGTTGTTCTTGCGGCGGTCATAGCCGTGATTTTGGCTGTAAGTTCCAAAAAGAAGAAGGCTCTGGCGGAACAGAAGCGCCTGGAAGAGGAGCGGCTCCGCCAGGAGGAAAAACGTCTGGAGGCAGAGCGTCTGGAGGCGGTGCGCCAGGAGGAAGAACAGAAACGCCTGGAGCAGGAGCAGCTGGAAAGAGCAAGGCAGGAGAAGGCCCTTGCGGAGCAGAAGGCCTATGAGGAGGCGCTGCGGCGGGAGAAGGAGGCTTACGCCGCCCTTCCAAAGCTGAACATCCGCCTGTCCGCCATCGGGATTACGGATAAGAGCACTACCCTGGAGCTGGCCAGGGGCTATGAGACGACGGTAGGCAGAAACGCCAAGGCCAGGTTTGTGCTGGATTCTAAGGATACCCGGCTGTCCGGCGTCCACTTCACCATGCTGTGGGACGGGAGGGGCGTCTATGTGTGGGACAGCCAGTCCAAGAACGGCACATCCGTCAACGGAGTGGTGGTAAACCATCTGGGAAAGGTCGCCGTCAGGCCGGGAGACAGCCTGCGGGCGGGCAGTTATGAATATCGTTTATACTGGGAGGATTGACAGATGAATCAGAGATTGAAGAAATGCATATTGTGCGCCGGTGCTGCTGCGCTTCTGGCCGCGTCCCCCGCTATGGCGGCGGTGAATGTGCCGGCGGCCACACCTGCCAATTCGCAGATGGAAACGCCGGATCCGGGTAAGGAAGAGCAGACCACTCCGGGGAATATTCTTGAAATTCTGGAGGAAGAGGGAAACAAAGCAGGGAAAATCCAGACCGGGGAACAGCTGCCGGAAGACGGCGGCGGGGACTGGTTTTCAAAGGAGAATCTTCTCAAAATCGCCCCCTTTGTCCTGGGCGGCCTTGCAGTGATCCTTGCGGGAATTGCAATCTGGCGTATTTTGGCAAAAAAGAACAAAAATGAGCTTGAGGAGAATTCGGACATGGACAACAGCGTTGTGACAGAGACCATGACGGAGACAGCTCCTGCCAGAGAAGCGCCCAAGGTTCTGCCGGTTCAGGATACCGTCCCCAGCCGCCGTCCCCAGCGTCCGCAGGTTTCAGCCTCCACAGTGCTTCCGGATGCAGAGCGGGGCACTCTGGGTATGGTGCACAACGTGGGTCGAAGGAAGAACCAGCAGGATACCCTCGGCACCACCATGACCAGGATGGGGCTTCTGGCCGTTGTGTCCGACGGCATGGGCGGCCTCTCCGACGGGGAGAAGGTGAGCCAGAAAGCCGTTATGGGTATGTTCCAGGCAGCGGGCCATGTGTCGCCCACGCCCTATGAAAACCCGCTGTATGAGATGCTCAGCGAGGCCAATGAGCAGGTTCTTGCCATGTTGGGTCCGGATCAGATCTACAAGAGCGGCGCTACGCTGCTGGCGGTACTGGCGGACAAGGGGAAATTCCACTGGGCCGCTGTGGGAGACAGCCGGATCTACCTCTACTGCAGCCATCACCTGCTCCAGATCAATCGCGAGCATATCTACCGCCAGCAGCTTATCGGCGAGGCCGTCAATAAAAATATCAGCTTTGCCAGGGCAGGAGCGGATCCCCAGCGGGACCGGTTGATCAGCTTCCTGGGCATGGGAGAGTTAAAGTACATTGACGGAAGCCTGCGCCCGGTGGAGGTAAGGCAGGGAGATAAGGTATTGCTGATGTCAGATGGTATTTTCAATACGATTTCAGAGGCTGAGATCATGAACATACTGGAGAGCACGAAAAATGCCGCAGAGGCCGCTTCTCTTATGGAAAAACGGGTGTTGGAGGCCAGCAATCCCAATCAGGATAATTTCACCTGTATTATTCTGGACTTTTAATGAGCGTTTACGAGGAGTGACGGTATGAGAAGGATAAAATATGGGATATGGTGCCTGCTGATTGTTATTTCCTTAATGGCGGGAGGGATTACGGCCTATGCTGAGGGCGAGGGAAAGGCTGCCGCCGCCCGGGAGGGCGTGGTGAGAATCCTGGTTGACTGGCCAGACGGATACTCTACCGGCACGGGATTTGGCGTAGGAGAACCGGGAGCGGATGCCGATACCTTCGTCACCAACTGGCATGTGGTTACCAGCAGCGGTCAATACGACTACCGTGAAGGCAAAGTATATATTCTGCTGGATGATGAGACCTGGTTTAAATATGGGTGGATTCCGTTAGCGCCAGGCGAGCAGATGGTGGAAGGCGGGGATTATGGACAGGACGGCCAGGGAAATGTGTATAAAAAACTGATCATTGATGTCCATCTGGGCGCCGCCGTAGAATGCGAGGTGCTGTATGCGGAAAATGAATATCCGGATGTTGCAGTTATCCGCACAGCGGAACCGGTCAAAAATGTGAAGACGCTGCCTCTGCGAAAGGTGAGCGAGGGAAATGTAGGGGAAGATGTGCTGGCGATCGGATATCCGGGCTCAGCCGATAGTGGAAGTCTGACCTATACGGAGGATGGTGCAGAGACAGAAAAGATCAAGGCTTCGGTGACAGCGGTTTCCGTGTCGGGCGGGGTAGTATCACGATGTATTCCATTAGAAATATTTGGAAATACAGACTGCATTGTCCATGGCGCGCATATTAATCATGGAAATTCCGGGGGCCCCCTGGTGTTAAAGAAGGATGGAAGCGTGATCGGTATCAATACATATGGATACGGTGAGCAGAGCATGGAATACAGCGTTTCGATCTACATTGATTATGCCATCGGGATTCTGGATCAGCTGGGGCTTCCCTACACCATGGCAAAGGACGGAGGACAGGGACTTTCCGGGCAGCTTGTGATCATTCTGGCGGGAGTGGGAATCCTGGCGGTTCTGGCAGTGGTGCTGGTGGTTGTAAGGAAGAAACAGAAGGGAAAGGCCGCGGTGTCTGCCGGTTCGCCCGCCGCAGTCCCGGCCTTCCAGCCTGCGCCCGGCCCCTCAGGCGGAGACGCCATGTACGGAGCGCCCTCCCAGTTGCGCCTGCAGGGGCTGACGGGAGTCTTTGCGGGCCGCCGGTTCCAGCTGAAGCCGGAAACCCGCATGGGCCGGGATCCCCAGAGGTGCGACTTCGTCTATCCCGCGGGTACAAAGGGGATCAGCGGACTGCACTGTATCATCAGTCAGGGACCGGCGGGGCTGACCGTCACGGACGTGGGATCCACCTGGGGAACCACGGTCAATGGGACAAAGCTGGTTCCCAATCAGCCCTGTCCCCTGAACATTGGAGACCGAATCTGTCTGGGTTCCGTTGAAGAGGAGTTTCAGATAACCGGGAAGGGCGGAGCGGTCTGAGGGGGAGGAATGGAAAATGAGCGACAACAAAACATTTTTTAAAAAGGCGAAGGGGGGAAAACTGGGCTTCTCTGATATTTTCAGCGACGTGTTCCGGCGCCACACCAAGGAGGAAAACGCCAGGCTGTTCCTGGCGGGAACCCCTTTAACCACCCCCGATGCGGCCTCCATGCTCTCGAAATGGCTGAAGCCCTATCTGTTTGCCAGGATTTTTCTGGTGGGAATTGTGCTGATCATCGCCGGGATTGCCATGAACCTTGATCTGATGGTTCCGTTTGTTTTTGTGGCGGGCAGTTTTCTGATGCCTGTGGTAGGGATGATTTTTTTCTGGGAAATGAACATTCCACGGAATATATCCTTTACCACAGTTCTTCTGATGTTTATGGTAGGCGGGATGCTGTCACTGGTATTTACGACTATTTTGGGAATGTTTTATCTTACGGACAGCGCGGTCGCCTTATATGTAAGTGTTGGAATCGGGGAAGAAGTGGCAAAGCTTCTGGCGGCGGCAGTCTGGCTGAGGAAAAAGGACACAAAGTATGTGCTGAGCGGAATGCTGGTGGGAGCAGCCGTTGGAGCCGGTTTTTCCGCGCTGGAGAGCGCAGGTTATAACATTGTAAGGAGCGGCGGATGGAACTTTTCTCAGATGCTTCTGAGAGCAATGTATGCCATAGGGGGCCATGTATCCTGGGCCGCCATCACGGCAGGCGCGTTGGTCTGGGTCAAAAAGGACGAAGAGCTCTCGGCAAAGCATCTGCGGAACCCGGTTTTTCTGGGAGCTCTTGCGTTCTCTGCGGGAACCCACGCCTTATGGGATCTCTATCCGGGTTCTGCGCTGTCGCCGCTTCTGTTTGTGTTTAATATCCTGATTGTCTGGGTCGCCTACATGATTATGAAAAGGGGCGTCAACCAGGTGGTGGAGATTTCCCTGAGGGCAAATGAGGACCGGCTGACCTTTGCCATGGACCACGACTTTTTGGAACCGCTCTCCGGCGTAGCACAGGCGCGGCCAAGGCCGTCCCGGCCCATATCCGGCGGGGAGATGCCGGGGGTGGCAGTCCGGCATGGCGGAGGTATGCCGGGAGTGGCCGTCCAGTCCGGAGGGATCCGGCTCCAGTGCGTAAAAGGCGCTTTTTCCGGCCGCCGCTTTGCCCTGACGGGGCGGGTACGGATTGGACGGGACCCGGCCAGGAACGATCTGGTATTTCCCTCCGGGACTGCCGGGGTCAGCGGGGTGCACTGCGAACTTCTCCTTCAGGGAGGGCAGATCGGCATCCGGGACCTGGGCTCCAGCTACGGAACTTTTGTCAACGGGAACCGTTTGAAGCCCAACCAGCTTTGTGAGCTAAGGCCCGGGGATCGTGTGAACATCGGATCCGCGCACGAGGAATTTCAGATTACGCTGAAAGGCGGAAGTATTTAGCAGATAGGAGCAATGTATGATCAAGACAGAATATGCCGTTCTGACGAACGCAGGCGGACGCGGGATAAACGAGGACACAGTCCTGGCAATTCCATCTTCTCTGGGGCTGGTGGTTACGGTGGCCGACGGATTGGGGGGACACGGGGGAGGAAGCACAGCCTCCCGGGCGGCGGCGGCGGCCGTCTCAGACTGCTTTGGCAGAGGGCTTTGCAGAACCGGGGAGGGGATTGTCTCAGCCGTTTACATGGCAAACCAGGCGGTTCTGGACGGTCAGACCGAGGCCTGCGCCATGAAAACCACCCTGGTCAGCCTGTTTGTGGAGGGAGATCAGGCAGTCTGGGCCCATGTGGGGGATTCCAGGCTGTACCATTTCCGGGACGGAAGGCTGGTGGAGAGGACACTGGACCACAGCGTCCCCCAGCTGGCGGTTTTGATGGGGATGATCACGGAGGATCAGATCCGTTTTCATGAGGACCGCAACCGGGTCTTAAGAGCGCTCGGAAGCGACAGCTTTGAACCGGACATTTCAGAGCCGGTTTCTCTTGCGGATGGTTTTCACGCTTTTTTACTGTGTACGGACGGTTTTTGGGAATATGTACTGGAACAGGAGATGGAGGAAACGCTGGCGGATTCCCCCGATCCCAGGCAGTGGATTTTGAAAATGGAGGCACTTTTGCAGGAAAGGGCGCCCGGGGATCAGGATAACTATACGGCGGCGTGTGTTTTTTCGATAGGGGAGAAGTAAAAGATGGAGATGTACCGGTGTGTGAACTGCATGCAGGAGGTGGCAAAGGGAGAGCGGTTTTGCAGTCATTGCGGCTTTGACATGGAACGTTACGTTCAGCCGCCGAATGTGCTCAGGAAGGATACCATTCTGTGTGGAAGGTATCTGATCGGAAGGGTCATGGGGCACGGCGGTTTTGGCGTCACCTATGTGGGGTACGATCTGAAGCTGGAGGTTAAGGTGGCGGTGAAAGAGTATTTCCCCTCCGGCCTCGGGAGCAGAAGCAACGCTCAGTCCAACCGGATTCAGTGGGGGTTTTCCAACACGGAATATCAAAACTGGCTGGAGGGAGTGGAGCAGTTTTTAAGCGAAGCCAGGAAAATGGCAAAGCTGGATGAGGTGCCCGGGATTGTGCGGGTGCGGGATTCCTTTCAGGAGAATCAGACCGCGTATATTATCATGGACTTTGCGGAAGGGATTCCGCTGAAACAGTATCTGAACCAGTACGGCTGCCTGGATTACCGCGCCTGCACCGCGCTGCTTCTGCCTTTGATGGACAGTTTGGAAGCCATGCACGCCAAAGGGCTGATCCACAGGGATATCAGCCCGGATAATGTGATGGTGCAGACCACAGATGCACAGATGAAGGCAAAGCTGCTGGACTTCGGCGCCGCGCGGGACATTGGCAGAAGGCGGTCCGGGAAGTCGGAGAGTATTGTGAAGGACGGCTACAGCGCTCCGGAGCAATACATGGAGGACGGAGAAATCGGAACCTGGACCGACGTGTACGCCATGGCTGCCGTTATCTACAGCTGCCTGACCGGAAAACGGATTCCCGCGGCCCCGGAGCGTATGATGAAACCGGCCCCTCTGGATATGGAGGGGATCAGGAATAAGAAGGTAAGGGGGATCTTGGAACAGGCTCTGTGTATCCGGGCGGAGGAGCGTATCCGCACCATGAAGCAGTTCAGAGCTGCCCTGGCCGGAGCCGTTCCCGGGAGGAACCGGCTGGCAAAAGGACTTTTGGCCGCTGCCGCCGCCTTTGCAATCTGTGCGGCGGGGGTTGGAGTTTACGCCGTGAAACCGTGGCTGCCCTCCGTAGAGCGGTTGGGCACCGGCAATGCAAATCTGCTATGTAACGCTGGGTTTGCCCAGAAGATCGGCGAGCATATGTATTACATCGACGGAGACTGGAACCTGCATGTGAGTCCCTACGATCGGGTGGACGACCGGCTGATTGTGGATTCAGAGGCCGCATATATTAATCTGAGTTCGGATAAGGTTTATTTCCTGCACGACAACGCGGAGAATCCCGAAGAGCCGGATTCCATTATGGAGATGGACTTTGACGGGACCAATGTGAGGACGGTTTGCAGCGCAGGTTATTATAACGATCTGCAATATGTCCGCTATTCCGACGGGAAAGAAATGCTCTACTATCTGAAGGGGGAAAACGAGGGGGACGGACTGAGCTATACCCTTTGCCGGTATGATTTAAAGACGGGAAAGGAAGAAGAGCTGCTGAAGGAAAAAGCAGTCTGGTACAACCTGGACGGAAAATACATTTATTACACCGTGCTGTATCCGGAAGGGCAAGGGAACGCAATCGCTCTAAAACGGGCCTATCTGGACGGCAAAAACAGTAAAGTGCTCAACGATAAGGACTTTATGGTGGTGGGGTTTATTGAGGAAGGTAAAATTTATATGGTGTCATTCACAAAGGAACAGCTTGTGGTCTGTGATCTGGACGGGCGGCTTGTGGAGAGTCCGATGAAAGAATATGCCGAACAGATGAACGGGGACAGCTTGTCCTACGGCAATGGTTGGATCTACTACAGTCCGGAGGACAGCGGTGAAATCCACAGGATCAGGACGGACGGCACCGGTGATTCCGTTATTTACAGCGGTGACCGGGTGGTTAATATGAGCTATGCAGACGTCAACTGGCTGTGGTTTATGACACAAAAGACCGGGGGGCTGTTGCAGACATATTTGTTGTACTGCGACGGAAGCAATTTGATCCAGCTGGAGGACCAGTGACAGGGATTGCGTGAATGAGAGAAGCATAAAAGAGCTTGGAGGAATCGGTATGCAGATGAGACGTTGTATGAAATGTATGGAAGAGCTGCTGGAGGGCGACCGCTTTTGCCCTGTCTGCGGCTATGATCAGGACAGCGGCAGCCAGCCCTCCAACGCCCTGAAACAAAATACCGTTCTCCACAGCCGCTATCTGATCGGAAATGTCATCGGCCGGGGTGGATTCGGCATCACTTACGTGAGCTGGGATATGACACTGGAAATGAAGGTGGCGGTGAAGGAGTATTTTCCCACTGGAACCGCCGCACGTTCCAACAGCTATTCCAATGAGATCCAGTGGGATTTTACAGACGAGGGAAAGATAGGCTGGTCGGATGGAATACAGCGATTTCTGAAAGAAGCCAGGAAGATGGCGAAGCTGGACTCCGTATCGTCCATTGTCCGCGTCCGGGACGCTTTTGACGAGAACCAGACCGCTTATATTGTGATGGACTTTGTGGAGGGGGTTACGCTGAAAAATTACCTCCTGAGCCACGGCGTGCTGAGGTATGGGGAATGTATGAGGCTTTTGTCCCCGATTCTGGACAGTCTGGCGATGATTCATGACCGCGGATTTATCCATCGGGATATTTCCCCGGACAATATTATGCTCCAGCCGGACGGCACGGCCAGGCTTCTGGATATGGGCGCGGCGGTGGATGTGAGAGCCAATAAAGGCCACGCCTCCATGGCGGTGATCAAACGGAATTTCAGCGCGCCGGAACAGTATATGGAAACGGAAATTCTGGGAAGCTGGACGGATGTGTACGCCATGGCAGCTACGATGTATTACTGCATGACCGGGAAGGTGGTTCCCGAGGCGATGGAACGGGAGCTTAAAAAGACACCCCTTTGCTTCGATCCGAATCTCTATATCCCGGTCCATGTGATCGGGGCGTTATGCGACGGGCTGAAGATGCAGGCAGATGGCCGTATCCAGGATATGCAGGAGCTTAAGCGGAGGCTGACCGCGCAGGAGGCAGATGCCTCTGAAGATACGGCGGGGGATGAGGCAATAAAAGAAACTCCGGTCCAGGATCAGATTCCCAAAACCGAGCGGGTGGATCAGGCGGAGGAGAGCGGACGGTACTCAATAAAGGAAGATACCGGGCGCAGCAAACGTCTGAAGCAGGGAATGAAAATTGCGCTGGTTGCAGTGGGTTTAATGTCCACAATGTGCGTTCTGACGATGATGTTCTTTTTATTCCGCGACTCTGTAAGTTCGGCTTCTTCCGATGGGAAGGAGTCTGCAAAAATGGAGTCAGCCGGTTGGAAAACGCAGGCAACAACGGAAAGCAGGGCGACAGAGGCGACAGAACCCTCGCTTGAAATCGATTATGATTTTTGCTATGAAACGGACGAGATTAAGAGCGGTATTATCCTTACCGAGTATTTAGGCGAGGAGAGTTCTATCAAACTGCCGTCGGAGATGGTCGGACTGCCAGTGACGGAGCTGGGAGAATATCTTTTTAATGGAAACAGTACGCTGGAGAAAGTGATTTTACCGGAACATCTTGAGTATATTTCGTACTGGACGTTCAAAGACTGTGTCAATTTAAAGCAGGTGGAGATACCGGATAGCCTTAGAGTAATATATGATGGCGCGTTCGAAGGATGTACCAGCCTGCAATACTTAGAGCTGCCGGAAGGCTTATGGAAGATATCGTTGTCCGCATTCCAAAACACGGGTCTGAAAAGTCTTACTATACCGTCCACCGTGGAAGTGCTTGAGGGGAGCAGCGGCATTTTATCGATTGAGAATCTAACATTTGCGGAGGGTAATTCGACCTATAAGATGGTGGACGGAGTGATTTACAATATCAACGGCGGATTGACGGATTTTCCTGAATCCCGGGGTGGAGAGTTTACCGTTCCGGCAGAAGTCAACGTCATTGAATCCTTTGCATTCAATAACACTTCGCTGACAACGCTTATGATTCCGGGGAATGTGAAAGTAATTGAGATGTATGGGGCTACTGGATCTCATAGTTTAGAGACCGTGGTGATGGAAGATGGAGTGGAGGCATTGGGAGACAGTTGTTTTTCCGGTTGTGACAATCTGAGGGAGGTCGTTATTCCACAAAGCGTAATGATGATTGGCGGCTATGCCTTTAGCCGATGCGATAGCCTGAAATCCGTCACCATAAGCCGGGATTGCCAAGTGACAGAAAGCACCTTTGATCCAAGTGTGGAAATACAGTATTACGACTAATCGAATCGGAGGACGACACAGATGAAACGATGCACGAAATGTATGGAGGAACTGAAGCCGGGCGATCAATTCTGCCCTCACTGCGGTTACGAACCGGACAGCGACATTCAGCCGCCCAACGCCCTGAAGCGGGACACCCTGCTTCGCGACCGCTATTACATCGGAAATGTGATCGGCCAGGGCGGCTTTGGCATTACATATGTGGGATGGGATTTGACGTTGGAGATGAAGGTGGCCATAAAAGAGTATTTTCCTTCTGGCTCCGCCACGCGCACCAACAGCCTGTCCAACCAGATCCAGTGGGATTTCACGGGAAACGGGAAGGCGAACTGGTCGGAGGGAATGGAGCGTTTCCTGAAGGAAGCGCGGAAAATGGCGAAGCTGGACTCCGTCCCGGCCATCGTGCGCGTCCGGGATGCCTTCGCTGAGAACCAGACCGCCTACATTGTCATGGACTTTGTGGAGGGGGATACGCTGAAAACGTATCTTCTGGGCCATGGCGTGCTGAGATATGAGGAGTGCATGACCTTGTTGTCCCCCATTCTGGACAGTCTGGCGGTAATCCATGACCGTGGATTTATCCACCGTGATATTTCGCCGGACAATATCATGTTGCAACCGGACGGAACCGCCCGGCTTTTGGACATGGGGGCGGCGGTGGATGTGGAGGCCAATGACGGCCACGCTTCCATGGCGGTGGTGAAGAAGAATTTCAGCGCGCCGGAGCAGTACATGGAATCGGAGAGCCTGGGTAGCTGGACGGATGTGTACGCCATGGCGGCCACGATTTACTACAGTATCACCGGGAAGGCGGTTCCGGAGGCGTTGGAGCGGGAATTTAAGAAAACGCCTCTTTATTTCGATCCGGCCTTCAATATTCCGGCCCATGTGATCGGCGCGCTGCGGGACGGGCTGGAGCTGCATGCGGAGAACCGCATCCGGGATATGCGGGAGCTTAAGCGGAGGCTGACCGCACCGGTGGAGGACACCGTCCCCACGATGCCGTTTCAGGCGGGGCCAATCCCCACTCCGGTCGTGGAGGAAACGCAGAGTACCGGGCAGCCGGAACGGAAAGTGGAAAGCGGGCAGGATCTGAAGGAAAAGCAGCCCCCTCGTCCCGGACGACTGAAGCGGACGCTGAAAATTGTGCTGATCACCATCGGCGCGCTGTTCGCCATGTCGGTTCTGACGGTTTTCTACTATGCGTTTCAGGGTATCGGGGACGCTGCATCCGCCAGCGTGCAGACAAGTGCCACCACCCAGGCTGAAACCACAGAGGAAGCCGTTGCCGCACAGACCACAGAGGCGGCTGACACTGCCAATCACATGGGGGAGCAGATGGAAAGTGCCGTGCAGACCACGGCTGCGGAGGAACGTGCCGATCTCTCCCGCTTCTATAAGGTTGAGCCGTCGGAGCTGACCTACAAGCCGACTGAGGATGGAAGCGGCATGATTCTCATCAGTTATATGGTGGAAGAGGAGAAACCCTATATCAAGCTACCGGATGAGATTGACGGATTGCCGGTGGTGGAGCTGGGAGAGTTCCTTTTTAAAGAAAATAAGACGCTGGAAGAAGTGATTCTGCCGGAGCATCTCGAAATCATAGGCACTCAGGCCTTTGGCTTTTGTTCCGGTATAAAGCAGATTCAGCTGCCTGAGGGATTGAAAAAAATAGGCGAATTTGCGTTCTGGGAGACGTCGATCCAGGAATTGACCATACCATCTTCGGTTGACGATTTAGACAGAACGAATTTGAGGAAGATGCAGGTTAAAATCGCAGAGGGAAATTCCAAATATGAGGTAGTGGACGGCGTTCTATACACGGATGGCAATAAGCTGGTGGCGTTCCCAGAAGATCGGGAAGGAACGTTTATCATTCCCTCGAATATCGAGATCATCGGCGAACAGGCCTTTCGGGATACGTCTCTTAAGTCAATTACAATTCCCGGGACGGTTCGGGTTGTGGAGGAGCACGCGTTCTTGGGCGGACATTCACTGGAGGAGATTGTGATTGAGGAGGGCGTGGAGGAGCTGAATCAATATGCCTTCCGCGATTGTACAGCGCTCCGTAAAATCACAATTCCCGGAAGTGTGAAGGAACTTGGAGCAGGGGCGTTCCTGGAGTGTACCGGTCTGGAGGATGTTTTAATCGAAGATGGTACGGGGAAGCTGGGAGACAACTGTTTTCAGGGCTGTACGTCGCTCAGCCATATCCTGATCCCGAGTAGTGTGAAGGTAATCGGGGAATTCGCTTTTTATGACTGCGGCAGCCTGGAAGTCGTGGGTGTAAGCGGAGATTGTCAGATTGATCCGACGGCCTTTTCAGCGGAGGTGCAGATCATCCGTTTAAGTTAATCTGGAGGAGTCGTTATGCAGGTGAGAAGATGTACCAAATGCATGGGGGAATTAAAGGAAGGCGTTCAGCTCTGCCCCTATTGCAGCTATGAGCAGGACAGTACCGTCCAGCCCGGTATTGCCTTAAAGCGGAATACCATTCTCCACGGCCGTTATTTGATCGGAAATGTGATCGGCCAGGGGGGATTCGGCATTACATATGTGGGCTGGGATCTGACATTGGAGATGAAGGTGGCGGTGAAGGAATATTTCCCATCCGGTTCCGCTACGCGCACCAACAGCATTTCCAATGAAATTGAATGGGATTCGATCAATGGAGAATCGGAGAACCGGCCGGATGGGATGGAACGGTTTTTAAAAGAAGCCCGTAAAATGGCCAGGTTGGACGAAGTGCCGTCCATCGTGCGGGTCCGGGACGCCTTTGGCGAGAACCAGACCGCGTATATTGTGATGGACTTTGTGGAGGGAGTCACCCTGAAAAAGTATCTCCTGAGCCACGGGGTGCTGGGCTATGAGGAGTGCATGAGCCTTCTATCGCCGGTTCTGGACAGTCTGGCGGTGATCCATGACCGGGGATTCATTCACCGGGATATTTCCCCGGACAACATCATGCTGAGGCCGGACGGCTCGGCTAGGCTTCTGGACATGGGGGCGGCGGTGGATGTGAATGCCAGTGGCGGCCACGCCTCTATGGCGGTGGTGAAACGGAATTTCAGCGCGCCGGAGCAGTACATGGAGTCGGAGACGCTGGGGAGCTGGACGGACGTGTACGCCATGGGTGCTACGATTTATTACTGTATGACTGGGAAAGTGGTACCGGAGGCGCTGGAGCGGGAATTTAAGAAAGCGCCCCTGTATTTTGATCCGGGCCTGAACATCCCGTTACATGTAATCCGGGCGCTGAACGCCGCGCTGGAGCTGCGTGTGGAGAACCGGATCCGGGATATGCGGGAGTTTAAGCGAAGTTTGACGGATGTTGGGGATGGAAGGGACGATGGGGATGTGGGAGAGCCGGAATTGCAGAAAATGCCGGAGCCGGGACCGCAGCCTGGCTTTCAGCAGATCCCGCCTACCGCACCTTTTATGGGAAATGGCGACGAGATGAAAACGACTCCCTATACAGGGGAGCCGGTGGAGCAGCAAAACGCTTCGGCAGAGGAGACATTTTCCGGGAAAAAAGAGCCGGTGCGGGTGGAAATGAAACAGCCGATATTGAAAAAGGGATGGAGGACAGCGCTGATAATAATCGGAGCGTTGTTCGTAGTGGGGATTCCGGCGGTCAAGTTTTACCAGGCTCAATCGGCCCAACATGCTGAGTATGTAAAGCGGTCGCAAGTCTTTCAAAAATTGTGGGAGACGGCGGACAGCTTTGAGGCGGACGACCAGTTGAACGCCTCATTGGAAAGCTGCAACAGCGCATTGACCGCTATGGATTTTGGAAAGGTAACGGTTGATGAGGTGCTGGTAGCCAAGGATGCAGCCGGCGACAAAATGGGGTATGTGATTGTCTCTCATTCAGATGACAGTTTTACCGGGATCGTAAAAATTGCCGTGGGATTGAAGGAAAACGGCACGGTGAACGGTATAGAGTTTTTAGAGATCAATGATACTCCTAATTTGGGATTAAAGGCGGTAGAGCCGGACTTTAAGGATCAGTACGCAGGCCAATCGGGGTTTCCCCTGTCCGTAGTGAAATATGAGCGGCCAGGTGACAACGAGATCAAAGCGGTTTCGGGAGCGACAATTACATCTGAGGCAGTGACAAATGCGGTGAACGCCGCAATGTTTTTTGGACAGAATTATGTAGCCATATCCGGTCCTGTGGGATATGAGGGATGTGGTGCTGTCGGAGTTAGCCTATGAAAAAACAGAGAGCGGGAAGGGAATTATTCTTACTGAATATTTTGGGGAAGGGAAATCTCGTAATAAGCTGCCGGAGGAAATAGACGGTTTGCCGGTAGTGATGTTGGGCGAAGAGATTTTTATGAATCATGAGGCTCTGAAGGAAATAATATTGCCGGAGAATTTACAGTATAAAGAAGCCCGCAAAATGGCCAGGCTTCTGTACATGGGTGCTACGATTTATTACTGTATGACTGGGAAAGTGGTACCGGAGGCGCTGGAGCTGCGTGCGGAGAACCGGATCCGGGATATGCGGGCTGATTTTCAGGAACTTCCGCCGACTGCTCCGTTTATGGGGAGTGGAGATGAAATGAAAACGGCTCATTATAGAGGCGAAGAGGAGCGGAATGAAAAAACAGATTTAGATGTGACAGAGCACGCGGGGAGAGTGAGGAGAAAAAGACAGAGACAGCGGCTGATAAAACTGTTGGGAAGGTAAAAACTGCAAGCAAAAAGAAATTTGTGTTTTTGGGTGTAACGAGTTGTCTTGCCAAAGAAACTGCAGAGTATTGGCAAGAATACATTTAGTGGCTGCACGAATTTAAAAGAAATAGAGCTTCGGAAGGTTGTAATTGAGGATGGAGTGAAAAAATTGGAGTACCGCAGTTTTTAAGATTGTGAATTACTTAGCGAAATCATAATCCCTGAAAGTGTATGTTATATTGGTGGAAGGGCATTTGAGGGATGCAAGAATCTGAAAACAGTTACTGTAAGTAAAGATTGCGAGATTGACGCATCAGCTTTTGTGGATACAGATGTTAAGATCAACTATTACGATTAATTTTAAGGAGTCGTTATGCAGGTGAGAAGATGTACCAAATGCATGGAGGAATTAAAGGAAGGCGTCCGGCTCTGCCCCCATTGCGGCTACGAGCAGGACAGCACCGCCCAGCCCTCCAACGCCTTAAACCGCAACACCATCCTTCACGGCCGATACTACATCGGAAACGTGATCGGTCAGGGGGGATTTGGTATTACATATGTGGGGCTGGACCTGGTGCTGGATATGAAGGTGGCGGTGAAGGAGTATTTTCCCACCGGCTCTGTTTCCCGTATCAATAGCTATTCCAATGAGATTCAGTGGGACTTTACTGGCAGCGGCAGGGAATCCTGGTCGGATGGCATCGACCGTTTCCTGAGAGAAGCCAGGAAAATGGCGAAGCTGGATTCCGTGCCGGCCATCGTGCGGGTCCGGGACGCTTTTCCTGAGAACCAGACCGCCTATATTGTCATGGACTTTGTGGAAGGAGATACGTTGAAAAACTATCTCCTGGGCCATGGCGTGCTGCGCTGTGAGGAGTGTATGGCCCTTTTATCCCCCATCCTGGACAGCCTGGTGGTGATCCATGACCGGGGGTTCATCCATCGGGATATTTCCCCGGACAACATCATGCTCCAGCCGGACGGCACCGCCCGGCTTTTGGACATGGGGGCGGCGGTGGATGTAAAGAACAGTAAAGGCCGGGCCTCCATGCTTGTGATCAAGCGGAATTTCAGTGCGCCGGAGCAGTACATGGAGTCGGAGACTCTGGGGAGCTGGACGGACGTGTACGCTATGGGGGCCACCATTTACTACTGCCTGACGGGTAAGGTGGTGCCCGAGGCGCTGGAGAGGGGAGTCAGGAACACGCCCCTTTATTATGACCCGGACCTGAACATTCCGCGGCATGTGACCATTGCCTTAAATGACGCTCTGAAGCTCCAGGCAGGGTGCCGGATCAGGGATATGCGGGAGTTCAAAAGGAGACTGAGCGGGCCGGAGGAGCCTGCCGGCCAGAAGGATGATGGCGCGGAGGTGGAAATAGCCCCGGAACAGGATCAGATTCACAGAACAGGGCGTCGGGGGAAGAGAAACGCGCTTATAGCTGTGGGAGCGTTGTGCGTGCTGTGTGTCCTGGCGGTCCTGTTTTACGCGTTCCGGGATTCGGGAAGCGCCGCTGGTTCCGAGGTGGAGAGCACGGCGGTGGCGGAAGCCGGGCAGACAAACGTTCCGGCCGGACAGAGGGCTGACGACGGGGGAGCCCCGGAAGAGAAAACGGTTGAAGAGCCAACCGCCGCCCAGAACGAACAGGAGACGGCAGGGGCATCAAAGTATGTGGATGTGGATGAGGCAGAGCTGATTTATCAGGAGACGAAAGAAGGAAATGGAATCATGCTGAGGGAGTATATTGGAAAGGATTCCTATATCAGGCTGCCGGATGAAGTTGAGGGACTGCCGGTATTAGAGCTGGGAGTGTTCTTTTTTAGCCAACATGAAACGCTGGAAGGTGTTGTGCTGCCGGAGAAAGTTGAGTATTTGGGGTGGTTTACGCTTGCCAAATGTACAAATCTCAAAGAGGTTGAACTGCCTAAGGACCTGGAAACGATCGGTGAAAACTCCTTTTCCGAATGCCCCGGCCTGAGACGGATCGAATTGCCGGAAGGCTTAAAAAGCATCCAGGATCAGGTGTTTGAAGGCTCTGGCCTTGAGGAGATTACAATTCCTTCCAGCGTCGAATTCCTCGGCGTGGGGTCTGCTATTTTACAGATTCCGCAAGTGAAAATTGCAGAAGGCAATCAGAGATTTAAAATGAGGGATGGCCTGATTTACAAAGATGGGAATGAGCTGGCGGCAGTTCCGCAGTGGATAGAAGGAAAATTTGTGATATCCCCGGAAATAAACGCCATTGGCGGGAACGCTTTTTACAGAACTTCTCTGACTGAGGTTGAAATACCTGGTTCTGTCCGCGTTGTTAAACCGAAGGCATTTTCAGAGGGACACAGACTTGAGACGGTTAAACTCGGGGAGGGAGTGGAGGAGCTGGGATATCACTGCTTTGCAGGCTGCGAATCACTCCGTGAGATCATGATTCCCAGAAGTGTAAGAACCATCGATTTTAATGCATTTAAGGGTTGTGTCAATTTAAAAACCGTCACCGTCAGCAAAGATTGTCAGATTGACGAGGATGCGTTTGACCCGGGCGTGGAAATTAACTATTACGATTGATCGGGGGTATGATCATGCAGATGACCAGATGTACCAGGTGTATGGAAGAGCTGGAGGAGGGCGCCCGGATATGCCCACACTGCGGTTACGAGCAGGACGACGGCAGTCAGCCGCCCAACGCCCTGAAACGCAATACCATCCTCCACGGCAGGTATTACATTGGAAATGTGATCGGCCGGGGCGGTTTTGGAATCACCTATGTAGGATTTGACCTGGTTCTGGAGGCCAGGGTGGCCGTGAAGGAGTATTTTCCTTCAGATATGGCTTCCCGCACCAACAGCTACTCCAGCCGGATTCAGTGGAATTTTACAGAAAACGGTGAGAAAAGCTGGGCGGAAGGAATCGAGCGCTTTCTGAAGGAAGCGCAAAAGATGGCAAAGCTGGATTCTGTGCCGTCGATTGTGCGCGTCCGGGATGCGTTCAGTGATAACCAGACCGCTTACATTGTCATGGATTTTGTGGAGGGGATTACTCTGAAACAGCATGTCCAGGAGTACGGCGCGCTGGGATATGAGGAATGTATGAACCTTCTCACGCCCATTCTGGACAGCCTGGCGGTGATTCATAGCTATGGGTTGATCCACCGTGATATTTCACCGGATAACATCATGCTCCAGACGGACGGACAGGCAAGACTTCTGGATATGGGGGCGGCAGTGGATGTGAGGTCTGGCGGCGGGCGCGCCTCCATGGCGGTGGCCAAGCAGTATTTCAGCGCGCCGGAGCAGTACATGGAGTCTGAGGCCCTGGGAAGCTGGACGGATGTGTATGCCATGGCAGCCACCATTTACTATTGCATGACAGGGAAAACGGTTCCGGAGGCACTGGAACGGGGAATCAGAAAAACGCCGGTTTCATTTGACCTGGGTCTGAATATTCCGGCTCATGTGCAGAAGGCGTTGATTCATGCCCTGGAAATGAATGCCGGCGACCGGATTCGCGATATGCAGGAATTAAAGAAGGAGCTGGAATCAACTGGGAAGAATAGGGCGGCTGCAGGCGATTCGAAAAAGAGGCTGAAAATCGTTCTGATAACCGCAGGGATATTATCATTCCTGCTGGTTCCGGCGTTAATGTTCCGCTCCACCCACAGCGCTGGCGTGCCAGTCACGACCGTTGCGGATCAGACGGACGAGGCGTCTGATCCGCTACCGGAAACCACTGAACAGGAAACAGTTGCCATATCGCAATATGACGAGGTAAAGGCCTCCGAGCTGTTGTACAAAAGGACGGAGGATGAACGTGGGATTGTTCTGACCTATTATGAGGCGGACGAAGAGGAGCCGTATATTAAACTTCCGGATGAGATCGACGGGTTGCCGGTACTTGAACTGGCGGAGAAACTATTCGAGGAAAACAGAACACTGGAAGGGGTGATACTGCCGGATCATCTGGAAATAATTGGAGATTACGCCTTTTATCTCTGTACAAATTTAAAGTATCTGGAGCTGCCGGAAGGCCTGAGGAAAATTGGAAGTTTTGCATTCAGGGCATCAGGCCTAAAAGAACTGCGCATCCCGTCTGCGGTGAACGAAATGGACGGTACAATTCTATATGGCATGGAGATAAAAATTGCAGAGAAAAATGATGCTTATAGAATGGTGGATGGAATTATTTATTCGGCCAACGGCCTCGGACTGATTGCATTTCCCAGTACCATAGAAGGCAGGTATGAAATATCATCAGAGGTTAAATCCATCGGCAAGTATGCATTTTATAATACATCCCTGGCAGACATCACGATTCCAGGGAGTGTTCTGAAGGTTGGGGAGCATGCGTTTGATCATGGGGAGAAACTTGAAAAAGTGGTGATAGAGGAGGGAACGTATCTTTTAAATCATTATGCTTTTTTAGGATGTAAATCGCTCAGCGACGTCACGATTCCAAAAAGTGTTATGGTGATTGGCAAGATGGTATTTACAGGCTGTGATAACCTGGAATCGGTTACAATCAATAAAAAATGCGCTTTGTATCCTCTATGGTCTCTGCCAGGAATCGATGTGAAACGTTATGATTAATTCGGAGGACCAGATATGCAGTTGACGAGATGTACGAAATGCATGGGGAAAATGGAAGAGGGGGAAAGGATCTGCCCGAACTGCGGCTATGAGAAGAACAGCGGCAGCCAGCCGCCAAATGCTCTGAGGCGAGGCACCATTCTCCGAAGCCGTTATTACATCGGAAATGTGATCGGTCAGGGAGGGTTTGGCATTACATATGTGGGATGGGACCTGACGCTGGAGATGAAGGTGGCGGTCAAGGAGTATTTCCCTTCCGGTTCCGCCTCGCGCACCAATCTCTATTCCAATGAGATCCAGTGGGAGTTCACCGACAGCGGCGAGGCGGGGTGGTCGGAGGGATTGGAACGCTTTTTGAAGGAAGCAAGGAAGATGGCGAAGCTGGATTCTATCCCCGCGGTTGTGCGGGTGTGGGATGCGTTTGGTGAAAACCGGACGGCCTATATCGTAATGGACTTTGTGGAGGGGATCACGCTGAAAAAGTATCTTCAAACCCACGGCGTACTGGGGTATGAGGAATGTTTGAACCTTTTGTTGCCCATACTGGACAGTTTGGCAGTGATACATGACCGCGGATTGATCCATCGGGACATTTCACCGGACAATATCATGATTCAGCCGGACGGCTCCGCCAGACTGCTGGACATGGGCGCAGCGGTGGACGTGAGGGCCAATGACGGGCTTGCTTCCATGGCGGTCGTGAAACGGAATTTCAGCGCTCCGGAACAGTACATGGACTCTGAACGGTTAGGAAGCTGGACGGATGTGTACGCCATGGCGGCGACCATGAACTACTGCATTACCGGCAGAGTGGTTCCCGAAGCCATGGAGCGGGAACTTAAAAAAACGTCCCTTTATTATGATCCGGGCCTGAATCTTCCGCTGCATTTCAAGGATGCGCTGAACAGCGCCCTTGCATTGAAAGCGGAAGAGCGTATCCGTGACATGGGAACGTTAAAAGAGCGGCTCACTGATTCGAATGGGAGTGTGGGAAAACAGGGCCGGGATTTGAATGGGAGAAGGAAAATTACACTGATAGCGGTGGGGGCGCTGTTTGCAGTGTGCGCCCTGACGATCCTTTTTTGCACGACCCGCGTTTCAGAACGCGCTGAAAATGCCGTTGCGGAGGCGACGGACGGGACAGTGGCAGAGATGTCTGTCCATCCGGCTGAGCCGGAGTATCTGGACGTGAGCTTGTCCGATCTGTCCTATGAAAAAACAGAAGGTGAAAAGGGCGTGATCCTGACACGATATATGGGGGAGGGGAATGCCTATATAAAGCTTCCGGATGAGATAGACGGACAGCCCGTGATTGAGTTGGGATCGGGGATTTTCCGTGAGAATGAGACTCTGGAGGGGATTATACTTCCATCGGGGCTGGAGACAATAAAAGGAAGTGCGTTTCAGCTCTGCGTGAACCTTAGAGAGATGGAACTTCCGGAAGGCTTGAGGGATATTGATGGCAGCGCATTTGCCGGCGTTGGACTTGAGGAAATGACCATACCTTCCACCGTGGAGACAATCAGAAAAGGCGCTTATATTTTCAAGGTTCCCAGGGTGAAAATTGCGGAGGGAAATAAGACATACACAATGGTGGACAACATGATCTGCAAAGACAACAGCGAGCTGACAGCATTTCCGCCCAGCCGGAAGGGGGAATTTGTGATTCCGCCGGAAATCAGCGTGATCGGCGACTATGCATGCTTCAACACATCTCTGACAGCGGTCACAATTCCGGGGAGTGTGAGGACGGTTGGAGCGAATGCTTTTTCCGGGGGGACCGGGCTGCAAAAAGTTGTGATCGAGAATGGTGTGCATGAGGTAAAGGGCTGGAGCTTTTCCGACTGCCGTTCCCTCAGCGAGGTCATCATACCAGAGAGTGTAAAAATTATTGGTTACTGGGCATTTGACGGGTGCGACAGTTTGGAATCCGTCACTGTAAGCCGGGACTGCAAGATGGAAAATGGGGCGTTTGGCGAAGATGTGGAGATACATTATTACGACTAACGGAGCCTGACAATGGTTTTCCGGTTGACATTTTCCCACCATCTGGTTACAATACAACAGACAACGAATTTCCCCCGGAAAAGGAGCCCTAACCTATGGAACGCCACATCAATCTCAACGAAATCTCCGACGGCAAATTATACAACCTAAACGACATGGTCCGGGCGGACTGCGGGGACTGTAAAGGGTGCTTTGCCTGCTGCACGGGCATGGGCAGGTCCATTGTGCTGGACCCCCTGGATTTCTATAACCTGACGGCAAATCTGCATTGCAGGTTTGAAGAGCTTGTCTCCGGTCCTCTGGAGCTTAACGTGGTGGACGGAATCATTCTGCCCAATCTGAAAATGAGCGGGCCGGGGGAGCGCTGCGCCTTTCTGAACCAGGAGGGGCGCTGTTCGATTCATCCCTTCCGACCGGGCTTCTGCCGGATTTTCCCGCTGGGGCGGCTGTACGAGAACCGTTCATTTTCCTATTTTCTTCAGGTCCACGAGTGCCGGAAGGAGAATCGCTCCAAGGTCAAGGTGCGCAAGTGGATTGACACGCCGGATGTGGGAACGCATGAGACGTATATCGCGGATTGGCACTATTTTCTGAAGGATTCCCAGGAAATGCTCAAGGCCTCCGGGGACGAGAGCCTGGCCCGGCAGTTCAATTTGTATTTGTTAAATTGCTTTTTTGTGACGCCGTACCGCGCGCAGGAGGATTTTTATCCCCAGTTTTACGCCCGGCTGGCGGAAGCGAAACAACAGATGCTCTGAGCGCGGCGGATGGTCCGCGATTAACATAAAAAATAAAATGCAGGTGGGCGGAAACGGCGTCTGCCTGCATTTTATTGAATGTAATGGGCCGCCGGCGCAGCCTGTGGGCGATTGCTGAATGTAATGGGCTGTAATCGGCTATTTTTGACGCGGGTTGAGAAAAGAACGATTGTAAATCGATGAGCACTTCGGTATAATGAAATTAACGGATCAGGAGAGAAGTCCGCGGAGGTGTCCGCGGGAGGAATGAACAGGAGGATTATGAAAAAGATTTTCAATCGATTGGCAGTGCTGGCGGCTGTGTCGCTGTTGGGGGCGGTTTCGGGATGTTCCGGCCAAAAACAGCTGCTGGATCCGTCTGCCCCCACGGTTGTCACGCTCTGGCACGCCTACAACGCTTACGCCAAGGTGGAGTTTGATAAATGCATCGAAACGTTTAACGATACGGTGGGAAAAGAGAAGGGCATTATTGTGGACGCCTACGGTTACGGGGCCAGCGACGAGCTGGATGAAGCCCTGTACGGGTCGGCGAACCAGGTGATCGGCTCGGACCCGCTGCCAAATTTGTTCACCGCGTACCCCGACAGCGCTTACCGCCTGGATCAGATCGCGCCGCTGATGGATTTGAGAAACTATTTCAGCGAGGAGGAACTGGCGAAATACCGGCCGGAATTTTTGCAGGACGGCATCTGGGAGGAGGACGGGGCCCGGAAAATGCTGCCCATCGCCAAGTCCACGGAGCTTTTATTTGTAAATGAGACGGAGTATTCCCGGTTTGCCCGTGCCACAGGGGCGGACCGGGCGGAGCTTTCCACCTGGGAAGGGCTGGCAAAAACTGCGGAGGCCTACGATCAGTGGTCGGGCGGAAAGCCGTTCCTTGGTATGAACTCGTACAACGATTTTGCCCTGTTGTCCGCGGTACAGCTGGGGCGGGAGCCCTACCGGACGGAAAATGGCAGGGTAGTGTTCGATTACCCCCAGGAGGCGGCGAAACGGGTGTGGGATGTTTACTATGTCCCCCATCTGATGGGCTGGTACCGGAGCGAGACCTTCAACCAGGACGGCATCAAAAGCGGAAATCTGGTGGCCTACATCGGTTCGTCTGCGGGCGCGGGGTATTTTCCCGAGGACGTGATTGTGAGCGGAGCGGAGAGCTATCCCATCGAGTGTACCGTGCGTACATACCCGACCTTTGAGGGCAGGGAGGAGTTGATGACCCAGCGGGGCGCCAATCTCTGCGGGTTCGCCTCGGATGAGGCCCATGAGTTTGCGGCCGCGGAATTTATGAAATGGTTTACCGACCCGGAGCAGAACGCCGCGTTTGCGGTGTCCACGGGGTATATTCCGGTGGAGCGGGAGGCGTTTTCCTCCCTTCCGGAGCTGTTAAAGTATGTCCGCCCGGAGGACAACAACCTGGCGGTGGAGAAGAGTGTGGCCGCGGCATTTGAGGCCATGGAGAGTAAGGAATTTTATGTCAAGCGGAGTTTTGAGAATTCGTACAGCGCCAATCAGCTGTTTGGCGATTCGCTCTCCCAAAAGGTGAACCTGGATCTGGAGGAGCTGCGCCTTCGGGTGGAGAGCGGCGAGAAGGAAGAAGCTGTTTTGGCGGATTTCCTGGGCGAGGAGAATTTCCGCAGCTGGTATGCCGGGCTGACGGCCAAAATGTCCGAGGTCCTGGCCGGGGAGGAACATGAAGAGTAAATCCATTGCGCAGAAGCTGGCTCTGGCGTTTATTGTTTCCGCCGTCCTGCAGAGCATCGTCATGTGGGCTGTGCTGGTGACGGGAGGCGTGATCCGGCATTCAAAAGAAAATTCATATGCCATTTTCGCGGAAAAGGTCAGCGGGCAGGCAGATAATCTGGAAAACCAAATGACCTCGGTCTGGACAAATTTTGAGCACTATACCGTGCAGATCCGCCAGTATTTTACCGATGAGGCCATTAAAGGCGGGGACGCCGCCGGGAGCGTGGATGAGCTTTTGGAGGGCATCGCTCCGGTGGTCCTCGACTCCATGTACTACACCAAGACCACGGGTGCATTTTTGATTTTAAACGAGGTGGAGCCGGGGACCAACAATCACGCGGCCCTGTATTTCAGGAATGCCAATCCCAACCGCACGGACATGAGGAACGCCAGCACCTATATGCTGTACGGTCCCTGGAACGTGGCGCAGGGGCTCCGGCTGGTGACGGACGCCAACTGGGGTTACCGGCTGGACCTGGACGCAATCGACAGCGATTTTTATGAAAAGCCCTTCGGCAATGTGGGTCTTACGGAGGATACCAAGCTGTTGGGATATTGGAGCAAGCCCTTTCGACCCGCGCCCGGCGGGGAGGAAGTGATCACCTATTCCGTGCCGCTGGACGACAAAAAAGGCAATCCCATCGGCGTGTTCGGGGTGGAGATATCCATTCACCATCTCTATAAAAATCTTCCGGCTTCCCAGGGATCGGGCCCCGAGTCCTACGGCTATATCATCGGCACCAGGGACGGGGAGGACAGTCCGTTGCGGGTGTCCGTGCTGAACGGGGCGTTGCAGAAGAGCGTGTTTTCGGAGGGAGACCCCCTGGAGCTGGACCTGGTGGATGAGGAGAACGGCATTTGCCGCCTGAAGGGTACCGGGGAACAGAAGGAGCTGTACGCCGGCGTCAATGAAATGGGAATGTACTACAATAATACGCCGTTTTCAGGAGAGAAATGGTATCTCATCGGCCTGATCGACGGCTCCGAGCTGCTTAAGTCTCCGCAGCAGATCAGCGCGATTCTGGTGATTTCCTTTTTAGTCTCCCTGTTTCTGGGGACTGTGCTGGCCCTGGTGATCAGCCGGTGGTTTACCAAATATTCACGTCTAATGGAGCTTTCGGAGGTTCCGGTGGGCGTCTTTGAGATGAGCCGGCACAACAACCGGGTGCTGATGACCATGCAGGTCCCGCGGCTTTTGCGGCTGAGCCGGGAGCAGGAGCGCAGATTCGCCCGGGACCGGGACGCGTTTTGCGATTACCTGCACAGACTGTACGAACAGTCGGAAAATGAGGAGGGAACGCTGCTGCTCGACGGCTGCGGCCAGGAGTCCTGGATCCGGATCAGCCGGAAAGAGCGAAACGGGGTTACGGTCGGGGTGATCGAGGACGTGACGGAGGAGACGCGCCAGAAGAAGATGTTGGAGGTGGAGCGGGACTGCGACGGTATGACCGGAGTCAAGAACCGTATGGCCTTTGAGCGGGAGACCGCGGCTTTCAATGAGGAGCTGGAGGCCGGGAAATCTCTGTGTATGGTGATGTGCGATTTAAACGGCTTAAAGCAGGCCAACGACCGGTTCGGCCACAATACGGGCGACGAGTACATCCGCTATGCTGCGGCGGCCATCCGCAAGGTGTTTGCGCGGGGGGAGATATACCGCATCGGCGGCGACGAGTTTGTGGTGCTGCTGGTTGACCGCCTGCCGGATGAGGTCCGGGTGGAGGTGGCGGCGCTGAAGCGGGAGATGAAGCATTTCGGCCATTATGCGGGGTTCAAGCCGGGAATCTCAGTGGGATATGCGTTTTACGACGCGGAGACGGACCGGAGCCTGAGCGATGTGCTGGACCGTGCGGATCAGGTCATGTATAAGGATAAATATCACAAGGAGCAGTAGACGGCCGCGCCGGGAGACAGAACCCTCTGTTTCCCGGCGCTTTTTGCAATGTGTTTCGGGGAATCGTGACAAATGTCACCGGCGCTTGTTACGCATGGCCTCTGCCCCTGGGGACGAAAATGCCGTATAATGAAAACAGAAAGAGACAACGGACAAGAGGCGAAACAGGAGGATGGGTATGACGATTGTGATTCTGCTTTTATTATATTTGGCGCTGCCATTTGCAGAGCTGGCCGCGATCATCGTGCTGGCCGTGCTGAACGGGCAGAAAAAGAGAAGGATTGACGAGCTGAACCGGGAGCTGGCCGCGATACGGGCCGAGGCGGTGTGGCGGCCGGAGAATGCACCCGTATCGTCCGAAGCAGAAAGCGGTTTTGCGGTCCCACGGGATTCCGGGGATTGGCTGAATTCGCCGTCCGCGCCGGATTTTGCGCAGGGATTCCCCCTGCCGGCCGCGGAGGAGACTCTGTCCGCTCCGGCTTCCTGCGGAGCCGTCACATATGGACCGGCGCAGGATTGGGTGGAAACGGAAAGGGCCGCTCAGGCGCCTACTCAACCCGACACGCCTCCCGCACCGGCTCCGATCCGGCCGGATACTCCCCCCGCCATCCGGCAGGGGACGGTGGCGCTGGTAGTGGGCGTGGTGTTTGTGATCCTGGCGGGCCTGATTTTTGCAACCACGGCGTGGCGGATCTTGCCGGACCTGTTCAAGGTGGTTCTGGTAATGGCGTTTTCAGGGATCTTTTTCGGGGCCAGCGCCATCGCGGACCATCGCCTGCACATCCGTGCAACCTCGAAGGCGTTCTACATACTGGGCAGCATCTTCCTGTTTGTGGCGGTTCTGGCAGTGGGATTCTTCCGGCTTTTTGGCCCGGAGTTTTCGCTCACCGGCCGTCACCGGTACCTGCTGCTTCTGGCTGGCACGGTGTTCACGGAGTTGGCGCTGTTTGCGGGGCTTAGAAAATTTACGGAAACCGTCTACGCGGGCTGCTGTTTGTCCGGTCTCACCGTGGCGGCCGCGCTTTTGACCGCCTCCTTCCACCCCGGCCGTCTGGGGTTCGCCCTGGGTTTGGCCTGCTACGGCCTGCTTGTGACGGGGGCCGCGCAATTCCTCATGCGCAGGAAAACAGAATCGGCATTGCCCGGCATCCTGCGCATATTCCCCATGTTTGCAACCATCAATCTGTGGGGAATCAGCGCCCTGGTGCTGATCGTGTTGGGCACGGGGGTTACCACCGCGGCGGCGGCCTTCCTGATGGCAGGCGTTCACCTCTTCCTGGGTCTGGGCCTCGGCCGAAACGGCGGGGACTCCGGGGAAATGTGTCAGGCATATCTTGCAATGTTTTCCGTACAGCTTCTGGCGGGCCTGTGGCGGCTTGTTGCGCCGGAGACTGCGGCGGCTGGGCTTTACACCGTGGCGGCCGGTTTGGTGATCCTGGCCCTGCTGGAGCGCGGACCGGTGAACAGCGCCGCCCGGGAAGCGCTGCGGCTTATGGGCGGAGTGGCGGGTCTGCTGCTGTTTTGCGGGATACTGCTGGCCGGAATCGCGGACGGCGGTCTGACGGCCCACGGCTTCATCTGTATGGGCCTGCTGACCCTGGACATCACGCTGGAAGCCCTGAAGTTCCGCAATGAGGCATTGAACGGCCTGCACAGCCTGATGACGGCTGCGTTTCTGAACTACGGTATCTTTTACCTGCCGCTGAGTTTAAACCGGCATCTGCTCATCGCGGCCCTGGTATTCTCCGGGCTGTATCTGCTCGGGCGGCGGATCAAATATCCGCTGGCAAGCCCGGCCGGGGAGCTTTTGTTTACCGTTCTGGCCTTTGGGGACGCCGCGCTGCTCTTTACCCGGGCTGTGATGGGGGCCGGCAGCGGCAGCCGTTATCTCATGGCGGCGGCGGCCGTTCTGGCTTTCTCGGCCACAGTGGAATCCTGGACCCGGCGGGTAGAGCCGCTGCGCCAGGCGCTTCCGCTGGCGGCGCTGGGGCTTCCGGTCCTGGCGGTCTCCATATTGGAAGTTAATCTGGGAATATTTGGAATCGGCTGCGAGGAACTGTTTCTGGCTTATCTTATGATTTTTATGGTCTGGGATATCCTGAAGCGCGACCGCATGCAGATCGGACTTGGGGTTCTGGGAGCGTGTCTGGGAGCGGCGTATTTTTTGATCCATTATTTCCGGGGGCAGGCGGTTGCGCAGCCGTTCTACCTGGTATCGGCCGCTTACCTGGTTGTCCGCAGCCGGGGACAGGAGCAGAGGGCGCGCGCCATATCCGTTTACGGAGCATGGGTTCTGGCGCTTGCCGGGGTTCATACGGCCTGTTATCCGTATCTGGCGCTTTCCGTGCAGAGGCGGCTTGTGGTTCTGGCGGTGTTGGCCGCAGAATATCTGCTGCTGCGCATGAGAAAACCGGCGCAGGAAATGGAAGGCTTTTTCCAAATCGGGTTTGCTGTGATTTATATCGCGGTGATGCTGGGATTCTACCGGGGCACGGGGCCGGAGCTGGCCTGTCTGCCCGTCTGCCTGGCAGCCTTCGCGGCGGTGTATGTCCTGACCTACCGTACGGGCGGTCTGAATCTGCATCTTCTGACCGCAGCCGTGACGCTCTGGCTGCCGGCGGCGCTGATTGGCCGCTATCAGATCGGGGAAGAACGCGTGTATGGGGCGACACTGGCCTTTCTGCTGGTTTTCGGCGGGCTGCTGCGGGCAAAGTGGCGGATACTGGAGCCGGATGAGAGGCAAAAGCCGGGCGTGCGAGCGGATTGGTTCTGCGTACTGGCCACCCCTGCCCTGCTGGTGATGGCAATCGCGGCTCCCGGACGGGAATGGCGTTTTGCCTGTATTCTGGCGGGCATCGCCTGCGCCTTGCAGTACGCGGCGCTAAAACCCCTGCGCCGGGCCGCGTTTACCGCCGCCGGAACGCTGGCGGTGCTGGCCTTTTGGGCGCAGCCCTTTATCACATGGCCGGAGCTGATCCGCCTGGAAATTTCCCTGATCCCCGCCGCGGTCTATATCCGGAGTCTGGAGGCCGTCTGGGGAAAGAGCCGGTGGATGTACAATCTGCAGACGGCCCTGTACGGCCTCTGTCTGCTGGCACTGACCCTTGACGCCTTTGCCACCAACCGGCTGGCGGACGCGCTGATCCTGGAAGGGGTCTGCCTGGCGGTGCTGGTGCCGTCCTGCGCGGGGAAATGCCGCCGGTGGGCGTTCATTTCCGGGGGAACGGCCCTGGGCGTGGCGCTGTATGTGACGAGAAGCTTCTGGCTCAGTATATCATGGTGGGTTTACCTGCTGGCCGCAGGCATAGGTCTGATCCTGTTTGCAGCCCGAAATGAAATGAAAAAGCGATAGCATTTGCTTTGACAGAAACTGTAGACATATCGTATAATCAGGGTACGGGCAGGGCGGCTGCGCTCTGTCCGACTCTTTGAAGGCGGTAAACCGCGGAGAGGACTGCGCCATTGCCGGAATCCGGCGGGACGCGGGCGCTGCTTCGTCCATGCCGCCGAGGGAGAACCAATATGTTTGATATCCTGCTCAATGTTACATATCTGGCGGCCATCGCCATGTCCCTTTACTCGGCGGTCTGGCTGCTGTTGAAAGCGGACCGGAACCGGACGGTCTGCGCGTTCATCGCCTGCCAGCTGCTCATCGTGGTCTGGTGCGTGCCCCAGCTGTTTCTGGGGTTTGTACAGTCCCGGGAGGGGCTTTACACGGCCTACGCGGTTTCCTACGTGGGCATCTGTTTTATCGGTCCGGCGTGGCTGGTGTTCGCTCTTTGGTACGGGGGAAAACCCATGCCCCTCTGGGGGATGGCGCTGATCTGGGCCTTGCCCGCGGTCAATTACGCCGTGTTGCTGACCAATGAGATCCACCACCTGTTCTACGCTGAGTTCGAGGTGGGAAATGTGGTCTACGGCCCGGCGTTTATGCTGCACGTGCTATTTACCTACGCCTGCGTGGTGGCGGGAATGGCCGCGGTGGCCGGAAATTTCCGCAGATACCGGGTGCGCGCCCTGCACATCGCCATGATTCTGGTCTCCGCGGCCGTGCCGCTGTTGTTTAACCTGCTGCACATTTCCGGGGCAGTTCAGACCGGCTTTGACCTGACGCCTCCTGCCTTTTCCGTGTCCAGCCTGATTATGCTTCTGGCGGTGTACCGGTACGATTTCCTGGACGTGAACTCCCTGGCTTTCGGGCAGATTCTGGCGGAGCTGCCAGAGGCGGTGCTGGTTTACAATGAGCGCGGCCGCATCACCTGCGCCAACGCGGTGGCGAAGGCCTGGTTCGGGGTGGAAAACGGAGATGAGATGGCCGCGTTCGAGGAGGCGGTGCGCGGGATGGAGCGGCTGGAGGAGTCGCCGGACGCCGCTGCCGCATCCATGGAGCAGGAGCAGCGTTTTCTGGTCCGGTCCGGGGAGCGCAGGCTGGAGATCCGCCGCAGGAGCAGGCGGGACCGGAGCGGGCGTTTTCAGGCGGGGACGGTGCTGGCCATGGATGTGAGCCGGTACTATGAGCTGTTGGAGCGGGAGCGGGAGCTGGCGGTCCAGGGGGAGCGCCTGGCTGTGGAGCAGGAGCGCAACCGGATCGCCCAGGAGGTCCACGACACCACGGGCCACACCCTGACCATGATCAATTCCCTGCTCAAGCTGGTCCGCATCGGCCGGAAGGACGGGGCCGGGGAGCAGGCGGAGTCGGAGGCTTACTTGATCCAGGCAGAAGAACTGGCGGCCGGAGGAATCCGGGAGCTGCGCTGTTCCATCAACAATCTGCGGGCAATGGGCGCCGACGGCCTGGTGTCCCAGGGGGTGCGCCGCCTGGCGGAGAGCATCCGGGAGTTCGAGGTGGAGGTGACGGTTCAGGGGACGGACAGCCCCCGCTACAGCCATCTGTGCCCGGTCATTCTCCCAAGCTTTAAGGAAGCGCTGACCAACTGCATGAAATACGCGGCCGCGACCCACGTGGACGCGATCCTGAAATTTTCCGGCGACGGCCTGGCATTTTATATTTTTGACAACGGCCGGGGTTGCGGGCAGATTCACCGGGGCAACGGCCTGGCGGGGATTTACCGCCGGGTGGAGGCTGCGGGCGGACAGGTGAGGGTGGCGTCGGAGGAGGGAGCGGGATTTGGAATCACGATCCGGCTGCCTGTGGAACCGGAGGGGAAAACGCTATGATAAAGGTGGTAATTGCGGACGATATACAGATCCTGCGCCAGGGGTTAAAAGCCATTCTGGAGCAGGATGGGGATATAGAGGTTACGGGCCTGGCCGGAGACGGCCTTCAGGCCTTTTTGCTGTGTAAGGAGAAAAAACCGGACGTGGCGCTCATGGACATGCGCATGCCGGAGTACGACGGGGCTTACGCAATCCGGCGGATCAAGGAGGAGTTGCCCGGGGTGAAGATCCTGGTGCTGACCACCTTTGACGACCGGGAGACCGTGGACGCGGCCCTGGAAAACGGCGCGGACGGGTACATTTTAAAGGAAATGGGGGACGACGCGGTGATCCGGTCGGTGAAAGCCGTGTGCACCGGCGTGCGGGTGTTCGGGGACAGCGTGTTCCGTTCCCTGCGGGAAACCGCATCGGCTAAGCCGGAACCGGGTCCGGGGGCGTTCAACCTGACGGACCGGGAGCGGGATATCGTGCGCCTGGTGGCCCAGGGAATGGACAACCGGGAGATCGCCCGGACTCTGTACCTGGCGGAGGGCACGGTGCGCAACAACCTGTCGCGGGTTCTGGAAAAGCTGGAGCTTAAGGACCGGACCCAGCTGGCTGTGTTTGCGGTTAAAAATAATTTGGATTAGAGGCAATGAGATGAAATGGTTTGAGAAGCATCCGATGAGTATGATTGTGGTGGGGATTCTGGGAGTCTCCCTCTCGGCAATATTTGTAAAATATTCCCAGGCCCCTTCGGTGGTGACGGCCGCCTACCGGCTGTTGTGGACCGTGGCGCTGATGCTGCCCATGGTGTTTGGAAGCCGGAACTTCCGCAGGGAACTGGCGGCGGCGGACCGGCGGACCGTGGTTCTGTGCGCGGTCAGCGGGATTTTCCTGGCCCTGCATTTCACGGCGTGGTTTGAGTCCCTGAACCAGACGTCGGTGGCCAGCTCCACGGCGATTGTGTGCACGGAGGTGATCTGGGTGGCCGTGGGATTTCTGGCGGTGCTGGGAGGCCGGATTCCGAAAATGGCGGCTGCCAGCATCGCGGTCACTGTGGCGGGCAGCCTGATGATCGCTCTGTCGGATTACTCCGCCGGGGGGAACCACCTGTGGGGCGACGCCCTGGCCCTGGCGGCTGCCATGTTCTCCGCGGTGTACACCCTGATCGGGCGGCAGGTCCGGCGGGGGATGAGCACCACGGTTTACACCTTTATCGTCTATGTATTTTGCGCGCTTTCCCTGTGCGGGGCGACGTTTTTTTCCGGACAGAGCCTGACCGGGCACGGGATGAGCTCCGTGATGGTGGGACTGCTGTTGGCGGTGTTTTCCACCTTACTGGGGCACAGTATTTTCAGCTGGTGCCTGAAATATTTTTCGCCCTCTTTTGTCTCGGCCTCCAAGCTGTGCGAGCCGGTGGCGGCCTCCCTGTTCGCCGTGCTGCTGTTTGGGGAAATCCCGGCCGGGCTTCAGGTGGCGGGCGGTCTGGTGACAGTGGGCGGCGTGCTCCTGTACTCCCGGGTGGAGTCCGGGGAGGCGGGCCGCCGGGCCGCGGGGAAAGAGGCGGCCAGGGCCTGAGCGGATACAAATATATCAATATAGAAAGAGGGATAAAGGAATGGCAAAGGTGATAACACTTGGTGAGACGATGGTGTGCTTTTCGCCGGATTCGGCCGCGCCGCTGCGCTATGTGAGCAGCTTTCACCCGCGGATCGCCGGGGCTGAGAGCAACCTGGCGGTGGGACTGGCCAAGCTGGGGCACGAGGTGCTGTGGATCAGCCGGCTGGGGGAGGACGAGTTCGGTCACTACGTTCAGAATATGATCCGTTCCGAGGGCGTGGATACCCGGGCGGTGCGTTTTGACGAGTCCAACCCCACGGGGATCATGTTCAAGGAGACCAGCCGGGGAGAGACGGCGGTTTACTATTACCGGAAACACTCCGCGGCCAGCGCCATGGAGCCGGAGGACCTGGATGAAAGCCTGTTTGAGGACGCAGAAATTCTGCACATCACGGGGATCACGCCGGTATTGTCGGAGAGCTGCCGCCGGACCGTGGAGCGCGCGGTGGAACTGGCAAAGCGCTATGGGGTGAGGATCAGCTTCGACCCGAACATCCGCCGCAAGCTCTGGGGGGATCGGGATTACGCGCCTATGCTGAGGGATTTTTGCCGGGAGAGCCAGATCCTGCTCATGGGACTGGACGAGGCGAAGGTTCTGTACGGCGGGGAGAGCCCGGAGGAAATCTTTGCGGCCGTGTACGGGGACGGAGCGGCCCAGCTGGCGGTTTTAAAGGACGGCGGAAACGGCGCGTGGGCCTCCGACGGGAAGCAGATTCTGTATCTGGAGCCCTGGCCCTGCCGGCCGGTGGACCCCATCGGGGCGGGAGACGCCTTTAACGCCGCGTTTCTGGCCGGGGTATTGGAGGGACAGGATCTTCAGACCTGCGGACGCATGGGCGCGGTGGCCGGGGCAATGGCCACGGAGACGGACGGGGACACGGAAGGGTACCCGGACCGGAGAAAGCTGCAGCGGATTCTGGAGAACCGCGCGCAGATTTACCGTTAGAATCTGAAAATGGAGTTTACGGCGAAAGCCGTTTGCTGTGGAAGAAAGGAGAAAAGAAATTTATGGATATGCGGGAAGTATTTGCACAGCGCCCGGTGCTGGCGATCATGCGGAACGTGCCTCTTGAGGACACTCTTTACTATGCCGGGGCCGTGGTGGCCGGTGGGGTGAAGATTTTTGAGGTGGCGCTGAACTCGGTACATGGATACGAGCAGATCGCCATGCTGCGAAAGGAATTCGGAGAGGACGTGATGATCGGCGCGGGCACGGCGATTACCCCGGAACGGGCCGAAAAGGCCCTGGAGGCCGGAGCCGGATTTTTGCTGACCCCGTCCACACAGGCGGAGATGCTGGAGTGGTGCCGGGAGCGGAAGGTGCCGTTTCTGCCGGGGGCGCTGACGCCCTCCGACGTGGCTATGTGCGTGAACCACGGCTATCACACCATGAAGCTGTTCCCGGCCGGAGATATGCCAATGTCCTATATCAAGAGCCTGAAAGGCCCCTTTGACGATACGGAGTACGTGGCCATCGGCGGCGTGAGCGCGGACAACATTGAAGAGTTCTTCCGCCGGGGCTATCTGGGCGCGGGCCTGGGCAGCAATATTATGCCAAAGGAATCGGTTAAGGCTAAGGACTGGAAAGCCTGCGCCGCCTATGTGGCGGAGCTGGTGAAACGGGCCAACGCGGGCATCGCGGCTTACAAGGGTTGAGCGCCGGCGGCGGAAGCAAGGCAGCAGGGCTGTGCATGAGCGGGCAGAATGACTGCGGCCATGCAGGGGCAGGTCAGCCGCGCCCTTCACAGGGCCAGACTGCTCTGAAATTGTCAAAAGGAGAAGGGAAAATCGATGAAGATCAAGGCAGTGAACACATATCTGGTGCGCCCCCGTTGGGGATTTGTGGAAATTTGTACGGACGACGGCCTGTGCGGCTGGGGCGAGGCCGTGCTGGAGGGCCATGCGGCCACGGTGCAGGCCTGCGTGGAAGAGATGCGCGAGTACCTGATCGGGGCCGATCCCAGACGGATCGAGGACATCTGGACCACTCTGTACCGGGCCGGATTTTACCGGGGCGGCGGGGTGCTTATGAGCGCCATCGCGGGCATCGACCAGGCGCTGTGGGATATCAAGGGCAAATATTTTAACGCGCCGGTGTACGAGCTGATGGGCGGAGCCTGCCGTGACCGCATGCGGGTTTACAGCTGGGTGGGCGGCGACCGTCCCACGGACGTGGGCGCGGCGGCAAAGGAGCGAAAGGACGCCGGGTTCACAGCGGTGAAGATGAACGCAACCGAGGAATTGCAGTACATCGACAGCTACGAGAAGGTGGACCAGGTGTTGGAGCGGGTGGCCGCCATCCGGGAGTCCTGCGGCAAATATTTCGGCATCGCGGTGGATTTCCACGGCCGGGTGCACAGGCCCATGGCCAAGGTGCTGGCGAAGAAGCTGGAGGAGTTCGATCCCATGTTCCTGGAGGAGCCGGTGCTCTGCGAGCACATGGAGCTGTTTAAGGAGATCGCGGACTGCTGCAACATCCCCATCGCCACCGGCGAGCGCCTGTTCACAAAATATGATTTCAAGCGCCTGTTTGCCAGCGGAGGAGTGGATATTATCCAGCCCGACCTTTCCCACGCGGGCGGAATCACCGAGGTGAAGAAGATCGCGGCCATGGCCGAAGCCCACGATGTGGCTCTGGCTCCCCACTGTCCCTTAGGTCCCATTGCCCTCGCCTCCTGTTTGCAGGTGGACGCCACCAGCTACAACGCAGTGATCCAGGAGCAGAGTATGGGCATCCACTATAATGTGGGCAAGTCCGTTCTGGACTATGTGAAGAACAAGGAGGACTTCGCGTTCGTGGACGGCTACGTCCGGCTGCCGGTAAAGCCCGGTATCGGCGTGGAGGTCAACCGGGAGCTGGTGCTGGAGGAAAACCGCACGCCCCACAGCTGGAAAAATCCCGTGTGGCGCCACCGGGACGGCTCCATTGCGGAGTGGTGACGGGGCCCGGTACCTGGAAGCGCGGCGCTGTCGTTTGGCGGCGCCCTTTGGCGTGCTTTGGCGTCATTACTCCGGCGGCACACTGGCCACTGGCGAATTTTGTCAAAAAATGCTTGAATAATCCGCAAACCAGTGTATAATAGAGTTCGTAAAATCGAAAAGCGGGGAGCTCACAGTAGTGGGCTGAGAGGAAGCTGAGACTGCTTCGACCCTTGACCTGATTTGGATAATGCCAACGTAGGGAACCATAGCCATTTGTATCATATCGCTGTGATGCTGCCTTTCATTGGTTGCATCGCAGCTTTTTTATTGGATGCAATGGACCAATGGACCGCTGGCGCGGCTGAAGAGAAAGAGGAGGAAACACAATGTTTAAAACCTGTCTGGAAAATGTGAGGAACTCGGTGCCCCTGATTCACAATATCACCAACTACGTCACGGTCAACGACGTGGCAAATGTGCTGTTAGCTTGCGGCGCAAGCCCCATTATGGCCGACGACGAGGGGGAGGTGGAGGAGATCACCGCCATCTGCAGCGGTCTCAACATCAACATCGGCACCCTGAACAGCCGCACCATCCCGTCCATGCTGAAGGCGGGGAAAGCGGCGCAGGCCTTGAACCATCCGGTGGTTCTGGACCCGGTGGGAGCGGGGGCCAGCGCCCTGCGCACCGAAACGGCCAGAAGGCTGATCAGGGAGATCCGGTTTACCATTGTCCGCGGCAATATGTCCGAGATCAAGACGCTGGCCGCGGGCAGCGGCAACACCCGGGGGGTGGACGCCAGCGTGGAGGACGTGGTGACGGAGGAGAATCTGGAATCCGCAATCGCTTTTGTGAAGGATCTCTCCGCCAGGGACGGGGCCATCGTGGCCGTGACGGGGGCCATTGACCTGGTGGCGGACGCTAAGCGCTGTTATGTGATCCGCAACGGCCGCCCGGAGATGGGGAAGGTCACCGGTACCGGCTGCCAGCTGTCCGCCCTTACGGCGGCCTACGCCGCGGCAAATCCCGGCAACTGCCTGGAGGCCGCGGCTGCCGCGGTCTGCCTGATGGGGCTGGCCGGGGAGATCGGTTTTTCGCGCATGGCGCCCGGGGACGGCAACGCCGCTTACCGCAGCCGCATGATCGACGCGATCTATAATATGGACGGCCAGACCCTGGAAAGGGGGGCAAAATATGAGGTGCGATAAAAAGGATTTGCTGTTGTACGCGGTGACGGACCGCAGCTGGTTAAACGGGGCCACGCTGTATGAGCAGGTGGAGGCGGCCTTGCGGGGAGGAGCCACCTTTATCCAGCTGCGGGAGAAGGCGCTGGACCAGGAGCGGTTTCTGGCGGAGGCCAGGGAGCTAAAGGCGCTCTGCCGGCGCTTTGGGGTACCGTTTCTGATTAACGACAACGTTGAGATCGCAGCCGCGGTGGACGCAGACGGCGTCCATGTGGGCCAGAGCGACATGGAGGCCGGAGATGTGCGCGCCAGGCTTGGCGCGGACAAGATTATCGGCGTTTCCGCCCAAACGGTGGAACAGGCGCTGCTGGCACAACAGCGGGGCGCGGACTACCTGGGGGTGGGAGCTGTGTTTCCCACCGGAACCAAGCAGGATGCCACGGATGTCTCCTATGAGACGCTGCGGGACATCTGCCGTGCGGTGGACATCCCGGTGATCGCCATCGGCGGGATTGGCCGCGGCAACGTGGAACGGCTGGCGGGCAGCGGAATCTGCGGCGTGGCCGTGGTCAGCGCCATTTTCGCCCAGAAGCAGATCGAAGCCGCCACCGCGGACTTGAAAGCGGCTGTGGAGCGGATGGTGAAGAGATGATCGCCGGGGCCATTTTCGATGCGGACGGCACGCTGCTTGACTCCATGCCCATCTGGGACAACGCCGCGGCCCTGTACCTGGAGGGATTGGGGCATGTCCCGGAGCCGGGGCTGGGGAGAATTCTCTATCCCATGTCCATGGCCGAGGGGGCGGAGTACCTGATCGCACGCTACGGCCTGACCCAGAGCCGGGAGGAGATCGTTTGCGGCGTCAGCGCTGCGATCGAGGACTTTTATTTCCACCGGGCCCAGCCCAAAGCCGGGCTGGAGGCGTTTTTGCGGCAGCTGCAGGAGCGCGGGATTCCCATGGCGGTCGCCACCTCCAGCGACCGGCGTCTGGTGGAGGCAGCCTTAAAACGGCTGGGGCTGCTGCCGCGGTTCAACGGCATTTTCACCTGCGCCCAGGCGGGGGCGGGCAAATCCAGGCCCGACGTGTACCACCTGGCAAACTGCAGCCTGGGCGGACCCGATCCGCAGACCGTCTGGGTCTTTGAGGATGCGTTTTTTGCCGCCTCCACCGCCAGGAGCGCGGGGTATCGGGTGGCCGTGGTCCGTGATCCGTCTGCGGACGGGGACCGGGAAAAACTGGAACAGCTGGCGGATTACGCCATGAAGGATTTTACGGATTTCAACGGCTTTTACCAACAGGCCTTGAAATAGAACAACAGACCGGCGGCAGATCGGGGGCACCACCTTCTGTCGCCAGGAGCGCGGCGGACATCGGCGCGCTCTGACAAAATTAATGCGAAGGGAGAACAAAATGAACACAGCATTAACAATCGCTGGAAGCGATTCCAGCGGAGGCGCCGGCATCCAGGCAGATATCAAGACCATGACCGCTCACGGGGTATACGCCATGAGCGCGGTCACGGCCCTGACGGCCCAGAATACCACCGGCGTAACAGGGATTATGGAGGTAACTCCGGAATTTTTAAGGGAACAGATCGACGATATTTTCACGGATATCTACCCGGATGCAGTTAAAATCGGCATGGTTTCCTCCAGCCGTCTGATCGAAGTGATCGCGGAGCGGCTGGCCCATTACGGGGCCGCAAATGTTGTGGTGGACCCGGTGATGGTGGCCACCAGCGGCGCCCGTCTCATCGGCGAGGAGGCCGTGGGCACGCTGAAGCAGAGGCTGCTGCCCATGGCAACGGTGCTGACGCCCAACATCCCGGAGGCGGAGGTGCTTTCCGGCATGGACGTGCGCACGGCGGAGGACATGGAGCGGGCGGCGGCTTTGATCGGGGATACATACGGCTGCGCCGTGCTGGTCAAAGGCGGCCATCAGCTCAACGATGCCAACGACCTGCTGTACCGCAACGGCCGTTTCAAATGGTTCCTGGGAACACGCATCCACAATCCCAACACCCACGGAACCGGCTGCACCCTGTCCAGCGCCATCGCTTCCAACCTGGCCAAGGGCCGGGATATGGAAACGTCGGTGGAGATGGCCAAGCGCTATCTGTCCCTGGCGCTCTCCGATATGCTGGATTTGGGCAAGGGCAGCGGTCCCATGAACCACGCTTTCGCCATCCGTGGCGAGTATTGAGGGGGAGGGGACTATGAGCGGAACGAGAAAGGGAACTTCCATATTAAACAACGGCCTGATCTGGTTTGGAGCCGGCGTGTCCATCGCGGAAATCCTCACGGGCACCTACCTGGCCCCTTTGGGCATGGCGAAGGGCCTGGCGGCCATTCTGCTGGGCCACGTGATCGGCTGCAGCCTGCTGTTTATGGCCGGACTCATCGGCGGCTTCGCCCGGCGCAGCGCCATGGAGACGGTGAAAATGAGTTTCGGCCGTAAGGGCAGCCTGCTGTTTTCCACCTTAAACGTGCTTCAGCTGCTGGGCTGGACCGCCATCATGATCTACGACGGCGCTCTGGCGGCCGGGGGCGCGCTGGGAGCCGGGCAGACGGTTTGGTGTCTGGTGATCGGCGGTCTGATCCTGGTCTGGATTCTGATCGGGATCCGGAACCTGGGGAAAATAAACACAGTGGCCATGGCTGCGCTGTTTATTTTAACGCTGATTCTGTGTAAGGTGATCTTTTTTGGCCGCGGCGGGGGAGTTTTGGCCGGAGAAGGGGAGACGATGAGCTTTGGGGCTGCCGTGGAGCTGTCCGTTGCCATGCCCCTGTCCTGGCTGCCCCTGATCAGCGACTATACCAGGGAGGCCGAGAAGCCCCTGGCCGCCACCGCGGCCAGCGCCGTGATCTACGGCCTGGTGAGCGTCTGGATGTACGTGATCGGCATGGGCGCGGCGATTTATACCGGCGTGACGGATATTTCCCAGATTATGGTAAAGGCAGGGCTGGGCATGGCGGGACTGCTGATCATTATCCTGTCCACCGTGACCACCACCTTTTTGGACGCCTACTCCGCAGGCGTGTCCAGCGTGTCCATCTCCGGAACCATCCGCGAAAAGTGGGCTGCGGTGGCGGTGACCGTGATCGGAACGGCCGCGGCCATCGTCTACCCCATGGACAATATCACGGATTTCCTCTATCTGATCGGGTCCGTGTTCGCACCTATGATCGCCATTCAGATCGCGGATTATTTCTTCCTGAAGGCGGACCGCAGCGGACTCAGCTACCATGTGCCCAACCTGGTGATCTGGGTTCTGGGCTTTGCGGCCTACCGGCTGCTCATGCAGGTGGACACCCCGGTGGGCAATACGCTGCCGGATATGGCGGTCACCATTGGGATGTGCCTGGCGTATCATTGGCTTTTGAAGCCGCGGTTGGCCGCGGCGGGGGCTGAGAGCTGAGGCAGCCCATGAACTGAGCTAGCGGCCCGTTTTCTCAAACACCGCCACATACCGGTCCACTCGTCCGGTTTCCTCATAGCCGTCCTTTTCCAGCTGTTCCAGGGTCTGATCCAGATTCTTCTCGTAGTTTGCCCGCAGATCCACCACCGCGTACCCGGCCTCATGGCCGCTGTCCAGCAGGTAAATTTCATCCCGCATGGAGAGCTGTGGCACGAAAAAGGTGGAGGAGCGGACCGGCGCATCCTCCGGGATTTGGGCTAAAAGTTCCCGGGCCTGGGCCGCTTTCTCGTGATAGCGCCCGTAAAGCCGGATGTATTTGGATTTGGAGGACACCACCGTGGCGGTGATGACCAGGGCGCAGAGGAGGCCCGAGGCGAGAAGGCGGGATGTCAGCGCCCGCCGCCAAAGCCCGGTCCGGTTTAAACTGCGCAGATTGATCATTGCCAGGTAGAAGAGTAAGGCCCCGCTGCCGTAGGTATACTGGAAAAAAATGGAATGCTGATACTTGTAATTGGACATCAGGTTGATCAGCACAAAGGGAATGAGCAGCGTCAGGCGCTGCCATTGCTTCGTCATCAGGGGCAGAAATCCCAGGGGCAGCAGCATTTCCAGAAAGAAAAGAATCTTGTCCTCCACCGCGATCTGGGAAAGCACATAGGCCGGGTTTACCAGGATGGTTTTGAACATGCTGGCAAGCCCCAGGCGCTTGTCTGAGATGTAGTTGTCGAAGCGGTTGATCATGGCCCCGTCCCCGAAGCGGTTGATATACCACACGGCCATGACAAAGTACAGGCAGGAGGCGGCAAACACCAGCCCGCCCAGCCGGTATTCCCGTTTCCCCAAAAACAGGTAAAGTCCGATGCATGCCGCGTACACGGGCGCGTCCTCCTTCACCAGCAGCAGGAGCGCCAGGCAGGCCAGCATGGACTTGAAACGCCGTGTTTCCATAAAGTACAGAACCCAGAGAATCATCAGGGTCAAAAACTTGTTCTCATGGAAATCGTAAAAGCAGCCGCCCATAAACGCGGGGTAGGCGCAGTAGACCAGTCCGAAGCACAGAATCTGCGGGCGGGTGCATTTTAAAGCCCGGGCCAGCAGGCACAGGGGGATCAGCCCGCTGATTACCAGAAGGGCCTGCAGCACCAACAGGGTTTCCGGCCTGGGAACCAGCTTGTAAAAGGGCAGCAGGGCATAGAAAATCGGGGACAAATGCACGGCAAAATGGGACAAAAGTCCGTCCCGCTCCACAGTGGTCAGGGGCTGGAGGCATTTGTCCAGATAATAATACATTTGGGAAAAAATTCCAAAATCATAGGCCGGGGAATAATTCAGCCGGTAGCGCAGCACCGTCATGCCGGCTGTAAATGAAAACCAGAGAAAGGCCGCCGCGCCGAGCAGAACCCACAGCCTCCGCCCGGCGGTCAGCCTCTCCAGCCGGGCCCTCATAGCGCCAGAGCCCCCTTGATCATCAGGGCCGCCGCGTACATTGCCACGCTGGGGGCCAGGGGAAAGCGCAGCCGTCCGGCTCTTCCGGACAGAACCAGCAGAAGGGCCAGGCAGGCGTAGATTCCGGCCCAGAGCCCGAAATAATTGCGCAATGAAATCTGCCGCACAAAATCCAGCGTGAAAATGGCGGAGCTGTTCATGAGCAGGCACATGGTGTTGGTCATGAGCCAGCTGGCGGCCAGAAGCCGGAACAGATTGCGCCCGTTGTCCTTAAGGCAACCCAATACGGTATTTAACAGCAACATAAATCATTCCTCCCTTTTATACACAGTATACTATCCGCGCTATCCTCAAATGTAAAGATGGAGGGCGCAACCGTAAGAAAAATTAGGAGAATATTAATAAAAACTTGTCGGTTTATGGAAAAATCATAAAGTGCTTTACGCACTGCAAGGGGCAGTGGTACAATAGTGGCTGCGGCATGTGCCGCAGGAGAAGTATTCACTCAGAATTTAAAGGAAAAGGAATGATCGGACATGAGAAAATTGACGTATGCATTGTTGGCGGCCGCGCTGGCCGTGACGGTTCTGGCGGGCTGCAGCCGTAAAGCGGAGGCAGAGGGTTCCACACAGCAGGCCACATCCGCCGCCCAGGAGAAGCCTGTCAAGGCCGACAAAGAGAAGGAGACCAAGGCGGAGGATACGGCAAGCGCCGAAACCAAGGCGGAGTCCGGGACTGAGGCTGAAACCCAGCCCACGGAGCTGGCAACCGGCCGCCACCACGTGAAGATCGAGGTCAAGGACTACGGCACCATCTCCGTGGAGCTGTATGCGGACGAGGCGCCCATCAGCGTCACCAACTTTTTAAAGCTGGCCGGCGAGGGCTTCTACGACGGGCTGACCTTCCACCGCATCATCACCGGATTCATGATCCAGGGCGGAGATCCCCTGGGCACCGGAATGGGCGGATCGGACCAGATGATCAAGGGCGAGTTCGCCGCCAACGGCGTGGAAAATCCCCTGCAGCACACCCGGGGAGCCATCTCCATGGCCCGGTCCCAGTACCCGGACAGCGCCAGTTCCCAGTTCTTTATCGTGCACCAGGACAGCCCTCATCTGGACGGCCAGTACGCGGCCTTCGGCTATGTGACCGACGGCATGGACGTGGTGGACAAGCTCTGCGAGGACACGCCGGTGCAGGACAATAACGGCTCGGTGGCCAAGGAGGACCAGCCGGTGATTGAACGCATCGAAGTTGTGGATTAAACCGTAATTTTTTGAATTGATTGTGGATAATGCCGGAGGAAATGAATCCTCCGGCATTTATTTTCTACTTGCCAAATCCGTGGGTTCAGAGTAAATTTAGTATCGGTCAACGACCGGTAACAGAAACCATACGGAAGCGAGGAAAAAACAATGGCCAAAGGCGCAGGCGCCCGGGATATGACCGAGGGCAGCCCCATGAAGCTGATCTGGGGCTTTTTCGTCCCCATGGTGTTCGGTCTGCTGTTTCAGCAGCTCTACAACATGGCGGATACTATAATTGTGGGCAAATGCCTGGGGGTGCAGGCGCTGGCGGCCGTGGGCGCCACCGGCTCCATCAACTTTATGATCATCGGCTTCTGCCTGGGCGTGTGCAGCGGCTTCGCCATCCCGGTGGCTCAGAAGTTCGGTGAGAAAAATGACAGCGCCCTGCGGCGGTTTGTGGCCAACAGCGGCTGGCTCGCGGCAATTTTTTCCGTGGTAATGACGTTGGCGGTCTGCGTGCTCTGCCGGGACATTCTGTTGTGGATGGACACTCCGGCGGATATTTTCGACGGGGCGTACCGCTATATTTTTGTGATCTTTTTGGGCATCCCGGCGACCTACCTCTACAACCTCTTGTCCTGCACCATCCGTTCTCTTGGCGACAGCACTACCCCGCTGATCTTTCTGCTGTTCTCCTCCGTGCTCAACGTGGCCCTGGACTTTTTTACCATCCTGGTGCTGAACATGGGGGTGGCCGGGGCCGGGTGGGCCACCATCACCGCACAGGCGGTGTCCGGCCTGCTGTGCCTGCTCTACATGCGTAAAAAGTTCACGATCCTGAAAATGCAGGGCGATGAGTGGAAACCCCGCAAGGATTACATGAAGATCCTCTGCGGCATGGGCATTCCCATGGGCCTGCAGTATTCCATCACGGCCATCGGAAGCGTGATTTTACAGACCGCCGTGAATTCCCTGGGTTCCATGGCCGTGGCGGCCGTCACCGCGGGCAGCAAGATCGTCATTTTCCTCTGTTGTCCCTTCGACGCCCTGGGCTCCACCATCGCCACCTACGGGGGCCAGAACGTGGGCGCGGGCAAGCTGGACCGAATCGCCCCGGGCATGAAGGCCTGCCTGTATCTGGGCATCGTCTACGCGGTGGCCGCCCTGGGGGTGCTCTACCTGTTCGGCGACCAGATCGCCCTCCTGTTTGTGGACCGTGGGGAGACAGAACTGCTGCGCAATACGCGGATGTTCCTGCTGGGGAACGGCCTGCTGTTCATCCCGCTGGTGTTCGTCAACGTGATGCGCTTTCTAATCCAGGGCATGGGTTTTTCCAGGTTCGCGATCCTGGCTGGCGTCTGCGAGATGATCGCCCGCTCCTTTGTGGGATTTGTCCTGGTGCCCAGGTTCGGTTACATCGCTGTCTGCTTCGCCAGCCCGGTGGCCTGGGTGGCGGCGGATCTATTCCTGATTCCGGCCTACGGATATGTAATGAAACAGCTCCGGCGGATGTTCGCCGGGCGGAATGCGGATTTGGCATAAAAAATGTCCGGTGAAACCAGATTCTGGTCTCGCCGGACTTTTTTGCGTTTTTATGGCGTTTTATAGGGCAGCGTCCATCTCGCTTTTGCGCTCCCAGGGAAGCACGGGCTGCAGCCGGTGCTCGACGGAGAGGTCACGGCGGTTGTACTGCCGGTGGAAGTTGCCGATGATCCGTTTTAACACCATCTCCCCCTTCTCCGCGGTCACGGTGGGCAGAAGGATGATGTACTGGCTGACGCTGTAGCGGGTGTAGACGTCGCTGCAGCGCAGGGAATTGCGGATTGCGCCGTTTAAGTGTTCCATGGCTCTGTTCAGGACGTTCATCTTCGGAACCTGGCCATCCAGGTCGCAGAGCGTCAGCAGGCACAGGTAGATGGAATCGCCGGTTCGCTCGATGGCCCGGCGCTCCAGCTGGTACAAATCCCGGAATACCGGGTATTCGCAGTAGAACGCACCGCTGCTGGCTTCCTCCCGCAGGGCCTCCTGGATGGAGTCCAGATTGGTGTTGATCCCCTGCTCCTTGTTGCGGATCGTCTTGTAGAGCTCCTTGAAATGTTCGGAGGGGGAGATGGAAAACTCATTGTAAAACAGGTCCAGGGTGTGGTTGTAGTGATCGACCGCCTGGCTGATGTGGTTGTCTTTATATAAGGAATAAACCAGGTAATAGTGGAACTGCTCGTCAAAGGGTTCGATGCCGATGGCGGTCTGGCACACCGACGTGATAGCCCCGTAGTCCTCGCGCTCCATCAACAGCTCGATTGTTTTGTAAACCAATTTCTGGTAGAGGGAATGGTAGTAGGTGCTGATGGGGATCACCCAGGACTCATACTCCGACTTGGGGAGAAAATCGCCTTTGTAGAGATCTAAGCCCTTCATGCACATAGCCAAAAGCTGGTCCGGGTCCTTAACCGCTCCGCCGGAGCTTAAAACCTGATTGCACACGGACTCGAACTGGTCGATGTCCATAACCGTGGGAATGTCCTGAGTCCAGGCGTAGGAACCGCGCTGCTGGACCAACAGCCTCTGAGGCGGGATTCCCAGGGGATCAAGGAGCTTGCGGGAGCGGAACATCAGGGTCTTTAAGGCCCCGCCGGGGTTGGCGCCCGGGTCGTCCGGCCAGATCGTCTCGATCAGCTCGTTGACGCTGATATCTTTCTTCTGAAAAACAACCAGATATTCCAGAAGGCTCCACGGCTTTTTGGACTGGTTGCTGTTGTCGTTGATCTCTTTACCGTCCACTGTGATGGAAAAACCTCCCAGCGTTCTTACATATATAGTTTGCGGTGATTCATGAGCGGACGTTTCCATTTTAATCGGATCTCCTTTTATCATTCTGTCAATATAACCAGTATACCTATGGAATCGAAAAATGTCCATATAATTTTATGAAAAGCCGGCGAATTGTAATCGGTTTGTAACCGGCGTTTGCTATACTGAACCTAAAGTAGGATCTATAATCGAGCGAATAGGCTTAATTTTACAGAAAAGTAGGTGAACCGATGTCTGTAGCGAGAACAGGAGCATTGCCGAATTCATACAAATTTTACACAATCGCGGTAAATCGTTTTGAGAACCGGCGGCTGGAGGGACTGGTGTTTCATGAGAGCCGGGAGGACGCGGTTGTTTTCAAAAGTCTGACCCAGATGGCGTGCGTGTTGAACCGTATGTTCGACGAGAACCATTATCCCATGAAGAGCGTGGACCAGCGCTGTTTCCGGAGAAAGCAGTCGGAGGCAGACGGTGAGGAGACAGGGTTTGCAACCGCGGAAGCTCCCGGGACGCACTGTGGGGAGTTAGCCACCTTCCGGCTGCATGTGAAGTACCGCTATCACGCCACGTGGCAGGGGAATATCACCCACCTGGAGAGCGGCACGGTGTATCCGTTTGAGAGCTTTATGGGGCTCATGCGCATTTTCGACCGCGTGCTCGGACAGCCTACCGGAGCGCCCGACCCGCTAGGGAAGAAGATGTGCGAGGTGGCGGTCTGCAATTATCAGGACAGCACCTTTGCTGGAGAGGTATCCCACCCGGCGGTAAAGGACCGGTTTTTCTTTGAAAATGAGTTCCAGCTCCTGGACCATTTGGAGCTGATGCTGGGCGAGCGCCCGGCGGATGTACAGGATGATCCGGTGATCACGCCGCGGCAGGGAAGCGTCTGCCGGGGGAGCATCGGCCCCATGACGTTCCTGGTGCGCGTGCTCTTTCGCAGGAACGATACCTGGCAGGGTACGGTCTGCTGGAAGGAAAAGGGCGAGCAGGCCAGCTTCCGCAGCTTTTTGGAGCTGCTGATCATGGTGGATTCAGCGGTACGCAGGGCGGGCTTTCAGCGGGAGTCCGGGGCGTCCGGGGAAGTGACGGCGTAAGGAAAGGAATTTGACGGAATGAGAGACAAACTGCATCGCCTGGTGATCATCGTGCTGGTCCTGGTTTTAGTGGTCAGCGGGGGGATGGTGTTCAGCCAGTGGCTGGAGAACAAGCGGGCACAGGACGAGTACAACCGTCTGGCGCAGCTGGCAAGCCAGACTTCCGAAGAACCGGAGACAACTGAGGCGCAGACGGAAGCCCAGACGGAACCGGAGACGGAGCCTTACAAGTCGCCCATCGATTTTGAAGCACTTTGGGCGGAGAATCCGGACACCGTGGGCTGGATTACCATCGAGGGGACCAACATCAATTATCCCATCGTCAAGGGAACGGACAACGACTTTTACCTGAACCATGATTTTAACGGCGAGGAGAATATCGCGGGTTCGATTTATCTGGATTTTGAGAGCCAGGGCGATTTCGACGGCCGCAACAATATCATTTACGGCCATAACATGAAAAACGGCTCCATGTTCAAGGACGTGGTGCGGTACAAGGACGAGGCGTATTTTAAGGAGCACCAGTTTTTCACCATCTATACGCCGGAGCGGGAGATCCGCCTGAAATCGGTGGCGGCCTACTACGGCGAGGCCAAACCCATTGTGCGCAAGACGCGGTTTAAGAGCCAGGAGTCCTTCGACGCCTTTGTGAAGGAAATGCTGTCGCCCTGCGCCTACGCAGAACCGGTTCAGTATCCGGCCAGGACGCTGTACACGCTGGTGACCTGCAGCTACGAGATCAACGACGCCCGCACCTTTCTGTTCGCGGTGGAGGTGGATGAGGACGGGAACGAGATTCCGCCGGACGAAGCGTTTCAGGAGCGCCAGCTGGATTTGGTCCGGCAGTACGCCGAGGAGCGGGCCAAACAGGAGTCTGCGGCGGAGAGCAACCCGTAGTTGTGAAAAGTGACGTCAACGAGCGATGAATATTAGTTGACATTTGTCGATAATTGTGGTAATATGACGATGAAATCAGGGTGGAATTATATATGATTCCATCCTGTTTTTGTCCTGTTTTAGAATGGCGCGGCGAAGCCGCAGCCAAATGTTTTTTACACAGCTCTTAATTCGGGCAGCTATGCCCAAATTTTATAAACCCCTTGCACCCGGCACGGCTGCTGGAATTAAGAGGCGGGATATTCGATTGGAATATCCCGCTTTCGTTTTGTCCGGAGCCGATGGAATTATGCATGTTTAATCGAAAAATGTTAAAATTATAACGGTATATTTTGGGCTTATTTTAGCGCAACTTGTATAGTTTTCGGCAGAAAGAACCATTCTTTCCAGGAATTAATGGGATTTTAACGTGCACAAATATGCAAAAACACGAATTGGGGTATTGGAAAATAACCGAAATTATGCTATACTAGGCGCGTTAAAGCGTGCCCTGGCGGGAAGTAGATTCCGGACACGCTCTGGGCGCCGGTTTCATTTTTCGATCATATGCAGGCCCGGCAGGAGAGAAACTTGGTACCGTCCCATGGTTGACAATGGAGTCATGCCGATTGTGAGGCATGGCTTTTTAGTTGCAATTCCATTTTTTTCCATACGGGCACAGACAAAGAGGAGAGAGTGTTATGAAAATGAAAACGAAGAAAGTAATGAGCCTTATGTTAGCCGGGCTTCTGGCCGCGGCATCCTTAACCGCCTGCGGCGGATCGTCCTCCGGCGATACCACGGCCGCTGCGGCGAAGGAAGAGACCACGGCGGGAGAGAGCGCGGCTGCCGGGGAGAGCAAAGCGGCTGAGAGCGATACCGCCGCCGCAGCTGAAAACGGTGAGAAGAAAGTGCTGCGCGTGGCGATGGAGTGCGCCTATGCGCCCTACAACTGGACCCAGCCCGACGACGCCAACGGCGCGGTACCCATCGCCGACAGCAACGAGTTCGCCAACGGATACGACGTGATGATGGCCAAAAAGATCAGCGAGGAGCTGGGTTACGATCTGGAGATCGTGCGTCTTGACTGGGATTCCCTGATTCCGGCCGTGACCACAGGCCAGGTGGACTGCGTGATCGCGGGCCAGAGCATCACCTCCGCACGCCTTCAGGCCGTGGATTTCAGCGAGCCGTACTATTACGCCACCATCGTGACCCTGACCAAGAAGGACAGCCCCTTTGCGGCCGCCAAGAGCGTGGCGGATTTAAAGGGAGCCACCTGCACCTCCCAGCAGAGCACCATCTGGTATGACACCTGCCTGCCCCAGATCGAGGATGCAAACGTGCTGTCTGCCACCGCCAACGCGCCGGACATGCTGATGTCCTTAAACGCGGGCAAGTGCGACATCGTCGTGACCGACCAGCCCACCGGAAAGGGCGCGCTGATCGCTTACCCGGATTTCGTGATGCTGGATTTCGGCGGCGCTGAGGGGGATTTCCAGGTGACCAACGAGGAGATCAACATCGGAATCTCCATGAAGAAGGGGAACACCGAGCTTAAGTCCGCCATCGACGGCGTTCTGTCCAAGATGACAAAGGACGACTATTCTAAAATAATGGATGAAGCGATCGCAGTTCAGCCGCTGGCCAACCAGTAAAGCGCGCCGGATCGATCAGTTAAGGAGAGAATGTTATGCCAACAGATTTTTTCGGCCGGGTAATGCTCGTATTCAGCAAATACGGAATGTCCATGCTCCAGGGCGCGTTGATCAGTATGGAGAGCGCTCTGGCGGGCACCGTCATCGGCTGCCTGATCGGGTTTGCGGTGGGTATTGTCCAGACCATCCACACGGAGAAGGGGGACAACCCCATTAAGAAGGGAGTTGTCTGGGCCGTGAAGCTGGTGCTCAACGCCTACGTGGAGTTTTTCCGCGGCACGCCCATGATGGCCCAGGCTATGTTTATCTACTACGGTTTATTTCCGTTGCTGAATATCAATATGACCATGCTGAAGGCCGCGATTTTTATCCTGTCCATCAACACGGGCGCCTATATGGCCGAGACCGTGCGCGGCGGTATCCTTTCCATTGACCCCGGTCAGACGGAGGGGGCCAAGTCCATCGGCATGACCCATGTTCAGACCATGATTTACGTGATTCTGCCCCAGGCCCTGCGCAACATCATGCCTCAGATCGGCAACAACCTGATCATCAACATCAAGGACAGCTGCGTGCTCTCCGTGATCGGCCTGGCCGAGCTGCTGTACAAGACCAAGGCGGCCGCGGGCGCTCTGTACATGAACTTTGAGACTTACACCATCACCATGATCATGTACTTTATCATGACCTTTACCTGCTCCCGCATCCTGCGCCGTCTGGAGAATAAAATGGACGGGCCGGACAACTACGATCTGGCGACCACGGACACCCTGGCCTACACCAGCGGTATGATGCGGTTCCCGGATGAGAAGAAGGAGGAGTCATGATGAAGGGCGAGAAAATTTTAGAGATCCGGCATCTGAGCAAGATGTTCGGCAAGAATCCCGTGCTTCGGGACATCGATTTTTCCGTCAGCAGCGGAGACGTGACCTGTATCATCGGGGCCTCCGGCTCCGGCAAGTCCACCTTGCTGCGCTGCCTCAATATTTTGGAGACGCCCACCACGGGCGAGATTCTCTACCACGGGGAGGACATCGCGGATGGCAAGGTCAACGCGGCCCAGTACCGCTCCCGGGTGGGCATGGTGTTCCAGAGCTTTAACCTGTTCAACAATATGAACGTGCTGGACAACTGCATGATCGGCCAGACCAAGGTGCTCAAAAAGAGCAAGGAGGAGGCCAGGAAAAACGCCATGTACTACCTGGAAAAGGTGGGAATGGCCCCCTATATCAACGCCAAACCCAAGCAGCTTTCGGGCGGCCAGAAGCAGCGGATCGCCATCGCCAGGGCGTTAGCCATGGAGCCGGAATTACTGCTCTTTGACGAGCCGACCTCGGCCCTGGATCCCCAGATGGTGGGCGAGGTGCTGGAGGTTATGAGAAAGCTGGCGGGCGAGGGCCTGACTATGATCATCGTGACCCACGAGATGGCCTTTGCCAGGGACGTGTCCACCCGCGTGGTGTTCATGGCCGACGGCGTGATCTGTGAGGACGGAACGCCGAAGGATATTTTTGAAAACCCCCAGAATCCGCAGACCAAGGAGTTTTTGGGGCGGTTTATGCGGGGATAAAATGGAATAGACGAAATGAAGGAACCTCTCCCGGGCGGTGTGAACGCTGCCGGGGGAGGTTTTTTTGTTGAATGTAATGGGCCGTTTGCGGCCCTATGGCGCAGAGAGGCATATCAAACGAAAAGAGCCCGGCCGTTTGCCGGGCCGGACTCTCGGAACCCTTGGCCTGGGTTATCTGGCCTGGTCCTTTGGTTTAACCGCCTTGGTAATATAAGGATATAAATCCTCATACGCCTCCCGCTCGGCCTCGGATTGGGGCAGGGACGGGATCAGGCCGGTACAGTCCATGGTGGAACAGGCCTGTACGTCAATGTCACAGTCTTCTTTGTGGTTCATACCGGATCACCTCCTGAACATTTTACAATGGGCCGCTTCAATCCGCACTCTTAGTGTGCGCCCCGGCGGCTCTTTCTGAGCAGGAAATTACCGGTGGTTCAGGGAATTAACGGGTTTTGAGGGCAGCCTCGATAAAGCCCTGAAACAGCGGGTGAGGCCGGTTGGGCCTGCTTTTTAACTCCGGGTGGGCCTGGGTGGCCATAAACCAGGGATGGGACGGGATCTCGATCATCTCCACGATGCGGCCGTCCGGGGACAGGCCGGAGAGCTTTAAGCCGTTGTCCGTCAGGATTTTCCGGTAGTCGTTGTTCACCTCGTAGCGGTGGCGGTGGCGTTCATGGATGGTTTCGGCCCCGTACAGGGAGAAGGCTTTGGAGTCCTTGTCCAGCACGCAGGGATAGGAGCCCAGGCGCAGGGTTCCGCCGATGTCCTCCACGCCGTTCTGATCCGGCATCAGATGGATCACGGGATGAGTGGTGGAGGGATTTAACTCCACGCTGTGGGCGTCCTCAAGGCCTGCCACATGGCGGGCGAACTCCACGATGGCCAGCTGCATGCCAAGGCACAGCCCGAGGAAGGGGATCTGCTGTTCCCTGGCGTACTGGATGGCGCAGATTTTGCCGTCGATGCCCCGGTCGCCGAAGCCGCCGGGCACCAGGATTCCGCTCACGTCCCCAAGGAGCTTGGCGGCATTTTCCCGGGTGACGGTCTCGGAATCCACCCACTTGATGTTCACCGCGGCATGGTTGGCCACACCGCCGTGCTTTAAGGCTTCGACCACGGAAATGTAGGCGTCGTGGAGCTGGATGTATTTGCCTACCAGGGCTACGGTCACCTGGGACCTGGGGTGTTTCCAGGCGTCGATCATGGATTTCCAGTCCTCTAAGTCCGGCACGGGGCATTCCAGATTGAGGCATTCACAGGCGACCTGGGCCAGATGTTCTTTTTCCATGGCAAGAGGAGCCTCGTAGAGGACGTCCACATCCAGATTTTGGATTACGTGAGAGGAGGGAACGTTGCAGAACAGGGCGATTTTGCTGCGGATATTGTCGTCTAAGGGGAGTTCGGAGCGGCAGACCAGGATGTCGGGCTGAATGCCCATGCCTTGAAGATCTTTGACGCTGGCCTGGGTGGGCTTGGTTTTCAGCTCGCCAGAGGCTTTCAGATAGGGGATGAGGGTGACGTGGATCATGCAGGTATTTCCCGGACCTGCTTCGCGCTGGAACTGGCGGATGGCTTCCAGAAAGGGCTGGCTTTCGATGTCGCCCACCGTGCCGCCCACCTCGATGATGGCGATTTCCGTCTCCTGGGTGGAGGGGTTGCGGTGAAAACGGCTCTTGATCTCGTTGGTGATATGGGGGATCACCTGGACCGTGCCGCCTCCGAAGCCGCCGCGGCGCTCCTTCTGTAAAACCGTCCAGTAGACCTTGCCGGTGGTCACATTGGAGTTCTTCGTCAGGCTTTCGTCGATGAAGCGCTCGTAGTGCCCCAGGTCCAGATCGGTCTCAGCGCCGTCGTCGGTCACGAAAACCTCGCCGTGCTGGACGGGATTCATGGTGCCGGGGTCGATGTTGATATAGGGATCGAACTTCTGCATGGTTACCCTGTAGCCGCGGGCCTTCAAGAGACGGCCCAGGGACGCGGCCGTGATGCCTTTGCCAAGGCCGGAAACCACTCCGCCGGTGACAAACACGTATTTAACTGGCATAACATAAACCTCCTTCTTCAGATACTATATAGTGTGTCGTGTGGGGTAAAAAAATAACCCATATATTATACAACCAGTCTTTTTATAATGCTAGGAGTTTTTTCAAAATTTTTAAGAAATTTCATTGTTCTTTTCTTGATTTATGGGGAGACTGACACTATAATGGTAGAGAATGGGTTTTCGTGGATATTTCGCTTAGTATGACCCATTCAGAGGGAGATTTACACATATGGATAATAACAAGAAGACAGACCCGAACGCGCCGAAGACGAACTGGCAGACCATATCCATGCTCGTTGTGGCTGCGCTTATCACGTTCACTCTGGTCACGTTTATGCAAAACATGATTATGGACAAAAAGACCAAAGAGCTGACGTATAATGAGTTTGTATCGATGATCGACGAGGGTAAGGTGGAGTCCGTGAGCATCGGCAACACCAAGATCACGCTGGTGCCAAAGCCTGGGAACGCCGATTATCCCCGGGATTTAAACTACTATGTGGTGCGGCTGAACAACGATTTTGATTTTGCCCCCCGTCTGCTGGAACACAACGTGGATATCCTGGTGGAGTCCCGGGACAACAGCGTGATTCTGGCCACGGTGCTGAACTACGCCATCCCCTTCCTGTTTCTGGTATTCCTGATGAATTTCACCATGCGCCGCATGGGTGGAGGCGGAATCATGGGCGTGGGCAAGAGCAACGCCAAGATGTATGTGCAGAAGGAGACCGGCGTCACGTTCAAGGACGTGGCAGGAGAGGACGAGGCCAAGGAGTCCCTGACCGAGATCGTGGACTTCCTGCACAACCCCGGAAAGTACACCAAGATCGGCGCCAAGCTGCCCAAGGGCGCGCTGCTGGTAGGCCCGCCCGGAACGGGTAAGACGCTGCTTGCCAAGGCGGTGGCCGGAGAGGCCCACGTGCCGTTCTATTCCCTGTCCGGTTCCGATTTTGTGGAGATGTTTGTGGGCGTGGGCGCGTCCCGTGTCCGCGATCTGTTCAAGAACGCGGCGGAGAACGCCCCCTGTATTATTTTCATCGATGAGATCGACGCCATCGGCCGCAGCCGCGACAGCCGTATGGGCGGCAACGACGAGCGGGAGCAGACCTTAAACCAGCTGCTCTCCGAGATGGACGGTTTTGAGTCCTCCAAGGGACTTCTGGTGCTGGCCGCAACCAACCGGCCGGAGATTCTGGATCCCGCGCTGCTGCGCCCGGGACGTTTCGACCGCCGGGTGGTGGTGGAACGGCCGGATTTAAATGGACGTATCAACATTTTAAAGGTGCACTCCAAGGACGTGCTGCTGGACGACTCCGTGGACTTTAAGGAGATCGCCCTGGCTACATCAGGGGCCGTGGGCGCGGACCTTGCCAACATGATGAACGAGGCGGCCATCAACGCCGTCAAGCACGGTCGCCAGGCAGTGTCCCAGAAGGACCTGTTCGAGGCGGTGGAAGTGGTGTTAGTGGGTAAGGAGAAGAAGGACCGGATCATGAACCAGGAGGAGCGGCGCATCGTCTCTTACCACGAGGTGGGCCACGCGCTGGTCAGCGCTTTGCAGAAGCACTCTGAGCCGGTGCAGAAGATCACCATCGTGCCCCGGACCATGGGCGCTCTGGGTTACGTGATGAACGTGCCCGAGGAAGAAAAGTATCTGAACACCAAGAAAGAGCTGGAAGCCATGCTGGTGGAGGCTCTTGCGGGGCGTGCCGCCGAGGAGCTGGTATTCGACAGCGTGACCACGGGCGCGTCCAACGATATTGAGAAGGCCACCAACCTGGCCCGGGCTATGATCACCCAGTACGGTATGTCCGAGAAGTTCGGCCTCATGGGCCTGGAGACCCGGGAGAACCAGTACCTGTCCGGCCGCAACGTGCTCAACTGCAGCGAGGCGACGGCGGGCGAGATCGACCAGGAAGTGATGCGAATTCTCAAGGAGTCCTACGAGGAGGCCAAGCGCCTGCTGGCTGAGAACCGGGACGCCATGGATAAGATCGCGGAATTCCTGATCGAGAAGGAGACCATTACCGGCAAGGAGTTTATGAAGATCTTCCGCCAGGTGAAGGGAATCCCGGAGCCGCCGGAGGAGGAAGAGGACGAATCCAACGGTGGAAACGGTGGAAATGGAGCCGGCGGTGCTACCGCGGGCGCTCTGCCGGAGGGAACGGTTCCGGGCGGCGCAGGGCAGCTCCAGGACGGCGCGCAGCTTCAGGGCGGCGCAGGGCAGCTCCAGGATGGCGGTCAGCTTTCGGGCGGTCAGGGATACGCCCCTCAGGGCTACGGTCAGCAGGGCCAGTGGCAGCAGCCGGGTGAAAATGGCTGGGGCCAGCCTCAGGGCGGCCAGGGGTATGATCCCCAGGCAGGTCAGGGATACGCCCCCCAGGGCTACGGCCAGCAGGGCCAGTGGCAGCAGCCGGGTGAAAACGGTTGGGGCCAGCCCCAGGGCCAGTGGCAGCAGCCGGAGCAGAACGGATGGAACCAGCCCGAAAGCGGCAGGGAGCAGCAGAACCAGTGGTCCCAGCCGGGGGCCAAAGACTGGAGCCGTCCCCAGGGCGAGCCGGATTCAAGCGGCGGGTCCCAGACAGAAGCGGGAACGGACCCCAACGGGGGAAGCCAGCCGTAGACAGTCGTAAACAAACCGCAAACCAACTGGAGATTTGCAGCATAATTTGTAATGACAGAGCTTAAATGTGGGCTTTTGCCCCAGGCCGGAGACGGCCCGGGGTGAAGGCCCGCTTTCTGCATAGAAAGAAACGGGCGGCCGGATGCCGCCTCAAAAACAGGAGGGAATGGGAATGAAAATCATTGACGCGCATCTGCATTTTTGCCCGGGGCGGGAGTATTTCGACGGGATCGCCGTGGCTGCGGGCCACGAGAACACGGAGGAGCATTTGCGGGAAGAGTACCGCAGGCTTGGAATCGTCCACGGCATCGTGATGGGAAACAGGGGATTGGACTGCCGGGAACACCGGTATCCGAAGGAGCTGCGCTATTGTGTGGGGATCGATACGGAAGAGCTTGAGAAAGGTTATCTGAACCGGGAGGAGTTGGACCGGATTGAGGAGAATCTGCGCCTGGATACCTGCGCGGGGATCAAGCTGTACCCCGGCTATACGAGCGTTTACGTGTCGGATCCCATCTATGACCCGGTGTACGAGCTGGCCGCGTCCTACAAAAAGCCGGTGGCCATCCACACCGGAGCCACCGCAGGCAGCAACGCCCTGCTCAAATACAGCCATCCGCTGACCCTGGACGAGGCCGCGGTGGCCCACCCGGACGTACAGTTTGTGATGTGCCACATCGGCAATCCCTTTCTCATGGATGCAGCGGCGGTTCTGGAGAAAAATGGAAATATGGCGGCGGACCTGTCCGGGCTCTGGGAGCAGCGGATGGACGTGGAGACCTTCTGCCGGGAGAAGCGAGGGTACGTGGAGGCCCTGCAGACCTGGATCGAGTATGTGAACAATTACGACAAATTCATGTTCGGCACCGACTGGCCGCTGGTGAACCTGGAGGATTACATTGGGTTCATCAAGCGCCTGATTCCGGAGAAGGCGTGGGAGAAGGTGTTTTACGGGAACGCGGTGAGGATATACGGGGAAATTCCGTCCCGGTTTACCTGCTGATGGTGGAGGTGGTCAGAAACTGGAACCTTCCGTCCCGGATCACCTTGATGAAGGCCAGGTTCTTGTTGGCATCGCCTGTCCCGTTGAAGGTGATGGTTCCGGTGGCGCCCTCAACCACCACCGAGGACAGGGCTTGGCGGATGGCGGCCGGATCGGTGGAATCCGCGGCCTCGATGGCTTTTATGGCGGCCAGGTAGGCGTCGTAGCCCAGGGCTGAGACAGCGGGGATGGACTCGTCCTGTTTCTCAGCCCTTAAATATTCCCGGAAGCCTTTGATGAACGCGGCTGCCTCGTCGTTGGCGGGCTCGGACTCATCGAATGCGGCCGTTAACACCACGCCCTCGGCAGCCGCGCCCGCCTCACTGATCACGGCGGAATTCTCCCAGGCGTCACCTCCCGCGATCACCGCGGTGATGCCCAGTTCCCGGGCCTGCCGGATGATAAGCGGGGCGGCGGTCAGGGAGCTGGGTGCGAAAATGATGTCCGGGTTTTGCGCTTGCAGATTGGTCAAAATAGACCGGAAATCCGTCTGGCCCGCCTGAAACTGCTGGTCGTATACGATCTGTCCTCCCAGGCTGGAAAAGGCATCCTTAAAATATCCGCCCAGGCCGGAGGAATAGTCGTCTCCCAGCTGCGTGATCACGGCCGCGCTTTTGGCGTTGTTCTGGTAGGCGTAGTTTGCCATGGCCGTCCCCTGGAGGGGATCGCTGAAGCAGACGCGGAAGTAGGAGTCATTTCCTTCCGTAACCTGGGGGTTGGTGCAGGAGCAGCCGATGGCCGGGATTCCGTTCTCAGCGAACACCGCTCCGGCGGCCATGGAAAGGTCTGAGCCGTAACTTCCCAGCGCCACGCTGACATGTTCCCCGGCCAGTGCGCCGGCGGCGTTTACAGCCTCGGCGCAGTCGGATTTGTTGTCGGCCTCGACCAGCTTTACGGTGTAGGTTTCACCGCCGATGGTCACGGTGGGATAAACCTGATTGGCGTAGCGGATCCCCAGCATTTCCTGGAAACCGGCTGCGCCGTTTGCGCCGGTGAGCGGTTCAATCACACCGATGCGGATGACCGGTTCATCGGCTTTTCTTCCTCCACAACCGGCCAGTGCGCTTGCTGTCAGGCAGGCCGCCAGTGCGGCTGCGGCAATGTTTCTCCTGTTCATCATTTTGGATTCTCCTTTTATCTCGTGCGCAGGTGCGCAAGGTACCTGTGCGTTCATTTGTTTCCTGTACTTCCATATTGAATTATACTTTGTCACCAGCCGCCAGGCTGATGACAAGAGATACGTTTCCTTGATTATACTATGTCACCAGCCGCCAGGCTGGTGACAAGGGATACGTTTCCTTGATTATAGCAGAAATAACGGACATCTCAAGTACAAGATGCGCCTGGCTGCGGCCCTCCCGCGGTTCGTCCTGCTCTCAATGCGGGCTTCCGCCCGGGCGGGACTTGCGGGGCGTTGAGCCGAATTGCCGCTTGTACGCCCGCAGAAAGGTGGAGTAATTGGAAAAACCGGCCGCAAAGCAGGCGGAGGTGGCATTTTCCCGCCCGGAGAGGATCAGCTCCCTGGCCAAGGCCAGGCGCTTCTGGTTGATATAATTGCCGATGGTGCAGCCGGTTTCCTGGCGGAACAGGCGCATCATGTGGTAGGGGCTTAAGCAGCACTCCTCCGCCAGCAGGCCGATGGACAATTCCTCGCCCAGATGGCCGTTGATGTAGGAGATCAGACCGGAAACCCGGTAATCCATGGCGCCGGTGTGCACGTAAGCGGTCTGGGTGTCCAGGGCGGTCCGGTTCAGGAAAATGAGAAATTCCAGCAGGAGGACGCGGGCGTAGAGAGGGCCTGCGAACTCTCCCGGCCGGTCCAGGGCGCGCTCCAGAGTTTGCAGCAGGGACAGAAGGGCGGTCCGGTCCTCCCCGCCGGGCCGGATCACGCTGGAATGCCGGTACTGGGCAGTGCGAAAGCATTGGTCCAGGGGATCGGACAGGGAATACTCCTGGAGAAACGCGGGGGAGAGGTAGAGGATCACCCGCTCGTAGGGCTGCCCGTCCTTCACGTGGGGGCAATGGATCTCCCCGCGGTTCACCAGCACCAGGTCCCCAGGCTCCGGCTCATAGGTCCGGCCCTCCACGATGTAATCCACCGAGCCGGAGATGAGGATCAGAATCTTGCAGAAGTCGTGGTAGTGGGGATCGAAGTCCCTGGGACCGCTGTCCGTCAAATGGAACAGCCGGTAGTCCCCGGATAAATAGCCCTGGCGCGGGGCGGCAGAGCCGTTCTCAATGTATGTTCCATATTCCATATCCCGCCACCTCCTCACTGTGTGAATGTCCGCCGTGGTGCGGCCTGCCCTGGGCTGACCCCACGGCTTTTTCTTACATTATACGAGGTATAGAGCAGGATTTGCAATATTTTTCCGCATAATCCTTATATATTTTTAAAATGCTGCCGGTTATAATGGAAGAAATAGGTCACAGTTCATCAGCGGTCGGAGGTAACGTACATGAAAGCGGTTGTAGAAAAATATCACGGTTTAGGAAATGATTATCTTGTGTTTGATCCCAATAAAAATAAGCTGGAGCTGAATCCGCACAATGTTGCGCTTTTGTGCAACCGGAATTTCGGCGTGGGCGCGGACGGGGTGCTGGAGGGACCGGTCCTGGAGAACGACCGGATCTCCATGGTGGTCTGGAATCCGGACGGAAGCATCGCTGAGAAGAGCGGAAACGGGGTCCGCATTTTCGCTAAGTATTTAAAGGACGCGGGGTATGTGCAGAAAAAGGATTTTCACATCCACACCGCGGGCGGCCAGGTTTCCATCCACTACCTGAACGAGGAGGGCACGCGGCTGAAGGCGTCAATGGGGAAGGTGTCCTTCTGGAGCGACGACGTGCCGGTGGAGGGGCCCAGGCGGGAGATCATCAACGAGACCATGGTGTTCGGGCGCATCCCCTATCCGGTCACCTGCCTGTCCATCGGCAATCCCCACTGCGTGATCCTGATGGATGAGATCTCAAAAGATCTGGTCTGCCGCATCGGACGTTATTCCGAGAGCGCCAGGCAGTTTCCGGAAAAGATCAATACCCAGATCATGAAGGTGCTGGACCGCACCCACATCCAGACCGAGGTCTATGAGCGGGGCGCGGGCTACACCCTGGCGTCCGGTAGCGGCTGCTGTGCGGCCGCGGCCGCAGCTTACCGGCTGGGCCTGACGGATCCCAAGATGCTGGTGCAGATGCCCGGCGGAACCATGGAGCTGGAGATCGAAGAGGACGGCACGGTGCTGCTCACCGGGGACGTGGGATTTGTGGGGACCATGAAGCTGGGAAGTACGTTTGTGGAACAGCTTCGCTCATTCACGTAAAAAAGTGCAGGAATAACGCAGGAAAACGCATTGACAAATAAAATAACTGCTGGTATTCTTTAGAAAAAGAATAAAACGAGATCATCATTGCAAAGGAGCGAACTGCCGGAATAACCGGCCCGTGTTGACGGCTGCATGGTGGTCTCGTTTCACTTGTTTCAGACGAGAAAGGGAGAAAACAATGAGCAAATACAGTAAGGAAGATATAATCCGCCTTGCGGAGGAGGAGGATGTGGAATTCATCCGTCTGCAGTTTACGGATATCTTCGGAATGCTGAAAAATGTGGCTATCACGTCCAGCCAGCTTCAGAAAGCGCTGGACAACCGCTGCATGTTCGACGGCTCCGCCATCGAGGGCTTTGTGCGGATCGACGAGTCCGACATGTACCTGTATCCCGACCTGGACACCTTTGAGATATTCCCCTGGCGGCCGCAGCAGGGCAAGGTGGCGCGCTTGATCTGCGACGTGTACGGCGTGGATCAGAAGCCCTTTATCGGGGACCCGCGCTATGTGCTGAAGCGCGCCATGGAGCGGGCGAAGGAGATGGGGTACGTGTTCAACGTTGGACCGGAGTGCGAGTTTTTCCTGTTCCACACCGACGAGGAGGGCCGTCCCACCACCCAGACCCACGAGACGGCCGGGTATTTCGACGTGGCGCCCATCGACCTGGCGGAGAATGTGCGCCGGGACATTGTGCTGAATCTGGAGGACATGGGATTCGAGGTGGAAGCCTCCCACCATGAGATCGCCCCGGCCCAGCACGAGATCGATTTCCAATACGAGAACGTGCTGCGCTCGGCGGACAATATCATGACCTTCAAGATGGCGGCCAAGACCATTGCCAAGCGCCACGGCCTTCACGCCACCTTTATGCCCAAGCCCAAGGAGGGCGTCAATGGCTCCGGTATGCACATCAACATGTCCCTGGAGGACGCCACCGGGCGCAATGCCTTTGTAGATGAGAGCGATTCCCTGGGCCTCAGCTCCACCGCCTACTATTTTATGGCCGGAATCCTGCATCACATGAAAGCCATGACAATTCTGACCAACCCGCTGGTAAACTCCTACAAGCGGTTGATCCCGGGCTATGACGCGCCCATCTACATCGCATGGTCCGCGACTTCCAACCGCAGCTCCCTGATCCGCATCCCCTCCTCCAAGGGGGCCGGAACCCGGATCGAGCTGCGCTGCCCGGACTCCGCCATGAACCCCTACCTGGCGCTGGCCGCCTGTCTGCGGGCCGGTCTGGACGGCATCGAGAAGCAGATGAAGCTGCCGGAGTGCGTGCAGGGCAACATGTTCATCATGGCCCCGGAATGCCTGGAAAAGCGCGGTGTGGAGCGGATTCCCGAGACTCTGGGCGACGCCATCGAGGCCTTTGAGCACGACGGCTTTATGCGGGATGTGCTGGGCGAACACATCTTCATCAAATATCTGGAAGCCAAGAAGAAGGAATGGCGTGAGTTCCGGGCGCAGGTGACGGACTGGGAAGTGAGCGAATATTTATACAAATATTGACGCCTGTGTTCTGACGCGGGCTCCGGGGGAGAGACCCCGGAGCAAAAGGGCCGGCTGACCGGGAGGTGAGGCATGTGACAAATATAATCGTGGCGTTCTCCAAGCCGGAGGATGGGAAAAATATAAAGGGCATCCTGATGCGCAGCGGATTTCAGGTGGTTGCGGTCTGTGCCTCAGGGGCGCAGGCCATCACGGCCGCCGAGAGCGTGAACAGCGGGATTGTGGTCAGCGGATACCGGTTTGAGGATATGATGTACGATGAACTGCGCCAGTGTCTTCCCGCCGCTGTCGATATGCTTCTGATCGCCTCCCCCAGCCGGTGGAGCGGGCAGAACATGAAGGGCATGATCTGTCTGCCGATGCCTCTTAAGGTGCACGACCTGGTGGACACTCTGGAGATGATGGTGCAGTCCCAGGCCCGCATCCGAAGGAAACAGCGGCTGCGCCCCAAGGAGCGCAATATGGAGGAACAGAACCTGATCATGAGAGCCAAGGAGCTTTTGATGGAGCGCAACAATATGACGGAGTCCGAGGCCCACCGCTACATCCAGAAGTGCAGTATGGACAGCGGCACCAACCTGGTGGAGACGGCGCAGATGGTGATCAGCCTGATACATGTGTGAGGAGAGGGATATGAGATTTACAAAAATGCAGGGAATCGGCAACGATTACGTTTATGTGAACTGTTTTGAGGAGACGGTGGCAGACCCGGCCGCTGTGGCGCGGTTTGTCAGCGACCGGCATTTCGGCATCGGCTCCGACGGTCTGATTCTGATCGGCCCGTCCGGGACCGCGGACTGCCGCATGGATATGTACAATATGGACGGCTCCCGGGGCGTGATGTGCGGCAACGGCGTGCGCTGCGTGGGTAAGTACGCCTATGACCACGGTCTGGTACCCGGGGACAGGAGAAGCCTGACCGTGGAGACTCTGGCCGGAGTCAAGACCATCGAGTTTACGGTGGAGGAGAAAAACGGCCGGTTTACCGCAAGACTTCTGACCGTGGACATGGGGGAGGCCAGGCTGACCTCAGAGCTTCCCGAGCCGATCAACGTGGACGGGAGGGATTACTCCTTTGTGGGGATCAGCGTGGGTAATCCCCATGCGGTGTATTTCATGGATTCCATCGACGATCTGAGGCTGGACCGGATCGGTCCTTCCTTTGAAATGCATCCGCGTTTCCAGCCGGACCGGGTGAACACCGAGTTCATCCAGCTGGTGGACCGCAACCATATCCGTATGCGGGTATGGGAGCGGGGCAGCGGGGAGACCTGGGCCTGCGGCACCGGGGCCACGGCCAGCGCTGCGGCTGCCATTCTCATGGGCTACACGGAGGACGAGGTGGAGGTGGAACTGCGGGGCGGGAAGCTGCGCATCCGCCTGGACCGGGAGAGCGGCCACCTGTTTATGACCGGGCCTGCGGTGGAAGTTTTCCGCGGGGATATTGACATTCCGGAAAATTTATAATATGATACCACATGTGAAATTAGTCTAAACAAACTCTCAGGGATCAGCGGCACGACGGGGTGCGGCAGGTTCCTGGGAGTATTTAATTGGAGGCAAGGGGACCTGGCGTTGTCTGCGGGCCATTGCCGGGGCGGCGTACCGTCCGGACAGCATGTCCGGCGCAGCGGGCCGCGTCACAAGATATCCAAGGAGGTAAGAAAATAATGTTAACGATCAATGAGAACTACTTAAAGCTGCCGGGCAGTTACCTGTTTTCCGATATCGCCAAAAAGGTGGCGGCTTACCAGAAGGCCCACCCGGATCGCGAGATCATCCGCCTGGGGATCGGGGATGTGACCCAGCCCATTGCCCCGGCCATTGTGGAAGCGCTGCACCGGGCGGTGGACGAGATGGGGGATGCCGGTACCTTTCGCGGATATGCCCCGGATCTGGGGTATGATTTTCTCCGGGAAGCCATTGTGGAGAACGACTACAGGGCCTGGGGCTGCGCGGTGGAGGCGGACGAGATCTTCGTCTCCGACGGGGCCAAGAGCGACTGCGGCAATATCCAGGAGATTTTCGGGCCGGACTGCCGCATCGCGGTGTGCGACCCGGTGTACCCGGTCTATGTGGACTCCAACGTGATGGCGGGCAGGGCCGGGACCTACGATCCGGCCACCGGGAAATGGAGCCGGGTGATCTACATGCCCTGCACCGCGGAAAACGGCTTTGTGCCGGAGCTGCCTAAGGAGCGCCCGGACCTGATTTACCTCTGCGTGCCCAACAATCCAACCGGCACTGCCCTCACCCGGGACCAGCTGGCGGTGTGGGTGAATTACGCCAATGAAAACGGTGCGGTGATCCTCTACGACGCGGCCTACGAGGCCTACATCACCGAGCAGGACGTGCCCCACAGCATCTATGAGATCAGCGGGGCCAGGACCTGCGCCGTGGAGTTCCGGTCCTTTTCCAAGAAGGCCGGCTTCACGGGCCTGCGTCTGGGCTTTACGGTGGTGCCGAAGGATTTAACATGCGGAGGTACGGCGCTGCACGGGCTTTGGGCCAGACGCCACGGAACCAAATTCAACGGCGCGCCCTACATTGTCCAGCGGGCGGGGGAGGCCGTGTACTCGGCGGAGGGAAAACGCCAGGTGGAGGCGCAGGTGGCCTGCTATATGGAGAACGCGCGGGTGATCCTGCAGGGGCTTAAGGAAGCGGACTGCACCGTGTTCGGCGGCGTAAACTCCCCCTATATCTGGCTGAAAACGCCGGAGGGTATGACCAGCTGGCAGTTTTTTGATTTCCTGCTGGAGAACGCCAACGTGGTGGGAACTCCGGGCAGCGGCTTCGGACCCAGCGGCGAGGGATATTTCCGGCTCACCGCCTTCGGCACGGCTGAGAACACCGCGCGGGCGATGGAGCGCATGCGGAAGGTTTTGGGGAGACCCAAATCATTTTCTTAGAAAATTAGGTTGACAAGCGAATAAAATCAGTTTATGATACCAAGTAAGAAAATTTTATAAGATTTTTTCGGGCAAAAGCGTTCGGACCAGAGGTTCGGGCGCTTCTCTGCTTATTGGGCGCAGTGAGCCGCAGGCGCTGTCTGCGGGCCGCTGCCCGGCAGGCTGCCACGGAAAACGGAGTTTGGGAGGATTTGAGTGATGGATGACATTGACCGCAAGATACTGAAGCTGCTGCAGGCGAACGCCCGCATGTCCTTAAAGACCATTGCGGAGAAGACGTTTCTGTCCTCTCCGGCCGTGTCCGCCAGAATTGAGCGGCTGGAGAAGGACGGGATTATCGCGGGCTACCACGCGTTTGTGGACCCCATGAAGCTGGGCTACCACATTCTGGCCTTTATCAACCTGGACGTGGTGCCGGAGGACAAACCGAAATTTTACGCCTACGCCAACGACGTGCCCAATGTATTGGAGTGCAACTGCGTCACCGGCGAGTATTCCATGCTGATGAAGGTGGCTTTCCAGAGCACGATGGACCTGGATATCTTTATCGGCCAGCTGCAAAAATTCGGAAAAACCAGCACGCAGATCGTATTTTCCACCCAGGTGGGGCCGCGGGGCGTGGATGTGGATGAAATTTAGGGCATTCCAGTCCATTTAAACCGCAACTTTCGGCGATTCTTCACATATGGTATAGGGAGAGAATATTTAATTCTCCAAGGTGAAATGTGAAGGAGTGACCGAAATGGCAGAAAGAAAGACGGTTATTATAGATGCAGGCCACGGAGGGGCGAACCCCGGGGCCGTTTACATGGGACGGCAGGAGAAGGACGACGCGCTGCGCCTGGCGCTGGCAGTGGGAAATCTGCTGGAGCAGAGCGGCGTGAACGTGCTCTACACCAGGGTGAACGACGTGTTTGACACGCCCTTAGAGAAGGCGCAGATGGGCAATCAGTCCGGTGCGGATTACTTTATCTCTATCCACCGCAACGCCATGCCGATTCCCGGCAGCGCGTCCGGGGCGGAGGTGCTGGTGTACCAGGACGAGGGCGTTCCGGCTCTTTTGGCCGAGAATATCAGCCGGAACCTGACCGAGGCCGGGTTCGCGGACCTGGGGGTCAAGGAGCGGCCGGGCCTGATTGTGCTGCGCAGAACCCAGATGCCGGCGGTGCTGGTGGAGGCCGGATTTATCGACAATCCCGAGGATAACCGGTTCTTTGACGACAATTTTGAGAACATAGCAAAGGCCATAGCAAACGGCGTGCTGGAGACGATCCGGCAGCAGCAGATGGCGCGGCCTGAGTATTATCAGGTGCAGGTGGGGGCGTACCGGGACCGGGTTCCGGCGGACCGGCTGCTAAAGGAGCTGGAGTCCAGGGGCCTTCCCGCCTTCATCGTCCACGACGACGGCTACTACAAGGTCCGGGTGGGCGCGTTCCTCAACATGGACAACGCGGCCAACATGGAGCGCATCCTGCGCAACATGGGATATCCCACGCTTATGGTGCGGGAGCAGGCGGTGTATTGACTGGCCTGGATCGTGCAGGTTTGAATAAATGGAATGAACAGGTCGGCAAATGGGCTGACGTCTGCCGCCGCGGGCGCTTAAAGCGTTCGCGGCCTTTCGGGAATGGATCGCGGGACAAGGGATAAAATGGGCGGGATGGGGGATTTTAGTGATATGGGGAGGTACGGGAGATGGAATATTTAGAAGCGTTGCTGGCGATGGTCGCCAATGGGGCGATTATAATTTTTGAGTTTATGGGCGTGGGAATTATCATTTATTCCGGGTTTACAGGTTTTATCAAGTTTCTGCATAAGGCGCCTGAGACGAAGATTTATCTCGCCAAGGGCCTTGCCATGGGCCTGGAATTTAAAATGGGGAGCGAAATTCTCCGCACAGTGGTGGTGCGCGAGTGGAAGGAGATCGGAATTGTGGCGGGAATTATCGCGTTGCGGGCCGCACTGACATTTCTGATTCATTGGGAGATTAAGGAGGAGGAGAGGAGTAGGGAGTAGCGGGGGCGAATCAGGCATGCTGATCGCGCCGAATGAATGAGAACATGGAGGCTGCCGGGAGGCAGAAAGGAGGCACATATGAGCAGGAATTTTCCGGAAAAGCTGGATCGGAAGGTAATCTATGAGAGCGATTGGATTTCATTGTACACGGACAGGGTGCGGATGCCGGACGGGGAGATAATCGAGTCTTACCACCGGTTGCATTATCCTCATGAGTCGGTTTGTGTGGTCATCTGTAATGCGCGCGATGAATTTTTGCTGATCCGGTCAAAACGGTACACCACGGGACGGATCGAGTGGGAGATTCCGGCCGGCCGGGTTGAGGAAGGCGAAAGCCCTGTTGAGGCGGCCAAACGGGAATGCTTCGAGGAGACGGGCTGCGTGACCACGGACCTTACCTTCCTGTGTACCCAGAACCCCAGCAACGGGATGTCCGATCTGGCGGTACACAATTATTTAGGGAAGGTGGAGCGCGAGACCGATTGCTTCGATGAAAATGAAGTGGACGGAAAGCAGTGGATCAAGCGGGAAACGGTTTTGGAAATGCTTCGGAAAAACGAAATCTTTTGCGGCGCCTCCATGCTGGCTCTGATGTATGCCATTCAGTTTTATATGCCGGAAAACAGCCGGTGATATTGACCGGGGCGGGAATTTTCCGGCGCGCTCCAGGTTCTGCGCGGGATCTGTGATATCGTATAAACATTTGACGAGGTATTTCTTTCACGAGCTTAGTGCTTATGGTATAATGAAAGCAGCAGTACAAAGCTTGTTGTCAGCAGGTGAAGGCGCGGAAAACCGCGGAAGGAGGGCGACGCTATGAAGGATGGAAGACGGCTTGTTATCACCATCGGGAGGCAGTTTGGCAGCGGCGGACGGGAGATCGGTTCCCGGCTGGCGGAGGAACTGGGAATTGGCTTTTACGACAAGAATATTCTCCGGATGAATTCCAATGAGAGCGGAATCAAGGAGAGCTACTACCATCTGGCCGACGAGCGGCCGGGGAGCAGGCTGCTGTACAAGATCATCAAGGGCCTGACGCCGGAGCTGGGAGCACCTTCCTTCGGCTCGGATCTGGTTTCCGCGGACAATCTGTTCCGCTTTCAGTCCGAGGTGATCCGCCAGCTGGCCGACGGGGAGGACTGCGTGATCATCGGGCGGTGCGCGGACTATGTGCTGGAGGGACGGGACGGCCTGGTGCGGGTGTTCCTGTACGCGGACCTGGATTACCGGGTCAAACGGATCACGGAGCTGGGGTACTACGAGGATAAGGACGTTAAGAAGAACATCAAGCGCATCGACCGGGAACGCCGGGACTACCACCGGTATTACACCGGACGCGACTGGGAAAATGTGGAGAATTATGATTTGATGCTCAACACGGCCCGGCTGGGAACAGAGGGCGCGGTGAGAGCGATCCGGGAGTACCTTAAGATCAAGGGGCTGGCGGAGGAATAGAGGTTGAGGGAGAGCGGCTCTGCGCAGGGAGATGAAAATGCGCAGAGCCGTTTTTCGTTGAATGCAATGGGCCGCCGGCGCAGCCTGCGGGCGATTGTTTCAGAAAAGCCAGATGCACGGCAATGGTTGCGCGCAGTTACAGTCTGCCGTGTTGTTTTTCAGCCGGAAAAAATGTTTTCCAGCCCCAAGGCCTGCACCCTGTCCTGTACTTCTGTGGGTGAGGTGAGATAAAGGCCCAGCTCCTTCATCCGCTCGAAGAGACAGCCGCCGGAAAAGGTATATTTCCGGCAGAGGCCGTCCGGGGTGCGCATCTCCTCTCCGGTCCAGGCAATGGCCTCCCCTGAGGCCAGGGAGCGTGGAAGGATGAGCGGCGGTTTTCCGGAAATGGCTGCGGCGCAGTTGTAACCGGCCAGTGCGCCGGTGACCATCGCCTCCGTGTGGCCCACCAGGGGACCGGCCTTTTCACCCGCGCAGTAGAGGTTGGACAGTCCGTTTACCTTCAGGTCATCGCCGCGTGGGCACATGGCAAGAAAACGTACGGAATTTCCGTTGCCACCGGCGTAGGGGTCCTCATAGCGGGCGTTTTCCAGGCCGGGAATGCGGCGCAGCTTGTCGAGGGGGAAGAAGGGCGCCATCATTTTGGCGTGGCCGCTGTCCAGCAGCACCAGATTTTCTGCAAACTCCGGCAAAGCGTACTGCTGGCAGGCTTTTAAGGACAGATGGTCCTCCTGCAGACCGGGAGGAAGAGGAATAACGGCGGCTCCGGTTTCATTCAGCTGGCGGACAAGGTCCGGGGCAAGGGAATCCTTCATCAGCTTGCAGGAACCGCTCATAGCTCCAGGAGTACCGTCCGGCCGCCGGGCCTCCAGCTCACGGACGCCTGCCAGAGCGGCCAGGCTCACACGGCCGCCAAAGCTGGGACAGCGCAGAATGCACATGGAGCAGCCGTTTCCGTAACGGGCGCAGTTGGCGGTGGGACCGGCTGTGCCCGTTGCGTCGAGGAACGCATCGGCGGCATAGGTATTTCCATGGCCGTCGGTGACGGACTCAATGGAGGTTTTGTCCGCCGACATGGAGATTCCGGTGATCCGGGTCTGGGTGCGCAGCGTCACGCCCCAGCGCTTCAGACAGTCCAGGACCGCGCCGGGGGCCAGGGCGATGTCGTAAAGATCGGCGTGGTCATGGCCGGGGAAGGAAATGTTCCGGTGGCGCAGGGCGGGTTCAAGGGCATTGAGCAGGTCCGCGCCGCCCATGGCCTCCAGCTCCAGAGCGGCGGTCAGCCGGCCGTTGTTTCGCAGGATGCCTCCGACCAGCCCGGTGCCAAGGATCATATCGGTCCGTTCCAAAAGTCTTACCCGGGCGCCTTGTTTGGCGGCGGCCACCGCGGCGGCGCAGCCGGCCCAGCCGGCGCCCACAATTACAAGATCAGTCAAGTTGATATACCTCCTTTTTACGGCCTGACGGCTGCGGGGTGAAAGGTCTATGTTAGAATTTATGCCCGGGACGGCATTTCATGCGCATCCCGATGGGATCGGAGGTGGAAAATCGCGCGGGACTGGCATGAAACGGCGGTGTGCGTATTATATTGTAGTAATCATAAAATACGAGGTGTTACATGCCAAACAATGCGGAATCAGGCTACAGGGGCCTGCTTCAGGTAAATGTCGTCAATATTCAGAATAATTTTCCCATTCAAAACGCACGGATTACCATCAGCTACAAGGGGGATCCCCAGTCGCCGGTGGAGCAGGTTGTGACCAACAGTTCCGGCCAGACGGAGCAGGTGGCCCTCTCGGCGCCGCCGTTGGAGCTGAGTCTGGAACCGGGGGACGTCCAGCCCTACTCGGAGTACAATCTGCGGGTGGAGGCGGAGGGCTTTGATCCGCTGGTGGTGTCGGGAACGGAAATACTTGCGGATTCCACCGCGATCCAGCCGGTGAGCATGACGCCGGTGGGAGAGGTGCCGCCGCCGGAGGATCCGGTGGTGATCCCGGATCACACGTTATATGGAAATTACCCGCCAAAAATCGCGGAGCCGGAGATCAAGCCCGTGGCGGAGAGCGGGGAGATCGTGCTCAGCCGGGTGGTGGTGCCTCAGACCGTGGTGGTCCACGACGGAGTACCCACGGACCGGACGGCGAAGGACTACTATGTGCCTTACCGGGATTATATTAAGAACGTGGCCTCCAGCGAGATCTATTCCACCTGGCCCAGGGCCACGATCACGGCCAATGTGCTGGCCATTATGTCGTTTACGCTGAACCGGGTGTACACGGAGTGGTATCGGAATCAGGGGTATGATTTTACCATCACCTCGTCCACGGCCTTCGATCATAAGTGGATCTATGGCAGGAATATTTTTGAGAGCATTTCCCTGGTGGTGGATGAGATTTTTGATAATTACTTGTCGCGGCCTGGGGTGCGGCAGCCGATTTTGACGCAGTATTGCGACGGGCGGCAGGTGCAGTGTCCGAATTGGATGACCCAATGGGGCAGCTGCGATCTCGGCCAAAGAGGCTACAGCCCCATTGAGATACTGCGGTATTTTTATGGGGATTCGATCTATGTGAACACTGCGGAGCAGATTTCCGGGATTCCGGCGTCCTGGCCCGGATATGATTTGACCGTGGGGAGTTCGGGGCCCAAGGTGCAGCAGATGCAGGAGCAGCTGGATACCATCGCCACAGTGTACTCGGCGATTCCCCGCGTGAACCCGGATGGGATTTATGGGGAGAGAACGGCGGAAGCGGTCAGGGAGTTCCAGTCGATTTTTGGGCTGCCTCAGACCGGAGTGGTGAATTTTGCGACATGGTATAAAATTTCGCATATTTATGTGGGGATTACCAGGATTGCGGAGTTGGTATAAAGGATAGTGGGAGAAGGTACGCGCCCTATCATACATTTGTATATGAGTTTATCTTATATGAAGTATTCATATCCTTTATTGTCGCTGTTATGGCTGGTGTGGTTTGCCACCTTATCAACAAATGGTTAGACGGCGACAAATAGCCGGTAACGGGCCTATGGCCTGAGCCGCCATACAAAAAAGGGAATAGAAAAGCCACGAGGTCCCGACTCGTGGCTTTTCGTTGTTCCGAATGGAATGTAGCCGTGACAGGATTTGACGGTGGGGAGTTCCAGCCGATCATCAAGGTATTTTAATAAATATAATTGAGAATACTTATAAATAGAATCTCTCTCGTGGGGTTTACATAAATATAAAAAATATTTAGTGATGGACAAAAAAATTTAGCCTTTAAAGCCATTGCAAATTAATACGAAATACAGTATAATCTTTACAATTTGGGCTGAAATAGCGGTAACGCTTCAGACAGCCCAATGCAGACACGCTATTTGACGCAAAAGAAAGGACAGGTACCCCATATGAAAGCATACCTCATACTGGAAGACGGAACTGTTTTTACCGGAACCAGCATCGGTTCGCAGAGGGAAGTGATCAGCGAGATCGTGTTTAATACCTCTATGACCGGTTATCTGGAAGTCCTGACAGACCCGTCCTATGCGGGACAGGCGGTGGTGATGACGTATCCGTTGATTGGAAATTACGGCATCTGCCACGAGGACATGGAGTCCAAAAGGCCCTGGCCCGACGGTTATATTGTAAGAGAATTATCCAGAATCCCCAGCAATTTCCGCTGTGAGGATACCATTCAGCATTTCTTAGAAAAATATGATATTCCCGGTATCTGTGGTATCGATACAAGAGCCCTGACGAAATTATTAAGAGAAAAAGGAACCATGAACGGCATGATCACCACCAAGGCGTATGCCGATTTTGCGGAGCCCATCAGCCGGATGAAGGGGCATTCGGTGGCCGGCGTGGTGATGAAAACCACCACCAGAGAAACGTATGTTCTGCCCGGCGAAGGCAAGCGGGTGGCGCTTATGGATTACGGCGCGAAGGATAATATCGCCCGTTCCCTGAACCAGAGGGGCTGCCAGGTGACGGTTTACCCGGCGGACACGCCCGCGGAGGTGGTGCTGGCGGAGAACCCGGACGGGATTATGCTGAGTAACGGCCCCGGGGACCCCAAGGAGAACGTGGAAATCATTCAGGAAATCAAGAAGTTGTATCAGTCCGACGTGCCGATTTTTGCTATCTGCCTGGGACATCAGCTGATGGCGCTGGCCAACGGGATGGATACCTATAAGCTGAAGTACGGCCACCGGGGCGGAAATCATCCGGTGAAGGACCTGGCCACCGGGCGGGTGTATATTTCCTCACAGAACCACGGCTACGTGGTGGACACGGACAACCTGGACCCGAAGCTGGCCGAGCCTGCGTTTGTAAACGTGAACGACGGGACCAACGAGGGGTTAAAGTACACGGGCAAGAATATTTTTACGGTACAGTATCACCCGGAGGCCTGCCCGGGCCCCCTGGATTCCGGATACTTATTTGACCGTTTCCTTAAAATGATGGAGGTGAAGAACTGATGCCTAAGAATCCTGATATCAAAAAAGTTCTGGTACTGGGCTCCGGTCCCATCATCATCGGCCAGGCGGCGGAATTCGACTACGCCGGTACCCAGGCCTGCCGCTCCTTAAAGGAGGAGGGCGTCGAGGTTGTGCTGCTGAACTCCAACCCGGCCACCATTATGACGGACAAGGATATCGCGGACCGCGTTTACATCGAGCCGCTGACCGTGGAGGTGGTGGAACAGCTGATTTTAAAGGAGAAGCCGGACAGCGTGCTGCCTACCCTGGGCGGACAGGCCGGGCTGAACCTGGCCATGGAGCTGGAGGACGCGGGTTTTCTGAAGGAGCACAATGTGCGCCTGATCGGAACCACGGCCCTGACCATCAAGAAGGCCGAGGACCGGGAAATGTTCAAGGAAACCATGGAGAAGATCGGCGAGCCGGTGGCCCCCTCGGATATTGTGGAGGATGTGAAACACGGTCTTGAGATCGCGGAACAGATCGGATATCCGGTGGTTTTGCGCCCGGCCTACACCCTGGGCGGCTCCGGCGGCGGCATCGCTCAGAATCCCGAGCAGTGCGCCGAGATCCTGGAGAACGGCCTGCGCCTCTCCCGCGTGGGACAGGTGCTGGTGGAGCGCTGCATCGCGGGCTGGAAGGAGATCGAGTACGAGGTGATGCGCGACGGCGCGGGCAACGTGATCACGGTCTGCAACATGGAAAATATCGACCCGGTGGGCGTGCACACCGGCGACAGTATCGTGGTAGCTCCTTCCCAGACCCTGGGCGACAAGGAATATCAGATGCTGCGAACCTCCGCTTTGAACATTATCAGCGAGCTGGGGATTACCGGCGGCTGCAACGTGCAGTACGCTTTAAACCCGGACAGCTTTGAATACTGCGTCATCGAGGTGAACCCGCGCGTGAGCCGTTCCTCGGCCCTGGCTTCCAAGGCAACGGGCTACCCCATCGCAAAGGTGGCGGCTAAGATCGCCCTGGGTTACACCCTGGACGAGATCAAAAATGCGGTGACGAAAAAGACCTACGCCAGCTTTGAGCCCATGCTGGACTACTGCGTGGTGAAAATGCCCCGGCTGCCCTTTGACAAGTTCATAAGCGCCAAGCGCGCCCTGGGCACCCAGATGAAGGCCACCGGCGAGGTGATGAGCATCTGCACCAACTTTGAGGGCGGCCTGATGAAGGCCATCCGCTCCCTGGAGCAGCACGTGGACTGCCTTCTGTCCTACGATTTCACGGATCTTGACGACGGCAGCCTGCGGGAGGAGTTAAGCCGTGTGGACGACATGCGGATCTGGCGGATCGCCGAGGCCCTGCGCCGCGGTTTCACCTACGAGGAGATTCACGGGATCACCAGAATCGACGTGTGGTTTATCGACAAGCTGGCGATTCTTGTGGAGATGGAAAATGAGCTAAAGGCAGTGGGCCGGGGCGAGAAGGAGCTGACCACGGAGCTTTTGGCCGAGGCCAAGCGCATCGAATTCCCGGACAACGTGATCGCGCGCCTGACCGGCATTTCCCAGGATCAGGTGAAGAAGCAGCGCTACGACAACGGCATCCGCGCCGCCTACAAGATGGTGGACACCTGCGCGGCCGAGTTCGCGGCTGAGACGCCCTACTATTACTCCTGCTTCGGCAGCTTCAACGAGGCGGAGCAGACAAACGGCCGCAAGAAGGTGCTGGTGCTGGGTTCCGGACCCATCCGCATCGGCCAGGGAATCGAGTTCGACTTCTGCTCCGTGCACAGCACCTGGGCCTTCAGCAAGGAAGGTTACGAGACGGTTATCATCAACAACAATCCGGAGACGGTGAGCACGGACTTCGACATCGCGGACAAGCTGTATTTTGAGCCGCTGACCCCTGAGGACGTGGAGAGCATCGTGGACATTGAGAAGCCGGACGGAGCGGTGGTGCAGTTCGGCGGCCAGACAGCCATCAAGCTGACCGAAGCCCTGATGAAGATGGGCGTGCCGATCCTGGGAACCGCGGCCGAGGATGTGGACGCGGCGGAGGACCGGGAGCGCTTTGACGCGATCCTGGAGCAGTGCGATATTCCCCGCCCGGCCGGACACACGGTGTTCACGGCCGAGGAGGCCAAGAAGGCGGCAAACGACCTGGGTTATCCGGTGCTGGTGCGCCCCTCCTACGTGCTGGGCGGCCAGGGCATGCAGATCGCCATCTGCGACGAGGACATCGACGAATTTATCGGCATCATCAACCAGATCGCCCAGGAGCATCCGATTCTGGTGGACAAATACATTATGGGCAAGGAGATCGAGGTGGACGCCATCTGCGATGGCACCGATATCCTGATTCCCGGAATCATGCAGCACATCGAGCGGACGGGAATCCACTCCGGGGACAGCATTTCCGTGTACCCGGCCCAGGATATTACCCAGAAAAACGTGGACACCCTGGTGGAGTACACGGAGAAGCTTGCCAGGGCGCTCCACGTCAAGGGTATGATCAATATCCAGTTCATCGTGGACGGCGACGACGTGTACATCATCGAGGTGAACCCCAGAAGCTCCCGCACGGTGCCCTACATCAGCAAGGTGACGGGAATCCCCATCGTACCTCTGGCCACGCAGATTATCTGCGGTCACACCATCCGGGAACTGGGATATACCCCGGGATTACAGCCTGCGGCCGACTATATCGCCATCAAGATGCCGGTGTTCTCCTTTGAGAAAATCCGCGGCGCGGATATCAGCTTAGGGCCGGAGATGAAGTCTACGGGCGAGTGCTTAGGCATCGCAAAGACCTTCAACGAGGCTCTCTACAAGGCCTTTGAGGGCGCGGGAATCCGCCTGCCCAAATACCGGAAAATGATCATGAGCGTGCGCCATTCCGAGCAGGAGGAGGCGGTGGACATCGCCCGCAGGTTCGCGGCGGTGGGCTACCAGATCTTCGCCACCCGGGGCACGGCCAGAACTTTGAAGGCAAACGGCGTGAAGGCCTACGAGATCCGCAAGATCGAGCAGGAAAGCCCCAACGTTCTGGATCTGGTGCTGGGCCATCAGATCGACCTGATCATCGACATCCCGCCCCAGGGCGCGGAGCGCAGCCACGACGGCTTTATCATCCGCCGCAACGCCATCGAGACCGGCGTGCACGTGCTGACCAGCCTGGACACGGCCGCGGCTCTGGCCACCAGCCTGGAGAACCGGGCCAAGGAATTGACGCTGATCGATATCGCCACGGTGAAGAACGCATAACTCAATAACAGAGCGGCAGCCCGTCTCCGGCCGGTATGGCTGGGCGGGCTGTTTTGCAGATCAGACGGAGAAAAATGGATTTGCGGTTGACAAACCACATACAACGTGATAATTTGGTTTTAAGGTAATACTTTATAAAGGCGGTTACTGCATATGGAGATGCGTCCATTTTTAAGGAAAAATTTGAGCGATACGGTGAAAGCCGAGCTTTACGAGTATATTGACAACCTGGATCTGGATAAGGGGACAAAACTGCCGCCGGAGAATACCATCGCGCAGAATTACGGCGTGAGCCGTGTTACGGTCAGGCGCGCGCTGGATGAGCTGGAGCAGGAGGGCGTGATCATCCGCATCCACGGCAGAGGAACCTTTGTCAATCCCCAGGCCAAACAGTTTAAGATCAACCTGGGCGTGTCCCAGGAGCTGGGACGGCTGGTGGATCAGAGCGGATATGAGATGCGAATCTGTCTGACGGCGGTGGAGACGGCCCCGGCGGACATCATTGTGGCCAAAGCGCTGGGGATACCCGCGGAGAGCAAGGTGATCTGCGTGGAGCGCGCGTACTACGCGGACGGGAAGCTGGCCATCCTGTGCCAGGATACCGTGGCGGAGGATATCTTCCCGGAGCCGGTGTCGCGGGAGGATTGGGAGGAAAGCTCCACCTTCGATGTGGTGAGAACCAAGGCGGGCAAGCTGGCGGTCCGCGACTGGATTCAGCTGAAAACGGTGCTGGCCCAGGAGGTCAAGAGCCTGAGCAATATTGAGGGGGAATTTGACTGCGGCTCGGTTCTGGAGTTCTTCGGACTGGTCTATGGCCAGGACAACCAGCCGCTGATCTATGGCCGGACCTATTACAACACCAACTATATCCGATTTAACCTGGTAAGAAACATTAGTGCATTTTAGAAGTGAGCTGCTTTTGGGCAGCTCACTTTTAAAAATTTTATATAAGGCAATACCATAGCGCCATAATATCATAATAACAAAGGGGAAAGGCAATGGAAAGGATTGATGGAGCGCGTGTTTCATATTGCCGGATTCATCACGTCGGGGGTCAGGGGGAACCGGCTTAAAAACCGTTCCCGCCGCGTTCCGGGTCCGCCGTCCCGCCGTTCTGCACATCCACGGGAGGCTCGTCCGCATGTACCAGGATGTTTCCTTTGGCCGCCAGGCCGCGAAAAAGCTTCAGCCAATTCCCGAGATCGGAATCTGCGAATGGCTGAAAGAAGACCAGGGCGGGTTGGTCCTGGGAGCCGCTCCTGAATTCAGGGAAAGCGTTCGAAACCCAGAGCGGCGCCCGCAGCACGACCGGCAAGAAGACGGACAGCGGGGCCTCCTCCCTCTTGCTGTAAACCATTCTGCCGTCCTTCAGCAGACAGAAAAAGATGCCGCACTCGTAGGCGTCCGGCCAATCGGCCGGGGGAAGACAAATCTGCTCCGGCCAGCCCTCCCGGTTCCGGTCCAGCGGGCCGTACAGGAGCTTCAGCCCCGCTTCCTTCAGCTCTGCCTCATACTGTTCTAAAAGCGGGAGATGGCGCGCATACTCCTGTCCAAAGAGGACAGCCGCCGAGCGCGGGTCGGCGTAGCGGCTGCGGAGGCCTGCCTGCATGTCCTCGCTCAACTGTTCCAACCCGTCGAGAGGAACGCTGCAATCCGCCAGATGTATGAGCAGGGCGATGATGGACAAATCGCTGCCCGGACTGTGGGGGCGGGACAGCTCCAGAAAACGCGATCCGTCCCTACGGTACAGCCGCAGGCACAGTTTGCCGTTTCGGTGCTGCCTCAACCGTCCTTCGCCGAGTTCGCCTGCGCGCAGGGCGGCATCCCTCCGAAACGGGCGGTGCAGCGTCAGACGCCGCCCATCGATTGTCAGCCGGTCGCCCAGACGCCCGGGGAAAGAGGAGAGGAGCACGGAGAAATGCCTCCGGTCCGGATCCGGGTGGAGGGCGGAGAAATGGGCAGTGCTGAACATTCTCGCTCCCACATCGACCCGGATTCCGCGCCGTTCCAGCTCCTGCAGAAGGAAAATATGTCCGGGATTGACAGGGCTGTAATCGTAGAGCCGGAATAAAACGCCGTCCCTGCCCTTGGCGGTGCAGATTTGCAGCCGGCCGCAGCAGACCTCCTGTATCTCATCGATCCGGTAGCTGCGGGTCCTGGACAGGAAATCCCGGATTTGTATGTCCGTGTCCGTCAGCCGGATAAAACGGCGGCTGTACCCTATAAAACCCAGGCCCGATCCAACGAACAGGACAAACAGGCACAGGGCGATTCCGCCGGTGGGATTGGCCTCGGTGCCGTCCGCCAGGCAGGAAAGGGTGATCCACCATCCAAACACAAACTCAATGACTCCCAAAATTCCAAAGAGGGGATAACCTTTTACGATTATCCCCTCGCTGTCTGTTTCTGTTTTACGTCTGTTCATCTCAACCCTCTTGCTGTTATGCGATCGTCGTACCCGCTTCCCCCTTCAGGCTGGCCTTGGCTTTATCCAGGGAAGTGATGATAGCGCAGCGGCCCTTGCCGTTCTTAATGAAATCCACAGAGGCGGACACCTTGGGCAGCATGGATGCGAACTCGAACTGGCCCTGATCCATGTAATCCCTTGCTTCCTGAATATTCATGCGCAGGATGGGCTTCTCCTCGGGAGTGCCGTAGTTTAACGTCACGTTGTCCACGCTGGTGAGAATCATCAGCACGTCCGCATCCACTTCCTTCGCTAAAAGTCCGCTGGCCAGGTCCTTCTCAATGATGGCGCTGGCGCCGTGGAGATTGTAACCCTGCTCCATCACCGGGATACCGCCGCCTCCGCAGGCGACGACGATCTGGTCTGCATCCAGAAGCGCCTTGATGGCGTCGATCTCCACAATGGCCACGGGATGGGGGGAGGCCACGATGCGGCGGTAGCCGCCGTCCACCTGGACTACGTGGTTGCCCTTCTGTTCCTCCTCCTGCGCCTCGGCCTCGGTCATCACACGGCCGATGGTCTTGAGCGGCGTGTAGAACGCCTCGTCGTATGGGTCGACGGTCACCTGGGTCAGAACGGTGGAGACCGGTTTATAGATTCCGCGCTTGATCAGCTCGGCGCGGATGCCGTTCTGCATGTCGTAGCCGATATAGCCCTGGCTCATGGCGGAGCAGACGGACATGGGAGCCTTGCTGTAGCCGTCGTGCTGCTTGCCGAATTCATTCATCGCAGTGTGAATCATGCCCACCTGGGGGGCGTTGCTGTGGACGATGGCCACCTGCCATCCATCCTGAATAAAATCAGCGATCACTTTGGCGGTTTTCGCCACCGCGGCCTTCTGTTCCGGGAGATTGGTGCCCAGGTCCTTGTGACCGACTGCTATGACGATTCGTTTTTTTGCCATAATCCATACCTCGCTTGTCTGTTGATTGTTGTGGCCTGAAATGCCGTTTGTTTTCTGAAATTAAGTTTATTATAGGTTAAATTGGAGAAAAATGCAATTCAATTATCGAAATCCCTATAGTAAAACAAAAAATAATGTGTTATGATTTTCATAGTGTTGAAAGAAGCCTATCAGTAGGAGGAAAAATTGTGAAGCTATTATCCGTTGCAATTCCATGCTACAATTCGGAGCCGTATATGGAACACTGTATTCAGACGCTCCTGACCGGCGGCGAGGAGGTGGAGATCATTATCGTGGACGACGGTTCCACCAGGGACCGCACCCCCGAGATCGCGGACGAGTATGCCCGGAAATACCCCACCATCTGCAAGGCGGTCCACCAGGAGAACGGCGGCCACGGCGAGGCGGTGAACGCAGGCCTGAGAAATGCCACCGGCATCTTTTTCAAGGTGGTGGACAGCGACGACTGGGTCAACGAGGAGGCCTACGCCAAGGTGCTGGAGACCCTGCGCCGCTTTGTGTACTGCGGGGAGAACCTGGACATGCTGGTGTCCAACTTTGTCTACGAGAAGGAGGGGGCAAAACGTAAAAAGGTGATGAGCTATCACACTGCGTTTCCCAAGGACAAGGTATTTGGCTGGAGCGACGTGAAGTTTTTTATGAAAGGGCAGTATATCCTCATGCACTCCGTGATCTACCGGACGGCTCTGCTGCTCCAGTGCGGTCTGCAGCTGCCTAAGCACACATTTTACGTGGATAACATTTTCGTGTACCAGCCCCTGCCCCATGTGAAGCACATGTATTATCTGGATGTGAACTTTTACCGGTATTACATCGGCCGTGAGGACCAGTCGGTGAACGAGAAGGTGATGATCGGGAGAATCGACCAGCAGCTGTTGGTGACCAAGCTGATGCTGGGATATTACGATGTGACCAAGATCGCCAACCGCAAGCTGCGCCACTATATGGTCCAGTACCTGGAAATCATGATGACCATCTCGTCGGTTCTGGCCATCAAGTCGGGGACGGATGAGAATCTGGAGAAGAAAAAGGAACTCTGGCAGTACCTGAAAAAGCAGAATCTGCCGCTGTATCTCCGGCTGCGCACCGGATTTTTGGGCCAGGGCTGCAACCTGCCGGGAAAAGGCGGGCGCAAGCTGCTGATCGCCGGCTACAAGATCACCCAGAAATTCTATGGATTCAACTGATATTAAACAGAAGCCGGACTCCGCCGGAGTCACGCGGCGCGGACGGCGCGCCGCCGCCTGCCGGATGGTAACGTGAACGTTTGGAACGGTAATAAAAACGCGCAGGCCGCGGAAACGGGGATTCCCCGGATTCCGCGGCCTGTTTACGCCGGTTGCGGCTGGAACGCGGAGCGTCCCGGTCATAGATTGTATTTCTTGTAGAGCTTTCTGCGCAGCTCCCGGTTACAGGCCACCTGCTCCACCAGGTCGATGCGCTGCATTTTGATCAGAAGGGAGATCAGGCTGGACAGCCGCTCCTCGCCCTCATCATTTCCCTGCCGGACTCCGTCCGCGATCAGATCGTCGATTGCCTTGCACAAATTAAATCCCTCCCCGTATTCTGTCTGTTCCATGATTTTTTGCAGCCGCTTCTGCTCGCCGATCAGGGAGAAGAGGGCCATCAGATCTGTCTGATCCAGTGAGCGAAGCTCCTCCTGCCGCTCCCGCACGAAGTTGTACAGCGCCTGCTTGTCTGTATTATATTTTAACATGCTGAAAATCAGTTGTACATGGGTGCGCAGATGTTCCGGTATCGCTGCAGGACGCGCCGGCCCTTTTTCGGGTCCGCGATCATAACCCCGGAGTGTCCGGGAAGAGTCGTGAGGTCCTCCGGCCGGATGATCTGCTTTCCGTCGAAAATGACGGCGTTGCACAGGTTCGCAAAATAGACCGGTTTTGAGATTAAACAGTTTACATAAAGATTTTGTTCTGCCATTACATCCCTCCTCTTTAACAGCAGAAGCAGTTGACAGGTAAATGGCTGCGGGATATTCGGCAGAAACGCCGGATTTCCAGGACCGGGAGTAAATTCCCGGGAAGAATCGGTACTGACACCGTTTTCTTATTATATCATATCGGAAGGAAAAGACAAGCGGATTTTGGCCGCCAACGGCCTGCCACATTCAAAAAACCGCCCTCCCAACCGGAGCGCGGTTTTTCAATCTGCCAGTATATTTATCCCAGAACCTTCTGCGTAACCTTTTTGTTTTCCGTGGACCAGCCGTAGCCGTAGACCACCCAGTAAATCACGTAAGCCATCACCACGGACCCCACGCCGTCGATCACGGAGTGCTGCTTCAAAAATACCGTGGACAGGCAGATGGCAGTCATCAGGATGCCGGATCCGATGCGCACCAGCCGGTGCTTTTTCAGCGCTTCGCTCTTCATGATGGCGATGTGCGCGCCGATGGAGTTGTACACGTGAACGCTGGGGAACACGTTGGTGGGTGTATCCGTCCGGTACAGGGCGGCCACCGCCGCTGTAAATATATTTTTGTCCGGATCCAGGGCCGGGCGGAAATCCGTACCGTTGTGGAAGAAGGTACAGATAATCAGGCTGATGGTCATGCCGGAGAATAAAAACAGGCATAGACGGTAATAATCTTCCTTATTAGTAAAGAGGAAGTAAAGGATTGTGACAGCCACATACAAAAACCACATCAGGTATGGCACGATGAAATATTCGTTGAACGGGATATAGTCGTCCATCGCCACGTGCATCACATGGTAATTGCGGGTAACCGTGCGCTCCAGATAACAGAACCAGGTCAGATAAATCAAGCCGTAGGACAGAATCCACACATGACTGTACTTGCGGAGAAACGCCGCGATTGTTTTCATAAAACCCCATCTCTCTTTCTTCTAAAGAAACCGCAGCCAAGGCCGGTATAAATGGGCCAGGCCATGTAAAAAAACCGTTAATTCTTTAGCATTTTCGGATTATAGCACATTAAAAATGGAAATACAAGGGGGCTAAGGAAAAGTTAATAATTTTTGAGAAAGTCTTATGGATTCGAATCGGAAATTCTTTTTTTTTAGAGCATTGTGTGCTATAGTAGTTGCATGAAATAAATTTACACAGAAATGATGGAGGATGAAATGCAAGAAACGCGCAGTGTTTTGGGGGCAATCTGTTCTTCCTATGATACGTTTTTCGAGGCGGAGAAGAAAATCGCGGACTATATGATGGAGAACAAGGCGGCGGTGGTGGATATGACCGTGGGGGAGCTGGCCAGGGCCAGCGGCACCAGCGATGCCACGGTTTCCCGGTTCTGCCGGCGCTGCGGCTTTAAGGGGTTCCATAACCTGAAGCTGACGCTGGCCAGGGAGGTGCTGGAGGACGAGCAGAAGGATCAGAGCGTGTCCAACGACATTGACCGGGGCGATATCCGCCAGTCCCTTCAGAATATTCTGGCCAACAAGGTGGCGGAGCTGACGGAAACCGTGAACATGATGGATGCGGACAACCTTGAGCAGATTCTGCGCAGGCTGGAGAACGCCCGGATGGTGCAGCTGGCGGCGGTGGGCAATACCATCCCGGTGGCCATGGACGGGGCGTTCAAGCTCAACCAGTTAGGCATCCCGGCGGTGGCCGGCGAAATCTGGGAAGCCCAGGCGGCCTATACCTTCAATCTGGGCCCAGAGGACGTGGTGTTGATCATTTCCAACTCCGGCTCCTCCAGGCGGCTTCAGTCCCTGGCCCAGGGAGCCAGGGAGAACCGGTCCACGGTGATTGTCATCACCAACAATCCGGATTCCCCTCTGGCGCGGATCAGCGATTATCGGATTGTCACGGCCACCCGGGAGAAGCTTCTGACCGAGGAGTTCTGGTTCTCACGGGTCACAGCCACGGCGGTGATGGAAATCCTTTACCTTCTTTTGCTGAACAGCAAGAAAGACGCTGTGGAGCATATTCGCAGGCATGAGAAGGTGATTTCACCGGACAAACAATAGCGGGCAAAATGCACAAAAACAGGCGGCTTTCAGGCGGAAAGTGCGCCTGTTTTTGTGCGCAGTGATGAAAGTGCGCAAGAAATAAATTTTCGCACAAAATACTATTGACGAAAATTAAACATCATACTATGATAGAGACAGAGATGAGAAACGAAATTTCATAAAAAGAGAGGTATGCGATATATGATTTACACAGTAACGTTCAACCCGGCTTTGGACTATGTTGTGAACGTAAATCATTTCACGCTGGGGCAGGTCAACCGCACGGTGGGGGAACACATTTTCTACGGGGGCAAGGGCATCAATGTATCGGCCCTGCTGGCTAATCTGGGGTATGAGAGCGTGGCCCTGGGATTTGTGGCCGGATTCACCGGCGACGAGATTGAGCGGGGGGTGAAACGCCTGGGCTTCTGCTCCGACTTCATCCATGTGAAGCGCGGCATGTCCCGGATCAACGTGAAGCTCAAATCCGACCAGGAGAGCGAGATCAACGGCATGGGTCCGGAGATCGCGGACGGGGATGTGGGTGAGCTCTTTGGCAAGCTGGAGGACTTAAAGGAGGGGGATGTGCTGGTGCTCTCCGGAAGTATACCGGCCTCCATTGAACCGGACATCTACGAGCGGATCATGGCCCGTTTGGATGGACGCGGCGTGCGCATCGCGGTGGACGCGGAGAAGGACCTGCTGCTCAATGTGCTCTGCTATCACCCGTTTCTGATCAAACCCAACAACCACGAGCTGGGACAGATGTTCGGCGTGGAGCTTGCGGGTGAGGAGGAGATCGCGGCATATGCGCGCAGGCTTCAGGAGCGGGGCGCCCGCAACGTGCTGGTGTCCATGGCCGGGGACGGCGCGCTGCTGGTGACGGAGGACGGACAGGTACTGCGCCAGGGAGTGGCAGAGGGTGTGGTGAAAAACTCCGTCGGAGCCGGGGATTCCATGGTGGCGGGCTTTTTAGCCGGGTACCTGGAGACAGGAGATTACGGCTATGCGCTGAAGCTGGGCACAGCCTGCGGAGGAGCCACGGCATTTTCCGACGGGATTGGAACCAAAGACGAGATTATGCGGCTGTTGGCAACGCTGTGAAAGATGAAGATGGAAACAGAAGGGCAGATTATTTTATAAGGAGGGGCAATTTTCATGCGGATTACCGAATTACTGAAACAGGAAAGCATCGGTTTAAATGAGAAGGCTGAGAGCAAGGAGCAGGCCATCGACAAGCTGGTGGCGCTTATGGAGGCCGGAGGCCGGTTGAAGGACAAGGACGGGTACAAGGCTGGAATCCTGGCCCGTGAGGGGTTAGGCAGCACGGCGATCGGCGAGGGAATCGCCATTCCCCACGCCAAGGTGGAGGCTGTGGCGGAGCCGGGCCTGGCGGCCATGGTCCTGCCCGAAGGCGTGGACTACGAGGCCTTTGACGGCTCACTGGCCAACTTAATCTTTATGATCGCGGCGCCGGCGGAGGGCGCGGACGTGCACTTAGAAGCTCTGGCGCGTCTGTCCACCCTGCTGATGAACCCGGGATTCAAGGAAGCTCTGATTGCGGCTAAGTCCAAGGCGGAATTTCTCAAGGTGATCGACGAGGCGGAGACAGCCCGGTTCGGCACCCCGGAGGAGGAGAACGGGCCGCAGGGCGGTGAGGCGCAGGAAGGAAACGGGCGGCAGAGCGGCGCGGAGCTGGAAGGAAACGGACCGCAGACCGGCGCGCCCGCAGAAGAATCCCGCACCGGCAAAAATGCAACCGCAGAAAGCGCCCCCTCCGGCTATCGGGTTCTGGCCGTGACGGCGTGCCCCACCGGAATCGCCCACACCTACATGGCGGCGGAGAATCTGGAAAATACTGCAAGAAATATGGGAATCGCCCTGAAGGCGGAGACCGACGGCTCCGGCGGCGCGCAGAACGTGCTGACCAGATCCGAGATCGCCGGGGCGGACGCCATCATCATTGCGGCCGACAAGAACGTGGAGATGGCCCGTTTTGACGGCAAGCCGGTGATTATGGTTCCGGTGGCGGACGGCATCCACAAGGCGGAGGAGCTGATCAACCGGGCGGTGAGCGGCACGGTTCCGGTGTACCGCCACGACGGACAAAAGACTGCCGATTCCGGGGCAGAGGAGAACAAGGATAGCCTGGGCAGAAGCATTTACAAGCATCTGATGAACGGCGTTTCCCACATGCTGCCCTTCGTGATCGGCGGCGGAATCCTGATCGCCCTGGCCTTCCTCTTTGACGATTACTCCATCGACCCGTCCAACTTCGGCAAGAACACGCCCCTGGCCGCCTATTTAAAGACCATCGGCGAACAGGCTTTCGGCATGATGCTGCCGATCCTGGCCGGTTTCATCGCCATGAGCATCGCGGACCGTCCCGGCCTGGCGGTGGGCCTGGTGGCCGGGCTGATCGCAAAGATGGGTTCCACCTTCGCCAATCCGGCGGGCGGCGACGTGAATGCCGGTTTCCTGGGCGCGCTGTTTGCGGGTTTTGTGGGCGGCTACATTGTGCTGGGCCTGCGCAAACTCTTTGAGAAGCTTCCCAAGTCTCTGGAGGGGATCAAGCCGGTGCTGCTCTACCCGGTGATCGGCATTTTTCTGGCAGCGGTGGTGACCACCTTTGTGAATCCCTACATGGGAATGATCAACGACGGCCTGACCCATTTCCTCAATGGAATGGGCGGGACCAGCCGGATCGTGCTGGGCATGGTATTAGGCGGCATGATGTCCATCGATATGGGCGGCCCCTTCAACAAGGCGGCATACGTGTTCGGCACCGCCCAGCTGGCAGAGGGCAACTTTGAGGTGATGGCCGCCGTGATGGCAGGCGGAATGGTTCCGCCCATCGCCATCGCCCTGTGTACCACCTTCTTCAAAAAGAAATTCACGGCCAAGGAACGTCAGTCCGGCATTGTGAACTATGTGATGGGGCTGTCCTTTATCACAGAGGGAGCCATTCCCTTTGCGGCTCAGGACCCGCTGCGTGTGATTCCCTCCTGTATCGTGGGCTCCGCCCTGGCAGGCGGTCTGTCCATGGCCTTTGGCTGCACGCTGCGCGCGCCTCACGGTGGGATCTTCGTGCTGCCCACCATCGGCAACCCGCTTCTGTACCTGGCCGCCGTTGTGGCAGGAGCCGTGGCCGGCTGTCTGGTGCTGGGGGCGCTGAAGAAAAACGTGGAATAACCACAGGTGCCTGATACAAAATAAGGGGAGTATTTGGCAGATAAAAGAGGACCGTTTTCCCTCCGCATTGGCGGTGGGAAGGCGGTTCTTTTCTATTTCAACGGGCTCCGGAAAACCAGAAAAACCCAGATGCTTTTTCCATAATATACTGTATAATAGAATACATGAAGCTATTGCTTGACGAAATTATGGAACAACGGAACTTAACAGAGCGTCAGGTAAGTATTCTCACAGGACTATCCCGCTCATCGGTGCATGAGATTCGGAAGGGGTCCATGCCGCGGGTCGACACACTTGAGCAACTGGCGAAGGGACTGAAGATCAAAATTTCAGACCTGATTGAAAGCGACTACCTTTAAATAACAAAAAGCGCTCGGATTTCCGAGCAAAATCAGCCGCAGGGCTTGAAAATGCGCTATACTTGGAGAGCAAGGAGGCGCATATTTTTATGAATGAGATGGATGAATTGCTGCAGCGTCTGTACCGGAATTCGGACGAGGACCTGCTGCGGGAGTTTAAGGCGGCGGAGGCCGAGGTGGAGGCCGAAGGAGGCCCCAGGCCGGACCCGGAAGGGTTTGAACGGCTTTGGAAAAAAATGGTTAGCGAGTTTCACAAGGACAGGCCGCGGTAATCCGGGCCTGTCCGCGTTTTTGTCCGCCCCATTTTCGCGGGGTCGCGTTAAAATGCAATTTACATCCGGAAGGGATTGTGATAAATTTAAGGACAGCGGTATGTGAGGATTGACCTCGCACCGGTCAGGAGGATGAAATGGATTATACAACCGATATCAGAAACTTAAAGCGCTGCGTGGAGATTTCCCGGCAGTCGCGGGCAAACGGCAACACCCCCTTCGGCGCGCTGCTTGCGGACAAAGAGGGAAATATTCTGCTGGAGCAGCCCAACGTGGAGATCACGGAGAAGAAGTGCACGGGCCACGCGGAGACTCAGGCCGCGGAGCGGGCTTCCCAGCTCTACTCCAGGGAATTTCTGAAGGACTGCACCCTCTACACCACGGCGGAGCCCTGCGCGATGTGCGCAGGCGCCATCTACTGGGCCGGCATCGGCCGTGTGGTATACGGCATGACGGAGAAGGAGCTGTTGGCGCAAACCGGCGCGGATCCCCAGAATCCCACCTTTGACCTGCCCTGCCGGGAGGTATTTGCCAGAGGCCAGAAGGAAATCGAGGTCGTGGGCCCCTTCCCGGAGCTGGTGAAGGAGATCGCAGAGGTACACAAGGGATACTGGAACAACTAAAAAACAGGGTGCCCCCAATGCCGTTTTCAGACATTTGGGGCACCCTGTTTGTCGATGTGTGCCCGGCGGCGCACGTTTCTAACCGGTGCAAGTCCGGAATCCGCCCGGTAGTGGGAAGGATATAGCCGAAGGCAAGGGTGTCCATCGTGAGGTGGAATCTGAAGGAAGCCGGATATGGGGAACATACTAACCCATGGGCAAATCTCTGGTCTGACGAACAGAAATCACATCAGGCTATGCATGAGGGTAAGACTGCATCACAAGTTGAAGCCCAATAACTACACGGAATCATGTATGGTAAATGTGGCAGATAGATGGAGAGAAAGAAACGTGTGTGTCTTCGCTCCGCTTCGGTCCGTGCAGAACAAGCATCCACTGGATGCTTTGCACCCCGGGGAGGTCTGTACGATATGTCCTGAAAGGGATAACCATTATCGTGAGATAATGCTGAACGTACAGAAGTCAGCCGAGGTCATAGTAGCCGAGAGGCAAAGGACCGAATCAATAGGAGTCCTTAGTACAACCGGGAAAGGAGGAAAGAACATTGGGTGCAGAAAACAGAGAAAGCTGCTCGCAAAGAGATAGCGCGGAACGTGAAGGGTATGTGAGAGCGCACCGTTCTTTCCGTCGGATATGGAAGGAACGGGACAGTGCACAACCGGAGCTCTTAGAGAAGATACTGGATAAGGACAACCTGAACAGAGCGTTCAAGAGAGTAAAGGCAAACAAGGGAGCACCGGGAATCGATGGAATGACCGTGGAGGAAGCCGGAGCCTACCTTCGGAAGACCCAGAAAGAGCTTATCGGGAGAATTAAAAGGGGGAAATATACTCCCGACCCGGTAAGACGAGTGGAAATCCCAAAACCAGACGGTGGAATACGAAAGCTTGGTATTCCAACAGTCAAAGACCGTATTTTCCAGCAAGCCATAACACAACAGCTCATGCCGGTCTATGAGCCGCTATTCTCGGAAAACAGCTATGGCTATCGACCGGGGATAAGCGCAAAAGCCGCCATTCTGAAAGTGAAGGAGTATGCAGAACAGGGATATACCCATGCAGTGACATTAGACCTGTCGAAATACTTTGATACACTTAACCACGAAATGCTCCTGAATATCTTGCGAAGGAATGTAAAGGACGAAAGGGTAATCCAGTGGATTAAGAGATACTTAAAGAGTGGTGTCATGGAAAACGGTGTAGTCATGGAAACCGAAGAAGGATCGCCGCAGGGCGGAAACATCTCACCCCTGCTGGCCAATATCTATCTGAACGAGTTCGACCAGGAGTTTGAGAAGCGGGGAGTGGCATTTGTACGCTACGCAGACGATATTGTGCTGTTAGCTAAAAGTGAGAGAGCCGCAAAGAGATTACTGGAATCCAGCACGAAATATCTGGAGAAAACACTGAAACTGAAAGTGAATCAAAAGAAAAGTCGTGTAGTAAGTGTGTTTGCAATCCGAAATTTTAAGTTTCTTGGCTTCACATTGGGAAAGAACGGGAAGGGCATATATGTCCGGGTTCATGGGAAGTCATGGAAGAAGATGAAGACAAAACTGAAAGAGCTCAGTTCCCGAAGGTCTTGTCAGAGTATACGTCCTTCATTGGAAAAGATAAAAGTATTCATGCGTGGATGGCTGAATTATTATGGGATTGCGGATATGAAGAACAGGATAGACGAACTAAACTCATGGCTGTATCACCGTATTCGAATGTGCATATGGAAACAATGGAAGTTACCCAAAACAAGGAAAAGAAATCTTATAAAACTCGGAATACCTGAATATTTTGCACATCAGGCGGCAAACAGCCGCAGGAAATACTGGTATGTAACGGGAATGGGAGCGGTCAACAGAGCATTAACACAAAAAAGACTGATAAACAGTGGCTTTTATGATTTAGCTACTGCCTATCAGTCCGTGCATGTCAACTATTGAAACCGCCGTGTACCGAACGGTACGCACGGTGGTGTGAGAGGACGGGAGTTAATCACTCCCTCCTACTCGATTCGCTGGTTTGATTATGCCACGCAGACGTTCACAGCCTGTAAGCCGCGGTTGCCGTTGGTGATATCAAAAGTCACGGACTGGCCGTCTTCCAGGGACTTGAAGCCGTTGGAAGCGATGCCGGAGTAGTGAACGAAGATGTCCTCGCCGTTCTCGCTGTTGGTGATGAAGCCGAAGCCCTTCTGAGAGTTAAACCATTTTACTGTACCTTTATTCATGAAAGATACCTCCTGAAATATAATATTATATTTTTTGATAAAACTAAAAAAAATCACACGTTTTTGTAAATCATCATAGGAATAATGACTTACAAAAACATGTGAAATCAAAATCTTATAAAAAATACTTCTTAACTATAGCACGGGGACGGCGGGGTGTCAAGGGTTAATTTAAATTAATTTCTTCCAATTAATTTCTTCCATCCCCTGCCCGCGGTCCCACCGCCCTGATTCCGTTCTATTCCCTCCGCTTGGGTTTGCGGCCCACCGGCCGTGCGCCCTTGTTGATCTCAAAATCCTTCTGTATCACCTGATTGTACACGGAGAGCACCTTGTAGAAGGCGTCGATCTCCTCCGGCGTACACTCCTTGCGCAGTTCGCCCATGGTCTTGGTGATGTCCAGGGTATCGTAGAGCTTGTGGGACTTGCTCAGCCGGATTCCCTGCTCGGTGGGGTACAGGCAGACATTCTTGGCGTTGTCCTCTTTCTTTTCTTTGGTGATCAGTCCCCATTCCGCCAGGCGGCTGGCAGTCTGGGACAGGGCGCCCTTTGTTTTCCCCCAGTATTTGGCAAGCTCGGTCACCGTGACGCCGGGATGCTCTTCTATATAAGTAAGCGTGTGGACCTCGATCATGGTCATGGGGATGCCCTCACCATAGTCGTGAACCGAAAGGATATAGTCATTATAACGCATTACGAACTGGTAAATGCTGTTGTGGCGTTCGTTTAACGTGTGAAAGGTCTGGTCTATGAAGCTGTCGTCCGGCGGCAAAAGCTTAGCGGAATCCGTTGCATCCATCTTTGCGCTCCTCCTTTGCAAATGCGTAGTATTTCCCAATTATAATGCCAGTTTAGCACAGACAGAACGAAAAAGCAAATGGTTTAGCGAAAAAACAAAAATAGAAAAATGGTTTAATAATTAAACAAAAAATATTGACAAAACATCGATTGTATTATATAATCCAACCATAGATAGTTTAATCATTAAACAATAATTTGAAAAAATGTGGAGGGTTTGAACAATGGAAGTAAAAGAATTTTGCGACAGGTACTATGTGGACCGCAACGGCACGGCCAGCTTGAAGTGGGATGCGCTTCAGACGCGCTTCGGAGATCCGGACCTGATCTCCATGTGGGTGGCGGATATGGAGTTCAGAACGCCGGAGTGCGTGACCGACGCGCTGGCAAAGAGAGTAGCCCACGGTATTTTTGGTTATTCCTTTGTACCGGACTCCTACTATGAGGCGGTGATGGACTGGGAGAAGGACCACCACGGGTATCAGCTGAAGAAGGAGTGGATGCGCGTATCCCCGGGTGTGGTCGCGGCGCTGTACTGGTCTGTGAACATGTACACCCAGCCGGGAGATTCCGTGATCATCATGACGCCGGTCTACTATCCATTCCACAACTGTGTCAAGGACAGCGGACGCAACCTGGTGACCTGCGATTTGATTTACGACCAGGGCGTTTACACCATTGACTATGAGGGCTTTGAGAAAGCGATTGTGGAAAACGGCGTGAAGATGTACATCCTCTGTTCCCCCCACAATCCGGCCGGACGCGTATGGAAGGAAGAAGAGCTGGAGCGGATGCTGGAGATCTGCGCGCGGCACAACGTGTTGGTGATCTCCGACGAGATCCATCAGGACCTGGTGTTCGGCGGACACAGGCATATTCCGGCGGCTACCATAGCCGGGGGCAGGTACGCGGACCGCATGATCACCGCCTTCGCCTCCTCCAAGACCTTTAACCTGGCCACCTGTCTGACCTCCACCATCGTGATCGAGAACGAGGAGCTGAGAAAAACCTGGGATGATTTTGTCAAGGTTTACAATTCGGTGGAAGTCAACGTGTTCGGAATTACGGCCGTGGAAGCCGCGCTGCGGGGCGGCGAGGAGTGGTACCAGGGAGTGAAGAAGGTGATCTGCTCCAACTATGAGACCGTGGTGGAGGAGATGAAGGAATTCCCCGGGGTCCATATCGCGCCCCTGGAGGGAACCTATCTGGTGTTCATGGATTTGCGAGACTACGTTCCCGCCGACGATGTGCGCGACTTCACCCAGGAGAAATGCCGTCTGGCCGTGGACTACGGCGAGTGGTTCGGCGAGAACTGGAAGGGCTTCATCCGCCTGAACATGGGCACCCATCCCGACATCGTAAAGAAAGCGGTGGAGAACATCAAGGAAAACTTGAGAAAAAGAAACGCGTAAGCCCGGGCTGTGAAACTGTCAACATGGTAAGAAATATGGTATATTAGAAAAAGGTGGAAAAATGAAAACGCTGTGGAATACATATAAGTCTTCGATTATGTTACTTGGCGCGATGGTTGTGGGAGGCGTCGTGGGCTTCTTCTGGGGAGAGGGGGCTGCGGTGCTCCAGCCGGTCGCGGATCTGTTTCTGAATTTACTGTACTGCTGTGTGGTGCCGCTGATTTTCTGTTCGCTGACAGCGGCCATCGCCAAGATGGAAAATCTGGCCAAGCTGCGAAAAATTCTGGTAACCTTCCTGGGGGGAACCATTATAACCGGAGTGATCTCCTGCCTGTTTATGGTGGTGGCGGCCCTGCTGTTTGACCCGGCCAAGGGCGCTGTGCTCAACATGACCGAGGAAGTGGAGAACATGACCAGCAGCATGAACTTTCTGGGCATGTTTACAGTGGGAGATTTCCCGCTGCTGTTCTCCAAGAGCAACCTGATGGCGCTCATCGTGTTTACCATCATCTTTGCCATCGCCATCATTCTGGCCGGAGAGAAGGGCAAGCCCGTGCTGCACCTGATGGACTGTATGACGGAGGTGATCGTCAAGCTGATCGGCATCGTGATGAAGCTGGCTCCCCTGGGCCTTGGCTGCTACTTTGCCATCCTGATCGGCCAGTACGGCCAGGAAGTGATCGGACCGCTCTCGCGTGCCATCATCATTTACTGCGCGGTAATCGTCCTGTATTATGTGATTTCCCAGACGGTCATGGCCTACATCGGCGCCGGGCCGGAGGGCGTGAGACGGTGGTGGAAAACCGCCGCGGCTCCCACGCTGACGGCTCTGGGCACCTGCTCCTCCGCGGCCACGCTGCCCCTGAACCTGATCCAGGCCAAGGAACTGGGGATTCCCTCGGATATCGCGGACGTCTCCATTCCCCTGGGGGCGAACCTGCACAAGGACGGAGCCTGCATCATCCAGATCCTGAAAATTTCCTTCCTGTGCTCCGTGTTTAATATCAACTACGCGACGCCGAAGAACATTCTCCTGTCCATCGTCATCGCGGTGGTGGCCTCTGTGGTCATGGGCGGTATTCCGGCGGGCGGATATGTGGCGGAAATCTTCATCATCTCCGCATTCGGCTTCCCCACGGTCTCCATCCCGATCATGGTGCTGATCGGTACCATCACCGACGCCCCTGCGACTGTGGTCAATGTGACCGGCGACACCGGCCTGGCGATGATCATCGCCAGAGTGGTGGACGGCAAGGACTGGATGAAGCGGTCGGATAAAACGCGAAAACAGGCTGAAAGCGGGATGAAACCGGTATTAACCGGAGCTGCGGGCGCAGAATAAAACGGACGGGCGGTTCGTATAAACGGGTGTTGCATGTTGTAAACGGAACAAGACGGCGGTTTCCTTTGACAGAAGGGGCCGCCTGAGAGGAAAATGAGTATGGATGACGGTCGAAGAAAATATGGTGCCATGGCATTTTTGCCCCTGGTTGTGTTTCTGGTCATTTATGTGGGCTGCGGTATCACCTTTACCCTGATGGGCGCGGAGAGCCCCTTCGGGATGTTTCCGCGCCATGTGGCGATTCTGGTGGGAATCGGCGTGGCGCTGCTTTTGGCTCCGGAGATCAAAATCAGCGAAAAGCTGGACGTGTTCTGCCAGGGCATGGGCAATTCCGGTGTCATGATGACGATCCTGATCTATTTGATGGCGGGAGGCTTCCAGGGAGCGGCCGCCGCCATGGGGGGAAAGGAATCGGTGATCAATCTGAGCCTGAGCGTTCTCCCGGTTTCAGTGCTGATCCCCGGCGTGTTTCTGATGTGCTGCCTGATCTCCACCGCCATCGGCACGTCCATGGGCACCATCGCCGCCATGGCTCCGGTGGCCATCGGCGTGGCCCAGGGAGCCGGGCTCAACCTGGCTGCGGTCAGCGCCGCGGTGATCGGCGGAGCCTATTTTGGGGACAACCTGTCCATGATTTCCGACACTACCATCTCCGCAGCCCAGGGCTGTGGGTCCGAGATGCGGGACAAATTCCGCATGAATTTCTTTATCGCGCTTCCGGCGGCGCTGGCGGCACTGGTTCTCTACGGGATCGTGGGCGGAGGCGGACAGGGCGCGATCCAGGCAGGTCCCTTTGATGTGATCCGGGTGCTGCCCTATGTGGCCGTGCTGGCCACCGCCGTGATGGGCTTAAACGTGGCCGTGGTGCTGTTTCTGGGAATCCTGCTGACCGGAGTCATCGGCCTGGCCCAGGGTACGGTGGGATTTTTCACCTGGATTCAGGCGGTGGGCGACGGAATGAGCGACATGTTCAGCATCAGCATGGTGGCGGCCATGATCTCCGGCATCATCGGTCTGGTGCGGTATTACGGCGGGGCGGAGTGGCTGGTCGGCGCAATCACCGCCCGGATCCGAAACCGCAGGCAGGCGGAATACGGCATCGGCCTGATGTCTGGCCTGCTCTCCGCGGCTATGGTGAACAATACCATCGGGATCATCGTGACCTGCCCCATGGCTAAGGAGATCGGCGGAAAATACAGGATCGCGCCCAAACGCCTGGCCAGCCTGGTGGACATTTTCGCCTGCGCATTCCTGGCGGTGATGCCCCATGACGGCGGTATGCTGATCGTGACGGAACTGGCCGGGGTGTCGCCTCTCAGCGTGATCAAGTATTCGTTCTATATATTTGGGATTTTGATCTCCACCTGCGCGACCATACAGCTGGGGTTGATGAGGACGGAGGAGGAGAAGCGGGGGTAAGATTTGGATGGGTGGTAGATTGAAGCAGTAGCGTAATATCACCTATCCGGGTATTCTAAGAAATTAAAAAATAGTGCTAAGTCTCAAGGATAAATTGAGGCTTAGCACTATTTTTTACCGGGAGTGGCGGTTATCGATTACTTTTACAGGCTTTAAGCCTACACCGCCGCCTCGGCGACATCAAAAACAGTTTCAAATTGGATACCGTTATATAGAGGAAGAGACTATAAATTTTCGTGATAACGACATTTCGGAAATCTGGAACAACCATAAAACTGTTCTCCGGCGTGAGCTCCCTTCTTGGTTGTTCTAAGTACAAGTGGACTAGTACATTTTGGACAGATTCGATTGACCGGGGTATCCGCTTGAGTATTGTCATTAGTCGGAATGGGAGGTTTTGAAAAGGCAATAATTTTTTGAGGATTGTCAATCGGTTCAATGGCCGCTTTGGGAATATTTGTCTTTTCCTTAATATTTGCTATATGCTTATCTTTCGTTGAATCCTCTACCTGCGTGTATGGGTAAAGCGTTGTATAGATGTTCGCAAGTTCTGCTTCAGTTAATACTTTGAGCTGGCTTGAACATATTTTATTAATCAAATGATTTATTGTATTACGCTTAATTACATAAATATTGGGACTTGTACATTCAACCTTTTTCAAAGTACATCGTTTGAGAAGACAATAATTGAATGAAACAGGCCCCTTTTCCCAAACAACTTTGGGACAGACGAATTTGTATCGTGTGACCCCGCTTTTAAGCTTACAGGTTCATAAATATCCTGGCAATTTGAAAAATATCTGCAAAAGAAAGTTGATTGTATGGTATTATAAAGGTACAATGCCTTTCAGGTGGATATGGTTGATTGTTCTCAACATCTATTAAATTATTGGTAATTATTTAACTAAAATAGTGTCGGACTAAAATTCGATTTTCATAAGAGGAGAAATCAATGACAGCACAAATCGGAGATATTTACAAATACAAAAATAAAGAATACTCAATAGTTGCCATGTCTTCACCTATTAACTTTAAACCGGAGGATTATGGATTGGAACCTCAGTCTAGGTGTACAGCATGCTGGAATGGATATTGGTGTGAATATCATATTGAGAATGATCGATTGTTGCTAAAAAATCTGTTTATGTTTAATAGTGAAGGAAACTATCCGTTACTTAATGGGGTAGGCGTTGTGGAACAGACCTATCATGAGGGAACAAGTTATAAGCTGGGAGAAGGGAAACCTAAAAAAGTAATGCTGGAAGATCATATGGGGCATCGTGAATATAGAGATGTTAATTTGCCGATTAAATACACGGGGAAAATCTTAGTGGGGGATGGTTTCATTCGAGATTATTATATTCATATGGGATATCAAAGGGCATGGGCCTACAATGAGCTGTTAGAGTTCGTTTTCGAAAAAGGAAGTCTAATTGAAACGATTGACCATAGCGATATGGCAGAAAAAATAAGATGCGAGCTTAAATCAAATGATACAAATATTAAAAATGAACGGGAAAATATAGTTTTATTGATAGAGAGGAGCTTTTCGCTGGACATGAAGGATAAGGCATGGTGGATAAAATAGAATCGGGTTTTCGTGTCGGTAGGAAAGTGTGATTAAATGGGTGATATAGTGAAAATATGCACATATTGTAGGCGTGAAAGTGATGACGAAATCGAGGAGTGCCCTTACTGCGGAGCATCTGAGTTCATTAAGAAAAACCAGGATATTTTTGTAGAGGAGAGCGATCCGGTTGCGGTAGAACCAATATTTGAAAAGAAAGCGTCTTTGATATACAGAATTATTAAGTATATTCTAGTGGGAATATTTTTTTACTTTTTGATATTAGTTATCTTAGCATTTATCGTGCTTATATATGTTGTTATTACTGGAAATGTCCCGGGCTTTTTGCTGATAGAATCAATGTGAAAGAGTCAGTAACTCTTTAGAGCAAGATGAAAGGTGCTGTGATTATGGCAGAGGTATAAAAATGGATCGCAATTTTACTGGTGACATAATGCAGGAATTTATATTGCCTATACGGTGTGGAATGACAATAGAAAAGGCAATAGAACGATTGCCGGATATACCATATCAGGCTACGGACAAGGCGATATATTTTGAAATGTTTAAGAGATATCCGAAAGAGTTGATTGAACAGATTCGAACAGTATGCCCCAACTGTGGAAACAGAAAAATTGTACCGGTACTATTCTATAGCAGAGAGAATGTGAAACTTGTAGAAGAAGGTAAAGGGATTCTGGCTCCAGGTGCATATGACAATCCAGGCGTTCCTTATGGTAACTATGGGTGCTTGGAATGTGGGTATAGATGGTTATATCATGTTCCTGGCTGGAACATTAGCTCAGAATAGTGGTGGGAATGACCATTTAGTTATCTAAAGGCCGCGGAGGCAGAGATGGAGGCCGGGGGTGGCCCGCAGCCGGACCCGGCGGGATTCGAACGGCTGTGGGAGAAAATGAAGCGGGAATGCAAAAATGGCGGGCACCAGTGATGGCAGCCCGCCATTATAATTTAGTCCATAAATAGTCCATAAATCCATTTTCAGCATTCCAGTTCAAACAATCAAAAAACCTCGTAAACGTTGAATCTACGAGGTTTTTCAAGTAGCGGAAGGGAGATTTGAACTCTCGACACCACGGGTATGAACCGTGTGCTCTAGCCAACTGAGCTATTCCGCCGTATTAGGTTTTTGGATGGGGCCTATAGGGCTCGAACCTATGACCCTCTGCTTGTAAGGCAGATGCTCTCCCAGCTGAGCTAAGACCCCTCATCCACCGCCGCGCTTGTCTCACTCGCGACTGCTTGAACAGTATATCCCATATTGTTTTAATTGTCAATACTTTTTATTCCATTTTTTTATAGAAATTTTCTTAGTGTTTTCAACTATAATATGATATACTAAGGAAAGAATAAATATGGGAGGGTTTCATGTACTATTTTATTGTGAATCCCAATGCCGGGTGCGGAAAAGGCGGCAGGCTCTGGCGGGCCGTCGCCATTTATCTGGAAAAGCATCAAGTGGAATATGAAGCCTATCTTACAGCTGGCAGGGGCGACGCCCGGAACATTGCCAGGGAACTGACGGATGGCAACCGGGAACCGCAGGTGATCGTGGCGGTGGGCGGGGATGGGACGATGAACGAGGTCCTGGACGGCCTGGTTTTTTGCGGCCCTCTGACCCTGGGATATATTCCCGCCGGTTCTGGCAATGACCTGGCCAGGAGCTTGAAGCTCCCGGGGAATCCGGTGAAGGCCCTGAAGCGCCTGCTGACGCCGCGGCATTACCGGATGCTGGATTACGGTATTCTCACCTACGGCACCCAGGAGGTCAGCCACAGGCGGTTTCTGGTCAGCGCGGGCATCGGCTTCGACGCTGCGGTCTGTCACGATCTGCTGGAGTCCAAGCTCAGGCAGCGGCTTCGGCGCGTGGGCCTGGGACGGCTTTCCTATTTGATATCCGGCATCCGCCAGTTATTTAAATGCAAGCCCTGTAAGGGCTATATCATATTGGACGGGGTGAAGAAGGTGGAGTTCAACCACATCGCGTTCATTTCCTGTCATATACAGCCCTTTGAGGGAGGCGGCTTCAAGCTGGCGCCCAGGGCGAATTGCAGCGACGGAAAGCTTTCCGTGTGCGTGGTCAGCCACGCGGCCAGGCGCAAGCTGGTGCCCATTCTTCTGGAGTCCCTGACCGGGAATCACGGCAGGCGCAAGGGAGTGAGAACTTACGAGTGCGGAGAGCTTTTCATCCACACGGAGCGGGGACTTCCGGTCCATGCGGACGGGGAAAGCTGCGGGATCCAGTCGGATTTGCAGTTGGGGTGCATTGCAAGAAAGATTCGGATTGTGGGATAGTGTTTGGCGCTGCGCACCGCAGCGCCGGGATAAGTTTACAGCGCGGGGGCCGGCGCCGGGACAGGGAGATGTTCCGGTGGGGCGCCCGTTGTCTGATTGTATGCAATGGTCTGCGTGCGCTTACGGAATGCAATGGGACGTTTGCGCGGCCGGCGGGCCGGATACAATCCATACGGCGGATCAGAACCGGCTCCGGCCGGTGAGGACGAACACGGCAGAACATGATTGATCAGAATGGAAAGGAATCGGACAGATTATGAGAATCGGACAAGGATACGACGTACACCGGCTGGTGGAGGAGCGCAGGCTGATCCTGGGAGGAGTGGAGATCCCCTATGAGAAGGGGCTTTTGGGCCACTCGGACGCGGACGTGCTGGTCCACGCGGTGATGGACGCGCTTTTGGGGGCCGCGGCCCTTGGGGACATCGGGCAGCATTTTCCCGACACGGACCCGGCATATAAAGGGATTTCCAGCATAGAACTGTTAAAGCACGTGGGGGCGCTGCTGGAGGAAAAGGGCTATGTGGTGGAGAACATCGACGCCACCATTATCGCCCAGCGGCCCAAGCTGGCGGCCTACCGCCCGCAGATGGCGGAGAATATCGCAGAGGCCCTGCATCTGGAACCGGGACGGGTCAGCGTGAAGGCTACCACCGAGGAGGGACTGGGCTTTACGGGCAGCGGCGAGGGCATTGCGTCACAGGCAATTACCTTATTGACGGAAGTGGCTGATTACTGCTATGATAATAGAATGATTCAAACCGGCTGCGGCGGCTGTGGCGGCTGCCAGAAGAACGACGGGGCGGAAATGTAAAAACCGAGGAGAGTAAGAGTATGAAAATATTTAACACGCTGAGCAGAAGGAAAGAAGAGTTTGTTCCGTTGACTCCGGGGGTTGTGAAGATGTACGTGTGCGGACCCACGGTGTACAATTTCATCCACATTGGAAACGCCAGGCCCATGATCGTGTTTGACACCGTGCGCCGCTATTTTGAGTATAAGGGCTACGAGGTTCAGTACGTGTCCAATTTCACGGACGTGGACGACAAGATCATCAAGAAGGCCATCGAGGAGGGCGTGGACGCGGATACCATTTCCAAGCGCTATATCGAGGAGTGCAAGAAGGACATGGCTTCCATGAACGTGAAGCCAGCCACCGTCCATCCTCTGGCCACGGAGGAAATCTGCGGCATGCTGGATATGATCGGGACCCTGATTGAGAAGGGGCACGCCTACGCGGCGGCCGACGGCACCGTATATTTCCGCACCGGCTCTTTTAAGGAGTACGGCAAGCTGTCCCACAAGAACCTGGAAGACCTTCAGTCCGGTTTTCGCGAGATCAAGGTTACCGGCGAGGAGGGCAAGGAGGACCCGGCGGATTTCGTGCTGTGGAAGCCGAAAAAGGACGGGGAACCCTTCTGGGAGTCTCCATGGTGCCAGGGCCGTCCGGGTTGGCACATCGAGTGCTCGGTGATGTCCAAGAAATATCTGGGAGAACAGATCGACATCCACGCAGGCGGCGAGGACCTGATTTTCCCCCATCACGAGAACGAGATCGCCCAGAGCGAATCCGCCAACGATAAGCCCTTTGCCACCTACTGGATGCACAACGCATTTTTGAATATCGACAACCGGAAAATGTCCAAATCCCTGGGCAATTTCTTTACCGTGCGGGAGATCGGGGAGAAGTACGATCTTCAGGTGCTGCGCTTCTTTATGCTCAGCGCCCATTACCGCAGCCCCCTGAATTTCAGCGCGGATCTGATGGAAGCCTCCAAGAACGGCCTGGAGCGCATCATCACCTGCATGGAGAAGCTGCGGGATCTGGAAAGCAAAGCAAGGGGCAACGCGGAAACCTGCGACGAGCAGAACAACATGGCCCAGGCCGATGGCCTGCGCGGGAAATACGAGGCCGCCATGGACGACGATTTCAACACCGCCGACGCCATTTCTGCGGTATTTGAACTGGTGAAGCTGGCCAACTCCACGGCGGATGCGGACAGCACCGCCCGCTATGTTTCCTATTTAAAGGATATGATCCAGGAGCTGTGCGACGTGTTGGGAATCATTACCGAGCGCAAGGCCGAGACCCTGGACTCCCAGGTGGAGGAGCTGATCGCAGCCAGACAGCAGGCGCGCAAGGAGAAGAACTTCGCCCTGGCCGACGAGATCCGCGGGAGACTGCTGGATATGGGAATCGTGCTGGAGGACACCAGAGAGGGCGTAAAGTGGAAGAGAGTGTAACGTTAGCGGATTTTTTGGAGTATTATAAGAAAAGCATGGGACTGGAGCCGGTGGACGTGCGGACTTACTCGCCGTTAGTACTGGCCTACATCGGGGACGCGGTGTACGAGCTGATGATCCGCTCCAAGGTGATCAACCACGGCAGCATGCAGGTGAACAAGATGCACAAGCACAGCGCCGCCCTGGTGAAAGCCTCGGCCCAGGCCCAACTGATAAAGGCCCTGCAGGAGGAGCTGACGGAGGAGGAACTGGCGGCTTACAAACGGGGCCGCAACGCCAAATCCGCCACCATGGCAAAACACGCCACCATGATCGATTACCGCATGGCCACGGGCCTGGAGGCTCTTGTGGGCTGGCTGTTCCTCACGGAGCAGTACGCCAGGCTGGTGGAGCTTGTGAGCCGCGGTCTGGTCAAGGCCGGGCTTTTGGAGCCGTGGGACGAAAAAGGAGAAACAGAAGGATGAGATACGAAGAATTGACCATAGAGGGCCGCAACGCGGTGCTGGAGGCTTATCGCGCCGGAAAGACCATTGACAAGCTGTTCGTGCTGGACGGCTGCCAGGACGGCCCGGTGCGCACCATTGTGCGGGAGGCGAAAAAGCACGACACCATCGTGAATTTTGTGGCGAAAGAGCGCCTGGACCAGATATCGGAGACCGGCAAGCACCAGGGCGTGATCGCCTACGCGGCGGCCTACGAGTACGCCGAGGTGGAGGATCTGTTAAAGCTGGCCGAGGAGAAGGGCGAACCGCCTTTTCTGATCCTGCTGGACGGCATCGAGGATCCCCACAACCTGGGCGCGATTATCCGCACCGCCAATCTGGCCGGAGCGCACGGGGTGATCATCCCCAAGCGCAGGGCCGTCGGCCTGACCGCCACGGTGGCCAAGACCTCGGCCGGAGCCCTGAACTACACCCCAGTGGCCAAAGTCACCAACCTGACCGCCACCATGGAAGATCTGAAGAAAAAGGGAATGTGGTTTGTGTGCGCGGACATGGGCGGCGAACTCATGTACCGCCTGAACTTAAAAGGCCCCATCGGCCTGGTGATAGGAAATGAGGGCGAGGGCGTCGGCAAGCTGGTGAAAGAGCATTGCGACATGGTCGCCTCCATTCCGATGAAGGGGGACATTGATTCGTTGAATGCATCCGTAGCGGCGGGCGTTCTGGCGTATGAGATCGTAAGACAACGTTTGTCCTAAGGGGTACCGGGCAAAGCCCGGTGGATTCCTTAGGACGGCCGGCGAATTCCAGCAATCGCAACATCAGGGGTACCGGGCAAAGCCCGGTGGATTCCTTAGGACGGCCGGCGAATTCCAGCAATAGGCAACATCACCCCCCCCCCCCCAAAAAAAAAACTACCTCTCCACCTCTCAGTAAAGGAGCAATGGTTTTATGAAGAAAAAAGCCATTTTAATACCCATAACCGCCCTTGCGCTTGCCGCCGGCTCCACCGGCTGCAGCGCGGGTACCGTCGCAGGCACCGGCGCCGCCCCAGCCTATGAATCCGCTCCCGCGGAGACATCCGCCGCCCAGCCCGATCCCCAGTCCCTGGCCGATGCCGCCCAGCCCGTCGTCATCGAGGACCAGGCGGTTCCGCTTTACAGCAAGCCGGCGGGCAGCTATGTGCGCACGCCCATCGCCTCCGGTACCGTGACCTATGAGAACAACCTGGCGCTGTTAGACGCCTCCAACATGGGCGAGGGCTATATTATGCTCAAATACCTGGGCAGCAACCCCAAGATCAAGGTGCAGATCACCAAGAGCGGGTCCACCACCTATACATATGATTTAAACAACAGCGGCGTGTACGAGGTGTTTCCTCTGTCCGAAGGCAGCGGTTCTTATCAGGTGAAGGTCTTTGAAAATGTCTCGGGCAACCAGTATTCCCAGGCCTTCAGCCAGGATGTAAGCGCCAACATCACCAACGAGTTTGGGCCGTTCCTGTACCCCAACCAGTATGTGAATTTCAACGCGGCCAGCGCCGCGGTTCAAACAGGAGCGGCGGTCTGCGCCGGATCAGCCGACCAGGTGGCCGTGGTTGCGGACATCTACAACTACGTGATCACCAACATCACCTACGACACGGCCAAGGCGGCCTCCGTCCAGTCCGGCTACCTGCCCAATGTGGACGTGGTGCTGGCCCAGAAAAAGGGAATCTGTTTTGACTATGCGGCCCTGATGACGGCCATGCTGCGCTCCCAGGACATTCCCACCAAGCTGGTGGTTGGCTACACCGGGAACCTGTACCACGCCTGGATCAACGTGTATCTGGACGGTCAGGGCTGGGTGGACAATGTGATCTATTTCGACGGCCACGACTGGAAGCTCATGGATCCCACCTTTGCATCCAGCGGGAACCAGAGCGAGGAGATCATGAAGTATATCGGCAACGGCTCCAACTATCAGGGCAAGTACAGTTATTGACGATTAGGAGGACATCGGGGCGAGTATGAAAAAGCCAGAAAAACCTTACCAATATTCCTATCAGGAGTTGTCGGCCTTCTGCCTGCAGATTGGCCTTCTGCTGGAGGCGGCCGTGCCTCTGGATGAGGGCCTGGCCATCATGGCCGAGGACGCGGGCTGCGAGGACGAAAAGCAGCTATTACTCTACATGGCCGAGGGCGCGGAGCTGGGAGACCCGTTCTTCAAAGTGCTGGAGGACGCGGGTACATTTCCCCTCTATGTGGTGCGCATGGCCAAGCTGGGCCAGCAGTCCGGCACTCTGGACCAGATGATGAAATCCCTTTCAGACTACTATGAGAAGGAGTACCGGCTGCTGGTCAATGTCAAGAACGCGCTGACCTACCCCATCATGATGGTGGTCATGCTGCTGGTGGTGCTGTTCGTGCTGTTCTCGAAGGTGATGCCGGTCTTTGACCAGGTGTACGAGCAGCTGGGCGCGAAAATGTCCCCGGCGGCCAGATCAGCCATCCGGCTGGGCGGCCTGTTCAGCGGTGCCGCTCTGATCGCAGCCGCGGTGATCGCTCTGGCCGTGTTCGGCATCTGGGCTGCATCCCGGTTCGGCCACAGGATTACCCTTGTGGACAAGATGGTAAATTATGTAAAATGTCACAGCCGCATCGCCTTGGCCATTGCAAACCGCCGTTTCACCTCCGTGCTGGCGCTCACGCTGAAGAGCGGCATGGAGTTTGAGAAGGGTCTGGAGCTGGCGGGCGAGCTGGTGGACAACGGCAAAGTGGCCGCGCAGATCGAGAAATGCGGCCGGACTCTGGAGACCGGAGCCAGCTATTACCAGGCAATGAAGGAGACCGGGCTGTTTTCGGGCTTCTACGTGCAGATGATCAAGGTGGGAAGCCGCAGCGGCCGCCTGGACGCGGTGATGGAAGAGATTTCCGAGGATTTCGAGCAGGCGGCGGACCAGTCCATGGACAACATGCTGGCCCGGTTTGAGCCCACCATCGTGGCGGTGCTGGCCGTCTCCGTGGGCTTGGTGCTCCTGTCGGTTATGCTGCCCCTGGTGGGCGTGCTGGCCGCGATCGGATGAGGACGTTATAGATGAGAGTTGACAGAAGAAGCAGACGAAGAAAAAGCCAGACGAAGGGCTACCTGCTATCCGCAGCAGCCCTTCTGCTCCTTGTGGGCGTGTTTGCGGCCGGCGCGCTCTCCTTTGCGGGGAAGGCCGGGCAAAAGGGGGAGGAATCCCTGCGCCGGGCGGTGACCAGGGCTTCGGTCCAGTGTTACGCCATCGAGGGGCGCTATCCGCCCAGCGTGGAATATCTGGAGGAGAATTACGGGGTCCGCATTGACCGGGACCGCTACAATGTATTTTACAACGGCTTCGCATCCAATGTGATGCCGGAGATCGTCATCAATCCCATTGAGGAAGAGGAGGCGCGCAGATGAACCGGACGGCGGCGAGAAGAAGCAATAAAATGAACGCGCTTTTCACCGGCCTGCTGTTCCTGGTGTTCGTTCTGTGCGCCCTTTTTACCGTGCTCATCGGCAGTCGGGTGTACGAGAATATCACGGTGCGCAGCAACCGGAATTTCACCGGAACCACGGCCCTCAGTTACATCGCGAACAAGGTGCGCCAGGGCGACCGGGAGGGCATGGTGGAAGTGCGGGAAATAGACGGCGTGCCGGTGCTGGTCCTGGGACAGGACCTGAACGATACCCGCTATGAGACCTGGATCTACTATCAGGACGGTTCGGTGAAAGAACTGTTCTCCAACCCGGAGAGCGGCCTGGGGTTGAAGGACGGTCTGGATATTCTGGAGTGCTCGGGGCTTGACGTGTCCCTCTCGGACCGTCTGCTGACCATCCGCACTCTGGGCGAGGGCGGCGGCAGCCTGAGGCTGTATTTGAGAAGCGGAGGTATCTGGGAAAATGAGTGGTAGGCGTGGATCCGGCTCCGGGCCGTTTCTGATGGAAATGATCCTGGTGAGCGGATTTTTTATCATATGCGCGGCGCTGTGCGTGACCGTGTTTGTCAAGGCGGATTCCACCAGCCGCAGGGCCAGGGATATCAACCAGGCGGTGCTGGCGGCGGAGACTCTGGCCGAGGAGATTAAGGCGGGCAAGGTGGAAACACTGGGAGACGGCCTTCCCATGCCGGACCGGGATTTCAGCGGATTTCTGGCCCAGTGGGAAAACGATGAGCAGAGAGCGCGCCGGGAGCTGATTTCCCAGGCTGAGGATTTTCACAGCTATGCGCCGGTGTGGGATGAGGACTGGAACCGCTACCCGGACGCCGGGGCGTTGGCGGCGGCCGGAAAAGAGACCGCCTACGCCGCACAGGTGCTCTGCGGCACGGTGGACCACATGCAGATGACGCAGATCGTGGTCATGCGCTATGGGGCGCGGGACAAGGGAACGGTGCTGTACGCGCTGAACGCGGATCAGTATATCAAACCATAACAGAGAAAAGGCGGGATTTGACAGATGGCGAGGGAATCGGGCGGAGGAAAAGTGAATATCGGAGCGGCTTCCCTGGTGCTGATCTTCATCGTGCTGTGCCTGGCCACCTTCGGGCTGCTCTCCCTGAGCAGCGCCAAAGGCGACTTAAGTCTGGCGGAGCGCCAGGCGGAGGCGGTGAGCGCCTACTATGAGGCGGACAGCAAGGGGCAGGAGTGGGTGCGCCAGGTGGACGCGGTGCTGCAGGAGGAGATGGGACATTTCGACGACTCGTCCTCAGCCAGCGATGCCGTCAAGGCGCGTCTGGGAGAGATCTACCATCAGGACGAGGGAATGGTGGTCACGGACATTCCCATGGAGCGGGGACAGTCCCTGCGCATCGAGCTGACGCTGGTCTGCGGCGAGGGTATGCGCTATCAGATTCATTCCTGGTACGTGTACGACAGCGGCCAGTATGAGATCGACAATTCGATGCCGGTGTGGGACGGGAGTTCCGGCGCTTGATACGTTTTGGAAGATTTCATCGCGCCTCCTGGAGCAGAGCGCGGCTCATTTAGCGGCGCGGGGATATGCAAAAATTGTTATAAAAGGAGCAAACTAGAACCATGAATGTAAAGGAATTGCTGACAACGGCGGTGGAGCAGGATGCGGCGGACATCTTTCTGGTACCGGGCATGCCGTTTTCCTATAAAATCGGCGGCCGGATCATTTACCAGGGCCAGGAGAAGATCATGCCTGAGGAGATGGATCGCATGATCACGCAGATTTACGAGCTGGCGAAGAACCGCGATATGGCTAAGGTGCGGGAGCATGGGGACGACGATTTCTCCTTTGCCATTCCCGGCGTTTCGCGGTTTCGCGCCAACATTTTTCGCCAGAGGGGATCTCTGGCCGGGATCATCCGGGTGGTGCGCTTTGAGCTTCCGGACCCGGAAGTTCTGCACCTGCCGAAGATGATCATCGATGTGGCCAAGATGACCAAGGGAATGGTGCTGGTGACCGGGCCGGCGGGAAGCGGAAAGAGCACCACCCTGGCCTGCATCATCGATGAAATCAACCGGACGAGAAACGCCCACGTGATCACCCTGGAGGACCCCATCGAGTATCTTCACCGCCATAAAATGAGCGTTGTGACCCAGCGTGAGATCGTCACGGACACGGACAGCTATCTGACCGGCCTGCGCGCCTCCCTGCGCCAGGCGCCGGACGTGATTCTTCTGGGGGAGATGCGGGACCATGAGACTATCAGCACGGCCATGACGGCGGCGGAGACGGGGCATCTGATCCTGTCCACCCTGCATACCATCGGCGCGGCCAACACCATCGATCGCGTGATCGACGCATTTCCGCCCGGCCAGCAGCAGCAGATCCGCACCCAGCTCTCCATGGTGCTGGACGCGGTGATCTCCCAGCAGTTGATTCCCACCGTGGACGGCGGCGTGCAGCCTGCGTTTGAGGTGATGTTTTTGAACAACGCCATCCGCAACATGATCCGGGAATCCAAAATTCACCAGATCGACGGCGTGATCGCCACCTCCCAGGGCGAGGGGATGATTTCCATGGACAACAGCATCATCAGTTTGTACCGAAAGGGAGCCATCTCCCGCGAAAACGCCATCGCCTACAGCAGCAATAGCGAGCTGATGGCGAAAAAGCTGGACCGTTAGACGTTAGACGCTAAAACTTATGAATCGGCGCGCCGGAGCTGCATATAATGAGGAAAAACGGAGCAACCTGAACACTGTAAGCATCGGGGAGCGGAAATGCGGGTAAACGGCCCGGGATCAGAACCGCTTCCTGGGAAAGTGAGTGGAAGAATGAGAGTAGATAAGCGGAAAGTGGTAATCGTTGGCACCGGGATGGTAGGGATGAGCTACGCCTACAGCCTGTTGAACCAGTCGGTCTGCGACGAGCTGGTGCTGATCGACGTGAACAAGACCCGGGCGATCGGGGAAGCCATGGACTTGAACCACGGCCTGGCCTTCGCCAACGCCAGCATGACGATCTACGCGGGGGAGTACAGCGACTGCGCGGATGCGGACATCGTGGTGATCTGCGCCGGGGTGGCCCAGAAGCCGGGGGAAACCCGTCTGGACCTGTTGAAGCGCAACGCCCAGGTGTTCCGCTCCATCATCGATCCGGTGACCTCCTCGGGCTTTAACGGGATATTCCTGGTGGCAACCAACCCGGTGGACATCATGACCCGGATCACCTGCGTGCTGTCCGGGTTCAACCCAAGGCGGGTGCTGGGAAGCGGCACTGCTCTGGACACGGCGCGCCTGCGTTATCTCCTGGGCGAATACCTGAAGGTGGATCCCAGAAACGTACACGCCTACGTCATGGGCGAGCACGGCGACTCCGAGTTTGTGCCCTGGAGCCAGGCGCTGTTGGCCACCAAGCCCATACTGGAGCTGTGCGGCGAGAACGACGCGGTCTGCCGGGAACGCCTGGACCAGATTGAGGAGGAGGTGCGCACCGCGGCCTACAAGATCATAGAGGCCAAGAACGCCACCTACTACGGCATCGGTATGGCCTTAACCCGGATCACCAAGGCGATTCTGGGAGACGAGCACAGCGTGCTCACCGTTTCGGCCATGATGCGCGGCGATTTCGGCCAGCGGGATGTTTTTGTGGGCGCGCCCTGCATCATCAACCAGAACGGCATCCAGAAGGTACTGCCCCTGTCTCTGACCGACGGGGAAATGGAAAAAATGAGCAAATCCTGCGATACGCTGCGGGAAAGCTTCGAGGGAATTTTTTAGCAGAGAAGAGCTCCGGGCAGGAGCTCTTTTTTCTATGGAAAGGGGCGCTGCAGCGGAAAGGAGCGCGGTGGAACGGGAGGCGGCGGAACAAGCGCAGCGGTGATTTACGCATCCTTTACCGGTATGATGCGGAATCCGTAGGGGGACCAGGTGTTACCCAGCAGATACAGGGTGTAGCTCTGGCCCGGCTGCACCGTGAGGGAGGTGGCGGCGATGGGGCCGGAGAGCCACTGATAACCGGAGTCCTCGGTCACATAGAAGCTGTAGGGGCCGGGCGGCAGCGTGCGGTAGGGGGTGGCCGCGCCGAAGGGGATCTGCTGGTGCAGGGGGATTCCGTCGGCGGTGTGGAGTGCAAAGGAGGAGTCCTCCATACTGACGTTCACGGTGCGCAGGCAGGCCTGATCCCGGGTTTCCGGCGCGCAGGACTGGTCGATAAACTGCAAAAGATCCACGCCCTGGCCTGCGGAGTCCACCAGCACTGCGGTGGAGTGTGCGTCCGGTGGGAAAATGAGCTCTTTTTCCAACAGCAGGGCGTTGGAGGGAGACTCCTGGGTCAGCCTGACGCGGTGGGAACCCGCAGACACCGCGTCATAGTCGGTCAGGCTGGAGAAAATGGAACCCGCGACCCGAGGGACGCGGTCCAGGGCAAGATTGACGGGAAACGGGGTGGATGCGGCGTTTAACAGGCGCGTCAGGCCGGTTCCGGAATAGGGAACGGCCATCCCCGGCATGGCGCCGGTATCATCCAGATAGGCCGCCGGCGTCTCATGGAAAAAGCCGTTGTTCTCATAATCGTTTAACAGATCGGACATTTGAATTCCTTTTAATTGAGCGTTTGTACAGTATATGACAGGGGGCGGCGGGAAAGTCGCGGGGGAGAAAACAAGTTTTGCCCGCAGGCCGCGCCGGCGGCACGCTGCATGAACAATCGCCCCAGGCTGCGCGGGCGGCCCGTTGCGTTCAAAAAAGGGGATTGGCCGCCGCCAATCCCCGAAGCAATCACGTTTTGAACTTTTTAAGATTCTTATAGTAGAGCGCCTTGTCGGACTCTTCCTCCACGAATTCAATCAAATCCCCGGCCGTGCATCCGAAAAACGCGCACAATTTGCAGATCAGATTGGCGTCGATTCTCTGAAATTCATCCCGGCAATAGCGGTTGAAGTTGGCTCTTGGGATATCCAGGAAGTCGCATAGAGCATTCTTGCTGATATCCTTTTCCACCAGCTGTTTTTCTATATTCAAGTGTAAGTATCCCATTTGCGCACCGCCTCTCTGATAAAATTATATCCAAGAAAAAAATATCTAGTAATTCACTGTATAGTAAGTTACAATATAGTGAGTTATTAAATAGAGAGGTGAGGGTTTTATGTCAAAAGAAGGTTTTCAAAGTCTGATGAGGAAAATGGAGGAATTTGCCCGGGCAAACGACCGGATTTCCGTCCCGGAGCGCAGGCGTGCGGTGATAAGCCTGTACCGGCGGCTGCGGCGTGAGCTTGCGGGCGAAGCCAAAACCGGCGTCAGGGAAACAGGGGGTTCCGCCTCCATCCGAATCCTGGCAAAGGACGGGCTGATCGCGTGCGACGAGTCCGACGCGCTGTTGAAGCTGATGGCCATGGCCAATCTGCTTTGCGTCAAACGGGTTGGAAATCAGATTCAGATGGATCTGTGGTTTCGCTGCTGGGAGTGGAAAAAGAGAACATAGACGGTGACAGACACAAAAAAACCCTTGAACAATCAAGGGTTTTTTAAAAGCTGCTGACGGGAATCGGACCCGTGACCTCCGCACTACCAATGCGACGCTCTACCGACTGAGCCACAGCAGCTTGTTTCATTTGGTCGCTCTCGCGAACCTTGTATATATTATCATGGAGAATCAGATTTGTCAACAGCATTTTTAAAATATTTTTTAAATCCGCAGGAACGGCGTCCGGTTCAGCCAGGGGGGATTAAGAAACAGTTGAAAAAAGTCCGGTCCCCAGGTATGATGAAAGATGACGAAAATCCTGTAAAACAGAGGAGAATGACCGGGAAACGGACTGACAGGCGGGGGATAAATGATGGAAGAACGGTGGAGTTATGTCTGCAATGGCACACTTGAAGGACAGGAAAAATTTGCGCAGCGCTTCCTTGACGAAGCGGTGGTAAGAGAGCAGCCGGCGGGAACCTATTTGTGCCGCCAGGGAGATCCTGCGGCCTGCCTGTATCTGCTGTTGGACGGCGTGGTGGAAAACAGCGTGATACTGGAGGACGGCAGGAAGAAGATCAATATGCTGTACACCGGAATGAGCCTGCTGGGTGTTTCATGCCTGGACGAGGAGGTCTGCATGGTGAATCTGCGCTGCCTTACCAGGGTAAGAACCGCCAGAGTCCACCGGCAGGCGGTCCGGGCCTGGCCGCCGGAGATGCTGCTGCCGGTGGCAATGTGCCAGACCTACAAGATGCAGGGCGTGTACCGGCAGCTGCGGGAACAGGTGTTTCTGTCTACGGAGGAACATCTATTGAAAATACTGGAGGATTTGGAAGCGTCGGGAGCCCTCTCCGGCGAATATGGGCTCAAACGGGTGAGCCATCAGCTCCTGGCCGATATGGCGGGACTCTCCAGGGTGCAGGCGTCCAACCTGATCGGCCGTCTGGCGGCCCGGTCTTTGCTCTCCCGGACTCAGCTGGAAATGCTCCGTTTGGGCGGACAGGAGGTGAGAAACGATGGATGACGGGCAGTTTACTTACATGACGGCGGACTGGCTTCTGGGTCACGAGAAATTTATTGAGAAATTTCTGCAGACGGCGGAAATCCGCTTCCTGAAAAAGGGGGATATTCTGATCCGGCAGGGAGAGCCGGTGGATCATTTGTACCTGGTGCTGAAGGGATCGGTGGAATCCTACTTCGAAAATGAGAGCGGAAGGCAGAAGATCACCTCCATCTGCCAGCGGGGAGTCCTGGTTGGCCTGACCGGTTTAAACGACTACATGGAACATCACACGATGCGCTGCCGCACCTCCGCGATTGTGGCGGTAGCGCCCAAGGAGACGGTTTACCAGTGGGACAGCGAGATGCTGATGGCTCTGATTCAGATGCAGACGCGAAAAATGAAAACAGCCTTTGCCCAGATGATCCATCAGGTGGCCCAGACCATTGAGGGGCGCATTCTTCGCCTGCTTCTGGAGGCGGCCAGCGAGGATGAGGCGAAGGAGTACGAAATTCCGGTGAACATCGTATTTTCCCGCCAGGAGATTGCCAGTATTGTGGGCTCCACCCGGGAGCGGGTGGGACAGGTGCTCAACGAGCTGCAGAATGAGAAGCTCCTTGAGATCGACGGCAGAGATATCTATTTTTACCCCTCCGCGCTAAGGCGGCGGCTGGAACAGCTCTGACATATGTTTAAATCCCCTCCGGGCAAAAATCCGGCGGGGATTTTTGAAATTCAGCGGAAATGTGAAAAACTTTACAGCTTTTGTCCGGAGCATGCAGTATGATTCTTCCAGAAACGCCGGTGAGACGGCAAAATCAAAGGAGGAATGAAGAAACGTGAATACGAGGAAACAAACGGCCCGGCCCGGGGGAACAGGCACGCAGCGGCCAGGAATCAGCGGCTTTGTGGCCCTGATTCTGTTTATCATGGTATTTTCAGGGGCACTGAAGGATGTGCCTGTGCTGAAAGCCCTGGATTTCAACAATATGATGGGGGCTTTCGGCGTGGTGAAGGGAGCGGAAGGAAACTTTCAGGGAGTGGGAGGCGTGGGAGCCAAGGACGGCTTCATGGTCGCGTTCGCCCAGCTGCCCCTTCTGATGCTGGCTATGGGGATTGTGGAGCTGGCCACTAAGTACCGGGCGCTTCTGGCGGCCAAGGTATTGTTTACACCCATTCTGAAACCGCTTTTGGGTATACCGGGGGCAGCGGGTCTGACGCTGGTATCGTCCCTGAACAGCTCCGACGGCGGGGCGGTGATGACGGCGGACCTCTACGACCGGGGATATCTGACCCAGGACGAACGGACTATTTTCGTGGGCTTCCAGTTCGCCGCTTCCGGCATGATCGTGGCGACGGTGACGCTGCTGGCCATGGCGCCCATGCTGGTGGTCTCTCCCATGTTCATCATGGGGATTCTGCTGCTCATGAAATTTGTCAACGGCAATCTGGTCCGTCTGGCGGTGAAGCGCAGGCCCTCGTCGGACGGGGAGAACCGGGACGAACGCGCTGCGTAACCGATGTGGAGGCAAACAAGGAGGAATGGATAATGGAAGCAGAGAATACGGCAAAAAAATCGTTTGTGGAAATCTTTATGGAAGGGGCCTTTAAAGGGTGGAATATGGGAATCCGCTCCATGCTGACCGCCCTGGTTCTGGCTTATGCCCTGATGTATATGTTGAAGGCGTCCGGGGCCATGATTCTGTTGGAGCGGGTATTCTCGCCGGTGATGGGACTGTTCTCCCTGCCGGGAGTGGCGATCACCGCGCTGGTGGCGGCGCTGATGAGCAAGCCGGGCGGCGTGGCCACCGCGGTGGCCCTGTACACCCAGGGGGTACTGACGGACGTCCAGGTGACGGTTATGTTCCCGGCCCTGGTGCTGATGGGCGGGCTGGTCAGCCAGTACGTGAGAGTGGTGGTGGTCAGCGGCACGGACAAGCGCAGGCATTCGCTTTTGATCGCCAGTACCATCGGCGTGGCGGTGCTGTCGATTCCGCTGATGAATATTCTGCTGGGCATCATGCGCCGGTAAAAAGGGAAAAGGAGGAGCAGTATATGATCAAACGGGAAGCCATTGCGAAACAGTTTTACATTGACGATCACGCGGTCGTCTACGGTTTGTTAGCCAAGGCCGCGGATCAGCTGTACGGGGAGCGTGGGATGAAAGCCAGCGCCAGGGCCACGGTTCTTTACGCTTGTGAGCGCGGCCGGAGAATGGCAAAGCGGGCGTCCAGGGACGGATATCCCCTGACGCCTGCCGTATACCGGATTTATACGGAGTGGGCGGACGAGCAGAAGCGGATGAAGGTGGAAACGCTTCAGTTGTCGCCGAATTACCGGATGAACGGCACCTACTGCGTGTGGAATGAAACCTGGAAACAACATCATTTGGAAAAATATGGAGAAATCTATTGCACCTACGTGGACAAGACCATGGTGAAGGCATTCAATCCCGGGAACGAGCTGATCATTCACAGCGCCCAGTCCCTGGGAGGGCCGGGCTGCGATTTTGAGTGGCCGGGGCTGTGTTATGAAAACGAGGAGGCGCTGAGGGCGGACGGGGCCTTAAAACAATCCAAACGCCAGGTTGCGGTGAAGGATTTCCTGTACCACTGCGGCCACACGGTTTCCGCCATGGGGCAGGGATATGCGCTGGAGCTTGGGCAGGAGGGATCGGACCGGATCGTGTGCCAGGCCCTGGAGGAATACTGCGCCCTGTTCGGCAAGGAGAAGGCGGAAGCCGTGATCCGGGAATCGGAACTTGATTTTGAGGAAATATAAAATGGAAACGGTGTAAAAAAGGGGGAAATGGGAAGTGACGCAAGAGTACGGTAAGATTGCCAACGGGATCGTCCTGTGGCTGGCCTGCGCGCCGGGAGTGCTGTGGGTCTGCGCGGCGGCGGGAATATTCCTGAGGAGGAGTTTGAAGGACGGGGCCAGGATGGGGCTGACCAGGGAACAGATACGCAAGGGAATCCGGGGAGCTTCCATCGCCTCCGTCGGCCCCTGCCTGGTGATGCTCTCCTCCATGCTTTCCCTGATGGTGATCACGGGCAGCCCCATTGCCTGGCTGAGGGTCAATGTGATCGGCGGAGTGGGGTATGAGATCATGGGAGCCAGCTTTGCGGCGGACGCCATGCACATCAAAATCGGCACCTCCCAGATGAGCGTGGATTATCTCTGCGTGGCCACCGTGGTGATGACCACGGGCTGTCTGGGCTGGATTCTCTTCGGCGCGCTGTTCAGCGACAAGATGGACAAGGTAAACCAGGTTATGGCCGGGGGAAGCAAGGCTATGATTCCCATTGTGGGAGCCTGCTGCGTGCTGGGCTGCTACAGCAACCTGGTGCTGGAGCGGGCCACGCCCTTTGGGCCGGGGACGGTGGCCGCGGTGAGCGCAGGCGCTCTGATGATTCTCATCCAGCTGGCAGCCAGGCGGTGGAAGAAGCGCTGGCTGAAGGATTGGGCCTTGTCCATTGCCATGATTGCGGGCATGATCGCCAGCATGGCGGTTCACTAGAGAGGGAGGTGTTTGGTTATGGATCGATCCGACGTCTACAATCACAGCTATATGCCGTATATCGTGAAATGGGGCAAGACCGTGTGCTGGGTCCTGCTGCCGCTGATTTATCTTCCCACCATCGCACTGCTGGTGGTTTATGGGGCGAAAATGCCCCTTGATGCCACGGTTAACGGGATCATTGCCATTCTCTCCGCCAGTTTTGCGGTGTATCTGTCGGAACCCCTTTCCGTTTTCCCGATTCTCGGAACTCCCGGGTTATACCTAATCTGCATCTCGGGCAATTCCAAGCAGATTCGGGTGCCGGCGGCCCTGATGGCCCAGGATGGGGCCGGGGTGGAACAGGGAACGCCGGAGGGAGGAATCATGTCCAGCATCGGCGTGGCGACCTCCATGTTCATCAGCATTCTGGTGATGACGGTCATGATTTTTATGGGAAAATGGATTCTGGGCGCGCTGCCGGACCCGGTGGTGGCCGCGCTGCCCATGCTGCTTCCGGCTCTGTTCGGAGCGCTTTTAGCCCAGCAGCTGATGAATCATCCCAGGCTGGGGGCGGCTGCCGTCGCGCTTGCAGCTGCGGTGCGTCTGGCCCAGACCCGGGGAATATTTGGAATTCTGCCCTTTGGCGGCGGATATGCGCCGATGTTGATCTGCGTGTTTGGAACCATTGGTCTGGCCAGGATCATGTACAAAATGGGCTGGCTGAAAGAAGATAGGAGATAGAGGATGAGTGAGACAATAAATACCAGGCGGATACTGGAGCTGGTGGAGGAAAAGAAAGAACAGTTCATAACGCTCAGCGATGCAATCTGGGCCGTGCCGGAGCTGGGGCTGGCGGAGCACCGGTCCGCCGGGCTGCTGATTCAGGCCCTGGAGCGGGAAGGATTTCAGGTGGAGCGCGGGATCGACGGCATTGAGACGGCGTTTGTCGGGACGTACGGCAGCGGCCGGCCGGTGATCGGGCTGCTGGCGGAGTACGACGCCCTGCCGGGTCTGAGCCAGGAAGCCGCCTGCACTTCCTACAAACCATTGGCGGAGGGAGAACCCGGGCACGGCTGCGGGCACAATGCGCTGGGGGCCGGCGTAGTTGCCGCCGCCGTGGCGGTGAAGGATTACTTAAAGGAACATCCCGGCGCAGGCACGGTGAAGGTGTTTGGCTGCCCCGGTGAGGAAGCCGGATGGTCGAAAATGTTTCTGGCCCGGGACGGCTATTTCAAGGATGTGGATGCCTGTTTTACCTGGCATCCGGGAAACTGCAATTCGGTCCAGGGCTACAGCTCCAACGCCAATATCTGCGTATATTTTACCTTCCGCGGGCGGAGCGCCCACGCGGCGGCGGCTCCCCATCTGGGGCGCAGCGCCCTGGACGCCTGCGAGCTGATGAATGTGGGCGTGAACTATCTGCGGGAGCATGTGCCCACGGAGGTGCGCATGCACTATGCCTACCAGAATGCAGGCGAGAAGGCCCCCAACGTGGTCCACGCCAACGCCTGCCTGAAGTATTACATCCGCGCGCCCAAAATGGCTCTGGCCGTCCAGGTATTGGAGCGGGTGAAGGATGTGGCCAGAGGCGCGGCGCTGATGACCGGCACGGAGTGCGACATCAATGTGACAGCGGGAATGAGCGACTTCATCGCCAACGACGCGATCAGCCGCTTGTTTGTGGAGGCCTTCAATCTGGCGGGGCCGCCGCAGTTTGACGCGCAGGACGAGGCGCTGGCAAGGGCCTTCTGGGATCAGTATTCTGAAAATGAGAAGGCCGCCGGAATGATGCGGATCAACCTGTCGTACCCGGACGGGGAGAAGTTCCGGGACACGCCCCTGGTAAAGGAAATCGGACCCTATTTCCGAATCGACAAATATATGCCGGGCTCCACCGACGTGGGGGATGTGAGCTACGTGACGCCCACCGGCCAGCTTTGGGTGACCTGCTACGCCAACGGGACTCCGGGACATTCCTGGCAGGTGACCTCCCAGGTGGCCTCCTCCATCACCCACAAGGCGGTTGTGTGCGCCGCCAAGACGATGGCTCTGGCCACTGTGATGGCCTTTTCGCAGCCGGACGTGGTGGAACAGGCCAGGGAAGAGCTGAAGCAGCGGACGGGCGGCGTTTACGTCTGTCCGGTGGAGCCGGGGAAAAAGCCGGTTATGCCGTAAAACAATAAAGAGGAAGAAAACAATCGCCCGCAGGCTGCGCCAGCGGCCCATTGCATTCAAGGAAAGCGCCTTTGAGCGGCTAACGCTGCAAAAGGCGCTTTTTTGGCTGCCGGACATAAGCTGGCACGGCGAAACTTCCGGGATTCCTTGTTATTTCCCAACAAAAATGTTAAAATTTGTTTATACACTGACAGACAAGACGGGGAGGTAAACCGATGCGTGGAGAGAACAATACAAAGCGGGGGATGGTCCGCGGCAGCCTGTTTGAGACGGTGCTGCGGATTCTTCTGGAGCAGAGCGGGTTTTCACTGGTCCGGCCGGGGGCGGAACATGCGGGCAAGGTGCGCATGAACCGGGCGAATTTTGTGGAGCTGAAGGGCCGGGGCGGATGGCACCAGATCGACTGCCCTTTTGATTACGACGGTTTTATCCCCTTTTTATATCCGGTGCGGCTTCTGGGGGAGGCGAAATTTCTGCAGAAAGAGGTGCAGAAGAACTCGATCCGCAGCTTCATCGGCGTTCTGAAAGACATACAGGAAAATTATTTTGTGGACGATTCCCTGACGGACTCTATGGTGCGGGGGCGCAGGATGGAGCTTGGAGCGTTTTTCGCAGCCAACGGGTTTAACCCGGAGGCGGAAAAGCTGGCCTATACCCACGGAATCCGGACCATTTCCTACCGGAACAATCTGGCCATCGCGGATATCAAGGACCGGATTCTTCTGCTGGAGGAACGATACATATCCTCCGCCAAGCTCTCCGAGAGCGGCAGAGGCGGCAGGAAGGATTTCATCGAAAAATTCGAGATGGTGCTCAGAGGTGAGAAAACGGGCGAGGAGTTCGCCTGGGATTTTGACCTGCAGCCCAGCGCGGGACAGGCATTGGAGGAGCTGGGGGATTTCTTACGGGAGATCCGCACCAATTTTCTGGCCTCCACGGACACAGGGGTGCTGCTGCATTTTCTGGGGGAGGAACCCTTCCCGGAAGAATTGTTCAGCCAAAGCGACGAGGCGCGCTGCCGGGTCCGCTATGTTCTGACGGGACAGGAGACCCGGTTTTATCTGGTATTTTCCGGGGACGAACGGGAACGGCGGTTTTATTTTACTCCGCCGGACTCCCTGAGCGAGGCGGCTCTGTTCGGAGGAAACGTCCTGGATGAAAAGGAGCGCCATTTAAAGGTACTGCACACCCAGATTATGATAAAAGGCCTCCGGCGCAGCCTGGACATCAAACTGGACCAGGACTGGCTGGAAGCCAGGCGGGAACTGAACATGACCCCGGAAACGTTCTAAGGAATCTCAGAACACCCCCTGCACCAACACCATATAGCACACCGTCCCCAGCGCAATGCTGGCTAGGGTGTTCCCTTTCCACAGGTGCAGGATCACCACAAGGGCCACGCTGATAAGCTCCGGCAGCCCGTAGGGGTAGGCGAGCGGCGTGACGCCCTTTAAGCAGTAAACCACCAGCACGGCCATGATGGCGGCGGGCAGCACCGCGCCCAGATAGCGCACGATCCGTGGCACCTCCTTTTTGCCGCCGAAGAGCAGGAAGGGGAGCCACCGGGTGGCCTGGGTGCAGAGGGCGCAGATGATCACAGTGATGAGTACATATTTTTCCGTCATAATGATGAATCCTCCATTTTCCGTTCAATGATCCGGCGGGAGATGAGCAGCACGCCCGCCACGGCCGCCAGGGCCGGCAGAATGAAGTTGGCCGAGCGGATCAGGGCCAGAAAGACGATGCCGCAGGCAAATCCCGTCAGGGCGGGCAGGTGGGTTTTCGCGTGCTTCCACTGATCCACGCAGATGACCACGAACAGCGCGGTCATGGCGAAGTCGATGCCCGTGGAGTCGAAGGCGATCAACTGCCCGGCCATGGCGCCCAGGACAGAGCCCGCCACCCAGTAGCACTGGTCGAACAGGGAGACGAACAGCGTGGCCATGTCCCATTCCCGGTCCGTGAAGTCCCGGGGCCTGGCCATGGAACACAGCAGGGAGTAGGTCTCATCGGTCAGGGAGAATACCATATACGGGTAGGCTTTTTTCATCTTTTTAAAACGCTCGATAAAGGTCAGGCCGTAGAATGCGTGGCGGCTGTTGATAAACAATGTCATCACCGCGGTGGTGACGAAGCTCAGTCCGCCGGTGAGAATGCCCACCAGAGCGAACTGCATGGAACCGGCGTAGACGCAGGCGCTGATGAGAAAGGCCCACAGAGGCCCCAGGCCCGCCTTCTGTAACACCAGCCCGAAGGCGATGCCCAGAAACACATACCCCAGCATGATGGGGATGCTCTTGACAAATGCAAATTTTGCTGCTTTTTTCATAATAACTCCCGCTTTCTGTTTCCGCTTTTGACTGGAATATCCAGTGCGGCCGCCGGTATACCCGGAATATAGGCCGTAATTAGAAACAGTATAGCAAAATTTGCCATGAATTTCCACCGGATTTTTGGTCCTGGCGGACATGGGGCGGCCGGATCGGGGGTTTACAGTCCGGCGGCATTTGATATATAATAGCGGTCATGAGCAGATCCGGACAGTGAGGAATCGATCTATGAAGCAGTCGACAAAGAAAATGTTTTCGGGAATCGGCATCGCGGCCTTTGTGATGGTCGCTCTGGTTCTCGTGTATGCGGTTTTATTTTACCGCACGTCCCAGGCGAAGATGGTCAGCACGCTGGCCGAGATATCCGATCAGAGCGCCAAGGTGGTCCGCCAGGAGGTCGAGAAGAACCAGATGATGCTGGAAAGTCTGGCGATCCTACTGGCCCAGGGCCATTCCGAGGATATCCGGGAGCTGGTGGAGGAACTGGCGGCGGTGGATCGGGCCAACAACTTCAAGCGTATGGGGATTGTGCGGGAGGACGGAACCGGCTACGCCACCGACGGCTCGGATGTGAACGCCAGGTCCGCGCTGGTGAGAGAGCGCTTTAAAACGGCGTTTGCCGGCAGAGCGTTTGTGTCCGACCGGGTGTCCGATCTGATCGACGGAGAGCCGGTGACCGTGTACGGCGTGCCCTTCACCGCCGGGGACGGCGGCACGTACGCGCTGTTCGGGACGTATTCAACGGAATTTTACGAGGACAGTCTCTCTGTCTCCACCTTCGGCGGCAATGGGTACAGCTACATTATCAAGGAGGACGGGGAATGTGTCAGCAGCTCCCGCAATCCGGCCAGCCTGGGGAATCTGGACAATTTTTATAAGGAGGTTAGCGCCATCTCCGATTCCAACGCGCAGCAGATGAACCTGCTGCGGGAGGAGATTGCGGCCCACAAAAGCGGATCTTTGCGATACGAGCGGGAGGACGGACGGCGCTACGTCTACTACCAGCCCCTGGAGGTGAACCAGTGGTATCTGCTCAGCATCGTCCCCTCCTGGGTGGTGGAGGAAAATGTCAACGGCATGTTGAGCCTGGCCTACACCATGATGGCCGCCTGCCTGGGCATACTGGCCCTGATGGCGTACCAGATCTGGACGATTAAGAAACGTTATTGGGAAAAAGTGGAAGATACGGCGCTGACGGACGCGGTCACCGGCCATGCCTCATTTGCCAAATTCCGCCTCGACGTGCAGGAAATCCTGTCCGGTTCCCGGGACACGCCCTATGCGCTGGTCTGTTTTAACGTGCGTATGTTTCAGTACATCAACGACCTGCACGGCTTTGCCGAGGGCGATCGGATTCTAAGGGTGATTGCGGACTATTTAAGCGCCCACATCGGCAGGCAGGAGGCCTGCGCCCGGTTAAACGCGGACCGTTTCGCCGCCCTGTTGTCCTATCGGGACAAGGAAGAGCTGCGGGGGCGCGTAAAGAATATGATCCACGGCATGGAACAGCTGAACCGGAGCCAGATGGAGGAGATGGCCTACGACGTCCGGATGACCGCCGGAATTTATCAGATCGAGGACAAGGCGGAGGTGCTCGATAAGATGCTGGACTGGGCCAAGGCGGCGCTTTCCAGGGAAAATATGGGAGCCATTGAGAACTGCGGTTTTTACGACACCGGGATCCGGGAACGGATGGTCCGCCGGAAGGAGCTGGAGAACCATTTTGAGGAGGCGATGAGCCAGGGGCAGTTCGAGGTCTATTACCAGCCCAAGTACGACGTGAAGGGCGGCCGCTTTTACGGCGCGGAGGCTCTGGTGCGCTGGAACTCTCCTGCGGAGGGCATGATCCCGCCAGGGCTGTTTGTGCCGGTGTTCGAGAGCAACAGCATGATCATCCGGCTGGATGAGTACATTTTCGAGCAGGTGTGCCGCCAGATCCGGCAGTGGCTGGACCGCGGTTTCGCGGTGCAGCCGGTTTCTGTGAATATTTCCCGTCTCCACCTGTACCAGAAGGGGTTTGTGGAGCGCTACCTGGGCCTGATCCGCAGGTGGCACGTGCCGCCTGGGTTAGTGGAGCTGGAGCTGACGGAGACGGTGATGTTCGACAATGAAGAACTGCTGGGGGAAACGCTGCAGGGCTTCCGGCGGGAGGGCGTGCCCATCCTGATGGATGATTTCGGCTCGGGATACTCCTCCATTCAGCTTTTGCGCAGCATGCCCATCGACAATCTGAAGATCGACAAAGGGCTGGTGGACGACTCCACCGAGCGGCCCAAGCTTCAGAAAATTCTCTCCAGCGTGATCGGCCTGGCCCAGTCCCTTCATATCCAGGTGACGGCCGAGGGGGTGGAGACCAAGGACCAGTACGATCTGCTCAAGCGCATGAACGTGGATTACATCCAGGGCTACTACTGCGCCAAGCCGATGCCATGCGGCGAATATGAGAAACTGGTGTATGAAAATACCGGCGGCCGGGAAGTATTTTAAAAAATTTCCCGGCCTCCCCTTTCCCGGAATGGAGAAATGTGCTATGATAGCAGAGTATACGCCTGTCCGTGCCGGGAATACAGCGGAGCAGGGAATCAGATAACGGAGGAACAGTTTATGGCAGAGAAAGATACCGTAATGGAAACTGAGGAGAAAGAAGTGGTTTCCAAAAACTTCATTGAGCAGGAGATCGACAAAGACCTGGCGAGCGGAGTATACAACCACGTCCAAACCCGTTTCCCACCGGAGCCCAACGGCTATTTGCACATTGGACACGCCAAGTCCATTTTGCTCAACTACGGCCTGGCCCAGAAGTACGGCGGGAAATTCAATCTGCGTTTTGACGATACCAATCCCACGAAGGAGAAAACCGAGTTCGTGGAGTCCATTATAGAGGATGTGAAGTGGCTTGGCGCCGACTTTGAGGACCGGCTGTTCTTCGCCTCCAACTACTTTGAGCAGATGTACGAGTGCGCGGTGCTGCTGATCAAAAAGGGCAAGGCATTTGTCTGTGACCTCAGCGCCGACGAGATCAAACAGTACCGCGGCGACTACAACACGCCCGGCAAGGAGAGCCCCTACCGGAACCGCAGCATCGAGGAGAATTTACAGCTCTTCGAGGAGATGAAGGAGGGCAAATACCAGGACGGCGCAAAGGTGCTGCGGGCCAAGATCGACATGGCCTCCCCCAACATCAACATGCGCGACCCGGTGATCTACCGCGTGGCCCGCATGTCCCACCACAATACCGGGGACAAGTGGTGCATCTACCCCATGTACGATTTCGCCCATCCCATCGAGGATGCCATTGAAAATATTACCCACTCCATTTGCACCCTGGAGTTTGAGGATCACAGACCGCTGTACGACTGGGTGGTGAAGGAGTGCGGGTTTGAGAATCCGCCCCGCCAGATCGAGTTCGCCAAGCTGTACCTGACCAACGTGGTCACGGGCAAACGCTACATCAAGAAGCTGGTGGAGGACAAGATCGTGGACGGCTGGGACGATCCGCGCCTGGTTTCCATCGCGGCCCTGCGCAGAAGGGGTTACACGCCGGAGGCCATCCGCATGTTCGTGGACCTGGTGGGCGTTTCCAAGGCCAACAGCTCCGTGGACTACGCCATGCTGGAATACTGTATCCGCGAGGATTTGAAGCTTAAAAAGGCCAGAATGATGGCTGTGTTGGACCCGGTGAAGCTGGTGATCGACAACTATCCCGAGGGCCAGGTGGAGGAGCTTGAGATCCCCAATAACCTGGAGAATCCGGAGCTCGGCAGCCGTTTGGTGCCCTTTAGCCGCGAGGTTTACATCGAGCGGGAGGACTTCATGGAGGAGCCGCCCAGGAAATATTTCCGTATGTTCCCGGGCAACGAGGTGCGTCTCATGGGCGCTTACTTCGTGAAATGCACGGGCTGCGAGAAGGACGAAAACGGCAATGTGACCGTGGTGCACGGCACCTATGATCCCGAGACCAAGAGCGGTTCCGGCTTCGAGGGCCGCAAGGTGAAGGGCACGATCCACTGGGTTGCGGTGCCTACCGCGAAGCAGGTGGAGTGCCGTCTGTACGAGAACATCGTGGATGAGGAGAAAGGCAAGCTGAACGAGGACGGTTCCCTCAACTTGAATCCCAACTCCCTGATCGTATTAAAGGAGTGCTATGTGGAGCCGGAGCTGGCAAAGGCTCAGGCTTACGACAGCTTCCAGTTCGTGCGCAACGGCTATTTCTGCGCGGACTGCAAGGACAGCACGCCGGAGAAGCCCGTGTTCAACCGGATCGTATCTCTTAAGAGCTCCTTCAAGCTGCCCAAATAACCAGAAAAACCAGCAATAACCCGCAGGCTGCGCCGGCGGGGCATCACATTGAATGAGAACCCCGGCGGAAGCTTCGCTCGCAACGCGCAGAGCTGCCGCCGGTTTTTTCGTTGGGAGGAGGAAAAAAATGGAATTGATGGTGCCGCTCTACGCTCAGGACAAGCGCCCGCTGTACGAGCAGATTTATCAGTATATTAAGGATGAGATCCGGGGCGGCCGCCTGACGGCCGGGAGCCGCCTGCCCTCCACACGGGTGCTGGCGGACAATTTGAAGGTCAGCCGCAGCACCACCCAGATGGCCTATGAGCAGCTTTTGTCCGAGGGGTATATTGAGGCGGTGCCCTGCAGAGGCTATTTTGTGGCAGTCATCGAGGAGCTGGTGGAGGTGAAGGGTCAGGAGACGGGGAGTTTTGTGCCGGAGCCTGCGGGGAGCCGCGAACAGTACCGGGTGGATTTCTCACCCAGGGGCATCGATCTGGACAGCTTTCCCTTCAATACCTGGCGGAAGATCAGCAAAAACACGCTGGTGGACGACAATAAGGAGATGTTTGCGGGCGGAGATCCCCAGGGAGAGCATTCCCTGCGGGCGGCCATCGGCAGCTACCTGCACTCCGCCCGGGGGGTCAACGTGAGGCCGGAGCAGATCATTATCGGCGCGGGGAGCGAGTATCTGTGGCTGCTGTTATCCCAGATTCTGGGAATGAATCACAAGATCGCCATGGAAAATCCCACTTACAAGCAGGCTTACCGGGTGTTTAACGGCATGGGTTATCCTGTGGTTCCGGTGGAGATGGACCGCTATGGGATGGATGTGGCCCAGCTGGAAAAGAGCGGCGCGGATGTGGCCTACGTCATGCCTGCCCACCAATACCCCACCGGCATCGTGATGCCGGTGCGCCGCCGCCAGGAGCTTTTGGCCTGGGCTTGCGGCGGGGAGAGCAGGTATCTGATCGAGGATGATTACGACAGCGAGTTCCGCTACAAGGGAAAGCCCATACCGGCGCTTCAGGGCATGGACACGGCCGGGCGGGTGATCTACATCGGCACCTTCTCCAAATCCATCGCTCCTGCCATCCGCGTTGGTTTCCTGGTGTTGCCGCCCGCTATGGTGGCGGTTTACCGGCAGCGGGCGGGATTTTACGCCTCCACGGTGTCGCGGATCGACCAGAATATTCTGTACCAGTTTATCACGGAAGGCCATTATGAGCGCCATCTGAACCGGATGCGGGCGGTCTACAAGGGAAAGCACGACGCGCTGTTGGCCGGTCTGCGGGAATTGGAGGACCGGTTTGAGATACGCGGCGAGTACGCGGGGCTGCACGTGCTCCTGACCCACAGAGGCGGCCTGGACGAGGAGGAGCTGGTGCGCAGGGCTGCGGATCAGGGGGTCAAGGTATATGGGATGTCCGGGTGTTTTATCCACCCGGAGCACGGATGCTGCCCCTCCACGGTGCTGCTGGGTTACGCCAGCCTGACCGAGGCAGACATCCGCCTGGGGACCGGCCTTCTGCGGGAGGCCTGGGGAGCGTGACCGTGGGAAGCGGTGGATTGTTGCAATGACAGAGAGGACGGACAGATGATTCAGAAGAGACAGATGATAGCCGCGGCAGCGGGCGTGCTGCTGGGCTACGGCATATGGGCTGCCGCCCAGAATTTCGGAGGAACGGCGGACGGCGGTGCCGGGAACACGGGATATGGAAGGATGGCGGACGCCGGAGGCGGAGCCGGGGCAGCCGGAAACACGGGGGCCGGGGCGTCCGGCGGCTTGGGCGCGGACGGAACAGGCGGCGCGGACGGGAGCGGCTTGGCGGGAGCGGGCCAAAGCGCGTCCGGCGGTATGGATTCCTCCTCCCAATCCGAGGCGCCGGAATTAAACGAGCAGGAGCGGGCGGCAGTGCAGCGGCTGGCTGCGGCGGTGAAAAGCGGGAATAAGGAGCGGATTGCCTCAGAGCTGCTGGCGGACGGCGACACACTCAGCTGGCTTTACTATGAGACGTTTGGGGAGGAGCGGTACCGCTATGACGGGACGGAATTCAGGACGGATCTGGCCGGAGAGGGGATGGTGCTGACCGGCGCGGCCAGCGTTTTCTACGGAAGCTTCGGGGAAAACGGGCCGGAAGGCCGCTGTACGGCCTTGCAGGCGGTGGAGCTGGAAAAGCCCCGATATGATTACTCGGAGGGAATCTGGAAGGACGGGCGCATGGATGGAGCCGGGGTTTCCGGCTACCGCTACTATCAGGGCCCGCCCCAGGGCGAAGCCGAGGAGATCCGCAGGGAGGGACGGTTTGTGCGCGGCAAGATGGAGGGGACCATTACCTACCGGAACACCGGCTCCGACGGGGTGACGGCCACCTACACCATGGAGGTGAAGGAGGGCGTGACTCAGCCGGACGACCGCTGGATCCCAGGCCCGGAGGAGGGCGTCTACCACCTGGAAGCCGACGACAATCCGGCCTACGCCTACGCCCTGACGGAGGAGGAGATGAAGCAGCCCCGATGGGTGAACCTGCTGGTGTGGGATGTTGAGGAATGAGCGGCTGGGGTCTATTCTATCCAACAAAAACCCCCGTCCTTATGAAAGACGGGGGTCACGATTGTACAAGTTGATTCAGCGGTCCGGTCCGCCCGTTGCGGGCGGCGACCGAAATCTGCCGGTTTCTTCGCGGGTAAGGCATGGGTATCGCGAGGAACCGGCATTTTCCTTGCATAGAATACCATATTCGGGGAAAAATCAGATCGTATCTTCCTCGATGGTCACCTTCTCAGCACCGGCGGTCTGGTCCGGCTCTGCGGGTTCTTCTGCGGGAGCGGGTTCTACTGCCGGGGCTGCGGGAGCGGGCGTCTCCTCGGGAAGCGGTTTCTTCCAGGCGGGAATTCCATCGCTCTCCGTGCGGGAGTAGTCGAACAGATCGTCGTCGTCCACGTAATCGTCGTCTAAGAAGCCCTCGTCCTCAAACAGCTCGGTATCTTCTTCCTCGTCCATCGCCTCCTCAAATTCGGAGCGCTTGTTCTTCACTGCGGTGAGCGCGATGTGGGCGGTATCCACGGCTGCGGAGACAGCCTCGTGGGCAGTGTCGGAAATGACGGCCCCGGCGTCCTTCAGCACGTTTTTGGTGGCTTCCGCCATGTCCTTAGCCGCCAGCTTGAATTCATCCTTGCTGGCGTGAAGGGAAATATAATTGCGGTCGGTGCGGCGCGGATCCACGGTGCGGTCCTCTTCGTCCTCGCCGTTTTCCCCTTCTCCGTCCTCAAACTCACGGAAGTCCTTCTCCAGTTCACTGTGGAACGTTTTGTATCGAAGCGCGTAGGAGACGCTGGCCGCTACAGCCCCTGTGACTGCTGCGAATGCGATCAATTTCCCGAATCCCTTCTTTGCCATATTGAAAACCCCTTTCACTGTGATTCAGTCTTTGTTATACGATAATGCATTAGTATTATTGTAATACGAAAGCAGAAAAAAAGGAAGGGAATTGCAGGAAAATGTAAAAAAAAAATAAAAATCTAAGAAAATTAGCACTCAACTCTTGACAGTGCTAATAACTGGTGTTATAACATATGATGTGAGTAAACAAAGGGGTTGCACAAACCTGAAAAAGAAAAAACAGAACTGATTGCAAGGAGGAATTCATCATGAAGTTAGTAC